>NC_019684.1:0-1200000 GCF_000316645.1 Nostoc sp. PCC 7524
TCAAAAACTGGTTCCGGGTCTAGAGCATCTCAATCTAATTTGATGCTTGCTTTCAAGAAACTAGGGGTGCAGGGAAAGAACAAGTGTCGCTTTCATCTGTTGCTAGCGTGTAGTCGCGCTGGTTGGAGGCTCACATCTTCTATTGTGACGATTAGCAGCAAAGGTGGTAAATGATGGAAATTCCCATTGACAGTTTATGGAGTCAGGTATTAGAGCGTTTACAGATCGAATTATCCCGTCCCACCTTTGAAACGTGGATTAAAACTGCTAGCGCAGAACGGTTAGAAAATAACTGTTTGGTAATCATGACTCCTAACCCTTTTGCTCGCAATTGGTTACAAAAGTATTACATCACTACAATTGCCAATGTTGTGCAAGATATTTTGGGTTATCCTATAGAAATTTCTATTAAAGTTGTTCAGGGTGATGCAGTTTGTGAACTGGGAGAATCAGCACTTGGTTGGGAATTACCCACTCCCAATATTTTTGCAGAAACTATTCCGAAAAAAAAGCAAACAACTACAGAATTAAACTCTAAATATACCTTTTCTCGCTTTGTGGTCGGTGCAAATAGTCGTATGGCTCATGCCGCCTCGTTAGCTGTGGCAGAATCTCCTGGGCGAGAGTTTAACCCTTTATTTTTATGTGGTGGTGTCGGTTTAGGTAAAACTCATCTCATGCAAGCTATCGGACACTATCGCTTAGAAATTTGTCCAGATTCTAAGATATTTTATGTTTCTACAGAACAGTTTACTAACGATTTAATTACAGCTATTCGTAATGATAGTATGCAGAGTTTCCGAGAACATTATCGGGCAGCTGATGTGTTGTTAGTAGATGATATCCAGTTTCTTGAAGGTAAGGAATATACTCAAGAAGAATTTTTTCATACTTTTAATACATTACATGAAGCTGGTAAGCAAGTAGTGATTGCTTCCGACCGTCCACCAAACCAGATACCTCAATTACAAGAGCGTCTTTGTTCCCGATTTTCGATGGGCTTGATTGCTGATATTCAGTCTCCAGATTTAGAAACGAGAATGGCTATTTTGCAAAAAAAATCTGAGTACGAAAATATTAGGCTACCCCGTGATGTAATTGAGTATATTGCTGCTAATTATACTTCTAATATTCGGGAACTAGAAGGAGCTTTAACCAGGGCGTTGGCTTACATTTCGATTTGGGGTTTACCGATGACGGTAGAAAACATTGCCCCAGTTTTAGAAACCCCTACGGAGAAAATCGCAGCTAGACCGGAAGAGATTTTAACGGTGATAGCTGACAATTTTAATATTGCCATAGAAGACCTTAAAGGTAACTCCCGTCGCCGAGAAATCAGTTGGGCGCGTCAAATTGGGATGTATCTGATGCGGCAACACACTGATTTGAGTTTACCGAGAATTGGCGAAGAATTTGGTGGTAAAGACCATACAACGGTGTTATATAGTTGTGACAAAATTACTCAACTCCGGGAGAGCGATCGCGCCTTAGCTCAAACTTTACGTCAACTGAGCGATCGCATCAATATGACTAGCCGTTCCCATAAAACAACTTGACAATAATTTATTGTTTTCCACAACCAGTAATCATCTCACTCGCCGAACACAAATTAAAATATTAAGTAATGTATAAAAACAGTTTAAATTTCCTTCTCCTCTGTGGAAAAATAGTGATTTTTTTGTGGAAAACTTGATATTTTCGTGGAAAACTTCATTAAGTATAATTACCCTGTGGAAAAAACCTCAATGTTTTCCACAAGTTTTCCACAGACTATAAGTAATAGGCAATAGGCAATAGGCAATAGTTATTCTCCTCTGCTCCTCTCCTCTCCAATCCCTACTCCAGACTGAACTAGGGATGTTAGTATATTCACTCACCAGCTAAATCTAACTATGAAATTAGTTTGCTCCCAAAGCGACCTCAGTAGCAATCTCTCCCTTGTCAGTCGTGCTGTACCGTCACGGCCGACTCATCCCGTACTTGCCAATGTGCTACTACAAGCAGATGCTCAAACTAACCAGGTAAGCTTAACAGCCTTTGATCTCAGTTTGGGTCTTCGCACCAGCTTTAATGCGGAAGTTTGGCAAGGAGGAGCGATCGCACTTCCTGCTAAGTTACTTGTAGATATCACCTCTCGTCTACCAGAGGGAGAAATTACCCTAGATGATGAATCGGCAGATAGCAAAGCCACAGGAGAGGGTTTAGTTGTTACCCTCACACCCAAAACTGGACAATATCAGTTACGCGCTATGGGTGCGGAAGAGTTTCCCGAATTACCTTTAATTGAAAACACCGAAGCCATCAATATCACCGCCACAGCATTAATTGAAGGCTTGCGGGGTTCATTATTTGCTACCAGTGGGGATGAAACAAAGCAAGTCCTCACAGGAGTTCATCTCACAGTGAAACAAGACGCATTGGAATTTGCTGCTACTGATGGACATCGCCTCGCAGTGGTAGAAACCAGCAACGAGCAGCCTGTGGAAGATACTGAGCAACAACTAGAGGTGACAGTACCAGCTAGAGCATTAAGAGAACTAGAACGGATGTTAGCTCATAATGCTGCTTCCGATGAACCCATAGCCCTATATTTAGATCAAGGTCAAGTTGTGTTCTCATGGCGTAATCAACGCCTCACCAGTCGGACATTAGAAGGCCAATACCCAGCTTATCGGCAACTTATTCCTCGCCAATTTGAACGACAAGTAACAGTTGAGCGCCGACAATTTTTAAGTACATTAGAGCGAATTGCCGTATTAGCTGATCAAAAAAATAATATTGTTAAACTCACAATTGATAGTGATGCTCAAGAACTTACCTTATCTTGTGAAGCTCAAGAAATGGGTAGTGGCAGAGAGTCTATGTCTGCTCAAATTTCTGGCACAAATATAGACATTGCCTTTAACGTCAAGTATTTAATGGAAGGCTTGAAAGCTTTGCCATCCTCAGAAATTCAAATGCACCTGAATCAAGAACTGACTCCAGTGATTTTTACACCCTTGGGTGGTTTAAAGATGACTTATCTAGCCATGCCAATCCAATTGAGAAATTAAGAATGTGACAGGTTATACCAATTCAAAATACCCTACGGAAAGGCAAGCCTACAAAATTCAAAATTAAGAAATTGAGACTCAGCATACCTTTTAGCGTTTGCATCTGTATCAAATTTTTTGTGAATTGGTATTACAGCTCAAGAGTTCTCTAACCCATAACCTGTCACCTGTCACCTGTCACCTATCACCTGTAACCTGTCACCTGTCACCTGTCACCTATTCCCTAACTCCTACTTTGTTGCATAGGAATTTCAATCCAAAATTCTGTCCCAGATCCTAACTGCGAATCACATTTAAATACACCACCATGTTTATCGACTACAATCCCATAACTAATTGATAATCCTAAGCCAGTACCCTTACCTACTGGCTTAGTAGTAAAAAATGGATCACATATCCTTCTTCTTACACTTTCTGGTATGCCTGGGCCATTATCTGTCATGCGAATCACGATGCTTTTAATATTGCCCTGTAACTCGCCAATGCTAGTACGGATAGTAATCTGACTTTTATGGGGTTGTAATTGCTTGTCTTGATAGTCTTCTAAAGCATCAATGGCATTACTCAAAACATTCATAAACACCTGATTCATCTGCCCGGCATAGCACTCTACTAAAGGAATGTCACCATACTCTTTGATGACTTTAATCGCAGGACTTTCCGGTTTTGCTTTCAGGCGATGCTGCAAAATCAGCAAGGTACTGTCTATACCATCATGAATATTTACAGCTTTCATTTCTGCTTCATCGAGACGAGAGAAATTTCGTAAAGACATGACAATCTGACGGATACGCTCCACCCCAATTTCCATAGAAGATAAAGTTTTGGGTAAATCTTCCGATAAAAACTCCAAATCAATCTTATTTACCAAATCGAAAATTTCCAAAGTTCCATCAGGGAATTGCTGCTGATAAAGCTCCACCAGACTGAGCAAATCTTTAGCGTATTCGCTGACATGAGAGAGATTGCCATAAATAAAGTTGACTGGGTTATTAATTTCGTGGGCAACACCTGCCACCAATTGCCCTAATGAGGACATTTTCTCTGTTTGAATCAGTTGGGTTTGGGTTTGTTGTAAATGATGTAGTGCTTGAGATAACTTTTGGGCTTGCTGTTTTGTTTGACTTAGGAGTTCAGCTTGTTGTAATGCTACTCCTAATTGGGCAGCAATCTGAGTGAGGAAATTAACTTCTGAGGGTTTCCACTGACGAGAACCAGAATGTTGATAAGTTGCTAATAAACCCCAAAGTTTTTGCCCAAAAAAGATGGGAGCAAGAATAAAAGCATGAATTTGATACTGTTCTAAATTATCAATATGACACTGAGCAAACCCCATTTTATAGATGTCATCTACTGCAAAAGTTTCATTATGGCGGTAGCGTCCACCTTCTGTATCTTGTAAGTAAGTGTCATTCCAAACTAAATTAATACCTAATTGGGATTCATTAGACCAATGGGGACTAGCAGCCTCAAAATCACCAACAAATTCACCACCCCATTCAGCGTTGAAGCGATACACAGAAACCCGATCTGTTTTGATGAGTTGACAAACTTCTTTAGTAGTTGTTTGAAAGATAATATCAGTATCCAGAGATTCACGAATCTTATTAACAACCCCGAATATTGTTTGTTGTTGTTCTGTGGTTTGTTGTAGCTCAAGAGTGCGCTTTTGAACTTGTTTTTCTAAATTCTCATTGAAGGCTTGTATCTGTTGGTATTGTTCATATTGCTGAATCGCTGAAGCAAAGTGTTTACCGAGTTCTCTAGCTAGTTCAATGTCTTCAATTGTCCATTGTTGAGCTTGGGCTTTCTTAGATTCACGCCACAGTTCAAATGATAGGCGGGGGTAAATTTGCCTTTGATCAGGATCATGCTGACCAGCCCAGAGAGTTTCTGTGTCTATTTCATTGCGGAAAATGCTTAAATATCCTAGCAACTGTTGACGATATTCCAATGGAATCATCAAAATGCTACGAATTTTCGTTGCTTGAAAAACAGGTTGTAAACTTCGTAAGGCGGAAGTTTGATAGATGTCGGTAATTGCCCACACATCATACTCATGGGATTTGTAGTGTTCCTGCCAGACGCTATACTGCTCTATGAGGGGATAGATAGTTTGTTCTGGGATGAGTGGTTGCTGTCCATAAGTATAAAGTCGAATACAATCACTACCTGGAATCAAACATTCTGCCAAACTCTTGTGATTGCCATTGTTGAGATCAAAAGCTTCATTTCTCAGACAAAGCCGACCACCAACACCGTTAAAAGCATTAACGGCTGCTTCTAAAGCTGGTTGTAAGACAACTGTGGGTAATGAGTGTAGTAGGGTAGCAATGCGGTTAATTACTGCTTCCCGTTGGGCTTTGGCACGGGATTGAGTGAGGAGGTTACTGTGGGCGATCGCTACCGATAATTGATCGACAACCATCTGCATGGCTGCTAACTCATTCTCTGAAATGTTGCGGGTTTCAGAGTGATGGGATACCAGCAATCCCCAGAGTGTATCTTGATGAAAAATTGGGGCAACAACGGAAGACTTCACCCCCATTGCAGTGAGATATTCCAGATGACAGGGATCTACGGGACGATAACAAATTTCTTCTGCTATTTGTTCTCCTGTTTCCAAGTTGTATAAGGGACTTTGCCCAATTTGCCCTGCATCAACATTGACGACAGAACGTACCTTGGATTTGATCAATAGTTCTCTGGCGTGGGGAGGAATGTCATCAGCTGGAAAATTTAAGCCCAGCAATGAGGGTAGGCGATTTTCATAAATCGATTCAGCAATGACCTGACCGCTTGCATCTGCATGGAATTTGTAAATCATCACTCGGTCAGTTCCCAGTAAGGAACGTACCTCAGCCGTTGTCGCTGTAATGATATCTTCCAATTCTAAGGATTGACGTATACGAGTTGTGATGCTGCGTAGTATGCTTTCTTGATTAAGGCTAACTTGCAGTGGTTGAGCGATCGGGAACATTGGTTTTAGTGAAATGAATTTTAGAATAATCGCCAGATTTTTATAAATCTAAAGACATTTTGGTTTTCAATTAATCACATTGTCCACAGTAAAACTACGGTCAAAATTTACCTAACAAATTTCGCTGTCTGTACATTAGTTAAATATCTAAAAATGCCAATAATTTTTAGGTAATATATTGCTCAACTTAGGAAGAACAATTTAATCAAACTAACCTGAACCCAAAACAAAAAAATCTGCCAAAAAAAGACGCAATATTGATTGCGCCTGATAAAGTTGCTGAAGAACCTCTTAATAGTAATATTTAGTGTTCATGGATTATCTCGTTACCCACTTCATCCACTAAATTAAACTCTCACATTATCAGCAAAGCGGATTTTAAGATAGTCTTCTTCCATCTTTGCGCCTGCGGGCTGGAGTGCTGCTAGGGCTTGGGGTAAGACCAGATTGCGGCGATGGTTGCCAATCGTAATATTTAATTCATCTCCAGTTTTACTGAGTTGAATTTGGTTTTTAGGAATTCCCGGCAAGTACAATTCTAAGCTGTATTGATTTTGTTCTTGCACGACTCTGACAGTCGTTTCTTTGTAATATACCTGAGTGGGGTCTTCATCTTTATAGAGTGTTTCTTTTAAACGCTCTAAGGCTGCTAAACCACACATTTCTTCAGAGAATAAGGGTACCTCTTTCACGGGTAGAGGAAGAAAATTTTCATGGATTTCTTGACGATATTCTTCCTGATTTTGTTTCCAACTTTGGAAGAATGGATCTTGCACTTCAGCCGGGATAATGCGATTAGCCACTACTAAATCTGTGGCAACATTGTATAAGCTTAAATAAGCATGAGCGCGTAGAGATTCTTTAATCACCATCTTTTCTGGATTGGTGATTAAGCGAACTGAAGTTTGGGTATTATCTGTTAATACTTTTTCCAACGCTTCAATTTGCTCATAAAATTCATAAGGTGCATCCATCACCTCTTTATCTGGTAAAGAAAACCCTGCGATTGGTTTAAATATAGGTTCAACTAGGGGGCGGAGTGCAACTGAGATGTTTTGAAATGGCTTGTAAAAACGCCGCATATACCAGCCACCGACTTCTGGTAAACTCAGAAGTCGCAATGCTGTACCGGTGGGAGCAGAGTCGATAATTAAAACATCATACTCGCCTTCATCATAGTGGCGTTTCATTCTTACCAAGCCAAAAATTTCGTCCATTCCTGGCAAGATGGCTAATTCTTCTGCTTGGACTCCCTCTAATCCTCTGGCTTGTAAAACCTGGGTAATATAACGCTTCACAGCACCCCAGTTTCCTTCTAGTTCTTGTAGTGCATCTAGTTCTGCACCCCATAAGTTGGGGCGAATTTGCCGGGGTGCGTGTGCTAGTTCTAAGTCAAAACTGTCTGCTAATGAGTGGGCAGGGTCTGTACTCAAAACCAGTGTACGATATCCTAATTCTGCACAACGGAGTCCAGTTGCTGCTGCAACTGAGGTTTTACCCACGCCGCCTTTTCCTGTCATTAAAATTACTCGCATGGATGATTCTGCCCTGCCTGAGAATTGTTTACATTTATTTACGCTATCTCCATTATCGATGGTTTTGGGGATTGGGGGCATGAGTCAATAGTTATTCTCCCCTGCTCCTCTACTCTCTACTCCCTATTCCCTTGTAAAAGTTGATCTAGTTTATTTTCGATTTCTGAGAGTTTGTTAAGAATTGTGGGGCGCTCACCATCTACTGACAGCAACAAATTGAATATTCCCTCTTGTACTTGCGTTAATCGTTCTACTGCTTTTTGTAGTTGGATCATGCCTTCGCGGAGTTCTTGGCGTTCCTCTCGTGCGTCAGCCATTTCGTCTAGCATAGATTGGACGGTTTTAGCGTTAGTTTCAATTAGTTGTTTAAGTTCTTTATCAGCCATTGCGATCGCTCTTTTGGGTTAAGTATATTATTTAAACGCAGAGGGGGAGAGAGGTAAGCGCAGAGGTACGCGGAGAATTTAGGGAATGATATGTTGTTTCAACACATCTAGCTTGGAACAATGCCAATAATCGATGTGAGAGACAATTAAGCCATCGGAGTTAAGTCCTAGTTCACTCCAGCCAGAAATCTCAATGCGCGGTTTCCATGGTAGGGGCGTGTTCCAACTGAGTGTCCATTCGGTTTTGATAGTGTCTCCCAATTGTTGAATATGATGCAAGTCCATTCGGCAATTTAAAAACCACGTTTGGATGAATTTAATCATTTTTTTATAACGTTCTACACCGCGAAAGCTATTTAAGGGGTCTTGAAAATACACATCCTCAGCATAAATATTGTAGGTTTGATGATCTGGAAATCTTTGATAATCTGCTTTTAGGATTGCGATGATATCCATTAATTTATTGTGGGTTAATATTTACTTCATGCCATAGTCTTTCTAATTGTCTTTGCCAAGCGGCTAAAACTTCTTCTCTGGCTTGTGGAGTTTGGTTAATCTCTCCTAATAATCCTTCGGCATAGAATCGTTCTAAGTTTTGCATTGTGGCTTGCAGAGATTGTCCTTGCTGTTTAGCGGCTTGAATAATTTGCCGGACACGACTTTCTAGTAGACGATTGAAGACATCGTTTAAACCAGCGTCGTGCAAAGATACTAAGCGCGCGATCGCATTACTTAAATCAGCACTGACCAAACTACCGCTATGATGCTGATAAACTCCCCAAATTACGCCGTCATACAAAGCGTAACGTACTTCTTGGGTGTCATCAAAGTTGGCTTCTAAAAATTGTGCTAAAAATGGTTGAGCTTCTGTAGCTGGCACAATTGGTAGTAAAACTCTCAGCCAACTGTGATCTTCTGACAGCAGTATTAATAGTCTAAATGTAGGTGTGTCTATCTGCCATGATCCAGGTGCGATTTTCTCCACATTGGCTGTACCAAATAAGTCTGTCAGAGTTGCCGCAATTTCTTCAGGTGTCATAGTCTTTTTTGAACTTTACTTTCTAGCCTACCGCTTTTCAGTTTTAAGGCGCATCAGCTAAGTAATAGATGAGACTACTAGACTATTAGAAGCAGACTTCAGCAGCCAGACCAATATCTGACTGCTGAAGTTACACCTTTATATGTAAGGCTAACCACAACCGACTCATCGCCCCGAAGAAAGCTAACAGCACTTATGTCTCTTTCTCTTTCTAGCTACCTTAATACCTCTGCGTGACTTGAACTCTGATTCTGGGTGTGGGACAGCGCCAATCATCACCAGAGATCTGTTGACAACCTGCTCTGATCATTGCGTCATAGGGGACACCAGGGGCAGAATAGCGCCAACGCCCTTCCAGTGTTGGGCCAGACCTCGCTTGTAACTCTATAAACCTTCCGCGTTCGTTTTGTCCTGGATACTGCCCCCATCCATCTTGGGTTTGAACTCGAATTCTGGGTGTGGGACAGCGCCAATCATCACCAGAGATCTGTTGACAACCTGCTCTGGTCATGGCGTTATAGGGGACACCAGGGGCAGAATAGCGCCAACGCCCTTCTAGTGTCGGGCCAGACCTCGCTTGTAACTCTATATACTGTCCTCTACCTCTGTAATCATCCCAATATCCACCCCGTCGGTTTCGACAAATCCTTGCCGCCTCGCGTCCTGAAACACCACGGTTTCTGAGGTTTTGTATACATTGCCCTACAGATTTTTGAGCTAGTGCTGGTTGTTGTGGCATCAATAGTTCTGTAGTTGCGATCGCACTACCGACAGAGACTAGGACAAGAATAGATGTGTTAGTAATATGTTTAAGTTTTAGTGGCATGATTTTTACTCCTCACCACAGTTAGGTGTGGTGGATTTTTTCTTGTTTATAAGCATCTACCTTTTGACTCCTGTCCACCTCCTACAATTGGATCACCCAATTGGTTGATTCTTATATAAAATAGGCGCTTAACCACATTTTTGCTGAGAAGCAATCATGCGATCGCCTATGGTGGGCGCTCTGCACCATCGCCTACAGTAAGACGCAGACTATCGCTCTTTATATTTTTGAATTTGTTGCTTTAAAATAAAATAATTTGCTACAAATCAACTATCCTTTTTATTGATTAATTAATCAGCCAAGGTGTAGAGATGCAAATATTTGCATCTCTAAGTTAACAAGAATTAAATCAAACTTTGCAGATGTTGCACTAATTGTGGTGCTTGTAACACACCTTCAATGCGATCTACTGGCCTACCTTCTTTGAAGAGGATCAGTGTTGGTAGAGCATAAATTTCATACTGACTGGCTAACTCTGTGTATTTTTCAGTGTCAATTTTGACAATTCGTAAACGGTCTTTAAGTTGAGCATTTACTTGTTCTAAAATCGGAACCATCATTTGACAAGGGCCACACCATTCAGCATAAAAATCTACTAAAACGGGTACATCAGAACCAGACAGCATCTCTTCAAAGCTGTTGAATTGCTTTTTAGTAGTCATGTGACACACACCAATTTTCTATTGATTGAATTCAATATTAATGTGTGCTTTCTGAAAACGGTGTAACATTATTTTGTTTTTATTGTTGATTAATTCTTTGCCTCATCCTCAAGGCATAGGTATTGAGGATTAGGGATTGGGGATTGGGGACGGGGAAAGAAATGTTGATTGTGTTATCAAACATTTTTCTGGATTGTGTAGGCTTACGCTTACCCGTAGGGTATGAGTGAATTTTGAATTCTTGGTAAGTTGCAGGTACAAATCACCATAAGATCATTAGCGCGGTAATTTGCAATATTGAGGAATAGTTTATGGCGATTTTAAGTGAAAATTTAAAAGGGCAAGTGGCAATTGTCACAGGTGCTTCACGGGGGATTGGACGAGCGATCGCACTAGAATTATCTACCTATGGGGCTACTGTGGTGGTTAATTATGCTAGTTCTAGCGGTGCAGCTGATAATCTCGTGGCAGAAATTACTGGTGCTGGTGGGGAAGCGATCGCTCTCCAAGCTGATGTTTCCCAAGCCGATCAGGTAGACGCACTCATCAATGCTGTCATGGACAAGTTCAAACGCGTTGATATTTTAGTTAACAATGCAGGGATTACCCGTGACACCCTACTTTTACGGATGAAGCTGGAAGATTGGCAAGCAGTGATTGACCTCAATCTCACTGGTGTATTTTTATGTACTCGTTCTGTCAGTAAAATCATGCTGAAACAGCGTTCTGGGCGGATTATCAATATTAGCTCCGTAGCCGGACAGATGGGTAATCCTGGTCAAGCTAACTACAGTGCGGCTAAAGCAGGTGTGATTGGCTTTACGAAAACCGTAGCTAAAGAACTGGCTTCCCGTGGGATCACCGTTAACGCGATCGCCCCTGGTTTTATTGCCACGGATATGACCAGTGATCTCAAAGCCGATGAAATTCTCAAATATATTCCTCTAGGTCGCTACGGTCAACCAGAAGAAATTGCTGGGATGGTGCGCTTCCTGGCTGCTGATCCGGCTGCTGCTTACATTACTGGACAAGTGTTTAATGTCGATGGTGGCATGGTGATGTAATTCTTGATGGCAAAATCAACTGTTACGGAGTTTGTGCCAAACAGTAAAGCCGAGGAGGATAATAATCCCACTGGTAGTGGCAACAATCACGGCGGCACTCATACCTTGGATTCTCATAGCCAGCAGGTTACAAACTAAGGTAATTGACCATAAAGTAAGTGCTGCACGGCGTTGAGAAAATCCCCAAGCCAGGAGACGATGGTGTAAGTGGTCTTTACCAGGGGTACTGAGCGGGTTTTTACCTGCTAACAGCCGTCTGACAAACACTTGTGTAGTATCTAGTACAGGTAACAGCAGAAATAAAACTGCGGGGCCTAGAGCATAAATGGTATTCCGTTGCAGATTACCTAAAATACTGGTAGCAGCCAGCACATAACCAAAGAAGTAGGCTCCGGCATCACCCATGATAATCCTTGAGGGGTGGAAGTTATGGCGCAAAAAGCCCAAGGCTGCACCCCCCAAGGCTGCCAACACTAAGATAGCCGCAGCCCGATTGGGAAACTGGGCAGCGACTCCTAGTAAACTCATGGCAGTGATAAAGCTAATTCCTCCAGCCAAGCCATCCATCCCATCCATTAAGTTGACAGCATTGGTAATCCCCACGATCCACAGCACCGTCAATAACATCGAGAGAATTGAGTCAATAGGCGTACCTAGAACAACATCAACACTAATACCATTAGCAAACAGTAACAGTGCCGTAATAATCTGCGCCCATAACCGTACAGAGGGGGGTAATCCGAACTGATCGTCAATAAAGCCGACCAAGACTAGGATTGAACCTCCCAGTAAAATAGTCAGTACCTGAGCTAAGACATTTTGCAGTTCAATGGGTCTCAAAAGGCTAGCTAGTACCAATGCGGCAATTACTCCCGCATAAATAGCTAAACCGCCTGCATTCGGCAATGGTTCTTGGTTGAGTCTTCGGGCGTTTGGTTGGTCAGCCCAACCTACCCGCAAAGCGAATTTACGAATTGTGGGAATTAAACGCCAAGTTACCAACCAAGCCAAGATAAACGTAAATGCTACTGCCAACCAGCCGGAACCGCTAGGGTTAGCAATGCCAATAGACTTAAGGGAGTCGTAGAAATTCATCTCCCGATTTAACCATTACTGCCAGTATCCTACATGAGCATCAAGTGTATATTAATCAATTTTTTTGATTTTCAGATGTGATCTGTTTAGCTTGGGTACTTAGCACTCTGAACCTGTGAGTGCTAAATTGTCTAATGGAACCGCTAGAGAAAGGAAACATGGCAAAGATTATTTCATTTGATGAAGAATCACGGCGAGCCTTAGAACGGGGTGTCAACGCCCTAGCTGATGCTGTGAAAATCACCTTGGGGCCAAAAGGTCGCAACGTACTTTTAGAAAAAAAATTTGGTACACCCCAAATTGTTAACGATGGTATCACTGTCGCTAAAGAAATTGAATTAGAAGATCCTTTAGAAAATACTGGTGCCAGACTCATCCAAGAGGTAGCATCTAAAACCAAAGATGTTGCCGGAGATGGGACAACCACTGCTACTGTTTTAGTCCAAGCCTTGATTAAAGAAGGTTTGAAGAACGTGGCAGCTGGTAGCAACCCCGTGAGTTTAAAGCGTGGCATTGATAAAACTACTGAAGCACTTGTAGCAGAAATTGCTAAGGTAGCCAAACCAGTAGAAGGCAGTGCGATCGCTCAAGTTGCCACTGTTTCATCTGGTAACGATGAAGAAGTCGGCCAAATGATTGCCGAAGCAATGGAAAAAGTCACCAAAGACGGTGTAATTACCGTTGAAGAATCTAAATCCCTCACCACCGAATTAGAAGTAGTAGAAGGGATGCAGATTGATAGAGGTTACATTTCCCCCTACTTCGTCACCAACAACGAACGGATGACGGTAGAGTTTGAAAACGCTCGCATCCTGATCACCGACAAGAAAATCAGCAGCATCCAAGAGTTAGTTCCTGTTTTAGAAAAGATTGCCCGTTTAGGTCAACCTCTGCTGATTATTGCTGAAGATGTAGAAGGAGATGCCTTAGCTACTTTAGTAGTTAACAAAGCGCGGGGTGTGCTGACTGTGGCGGCAATTAAAGCCCCCGGATTTGGCGAACGCCGCAAAGCCATGTTGCAAGACATAGCCATCCTCACCGATGGACAAATGATTTCCGAAGAAATTGGTCTGAGCTTAGATACAGCTACTTTGGAAATGTTGGGAACTGCTCGTAAAATCACCATTGACAAAGAAAATACCACTATTGTTGCTGGTAGTGCTGTCAAGCCTGAAGTCCAAAAGCGGATTGCTCAAATTCGCAAGCAGTTGGAAGAAACTGATTCTGAATACGATCAAGAGAAACTACAAGAACGCATTGCCAAGCTAGCTGGCGGTGTAGCAGTAATTAAAGTCGGCGCAGCCACAGAAACCGAACTCAAAGACCGCAAGCTGCGGATTGAAGACGCACTCAACGCTACCAAGGCGGCTGTAGAAGAAGGTATTGTTCCTGGTGGTGGTACAACCTTAATTCACCTGTCCAAGAAAGTAGACGAAATTAAGAATAGCCTGGACGGAGAAGAAAAAATTGGCGCGGATATCATCAAACGCTCTTTAGAAGCTCCTTTGCGTCAAATTGCTAACAATGCCGGTGCAGAAGGTTCTGTCATTGTCTCCCAAGTCAGAGACAGTGAATTTAACATGGGTTACAACGCTGCTACCGGAGAATTCCAAGACTTAATTGCTGCGGGTATTATCGATCCTGCTAAAGTTGTCCGTTCAGCTTTGCAAAACGCTGCTTCAATTGCTGGTATGGTTTTAACCACCGAAGCGATCATTGCAGAAAAACCAGAGAAGAAACCTGCAATGCCTGCTGATGCCGGTATGGGCGGCATGGGTGGCATGGGCGGCATGGGCGGCATGGGCGGCATGGGCGGCATGGGGATGTTCTAAGGGAACAGGGAACAGGGAATAGGGTATTCCTCACTCTGTCACCTGTAACCTGTCACCTATCATCTATCATCTATCCCCAAACACTAGGGGCAACTTCCCCACGATCGCCTGCTGAAAGCAGATGAACCTAGGGAGGCTGCCCCTAAATTTTGCTTAATATTGCTTTACAAAAATTTACTTTTACTCAGCAGTGGCAAGTTCGGTGTTACCGCGTGTGCGTCTGCGGGTGAGGGTGTTATACAACATCACTCCAATAGCCTTGATTAAGTTACCTTCCAATTCTTGGAACATCTTCATGTTCATTCCAAAGGCGGCGTTAGCTTCATCAACAATGCGATCGCCTGCGGCATCATCAATGGGTAGTTCATCCAATGTTTGACGATATTTAGCTTTAAATGCTTTCTCATCAGAAATCTCGTCAAATTCATAGAAGGCCGTTCCTTGCCCGTCATTCAGATTCATTGCTGTCACAGCAATGTTTTTGAGAATTTGACCCCCAGATAAATCGCCCAAATAACGAGTGTAGGAATGGGCAATTAATAATTCTGGTTCGGTTGCGGAAATTTCGCGGATGCGTTGTACATAAGCTTCCCCGGCTGGTGATAATTGGATATTTTCCCGCCAATTAGCACCATAGTAGTAACTCAGGTCTTGTTCTAAGGTATGCTTACGGTTGAGTTGGGGGAAGTTAATTTTAGAGACAATTGGGTGCTGGCTGTGCTTTTCCATCTCCTCTTCCATCGCGGAGTAGATGTAGTAAAAATTAGCCACTAACTTCCGGTAAGAGCTTTTCTCAACAACCCCTTTTAAAAAACACTTGACAAAACCTACATTCTCTGCCATTGTGTGGGCTTTTTTTGTACCTACACGCAGTTTGCTTGCTAAATTGCTGCTCATACTAAATTTCTCAACTTTAAAAGGTCAACTGCCAGAGCTTTAAATTACGAACGGCTAAAAAATGCCATTAAAACGTTACATTAGAACTATTTGATGAGAATTTATATTAAAAATTCTTAAGCGCAGAAGGTAGAAGGCTGGGGGCTGGGGGCAGGGGAGCAGAGGGCAGGGGAGCAGGGGAGCAGGGGGGCAGGGGAGCAGAGGAGCAGGGGAGAAAAGTTAATAACTTATTGACGCTTACCAGGCTACGCCTTCCTACGCTAACAGCAATCAACAATCAGCACGCTGCTCAAGCTCCGCTTCTACTAAGGAACTTCCAGATAAAAAAATATCCAAAATTTAGGGTGCGTCAGTGCGAGAAAACTTAGCTGTACGAAGAAATTATTCATACTGACGCACCCTTGTATATTGAGAGAAGTAGTAGACCGTCAATTTGGAATAATTTATTTTTTGGTGTCCCTAACAGCACTCACGGCTTTCGGAGCATTCCCCTACACACGCAACTTGGCTCAAGTCGGGAAAGCCTTTCGGCAGTTGCTCATGGGGGAAACCCCCAAGATCGCACTGCCTCACCAACGCACTGCCTCCCCTATGCCCTAAAAAATATCCAGTTAACCCTAGTCAATAACGCAATCAGAGTTTAAACTGAGGAGCATCAAAATCGAAAAAGTACCTTTATATCAAAACTTTACAATAAATTGATAGCTTTTCAGTGAAATTACTGGAAATATGCCTTTGGGAAATTTTTTCTCCTCAGAAAAATAACTATCATGAAGACAAAGTAAAGGGTATTTACTAGGATTTGTTGAATCTAAATAGTTGAATAACTTGTAAAGTGATAATTTCCAGTGTGAGTGTGCGGGGTGTTTAAGCTTATGGTTTCATCAATAACTCGGAATCAAGGTGACATTCGAGTAGTTTCTGGTACTGAATCTGAGAAATTGGGGAAAGAACTGGAGAGGTATGAGGCGCTAAATTTACTATCTCTACCAAACAATCCTCTATTTGGTACGGATGGGATTCGTGGCAGAGTAGGAGAATTACTGAGTGCGCCTCTAGCATTGCAAGTGGGTTTCTGGGCTGGTGTAGTTCTACGTACCCACGCGAATCGAGTCGGGCCAGTGATTCTAGGACAGGATTCTCGCAACTCCAGCGATATGTTAGCAATGGCTGTGAGTGCTGGGTTAACAGCTGCGGGTATAGAAGTTTGGTATTTAGGATTATGTCCGACTCCTTGTGTTGCTTATCTGACTAGCAGCAGTGAAGCTATCGGTGGAGTAATGATTTCCGCTAGCCATAACCCACCAGAAGATAATGGGATTAAAATTTTTGGCGTAGATGGTGCTAAGTTACCTCCAGCTTTGCAAGCTGAAATTGAAACTGGACTACGTGGTAAGACGACATTCATTGACAGTGTGAGCCATTACGGCAGACATTACTCACGTTGGGAATTAATAGGGAATTACGGGGAAGCGTTAAAACAACCCTTGCAGGCATCTGGGAATCTTCAAGGCATCAAGATTGTTTTAGACTTAGCTTGGGGTGCGGCCGTTGGTTTAGCACCTTCAGTATTTGAACAAATGGGAGCAGAAGTCATTTGTTTGCATAATCAAGCAGATGGCGATCGCATT
Source organism: Nostoc sp. PCC 7524 (assembly GCF_000316645.1). Lineage (NCBI taxonomy): Bacteria > Bacillati > Cyanobacteriota > Cyanophyceae > Nostocales > Nostocaceae > Nostoc > Nostoc sp. PCC 7524. Next base: position 17,001 of record NC_019684.1, read on the forward strand.
AACGTTAATTGCGGTTCTACCCACCTAGAAATTTTGCAAGCAACTGTGCAAGAACATCACGCCGACTTAGGTTTTGCCTTTGATGGTGATGCCGATCGCGTCTTGGCAGTAGATCACACAGGCCGCCCAGTCAATGGTGATTACATTCTCTACCTCTGGGGACAGCACCTCAAACAACAGCAACAACTGCCAGATAACCTGATTGTCTCCACTGTCATGGCCAATTTAGGGTTTGAAAGGGCATGGCAACAACAGGGTGGTCAATTGATTCGCACGGCTGTAGGCGACCAATATGTGCAAGCCGAAATGCTAAAGACTGGGGGAATGCTCGGCGGCGAACAGTCTGGACACATCCTGTGCCGTCACTATGGGATTACCGGAGATGGTTTGTTAACAGCTTTACATTTAGCTAGTTTAGTGAAACAGGCTGGTGTTTCCTTAGCGGAATTAGTGGATCAAAGCTTTGAAACCTATCCCCAATTATTGCGGAATGTCCGAGTTGTAGATCGCGATCGCCGTTTGAGTTGGCAAAATTGCGAGCCGGTGCAACAGGCGATCGCCTCTGCGGAAGCCGCAATGGGTGATGGTGGCAGAATTTTAGTCCGCGCTTCTGGGACAGAACCAGTCATCAGAGTAATGGTAGAAGCTGCCAATGCTGAACTAGCTAACTATTGGACAACAGAACTTGTAGCGCAAGTGCAACAACACTTGGCCATTTAATCAAGGCTGAAACATTCTTTGTCTTAGGTTTTACAGGGCATAGCATTGCTATGCTCTGACTGAATATCATTTTTATATACAAAACTTTAATGGCATCTTTTATCTATTTTTTACACATTAGTTATATTTCCTTACGGAAATACACTGTAACTAAACATTTTTATCAATATTAATTGTTATTATCTAAGTATTATTGTTTACGTAAATACACAGGTAATAATATGCTTGTTTTTGTGATGCCGCTCAAAAGTCAGAAAGCTTCTAAGTCTTGGCAGCGTGTTACACAACTTTTTGAAAGAAGCCTGAAATCAGCTTGTAATCAAACCTCATCTAATTTTCATGTGATTGTTGTTTGCCATGAAAAACCAGAAATAGATTTTCAGCATCCCAATGTCACCTATGTTCAAGTTGATTTTCTACCTGCAAAAGCCAAAAATTCTACAGTCACAGGAGCAATTGATAAAGGACGAAAACTATTGAAAGGAGTAGCTCTGGCTCGGCAGTTTTCTCCTACTCATATTATGCCCATAGATGCTGATGATTGTGTCAGTCAAAAATTAGCAGAGTTTGTAGAAAAAAATCCCACAAGTCATGGTTGGGTTGTCAATAAAGGTTATAAATATCAGGAGGGTAGTCAACATATTTATATTAAAAGACGAAATTTTTATCAGATGTGTGGGACTTGTAATATTATTCGTTATGACTTGACTTATTTGCCAGAGAATCCTGAATATGATCGTGATTATGGATACTATAAATTTTATATAGAGCATGGCAAAGCCAAGGCTAGCTTGTCCGAACAATCAGTATTTCTAAAATCATTACCATTTCCAGGTGCAGTTTATATCTTAGAGACAGGAGAACATCTTTTTTATAATTCAACAAGATTGAATTTTAGCATTTTCAATCGGAAGAAATTAAATCAAGCAATTGAAAATGAATTTGGCTTGCACAAATTACAGGAGCGCCAATTAATTTATCAATCAATAAATTAAATTTTTATATGCCAAAATTAAAATCAAAATCACCCCGTTCTAAAAAATCAAAACAGCAAGAAAAATCTAACACTCCTACTCTAAGTATTAAGGAACAGTTAGCCCAAAAGCGCAAAGCAGCCCAAGCACGAAAAGAACTCATTAGCGTGCTGACTACTGTCTCGTTTGTCAGTATCTTTGTGGGAATTGTAGCTTTTGCCGTAGCAGGAATTAAGGTAGCGATTCCTAGTGTTTTAGGGATCATTATCATGTCTCTTTCTTACAAATACCCCCGTATAGCTCTTTTCGCTTTTTTAGCCTACGTACCATTTGGAGGAACCATAACCTACTACATTGGTAACAGCCCTATACTGCAATTGGCAAAAGATGCTTTCTACTTTCCCGCTTTAATTGCCATTTGGCAAATGTGTCGCCAGAAAAAACTACCTTTAATTGTCCCCCCAGCAATTAGAACGCCACTATTTATTTTATTTGGTTTATGTATGCTAACTCTTCTGTTCATCAATGGTGGACAGCAATTAAATCCACCCAGCGTGGGACTCCTCGAACAAGCTAGTAATGAAATACCTATTGGTATAGGTATTCTGGGGTTAAAAGTATTTTTAGGCTATGTACCATTAATTGGCTGCACTTACTATTTAATTCGCAACAAACAGGATTTTCTATTTCTATCCCGCTTACAGATTAGCCTCATCCTCATCTGTGGAGTATTAGGTATTATTCAATACTTACTTTTATATACCGGAGTCTGTGAAGGTACTAGAAACGCATCGGGAGCTGACTTATTTAAAGCCACACTAGAAGCCCGATGTTACTTTGGTGGTTCCTTAGTTTATAGTCCAGACCAAGGGGTGATTCGTCTACCAGGAACTTTTGTCGCTCCTTGGCAGTGGGCATGGTTTTTAATTGCCAGCACCTTTTTTACCTTTGCAACAGGTTTCTCTGATCCTTCCATAATTTGGCGGATTGTCAGTCTAGGCTCTATGGCTACGGTGTTTATTAATGCAGTTGTCTCTGGACAGAGAATTGCTCTTGGGCTAGTACCAACTTGTTTTGTAATTTTACTATTCTTGACTGGTCAAATTGCTAACCTGAAACGATTTATTCCCATTGGTATAGGACTGGCTGCTATCTTGGGAATTGCGATGGTGACTAACCCTGATGTCGTCCAAGAGAGGACGGATAGTTTTTTTGGTCGTTGGTCAGCTTCACCACCTCAAGAGTTTATTGTCCAGCAATTTGAGGAGAATTGGCGAAGCGTAGATACTCCCATCGGTAGTGGTTTGGGTCGAGCGACAAACTCGGCGCGAGCTTTGGGTAGAACTAAGTTAGTGGAAACTTACTACCCTAAAGTCTTATACGAAGTGGGAATTGTAGGATTACTGGGTTTTGTGGCTTTAGTTACTACTCTCACAATCGTAGCCTTTAAAACTTATCGATCCATAAAAAACCGTAATTTCCGAACTTACGGCGCAGCTTTATGGGTGTTTATATTGTTTATTAGTTACAACACTTACTACTACCCTCTAGATGTCGATCCAGTAGCTGTGTATTATTGGTTCTTTGCGGGAGTATTGTTTAAACTACCAATCATAGATAAACAAGAGAAGGAAAACGAAAATCCTCAAGCAACAAAAATTAAGAAAAAAGGATTACAAGCAAAATTTTTCTAGATTCCACTCTTACAGGGTAAGAAAAGTATCAACAACTTAAATTGAGTATGAAAGTAGTATGAGTAATTTGCCTTTGGTTTCCGTAATTATACCAACCTACGGACGAGAGGAACCGCTACGGGATAGCATTATAGATATGTTAAATCAAGACTATCCCCATGTTAGGACTGAAGGCGAAAAATATCTTTTTCACTTGGTGGAATTTACCTTACGAATTAAAATTACCAGTCGCTTTATTGGAAAAATATAACCTCAATCACAGTCATGGTATTATCTCTGGTAATCAGGATGGGGCTGACGTTTTAAAACAACGGGGTTATAAAGGTGCAATTAAAGTTATGCCGCAATTGGGTGTAGATGAAACTCTGTTTAAACCTCAAGCACAACCAGAGTTGGCGGCTAAATTGGGAATTAAATCTAATGATTTTGTTGTGGGGTTTGTAGGGCGGTTTGTTCCAGAAAAAGGATTATTAACTCTTGTAAAATCATTAATTATTTTACAAAATAAACCTTGGAAGTTATTACTGCTTGGACGCGGCATTTTAAAAGAGGAATTAGTTAAATTAGCAGCAGAAAATAATCTTCAAGATCGGGTGATTTTTGTAGAGAGTGTTCCTCATGATGAAGTCACCAACTATATTAATTTAATGAGTACATTGGTATTACCTTCAGAGACTACATACCAATTTAAAACTCTAACTTCTGTTGGTTGGAAAGAACAGTTTGGTCATGTACTGATTGAAGCAATGGCTTGTAAAGTACCTACGATTGGTTCTGATTCTGGCGAAATACCTTATGTAATTGGTGATGCTGGTTTAATATTTCCTGAAGGTAACACACAAGCTTTAGCTGATTGTTTATTACAACTAATAGAAAAACCGGATTTGGCTGATAAATTAGGTGAAATCGGTTATCAAAAAGTTATGAATCAGTATACTAATAAAGCTTTAGCAAAGCAACAATTTGAGTTTTATCAGGAATTGGTTAATGGTCAATAGTTATTAGTCATTAGTTGTGAAATGAATATATAGGATTCATATTTAATTTTTACGAAGCTAAATAGACCTCTAATCAATAAAAATTAAATAAAATGAAAATTTTACAGATTGTTCCATCTATTTCTTTAGTTTATGGTGGCCCTAGTCAAATGGTGTTAGGACTAGCCCCTGCTTTGGCTAAAGAAGGGGTACAAGTTACGGTACTGACCACTGATAGCAATGGTGATACTGGTCAAAAACCTCTGGATGTACCTTTAAATGTTCCTATCCCACAAGATGGTTATGAAATTATCTATTTTCGCTGTGCGCCATTTCGTAGATATAAATTTTCTTTGGATTTACTAAATTGGTTAAAAATCCACGCCAATAAGTTTGACTTGGCACATATTCATGCTTTATTTTCTCCTGTTAGTAGTGCGGCGGCGGTTCTGTGTAGTCAACAAACACTCCCCTATATTTTACGTCCATTAGGAACGCTTGACCCGGCTGACTTAATGAAGAAAAAGCAATTGAAAAGGCTGTATGTAAACATTATTGAACGTCGCAATTTAGCTAAAGCAGCCGCAATTCATTTTACCAGTGAGCAAGAAGCAAAAATCTCGGAAAGATTTGGTGTAGCTACAAGAGATTTAGTAATTCCTTTGGGTGTGATTCCTCCTCAATCTTCGTCCCAAAATGGAAGAAATCTAGTCAGTATTAAGTTCGGTATACCAGAGGATGTTCCTTTGGTGCTGTTTATGTCACGACTTGACCCCAAAAAAGGTTTAAATTTGTTACTTCCAGCACTAGAAAAGCTTCTAGATTTGGGTAATAAGTTTCATTTTGTTTTAGCTGGTGCAAGTCCCCAAGACCCAGATTATGAACAAAAAATCAAAGACAAAATTGCTAATTCATCTTTAAAACAGCACACTACTATTACAGGTTTTGTCAGTGGTGAATTGAAAGCTAGTCTACTACAAGCGGCTGATTTATTTGTCTTACCTTCCTACTATGAAAACTTTGGTATTGCTGTAGCTGAGGCAATGGTAGCAGGAAAACCTGTTGTAATTTCCGACCAAGTGCATATTTGGGAACAGGTGCGTGATAGTGAATCTGGTTGGGTAGGAACAACAGATGTAGAATCTTTGGTAGGCTTACTGCAAGAAGCTTTACAAAATCCCCAAGAATGTCAGCGTCGGGGTTTCAATGCGAGAAATTATGCCTTAGAAAATTTTAGCTGGGATGCGATCGCTAAACAAACTATTCAAGCCTATCAAGCAATTATCGCCAAGCAGTTAAATTAATTTGCTCTTTCCCAAACACGCTGAATTTCTCTAATTATCTGAGTGTTTGGTGGTGGTATGGTTTGGACAGTGGGTTTAACTTCTGCCCCAGGGATATTTTGAGTCCAGGGACTATTCGGTACAGTTTTTAAATCAACCGCATTATTCACCGGACGGAAACCATACTGAACTAGGATTTCTTGCTGTGCAGGTTGTGTCAGAAACTCTAAAAACTTCCTAGCTGCATTTGCTGTTGAATTATCAACATCCCGGCGGACAATTGCGGCTGTAGCAATAGATTCACTTGTAGGATTTAAATAGTAGATTTGGTAAGGTTTACCTTGATTAGCAGTTGACTGTTGCCAACGATAGAGGGCTATACTTTCATATACTGTAGCCACATCTGCATCGTTGGGACCTCTAGCAATAAATTCTTGTAGGAGAATATCTGTAGACCGGGGTGGCTGATAAACTGATTTTTTCACTAACCCAAACAACGATTGCACAGATGGGTTATTAAAACTATTTTGGTTGATGTTTGCACCTAATTTTGCTTGTGTCCACAGGTTCAGCGTTACCTGACCACTATTAGAACGAGTGGGGTCTGTGGTGACAAAATCAAAGCTACCCCAGTCATTAGCACCACCGACTTTTCCCCAATTACTAGCTTGCATTGCTTGTTCAACTTTTTGCCATTGGAAACGTCCATCTGGGAACAGGACTTTACCTCGTTGTGGCCAGGCAATGGCTACGAGTAGGGTTTTAGCGATGGGTGTGGGAGAATCATAAAACGGGTTGGTGTTGTTGGTGGCTCGTAAGCGATCGCTCAATTCTGCTAAAATTTCTCCATTGGCAGGAATTAACACCGCAGCTTTAAAATCATTCTTCTGGTCAACATAATTGTTAACCATCTCTTGAGAACCCTGAAATTTGAGTTCCAATTTAATATTCGGGTTTTCCTGCTCAAATTTTGCTTCTAATTTTTGCAGTGGTTCTTGTAGTTCTGTACCACTAACAACTACCACAGTTTGCTGTAAACCAGGAATTGGGGCGTAAGTTAAACCTAATGTGGCTAGGATAATCGCGACAGAGGTAAAAACTTGATTTTTACGGTTAAATTTAGTTTTTTTGGATTTCATATTATTTTGTTTTGCGGTAAAAGTGACTAACGGTAACTACCATCACGATAAACATAATCAGAGTAATGAAAGTGAATAAAACAATCGAAAATACAATAATAATGTTGAGACCTACCCAGGTTGTGAGAAAATTTAAAGCACTAAAATAAGTATCTTTAACTGTAATTTCTAGTGATGATTGACCAGTATTATTTAGTAGTATTTCCAGGCGTTCTTTATCTGCTAATGCTGCCTTTAAATTACTCCCGTAAAAATATCGATTTTCTTCTTGATTATTAGTTTGGAGATCAATATAAGTCCCTTCAGGTAAATCTTCTTTAAAAACATACTCTTCTACTTCCACACCCGTTAACCTAAATGATGTAGGTGCATTTGACCACAAACCATATAAATGGCTAACCTGCTGCTGACAGTTAACATGATTAGGTTCAATTCGTTGACATTTTAAGTTAACTGACTTACCAAGCGTCAATATCAACATTGGTATAACTATCAATGATTCTCCAATGATGACAGCAAAGGTAAACTTTTTGAAATGGCTGTTTTTTTTCTTCATTTATACAGTAGAAAACAGAAATAATAGTCACTTGTGATATAGTTTCGTTCTTAAAATTTATCCCTCATCTACCTACACAATAAAGTTATTGTCGTACTACTAAATCCAGGTTCTCTGTAAGGCTGCTTAGTTCATCAGCAACTAATTGTAAACCATTAATTTGTTCAGAATCAGTTAAATCAGACGTACGTAATCTGGTTTGCAATTTTTGCAATACACCTGAAAAATTTTGTATTAAAGTAGCAATATTAATAATCCTGGCTAGACGACTATCTTCACCTTCTTGTGCTAACTGTATATTGTGTTTGAGACTCTCTGCTAATTGATTGAGATGTCGTTGAGCTACCCCAGAACTAGAGGGCAACTTCTTTTGTACTTCTGTGAGTTGCTGTTGTAAAGCCTCGATAGAAAGGAGTGAATTGGTATGATGTAGATTAAACACTAATGCGTCAATTTTACCTGGAAGTTCGGTGGCGCGATCGCAACTCATTAAAACCGTTGTCAAAAGTTCCACCTGAAAAGTATCAGTTAATAACCTCTGTACCTCTAAACGTATGTCATTAGCTTGATTAGCCAAAGCCAAAGCCGAAGATTTAACTGTTAATATTTCCCGTTCCAAAGCTGGATTATCTAACTCTAACACCTCACCTTCACGAGACTTTAAAAAACTAGCACCAGCCACCGCCACACCACTCGCCACAGGTATCATCACCAAACTAGACAAATGTCCCAACCGCACCCCAACAAACAGAGTCAAACCCCCAACCAAAACAGCCCCCGGATAATACAACGGATTAGCTAACTTCACCATAAAAAACTCCGCGCCCCTTTGCGCTTCCCTCAGCGTACCTTTGCGTTTAAAACTCCACCTGCAAATCAGACATTAACCTTGCAATTGTTTCTGGATTACCCTTAGAATAATACCCCCCATTTAACTCTGCAATTTTCTTCAAAGCATCAGGATTAAACTCACCTTCCTTACCATAACCAACCGTAAAAAAGCCGATTCTTTGGTCAGTAGAAAACCCACTTTTTTGCAATTCACTTGATAGCTGGTCTAAAGAAATTTGTGAACCAGAATCTTCCCCATCTGTTAAGATTAAAACCGCATTAATCGCATCTTTACGCCGATTTTGTTGTAACCAATTGCGAGCGTAAATTGCCGCATCGTATAAATTTGTCCCACCATCAGCCCTGAGTCCACTAATAAATTGCAAACCGCGATCGCGCCCTTCGGGTGTACCATCTACTAACACTGGGGGACGAATCTCCGAATCAAAGTCTATAAGGGCAATTTGCTCCTTAACGCCCAAATTCTTAATGTAATTTAATAAAGTATTCTGTACGGCGGGTAATTTATTTCCCTCCATTGAACCAGAAGAATCAACAACTACCACCACTAGAGAAGGTTTCTTAGAAGCTTCTTGCCAAGATTTCAACATAGCATCTACCACCTCTGGTTTAGGTGGTCGGAGAGAATCATACTTAGCTTGAGATTCCACACCAAAATCTGGGGAAAACTTTGCACCTAAAGCTACACCGGGAGTTCCTGGCCTTAAACCTAAATCAGTGGCAATTTTTTGAGTTTCCGGCGATCGCCAATAAGTGATAAACTTCTGGGCAGCTGCCTTCTCATCCGCACTCACCCAAGGCGCATTCGGTATAATCGCCCGCATATTAGATGTAAACGTTGCTTTCGGATACACGGCTGTATAACGCTGCTGTCCTGGTTGCAAGCTAGAATTAGCGGTAATCACACTAGACTCGTACACAGACCCCACAGAAGCCCAAAACGGGCCATTTTTCACCATCGCTTGGGCAAGAGAATTAGTAGACACCCCATAACGGGTAATTTTGCTTTGAATTTGCTGAATTTGTGGCTGAAACTTCTGTACATCAGCAATAGTCAACTCTTCAGGACGCTTACCCGATACACTGGCATATTGAGCTACCAGTGTTTGTAAACCGGAATTAGAACGCGTCGGTGCAGTGTGGACATAGTTCACTGTTAACGCCGGTGCGCTGGGGTCAATATCTTTATGAGTTTTCGCTGTCACCAAAGCTTGATAAGGATCAGCAACTTTTCTCAGACCTTGAGCTACATCTGACTGCGCCATAAATACCATTGGGGTATTTGCTATTAAGGGTGCATCGGTAATGTCAGGAATATAATTTTGCCCTGGGAACAGTTGGTTAATGCGGTAAACTAGCTGATTGTGATATATATCTCCATCCAAAGAAATAATCGTCGGTAATTCCACTGCATCCGCTTGCAGAGTACCATTTTTCAATTGAGTAGCGGAATTAACTACCGTGGTTACTACGTCCCCGCTACCCTGTGCTTCACAACTTACCCGAAATTCTGTCCCAGAATCTAACTTTGGTTGGGTAGCATTAAAATTATTTGCGGCTTGGGTGCAAAAATCACCCAAGGCACTACCCACCAAAAGTTTTACTTTCAAACCCGTAAATTTATCATCAGAGTTGGCATTACCATTACAAGCTGTTAGTAATAGTAAACCAAAGGCTGCTGTCAAACGTGTAATTGACCAAGACCCTATGAGACTCATGTATTTAGAAGGGAATGGGGAATAGGGAAGAAACTGCTTAGATTTTCACTCAGTTTTGTCAAAAGTCAAATAAGAATCTTCGATAACTAATTCCAGATGATCAAGTACCTCTACAAACCACAAATCCTAGTGAGGCTATTCCCGAAAAAGTATCAAATTATTTCATTGTTAAGAAAAAACAAATACATTGTATTTGTGCAATAATCAGAATTCGTCAGTGATTGTTCCCCATCTGGAACAACTTTTTAGATGCTGAAAAGTTAAAATTTTGTTACAAAGCACTAAAAGCCGATGGGGAAACCGATGTTGTGTCATAACGACACGGTAAAATACATAAGCCTTATTTAACTACAGGGAATCTTATATGGCTCTCCGTCTTGGTGATACAGTACCCAACTTTACACAAGCGTCTACACATGGCGACATAGATTTTTACACATGGGCTGGTGATAGCTGGGTAGTGCTGTTTTCTCACCCTGCTGACTATACACCAGTTTGTACAACTGAATTAGGTACAGTTGCCAAACTCAAACCAGAATTTGACAAGCGTAACGTCAAAGCGATCGCTCTCAGTGTTGATGATGTAGAATCTCATAATGGCTGGGTAGGCGACATCGAAGAAACTCAAAGCACTACTCTCAACTACCCCATTTTGGCAGACGCAGATCGTAAAGTTTCCGACCTTTACGACATGATTCACCCCAACGCTAACGCAGCTGTAACAGTGCGTTCCGTATTTGTCATTGATCCCAACAAAAAACTACGTCTTTCTTTCACCTACCCCCCCAGCACCGGACGTAACTTTGATGAACTGTTGCGGGTAATTGATTCACTGCAACTTACCGATAACTACAGCGTAGCCACCCCTGCTGACTGGAAAGACGGCGAAGATTGCGTAATTGTACCTTCCCTCAAAGATCCAGAAGTATTGAAAGAAAAATTCCCCAAAGGCTACAAAGAAATTAAACCCTACTTGCGGATGACTCCTCAGCCTAATAAGTAATGAGTGCTGAGTTTTGAGTGCTGAGTGAGAATTACGACTCAGCACTAAGTGGATAAATTTTTAATTCAGTTTGTATATGAGACGCAAAGCTTTATCTTTGCGTTTTTTTGTATTTACGTAAAAATGGAAAATAAAGTCAGCTGTTGAAATATTATGCTGTCATCTTCCTTTGTGATACAAATGCCGCCATCAATGCAAATGACAGACGAACAATTCTTTGATTTCTGTCAAGTGAATCGAGATTTACACATTGAAATGAATCAATTCGGAGAAATTTCAATTATGCCGCCTACGGGTTCAGAAACAGGAAACCGAGAGTTGAATATTGCCTTACAGTTAGGAGTGTGGACAGAAAAAGACGGTACAGGTATCGCTTTTAGCTCCAGTACAGGATTTACGTTATCCACGGGTGCAAAACGCTCCCCTGATGCTTCCTGGATGAAATTAGAGCGGTGGAATGCTTTATCATTGGAACAACAACAGGTATTCGCACCCATTTGTCCTGATTTTGTCATTGAACTGCGATCGCCTAGTGATAATCTCCAGCCCCTAAAAGATAAAATGGCAGAATATATGCAAGAGCCAGGGGTACAGTTAGGTTTTTTAATTGACCGCAAACACCGCCGAGTTTATATTTATCATCCTCATCAACCAGAAGAATGTTTAGAAAATCCTGAGACAGTTAGTGGTGAAACTGTCTTACCTGGATTTATTTTGAAAATGAGCAAAATCTGGTAAAGCAATATTTGCAACAGACTATCTGAGAGAGCAATTATAGAGGTAATATGCTGTCATCACCCTTGCTAATTCAAATGCCGCCATCAATGCAAATGACAGATGAACAATTCTTTGATTTCTGTCAAGTAAATCGAGATTTACGCATTGAGCGCAATCAATTAGGAGAAATTTCAATTATGCCTCCTACGGGTTCAGAGACAGGCAATCGAGAGTCTAATATCATAGGGCAGTTGTGGTTATGGTCAGAACAAAATGGCACAGGAATAGCCTTTAGTTCCAGTACCGGATTTAAGTTATCAACTCGTGCAGAACGCTCTCCCGATGCTTCTTGGATTAAATTGGAAAGGTGGAACACTCTGTCGTCTGAACAAAAACAGAGATTTGCACCGATTTGTCCTGATTTTGTCATTGAATTGCGATCGCCCAGTGATAATCTCCAGCCCCTAAAAGATAAAATGGCAGAATATATGCAAGAGCCAGGGGTACAGTTAGGTTTTTTAATTGACCGCAAACACCGCCGAGTTTATATTTATCATCCTCATCAACCAGAAGAATGTTTAGAAAATCCTGAGACAGTTAGCGGTGAACCTGTCTTACCAGGATTTTCCTTAAATATGTCTAAAATTTGGTAGTTATATTATTATCCTAAACGAACGTATTGTCTATACCCCTACACCCTTATTTAGCAGCAGATAATACCGTATAAGCTTCATTAAATAAACGCATTTTTTCTTGAGCTTGTTTTTGCATCTGCGGTTGATTGACAAATAAATCTGGATGCCATTTTTTAACTAAGGTTTTATAAGCTTGTTTAATATCAGCTAAGGCTGCATTTTGCGGTAATCCTAAAATTTTATAAGCGCGCGCAATTTTATCTTTTTCGGCTTGGCCTTGGGGTGGTTTAGGTGCTTGCGTATTTTGACTTGTTTGCTGCTTACTATTCTGAAAACCAGGAGAACGCATTTCAGCTTTCATGCGTGCTATTTCTTCATCCATTTCCCAGTTACGAAACTTTGCTTCTAATTCTGCGGGATTGGGTGACGGAGTAGTTTTTGGTGGCGGTGGTGGTGAATAAACTTGCTGTTTTGGAGGCTCAACTTTTTTCTCAGTAGTTTTAGCTGTATTCTCCTGTTGTGGTGGACGAGTATAAACCCGTTCTTGTTGTCGTGGTTGAGTTTGACTAACTTTTGGTGTTTCTGTATAAGGTTGATATTTAGCAGGAATTTTGACTTTTTCTAATTCAATTAGTAATTGATTAAATCCTTGTTGCAATCGGCGTAATTCTTCACGTTTTCTAGTCACTTCTTGGGTTTCTTGCGGGACTTTAAAGATAATGACTTTTTCCGCTTGGCGTTCAAACTCAGATAATATTGATAAAGCTTGACTACTAAATTGAGATAAATAGTCTTCAGTTGCGTTTATACAAAGTTTAGCAACTTGCTGATGATATGATTCATTAACTGATTTTTCTTCCTGCTTTTGAATATTTTTATTTAATACATAAGAAATACTCCCAACTACAGCCGCACCAACTGGCCCGCCTAATAACCAACCAATTCCACCACCTACAGCCATTGCTCCAGGTTCACTTAATAGTTCGGTATTATCTGGCTTTGAAGGTAAAGTAATTTGTGGTTCTGGGGGGAAAGAAATTAATAAATCTTCTGGACGTTCTTCTTTGAAAAATTCATAAGCTTGATACAGCCATTTCATTACACCTAACTGTAATTCTATGAAGTCTTTTTTGAGTTTACTTGTTTGCCAAGATTTAAAATTATTTTCTGCTAGTGCTACAGCCGCATCAGCTTGATACTTAGCTAGTAATTTTGGTAGAGATAACCAATCTCTTAATTCAGCTAGACTATTATTAAAGCCTTGCTTGATGAGATTTTGCGCTTTTTGTTTAATTTCTATTTTAGCATTTTGTTTCTCATCAAAAGGTTTAAACTCATTAGCGATAGGGTCAATTTTATTCTTTAATGATAATTGAATTTGGGATGCGATCGCCTGCACTCTTGGCAACCTCACATCACCCCGATTTTGTTGTAAAATACTCACTATATTTTGCAAAGCTGTCTCAAAAGCCACTAAGCCGCTACTACTAGCCGCACCTACATCACCCTTTAATCTAGCGCGTAAAGCCGGTAAAGCATCCACACGATATAAATTACTAAAACCCGGAGGTAATTCTGCGCGGAAACTTTCTGCAACAAACCGTAGTCGGTTCTGCACTTGTTTTTGTTCTTCCGGGTCAAGTAAATTAATAAAATTAGCAACAAAAATAACTGTTTTAATATTCCTATCTAATAACCAATCTCGTAAATTTTCCCGTTCACCCAAAGTCATCAACTTACGCGCATCTAGTAACTGCACAACTAAATCAGCACTCAATAGTTGTTCTCTCACTAAATTATCTTGCTCATCCCTATCATTAGTTCCTGGTAAATCAATAAGCTCCACACCAGTTTCTAAAAAAGTATGGGGACAAAAAACCTCAACAGATGCTACATCTTTACGCATCTGTCTATCACCATCTAGAATTGCATATTGTTGTAAAACTTCCGTCCCACTGCGATAAATTTCCGTACCATCTCGCAACATGATGCGAGTTCTGACATCAGAACCATACTTCACAGTAATTGCTGCACCTGTAGTGGGAATTAAATCTATAGGTAAGGCGCGAGTGCCTAAAATAGCATTTAACAGAGTAGACTTACCATGATTAAAAGGGCCAAAAACCGCAATCCTAAAATTAGGATTAGTCAAATAATTGCCAACATTAATTACATCACGATATAGCTGTGAATTGCGTTCCAAACCCAGCAAAGTAGACGCAGATTTAAGAACCGCTACTAAATCTTGATATCTCTCATCCTGTTTTTGCATACTTCCTTAAATCTCTGCGTCACTCTGCGTTAATCTCTGCGCTCCTCTGCGTTTACAAACTCCCCCTTAAGGGGAGATATGTAATCTTAACTATAGTAAGCCAAAAGATTACTATAAGCTGCCTCAATCTTTTGCAGTTGAGCTATAACATCCTCCTGCAAACTTTTAAACCGCTTTAACTCACCCTCACGATTAATTTCCCGTGTTTCCTTTTGCTTCAGCAAATTATCCAACTCTGACTTACGAGCAGTAATATCATCATTAATCCGCTTACTTACTTCTCTTTCATAAGCATCAAAACACTCTTTCACCGCATCATATACAGTTTGTGATTGCTCATTAGCAACTTGCGGCAAATATTTGACTAACTCTTTCTTGGCAGTTTTTACTAACTCTTTACGCGCTTGCTCTGCTTGTAAAAAACCTACCCCCAAGCCGAGTAAAGCAAATCCAATAGGGCCGAGAAAAACACCTGTAACGGCAGTAATAATACTACCAATACCAATGACAGTGAAGTAATTTAATAAAATATTCTTCCAATCAAATCCCACCCCAGCCATTGCAACACCAGCTAAATTTCCCCTAGAAAGGGATAACAATCCCATCGCCCATTTTGCCCAACCGGGAGAATTATCTTCTTCTGTCGTACTGGTGTGAGGATTGACTTTAACTTGTTTCCCGGTAAGTTTTGCGGTAATTTGTTCAGTAACTTGATGATAGGATGCACCATATTGGGCTGCACTATGAGATAGTTCTTTAAAAGCTGAATTAATATCTTTCTCAGCCGTTAAAGTCCACGCTGAGAACTTATCAGTCATGTATTCTTCAAAGGCTTTTTGCAGTGCGGAGTTAAACGCTTCTCTTTTTCCGTTGCTGAGGAAATCTAATATCTTTAATTCTGGTTGATAGCGTAAGAAATCGCTTTCAAAGGTATTGCCTAAGTTTAAAACATAACTGCGGAATGATTCAGAGATTGTTCTGGCTTGGTTATCTCTAGTAGTAAGAATTTCTCTTTGAAATTGATCCCGAATATTGGTGAGTTTTTTAAACTCTGGTTCTACCGAATCGATACGTTTTTTGAGTTCTTCGACATCTTGATCTAGTAATGGTAGCCTTCTATCTATGGCTTCGCGGGTATGCTTAACAGCTTGTCTAGCTAATGTTCTCGCTTGTCGGAGTTCTGCGATCGCCCGTTCTCTGGTAAGAAAAGTATTAAGCGAACTCATAAACTCAGGGAAGCCAGTCCCGCTTAAATCTGCTTGGGGATTCTTTAACCGTCTTCGCAGTGCTTGAATCGATGACAGTTCAAATACTCGTTCATCATAAATATTTTGTCCATCTACATAGCAATACTCTGCTAAGTTAGCTTGAAAAACTTGCCTGAGTCTATTTTCAGCCGCTTGTAATTCTTCCACATCATCAGGATCAATCAATGATTCTTTTACTTGATCCCAAGCATTAATTAAAAAGAAAACTGATAAACCACGCCCTTTAATATAGTTTTCCAAGTAACGACGCTCACCCAATGTACAAGGTTGGGAAGCTCTCATCACAAATAGAATAGCATGGCAATTATTCACATATCCTAGAGACAATTCATTACGGGCTTCTGTGTCATTTAATCCTGGGCTATCAACAATTTCAATGCCTTTTTCTAGCAAGGTTAAAGGGTACTCAACTACTGCATAATCAACATCTGGAAATGCTTGTTTTTTCTCTTGTTCTAACTTTTTAGCTTCGGCTGGATCAATTGTATATTTATATTTAAAACTCTGGAAATCTAGCGTTTGTGGTTTTTTACCATCATTAAAATGAATCGTAACTTTTTTTTCTAAACCGTAGCGTAAAACTGTTAAAACTGCGGTACAGGGGTTAACATCACTGGGAAGTAAATTTTCACCAATTAAGGCATTGAGGAAGGTACTTTTACCTCGCTTCATGTCGCCTAAAACTAAAAGACGAAATACACCTTTTTTTAGATTTTTACTGACTACGTTAATGTCTTCTAGATCCCGTTCCAAACTGAGTTTACCAGATGAATTCTCTCCATCCAATTCAGCTTTTACAATGGTTTCAGATAGATTTTGCAAACACACGGCTATCTCAGAGCGTACCTGAGCAACACGCTCTAAATCTTGAATAAATCTATCAGTTACTACTTGATTAACCATAACCATAACACCTTAGTTAAAGATTATTTCTTACGAGTTTCAAAGAACAGTTTATAAGCTACCCAGGCGAGAACTGCCATAATCACAAATCCAGCCAAAACTGATGCTACTCTCACCGCTACTAATGCTGCTACACCAAGCGCAAATAGTTTTCCGGCAATAATTAATTTTTTTACCCAAGGTTTGGGAGAATTTTCGGTTTGATGTTTCACTGTTTGATGAAATGGTGTATCATTTACAGACATTTTTTGTTCCATTTCTCGCAGTCGTATTTCTACTTCTTTTTCTCTCAGTAACCTTTCTCGTTGCTCTAGCTCATCATGGCGATTATGTTGAGATGTCATCGATGTCCACCCCATTAAGGATGATGTTAGTAATATTATTACGTACCAAGTTAATGTATATTAACTTACTTAGATAATTAACAGCTCCAGTAAAATCACTATTTTAAGGCTATCAAGTTTCTTCTTCTCTGCTCCTCCTGTGCCTCCTGCTAACTAAAACAGATCTAAAATGTCAGGTGCGTCAGGGCGATAAAACTTAACTATCCCAACAAATTATTTAGACTGACGCACACTACAAAGTAGCTTTAGCTGGGTTGCAGAGCTACATTTTGGCGCATAGTACGTTTACGTAGGCATAGCCCGTCGTAGACATCGCTTTTGCGAGTACCTCCAGCCATCTGATACTCTTGGCTATTACTACCAAATTTATAGGCAACACCACGCAGAATTTTGTCAGAATAATCTGCCAAATCTTTTTCGTTTTCCCGTATCTGGGTTAGTAAGGCATCGATAGTGGAGAGGGTGGTATTGTATATTTCTAGAGATTGTCGCAAGTTTTCAATTTTACCAGTATAATCTTTGACTGTTAATCCCTCTCCAATATCGAGTGTTGGACTAATGGATTTAATACTTGCTAGACGGACTTCTGCTTTGTCGAGAGCGCGTGAATTTCGTTTATGTCTTGCCATAATTAATACTTATGTTGCAAATTTTCCCTAACTCTATGGTGGACAATTGTTAAAAAAGTTGTCATACGTAAAATTGTTGATTTTTATTAAAAAATCTAAATTTAAGTGATTTACAGTAGCTTTTACTATTTATTGTCCAGATACAGCCGTTGTGTCCTGCAAAAACATATTTTATTTCGGTAAAAATAGGTGTAACACTATTTCACAAACATCTTGGCAGGCATAGATTCTGCCTAGGGGTTGAGCAAACGTCAAGGCGGAAGCTCTTACAGACTGCGCGTAATACTGAAACCTCTTGACGGAAGCTCTTACAAAGAAGGCGGAAACTGTTCCCACGACAGTGTAACCCACCATTTCTAAAAATTTGGAGCGATCGCACTTTAAGTTTCCTCAAAATGCGATCGCCCTGACATCAACTAAACTAAGACATTAGTACCCACAACCAAACTAGCCGCCGACACATTAGTCAGGGTGGAGAGGTTAACGAAACTATTACCACCACCATCAGCATCAATCTGCACTAGGGCATTTGCACCAGATTGAGTGAATTGCAGATATCCCAGAACATTGCCGCTATACCCAATTAAAGTCGGCAATAACTGCGTCAAATCTAGCTTGTCACTGATGGTAGAGAAACCATTAATAGTGTCCCCAGCCGCTAAAGTGCCGCGATCGCTGATGGTATTGTAGACAAAGCGATCGCTACCATCACCACCATTGAGGACATCAGAACCCAAACCACCGACTAACACATCATCACCATTACCACCCAAGAGAGTATCATTACCATTTTCACCGAGGAGGCGATCGTTACCTCCTAGTCCTGAAAGCCAATCGTTGCCATTACCGCCTGATAAAATATTTCCTGCCGAGTTACCAATCAGAACATTATTACTACTGTTACCAGTACCATTAATAGCATTAGTTCCTGTGAGTGTTAAATTTTCTAGGTGACTGCCCAATTGCCAACTGATACTAGCAATTACTGTATCTATGCCACCATCTGCCTCTTCAATGATGATGTCTTGCGGATTGTCTACAAAGTAAATATCCATGCCACTGCCGCCTACCATCATATCTGCACCAGTACCGCCATCTAGCCAATCTAAACCTGCACCACCATAAAGTGTGTCGTTACCAGCATTACCATTGAGGGTATCATTGCCATTATGACCAGAAACATTATCGTTACCCACACCGCCATTAAAGATATCGTTACCGCCACCCATGTCTACAACTGAGTGAGCATAACTTCCCAACAGTGTTACCACATCATTACCATCTTGGGGTTGATTGCTAGTTGGTTCATCACCCTTCAAATTAATGAAGAAATTACTGTTGTTCATGGTGACAGTAATTACATCATTACCAAAACCACCAGTAATTTTCCCGTCAGAACGGGGAGCATTATTAGGGTTAGTGTCGTTATCCCAACTGGCAGCAAAGGTGATATTTATCACATCATTGCCTGGGCTACCATGTGCGCCATTGACACCATCGGAGTCAGTAATGCGATCATCTCCATCTCCACCAAATATACGGTCTAGGTTGCCTGCTCCACCGTCAAGTGTATCGTTACCTTCCAAGCCCTCAATCAAGTCATTAGACGCAGTGCCAGTGAGATTATTATTGCCTGGTGTGCCGATGATGCGGTTAGATTGGACTGTAACTGTGACTGTACCAATGTCAGTACCACCAAAACCATCACTCACTGTGTAGTCAAAGCTGGCATTGCCAATAAAGTCAGTAGTTGGTGTAAACTCGATAACACCATTATTTAATACAGCCGTGCCATTGGTGGCGTTGAGGGTGTTAATAATGCTGAGTGAGTCGCCGTCAATATCGCTATCATTGAGCAGCAAGTCACTGACTGGGATAAAAAGCGGGGTATTGAAGTTAGTAATTCTGTTGTCATCACTTGCAATGGGATGATCATTCACACCGTTAATCGTCACGGTAATCTCTTGGCTGGCTGTACCATCAACAGATTGCACTGTAAAGGTTTCCGTTTTGCTGTCGCCTGCACCTAAAGACTGCACAGCACTGTTGGCGACGGTGTAGTTCCATGTTCCTGCTGTGGTGATGGTGAGGCTACCTATGTTGCCTGTGCCTGCGATCGTGGTGTTAAAATTGTTTTCGCCAGTATCGACATCAGTAACGGTTAATGTACCAGTGGTGGTCAAGTTGGGAGTGCTGGCATCTTCGGTGACTGTACCTGTGGCTGTGCCTGTGATGGTAGCAACATCATTCACCCCAGTAATGGTGATGATCGTAGTGGCATTAGCTGTGCCGCCGTTGCCATCGCTAATGGTGTAGGTAAAAGATGCGGTGGCAGTAACTCCTTGGGCTAAGTAATCGTAGCCATCTGTTAGGGCTGGAGTGCCGTTGGTCGGGTCAAAGGTAAAGCTGCCGTTGGCATTTACCCTAAGTTTACCATTGCCCAGGATAATTTCTTGCCCAACGTTAGCAGCACTGCCGTTGACCTGAGTTACTGTGAGGGGACTGCCATCGAGGTCGCTGTCATTGGTGAGGACATTGCCATTGAGCAACGTGTTTTCGTTGATGCTAACTGCATCGTTGGCGGCAGTGGGGGGAGTGTTGGGGATGTTCAGGAAAAACAAGGTATTGCCGTCACTATTGCCCACAAAAGTATCGAGGTCGCCATCGCCATCGATATCGACTAGGGTGGGTGCGGCACCAGCCCTTACATCAGTCAGACCGAAGGGGTTAGTGGTGGGGGTGTTAAACTGCGGATTGGTGGCAGTGCCTGTGTTGCGGTAGAACAACGTATTGCCGTCACCATTGCCCACAAAAGCATCAAGGTCGCCATCGCCATCAATATCGGCAAAGGTGGGCTTGGCAAAAGTCCCCACATTAGTTAGACCGAAGGGGTTAGTAGTGGGGGCAGCAAACTGCGGATTGGTGGCAGTACCTGTGTTCCGATACAACAAGATATTGCCATCAAAATTGCCTACAAAAACATCTAGGTCGCCATCACCATCAATATCGGCAAAGGTGGGCACGGCATTAAATCCCACATCACTCAGACCGAAGGGGTTATTAGTGGGGGCAGCAAACTGCGGATTGGTGGCAGTGCCTGTGTTCCGATAAAACATGGTATTGCCATCAAAATGACCGACAAAAGCATCAAGGTCGCCATCGCCATCAATATCGGCAAAGGTGGGCGCGGCATTAAATCCCACATCAGTCAGACCGAAGGGGTTATTAATGGGGGTGGCAAATTGCGGATTAGTAGCAGTACCTGTGTTCCGATACAACAAGATATTGCCATCAAAATTGCCTACAAAAGCATCGAGGTCGCCATCCCCATCGATGTCAGCTAAGGTGGCTACAGCAGAAAATCCCACATCAGTCAGACCGAAGGAGTTAGTGCTGGGGGGACGGAAGTTGATAGGTGTGGGAGGAGCAGGTTGGTTTTGGTAGAACGCGGTATCGCCGTAACGTTCGCCCACAAAAGCATCGAGGTCGCCATCGCCATCAATATCGGCAAAGGTGAGCGCGGCATTCAATCCCACATCAGTTAGACCAAAGGAGTTAGGGGTGGGGGTGTCAAACTGCGGATTGCTGGCAGTGCCTATGTTGCGGTAGAACAAAATATTGCTGTCAACATTGATTACAAAAGCATCGAGGTCGCCATCACCATCAATATCGGCAAAGGTCGGCGCGGCAAAGCTCCCCACACCAGTTAAACCGAAGGGGTTAGTAGTAGGGGAGGCAAACTGCGGATTGGTAGCAGTGCCTATGTTGCGGTAGAACAAAATATTGCCGTCACGATTGCCCACAAAAGCATCAAGGTCGCCATCGCCATCAATATCGGCAAAGGTGGGCTTGGCCAAATACCCCACATCAGTCAGACCGAAGGGGTTAGTAGTAGGGGCGGCAAACTGCGGATTAGTGGCAGTGCCTATGTTGCGGTAGAACAACGTATTGCCTTCACTATTGCCCACAAAAGCATCGAGGTCGCCATCGCCATCGATATCGACTAGGGTGGGTGCGGCATAAAATCCCACATCAGTCAGACCGAAGGAGTTAGGGGTGGGGGTGTCAAACTGCGGTTTGGTGGCAGTGCCTATGTTGCGGTAGAACAAAATATTGCCGTCACGATTGCCCACAAAAGCATCAAGGTCGCCATCGCCATCAATATCGGCAAAGGTCGGCGTGGAATAAGACTCCAGAGGAGTCAGACCGAAGGGGTTGGTGCTACGGGGTAAGAAGTTGATCGATGGGGGAAAAGCAGGCTGGTTTTGGGAGAAATTTGTATTACCGTCACCATTGCCCACAAAAGCATCAAGGTTGCCATCGCCATCAATATCGGCAAAGGTGGGCTTGGCATATCTCCCCACATCAGCTAGACCAAAGGGGTTGGTGCTGGGGGTGACAAACTGCGGATTGCGGGCAGTCCCTGTGTTGCGGTAGAACAATGTATTGCCTTCACCCTCGCCCACAAAAGCATCAAGGTCGCCATCGCCATCAAGGTCGGCAAAGGTGGGCGCGGCAAAATACCCCACATCAGTCAAACCGAAGGAGTTAGTAGTAGGGGCGGCAAACTGCGGATTGTTAGCAGTCCCTATGTTGCGGTAGAACAACGTATTGCCGTCAAGATTGCCCACAAAAGCATCAAGGTCGCCATCGCCATCAATATCGGCTAAGGTAGGCGCGGCAAAATACCCCACATCAGTCAAACCGAAGGGGTTAGTAGTAGGGGAGGCAAACTGCGGATTGGTAGCAGTCCCTATGTTGCGGTAGAACAAAATATTGCCGTCAAAATTGCCTACAAAAGCATCCAGGTCGCCATCGCCATCAATATCGGCAAATGTCGGACTTGCTAAATACCCCACATCAGTCAGACCGAAGGGGTTAGTGGTGGGGGTGTTAAACTGCGGGTTGGTGGCAGTGCCTATGTTGCGGTAGAACAAGGTATTGCCGTCAAAATTGCCGACAAAAGCATCGAGGTCGCCATCACCATCGATATCGACTAGGGTGGGCGAGGCATACAATCCCACATCAGTCACACCGAAGGGGTAGGTAGTGGGGGGATGGAAGTTGATATTCGGGGAAGAAAAAGGCTGGTTTCGGGAAAAATTTGTATTGCCGTCAAGATTGCCCACAAAAGCATCAAGGTCGCCATCCCCATCGATATCGGCAAAGGTCGGCGCGGCAACCAACCCCACATCAGTCAGACCAAAGGGGTTAGTAGTAGGGGAGGCAAACTGCGGATTGGTAGCAGTGCCTATGTTGCGGTAGAACAACGTATTGCCGTCAAGATTGCCCACAAAAGCATCAAGGTCGCCATCGCCATCAATATCGGCAAAGGTGGGCTTGGCATTAAATCCCACATCAGTCAAACCAAAGGGATTGGTGCTGGGGTCTGCAAATCTCGTATTGCTGGCAGTGCCTATGTTGCGGTAGAACAATATATTGCCGTCAAGATTGCCCACAAAAGCATCAAGGTCGCCATCGCCATCAATATCTGCAAAGGTAGGCGCGGCATACAATCCCACATTAGTCAGACCGAAAGGGTTAGTAGTGAGAGCGGCAAACTGCGGGTTGGTGGCAGTGCCTGTGTTCTGATAGAACAAGGTATTGCCGCTACGATTGCCCACAAAAGCATCAAGGTCGCCATCGCCATCAATATCTGCAAAGGTAGGCGCGGCATACAATCCCACATTAGTCAGACCAAAGGGGTTGGTGCTAGGAGCAGCAAACTGCGGGTTGGTGACAGTGCCTGTGTTCTGATAGAACAAGGTATTGCCGCTATTATTGCCCACAAAAGCATCCAGGTCGCCATCGCCATCAATATCGGCAAAGGTAGGTGCAGCAACCAACCCCACATCAGTCAGGCCGAATAGATTGGCAATAATGTTTAAAAATCTTGGGTAAGTCATGTTACTTTGCTCTAAATTTCAAATTGGGGGCTGGGGATTGGGGATTGGGGACTGGGCATTTTTTATCTCTCTTGCTCTGCTGCTTGCTGGCTCTGATGCCAACAAGCGATCGCCTTTTCGGTTTCCCCCAGTTGTTGCCAGACATTGCCCAGATCGTAGTAAGTGGCAGCTTCTGGTTGTAGTCGCACTGCTTCCTGTAAACACTGGGCGGCTGCTAGCCAAGATTGCTGATTGGCGTGTAACCTGCCTAAGTTGAGGTATGCTAAGGCAAAATCAGGCTTGAGTTGAATCGCCCTTTGGTAAGCTGCGATCGCCTCTTGTGTTTTCCCCTGCATCTGCCAGATTGCCCCCAGGTTGCAGTGTGCCTGGGCAACATTGGGGTTAATTTCTAGGAGGCTTTGATAGGCTGCGATCGCTGGCTCCAGTTGCCCTAACCCCTGCAAAGCATTACCCAATTGGTTGTAGGCGGCGATGTAGTCTGGTTGCAAGCGAATCGCCTCACTAAAGCTAGTCACCGCCGCTTGTAAGTCGCCCTGTTGCGCCCACTGTTTCCCCTGCTCAAACTGGACACGGGCGGACACAGAGAGTAATTTGTGCGATCGTTGTAAGCCATCTGCCCCAAGAGTGGGCATTTGCCAAGCCAAGCGTTGTAAAAGAGGTTCGAGAGCAATGGCACTCAACGCCGTTGGCTGGTAAACTACGGTGATTTGATCACAACCTTCCGACACCAAAGCTTTTTCTAGGTATTGCATCAACTTAGTAGCAATACCCTGCTGCCGATATGCTGGGGCGACAAATAGTGATATCAATTCCGCCGTCTTTTCCGGTAGCATTTCCGCAATACCAAAGGCCACCATTTCCCCCACCACCGACGCAGAGATGCCCACCAATTCACCCCGTTGGGGCTGAGTTTGCCACCTTTGCTGCAAACTGGGGAAGGTGAAGGCATCGTAATCAGCTAGGTTGCTGGCAGTAATGTGATAGACTCGCTGGAATTTGAGTGTTGTTAGGGGTAGCGGGGCTTGAGCAGCTTGCTGAGTGCTGGGTGCTGAGTTTTGGGTGTTTTCCCACAATTGGCGGGGCAATCCGGCGACGGGAGCCATACCACCGACACTTGGGCGTTTTACTGTAGGTTTGGTAGTGACAATACCACCAGAACCAGGAAAAGTAACTAAGCGTTCGATTTCCTCTGACTGGAAGCCCAAAGCCTGGGGCTGACGCACACCTGGTAGCACTACCACATCAAATAGTTCTTCGACTACCCCATCCAGTTGCAGCCAATGCACCGTTTCACCTGTGTTAATATCAATCACCATCAGCCCACACTGGGAAGTCTTACCAAGAGCTACCAGCCGTTCTTCTAAAGGCAGTCCGCTAAAAGTAGGCGATCGCAGTTTTGATAGCCCCACAAAGGCGAAGTTTTCCCAAAATGCCAACCCCCTCACAAACCCAGGACAGAAAGCGATCGGCACTAATTGCTCACCGTCCAGGTAGCCAAAGTCCCCCGTCCCGGCATTCAGTAGCCACAGCTTATCTTGATACCATCGGGGTGAGTGGGGCATAGATAACCCCGTGGCAATGATGTTATTGGTTTGTACATCAATCACCACACCCCCGCCTACTCGATGGTTACGCCAACCGGCGGCGGTGTCGGTGGTACTACAGGCGGTGACGTATTGGGGTTTGCCGTCTCGCAACCCTAAGCCGTTGAGATGACAACGGTCTTCCGCCGCCAACTTAGAAATAAACGGTGGTTGCCACAGGGGAACAAAACTATAGTCTTTGCTGATAGTGGCAAGGCAGCTAAAGTCTGTATTGACAAATACAATATTTTCTGCATCATCCAGCACCAAATCGTGAACATTTAAGTCGCCGGTGGTGTATGCAGTGCGGGGGATATAAAGGCGTTCACAACGTGTCTCTGAAAGAGAATCGCTTTGCTGATATATTTCTCCTGGTGCAAGTAAATTTTCAAACCGCCAAATTTGGTAACGTGTGCTAATATATATACTGTTGTTTGCTGCATATATTCCCATTGGCTTATCAAATAGCCGCTCATGAGCAGCTATCTCACCTTCCTGATTGCAACCAACGAAAAATAGCCGATTAGTTTGGTAAGTAGAGAAAGCGAGGCTAATTCCCTGACTTTGTAGCCAAGATCCTAGCTGCGGTGAGCAACTAATATTGAGTTGAGATGTGGTTGAGAAAGTCATAAACTGACTGTGTTGCAGAAAATTTTTAAGAAATTTGCCTAGAATTAATCAGTAATTTTAGACACCATAAAACTGCCCCTATTCCGCTTATAAGGGGTAATTTTGCATATCAAACCTAGTTAATCTATGTTTTGTCTACCAAATCTGTAAGTAATATTACGGCTAAATCTAAAAGCGTTGCAGTAAGTTTATTAAAAGTTCAACAAATCCTTTTGAAGAAGGCAGAAGGCAGGAGGCAGAGGGCAGAAGGTTTCGTTGAGATGGGGATTCAAACTCCACCTCAACGAGAGCCACCAAATTGAAAATTTGGTGGGGGTCTTAAACCCTTGCTCCTTCCCGTCGCGCAGACGGTTCGGGCAATTAGAGAAGGGATAAATCCCTTCTGCCCTCTGCCTAAATTGATAAAAAATGCCGTTAAGTGCTACTTTTGATTCATTTCATAGCAATGAATCCATTTTTAATCAATTTAGGCGGAGAAAAATCAATTTTTGCAGGTTTGTAGTGAAAACTGCCTGAAGAACAGATATCTCATTGAGGATGGCGAATCGGTGCGTATGATGCCACCACTATGAGCCACAATTTTTATAGGTAAGAACTCAAGTAAAATCACAATGGATATCAAAAATGGTTTCATAGGCGCTGTTGGTAATACACCACTGATTCGGCTCAATAGCTTCAGTGAAGAAACAGGGTGTGAAATCCTTGGTAAAGCGGAATTTCTCAATCCGGGTGGTTCTGTCAAAGACCGCGCTGCACTGTATATCATCAAAGATGCGGAAGAAAAAGGGCTACTGAAACCCGGTGGTACTGTTGTCGAAGGCACGGCAGGTAATACTGGTATTGGACTAGCTCATATTTGCAATGCCAAAGGCTACAAATGCCTGATTATCATTCCTAACACCCAGTCCCAAGAAAAAATCGATGCTCTCACCGCTTTAGGTGCAGAAGTTCGTCCCGTTCCAGCTGTACCCTATAAAGACCCCAATAACTACGTCAAGCTATCAGGCAGAATTGCGGCTGAGATGGATAATGCGATTTGGGCAAATCAATTTGATAATTTAGCTAACCGTCGCGCTCATTACGAAACCACAGGGCCAGAAATCTGGGCGCAAACCGATGGTAAAGTTGACGGTTGGGTAGCGGCAACTGGCACAGGGGGAACATTTGCTGGGGTGGCAATGTATCTTAAAGAACAAAATCCCGCAGTTAAATGTGTGGTTGCTGACCCAATGGGTAGTGGATTATATAGCTATATCAAAACAGGGGATATCAAGCTAGAAGGCAATTCTATCACCGAAGGTATTGGTAATAGCCGCATCACAGCCAACATGGAAGGCGCACCTGCTGATGATGCTATCCAAATCGATGACAAAGAAGCTTTGCGGGTTGTTTACCAGCTATTGCGGAAAGATGGATTATTAATGGGTGGTTCCACGGGTATCAATGTAGGTGCTGCGGTGGCTCTAGCTAAACAGTTAGGCCCCGGACATACCATTGTCACCATCTTATGTGATAGCGGTTCACGGTATCAATCACGGATATTTAACCGTGAATGGTTAGCATCAAAAGGACTGTCTTTAGATTAGGCAATAGGCAATAGGCAATAGGCAATAGTTAATAGTTAATAGTCAATAGTTATTCTTACTCTGGACTATAGACTATTAACTGTGAACTATAGCAGTAGCCATATAGATTAGGATATCCAACAATCCTAAAACCTTTACAATGTAAGGCTTTTAATTCTATCACCTATCACCTATCACCTGTCCCCTGCTATATTCAATTTTTCACAGGGTGTCATCACAAAATCATGACTAATATTAGCCAAACATCCAACTCTTCAATTACAAACCAATCGTCTACCCCCAGATGTGTGAGAGTTTGCCAACATCGCACCTGTAAAAAGCAAGGTGGTAAAGAAGTATTAGCAGCTTTTACCGCTTTGCCAGTTCCCAATGTGACGGTGACAGCTAGCAGTTGTTTGGGACAGTGCGGTAACGGGCCGATGGTGTTGATTCTGCCGGATATGGTTTGGTATTGTGGTGTTCAACCCCATGAAGTACCTCTAGTAGTAGAAAAGCATTTATTAGGTGGTCAAAGAGTGCAGAAGATGCTCTATCATCGGTTTCATCCCCAAGGATAAAGCCAATTAAAAATATACAGGTCTGCACTATTTTTGACTGAAGCGAGGCATCCGATGAATATTCAGGAGCTGCGTCAATCCTTAAAAATGAAGTGGCTGAGTTACTACGAGGAAAATCGTCCTTGGTTAGTCAAAATGCGAATTTGGGCTAGCTACAATGGTCTAAGACGACCTTCATCTGGGTTCATTGTGGCAACATTGTCTGTTTTAGAACCAGAGTTTCCTCAGATTATTGCTTTTCTGATAGAACTGAATAATAACCCTGATGAAATAGTTGCAGCTTTAGGTCTAAACTTTAACCCTGACAAAGAGTTAGGCTTAATCAAATCACAGCCGAACTTGGCTGTAACCCAACTTGAACATGAATTTCCAGAGGAGGAACCAGTCACGTCAGTGGCGCTGACAATTCAGGATGCTCCCTCAGCTATTACCAAGGCGCAAAAACCGGAAAAGCTGGTAGTAATGCCACGCTTGTCTAAATCTATGGCGGAAGTTGTCCCTATTAATCAACCTACACCAGCGATCGCAACTTCTGCCAAAATCAATACAAGTCTTTGTGTCAATCAGCTCCCCTCTAAACCTGGGGGTTTGCCTACGCTGACTATAACTACACAAGTCCCCAATAAAGCTAAACCTTTACCATCGATTGGCTTGGCACTAGCCACCACACCCCCCCGCAATGGTAAAGTCATACGCTCACTGGAGATTACTACTCAAGTTCCCGGTAAACCAAAAACGCTCATCTCGCCAACCTTAGTGACAGAAATTTCCCAAAATGGCAAACATGAACATAAACAACCACCCGCACCCGTAAACAAAGTTAATCCCACACCTCAAACTAATGCCAGTAATCTGGCTTCTTGGGTGGATGAATTTTGTCAGGGTACTGAGTGGCATCAGGAAGAAGCAATTTCTATGTAGGGGAGTAGGAAGTGGGGAGTGCTGTTAGCTCCTTTTCTTCCTAGTTTCTAGCCCCTAAATTGCCAAAACTGTGGCAGGTTCTTCTGGTTTGAGTAACCCATTCAAAAGGTATGCTGGACGTTGACCATAAGGCCAAGCAAAGGCATGACGAAAGGCTGCATCTTGACAAACTTGCAACTGTTCAAAATTAATGATGTCGTAAGTCAAGAGATTTTCATACTCGAACGGTAAACGTACATTATGCAAGCCAGCATTATCCGTACAAATAGCTATATCTACCCCAGCTTCAAAACATCGGTCAAATACTAACTTCAGTTGCCGAATATCCTGTAAAGTCCCTGTTTTCAGGTAAGTTGTGGGGCAAACTTCCAAACACTGTCTTCTTCTTGCTACTTCTGGTAGTAACTCTGGATACAATAAGGGAATCTGGATACCGTGACCTATCCGCATGAGGTAAGGTAGCAGTTCTGGGTAACATCCGGCTGTAGTTTCATACAGGTGTCCTGTGGTGTTAATTCCCAGCGATCGCGCATAATTATACAGATTAATCCATTCTTCCATGCGATCGCCATAATAACTATCACCCCCAGCAACGTCCACACCACAAACATAATCTCTATTGTGTGCCGCTAAATCAATAATCGCTTTATTCACCTCATAGGGTAAGCGCGAGTGCATACAGAGAATTTGGCTAGTGACAATGGGATATTCTGGCTGGTGGCTGGCTCTACCTACGACTTCCACAATTTCCGCCATTTGATCAATTCTCTGGGACTGACTCAAATGCTCTGGTGTCCGTAAGTAAGGAGTATAGCGTAGTTCCAGATAAGCCAAATTCTCAAAAATGTAAGCACCACGCACTAAGCGGTAAATAAAGTAAGGCAGTGTCTCTACGGTTTGCACACTTTCCACTAAAGTATGCAATTCTAAGTATTCATCTAGGGTATTGCGTGGTCTAGTGTAAAAATCTTCAAACTCTGGATAGTTGCTAAACCGGGAAATTAACTCTGAGGAATGCCGCTCGAAATAGCGCCATAAGACACGAGGGACAACGGAACCACCCAAGTGTCTGTGCAATTCAGCATATAAGGCCATAATGATACTTTGTCTATAAAAAGTTTAATAATATTAACAAAAATACTGAGCAAAAAAATCTACATCTCCAGGAAGATTGTGTAAATTTATCGTCAATTATCCTGATGTACAGCTTTAATGGTTTGTAGTAGTTCTTGAGCAGTAGAGGGCTTGGATAAAAATGCCTTTACCCCCATCCTAGCAATTGCTAGAGTTTGTGGAGCAGATAAAAACCCACTCATGGCAATGATTTTGATGTGGGGATTGATTTTTTGTAACTGACGAATTGCGATCGCTCCATCCATTGATGGCATCATTATATCTAGCAGCACTACGCTAATTTGCTGTTGATATTGTGTATATACTGATACTGCTTCTAAGCCATCACGAGCAGTTAATACCCGGTAATTATACGCTTCTAGAGCGGATTTAGTAATTTCTCGAATAATGGCTTCGTCATCTACTACCAAAATCAATTCACCATTTCCGCCTGGTGGCTCTATCTCAACAACCGTAGTTGATGGCACACTATTAGATTCCAAAGCAGGCAAATACACTTTAAATTGAGTGCCTTTGTCCATTTCACTCTGGACGTTGATAAAACCACAGTGGTTATTAATAATACCTAAAGTAGTAGATAACCCTAAGCCTGTACCTTTACCTACTTCTTTGGTAGAAAAAAATGGCTCAAAAATCTGCGCTTGAATCTTTGGCGGTATGCCCGTACCTGTATCTTCAATAGATATGGCAATATAAGAGCCTGATTGTGGTGCAAGTATGACATTTTCGGCGGATATCTTCAACATACCACCATCAGGCATGGCATCACGGGCATTAACTACCAGATTCATCAATACCTGATGTAGTTGGGTGATATCTCCAGATACATACCAAAGATTTTCCGCGATATTTGTTGAGCAGGTAATAGACTTAGGAAATGTTTGTTGGACAATCTGCTCGACTTCTTGGAGGAGATGTTTCACTTGCACAATTGTCTTATGTCCTTCAATACCCCGTGCAAAAGACAAGACTTGCTTGAGCAAATTAGCACCACGTTTCACGTTACCTTCTAGAGTATTCAGCACTTTTTGCATTTGTTGGTCATGCAATTTCATCTGTAACAGCTGAACCGACATTAGAATTGGGGCGAGGATATTGTTGAGATCATGGACAATACCACTTGCTAGTGTACCAATAGTTTCGAGGCGTTGCGATCGCAATAATCGCGCTTCTAATTGTTTTTTCTGTGTGATGTTCGTATTTACACTTAAAATAGACTTTGGTTTGCCCTGCTCGTCTCTCACCAAAGTCCAGTGACTTTCAATGATAATTTCTTTACCATCTTTTGTGAGCTGATGTAACTCACCCTGCCACTCACCAGTGTTGATAACGGTAAATAATGCTTCCTCTAACTGGCTAGAAGTAGCTTGATGCAAAAGTTCGACAATATTTTTTCCTAAAACTTCCTCAAACAGCCAACCATATAAACGTTCTGCACTTTTATTCCAAAATAAAATCTGGTTATCAATATTACTCACCAGAATCGCATCAGTAGCCACATCTAAAAGTGCAGCTTGTTCATAGATTTTTTGTTCTGCTTGCTTACGCCGAGTAATATCTCGTGTCACTGCTAAATGTAGAAATGTTCCATCAGCTTCATTAATTAGTGGTACAGCATGAGTTTCCATCCAGCGACGAGTACCTTTAAATCCTTGAATCTCAAACTCTAGGCTGCCTTTATTCCCCTGGCAAACACTCCTATGCAAAGCGGTAAAGGCATCTCGATACTCTGGGAGAATACCAATATCAATAGATTTACCAATCAGGGTATCAGCATTTTCCACCTCCATCATTGCCAGTCCAGACGCATTAATTTCCAACAGCGTGCCATCTCTAGCAATTAACTTGATACAGTCTGGTTCGGCATCAATAATGGCTCGTAGCCGATTCTGGCTTTGGTGCAAAGCAATTTCCGTTTGCTGAAGTTTGTTAACGTAACGCCATAACAAGTCATATAAAAACACCAGCAGCAGCACATTCACGACAACAGCTAAAGTAAATGTCGCCAGTGTTGTCTGGGAACTCGTTTGTGATGCACTTTGTTCTGTAGCTAATGCTGTGTCAACTAACTTTTGGATATCTTGGTGGAGTTGGAGTCTCTTATTTTGATGAGATGATACTAGCAGTTGAGCAACTGCAACACCTTGCTTTTGACTAACAGTAACTTCTTGTTGGAGGAGATTTTGCTGTTCGGTAATTTTTTGTTGGAGTGCGGAAATCCATTGCGGCTTTTGATGCTTCTTTATAGTTAATTGCTGGAGGATTGCGATTTTTTTCTGGGCTTGTTCACTAGCTGCTACGTAATTTTTTAACTCATCTGTATTAGTTGTCAGCAAGTAATTACGCTGGGCAATTTCAGCATCTTTAAGTGTATTGATGAGCATGACAACTTGATTCATCACTCTAGAGGAATTAGCTACCCATTGTTGATGCTCAAACGATTTCATCGTGTTACTATAGGGGATTACAGCATTTGTTAATAACACTGCTAATGCTAGAATAAATATACCTTTTAGCTTGTGGATGACAGAAAATTTCGTCATGCGATCGCCCTTTATGCCGCCAATGCCTCCAATCAGTTAGAACTAAAAATTACCATTTTTACATTCAAATTCAGTCTAAAAATTTCTGAATTTCATGATCACAACAATTTTTTGCTAACCGTAATTATTGACTACCACAGAGACACAATAACAGCACTAAATGTTCCTTATATCAGGAAATATAGCTGAATAACCATTTAAATTAGTCGATAAATGTAATTTTAGATACATTTATTCAGTTATTTTGTTTTATTTTAATTTGATTTTCCTGCTTTGATCTTCTTACTAATCCAGATATTATCTATACCGCTTAAACCGCAATATTTTTTAGCCATAAAAACCCGAATAAGAATTATGTGACTTATGCAATCTTCAAGTAGTGAGAAATTAACGAAAAATAGATAAGTATTAAATTCCAATTTATGATACGAAGCTATCGTTATCAGATAAAAACAAAAATAATTAGAAAAATGTAAAGAAAAATTAAGGTTGCCAAAATATACTAAAGATTACTGTCTTTTATGTTGACATATATCGCATATTGTGTTGATAATGGTTCTTTGTGGAAACTTTACCTCGATAAAATAAACTCTTGGCTAACGTCATTGTCATAGGCGCTCAATGGGGCGATGAAGGAAAAGGTAAAATAACTGACTTACTCAGCCGCTCCGCAGATGTGGTAGTCCGTTACCAAGGGGGTGTTAACGCTGGACACACAATTGTAGTTAAAGATCAGACCTTTAAACTACACTTGATCCCCTCTGGTATTTTGTATCCGGATACAGAATGTATGATCGGCTGTGGCACAGTCATCGATCCACAAGTTTTAATAGCAGAACTCGACCAATTAGAAAAGTTAAATATTTCTACTAAAAATCTGCTCATTTCTGAGACTGCCCACGTCACGATGCCCTACCATCGATTAATCGATAAGGCAGCAGAAGAACGGCGCGGTAGTCATAAAATCGGAACCACTGGTCGAGGGATTGGCCCTACCTACGCTGATAAATCAGAGCGTACAGGTATTAGGGTACTAGACTTGATGGATGCAGATGCACTACGCGACCAGTTGGAATGGACGATTAACTATAAAAACGTTATTTTAGATAAACTGTATAACATACCACCCTTAGATCCGCAACAAGTAATTGAAGAGTATCTAGGGTATGCAGAACGCCTGCGCCCCTACGTTGTTGATACATCACTAAAAATCTATGATGCCATCCAACGACGGCGTAACATATTATTTGAAGGCGCACAAGGTACTCTCTTGGATCTTGATCATGGTACTTATCCCTATGTCACCTCATCTAACCCGGTAGCCGGGGGGGCTTGCGTAGGTACAGGGTTAGGGCCGACAATGATAGATCGGGTGATTGGCGTTTCAAAAGCCTACACAACGCGAGTAGGGGAAGGACCATTTCCTACAGAATTGCATGGTGAATTAGGCGAATTACTATGCGATCGCGGGGCCGAATTCGGCACAACTACCGGACGGAAACGACGCTGTGGTTGGTTTGATGCCGTCATTGGACGGTATGCCGTGCGAATTAACGGCATGGACTGCATGGCAATTACTAAACTAGATGTCCTTGATGAGTTAGAGGAAATCCAAGTTTGTGTCGCCTACGAAATAGACGGCGAACGCTGCGAACACTTCCCCACAAGTGCGCGTCAGTTTGCTCGGTGTCGTCCCATTTACAAAACCTTACCAGGATGGCAAGTGCCAACAACACAATGCCGCACCCTGGAAGACTTGCCACAGCAAGCACTGGACTATCTCAAGTTCTTAGCAGAATTAATGGAAGTCCCGATTGCGATCGTCTCATTAGGCGCAAGCCGCGATCAAACCATAATTGTAGAAGACCCCATTCACGGGCCAAAACGTGCCTTACTGCACGCTGATGGTACTCCCGCCTCCTTACTCAGTGCTTAGTTGATGCTGAGTGCTGAGTTTTGAGTCAATAGTCTCAAGTAAAAAACTATTGACTACTGATTATTGACAACTAACAACTGATAACTTGTATGGCTCTGACAGTCGAATCTCAAAAACGACCAGAAGGCAGCAAACCTAATGCTTTGCGTCGTTCTGGACTTATTCCCGCTAACTTGTACGGACACAACGGTACAGAATCAATTTCTTTAGTAATTGATGCCAAAACTGTTGAACGTCTACTCAAAGCAGCTGCTGTTAACAAAACAGAAATCGAACTCAACATTCCCGAACTAGAATGGCGCGGTACAACTGTACTGAAAGAAGTTCAAAAACATCCAGCAAAGGGTACACCCTACCACCTCAGCTTTTACGCTTCTGCTAAAGGCTAAGGTTGGCATAAAATTTGTCTTAACTTGTCATTTAAAGTTTGTGATAATTGCTGATCAGACCGGGGGTAAAACCCTGGTTTTTTGTTGTTTAGCTGTTTCGGCTTAAAGTTTGTAGTAAGGACTTTAGTCCTAGCTTAGTTGCTGTAGCGTCTCAATAGAGGACTAAAGTCCTCACTACCAACGGAAAAAAATAAGTTTTTGTACCACATTTTTATGACAGAAGTAACTCTTCCAATGTTAATTCAGCAAATGTTACAACCGGGATTCTATCCCCATCCCGTTACAGAACCAATTCAACTGATTCAAACCCATGTTTCTTACGTGCTGCTAACTGGCGATTATGCCTATAAATTAAAAAAACCAGTCAATTTTGGGTTTTTGGATTTTTCCACCCTAGAGAAACGCCAACATTTTTGTCAGGAAGAATTGCGGTTGAATCAACGGGGAGCAGCTGAACTGTATTTGGAAGTGTTACCTATCACTTTGATGGATGAACAATACACTTTAGCAGGAACGGGTGAGGCTGTTGAATATGTGCTAAAAATGCGTCAGTTTCCCCAGGAGACTTTACTTAGTTCACTGTTTGCTCAGGGTAAGTTAAACGAATCTCATCTAGAAGCATTAGGACGAGTAGTAGCTCAATACCACGCTAAAACTGAGACTAATGATTACATTCGTAGTTTTGGGGAAGTAGCGCAAGTTAGGGCTGCGTTTGATGAGAATTACGAGCAAACTGAGAAATATATTGGTGGCCCCCAGACTCAAAAACAGTTTGACGAAACCAAAGCTTATACCGATAGTTTTTTTGCCGAAAAACAAGAACTATTTCAGCGCCGCATCCAAAATGACTACATACGGGAATGTCATGGAGACTTGCACCTGAGAAATATTTGTCTATGGCAAGATAAAATTCTGCTGTTTGATTGTATTGAGTTTAACGAGCCGTTTCGTTTTGTTGATGTGATGTTTGACATTGCTTATGCGGTGATGGATTTAGAAGCACAGCAGCGTCCAGACTTGAGTAATGCTTATCTCAACACTTATTTAGAACAGACTGGGGATTGGGAAGGCTTGGAGGTACTACCGATATATGTCAATCGTCAGTCCTATGTCCGAGCCAAAGTGACATCGTTTTTATTAGATGACCCTAGTGTACCTGTGGAGGTTAAGGAAGAAGCAAGCAAAACAGCCGCCCAATATTACAAACTAGCATGGGAATATACCAAACCCAAATTAGGAAAACTGATTTTAATGTCAGGTTTATCCGGTTCTGGCAAGAGTACCACAGCAAAATACATAGCACGGCAAACTGGAGCAATTCACATTCGCTCAGATGCGGTTAGGAAACACTTGGGGGGAATTCCTCTACAAGAACGTGGTGGCGATGATTTATATACGCCAGAAATGACCCAGAAAACCTATGCACGGTTACTAGATTTGGGAATTATACTAGCTAATCAAGGTTACACCGTGATTTTAGATGCTAAGTATGATAAACAAGAACTGAGACAGGAAGCGATCGCCCAAGCTCAAAAGCATCAATTACCCCTGCAAATCATCTCCTGTACAGCACCTTTAGAAGTAATTCAAGAGCGTCTTGTCAACCGTACTGGTGATATTGCTGATGCTACAGTTGATTTATTAGCCTCACAACTCAAGCAAGCAGAACCCTTTACTGATACAGAAAAAGCCTACGTCCAAATTTGGGATACAACTCAGCCACAACAGACACAATTTCAACAGGTCATTAACTGAGTGCTGAGTATGGAGTGCTGAGTTAGGATATTCACGTAGCATATCAGACTATCAACTCAGCACTCATCAAACCCTAGTGAATTTATGGCCAACAATAACAATTTATTCAATTTCTCCCCTGACTTTCTTTCTCAACTGATATTTGGGGCATTTTTAACATTTATATTAATTACGACAGGCTCACCCATAGCCCTAAGTATATTTTTAGGAATTATTGGTGGTTTCACTTTAGGTTGGTTTACTAATGCTAGTAAAAATAGTTCTCAGCCTCCTACTGTAGCCTCCTCTGATGGCATTGATGCCGGACTCAAGTATTGGTTATTTTTTTTACTAGGGTTTGGATTGTTAGGGTATCCAGCACCGATGAGTATTTTGTTAGGTGGAATAGGTGCTTTAGGTGGTGGTTGGATTATTGCTTGGTGGAGAAGTAAAGAAGAAACCAGAACTCAATTACCAGTTGAAACTGTCGAAGAACTGCAAGAAGAACAGTCTACCGATAGAATCACCAGACGGCAAACCAGACGGCCTAGCCGACGCTACCGCCGCACACCTGGGAGTTTTAGTTTCAAGTTTTGGAATAGGCAATAGGCAATAGGCAATAGGCAATAGTTATTTTCCCCTGCTTCTTAAAAGTCCCCAGACCCTAATATGTTTTTATATCTCTCTAAGTTACTGCCACTATTTTTTTACCCTTTGGGACTAGCCAGTATCAGTTTAGTAGTGGCACTTTTTACTTTGTGGAAAAGACCCCGTGTGGCAGCGATCGCTGTCTCTTTATCGCTGATTGTATTATTATTTTGTAGCAATGCTTGGGTCGCTAAATACCTAGTGCGATCGCTAGAATGGCAGAATATCCCACCTGTACAATTACCAACAGCTGAAGCAATAGTAGTTTTGGGTGGTGCAACTAAATCGGCCTTTCCTCCCAGGCCTAGTGTAGATTTAAGTGAACAAGGCGATCGCGTGATTTATGCGGCTCAACTATATCGACAAAAAAAAGCTCCTATAATCATCCTCAGTGGCGGACGTATTGATTGGCGCGGTAGTGGTTCACCAGAATCGGCAGATATGGTTGATATCCTCACATCTATCGGCATACCAGCTGAGGCGCTAATTCAAGAACCAGACTCTCTCAATACTTATCAAAATGCTGTTAATGTGAAGAAAATTCTTGATGCTCAAGGTATTCGCCGCATACTGTTGGTAACATCAGCCTTACATATGCCGCGATCGCTCAAAATTTTTCAGCGTCAAGGCATTGATGCTATTCCCGCAGCCACCGATTTTCTTGTCAGCGAAGGTGAACTACAAGAACTCGGAAGCACCCCCAAAGCCGCTATCCTGAATTTATTACCCGATACCGACAACCTACACCAATTTACGAGCGCCCTAAAAGAGTACATTGGTAGTTTTGTTTATCGTTTACGTGGTTGGTTGTAATTATTAGGCAATAGGCATCAATACAATTCAAAATTCAAAATAGTCTACGACAAGGCTTGCGCCTACAAAATTCAAAAATTATTGAGAAAAATCTCCCCTGCTTGCTCCTCTGCTCCTCTGCTCCCCTGCTTCCTCATCTCCCCCAATCCCCAGTCCCCAATCCCCAGTCCCCAATCCCTAAAGCTCATGTCCCAAAACCTACCCCACATCCTACCTGTCCTTCCACCTCAAGTTGAGGAAGGTTTCGCTACATACCAAACTACTAAGCAGTTTTATTATGAAGTGCAAACGCGCTTAGAGTTTCAGAGTTATTGTGAATGGTATTACCTGACTGCTGAACAACATCGTCAAGAACTCAAGAAAATGCGCGGCGAATTGAATATTTTCAGGTGGTTTCGCCGCCAATAATTGATTTAGATGAGTTCTATTTCATTTTCTCGCAAGTGGACTTTAAATTTTTTACTAACCTGGACTAAAAACGGCAAATTTGCACTTACAGGTCTACCTTGCCATTGGGTGACAATCTCGACAATTTCGCCTTCTATGCCTTTGATGTCAAAAGCTTCACCACGATGTTCAGGATGATGGTAAACTACCACCGACTCTTTAACACGGACGCGATCGCCTACTTTCATATCAACATTTTTACCTTGCTTTTGCTGTTCCACAAGTGTCTCCACGGCCAACCCTCACTGAGCTAACTTACTTTTTACCAATAAACTGTTTACAACAGTAACTCCCACGCCAATCTTTACAGATGGTTTCTTGCACGCTTCTTTACCTGCTATATAAACAAAGCCTGCCCATGCAGGCTTTGAGTGTAATTAGTCAAACACATCAGAATTTCTGATTAGACTTATAATGTATTAACAGGTTTACGTGATAAAACCCTGTATTTCCTAGTCTCTGATAGTAATTCAGCGCGAACTTGATAAACGCTTTTGCGACTACTCGTAGGTACGGCAGTTGTCGCCAAGCAGTAGTTCCGTGGCAAAAAATCCACAACGCTTTTTCTCCTCAATGCACTTGTTGACTCCCAAGGGTGTCTCAGAAGTACATTTTCGAGGATAGATAGGCAACCAGGCTAGGAAAAACCCTCTTTACTCTTGATTTGCGCTTTAATGATAGATTCAATTCTACAACAATCAGAACTCAGAACTCAAAACTCAGCAAGAGGGTGGGACTGGGGATTGGGGATTGGGGACTGGGATCTGGGGAGAAAAAACTTAGTCCATGTCCCATGACAAGAAAATCATTGCCGTGGTGGACAAACTGGTTGAATACTTGGGGGTAATTTTCGACACATTTGTTGAAAAGTTTGTGGGTTGAGTTGCCACCAAGCAAATAATCCGACACCAGTACCCCCTACTAGCAAAGCTAATAATCCTCCTATCAGTACCAAAGGCTGACGCTGACGGGTTGGTTGTTGAAATGGGGTTGGACTGGGTTCATCCACTGTCAAATCCAAATCTAACAGTGCTTGAGAACTTTCTGTTAATGTAGATTGTTCAATTTCTGCCAAACTAGATTGTGTTTCTATTTCTGCCAAACTAGATTGTGTTTCTATTTCTGCTAGAGCAGAGATTTCTGGTTCTGGTGGTTCTAATTTAGGTATTGCTACTAGCGGCGGTGGTGGTGGCATCGGCACTAAGGATTCTTTAGCAATCCGGCAAAGAGTCAGCACCACTGAAGTATTATCATGACCATTCTTTTCGTTGGCTAAATTAATCCATTCACGGACAGCATCTTCCACAGTTAAGTTCCCTGTTAACATGGACATTGCGTAATTTTGCCAGTATTCTTCTACTAAATTGCGATCGCTTAAACCATCAGAACAAAGCAGTAATATGCCATCTTCTTCCAAGATGAACCTTTGAATTACTAGACGCAAGGCTTCCGCGTCTCTTGTCCCCAAGGCTTGAGTGAGGGCGTGGGCATCTGGCCTTTGGAGTGCTTGACGATACAGGCTCCGTGCTAACCGCACTTCCCTAGCTACTACGTCATCATCTACGGTGAGTTGTTGGCAGTAGTTACGAGTTATCCAGTAAGCGCGGCTATCACCAACACTAGCCAAGTAAAGTTCGTGGGCGTTTGACTGCCAACCAGATTTTTTTAACACTCGTTGCGGCACTTGTACAGCCATGACGAGAGTTGTCGCCATCCTTTCTCTACCTTGGCGTTTTTGTTCATCATTACGGGAGCTAATGACGTTATTAACTACCCGTAAACAAGCTTCTAATTGTTCCTGCAACAATTTGGGCGGCACAATTTCAGTTTGTTCCGTTATCTCTGCTAATAAGGCACGGATTTGTAATTTGAGAGACTGTACTGCTAATTGACTAGCAACTTCACCGCCTTGATGTCCGCCAATACCATCACAAACAATTGATAAATGAGGCAGTAATGAATCATCTGCATTATCGGTAGTGTTGGGATAGCAAGCATCTTCATTTTGTTGTAGTTGGGGGCCAGTATCGGTTGCGCCTACTACCTTAAGATTTAAAGGTAATTCTGCTGCCGTTGACAGTAATAAAGCATTGAGTTGAGTTGCAATGGTGTCTAACTCTACGTCAGATTTAGTCATTAGCTCGATTATCGGCTTTAATTCTGCGGCTGTTTTGGCGGCATCTACCAGAGGTTGCCACCCATGAGCTAAATCTGCCAAACTAGGCTGTTCTGTGGCTGTAGTGTCTAGTTCTAACAGTCGTACACACCAACCTTGGACTCGTAGGTTGTCTGGGATGAGTAAACTTTGGGCAAGTCCTAATTCTGATAAAGGTGTCCAAAGTTGGAGAATTTGCCATAACCAGTAAACCTGTCTGACGGCTTTGGCTTGCTCCCAAGTTGCCGTCAGGGAGGGGTAGAGATTCCCATGCTCATCAATAGGGACATTTTCTAGCAACAAGATATCAT
The DNA here is from genome assembly GCF_000316645.1 of Nostoc sp. PCC 7524. Taxonomy (NCBI): domain Bacteria; kingdom Bacillati; phylum Cyanobacteriota; class Cyanophyceae; order Nostocales; family Nostocaceae; genus Nostoc; species Nostoc sp. PCC 7524. The sequence continues at coordinate 57,978 of NC_019684.1, forward strand.
CTGTATCTGCTTCCCCACTGGCAACCAATCCATAAACTTGGGGGAGGTGCAAATGCTCTGAATATAGACGGAGATAAGGAATAACTATCGGTGGTAACTCTTCTTGTATGTCTGGCGGTAGCCCTGGTTGAGTATCGAGCCAAATTTGGGGTGCGATCGCCTCATATCTATCTGCTACTTTTGTACCTAGGGGAATAGTCGCTACCAATTTACCTGTAGCCCAGAGATACCGATATACCACAGGAGTTTGACAACTGGCACAAACCACATTGCCCACTGTATTAATCGGCTGTTCGCAGTTAGGATTTATACAATAAATTATTCTTGGCGTAGAAATCATAAAAGTATGAATTTAAAAAATAAATCGACTCGTGAATTTCGATTACATTTAGCTGTCAAAGGTTTGAAGGCTAGAATAGACTTGAACTTGTGTACATCTGACTACAGATTGTTACTGAATTTAATCACAATTTTTTACTAAAAAGAGTAAGTTTTTCTGTAAGTCGCTAGTGTCGGTATGTATCTACTCTCAGTTATTGAGAAATGTATGTTGTCAATGTAGTGTCTAGGATGACGCTATGCCAATTTATACCTTAATCTGGCTGCTGGCAGGATCAGTTCTGTGTTTGATGGAACTGTTCTTCCCATCGGCTTTTATCGAATTCATGATGGGAATTAGTGCTTTGATTGTGGCACTACTATCTCAATTCGGTTTGACGAGTTTATGGTTGCAAGTTGTAGCTTGGCTATTGCTTTCTACTTTGTTGATTGTGCTTTCCCGGCGGTTTTTACAACCGCGACGACGCAAATCGAAAATTCAAGATGCGATTGTCGCGGAAACTTTGACAGAAATTCCAGCAGGTAAAACAGGACGAGTGCTATATGAGGGCAATTCTTGGCGGGCGCAATGTGATGATGACAAACTCAGTGTTGCAGCTTATGAAAGAGTTTATGTAGTCAGGAGGGAAGGGACTACATTAATTGTGATGCCAGAAAATTTGTTAAGTAGTCAATAGTTATTAGTTAAAATTCCAACTTGAATAATTAGGAGCATCAATAAATGTTTGAACAATTTTTTTTGCTAGTCTTTTTAGCATTGGGTGGTTCTGCTGTGGCTGGGTCTGTTAAAGTTGTGAATCAAGGTAATGAAGCTTTAGTAGAAAGATTAGGTAGCTATAATAAGAAACTTGAACCTGGACTAAATTTTGTGATTCCGTTTTTAGATAAAATCGTCTACCAAGGAACAATCCGGGAAAAAGTTTTAGATATTCCACCCCAAAAATGTATCACCCGTGACAACGTAGGTATTGAAGTCGATGCGGTAATTTATTGGCGGATTGTCGATATGGAAAAAGCCTGGTACAAGGTGGAAAATCTCCAGTCGGCAATGACGAATTTGGTGCTAACTCAAATTCGCTCGGAAATGGGACAACTGGAATTAGATGAAACTTTTACTGCTCGCGCCCAAATTAATGAAATTTTATTAAGAGATTTAGATATTGCTACTGATCCTTGGGGTGTGAAGGTGACACGGGTAGAACTGCGAGACATTATCCCTTCTCAAGCGGTACGGGAATCGATGGAATTGCAAATGTCAGCAGAACGTCGCAGACGGGCAGCTATTTTAAATTCTGAGGGTGAGAGGGAAGCGGCTGTTAATAGTGCTAGAGGTAAAGCAGAAGCCCAAATTTTAGATGCAGAAGCTAGACAAAAATCTGTAATTTTACAAGCAGAGGCGGAACAAAAGGCAATAGTTTTGAAAGCCCAGGCGGAACGTCAGCAGCAAGTTCTCAAAGCCCAAGCGATCGCAGAATCCGCAGAGATTATAGCTCAAAAAATCAACACCAATGCTACTGCTCGCCCAGCATTAGAAGTATTGTTGGCTTTAGGCTATCTAGATATGGGTTCTACCATCGGTAAGAGTGATAGTAGCAAGGTGATGTTTATAGATCCCCGCACTATCCCCGCTACCTTGGAAGGAATACGTTCTATTGTTTCAGACACTCAAACTGATTCAGTGGCAAATGGGCGTTAGTTAGTAGGCAATAGGCAATAGGCAATGGGCAATAGGCAATAGGCAATAGTTATTAGTTTTTCTCCTCTGCGCCTCTGCTCCCCTGCGCCCCTGCTCCCTTGCTCCCCTGACTCTCAACCAATCTCACTGGCTTGATTCATCTGGCATTTACCACACAAACCAAAAAACTCTAGTGTGTGGTAAAAAATTCTAAAGTTGTGGGTAGCTTGTAGTTGTCCTTCTAAATCATGCACAGGGCATTGATGAATGGGAATCGACGCACCACATTGCAGGCAAGTAAGATGATGTTTGTCTTGCTGCACTAGGCTGTATAAGGCCTCACCATTAGACAAAGTACGTACTTGCACCAGACCTTCGAGTTTTAATGCTTCCAAGGAGCGATAAACTGTAGCTAAACCCATACTCTGATTGCGATTACGTAGTTCCACGTAAATATCTTGGGCAGAAATGCCTTGTTTGATACTTTGCAACAGGTCTAAAATGCGCTCTTGACTGCGGGTGCGGATGGCTCTCATAGACATTGTGATAATTTGCCACTGTAATTGGAACTGTTATACTAGCTAACTCAATAAATCAACAGTAACTGTTCTATAATCTTATTTTTACTTAGTTGGGACAGAAAGTTATAGTATAGCGATCGCAGCATTCAGCAAAAACCCGTGCAAACCAAGTATCTAGCCAAAATTTTTGTCACTCTTCGTCCCTCAGTCTTAGATCCGGCTGGTGTGGCTGTACAATCTGGTCTTCAGCAAATGGGATACGATAACGTAGAAAATATACGGATTGGTAAGTACATCGAATTAACTATTACCTCATCTGAGGAGAGTAAAGCGCGTCAAGACATGGAACGCATCTGTGATCAAATGTTAGCCAATCCCGTGATTGAAAATTACCGTTTTGATTTGATTGAAGTCGAAACCCAAACGGGAGTGTTTTAGGGGTTGGAGACTAGGGGCTAGGGAATGGAGATGATAGGAAGAACTATTGCCTATTGCCTATTGCCTATTGCCTATTGCCTATTGCCTATTGCCTATTGACTATAAACTAATCATGAAATTTGGTGTTGTTGTTTTTCCGGGTTCTAATTGCGATCGCGATGTTGCTTATGTCACTAGAGACTTGCTAGGACAACCAACTCGCATGATTTGGCATCAAGATACGGATATTGATGATTTAGATGCCATCATTGTCCCTGGGGGATTTAGTTACGGCGATTATTTACGCTGTGGTGCGATCGCGCGGTTCTCGCCTGTGATGCAGCAGGTAATTACCCACGCTCAAAAGGGTAAGTTAGTCCTAGGCATTTGTAACGGTTTTCAGGTGCTAACTGAAGCTGGACTTTTGCCAGGGATATTGACGCGAAATCGGGATTTGCATTTTATCTGCGATCGCGTGCCTTTAAAAGTTGAAAGCACAAATAGCCCTTGGACTCAAGCTTACGCCACTGGTGAAATCATCACCTTACCAATTGCCCACGGCGAAGGACGATTTTACGCTGATCAGGCGACTTTATCTGAGATTGAAGAACATGGGCAAGTAGTCTTCCGGTATGCTGGAGACAACCCTAATGGTTCTCTAAATAACATTGCCGGGATTTGCAATCGTCAAGGCAATGTTTTAGGTATGATGCCACACCCAGAACGAGCCTCTGATCCTGTGCTTGGAGGTAGTGATGGATTGGTGATGTTTAAAGGATTGTTAGAACAGGTGGTGGCGTTGGTGTAATGTTGGCCTCCGCATCGATCATTGTTCAACCGAACAGAGGTACAGTATAACTGTGCCTCTGTAGGTTATTTTCCTCTAAAATTATTTTTATTTTATAAAAGTTAATTAATTCAGACTGTATAGTTACTAATTTTATTGAATAAATAACTTGGCCATATTCAAACGTGATCACATCTGGTGGTGTTGTATATTATCTGTCAAAATTTGTCCAGTAGTTATCATTGCTATGGCATCCACACTGACTTGATAAGTTACTGATTCAATCAACCATATAAGAAATAATTTTTTATCCGATCAGGTGGATTCACAAATGTCAACCTCTGATGCAAGTAAACAATTTATAAAATGGCTACAAACTTTTGATTATCGGGTTTTACATAACAAGGATGATGTAGAAAAAAAGTTTGTTATCCCGCTCTTTCGTAGTTTAGGTTATCCAGATAAATGTTGTGCTAGTAAATATAGTTTAAATAGTGAACTTAAGGAAAATCCAGAAAAAAAGCTTGAAGATGTGCAAATTTATTTTGCTCATGATGATGTAGCCAAGCAAAATGCTGAAACAGCTTTAGTTATTGTTATATATTTAGAGCCTCAAGGCAATCATTTTCAACCAGCTATTGAACAAGCAATATTTTATAGTACATATCTCAAACCGTTGTTTTTTATAATTACTAACGGACATCAAATCAAAGTTTTCAAATATTTTGCTTATCATAAAGAAGAGTGTATTTACGATAAAAATATTTATTCATTAAAAATAAATTCTACAGCTTTAGAGTTTTATAACCAATTTAATTTTTATGTAGTTAAAAATATAGATAAAGATACAGTTAGTGTTTTGAGGTATTCACAATATAATCTCATCGAAAAACATTTACGGCGGCGTGATTTACAAGAAATTGTAGGGCAAGCTGATTTTAAACCTGCAATTTTGCGGGAAGGCGATCGCTTAGTCGTCGTCAAACCAAAAGTAGTCATAGAGTGTAATCTACCCAAGGCTTTTAAAGAAGGTAACTGTCAAATTCAATTTAGTGGTGTGATTGTCAGAGGCTTAAAAATTCAATTAAATCACCACGATATTTTAGGTCAATTAATGACAGGACTAAACACTCGCCCAGAGTGGGGATGTCGAAGATTTCTTAAACAAATAGATAGTAATGCTTTTGAAGTATGTTTGGGACAAACTACCATTATTTTATCTGATGTAGAAACAGTTGATTTATGCTTGTGTATTGATATTATGTGTCAAGCATACAAGCAATCAATTATTGAATGTGAGAACCATTTAGAAACATGGGATTTTGAATTTGTAGAATTTTTAGGTAGTCGTGGGTTTCATCTATTTTCTGTCGATGTCAAACTCTGGCGATTAATGCAAAACTTCGCCAGCGAATTTAATTATGCACAAGGTAAATCAGAATGGCATTTATTTCAACAAGAAGAAATTTCTATCCGTGTGAGTCGAGGTATTCGCGATCATGCGTTTATTTTACCCATACCTGTTAATTATTTATCTTTATTACCTAATGGCATCATTAATATTGTTTATGAAATTAATGATGTTCACCTCCAAACTCTAGAAAAGGGTGAACTTAAATCATGGCAGCAAGATATTGGGCCGAGGGGAACTTGGACAGCTAAATATACTAAAGAGTGGTTATTACAAATTTTTATTCCCAAAGTGATTGATTACTATTCCCAAAAATATCAACTATCAGCCGCAGATTTACAGAAGAATATAGCAGATTATCATCATGACCGCGCTGCCATTACAGAGATTCATGATATTAAAGAATTAGTTCCTTATCTGCAAGATGTGCAATCTTGGTTAAATAATTATGTTGCAAATATTCCTAGTTTCTTACTGAGAGACTATTACCAAGCATTAACAAATTTACTGCGAAATACTGACTCTGCAATAGAAGGCATGGATTATATTATCCGCAACTTGTCTTTGATGGAAGTTGATAATACAAAAGACAGAATGAGGAGTAATTTTGAGCGATGGAACTTTAAAGATGCTTGGTATTATTTAGATGCTCAAGCAGGAAGGATAAATAATTATCAGTATGAACAAAATTTTAAAGCAGATTTAATGACAAGAATTTTTATCTGGATTATTGAACACGGGAAAATTAGGTTTTCGCAATCTCAGTTAAACTTTGCGAAACAAGCTTTATTACCACTGTGGGAACAGAGTCGTTTTGAAATGCGTTATGTCAATCCCCATCGAAAGTAAAGATTTGGGTTGATAAAATTTTTGTTAGATTAGGGCAATATCTTACTTTCTATTTTAGTGCTGAGTCGTGGGCGATCGCTACATAAGCTTGTAATTTTATCTATTGAAATTCTTTCACCAGAACAAAACACAACCAAGGTAATTAGAAATATTATTCACTGCTTAAAACATGGTACGAAATTAGGATGGTTAATTGATCCAGATGAACGCGTAGTGTTGGTATTTTTGCCAGAAGAATCACCTTTAGAAATCACACGAGATGAACTATTACCCTTACCAGAATTTTTGCAACTGGATTTAACAGCTACACAAATATTTGCATGGCTAAAACCCACCAAACCCGGAAACCGACCATTTGTTTTATAGCAAATAACTCTGATTAAACCTCTGTGTTCCTCTGCGTTCCAATTTACCGTAAACAACGAATCGCCACCAGCAACCCTCTAGCCTTATTTAAAGTCTCCTCATATTCCTTCTCAGGCTCAGAATCAGCCACCAAACCCGCACCGGCTTGCACTGTCACCGTATTATCTTTAACTACCATTGTGCGAATTGCGATCGCACTATTTAATTGCCCTTCAAAATCGTAATATCCATACACCCCAGAATAAACACCCCGGCGACTCGGTTCTAATTCATTAATAATTTCCATCGCCCGGATTTTGGGCGCGCCGCTAACCGTCCCCGCCGGAAAACAAGCCTTTAACAAATCCCAAGCGGTTTTTTCTGGTGCTAATTTCCCCACCACATTGCTAACAATGTGCATCACATGAGAGTAGCGTTCCACTACCATCAACTCATCAACTTTAACGCTACCACTTTCACAAACACGTCCTAAATCATTTCGTCCTAAATCGACTAACATGACGTGTTCAGCAATTTCTTTGGGATCTTGTAATAAATCTTCTGCGAAGGCTAAATCCTCTTTTGTAGTTTTACCCCGTGGACGTGTCCCCGCAATTGGACGGACTGTAGCTATTACCCCACCATCTGCATCCCGTTCTGCTTTCACCATCACTTCCGGGCTAGAACCGATGATTTGCCAATCTTGGAAGTGAAAATAAGCCATGTAAGGCGAAGGATTAATCTGACGTAGGGAACGATAAAGGGAAAAAGGATCACCTGTGTATTGTGTGGATAGACGCTGAGAAACGACGACTTGAAAGATATCCCCAGCTTTGATGTATTCCTTAGCTTTTTCGACGCTAGCGCAAAATTCTGTCTGAGTGAAGTTACTGCTATATTCTGTTATTTCCCCAACTTTGGTATTACTTGGGGGTTTCCATTCCAAGATAGTTTTTTGGGGCGATAGAGGCAAAGATAATTTACTTACCATCTGGGTGACGCGATCGCACGCCTGTTGATATGCTGCTTTGATATCTACGTTAGGGTCACGTAAATCAGCATAGGCGATCGCCCAAATTTTCCGCTTTACTTGGTCAAAAATCAATAGGTGGTCTACCTGCATCCACAAACCATCAGGAATGTTGCGCTCATCTTGTGGATGTACTGGGACACGCGGCTCAATCCAGCGAATCAACTCATAACCCCAAAAGCCAAACAATCCCCCAATTCCCGGAGGTAGTTGGGGTAATTTTACTGGGTGAAACGGTGCAAGGCATTCAGCTAAAGCCGTAAACGGATCTCCCGCAAACTCAACTTGCGAACCGTCGCGGTGCGTCTGGGTGGTAGATTCACCCCTGGCTTCTAAAATCCAAAGCGGATCACAACCCACCAAACTGTAACGCCCGATGTTTTCCCCACCTTCCACCGATTCCAGCAAAAAACTATAAGGCTGTCCTGCACAAACTTTGTACCATGCAGAAACGGGTGTATCTAGGTCGGCGACCCATTCTTGATACACTGGCACAAAATTACCTTGCGTAGCTAGCTCAGAGAATTCGGAAAAATCGGGGAATATCATAGGCAGGTTGGGGATTGGGGGTTGGGGACTGGGGATTGGGGATTGGGGATTGGGGGCCGGGGATTGGGGGAGGAATTTCTCCCTTTCTCCCTGCTCCCCTGCCTCTCCTACTCCCTACTCCCCATTCCCTACTCCCCAGTATTTACCTCTTAAGCATCGTGGGTAGCTTTACCAGAGAATTTGAGTTGTGCAGGGTTGGGATTTTCCCCAATGCTGCGGGGAACGTGACGGACTTTCTCACGACCAGCATTCACTTTTTCTGGGAATACGCCATCAGCAGGGTGAATAAAAGTGGTTTCGCCATTGGGCAGAATCCGGTAAATTTTATAATCTGTGATTTTGAATTTCCGGAGTTGACCGCCTAAAGCGATACCATATTCTTTCCGAGCCAAGTATAGGAGGTTTTGGCCTTGAAGCATAGTAGCTGCACCGCCGGTAGGCAGTTCAAAAACCTGCTGCTTGGGGCTAGTCCAGGTGATCGCGTATTTTTCTTCTTCTACTGCTTTTGTGAGCAAGCCGCCAGTGCTGCCCGCAAATAGTGGAGTTTGTCCAGAAAGTGTTTCTGCCATAAGGTATTCTCTCAACGTTTTTAGGGCATCGTAACACCGCCATCACGATCATATTGCGTTCGTGTCACAGTCTGTAACAGTTGTTAGCCAGTTAAGAATGCTGAGTAGGAATAGGGCATGGGATTTTCTCCCCCTGCTTCCCCTGCTTCCCCTGCCTCCCCTGCCTCCCCTGCTTCCCCTGCCTCCCCTGCTTTTTCCTAATCCCTACTCCCCCGCCTCTTAACCTTCGAGCGGCTTTCCTCTTGGCTACCTTGAACGATGGGAACGGTGAAATGAAACTGACTACCTTGGTCTTTGCCGTTGGAATCTGCCCAAATTGCGCCGCCCCAACCGTTGACAATTTGGCGGCAAATAGCCAAACCTAACCCTGTACCGCCAGCTGTCCGCCGCAAAGCTCCCTCTTCTTGATAAAAACGGTCAAAGACAACTTCTAGGCGATTGGGTTCAATTCCACGCCCAGTATCAGCTACGGTGACTTCTACCATGCGATCGCTATTTTGATTGGCACTGATGGTAATTAACCCTTGCATGGGGGTAAATTTACAAGCGTTATCAATTAGTTTTGCTAATACTTCTACCAGCCAATCACCATCAGCTCTAATCAAAGGCAAGTTTTCGGCCAGTTGTGTTTTGATTTGGGGTGGTTTTTCTGTTGTGGTGCGTGTCTTCAGGCGACTGAGGGCTAAATCTACACATTCTTGCAAAGTCAGAGATTCTGGATGCCATTCCACACGCCCGCTTTCTAGGTTAGAAAGGGTCAAGAAGTCTTGTACCAGTTTTCGCATCCGTTCTGAGTCATCCAGAGCCGTATTCAGCATCACCTGGCGCAATTCTAAGGGCATATCTGGCTCAGTCGCGAGACTTTCTAGACAGACTTGAATTGTGGATAAAGGTGTACGGAGTTCATGACCGGTGATGGCAATTAAGTTGCTGCGGGTGCGATCTAGGGCTTCTAGTTGCTGATTGAGGACTTCTAAGTTAGCATAGGCTTCGGCTTGGATTAAGGCTGCTCCGATTTGGGTAGCGATCGCTTCTACTAGGTCCAATTCTCCTTGTTGCCATTGGTGCGGCGGTAAAGAGCAATAATGTAACTCGACAATGCCCAAGAGTCGCCCCTGAAACAATACCGGCTCTATCAACCAAGAACGTACCGCAAATTTTTTCACAATCAAGGACAGCGTGACTGAACTGGTGACACGAAAATCATTCAGGCTATCACTAACACAAACACCTTCCCCGTGATCTACCACTGCTTGAAATAGTGGATTGTTCTTTAACTCCCAGTTCTGCCCGCAAATCGATACTACTCCAGGCATTAAAAACTCATGTTCTAGGGTGGCTTGGGCATCTGAGGCTTGAGCGCGGTAAATTAAACAACGACTTGCTCCTAAGTGTTGCCCTAGTTCCTGTGCTGCGATTTGTAAGACTTGATGGGGATCAAGCGATCGCCGAATTGCTGTACTAATTGAGTTGACTAAACGCTCTTTTCGTGCTTGAGCGGCAATAGAACGGTAAGCTTTATGGAGTTTATACTGACTAGCTTGGAGATAGGTAACTAAACGTTGCACAAATGGATCTGTATCAATGTCACAAGCATATTCAGCAATAACACCAGGGGGGGAGTAAATTTTACTATCCCCGATGCCAAATCTCTGACAGGCTCTCTCAACCTTTTGGGCCAGGTCTGGTCTGTAAACCAAAATCCTGTCTAATAGCAATTGAGCAGCTTTAATACTGACTCCCCGTTCTGATGTCCAAATACCTTCAAATCGCCTCCCTGTGTCCATATCTAGACTAGGAAGCCACTCAGGTACTTGCCGATTCTTGGTGATTGAACCCAGACTTTCCCGACATACCAAGCAGGTAGCATAGTTATCAGCAATTACTACCAAATGCCACTCTTGGCTTAAAGCATCTTCTGGCTCAAATGCCACCTTTTCATAGTATTCTGAGCTATTGGCAAAATCAGTTTCTGGTGCAGATAATACGTATATTTGGTTACTACGTTGCGCTAAACGCTGATAGCGGTGAGCTTCTTGGCGATAGAATCGCTCTCGTTGAAAGCTGGCAATTACTAAGGGCTGATCTAAAGTCGCAGCCAAAACCTGATCTTCCATTGCGTGGGATAGGGCTGTTAATGAAGCCTTGAAGTATAGCTGGGGTCGCAGGTAAGGTAGGGACTGTAGCAGATCACTCAGCACAGAAGTTGAAATGCTCATGAATATCTTTAAAAAAGCCCAATCTGAACTATATCCACGTCACAGCTGCATTTTACAAATTACAACTGTCTCTCAAGTTAAATAGAAAGTTGCAATTATGTAAATAATTTTGAACAGCACCTGCAAAGGCATTGGCAGTAATTTGCACCCACCTGCAAGGAGTGTTCATAGCTTCTCTACAGACTGAAAAACCCAGAGTGACAAATCGACCAAAAACGTTAGTTTGACGTGACTTAGGTCTAGGCACATCATAGCCACTTTGGTCTTCACCCAAGTTTTCTTGATCCATGTGCTGGCATCGTGATGTTTAAAAAAATAGGCTACTAAGCCCAATATACATTCTCGAACGCCTCTGCTTATCACGCTGTTGGGAAGTTTAACAGCTAAATTTGTCTATGATGCGCGGATTGGGGACTGGGAAAGATCATCTCCTTCATCACCTCTTCTCAAAAATCTAGAACAGTAGGGCGTAAATCAATTACCCATTGCAAATCACCAAAAAGGTTGCTCTATAAGCTTTTTGACTTTTGACTTTTGATTTTTGACTTCACTGCAATACTAGGTTCTGCCTCAATTGGGATATTGCTGTATCTTGGGTAAGTTTTAGCAATAAGAAATGCTATTTTGGGTTTTATTGGAATAAATCAACTGTAAATTCCTATTTTTCAAGCTTGACTTCAGATTTAAACAGTATACATTTATAAACTTATTGTGTAAGTTTCTGATGTCTGGTCTTCTGCCAGCAGTAAATGAGTATTTATTTAGCTCTAATAGCTCGTAAAAGTTGGTCTCAGCCTTGTTTGGCTGTTGACCTTGCTCCAATCGCAAAAATTTAGACTTGACCTATACACGGAATTTTGGCTAATGACACCGGATACACTAACGACCCCGGACAAAGTTTTATTGGATGGCAAAACCTTTATCCCCGCCGAGCAATTACCTCTTCCTGAATGGCCTTGTGTGGTAGGGGAAAGACCACAGCCTACTCTGACAGTTAAGGATGATGATCTATTTTTGGTGACAGACACAATGGGGAACATCTCCGGCTGTTCCCTCCATGATGGTGGTAATCTCAGCATGGGTCTATTTTGCTGTGATACGCGCTTTCTCAGTCGTCTGGAGTTGCAAATTGATGGGCGATCGCCTGTACTCCTCAGTAGTACGGCGGAAAAGGGGTTTTCTGTGTCAGTTTTGTGTACTAACCCCAGAATCGATGAACGGATGAAACCTGATACTGTCGGGATTCGGCGGGAAATGGTACTCAATGGTGCATTATTTGAAGAAATCGAGGTGGCCAATTACAGTACCACTACCATCAGTTTTGAACTCAGTATCAGCTTTGATGCCGATTTTGCGGATTTGTTTGAAGTCCGGGGTTATGACAGAGAAAAAAGAGGTAAGCTTTTACGCTTAGTAGAACCTATCGCTGAAGATGTAGCCGCTTTCCATCCTGATGGTGTCTCTCCTCTCCCAACTCAGCCTTCAGCAACCAAGAATGAGCTTTTGACCCTAGCCTATCAAGGTCTAGATGGCTTATTGATGGAATCCCGCATTCAGTTCCAGTATCGTCAACCAGACTATTTCAAGGGCTACACTGCGGTTTGGCGGCTAGAGTTGCCTTCTCATGGCACTCAGAAGTTGGGCTATCGGTTGAATATGTTAACCAATAACAACTCTAGTTCCAGTGTGAGTGCGGCTACCACTTTAGGACAAGCTAAAGCAGCTGAGATGATGGAAGAGCAACACTGGGTACAACAAATTACCAGTATTCGCTCAGATAAAAGCATTTTCAATCGTGTGATTGAACGCGCTGAACAGGATATGTATTTACTGCGCCAGTCTTTTGGTGAGAATAAGACTGTCTCGGCGGGTGTACCTTGGTTTTCTGCACTGTTTGGGCGAGATTCCTTAATTACAGCTTCCCAAACCCTCATGCTCAACGCCGAAATTGCTAAAGAAACCTTGATGTTATTGGCAGCTTATCAAGGTCAGGTTGAGGATGAATGGCGGGAAGAAGAACCAGGGAAGATTTTACACGAGCTGCGCTTGGGGGAAATGGCTCGGTGTCAAGAAATTCCCCATACACCCTACTACGGCACAGTCGATGCTACTCCCCTGTGGCTAATGCTGTATGCTGAATACTACGCTTGGACTCATGATCACGAAACTCTAGAACAACTTTGGCCGAATGCACTAGCGGCGATGGACTGGATTGATCGCAATCTACAAGCTACCGGTTATCTGACTTACTATCGCAAGTCGAAACGGGGTTTAGCTAACCAAGGTTGGAAAGATTCTGGCGATTGCATTGTAGACCGTAAGGGAGAATTAGCCAACGGCGCGATCGCTTTGAGTGAAGTCCAAGCTTACGTTTATGCAGCAAAGACACGTTTGGCAGATATTGCTAGAGTGAAGAAACGGCTTGACCTAGCCGAACGCTGGCAAGAAGATGCTAGAAGCCTCAAAGTTCGTTTCAATCGAGATTTTTGGATAGAAGACCAAGATTTCTGCGCTTTGGCTTTGGATGGTGACGGCAACCAGGTAGATAGTATTACTTCTAACCCTGGTCATTGCCTGCTTTTAGGACTTTTCACCCCAGAAAAAGCCTACAGTGTGGCGGAAAGGTTGCGCGCCCCTGATATGTTTAACGGTTGGGGTATTCGCACTTTGAGTGGTTTGTCGCCAGCTTACAACCCAATGGGTTATCACATTGGCTCGGTTTGGCCTCATGATAATGCTTTGATTGCTATGGGATTGCGATCGCTTGGTTTAATTGATCAAGCTTTGGAACTGTTCCAAGGTTTATTCGACATGACGAGTCAGCAACCCTACCAACGTCCCCCAGAATTATTTTGCGGTTATGAACGCAATGGCGATCGCGCTCCGGTACAGTATCCTGTAGCTTGTACTCCCCAAGCTTGGGCAACTGGTAGCGTTTTCCAGCTACTACAAATGATTGTGAATTTAGTCCCAGATGCTCCCAATAACTGCTTGCGAATCATTGATCCTGTTTTACCAGAGTCCATTAATCGCCTGTCATTACACAATTTGCAAGTTGGTACTACGATTCTGGATTTAGAATTTGAGCGTTTTGGTAGCACTACAGCCTGTCGTGTAGCTAAAAAACGTGGCAATCTCCGTGTAGTAATTGAAGCGTAGAAAATAACCTAATTTGGGATTATGGAAATAATCAAACTAAACTAAGTCTATAAACTAAGTTTAGTTTGATTATGAAAAATGTAAATATCCATGAAGCTAAAACTAATCTTTCAAAGCTGTTATCCCGTGTGGAACTAGGAGAAGAAATCATTATTTCTAACCGAGGTGTTCCAATTGCCAAGTTAGTTCCATTTCATTCGCCATCAAATCGACGCAATAGTTTAGGGCTGGATCGAGGACGTTTTGTAGTACCAGAAGATTTCAACGCTCCCTTACCAGAAGAGATATTAACAGCATTTGAAGGTGGAGAAGAGTAAAACTCTTGTTAGATACACAATGCTGGCAACAAATTAACCTGCGTTGTACAGCCATTTTTAATTGGATCAAAAAATCCCGAACAAGTTGCTCAAACAAATTCGGGATGCAATTCAATTCCAGCTTTTTGATCACAAAAAAGAAAAAAGTTATATATAGCTGTAGACAAGGCGATTAGGGCATGACTAAAAGCTCAAACTCATTCATGATATGGATTTTACTATTGCCTATTGCCTATTGCCTTCTGCTATAAATTAAATCTTATGCTACAGCTTGTAAATTACAGCATATTGCAGGTAAATGAGATACAAGTTTTAAGAACAAAGCCATATACCAAGAGAGTTTTAAACCTGTTTCCTGTCCCCTGTCCCCTGTCTCCTGTTTCCTGCTGTATTTATGCTTCTTCTGTGTTTTCGCTTTTTTGTCCTGGGGAAGATTCATAAAGAGCATCTAGCTGTTGACGTGCATCTTCAACATTGATGGAACGCATTACTAACAGAGGCTCTTTGATCATTTTACCTGTGCTATCCAATAATTCTGGATGCGGTGTGAACTGTCTTGTGGTAGACGAATAGCCAAAATTCCCCTGATTCCCGAATTGCGAGTTTCTAGCTGGGTAATTTCGCTCACGCTCAAAGCTGAACATAATTAGGTTGCGAATTAAGTTAGCAACAGCTATAACCGCAAGAATCGTAAAAGCCAGAATGTAGAGTAGGTGTAACATAGGATTTTCCTCCAGGGGCAGCAAGTTTTAAAACCTTTTTATTTAAAGCTTTGTTTCGCCGATGTCATTACCATTGGCGAGAATAAATGCTCGGCACATTTGTTATGTGCCTATGTCTATGATGAGAAATTTGTCAACAATTATTTAGTTTACAGTAGCATAAGATACATTATTTGTTAATAAAATTAATGTTAAGGATTTGGTTTGAGTGCTGTGAGTGACATATCTTCTAACTAATTTTTAGCTAGTCTATTGAGAACGAAAGCGAGCTGCCACCTGCCAACATTCTGTTACCAATTTATGCCAGGGCGTTAAGGTCGCCATATCAATCCCGACTTGTCCCTCAGTGGCATTAAATAGCATCTTTGCTGTATTGAGTTCTTCCTGGGCTTGCTGAATTCGCAGTAGCAGGTCTAATTGCTCTTGTTCGTCCATAAATGAGAGCCGTTCTGTTTCCAGAAAGTTACGCGATCGCGTAAACCAATACTGAAAATCATCTAACAACGGTTCTAACACCGTCTTGAGTAAATTAGCCTCCGGTAAGTTCGAGTCTCGCATAAATGAGAAGGAATCTTCTAATTTCTTCATTAAGATTAACATTTTTTACAATTCTTTACATTATTTTCAGCTATTTCTGAAGAAAGATTTTTTTAAAGCAGTAACTCATACTACAATTATGTAATATATAGTGTGTATAGCAGCCCTCATATCCCATGAAGAACCCAAAGGTATATCTGCATACATAAATGTATATTTTGAGAGATAGATAGATGTAGTCCCCCATAGCCTAAAATACTTATGTAACCTAATGTCTGCATCTTGAATGAGTCTGAAAATCTCGGAGTAGTAGATAGATCTTTAGCTAATCATCGGCATCACTCTACAGTCAGCAGAGGTACATTGAGCCAGGGTGAAAACGCACGCAGCAAGGCTATAACCCCGTGTTATATTTGGGTAGATTTTCCAGAACTTTAATTGATCAATTACTTTCGTAATCACTTCGCCAATGGTTCAGCAGCCAATGTCGTCCAATCAAGACTCTCATAATCAGCCAGCACAACCAGAAAAAATGTATTTACCGCGTACCAGCGAATCAGACACCTTAAAGAAGATTCGCCACACCGCTTCCCATGTGATGGCAATGGCAGTACAAAAGCTGTTTCCCAAGGCGCAAGTTACAATCGGCCCCTGGATTGAAAATGGATTCTATTATGACTTTGATAGTCCAGAGCCATTTACTGACAAGGATCTCAAAGCCATCCAAAAAGAGATGGTGAAAATTATTAATCGCAAACTGCCAGTAGTGCGGGAAGAAGTCAGCCGGGAAGAAGCCGAACGCCGCATTCAGGAAATCAAGGAACCTTATAAATTAGAAATCCTGGCAGATATTAAAGAAGAACCGATCACGATTTATCACCTAGGGGATGAGTGGTGGGACTTGTGCGCCGGGCCTCATGTGGAAAACACCAAAGAGTTAAACCCCAAAGCTCTTGAATTAGAAAGCGTGGCGGGTGCTTATTGGCGGGGAGATGAAACCAAAGCCCAATTGCAACGGATTTATGCCACCGCTTGGGAAACTCCGGAACAACTAGCCGAATACAAGCGGCGTAAGGAAGAAGCCCTACGGCGTGACCATCGTAAACTGGGTAAAGAACTGGGATTATTTATTTTCTCAGACCAAGTAGGGCCGGGTTTACCTTTGTGGACTCCCAAAGGTACTTTATTACGCAGTATCTTAGAAGATTTTCTCAAGCAAGAGCAGCTAAAACGCGGTTATTTACCTGTTGTTACGCCTCATATTGCCAGGGTGGATTTATTTAAAACTTCGGGACACTGGCAGAAATATAAAGAAGATATGTTTCCCCTGATGGCAGAGGATGAAGTAGCAGCAGCCCAAGAACAAGGTTTTGTTCTCAAGCCGATGAACTGCCCCTTCCACATCCAAATTTATAAAAGTGAGTTACGTTCTTATCGGGAACTACCGATGCGCTTGGCTGAGTTTGGAACTGTTTACCGCTACGAACAATCAGGAGAATTAGGCGGTTTAACCAGAGTGCGTGGCTTTACCGTGGATGATTCTCACCTGTTTGTCACCCCAGAACAGTTAGACGATGAATTCTTGAATGTAGTGGATTTGATTTTGTCTGTGTTCAAGAGTCTGCAACTGAAGAACTTTAAAGCTAGACTCAGCTTCCGTGATCCGGCGAGTGATAAATATATCGGTTCTGATGAAGTTTGGGACAAAGCCGAAGGTGCAATTCGCCGGGCGGTGCAAGAGTTGGGAATGGAACACTTTGAAGGCATTGGGGAAGCGGCGTTTTATGGGCCGAAACTCGACTTTATTTTCAGCGATGCCTTAGAAAGAGAATGGCAGTTGGGAACTGTACAGGTAGATTACAACTTACCAGAACGCTTTGATTTAGAGTACGTCGCTGAAGATGGTTCTCGCAAACGTCCGGTGATGATTCATCGTGCGCCTTTCGGTTCCCTAGAAAGGCTGATTGGGATCTTAATTGAAGAATATGCGGGTGATTTCCCCTTATGGTTAGGACCAGTACAAGCCAGATTGTTACCTGTAGGTGAAGCGCAGCTAGATTTTACTAAAGATGTAGCGGCAAAGTTGCGGGCTGTGGGTATTCGCGCCGAAATTGACACCAGTGGCGATCGCTTGGGTAAACTCATCCGCAATGCAGAGAAAGAAAAAATACCAGTGATGGCAGTAGTGGGAGCTAAAGAGGTTGAAACTAATAGCTTAAGCATCCGTACCCGTGCTTCAGGAGAGTTAGGAGCGATACCTGTAGATGAAGTGGTGCAGAAGATGAAGGATGCGATCGCCAACTTCGAGAACTTCTAATAATGACTTGGCTGGGTAACACCCAGCCGAGAGGTACAGAATCAATACCCTACCCAATGCCCCTTGAATTGGTACTAGATATTAGGCTGGAATAACTGGAAACTGTAATTCTGTCACATAAGATTCATTGTTCTGCTCGTTACCACCAACGATATATACTTCACGGTTAGACCCGCTAATCTTGTAGCCATTGGCTTCAATCCAAGATACTAAAGTGGCGTAGGCTTGGCTCAGGGTGTCATAACTACCATGATGAATTAAACAAGCGATTTTCTCTATCCCAGGTAACTCGTAAACCTTGATTCTTTCATTACCTTTGACTAACCCAGCAATAGAAATTACGGCTTCTCCATCTACATCAGCATCTTTGTATTCTGGATCATGCCAAATCCCAGCATAATAATCACCAGGTTGGGCTTGTTGTTGTTGCAAATATTCGTGCAATTCATCATAAAGTCTGCCTATACTGGTGTAATTTGGCAAAATATCCCGTATAGATACAACTTGAATAGGTTCAGCTTTTTTGATTACAACTTCATAGTTGGGCATACTATTCTCCTGTTCAATTTGCTTGAGTCTTGCTTCTACTCGTGTGAGTCTTGCTTGTTCTGCTGCTACTAACTGCTGAATTTCCCCCTGCTTGAGTCGCAGCATTCCCCGAATTTGGGCTGGTGGTAAGTTATCATCTAGTAACTTGGCAATTTGCTCTAGAGAAAAACCCAAATCTTTGAAAGCTAAAATGCGATTCAGTTGTGGTAGTTGTTCAGCCGAGTAGTAGCGATAGCCTGTAAAATTGTCTACGTGTAGTGGTTTGAGCAGTCCCATTTGGTCGTAGAGACGTAATGCTTTCACACTCACTTGGCTAAGTTTGGAAAAATCTCCTATCTTCAGCATCTTGATTTTTGCGTCAACTGTGTGACTCTCTACAGTACACACCCTGCCGTAAGGGTAGAGTCAAGAGGTGTTTGCTAGTATTGATAGCAAGATTGGCAAGCTGTGCTGAACTTCTACGACAGGCTGTCTATTGACAATTAAAGTCAATTATAATTATTCTCATTTAGGCACTTATCACCATTCCACGGGCATTACCTCAAGTAAAAAACTTGCGGTCATACATTCATCACTAGCAATCAAAATTCCTCCATGAAACTTAAGCAGCGATCGCAAAAAATGGTCAAGAGTGTCAACGCTGCTTCTAAAAATGAAGCACGAGTATTGTTAGCGACTGGGTTTTTAGTTGTCGTTCTCGTTTTGGCGATCGCTTTTTCCTTGTCTTTTGGTGCTGTCGCCATGACTCCGGAACAATTGTGGCAGGCGATTTGGCGACAGGGAGACCAACTGTATCAAACTATTCTTTGGGATTTGCGCTTACCGAGAACTGTAGCGGCGATTTTGGTCGGTGCAGCCTTGGGAATGGCGGGTTCACTACTTCAGGGAATGTTACGCAATGGACTAGCTGACCCGTTTTTACTCGGTATTTCTGCGGGTGCTGGTTTAGTGGCGATCGCCATGTTTAGTTTAGGTGTATTTATAGCTTGGATTCCTCTGGCAGCCTGGGTGGGCGGAGTCTTAACAACAATGCTTGTATACTTTTTATCCAGAACAGGGGATGGTGTTTCCGTTGAACGGCTGATTTTAGGTGGCGTGGCGGTAAGTTCGATGTTTGGCGCGATTCAGTCGGTGCTACTTCTGTTAACGGAGGATGGACGGATACAGGCTGCCTTAAATTGGTTAATTGGTAGTTTAAATGGTCGGGGATGGTCTGAAGTCACCACAGCCGGATCTTATATTAGTGTCGCATTGGTGTTGGGATGTTTGTTAGCGCGATCGCTGAATTTATTAAGCTTGGGGGATGAGTTAGCGGTAAGTTTGGGGGTTTCGCTGACGCGATCGCGTATTTTAATTGGGGGAGTTGCGACACTATTAGCCGCCGGTGCAGTCAGTATTGGCGGTTTGATTGGTTTTGTCGGTTTAATCGTACCGCATGGTATTCGGTTACTGGTAGGCACAGATTACCGCGCCTTGTTACCACTTAGCGCATTGGGAGGCGCGTTAGTAATGACTATTGCAGATTTACTATCCCGCTTGGGTGCTGTAGAACTTCCTGTGGGTTCAGTGACGGCTTTATTGGGTTCACCTGTATTTATTTGGTTGCTATATCGTCGTAAAAATGGGATATAGGGAATTGGGCATTGGGCATGAATAGCTAGAACAAACAAATGACTATTGACTATTGACTATTGACTATTGACTATTGACTATGCCTTTAGAAACTCAAAACTTAACTGGTGGATATACAGCTAAAACTGTAGTTAAGAATATATCTTTAACAATCGAAAAAGGTGAGTGGTTGAGCTTAGTAGGTGCTAATGGTTCTGGGAAATCTACTCTCCTCAAACTCATGAGTCGTTTATTAGTTCCACAAACCGGAATTGTTTTATTAGATGGTAAGGCAATTCATACTCAACCCGCCGCCGTTGTCGCTCAAAAATTAGCTTTATTACCTCAACAACAAGCAATTCCTCCAGGCTTAACAGTTCGTCAATTAGTATCTTTAGGACGCACCCCCCATCAGCCTTGGTGGCAATGGGATTTAAATGCAGACGATAGAGAAAAAGTTGAGGAAGCTTTGCATTTAACCCAAATGTTAGATTATCGAGAACGGCTAGTAGAACAACTTTCTGGTGGAGAACGGCAAAGAGCATTTTTAGCATTAGCTTTAGCACAAAATCCCCAAATATTATTGTTAGATGAACCAACAACTTACTTAGATATTCGTTACCAATTAGAGTTATTAGAATTATTAAAAAACCTGAATCAAGTATCAGGGATAACGATTTTGACAGTTTTACATGAAATTAATTTAGCTGCTAGATATAGTTCTAGAATTGCCTTACTTTATCAAGGGAATATTTTTGCATTAGGAGAACCGGAAATTGTACTTACACCAGAAAATTTAGCCGAAGTTTTAGGAGTAGAAGTCGCTGTGTTAAAAACACCTGTAGGACTACAAATTTGTCCTTTAGCACCAATTCATCAATCTAAGTAGAACAACTAAAAAAAACCTATGTTAAGCAATCTAAAAACACTAAGATTCAGTTCGTAGTAAGGACTTTAGTCCTTGTTTGAGAACTTTAGTTCTCACTACAAACCTTTAATTATTTACTCTTTTCTATTCATTTGATAGTAATTCCATTGGCAATATTTATATATGTAGTACAGATAATGATTATCACTATCATGATATACTAATAATAATTAAACATGAACTATGATTAACAATGAATCAAAAATTTACTTTGGATAAATATTAAATTCTGCCTTACACGCCATCTAAGTAACTAGATTTTTTTACATAACCTAGCCACAATAATATTTACCCAAAACATTAATATAAATCAGGTAAATATTATTGCCATTTTCCTATAGCTAAGTTTCAACCATTAATCATCATATTAATGGTGTGATTTCCGTGCGTCTATCTTTGATTTGTGAGAGGGGTCAATGAGCAAGTTAAAACCTATTGTTAGCTATTCTTTATTAACTATATCTTGTATTTGCATCCTACCTGTAGCAACTTTTGCTAATGAAACACCAAGCCAAAATAATCAAGTAAATTCAGCACAAAATGCCGCATCAACTGAAATTACAGCAATTAATATTCAAGAAAGTGACCAAGGAATCACATTAATTATAGAAACAGCTAACGGTAAAACTCCTGAAGGTGAAATCATTGATAACGATACCGATGTAGTTATTAAATTAACTGATGTCAAACTCAATCTTCCTGATGGTAATAACTTCCTCAAAAATCAGCCAATGGAGGGAATAAACTCTATTAGTGTCACCCAAACCTCCGCTACGGAAGTAGAAATCAAAATTACAGGAAATGGCACATTACCAAATGTTGAACAAGTAGAAAATCAACAAGGACTGACGTTAAGTATAATTCCTACTCCTAAAACAGTTTTAACAGAAAATAATCAATCAGAAGACAGTATTGAACTTAGTGTTGTAGGAACTCGTAACGTAGATGAAACCACGCCTGCTAACGTCACTATTATCAATAGAGAACAAATCGAAAAACAGCAAGCGCGCGATGTGCGGGATTTATTGCGTTATGAACCAGGGATTTCTGTACCTTATGACAGTCGTGGTGGTTTACAAGGAATTAATCTGCGCGGTTTAAGTGGAAATCGCGTTAATTTACAAGTAGACGGAATTCGCCTACCTTATGAATATAATTATGGTGCAACTCGTCTTGGTAGAGACTTTGTAGATATTGAAACTTTAAACGCCTTAGAAATATTTCGGGGAAATAATTCCGCAGCTTTAGGAAGTGACGCATTAGGTGGAACAGTTAATTTTGCAACTGCTAGCACAAGGGAATTTCTAGAAAGTATTGGCAAAAATTCCTACACCAGTTTACGCGCTCAATATAGTAGTAAAGATAGTGGGTTTGTAGGGACATTTACTCAAGCTAATCGCCTAGATAATTTTGATACTTTATTCATTTATACTCGGCGTGATAGTGGTTCATTAGATGTGGCTGGTGGAAATAGCATTTATCAAGATGATCAAGATAGAACTCGGAATAACTTTTTAGGAAAATTAACTTATAACTTTAACGAACAAAGTTTTCTAGAGTTCACTGGAGAATATTTTAACAACGTTACTGATAGTAAATTCTCTACTGCCAATTTACCCGGAATGATTTTTGAAGCTTCGACTCAAGATTTACAAGAAGAAGTGACAACAAATCGGGAGAGATTTAGTCTGGCTTATCAATATGATGATCCCAATAGTAAATCCTGGCTGCAATTTGCTCGCGCTCACATTTATTATCAAAATGCCATTACAGAAGAAGATAGTAATAGGAGTGTTCGTACTGCTGGAACTATTAGAACAGAAGCTGCCGAAAAAGATTTAACTGATAGAGTATTTGGCGTTAATTTACAACTTCGCAGTGATTTTAACGTAGGAAATACCAAACATCGACTGACTTCTGGCTTTGATATTTCTAACACCTACAATGAGCGCAATTACTTTAATTTTATTACTACTACTGGTACAAGAGTAAATGCACCTACATTTCCCCAGAAAGACTTTCCTGATAGTGATACTTTCCGCTTGGGTACTTACTTACAAAACGAAATTTCCTTTGGCAATGGTCAGGTAAAATTAATTCCTGGGTTGCGTTTTGACTTTTATAATTTAACCACTGCTAATAACCCTGAATTTACCCAAAAACAGCAAGGTATAGACGCAGTAAATTATTCCACATCTGCGATTTCTCCTAGCTTGGGAATTGTTTATGAACCATCCCCTGGTTTAACATTATTTAGTCGATATTCCCGTGGGTTTCGTCCACCACTGTATAGCGAACTCAACTTTGCTTTCCGTGCGGATATTCCGTTTCGACCCCATAAAGGTATTTCTAATCCCAATTTACAAGCAGAAACTAGCAATAATTTTGAATTAGGATTACGTAGTCGTTCTCAACAGTTCGATTTTGATATTACTGGTTTCTATAATCGTTACAGTAACTTCATTGAACCATCTGTATTTGTTGGATTTGACCCCAATGATTTCGGCACATTTAGAACTGCTGGGAGAGCGATTCCTTTCCAGATTTTTCAAGCACAGAATATACCTGATGCAGAAATTTATGGCTTAGAAATTAAAACTGCTTATCGTTTTAGCAAAGAACCTGGTGGTTTTAGCCTCAAAGGTGCTTTAGGATGGCAGGTTGGTAATAATTTAACTAGAGATATTCCCTTAACAACTATCAACCCATTACAAGCAGTCATCGGTTTAGGATATCAATCACCGAATGATAAGTGGGGTGCAGAGTTAATTGGAACTTTTGTAGCTAAATCTAGAGAACAAGCCTTAGTAGATGACCAAACCAGTGTGCAGAATGGTGGTCAACCGACTAGAAAAATTGATTTTTATGAACCTGATGCTTACACATTAGTTGATTTTGTGGGTTACTACAATATCAATCCCAATCTGACATTAACGGCTGGTGTTTATAACATCTTTAATACTGAATATTATCAGTATGCTGATGTCAGATCAATTAATAGAAGTGCTGCCACTTTTGAAGCGCAACGTGGACGCTATGCTCAACCAGGTACAAATTTTGCTGTTGGTTTAACTTGGAGATTTTGAATATTTACAGGGGTGAGTCATGAATAAATATTTGATAGCTGTGGTGACTGCTTGTTTAGTAGCTGTTAATTTAGTAGGTTGTTCTAGTCCTCAGAATCGCACGAATCCAGATAAAAATACCAGTCAGGTACAAGCACCTGTTTTATTAGCAAATAGAGTAGTAGCATTGACACCTCTAGGTGCAGATTTAATTTACAATCTGGATAAAAGTAAATTATTAGCCGTACCCGTAGGAAGATATACAGATGTAATCGCTAAAGAAAAATTCGCAAAGTTACCAAGAATAGGTGGTAGAGGTAATATTAACTTAGAAAAAATAGTGGCATTAAAACCAGATTTAGTTATTGGTTCAGAGACATTTCAGAGTCAAGCTTTAAATAGGTTGAAGGAATTAGGAATTAACACAGTTGCTCATGAAACTAGAAGTTGGCAAGACTTGAAAAAATTGACAGAAGATTTAGCTACACGTATTGGTGCTGACCCTAAACCGATTTTATCGAAATACGAATCGTTTGTTTCTCAAATACCTGATAATGGTAAATCTGTTTTAGTATTAGTTAGCACTCAGCCAACATTATCTCCTAATAAAAATAGTTGGTCTGGTGATTTATTAGAGAAGTTTCAATACAAAAATGTGACGGCGGATTTACAAGCTAATAGCAGATTCCAAGGTTATTTAACTCTTTCTCAAGAGCAAATATTAGCAACTAATCCAGAGAAAATATTTATTATGGAATCGGATAATGTAAATCCAGAGGCATTTAAAAAATTACCTTTTTGGAGTCAACTGCAAGCTACACAAAATAATCAAGTTTATATTTTCCATCATGACGGTTTAATTAGTCCAACTAGCGTGAGGACTGTGGAAGAAGTGACGAATCAATTACGGGAAGTCGCGTCTAATTAGAGGTTATTACAACCTACATTTGGGGACTGGGGACTGGGGACTGGGGACTGGGGACTGGGGACTGGGGACTGGGGACAAGGAAGAATTATATATATTCCCAATGCCCGATGCCCCATGCCCAATTCCCAATGAAGCCTTTATTTTTGCACCATTACATGGGATGCTGATTGATTGGGTTAGATGAGTATTTTATAGATGTCTGTGGTTTCTTCTATCACGGTGAGAGTCCCTGGAACAACTGCTAATTTGGGGCCTGGTTTTGACTGCATTGGTGCAGCTTTGACTATATATAATCAGTTTCAGTTCACCCGCCTGGATGAAGGCGAGTTAATTATTCATGTCACAGGTGCGGAAGCTGAACGGGTACAAACTGATGAGAGTAATTTAATTTATCAGGCGTTTGTTAAGTTATATCAATATATAGATCAGACACCGCCACCTGTGAAAATTGAGATTGAGTTGGGTGTACCCCTGGCTAGAGGTTTGGGGAGTTCTGCGACGGCGATTGTGGGTGGTTTGGTTGCAGCGAATAAATTAGCGGGTTCGCCTTTGTCTCAGTCGCAGGTGATGGAATTAGCGATCGCAATGGAAGGACATCCTGATAATGTAGTTCCAGCTTTGTTGGGAGGATGTCGCCTAGCCGCTACCTCTGCTACAGGTTGGGCAATTTGTGATGTCCCTTGGGATAATAGTATTGTGCCTGTAGTAGCGATTCCTGATTTTGAATTATCAACCTCGGAAGCACGGCGAGTTTTACCGACGGAATTTAGTCGTGCAGATGCGATTTTTAATACTGCTCATTTAGGCTTATTGTTACGCGGTTTAGAAACCGGTAAGGGAGAATGGTTAACAGCAGCCTTACAAGATAAATTACATCAGCCTTATCGCCAAGCTTTAATTCCTGGTTACGATGCTGTGAATGCGGCGGCGATCACATCCGGTGCTTACGGTATGGTAATTAGTGGTGCAGGGCCGACACTGTTAGCTTTAACAAATGTAAACAATGCCCAGGCTGTAGAAACTGCAATGGCTGCCGCCTGGAAAGCACAAGGAATTAACGCTGTAGTGCGATCGCTCACTCTCGATACCCAAGGCGCAATCTAAATTCAAAATACCCTGCGGGAAGGCTTGCGCCTACAAAATTCAAAATTCAAAATACCTTACGGTAACGCTCAAGGCGTACAAAACTCAAAATGAAAAAACTTAACCCTAGCTTGTCTTTGGAGCAAATGCACTCAGAGATTGCAGCACTCAAGTCTCAAATTCAGGTGCTTGAGCAAGAACGTGCAGCACTGACTCATAATAATGATGTAATTGTAGCTGAAAATGATTCCCCTTGGGCAATTGTGGAAGCTTACCGCCGTCAAGCTAGGGAAAACGCCCAATTATTTGCAGAACTTAAGGGTATAGATGATGCGATCGCGGCTCTCCAAACCCAGCTACAAAATAAACAAGCTGAACTAACTCATCTACCTAGGAAATTACAACAAATTACCCAAAAACAACAGCTAGAAGAAGCCAAAGAAGTAGCGCAAGTCCATGCTGAACGCATCAATCAGATAGCCGGGGAACTAGCAACAGAAATTCGTCTATTAAAAGCCTGCGCCGATCAACTCAGTCCCTTATATTGGCAAGTTTATTACAAACCCTTCATCACCGGATTTAAAACCATCTCAGTTCCCCATGTCCGTTCAGACGGTGAGGTGTGGACAATTGTGAATCGGATTGTCTGAGGGATTGGGAGCAGGGGGCAGGGAGCAGGGGGCAGGGAGCAGGGGGCAGGGAGCAGGGGGAGTAAAACTCTTCAATTTTGAATTTTGAATTTTGAATTTTGAATTGATTAGCCCAATGCCCCATACCCAATTCCATAAACTTTTGTAACGGTAGTTTTGACTGCCGTTTTTTATTGACGTTGCAAAAGTTTACATTTAGGATGGACTAGCGAACATTTTGTAGGTATTTATTCTCTTTTTTGCGGAAAATCTGGGGTTGATTGAGTATATATTCCTAGGAATTCAGCAAAATTTAATTTTCATAGAGATAAATAATGTTTACAAATGTACGAATTCCTTAATATAATGTAATTAAAAGCGAAAACAAAAAACGATTGTCAGAAGTGATGAATCCCCTTGCATTTCCTTGGCTAACAGCCATAATTGCCTTACCGTTGGTGGCAGCCTTAGCCATCCCTATAATTCCAGATAAAGAAGGTAAAACAGTCCGGTGGTATGGTTTAGGAGTAGCGATCGCTGATTTTGCCTTAATGATTTACGCCTTTTGGCAAAACTACGATTTCCACAGTTCCGCCTATCAATTTGTAGAAAAATACGCCTGGATACCCCAAATCGGCTTAAATTGGTCAGTAGCAGTTGACGGCTTATCAATGCCCCTCTTGTTACTAACAGGCTTAATTAACACCCTAGCAATCTTCGCGGCTTGGAAAGTAACTAACAAGCCGCGATTATTTTATGGGTTGATGTTGGCAATGTATAGCGCACAGTTAGGTGTGTTTGTTGCCCAAGACTTACTGTTATTCTTCCTCATGTGGGAAATTGAGCTAGTTCCCGTATACTTGCTAATTTCTATCTGGGGAGGCGCGAAACGCCGCTATGCAGCTACCAAGTTTATTCTTTATACTGCTGCTGCCTCTATATTTATTCTCGTAGCCGGTTTTGCTCTAGCATTCTCTGGAGATACATTCACTTTCGACATCGCCTCTTTGGGCATGAAAGAATATCCCAAAGCGATTGAACTATTGGCTTATGCAGGTTTCTTAATTGCTTTCGGTGTCAAACTCCCAATTTTCCCCTTACACACCTGGCTACCTGATGCTCACGGTGAAGCATCTGCACCTGGTTCGATGATTCTAGCTGGTGTGTTGTTGAAGATGGGTGGTTATGCCTTAATCCGCTTCAACATGGAAATGTTACCTAACGCTCATGTTTACTTTGCGCCAGTCTTAGCCATCTTGGGTGTAGTTAACATTATCTACGGTGCTTGTTGCGCCTTTGCTCAAACCAACCTCAAACGCCGCCTCGCTTACTCTTCAATTGCCCACATGGGTTTTGTTCTCATCGGTTTAGCTTCCTACACCGAACTGGGTGTAAGTGGCGCGATGTTACAGATGGTTTCTCATGGTTTAATTGCTGCTAGCTTGTTCTTCTTAACTGGTGTAACTTACGAACGTACCCACACCTTGTTAATGGATAAAATGGGTGGTATCGGTAAAGTAATGCCCAAAACCTTCGCTCTCTACACCGCCGGCGCAATGGCTTCTCTAGCTTTACCTGGAATGAGTGGCTTCGTGGGTGAGTTGATGGTATTCCTCGGTATCGCTACCAGTGATGTTTACAGTTCCAGCTTCAAAGTTGTAGTAGTTCTCCTCTCAGCAGTGGGTGTGATTCTAACACCAATTTACTTACTTTCCATGCTGCGTCAAGTGTTCTACGGTCAGCAAAGTGAAGAATTACATCTAGATACTGTAGTTGCTGATGTCAAACCCCGTGAGTTGTTCATCACCGCTTGTTTGATTCTTCCCATCATCGGTATCGGTTTGTATCCCAAGATCGTAACGCAGACTTACGATGTGAAGACAGTAGAAGTTGCAACCCATGCCCGTCAAGTGTTACCAGTTGTGGGTGGACAACAGCCAGCAAGTATGTACTCACAAATTTTCACAGCACCAACACTGGCTTCTGCTGAAGTTCAAAGTTTAGTTAATATTTCAAAGTAAATATACGTCCCGACAAGGGAACGAAAAGTAAATTCTAATATGAGGGGAGTAAAGGGGTAGTTATATAACTACCCCTTAAATTTTTTAGTGATTATTGGGTAATACCAATTCTCCAAAATTCAGCAACAGATGCAAAGCTTGAAACCCAGATGGTATATGACTTCCTTAATTGCGTTAGCGGAGCGGGACGTTAGTCCATTGCGTTAGCGGAGCGGGACGTTAGTCCATTGCGAATTGGTATAACTTATTTCGACAATTTTCTAGACCATTCCTGAAAATCCTGTTCATATGATTCCCCGCTATTTTTATAAGCCTTCATACCAGAAAAAAACAAACCTAATCCCCAACCTAGTAAGGGAAAAATCGCCCAGAAATATGAAGGGCTTGTCCACAGATTCAATGCAATCAAAAATCCATTAACACCAATAAAAGAAATCAAATGTGATTTAAACTCCCCTTGTCTTTGGGCATGAAATTTATGCCGCTTTTTCTCTTCTATTTCTTGGATCAACCATTCTTGTTCAGCAGCTTGCAGGGATGCCGATGAAACTCCTAGTTCTGAGGCGATTTCTATAATCTGCTGCCGTGAAATTTCTCCCTGTTGCTGACGGGCAAAAGCTTTTTGGAGAATTTGTTGCATTTGTTCTGAATTGTAAGTCATATAACTACCAAAGAAGGTGCAAAAATAGCCAGGAGAATGAAGTGAATTTAGAAACTTTAGCTACAAAAGCATTAAAAGGATATTTAGCCGTTGTTACTAACTGCTGAGACACACATTTTATATCTGAAAAAATAACCCATGCAGTAATTGAAAACACAAATATGGGCATATTGGGTTCGTTTTTATTTGTTAAATAAAATCTTGTTAATTCTGTATACTTAGCAACGTAAAAAACAGTAAATGGTCTAGCCTAAAAGAACTGTATATGTGGGGAGTAGGGGCGTAATGTCTTCCGCCCCTAGGAGGATATACACTCCACTAAATAGCCGCAGAATAGGCTTCATCTACTTTCAAGGTTGTACCTGTGATAAATTTGGCATCATCGGAAATCAAGAAAGCTACTGTTTTGGCAAACTCTCTGTAGTTAGCAGGACGACCAAACATTAAATCAGTCGGGACATTCCAGCCTTCTAACTCTGCCATTGAATCTGCGACAAAGAAAGGCGCGACAGAAACCATCCGGATTTTATCTGTTCTGTAACGCTTGGCATACAGCTTTGTAAAGCCTTCCATTGCGGCGCGGAGTGTCCCGCTAAAAGGTGTTCCTAGGCTCGGTTCTTGGGAGTCGCAGGCGGAAATATTGACGATCGCACCACCACCGGAATTTTGCATCGGTTCTGTCACAAGTTTGGCGATGCGAACCACACTCAAAAACAGCATTTCAAAGTTTTCTAACCACATTTCATCGGAAATAGACAGTAAATCTGGTCGAGATGGATCGCCAAAACTATTAACTACGGCATCTATCCGACCAAATTTAGTTAAGGTTGCCGCGATTAATCGCTGTAAGTCTGGCAAATTGGTAATTGAGCCTTGAATGGCAATACCATCCAATTCTGCTGCTAAATCTAAAACTTCAGGCGATCGCGCCATTAACGCTACATTGTAACCCCGTGCGGCTAATTCTCGCGCACAACCCGCACCAATTCCCCGACTAGCAGCCGTAATAATTGCCACTTTTGGTGAAGTCATATTGCAACTTTCTAAATATTTTTGTTTAGAAAGTATGATAAACCTCTAGAGTTGACTTTGTAAAGAATTTTCTTTAGTTTGTGAGTATGACCAAAAACTCACCGAAAAAATCAACTACAGTCCGCACTCGTCGGGCTATTGTCAACTTACTCAAACAACAGGGTGCAATGGACTCCCAAGAGTTAGCAGCTTGTTTGGGGATTTCTGCAATGGCTGTGCGTCAGCATTTGTATGCCCTACAAGATGAGCATTTAGTCACCTATGAGGAAGAACCCCGTGACATGGGACGACCTGCTAAACTATGGCAATTAACCCCAGATGCTAACCGCTTGTTTCCTGATGGTTATGCGGAGTTAACGTTGGGTTTGATACAGGCGGTAACGGTAGCTTTTGGTGAAACGGGGCTAGATAAGCTCCTGGAAGTCAGGACTAAACAGCAACTTGCTATCTATCAAGCACAAATATCTAACCAAGATACATTAGCAGCAAGATTAGCAGCTTTAGTAAAATTGCGATCGCACGAAGGATACATGGCCGAGAGTAAAGCTTTAGATGATGGTTCTTTCCTGTTGATTGAAAATCACTGTCCCATTTGCGCTGCGGCTACAGCCTGTACGGGATTATGTGAGCAAGAGTTAATGATTTTTCAATGTGTTCTGGGAGAAAATGTAAAAGTAGAGAGAGCAGAACACATCTTAGCAGGGGCAAGACGATGTGTTTATCGGGTTTTTGTTAACGCGACTTAAACAAAATTGGATGTCAGGATTTTAAGACTGATCGACTCGTCCTTAAATCCTCTCCCCTTACTGAATTTTCAAGAATTTATCCAAAGCAGATACCATACTCGGAGGCCAGCGACGGATATTTTTCACCCAATTCATATCCTTATAGCGACTATCCAATCCATAGGCAGCTACCCAGTTACTTTCAGCTTCGCCCTTTTGTCCATTTACCCAGTAAGCTGCTGTCAAAGCCGCACGGACATCAGCAAAGTTGGGATATTTACGGGCAATATTCCGCATTTCACGGATAGCTGTGTCTTTCTGCCCAGTTTCATAGAGGGCTATGGCATAGTTAGCACGGGCAAAGGCAAAGTTAGGGGCAATCTCAAAAGATTTTTGATAATCTGCGATCGCGTCTTCCCATTTCCCTAAACCAGTTTTGGCATTGCCGCGATTGTTATAAGCCATAGCGTCTTTAGGGTCGAGTTCTAGAACATGATTATAATCTGCGATCGCGTCTTCCCATTTACCCAACCCTTCCAAGGCTGTACCACGATTTAAATAAGGATCAGTGACATTCGGGGCTAATTCTATAGCTTTGTTGTAATCTGCCAGTGCTGCCTCTAATTTATTCTGACTCACCCGTGAGTTGCCCCGGTTACTCCATGCGCCGGCATTGGTGGGGAAGTTCTCAATAATCTTTGTCCAATATTTTTCCGCCGTGACAAAATCACCTTTATTTGTGGCAGCAAAAGCTTGATTTGCCCACTCATCACCCTGTTCTAACTGTTCTTGGGTAATTGTAGGTTGTTGAGTTTGTGCCATAACTGGTGTACCCCAGCCCAACACAAGTAACAGACTGAGAAAAATACTAATTAATTTAATCATCATCTGGGTGTAGTTGTGTCTATAGATCGGGGATGGGGGACTGGGGATAGGGAGAAAACTATTCTACATTGTCTGTTTCCCATGTCCCATTCCCTATAGTAAAGACATTTGCTCATTAGGTGGTGTAAATCCCATGTGCTTGTATGCCGCTTTGGTTGCTATTCGTCCACGGGGAGTCCGGCTTAAATAACCAATTTGCATAAGGTAGGGTTCGTAAACTTCCTCAATGGTTTGGGTATCTTCTCCTGTAGCCGCAGCAATTGTTTCTAAGCCGACAGGGCCACCGTTAAATTGTTCAATAATTACACTGAGCATCCGGCGATCTGTCCAATCCAAGCCGCAAGGGTCTACTTGAAATAATTCTAAAGCCTCGGCTGCAACGTTTTGGGTAACTTCCAGGCATGATTTTACTTCAGCATAATCACGTACACGCTTGAGTAATCTATTAGCAATCCGTGGTGTTCCCCGTGAACGGCGGGCAATTTCTGTAGCACCATCCTCTGTGACATGGGTTTGGAGTAATTGGGAACTCCGCAGGACGATTTTACTGAGTTCGTCAACTTCATAGAAGCGCAGTTTTTGAATTAAGCCAAAGCGATCGCGTAGTGGTGAGGTCAAAGCACCGACGCGGGTTGTCGCACCCACTAAGGTAAACTTTGACAAAGGCAAGCTGCGAATCCTGGCACTGGAACCTTTACCCACAGTGATATCTAGGCGGTAATCTTCCATTGCTGGATAGAGGATTTCCTCTGTCATCCGTGAGAGGCGATGAATCTCATCCACAAATAAAATATCACCTGGTTTGAGGTTAACCAGTAGCCCGACAATATCTCTGGGGCGTTCTAAAGCTGGCGCACTGGTGATTTTGTAGTTGACTCCCATCTCCGATGCTAATATCATTGCCATTGTTGTTTTACCCAATCCGGGCGGCCCATACAGTAGCAAGTGATCCAAAACTTCACCCCTTGACTTGGCTGCTTTGATGGCAATATCTAAGACATCTTTGAGGTCTTTCTGCCCGATGTAGTCGGCAAATTTTTGTGGTCTGATACTTTCTTCTTGCTTACCTTGTTCATCAATAGCAGCTTCAGGGTGCAAAATATTCTCCTTGGAGGCTGGTTTTGTTGACTCCTGATGCTGTTGTGGTTTGCCGTTGGGTTCTGGGGGCTGTTTTTTCGAGGAGATGATCGCCATAATTCAGCTTGGACTTTGAGTTTAGGTCTGTTTGAGCGCAATCTCCGCCGTAATACTGCAAATAGACACGCTTGCGAAGATTTTCGGTGGGAAATACCCACGTCAATTTAAAATTTAAATTCCGGACAATTACCGAGGAGTTAGAAATTAGTATGTTATCTAAAAGAATTTTACCTTGTTTGGATGTGAAGGCGGGACGGGTTGTTAAAGGAGTTAACTTTGTCAACCTCAAGGATGCAGGCGATCCGGTGGAATTAGCGAAGGTTTACAATGAAGCCGGGGCTGATGAGTTAGTGTTTCTAGATATTACGGCTACTCATGAAGACCGGGATATTATCATCGATGTGGTTTACCGGACTGCTGAACAGGTGTTTATTCCCCTGACTGTCGGTGGTGGTATTCAATCCTTAGAAAATGTTAAAGCTTTGTTACGAGCCGGAGCAGATAAGGTTAGTATTAACTCTGCGGCAGTGCGTGACCCAGACTTAATTAATCGAGCCAGCGATCGCTTTGGTAATCAGTGTATAGTTGTCGCCATTGATGCTAGGCGCAGAGTAGACCCCCAAAATCCTGGGTGGGATGTGTACGTACGTGGAGGACGAGAAAATACCGGCTTAGATGCCTTACTTTGGGCTAAAGAAGTCGAACAACGCGGCGCAGGAGAACTATTGGTAACAAGTATGGATGCTGACGGGACTCAAGCCGGCTATGACATAGAGTTAACACGAGCAATTGCTGAGGCTGTGGAAATCCCAGTGATTGCATCTGGTGGTGCCGGTAACTGTGAACATATCCATGACGCACTGACAGCAGGGAAAGCAGAAGCTGCTCTATTAGCATCGCTTCTACATTATGGTCAATTAAGCGTGGCTGAAATTAAGAATTTTTTGCGCGATCGCAACGTACCAGTCCGTTTGTAGACTCAATTCTAAAGCCTTTATGTAAATCCAGTTACATCTATCCCAAGTTAGAGACAGTTCCCTAAAAGGATGTTAAGATTAATTTACAAAGTATGAATAAATATTAAGAAATATGTTGATTCCTATTTTATTATTTGATGTAGCACTGGTGGCATGGTCACTCCACCTAATGGAGAAAGCAGTTGAGCATAAAGAATTTTCTCTCATGTTAGCAGGGACATTGGTAGCCCTTGCGGCTGCTGCTATGTTAGTAGTTTACTTTCTTATGGGGCATTGTATGAGCTATTTACTACAAGTAAGGTAATCAGTATTGATTGATCAAGGCGATCGCTGAGATTTAAGCAAAAATTTGACAAGATATATATTATTTAAGAGATAGTAGACAACGCATTGGTATTAAAAATCAGGTAGTTAAAAACCTCTGAAACATTTTCTAATTTGACAGTAGTACAAATGCTCTGAAAGTTCTCCCTTGTCAGAATAGATCTGGTGAGTGAGTGTAGAGTTACTCACCTGTTAGAATCAATGAAGAATTGCTGGCATTGTAGTTAAGTGACAACTCAAGAATCAAAGCCATCACCAAAAAACAGTGTCAATGTGAGGTGAAGTGCTGACTAGAAAAGAACAAATTTCCCAAGTAGTAGTCACTGCTACCCAAATGCGGGACATTGAGGGGCGGATTTTTGCAGCCGGAATGCCTGTAGCAGCTTTGATGGAAAAAGTGGCGGGACTTGTTGCTGGGTTTATTCAGGATATTTACCCACATGAGAGACAAGGTAGACAAGGTAAAATTTACTCCTCCTATTCCCCCAGTCCCCATGTCGGTATCCTTGTTGGCCCTGGACATAATGGTGGTGATGCGTTGGTTGTAGCGCGTGAGTTACACTTTCATGGTTACAATGTTTGGATTTACGCACCTTTTTCTAAGTTCAAGGAATTAACCTCGCAGCATTTGCAATATGTTCAAAGTTTGGGAATTGTTTGTTATCAAGATATTGAACAATTACCTGATTGTGATTTTTTAGTAGATGGTTTGTTTGGATTTGGTTTAGAGAAAGCAATTACTGATCCCATCGCTGCGGCAATTAATCATTTCAATGACTGGGATAAACCGATTATTAGTATTGATGTGCCTTCGGGTTTGCACACTGATACAGGTGAGGTTTTGGGGACAGCCATCCGTGCAACTTATACCTTGTGTTTGGGTTTGTGGAAGTTGGGTTTGTTGCAAGATCAGGCTTTGGAGTATGTGGGGAAAGCGGAGTTAATCGATTTTGATATTCCTTTAGCTGATGTGCAAGCAGTGCTGGGAGAAAGCCATAAAATTAAACGCATCACACCAGTAACGGCACTTTCTACCCTACCCTTACCCCGTCCCCCAGTGACGCACAAGTATAAAGAAGGACATTTACTGTTAATTTGTGGTTCGCGGCGTTATGCGGGTGGAGCAATTTTAACGGCTTTGGGTGCTAGGGGTAGTGGTGTGGGGATGCTATCTGTGGCTGTACCGGAATCTCTCAAGCCGCTTTTGGTGTCCCATTTGCCGGAAGCCTTGATTATTGGGTGTCCAGAAACGGAAACAGGAGCCATTGCTCAGTTACAATTACCAGAGAAAACAGATTTAAATTCCTTTAGTGCGATCGCCTGTGGCCCTGGGTTAACTACAGATGCTACTCCTATTGTCCAGGAAGTTATTCAAAGCGATCGCCTCTTAGTTCTCGATGCTGATGGTTTAAATATTCTGGCGCAACTAGACACCATCCCCACATTACAACAGCGTCAAGCAGCAACGGTACTCACACCCCATACTGGTGAATTTCAACGGTTGTTTCCCCATCTTCCTGATGCTAAACGAGACAGAATTAATGCTGTAAGAGAAGCAGCCCTTCAGAGTGGGGCAGTAGTATTGTTGAAAGGTGCGAGAACTGCGTTGGCAGCGCCCGCCGCAGGCATCGCTAATCCCCACGGTATAGTATGGATTAATCCCGAAAGTACGCCAGCTTTAGCTCGTGGTGGTAGTGGCGATGTATTAACAGGCTTACTCGGTGGATTATTAGCACAAGCTGCGACTAAAGAATTGCCGATAGAAGATATTGTAGCGACGGCGGCATGGTGGCACGCCCAAGCTGGGATTTTAGCAGCCCAAGAACGCACGGAATTGGGGGTAGATGCCTTTACGTTGACTAATTATCTGATGTCAGTGCTTAGTGTTTTTGCTTAAATAAGGGAGGAAGATATATTTATATTATTAAACTCAGCAAATTTTTAGGATGTATGATTGGGCAGTTTATCGAGAGAAGAAATTTATCAGGCACTTGGCAATATTTCCATTCAATTTGGCAACCTTGAATGTGACAAATGTGCCATAGCATTAAAGTCATGGAGTGATGGTAATGGAATTGAGGCAAAAATTCTTAAGCTCAGAACTAAAAAGCGAAATGATTTCTTTATAATTAGCGATCGTTATGGTGATAGTGAGTCAATTACTGATAATGGTATTCATTATGGTGTAGAAGTTTTAGGGCTGGTTTTTGATAACCTTTCACCTCAAGGATTACCCCGTGATGAGTGGATAAATGATTTTTCCTGCCGCAGTGGTGAATTTTATTTAGAAGAGTTAGATAACTTCTAAAGGAGAGAATATTATGAGCGGAGTATACGAAATTCTAGCAAAAATAAAAGCCAAACCAGGTATGTATCTTGGCCGTCCTTCTGTGAGCGACTTATTTATGTTTTTGGTTGGATATGAATGTTCTCGCAGTGAACTAGGCATTGAGAATACTGAAGAAGAAGAAGATTTTTATGGGGAGTTTCAACCTTGGTTACAGAAAAACCTAGGAATAAAAACGGTAAGTTCTTGGTCGAAGATGATTATGCTTTACTGTCACGATGAGAAGGCTGGTTTTGAAAAGTTCTTCAGTTTATTGGATGAGTTCAAACAACGAAATCAAGATTTAATTGGTAATGAGGTTAATAATACATCTGAAGCGGTGAGCATTGGTTTAAAACATTGATATAGGACTCGTATTTGATTTCTGAAAAAAACTCAGTACACCCCTACTCTCTCCTTTCCTATTGCCTATTGCCTATTGCCTGGCTACGCAGATAATTTTAGAAATCAAAGCGGATTCCTATAATTTAACGACAGCCATAAACTGATAATAATGATAGAGTTCTGCTGATTCCAATGATAGGAACTGGTTATCCTCCAATCTAGTTGAATCTGATAGCCTGAAATTATTAAGTAATTCTTAATACTTCCTAGAATTAAGGAGTTAAATCATGAGATTAAATCCCACAAGATTCTTATTTCTCGGTGTTGTCATTCTGGCATCGATACCAGCATTTGCTCAAAATCAAGGTAATTCCTTTTCTGGTAGAGTTCAGCGAGTTTGGGAAGATGGATTTCGCTTAAATACCAGTGGTCGTTCCATCACAGTTGATACTTATGATATCTGTGGAGATAATACTACCAGGCACATATCGGCTGGTGATCAAGTAACCGTAATCGGCGAATTTGATGGAGGCGAATTTGATGCCTCCTCTGTTACTAAAGCTAATGGTACAAATGTTTGCCAATAGCTCAAATCACAATTCATGTTATTGACTGTACTGATGTTACATTGCAAAATTTCTACTTGAGAAAATTGACACATCACGTTAAGCTTCCTTAGCAGAACTGCACTGTAACACTAGGTAATGACAACGCAACCCTCCCTGCAAATTCCCACTTGTACTTGGAATCGTCCTATAGGTTTAGGCTGGGACAAACCTTATACTGTTCGCTACGCCAGTAATATTGATGATGGCCCTTGGCATGGTATGCCCTTGGGTGGCTTTGGTGCTGGCTGTATCGGGCGTTCTTCGCGGGGAGATTTTAACCTGTGGCACATCGACGGCGGTGAGCATCTTTTCCAAAATATTCCCGCCTGTCAGTTCAGTGTGTTTGAATCTCATGGCACATCCTCCCAAGCTTACGCTTTGGCGACAACAGCACCCGAAGATGGTAGTCTGCAAGCTTGGCAATGGTATCCAGCCTCTACCGCCACACAGGAAACAGGAGCATATCACGCGCTGTATCCTCGTAGCTGGTTTGTGTATGAGAACGTCTTGCAAGCACAGTTAACCTGTGAGCAATTTTCCCCCGTCTATGCTCATAATTACCAAGAAACTAGCTACCCTGTGGCGGTATTTGTCTGGAAGGCGCACAACCCGACAAATGCACCTATCACTCTCAGTATTATGCTGACTTGGCAGAATATGACGGGCTGGTTTACTAATGCGCTGAAGTCTCCAGAGGTGAAGGTGCGGGATGATGGTAGTCCGGTTTATGAATATCAGCCACGTTTAGGCGAAAGTCAGGGTAATTACAATTATTTAGTGGAAAGTCCCCAATCTCTAGGTTGCTTTTTGGGGCGGGTAGGAATTACAGAACCTTTACAGGAAGGTGAGGGTAGTTGGTGTATTGTCACTCAGAAACATCCCCAAGTAGAAGTGTTTCATCATACCCGTTGGAATGCTGCTGGTAAGGGGGATGAGATATGGCAGAGCTTTGCGGCAGATGGTTCCTTACCTGATTATATTGATACTACCCCAGCCGGAGAAAATGAACAGATAGGAACTGCGATCGCAGTCCGTTTCACTCTCCAGCCAGGGGAAAATCTGGAAATTCCCTTTGTTCTGGCTTGGGATTTCCCCGTGACAGAATTTGCTGCTGGAGTGAATTATCATCGCAGATATACAGATTTTTTTGGTACTAATGGTAACAATGCTTGGGCGATCGCTACCCTAGCTTTAGAACAATATCAAACTTGGCAACAACAAATTCAAGCTTGGCAACAACCCATTATAGAACGGGAAGACTTACCCAACTGGTTGAAAATGGCTCTATTTAATGAGCTGTATGACCTCACCAGTGGTGGTACACTTTGGAGTGCAGCCACAGAGCGCGATCCTATTGGTCAGTTTGCTGTATTAGAGTGTCTTGATTACCGTTGGTATGAAAGTTTAGATGTCCGCTTATACGGTTCATTTGGACTGGTGTTACTGTTTCCAGAACTGGAAAAATCGGTGATGCGTGCTTTTGCACGGGCAATTCCCCAAGGTGATGATACACCCCGTGTGATTGGTTATTACTATACTATCGGTGCAGAAAGTCCCGTTGCTGTGCGGAAAGCTGTCGGTGCTACACCCCATGACTTAGGCGCACCCAATGAACACGTTTGGCAGAAAACCAACTACACCAGTTATCAAGACTGCAATTTGTGGAAGGATTTAGGCTGTGATTTTGTCTTGCAGGTTTACCGGGATTATCTGTTTACTGGTGCGAATGATGTTGAGTTTCTGCAAGACTGCTGGGATGCCATTGTGCAAACCCTAGATTATGTCAAAACCTTTGATTTAGATGGGGATGGGATTCCAGAAAACTCCGGCGCACCTGATCAAACCTTTGATGATTGGCGATTACAAGGGGTAAGCGCCTATTGTGGTGGTTTATGGATGGCGGCGTTAGAAGCAGCGATCGCTATTAGTGAAATTTTAAGCCAACATCAGCCAGACTCAGCATTACTCAAGCAAAAATCTATCTATGCAACTTGGTTAGAAAAATCTTTGCCTATCTATCAAGAAAAACTTTGGAATGGTCAATATTATCGTTTAGATAGTAACAGTGGTTCTGATGTGGTGATGGCAGATCAATTGTGTGGACAATTTTACGCTGCTTTATTAAATTTACCGGATATTGTGCCGGGCGATCGCGCTATTTCTGCTTTAAGAACTGTGTATGATGCTTGTTTCCTCAAATTTTACAATGGACAATTTGGGGCGGCGAATGGTGTGCGTCCTGATGGTTCACCAGAAAACCCTCAAGCTACCCATCCTCTAGAAGTTTGGACGGGGATTAATTTTGGGTTAGCAGCGTTTTTAGTGCAGATGGGGATGAAGGATGAAGCATTACGATTAACTGAGGCGGTGGTGCAGCAAATTTATAGTAATGGTTTGCAATTTCGGACACCGGAAGCTATCACTCCATCTGGGACTTTCCGCGCTAGTACCTATTTACGGGCGATGGCAATTTGGGGTGTTTATTTAGTTATGAGTGAGAGGGTTTAAAAGATTTTTTAAACGCGGAGGAGCGCGGAGGTTTACGCGGAGGGGCGCGGAGTTTTTTGTTGAAGTTGAGAGATTTGAAATTTTATGAAATATCCACACACTCACAAAATTGAACAGGTTGACAATTATCACGGTACTCTAGTTGCTGATCCTTATCGTTGGTTGGAAAATCCTGATTCAGCAGAAACTCAGGCTTGGGTTGAGGCACAAAATCAAGTTACTTTTGCCTATCTGGGGGAGATTTCTGTTAGGGAAAAGATTAAGCAGCGTCTTACTAAGCTTTGGGATTATGAGAAATATGGGATTCCGTTTAAAGAGGGGGAAAATTATTTTTATTTCAAAAATGATGGGTTGCAAAATCAAAGTGTTCTCTATACTTTAAAATCTTTGGATGCTGAACCGAGAGTTTTACTTGATCCCAATAAGTTATCTGAAGATGGGACTGTTGCACTTTCAGGTTTGGCTGTGAGTGATAATGGTAAGTTATTGGCTTATGGTTTATCTACCTCTGGTTCTGATTGGCAAGAGTGGAAGGTAAAAGATGTAGAAACTGGTGAAGATTTACCTGATCATTTACAGTGGATTAAATTCTCCGGTGCATCTTGGACGAGTGATCATCAAGGTTTTTTCTACAGTCGTTATGATGAGCCAAATGCAGAAACTAAATTAGAAGAGGTTAACTATTATCAAAAGCTTTACTATCACCGCTTAGGTACTCCCCAATCAGAAGACATACTCATTTATCATCGTCCTGATCAAAAAGAATGGGGTTTTAGTGGTGGTGTCACAGAAGATGGTAAATATCTGATTATTTCAGTTTGGTTAGGAACTGATCCACGCAATTTAGTTTTCTACAAAGATGTAACTAATCCTCATGCTGAAGTTGTGGAATTAATTAACCAATTTGAAGCAGATTATAGTTTTATTGAGCATGACAATGGTGTGTTCTATTTCCGTACAGATTTAGATGCGCCACGGGGTAAAGTAATTGCCATTGATACTAATAATCCAGCGCAAGCAGCATGGCAAGAAATTATTCCTGAATCTGAAGCAACTTTAGGCACAGTAACTATTTTAAATAATCAATTTGTGGCTGATTATTTAGAAGATGCTTACTCCCAAATTAAAATTTTTAACCTGGATGGCACATTTGTACGCGAGGTAGAATTACCTGGGATTGGTTCAGTTGGTGGATTTGGTGGTAAGCGTTATGATACAGAAACTTTTTATAGTTTTACTAGCTTCACTACACCCGGAACTATTTACCGCTACAACATGATGACGGGAGAAAGTGAACTGTTTAGAAAACCACAGGTAGATTTTAATCCTGATGATTATGAAACTAAACAAGTCTTTTACACCAGTAAAGATGGTACGCAAGTACCGATGTTTATTACTCATAAAAAAGGGATAAAATTAGACCAAAATAATCCTACTTATCTTTATGCCTATGGTGGTTTTAGGGCTGCACTTACTCCGACTTTTTCTGTAAGTAATTTAGTATGGATGGAAATGGGTGGTGTTTATGCTATGCCCAATATCCGTGGTGGTGGAGAGTATGGTGAGGAATGGCATCAAGCCGGAATGAAGGAGAAAAAACAGAATGTCTTTGATGACTTTATCGCGGCGGCTGAGTGGCTAATTGAAAATAATTATACCAAACCTGCAAAACTAGCGATCGCAGGTGGTAGCAATGGTGGTTTATTAGTGGGTGCTTGTATGACTCAGCGTCCAGAATTATTCGGTGCAGCTTTACCAGCCGTTGGTGTGATGGATATGTTGCGCTTTCATAAGTTTACCATCGGTTGGGCTTGGACTGCTGAATATGGTTCGCCAGATAATCCCGAAGATTTCCCCACGCTTTACACCTATTCACCTCTGCATAACCTCAAGCCAGGTACAGCTTACCCAGCTACTTTAATTACTACCGCCGATCATGACGATCGCGTTGTTCCTGCCCATAGTTTCAAATTTGCCGCAACTTTGCAAGCGTCTCACAATGGTGATGCGCCAGTGTTAATTAGAATTGAAACTAAGGCGGGACATGGTGCAGGTAAACCTACAGCTAAAATCATTGAGGAAGCAGCAGACAAGTGGGCGTTTTTAGTGCGTACTTTGGATGTTGAAATTGAGTAATTTTGTAGGGTAGATAAATATTTTATTACCTCACGCTCCAGACGCTCCAGACGCACAGGGAGTAAATTCTCCCTTGTCTCTCCCAGTCCCTAATACCTACTCCCACCCTCATTTTCATCATTGAATTAGAGTTGATATTTTCTTTCCAGAA
Organism: Nostoc sp. PCC 7524; assembly: GCF_000316645.1. NCBI lineage: Bacteria > Bacillati > Cyanobacteriota > Cyanophyceae > Nostocales > Nostocaceae > Nostoc > Nostoc sp. PCC 7524. Next base: position 100,370 of record NC_019684.1, read on the forward strand.
TGCCATTCATCGCGCAAAACAGCAAACCACATCTCATCTACCCAGTTGTTTTTGAACCACAAACTTTTAATCAAGTGTCCTTCACGCCGCATACCAACTCGTTCTAGTAATTTAATAGAGGCTATATTCTGCGGATCGCAGTTGGCACGTACACGGTGCAAATTATGTTGTTTAAATAGATAGTCAAGGAAACAAGTTATCGCTTCTGTAGCGTAGCCTTTACCTTGGTGTGTCTGCGCTAGGGTAAAGCCAATTTCTGCTTGTTGTCCATCATCAGCTAAGATACAAAAGCCGCAGTCTCCAATGATTTCTTCTGTTGACTTGAGTGCAATTGCCAGTTGATACCACTCACCTAAAACACCAGGGGTTAACTGCTGTAATGTTTCTATAAATTCTGTTGCTTCTACTTCTGAATAAGGTATATCCCAACTTTGATACTGCGCTACCTCTGGATCAGAACGATAGCTGGCAAATGCTACGATATCGCTGTTTTGGAAGTTACGCAGAAACAAGCGTGGTGTTTCGATTCTGATAGTAGCTGCAAACATAAATTCTCATAACACATAGTTGTGATTTTCTAACCTATACAGACGGCAAGAAGATTGTAAAAATAGTACCTTTGGGATGATGATCTTCGACAGTAATAGTACCGTGATGTGCCTCAATTGCCATTTTGCAAAAAGCCAATCCTAAACCAATTTGTGAAACTTCCGGCATCCGTGTGCCAATCTCATACTTCTCGAAAATGCTTTGACGTAAGTTTTGAGGCACTCCCGAACCGGAATCAACAACTTGTAATTTAGCACCTGTGGTTAAATACTCTGCTTTCAGGGTAACTTGAGAATTAGATGGGGAAAACTTAATCGCATTGGAGAGTAAATTATCCAAAACTCGGCGGAAGATGGGTACATCTACTTTTACCATGCCACCAGGATCGGGTAATTCGCTGACAAGATTGAGTTTTTTTTGGAGCGCGATCGCCTCAATATCTGCCAACGCTGAAATGCAAAGCGCACACAGGTCTACTTCTATACAGTTAAGATCCATTTTGCTAGATTCTAACTTGGCCACAACGAGCAAGTTATCAATCAACGATTGCATTTGTTGAGCTGCGAGTGTGATTTTATCCGTCTTGTCTTGATGCTTTTCGGGTGACAAACCAGGAAACCGGAGAATCTCATTGGAGATGACTATACTGGTAAGCGGATTTCGCAAATCATGTACAATCATATTGACCATATCTTCTCGCAGATTCAGCAAAGTCTGTAATTTATCGTACTGTTGCTTAATCCGCAACATGGAATGAATTCTGGCTCTTAACTCTACACCGTTGACGGGCTTACTAATAAAATCATCAGCTCCGGCTGCTATACATTTAGCTAAGTCTTCTTTAGCAGTTAATGCTGTCACCATAATAATCGGAAGTGCTTGCCACTGCGGGTCAGATTTGATCTGCCGACAGACTTCCATGCCATCTAAATCAGGCATCATCACATCCAACAAAATCACATCAGGCTGAAAACTATTGAGGCAATCAATGGCTTGTTTACCAGTAGGAGCATAATGTAATTCGTAGTTTTCACTATCTAGTAACGTTTCAACCACATCGAAGTTATCCGGCTCATCATCAATTACCAAAATAGAGTGTTGATTATTCATTTAAAATCTCCACTACCTCGTTAAAAGTTTTTGAATTGTTGCTATGAGCTGTTTGAGTTTTACAGGTTTAGTTAAATATTCATTAGCTCCGGCTGCGAGGCAATTTTCGCGATCGCCTGGCATGGCTAGTGCCGTTAATGCAATGATCGGAATATCGACAAATTGCTGATCATCCCGAATCCGGCGGATGGCTGTCAATCCGTCCATTTCCGGCATCTGAATATCCATCACAATTAAATCGGGATGTTGAGCCTGAACCTGTTCAATGGCTTGTTGTCCATTCTTGGCGATCGCCAGTCGATATCCTCGACTTTCCAGATAACCACATATTGTATTGATATTAGCTTGATTGTCTTCTGCTAGTAAAATTAAAGGAGATACCAAAGTGGGTTTTGCGACTACATTGATGGCAGCTGATGCAGTACCAGCAGGATATTGTAGTTGGTTGAGAGTTGTCCGTAATTGAGCGCGGGTAATAGGTTTCACCAGATATGCAAATGCCCCCTCAGCAAGTCCTTTGATGCGCTCATCCACAACTGAAATGATCACAACTGGAATTTCTTTGGTTTGAGGGTTGAGCTGGAGTTGCTTCAGCACTTCCCAACCTGATACGTTTGGTAGTTGCAGATCCAAAATAACTAGCGCCGGCCGGACACGCATTACTTCTTCTACTGCTCCTTCACCCATTGCATAGATGACAGATTGCATTCCCATGTCACTGAGGTAGCGACTAATCTGATCAGCCGCAGCCGTCGAATCTTCGATCATCAACACTGGTGCATTCTCAGCCAGTGCGTAATGTTTGGGCAATTGAGCAATTACCTGCCTTGTGGGAACATCATCACTGGTAAGGTAGGGAATGCGGACAGTAAAACAACTACCTTGTCCAACCTGACTGGTAACTGAGACTGTTCCCCCATGTAAAGCAGTGATTCGTTGTACCAGAGCCAAACCTAAACCTGTGCCATTGTACTGGCGGTTAAGGCTGCTGTCGAGCTGAATGAAAGGCTGAAATAATTTGCCAATATCTTCAGGGGCGATACCAATGCCGGTGTCACTGACACAGAAGTTAATGTGAGGGTAGGGGGAACAGAGGACAGGGAGAGACAAGGAAGAATTTACTTCCTCTACACCCTCCGAAGTTCCGAGCGGAGGCTTCCTCCGCTCGGACTTCTCTCTGCTCCCTCTGCCCTCCCCTACTTCCTCCAGCCAAACCTGGAGCTTCACCGCACCTCCTTCTGGGGTGAACTTGACGGCGTTGCTTAATAGATTGATCAGTACCTGACGCAGACGGCGATCGTCGGCTTGGATACTGCCCAGATGATCAGGAATGTCAGTAATCAGGCGAATATTTTTTTTCAATGCCATCTGTTTGATAAAGACGAGACTGGTATTACACAGACCTTTGATCGGAATGTCACTCAGTTGTAGTTCCAGTTTGCCTGATTCAATTTTGGATAAGTCCAGAATGTCATTGATCAGTTCTAGGAGGTGTCTACCACTGCGTTCGATGGTGGCGATCGCTTTTGCTTGCTGTTCATTGATCGCACCAAACACACCTTCCTCAAACCCCTCAGACATACCTAGAATGGCATTGAGTGGTGTTCGTAATTCATGGCTCATATTAGCCAGAAATTCATCTTTGAGGCGAGTAGCACGGGCTAGTTCGGCGTTGGCATTGGCTAATTGCTCATTTGTTTGTCGCAGTTGTTCTTCAGCTTGTTTGCGCTCGTGTAGTGCCGCTTGTTGTTCGCTGATGTCAGTCACTCGTACTAAATTCATGGTACGACCAGCTATAGTAATGGGCTTGGCGGCAATGTTGCCCCAGAAAACCTTGCCTTGACGAGTCACATATTCAATTTCTTGACTCCAAAATCCTTTCGTCTGCATTTGTGCAACGATGGCAGCTATCTCTTCTGGAGAGAATTGGCGGTGCTGGAGTGAATGCCCTTCAATGCCCAGCAGTTCAGCTTTGTTAGCCGCCTCAAATAATTCTACTGCTCGCCGATTACAATCGAGAGTGAGTAGTGTTGCCGGATCAACCAGAAACAAAGCATCGGTAGATTCGTTGAAAATTATCTCCCGCAAATCCCTGTGACGGATCAATTCTTGTTCAGCTTGTTGGCGATCGCGTAGCGCCACTTGCTGTTCGCTAATGTCAAAGTTGACTCCAATCATCTGTAGAGGTTGGCCTTGCTGGTCACAATTGAGTAGACCATAGGCTTTGATGTAACGAATTTCTCCACTCGGTAGAATGATGCGGAACTCGACGTTGTATTCTTGTTTGTTTTGCAGAACTTGCTGGATATTTGCCAAAATATGATCGCGGTCATCGGGGTGCAGGCAGTTTAACCATGTATCAAAAGTACAGTCAAAATTTTCGTGGCTCACTCCATACAATTCGTACATCCGCTCATCCCAAATTTGTCTGGCTTGGACAAAATCGTATTCCCAAATTCCAAACCCCCCGGAACGGATGGCTAAGGTTAAACGTTGGGAGAGTTGATGCAGCTGTTCCTCTGCTTGTTTGCGCTGTGTGATATCCGTGAGTGTGCCAACATAGCCCATAATTTTGCCATTGGAGTCAGTTTCGGGTACTATGTGGCAGTAAAACCAGTTAATGCTACCATCTGGAAGTAAATGTCTGCCTTCACTTTGATAGAGTTCTGGTTGGCTGAATCCCCGTTGCGACCATTGCATGAGAACACAATGGCGATGTTCTGGGTGCAAAGTTTCTACCCATCCCATACCCAAGGCTGCCTGAGTTGGTCTACCTGTCATCTCGCTCCAACGCTCGTTGACGTAAACACAATTCCCCTCAGTATCTAAACGGAAAATAGCAACGGGAGCGGCTTCCGTCAATGTCGCATAGCGGTGTTCGCTCTCTCTCAAGGCTGATTCTACTTGCTTACGCTCGGTAATATCATAGTTAATTCCAACCATCCGTTGTGCTTCACCCTGCTGATTGCGTTGCACAAGAGCCGAAGCATGGATATAGCGAATACTATGATCGGGTCGCACAATGCGAAATTCTACATCAAATTCCCGCTTTCCTTGTATCGCATCCTGAAGGGCAGTTTCTGTTTCTGTGCGATCATCGGGATGGAGGGCATTGAGCCAATCTTGATATGTGGCAGGAGCAACAGACCGTTGTAAATCATATAATTCATACATCCGGTCATCCCAGTATGCTTCATGGATCATATCCCAGTCCCAAGTGCCAATATCAGCTGACTTGAGTGCCAATGTCAATCGATCTGAGAGGTTTCTCAGATGTTGTTCGGTTTGTTTGCGCTCGGTAATGTCAAGGATAATACCGATCAACTGGATTGCCTGGCCATCGGCATCTAGTATCACTTCGCCCCGTGATAGTACATAACGTAAACTCTGATCTGGGCGATAACAACGATACTCTAGCTCATAACATAGCCCTTGAGCGATCGCTTGCTGCATCACAAAGTCTTGTTGATGGCGATCATCTGGATGTATGCGCTCTAGCATCTCGTTGTAAGTGGGCGTACCAGACTCAGGATTGCGTCCAAAAATGCGAAAAACTTCTTCTGACCAAATCATCTCTTGGGTTAGCAAATTCAGTTCCCAGCTACCTAGATGAGCAATTCTTTGGGCCGCAGCGAGGTTAGCTGCGTTTTTGTGGAGTTGGGCTTCTATCTGTTTTTGCTGCGTAATGTCTTTGGCAATACCCACACCGCCAATTATCTCTCCTGCGTCATTGCATAAGGGTTTAACCGAGAGAGAGACAGGAAAGCGGGAGCCATCTTTACGAATGAAAGTCCATTCATCTTTGTGGTTAACTGATTGGGTTGTGACGATAAAGTCTTTACCTGGGGCAATTTCTCTACCTAGGGCTTGCGAAAGTGTTTGTGCCTGTTGCTTAAGTTCCTCCGGGTCGTGGAAGATTAGAGGAGTGACATGATTAACAACTTCCTCGGCCGCATAACCCAACATCTTCTGGGCGGCTGGGTTAAAGGTTTGAATTATCCCCTCGGAGTTGGTAGCAATGATTGCATAATCGGTACATTCTAGGATGGCTTGTTGCAGATTCATCATGTTAAGGGAGTGTTTACTCTTTTACTTTCTTCAACAATCCACTGCTAGAGTTGAGTCTGTAGTGGTAGATCATTGAGCAACTCATAGCAACTTCTACATCAAAGAGCCAATATCTACTATTCTAGTTCACACTGAGAGCCTAGTTATAAAATGTACCAGTAAAGAGATAAAGTTACTGTAAATTAGACATCTTCAGAAATTTATGATGCTTTACCTGAAATCTCTGTAGAGACGTAGCAGTGGTACGTCTCTACATATTGAAGAATTTAATTAAGACGATTGAGGCGATCGCTCGCTAAACTGAATGAACTATTAACCCTACTTTCTATTTCCCGGTTTGATACCTTAAGAAGTGTAAAACACTTATGAAACTCCGCCTATATATGATTTTAGGTTTTTTTCTCAGCCTCCTGTTGAGTATTTTACCTGTGGCGGGTAATTTAACAATTGCAGCCACACCCACACCCACTGTTACACCCGTGTCTGGTTTGTCTTTTACTCAAGGAGTGCAGAAAACAGTATTAGATAACGGTTTAACCGTACTCACTAAGGAAGTGCATACTGCGCCAGTGGTGAGTGTGCAGGTTTGGTATAAAGTTGGCTCTAGAAATGAAGTCAAGGGAGAAAACGGCATTTCCCACCAGCTTGAGCATTTGATGTTTAAGGGAACAAAAGACCGTCCGGTACAGTTTGGTAGGTTGTTTAGTGCTTTGGGTAGTCAGTTTAATGCTTTCACTAGCTACGACGAAACCGCTTACTTCGGCACGGTGGAACAAGACAAACTAGAAGCACTGCTAACCCTAGAAGCAGACCGCATGGCCAATGCTTTGATTGAGTCGGAACAATTAACCAGTGAAAAACGGGTAGTGATCTCTGAGTTGCAGGGATATGAAAACTCTCCTGATTATCGTTTAAGTCGGGCGGTGATGCGAGCGGCTTTTCCTAACCGCGCCTATGGTTTGCCTGTGGGTGGGACAAAAACCGATGTGGAACAATTCACACTGGAACAGGTGAGGAATTACTATCAAAAATACTACACTCCAGATAATGCCACTTTGGTAATTACAGGGGATTTTGCCACAGAACCGACGCTGCAAGTGGTGCAAGAAACTTTTGGGAAATTGTCCAGGAGAGTTAGAGAGGACAAGGGGGACAAGGGGGACAAGGTAGTAAATACTGCTAGTACAGGACCCATAGTTTTGAAGGAACCTGGAAGTGCGGCATTATTGCAAGCTGTGTATCCCTTGCCTGATATCAATCATCCTGATGTCCCGGCAATTGATGTGATGGATGCTATCTTGACAGGTGGGCGCAGTTCTAGGCTTTATCAGGCTTTGGTGGAATCTGGTCTGGCTAGTTCTGTGAGTGCTAGCGCATTAGAATTAATTGAACCGGGTTGGTATGAAATTAATGCGACAGCAGCACCAGGGCAGAAGCTAGAAAAAATTACTCAGGTATTGCAAACATCTTTATCACAACTACAACAGCAGCCAGTTTCCCCAGTCGAATTGAATCGAGCTAAAACCCAACTGCAAGCCTCATTTGTACTGGGTAATCAAGATATTACCAGCCAAGCCAATCAATTAGGATACAGCCAAACCATAGCCGGGGATTATCACTATATTGAGAAGTATTTAGCAGCGATCGCTAATGTCACTCCAGCTGATATTCAAAGAGTAGCGAAAACCTATCTTAATCCTGCTAAACAAACCATTGGCTATTTTGAACCGACTCAAATCGATGGTCAAGGTGAAACCGCTAGTGCTGGTTCTGGGCGCACTGTAGAAAACTTCGACCCCGGTCAACCTTTAGACCCCGCACAATTGGCTAAATATCTACCACCTACGACCACATCTACAGACAGCAATAAACAATCTCTACCACAACAGTTTTCTCTCACCAATGGTTTGCGGGTGCTGCTATTACCTGACCATAATGTTCCCACAGTTAACTTGAGTGGACAAATTGATGCGGGAAGTGAGTTTGATGGTAATCAAAAAGCGGGACTAGCAAATCTCACTGCGACTAATTTAATGAATGGAACGCAGACACAAGATGCCCTCACCTTGGCGCAAACTTTAGAAGACAGAGGCGCTAGTTTAAGTTTTGGCGCAGGCCGTGAGGGAGTGACTATCGGTGGTCAAGGGTTATCAGCAAATCTGCCGATATTAATTCAAACACTGGCTGATGTCTTGCAAAATGCCTCCTTCCCCAAGGATCAACTAGAATTAAGTCGTCAACGAGCCTTAAGCACCCTGAAAGCTCAACTAGATGATCCTAGAAGTTTAGGGAGACGGGTATTCCAGCAGGTAATTTACCCAAAAAATCACCCGTTCTACAGTTTCCCAACGGCGGAGAGTTTAACAAGTATTACTCGGAATGATGTTGTGCGTTTCTATCGCAACCATTACCGACCTGATACAACAACACTAGCTTTAGTAGGTGACTTTGACCCAGTACAGGTGAAGGATTTACTGAATCAGTCCCTCGGTAAATGGCAAGCTATTGGTCAACCGCCTACCCTCAAATTAACATCGGTGTCATTACCGCCAAGTTTGACTCGTATTAATCAAGTGATTCCTGGTAAAGCTGAGGCTGTGACTTACATTGGTTACAATGGGATTTCTCGCAAAGATCCCCGTTATTATGCAGCTTTGGTACTGAATCAGATTTTGGGTGGTGATACCTTATCTAGCCGCTTAGGTACAGAAGTACGCGATCGCCTGGGTTTGACCTATGGTATTTACAGTGGGTTTGCGGCTGGGGTAAATCCTGGCCCATTCTTGATTCAAATGCAGACTGCACCCCAAGATGCTGATCAAGCGATCGCTAGCACTTTAGCATTACTCAAACAGTTACGCCAGCAAGGTGTCACCGAAGCAGAATTAAACACTGCCAAACGCTCAATTGCTAACAGCTATCCTGTAGATTTAGCTAATCCTAGTAATGTCTCCAGCATCATTTTAGATAATGCTGTGTTGGGGCTATCACCAGCAGAAATTCGGGAATTTCCCCAGCGCATTCAGTCAGTCACGATGAATGATCTGCAACAGGCAATTCAAGACTTCATTCAGCCAGAAAATCTAGTAATTGTCACAGCCGGCCCAGGAAATGCAGTATCTAAAGACCGTTAATACTATTCACAACTAACAATATACCCGACTTCTTAAAAAGTCGGGTATATTTTATTTTCACGAAAATATAAAGTTTTGTGTTTTTGTATCTCCACATAAATTTGCTAAAGATTGCTCAATGAATTATCCTCATGATGAAGTTTTACAAGTAATTAACGATTACACCAGCATGACTATTTCTTATTGAAGTATAAGTTTATTACTCACACAAGCGATCGCCTGGACAAATCCCTCAAATGAACTGAAATCTGTTGACACAATATCAACTTTTATACCCATCTGTTGGGCATTAGCAGCTGTATAAGGGCCAAAACAAGCTATAAGACAATTCTCTAAATCATTATTGGATTCAACCATTGTTAATAAACTGGTGATTTCTGCTGTACTACTAAAGGCGATGACATCAATCATGCCTTGACGAATTAAATTTAATTCTAATTGGTAGATATTTTTATCTAAACATTGAGTTATATATGTAGATATCCGAGTGACTTGCATTCCCAATTTTTGCAAATCTGCTACTAAGTTAGGAACTACATTTGGTTCAGGTATACCTATAACTTCGGGAGCAGGTACTAAAACTTTTTTGCCACTAATTCCAGGTATTTGAGATAGTTCAGTCACAATTCCCACCGGGCTAGATTCTTTGGGAATCACATCAACTTTGCCACAGTAAGATAATAAAATATCTGCATCTTTACCCAATGCACATAATTGGCTATTTTGCAATTTTGATATAGAAATATTTAAATCATACATCCGTTCAAAAAAAGCAATAATGCCATTTCTACTGGTAAAAGTAATCCAGTCAAATTGATCTACGGATTTCAGAGTCTGATCTAAATCTGTATAGTTGGATAAATAACAAGTCTCTATAGTAGGCATGAGAATTGGCAATCCACCTTGAGAAATAATTTGTGCAGATAACCGAGAAGCATAATTTCTAGGAGCTGTCACTAGGATTCTTTTGCCATATAAAGGTAGTTGGCATGATGCAGTTAGCAAGTCAGTTTTTCTGGATTCAGAGTGCATAATTAAGTCAAAATTTTCTGATTATTAAATGCCACAGGTATTGTCACCAATGAAAGGCATAATTACATAATTAAGTGTTGTCCAACTGTGAATAGAGGATTGAGTGTGCTACCAGATATCCGAGCCGCAATTTTTGATATGGATGGCTTGCTGTTTGATACAGAAAGCATTGCTCGCTGGGCTTGGAAACAAGCCTTAGCCAGTCATGGCTATATGATGAGCGACGATTTTTATAAGGAGTTTGTCGGGCGTGATTTATTTTGGCGGGAAAAAATACTCAAACAAAGATATGGTAATAACTTTCCTTTCGATGCGATAACAACACAACGGATTGAAATAGGCGATCGCCGAGAATTGCAAGAAGGTTTACCATTAAAAACTGGTGTCTTAGATTTACTCTATCAGCTCAATCATTTGGGCATAGTCGTTGCCTTAGCCACAGGTACATCCCGCAGTCGTACCATTCGCCGCTTAACTAACGCCGGCATTCTGCACTACTTTACTACTATTGTCACAAGTGAAGATGTGGCTGAGGGTAAACCTGCACCAGATATATATTTAGAAGCCAGTCGCAGAATTAATGTTGCACCTGTGCAGTGTGTGGTTTTTGAAGACTCATGTGTTGGTATAGAAGCAGCATTTAGCGCCGGGATGTACCCTATTATGGTTCCCGACATAGAACAACCATCTCCAGAAATCAGGTGTTTGGCTTTCCAAGTGTTGGACTCTTTAGAGCAAGCCAGTGATTTATTAAAACAGAGGTTAGGGGTTAGAAGTTAAGAATTGAGGATTGGGGAAACTTATTTTGTGCTGAAAATCTATGAGGCGATCGCGCGAAGTATCTTGGCGATCGCTTTCTGTATGGGTGCTAGTAAGAGCGTCGCAGAAAATGAAGCGTTGATTAATTCAGAAGTTTTGCAGAAGTTACCCCAACCTCGCGGTCGGGGCTACTTTTGCTACACCCCTTGCACAATATAAATAATACCAGTGTTCATCACTCTATGGTTGCCAAATTGGCAAAAACTTGTTTTTCGGGAAGTGATTAATGATATTTTGCATGGGGACGCTTACTTTAGGGGAAGTAGTATACTTGACTCGGCTTTTAGATCAGCAATCTAAAAGTTTCACTGACATCTAGAGAATTTTGCAGAAGGTGTTTTATGTTAAGTCCTGTGGTTACAATTGGCATCTTTCAAAAACAACCTGTCCATCAAAAGTTTTCAGCAGGTGAAGTCATCTTCGAGCAAGGACAGCCTGGTGAATATATGTACGGTATTTTAGAAGGAAAATTAGATATATCTGTCAATGGTAAAATTGTGGAAACCATTGAGGCAGGTGAAGTATTTGGTGTTGGTGTATTGGTAGGGGTAAACAACAGAACCTATACTGCGATCGCTCAAACTGATTGTACACTCACTTACTTAGATGATAAAAGGTTTCTCTTTGCTGTCCAAGAAACACCTATGTTTGCCCTCATGGTGATCAAAAATTATTCAGAACGCTTAACTCGGTTGCAGCATTTGCTCTAAGAGACTAATAAAGTAAATCTTAAGTAGCGTGTGTTATGCCTTCAGCCTAACGCACCATGTTATGTGGCGGTGCATTAGGCGCTTTAATCCTGGAGTTGAGACTCAGCAAGAAGAAATTACCCAGCAAGGCTGAGTTGAAAAAAACTAGAGCGGCGAAGTTTGCTAGAGAATTAGTTTCTCAAGAGTTGGGAAGTAAGCTTCAGGATTTCGACGGAATCGAAGTTTTTCAATGCGATGAAGTTGATGATGGTGTAAATCAGAGCGTAATTGTAGGTAAACCTTCAACCTCGTAACAATTCTCTTAGTCTTCATAAGGGCCAAGGAATCTTTCCCCGTTGAAATGAATCATGTGATCCGGTTGATCTGCTACCCAAACTTCTGTTTCCCAAGAAATCTCAGCCAGATATCGAGTCATTTCCTTACGACTGGGGAAAGCAGTAACAAAAACTAATCCCTTGCGACTGGAATGAAATAGCTGCCTTAATTCGTTGCGACGTTTCAAGTTGACAGGCCCATGACTAGTCACAGCTTCTACCAATACCAGCCAGTCTTGTTGCTCATAATAAACTACAACGTCTGGCATTTTACCGTGAGGATCTAATTCAATCCCCAGTTCTCGGAATTTTTGAGTTTCATTAATGATGAACTTATCTCCCGCATCGCCTACATAGAGAACAAAACCTCCAGGCGTAAATCTGGGACAAAAATTTTCCAAAATTGCTTTGATCAGAATATTTTGTCCACCTGATGATAATTGAATAGCTTGACCGTCAGGCAAACTTACGGGAATTATTGGTATGTTGCGATTCCTATCCTGCAATAAATTTGTGATTGTCACAGCATAATTGCGACGAGCCTCTTCCCAATGCTCCGAGCCATAAGATTGAAGAAGTGACAATGCTGGCTGATGAAGTTGATAACACCATTTTGGGCTGTTAATTGGTCGATCTGGTCGGTCTGGATTCTCAATAACTATGCCCATCTGTACAAACTGGTGCATCGTCTGCCGTCGAACCGTTTCGCGTGTATTCGGTGCGTATTGTTTACCGTAGTAATCACGAAACCAATCCATCATTTCTGTGATTCTGCGTCTTGGTGCTGTGCCTTGATGCCAAGGTGTTTCCGGTTGAATGTCTGCCAAAGCGAGTAAGCATAGTGCCGATCGCTCGTTCTGTTGCGCTTTGGGGGCAGAAATATCTTTAAGAATTGCCAAAGCTTCCTCAATCCGTTTACTAGCCTGAATCGCATTTATGGCTTCACTCATAATTGACAAAGTTTCATGTACAACCTGATCCAGTTGTTCCTGATCAAAGTAAGAATCACTAATCTGGCTTCCTAGTCGAATTAAATCATCTTTGCTAGGGTATTTGATTCTACGTAAATCCGTTGCATTAACCTGTGTGTGTCCACTAAACTGCCGGAAGTAACTATCAAATAAAGTTGAATTGAGGAATGCAGCTAAACCTCGTGCTAGATCAGGGTTCATTCCCTGACCTTGAGCATGGTAGTAATTGAGGTGATTTTCTATACCTATTGCTGGTGCATCTAAAGGAGAACAAACAGCAGCAACAACACGGCGTTTTTCCTCTTTAGCAGAAAAACGCTTTGTCAAAACGTAACAACCCGATGGAACTAACCATTTTCTTGTTTCTGGGTTTTGTTCAATGGCGATCGCCTTACGAGGATTGTGGGGTGGAAATGTAACTTTCCCTACCTTGATAGCTTCTGGGTAAAGCAGGGGAACACTTTGCTGATCTAAGCAAGTTCTCAAAGCTGATTTGAGACGAAAATCGACAACTGGCCCCGTTGAAACTTCTAAACCAATTTCATCCAAAGTAGATGAGAATTTATTCATTTGCACTCTCAAAGCATCTTCAAGAGAGTTGGTCACAATATAAATCAAACTCTCAGTATCATTGGCTTCTATTACATCTCTATAAGGAACATATCTTAATTCTGAAAATTCATCTAACTCGCTTTCATAGCTACGTGTAATTTCTACATAATCAGGCTGATTTCTAGTTTTAACTGCATGAAAAACAATATTTTCTTGTAAGACATTATCTTCTCTAAAAGCTGCTGAACGACTTTCAAAAATATGAATTTTTTGCAGCCCCATTTTTGCTAACAAAGCCTGACGAAAATGACGAAAATAAGCACCATTACAAAAACTCCTGGGCGTAATTGCAACTATCTCTCCGTATTCAGCCAGATGTAATAAAGTCAGCCAAACAAACGCGCTATAGAGATTTACAGTTTCAATTCCCAGGCTGGAAAGTATTTTTCGTTCGACTGATTGACTGTTAATTTTCTTATAAGGCGGATTGATAATTGCGTGAGTAAAACTAATGGATGAGTTAGTAATAAGCGGCAAATTAATATCAGCAAAAGACTTGATAAAGCTTTCTTTATGTAAGCTGTAATTTGCTTTAATTCCTCTGTTTTCTAGAGCTAAACAGCATTCCGTAAGACATTGATCCAAAGAAGACAGAAAAGCTGATTCAACTTCATACGCTGTTATCAAGCAGCTTTCAACCTTGTTGGGACTTGCCAATATTCGCTCTACAAATGCAGCCGTTAATGCACCAACTCCGGCTCCGGGATCTAGAAGACTGAGATGACCAGATAGACTACTGAATTGTTTTGCCATAAAACGAGCAACTGGGGCAGGAGTGAAAAATTGTCCCAATTCACTACGCTGCTTTAAATCCAGTATTGACGAGAAATAAATTCTGTTAATCTCAGTAGAATCTGTCAGGAACATAGTCATGCTGTTAATTTAGTCTCAAAGATAAAGAAATACCATATATTTGCATCTTAGTATAAACAGGACGGCGTAAATAATTAAAGGGTTGTAGAGTAATAAATTTAGTCCTAAAAAAAGCTAGAGTCGCTTACTACAAAATCAATCTCTTAAACTAAAAACGGGCGCTCCCACCAAAATTGCTTTCTCCACTTCTTCAGAAATTGAAAATAAAATCTCAATATTTTTATCTGCTTCTTGTGCTGGAGGGTTTGCTAGATTTTCTAAATACCGCACTAGGTAGGAGTAGATAATCTCATCGGAATAGCCTGATGTATTGCACTATCATATAATGGGGTATTGTTAATCGTTACAAACTACTTGTAATATCTTAATTATGAATCAGTCCAACAATAGTGGAATACTAGAACAGTTTGTTAACACAGTCATGGGTGTAAAAACTGGTAATCAACAACAGTCTCCCAATACATCAATAGCTACTACACAAGAACTAGATGTTAGAGCAGTTTTAGTTTATAAACTAGGAACTATTCTCCAAATAGGAGTGATGATTCTTGTATTACTGGGAATGGAAAAATTGGTTATTTTGATTGATAGCAATTCTTCACTTCCCAGTTGGTTTAGTACCTTAGCAACTGGATTATTTTTTGCTCTATTAAGTATCCGTTCAAGAATTTTTTCTCTGTTAGATAATACCCGTTCTCGTCAGACTTATGACCAGGTAATCAGACCAAGATGGTCTCCTCCACCTTTAGTATTTCCCATAGTTTGGATGATCATTGCCGTTTTGCGGGTAATTTCTTCTGTATTAATTTGGCAGGAAATGAATCACCAATTGTTAGTTCTGCCTTTCATTTTGTTTGTCATACATTTAGCTGTAGGTGATACTTGGAATACGATTTTTACCGTAGAACGCAGATTAGGTGCTGCTGTGCCTGTCGTGATTTTAGGCCCTTGGTTATCAGCTATAGTAGTGACGGCAGTTTATTGGCAAACTAATCCTCTAGCGGGAATGATTTTATCATTTTCTTGTGTCTGGCTAACTGTAGCTGCTGTCTTAGTATTGAGAATTTGGCAATTAAATGGATCTGAGCCGTTGTATCCTTTAAAGCTAACACCTGTGGAGAAATAAATACTCAAAACTCACCGTAATCAGGTTTTGTGTTAAACATTCAACAAATATTAAAATTGGTAGGGAATAATTAATTCTCTACCAATTAATTTATAAAGTTAAAAACATAATCTAGTGCTGTTATCTATGACTATAACTTTTTGATAATACCAGTTATTACCGATAATCACGCTCCAGATCACCACAGAAAGAAACAGCAACTTTATAACCAATGCGAATTCCAAAAAGTCGAGCAAATCTGTTTTTATTTTGCAGATATTTTGCTGATTCTATTCCTATTTTATCAACGGCATATTCACCTGTTTCTATGTCGATAATTACCATTTTGCCGATGTTATCTTCGGTTTCTACTTGTTGACGAATGTTATTTTCATATAATTCTTTGGCACGTTTAGCAACTTCTTCGCTACTGAGGAGAATGGCTTGCATTTTGCTAATCCCTTTTCGTCATTATTTATGGGTCTTGATTACAAGTATAGTTTATTCCTTCTCAAGCCATTGCTCGTAACCACACACCAGCAATCTTTCCTTTACATTAGCCATAGCATCACGCTTGAGAACATCTATTGATTGCAACCAATATACATCATTAAGTACCACACTGTAATCTTTACCACTACAGTAAGCTACAACTTCAGCTAAGTTTCTATCTGACATTCCCTCACTGAGTAATGATAAAAGCGGTAAATAAGCTTGTGGTTCTATGCCATTGGGGAAAGCACACTGAATTAATTTATATGTACTTTGTAGATGTATCATAATAGTGATTTGTATTATTAACTAGCCGTGAGTAGTATTACAATTAGCTAGTAGTAAAGTAAATCTCCTATCTCTAATTCTTGCCACTCTTTATCTTGTTGGTAATGTAGTAACATTTGCTCTGCTTGTTCTGCTAGTATGCGCCGCCTTTCTTCTAATGGCAATTTCATAAACTCGCGTCGGTTTATGCTTTGAGGTTTTACAGCGATGTCTATTGTTTCTAGTTGTGTATTATCTCTCTGAGTAGTAAATTTTGATGTTTCCATAAATTAACAGTAATTGCCGACTTGTGTTGATGGTAGCTTATCAAAATATTTTGTGCGATCGCACTACCCCACTAACAGCGATACCTAACAGTCAGCTAACACAGATCATGCACTCAAAACTGATTAACCTAGCTTCAGAAATTTTTATGTCATATCATAAGGTTGTCTCATGAGAAAAAATAAAGACTTCTGCTGATGTATTCGGCCAAATAAATAAATTTTGCTTTTCGATATCTAAATCAATAGCAACTGCCTCTATTTGATTGGGAAATCCATCTTGGTCTTTGTATTGAACTAATGTAGTGAATTGTCCAATTTCTAAACGTGGTTCAACAATTTTTAATTGCACTGGTGGGGTAAGTTGAATTGCTTCCCAAATACCAGTTTCTTTATCAATTTCCATTCCAGTAATGTGATATATCGTAACGCTTTTGTTATTTAACTGACTCCACCATTGACTAATTGCTTGAAATTCAACGCTGTTTTCTACTGTTTTGTCACAGTACCAACGAATAGCAGTTGAACTATCTTTGATTGCCTTTTTAACTTTGTCTTCCCAATTATCATCATTTATATCTAAACTGATCATTCTTCCTTCAGACTTTGAACGATCAATATACACATGAAAAGCTGTAATATCTTCTCGATGGGTAAGAACATAGCGGCGTAATTCATTCAAGCTCATTGCTTGGTACTTAGTTGTTGTCATGGTTCAAAGCCTCCGGTTGGTTTAATCTCGAAGTCCATATCTTCTCCAGCCGCAAGTACATATAAATTGCCAGTACGTTCATCTACTCTAACAAGTTCGATGCTTTTGCATTGCCATCCAGGATAAATGACATTTGTTAGTCGATAACACAGTCTGTAGAGTCCCTGGGTTTGTTCGTTTGTAGGCTTCATGTCCTTTGGGCAGGATATTATTATTGAGTATAAAAATACTTTAGTGACTTTAAGTGTCAAAATTAACAGTAATTGCTGACTTGTGTTGATCGTAGCTTATCAAAATGTTGCGTGCGATCGCACTACCCCACAAACAGCAATACCTACTAGCGTGGCAAGGCTAAAATAGTGCGATAGTACAAAAGTGGAAAACATTGATTTATCTCAATTACATCTAATATTTAACGCAAACCGAACTCTGCTACAAGAGCGGGATTGGAAGCGAGGATACTTTCAAGATTAGTTTCTGCCCATAGCTCGATTGTTATACAAGAATCAGATTGGTTATGTCTTTCAACCCAACTAACAGCGTCAGCAGTGAAGCGTCCTGTTGTAGCAATGACCAAAATATCTACTCTTGGTGGTTCCCAAAGTTTTATCTGATCTTTTACTGTACTAATGTCTGAAAGATTAACACCTTTACTAAGCCAATGTTTGCACTGAATAATCATTCTTTTACGACTGACACCACCCAATCTATCTTGATTGACTCTATAACAAGACAAATCTCGACCACGATCTGGGGCATTTGGGTGCATGAGCCATTCAACATTCTCATAATTTTCTTCAGAAGAAACTAAATTAAATATCAAACGTTCAAAGTTTTCAGCAGAAAGATTATTCCAATTTAATTTAGTTATTACATGACCAGAAGGTTTTGATGCCACAAGTTCACCTAAGTCTTCAATATTTACTGGAATCGGCTCTTCTGAGGTATATAAATATTGTGTAATTCCTAATTTTACGGATGGCCAATCAAAAAGAATAATATCTTTTAAATCATTAATTTGTGCGTAAGAAATATGACGTTGCATATCATACCAACGTTTAGGACGAGACATACCGCTACCTAGCAATACATCTATTTGTTTTATAATATTGCAAAATGTCTGCCAATCTGGGTCATCAATTTTTTCCTTTGTTATTTTTTGCCATCTATCAACATCTTCTTCATTGTCAAAATCAATTTCATCCTCATAATCAATAGGATGATTTTTTTGAAGATTATTTAGTAATTGTTCTATTTCATTGCACAATTTCAAAAGTTGATTGTAAATAAGTTGTCTTCGCTTTTGATTAAAGCGAAATCTGTATTCTCGTAGTTCTTTACCAGGCTTTTCAATTTCAAGTTCTACTGATATACGAGCCATTGGAGCATCAACTCCAATTTCTAGTGCATTCAGACGATCTTGCGCTATCTGGTGAAGGTCACAAGGTAGTGAATTTGGTTTCCAACCATCAATTGATGGTAGGCTTTTAAGTATATGTTTATATGAACGACAAGCATCTTCATAAATAGGATTTGAACTAAATACAATGCCACTAGGTAAATTTTTTGTTAACTTATTCCAGAGCTTTTCAAGCTTAATTAAATTTGCTTCTACTGCTTCAAATCTACGCAGTGATTCATCTAATGAACTCATAAAACAGCAAAAATAAATTGATGAATATATTATAACTACTTAATTATGTTAAATAATATCAATATCATTTGATACAATCTTATCTCTTAAGTTATTAAAAATAATTCATGCTAATTCCGTAGATAAAAGCCTACCTTCTACTGGTTCATACTCATCTTCTAGTAACCATAACTTAGCAGCTTCATAATTATTACTAGAAAATACAACCTTATCATCCTGTTTTGGATCATAAATTTGACAGTTTTCCTCACTGTCGCACAGCAATAAAAGAATGTATGGCGGTGATAACATCGAATCGATCCATACTTCTGTAAATTCCCAGTTATTCGTCATCAATTCCATCTTCAGCTAAAACAGGAATAATCCACATTAATCATGAGGATAATTCGTCAATCCAATCCTGATAACCACAACTAAGTAAAACTTTTTTTAAATTATTAATAGCTTCAGTTTTGGGAATAGTAATTGACTGTACTCGATATACGTCATTGAGTACCAAACTGTAATCTTTACCAACGTAATAGGCGATAACTTCTGCTAAATTTCTATCTGACATCTCCTCACTGAGTACGGCTAAAAGTGGTTCATAATTTTCTGCTTCGATACCATCAGGAAACGCGCATTTGATTAATTTATAGGTACTTTGTAGATGAGGTGGAATAGTTATTTGCATGATTAATTACCAGTTAACGGAAAAGGTGGATGAATGTATACAAGAAAATCTACACCTTGAGCAGAAGCGGCTCTCACAGCTTTTGCATCTGCTGTTGTGGTCACAATACCTAATTGATCACCTGTCCCTAAAATAATAATATCGCTAATTCCTAACTTTCTTGTTGGTTGTAAGTTTAACGCTCTAGGTGATGGGTTATCAGGAATCATAGTTACTCTTTGTAAAAATCTCCTAGCTCTGGTCTGTTCTGATAGCCCACCAATAGTTTTCACTATATTAGTGAACTCATCAAAAGCAGTTTGATTCATTACCATTTCCTGATCATTTATATATTGTCGCAATAAATAACGGACAGAAGAATCTTCAGCGATAAAAGCTACAGCCGTTCCAGTATCTAGATTAATCATGATTAATTATGTATAGACTTTGTAACAGCCTAGCCATAACCGACAACAAAACAAAAACGGTAGAGCAATTAACACTCTACCGTTTTCTAATTTTTATTTGAGAATCAAATCCCAAACTTTAACTAAGACTCAACGCCTTGGGGTAACAACTCCCGACGCTGTTGAGAGCTAACTTGGACATTCCCATTCTCATCAACATCAACTAAGGCGACATCGCCATCTTTGATGCGACCAGACAGAATTTCTTCCGCCAAGCTATCTTCTAACAAGCGCATGATTGCACGGCGTAATGGTCTTGCACCGTAGCTGGGAGAGTAACCTTCTTGGATGAGGCGGTCTTTGAAGCGATCGCTAACTTCTAAGGTTATACCTTTTTCTGTCAAGCGACCAAATACTTCCTTGAGCATGATGTCCGCAATTTCGGTAACTTCAAGCTTGCTCAACTGACGGAAGACGATAATTTCATCTAGACGGTTGAGGAACTCAGGACGGAAGTATTGTTTGAGTTCTTCGTTGACCAAGTTCTTAATCCGGTTGTATTGAGATTCGCTTTGGTCTTCGCCAAACTCGAAACCGATACCACCGCCACCTTTTTCAATTACCTTAGAACCGATGTTGGAGGTCAAAATCAGCAAGGTGTTCTTGAAGTCAACGGTGCGTCCTTTCGCATCTGTTAACCGACCGTCTTCTAAAATTTGCAGCAGCATATTGAAGACATCGGGGTGCGCTTTTTCGATTTCGTCGAACAGCACGACAGTGTAAGGACGACGGCGTACAGCTTCGGTTAATTGTCCACCTTCGTTATAACCAACGTAACCTGGAGGCGAACCGATCAATTTGCTGACGGTGTGGCGTTCCATGTACTCGGACATATCCAAGCGGATCATTGCTTCTTCTGAACCGAAGAAGTAAGAAGCCAAGGATTTCGCCAATTCGGTTTTACCTACACCAGTCGGCCCGGAGAAGATAAAGCTAGCAATGGGTCGATTGGGATTCTTCAAACCGACACGCGCCCGGCGAATGGCGCGGGAAACTGCTTTGACTGCATCTTCTTGACCGATGAGTCGCTGATGCAAGGTGTCTTCCATGTGCAGCAGTTTCTCAGATTCGGATTCGGTGAGTTTGTTCACCGGTACGCCTGTCCAGGAAGCGACGATGTGGGCGATGTCTTCTTCTGTAACTACAGGTTCTACACCGTCACCGCTTGCACCGTTAGCTTTGCTTTGAGCGATCGCACGGATTTCGGCTTTGATTTCCATTTCCCGATCGCGCAGTTCCCCAGCTCTGTCAAAGTCTTGGGAACGGACAGCATCATCTTTTTCTTTTAAGATTTGGCGCAGTTCTTTATCTAACTCTTTGGCTGCGGGGGGTAGTTGAGAGTTAATTAACCGCACACGAGAACCAGCCTCATCAATCAAGTCGATGGCTTTGTCTGGCAGATAGCGATCGCTAATATAACGATCAGATAATTTTGCCGCCGCCACTAAAGCTTCATCGGAGATTTTCAGTTTGTGGTGTTGCTCGTAGCGATCGCGCAAACCATATAAAATTTCTATTGTTTCATCGACGGAAGGCTCACCTACCATCACTGGTTGGAAGCGGCGTTCTAGTGCTGCGTCCCGTTCAATGTGCTTGCGGTACTCATCCAAGGTTGTTGCGCCGATGCACTGCAATTCGCCTCTGGCCAAAGCTGGCTTGAGGATATTCGCCGCATCAATCGCCCCTTCGGCTGCACCTGCACCAATGAGGGTGTGTACTTCGTCTATTACCAGAATTACATTACCCGCTTGTCGAATCTCATCCATGATTTTCTTCAAGCGTTCTTCAAATTCACCCCGGTATTTAGTACCCGCAACCAGCAAGCCGATATCTAAGGTGACAACACGCTTATCTTCTAGGATGTCGGGGACATCTTTATTAGCGATGCGTGATGCTAGACCTTCGGCGATCGCGGTTTTACCAACCCCAGGTTCACCAATTAATACTGGATTATTTTTTGTCCGGCGACCCAATATTTGGATTACCCGCTCAATTTCCTTGGCACGTCCCACCACAGGATCGAGCTTGTTATCCGTGGCCATTTGGGTCAGGTTCGAGCCAAATTCATCCAAAGTTGGTGTTTTGGTGCGCCCAGATGAACCGGTCGCTGAAACCTCGGCGGTTTCTCCCAACATCCGAATGACTTGAGTTCTGACCTTAGATAGATCCACCCCCAGGTTTTCTAGCACCCTGGCTGCCACACCTTCCCCTTCCCGGATCAGGCCCAACAGCAGATGCTCGGTGCCAATGTAGTTATGCCCTAATTGGCGCGCTTCTTCTAGGGATAGTTCCAGAACCCGCTTTGCCCGTGGCGTAAACGGAATTTCCACGGCCACAAAGCCCGAACCCCGGCCTATGATTTTTTCTACCTCAATGCGGGCATCTTTGAGATTGACACCCATCGATTTCAGCACCTTGGCCGCAACTCCCGTGCCTTCCCCAATCAGACCCAGGAGGATCTGCTCGGTTCCAACGAAGTTGTGACCTAAACGGCGGGCCTCTTCTTGGGCCAGCATGATTACCTTAATGGCTTTTTCTGTGAAGCGTTCAAACATGGCATTTTTCCCATCACCTGCGTCGTGCCGGTACGCTGATTTTAGCACAGGCTCAGGTTTGGGATGCCTGTATAAAGAGAATAAACATCCAGGAACCATCACCCAAGTTGATGGAACCATTTTTATTTTTTTATTACTGTTTGCCTAGCTGTTGTACTGAGGAGTTTGAATTTATCAGCTTTTTTAAGCTTAATTACATACAACAGTCTGTTTAATTGCTAATTTGATTTAACACTCACAAATATTTATTATTAGCACAGATAGACCCCAAAAATCAATATTTTTGGGAAAAGAATATATTATTCAAAACGATTTAAATTTTAAAATTAAATATTCTGATGATTCAAAATTTGTAAAAATAGATTTTTTCTCATTAGGTTGGGATGCTACCAAGCTGAAAAATTAAGCTCTAGCAGGTATCCCCAAGGGTAGAGTCTGGCAATAATTGCTAATCATCTTGTTGAGTGGTTAATCAAACAGCAATTAACCAAAAACTAATACACAGGTTTATTCTTAAGTAATTATCATGGACTGCGTACACCAGCACGCAGAGTAGAAATCATCGGTAGTCATCAGCAGCGAAATTAGATCAGCAAATCCCACGAAGATTTTTGCAGATGAGAATAGATCATGGTCTGCCAGTGCTGCAATTTTTCCGGAAATGAGCGATCTTGTAAATCCGAAAGCCACAAAATTAAAGCATCTTCGCCGTTATCTTGGTAATAACGTCGCCGCCTGCCAGCTGTTTTGAAGCCAAATTTTTGATATAAAGATATTGCTGCTAAGTTAGAAGCTCGGACTTCCAGGGTAGCTCGCTCCAAACCGCGATCGCTAGCTGTTTTGAGCAGGAAATATAGTAAAGCCTGCCCCAAACCTCGGCGGTGATATTGGGGATGAACTGCCACAATAGTAATGTGGGCTTCCTCTAAAATTGACCAAAAGCACCCCATGCCTAGCAATTTACGGCTGGAGTGAGGGGCAAATATTCCCAGTAAATCACTATTAGGACTATCTAACTCCCGTTGGTAGCCCTCCATAGTCCACAGCCCACCAAAACAGGCTTGATCCAGTTCCAGGATTACGCTTAAATCCTCTGAAGTCAAAGATTTAAATTTTAAGTTAGAAGATAAAATCACTTTTATTGGGATAAGGTTACAAACCCTTTGTAAACTGGGATCGGGGTACTAACTCACGCCCGTAATTTAAACAAGGACAACTTATATATAGTTATGGTATCAACTCACCCTGCTGAGGTTCAAAATACTGGGACTCAGTATTTACCTCAAAGGCGCAACCCAAGTACAAATATTTCGCCCAACCAGGAACTTTTACCTTTAACTGCCAAAGTTAATAGTGATGACAACCTGGAAATCGGTGGGTGTGATGTCACAACTCTAGTTCAGCAGTTTGGTTCACCTCTATATATATTAGATGAAGCCACCCTGCGAACAGCTTGTCAACAGTACCGAGATAGCTTTCAAAAATATTATCAGGGTGCATCTCAGGTACTTTACGCTTCCAAAGCCTGGAATTGTTTAGCTGTTGGTGCGATCGTCGCTTCCGAAGGGTTAGGAATTGATGTAGTTTCTGGGGGTGAACTCTACACCGCCCTGATTGCTGGTGTTAGTCCTGAAAAAATTTACCTCCACGGCAATAATAAATCCCGTGAAGAACTGACTTTAGCAATTGAATCTGGTGTCACCATTGTGGTGGATAACTGGTATGAATTGCGTACCTTGGTGGAGATGTTGCAGGCTATGTCTTTGCCATCAACCCGGATTATGTTGCGCTTGACACCGGGAATTGAATGTCATACCCACGAATACATCCGCACCGGACACCTAGATAGTAAGTTTGGCTTTGATCCCAACGATTTGGGCGAGGTGTTTGAGTTTGTTAGTCAGCAAGCAACTTTAAACTGTGTAGGCTTACACGCTCATATTGGTTCGCAAATTTTCGAGCGTCAACCCCACCAGGATTTAGCGGCTGTGATGGTGCAGTGGCTCAAGGATGCAGCTAAGTATGGTTTGAACGTCACCGAATTAAATGTTGGTGGTGGTTTGGGGATTAAATATGTAGAATCTGATGATCCCCCTAGCATTGAAGAGTGGGTGAAGGCGATTTGTGAAGTGGTGCAAACAGCCTGTGCAGCCGAAAATCTGCCTCTACCCAAGTTACTTTCTGAACCTGGGCGATCGCTAATTGCCCCAGCCTGTGTGACTGCCTACACTATCGGCTCATCCAAAACCATACCAGAAATTCGTACCTACATCGCTATTGATGGCGGTATGTCCGACAATCCCCGTCCCATTACCTACCAGTCAGTTTATCGAGCAGTCGTTGCTAATAAGTTGTCTGCACCCATTACAGAAACAGTTACCATTGCTGGTAAGCATTGTGAATCAGGGGATATTTTAATCAAAAATGCCCAACTACCCAAAACAGAAGCTGGGGATGTTCTCGTAGTTATGGGAACTGGTGCGTACAATTACAGTATGGCATCCAACTATAACCGCTTACCCCGCCCGGCAGCAGTTGTAGTGGCAAACGGCGAAGCAAACTTAATTTTGCAACGCGAAACATATCAAGATTTAATTCGACAAGACTGCTTACCAGAAAGATTAAAAAGTTAGTCATGAGTTCTTGGTCATTAGTCATTAGCCAAGTACCAATGACTAATGTATGGGTGGGTTTACTGAGAACTCTCATAACCTTACAGATTATCTGGGTAAACCCGCCCCTACTGACTAATGACTGTTGACTAAAGTTACAAGAGTAATCCAGATGTCATGAGAGATTGGTGGAAGCAATGGCTGGTAAACCTGGGATGGTCTCAGTCCTTGCTGCTGGGGACTCTGGATATTGTATTGGTGCTGGCGCTGACCTACATGATACTGGTGATTATTAGCGAGCGCCGGACACTATGGATGGTGCGAGGATTTATTGTTTTGATGCTAGCCTCGGCACTGAGTGGCAGGTTTGGTCTACCATTACTAAATTTTGTTCTGGAAAAGTTGGTGATTGGTTGTGCTGTCGCTATGGCAGTTGCTCTCCAGTCAGAATTCCGCCGATTTTTAGAACAATTGGGACGTGGTGAATTCCGGCAATTATTTCAACCATCCAACCTAACTATTCCTAAGTCTGATAGTGTAATTGATGAAATTGTGGAAGCGGTTAAAGAACTCTCGAAAAACCGAATTGGTGCTTTACTAATTTTGGAAACCACTGGCCCCATTGATGAGCGGGATTTTTCTGTGCCGGGAGTAAAGCTGAATGCGGATGTTTCTAAGGAACTGATACAGACAATTTTTCAGCCGAAAACCTTGTTGCACGATGGAGCAACCTTAGTTCGTGGTTCACGGATCGTATCTTCGGGTATAATCTTACCGCTTTCGGGACGCACAGCCTCGCGCCAGTTGGGTACACGCCACCGGGCAGCGATGGGAATTACTGAGCGAGTCGAAAATTGTATTTGTGTCGTTGTATCAGAAGAAACGGGTTCTATTTCCCTCGCGGAACGGGGAACCCTAAATAGGCCACTGACGATTAGGAAGCTGAAAGAGTCTTTAGAGGCTCGATTATCCCCCAGTGTAGACCGGGAAGCTGTCGCCCCTGGTTTGTTAAGCTTGGGTCGTCAGATTGGTGGTAAGGCAATTGCACTGGTTTCACGTTTACTCGGATTACCCTCGACCGCTTCTCAAGACAAAAAATGACAACACAACAAACTGAACTGCAAGAATTGCCCCTGGATTTGAAACGAGAACTACTGCCCAAACACGTTGCAGTGATTATGGATGGCAATGGTCGCTGGGCTAAACGCCAAGGTCTACCCAGAATTATGGGTCATAAACGAGGAGTAGACGCGCTCAAGGATTTGCTGCGTTGCTGTAAGGACTGGGGAATTCAGGCGTTAACTGCTTATGCCTTTTCAACGGAAAATTGGAAAAGACCACAGGAAGAAGTGGAGTTTTTGATGACGCTGTTTCAGAGAGTTTTGCGTCAAGAACTGCGGGAAATGGTTGAAGAGAATGTCCAAATTCAGTTTGTCGGCAATTTAGCAGCACTGCCGCGATCGCTCCAAGAGGAAATTTCCCGTTCCATGGCAGAAACCCAGCACAATCGGGGTATCCGGTTTTCTGTGGCGACTAACTACGGTGGTAGACAAGAAATTTTACAAGCTTGCCGGGCGATCGCCCAAAAGGTGCAGCAAGGTATATTACACCCTGATGATATCTCAGAAGAAGTATTTGAACGTCACCTTTACACAGCCGGCATTGCTGATCCTGATTTATTAATCCGTACCAGTGGAGAAATGCGGCTCTCAAATTTTCTCCTCTGGCAGATGGCTTATGGCGAAATATATATTACTGATGCCCTCTGGCCAGATTTTGATCGCACTGAATTTCATCGCGCCTTGTGTGCTTATCAACAAAGGGAGCGGCGATTTGGGAAGGTATAGGGACTGGGGACTGGGGATTGGGGACTGGGGATTGGGGACTGAGGACTAGGTATTAAAGCATATATTCTCTCTTATCTCCCTCATCCCCCTCATCTCCCTCATCTCCCTCATCTCCCTCATCTCCCTCATGGGCCAGAAAACACAGCTTGTTCAATATCTTCCCGACTGAGGGAATATTTAAAGGCACGTTGGATATCTTGTCCATTTTCCCCTGCTTGGATATAGCGCACGACAATTTGCTCAATATCTAACCACAGTTCGGCTTGCCAATTAGGCTTTTGTACACGCCAGCAATGTAGCTGGGTTTCATCTTGTTGACAACCTTGCTCTTTTAACCACTGCTCAATGTGTGGCAGAGGATGACTGTATAAAGGGGTATCAGGGGGAAGATTAGACATAAAAAATTCAAAATTCAAAATTGATTAGTCATTCGTTACTTTACTGTCACCTGTCACCTGTCACCTGTCACCTATAACCTATTCCCCAAATAAGAAATTGGTTGTTGTAGTACAGCTGTTGGTTGTGGTAGCTGGGTTTGTAAGGCTCTATCTCCACGAGTTAAGCCAATGGTGATTGCTAATAGCAAACAACTAACAAACGTTAAGGCCAAAATAAATAAGGCAAAAATTTCACCAGACGAAAGAGGGCGATCGCTCGCATCCAAGTAAGCTGATTTTGAGTAGTCGTAACTATAGGATACTGGGCGATTTAGATCAGATGGTACTTGAATTACCCCAAACCGAGAATAGCCAATTTTGATATCGTAGTTTAAACGCCGTTCGGGATTACTCAAAGTGGCATAGGCTTCGTTGATTCGCTGAAATTTTGGCGTAGCAACAACAGCAGGTAATTCTGTGGTGTCGGGATGATAGCGTTTGCTCAATTCCCGATAGGCGCGGCGGATGTCGATTACCGATGCTGAGGGATGCAGCCCTAGCAAAGAGTAATAGTTGGGTTCACTGCTTTGTCGCATGGCCCCGTTCTGATTCACAGCTGTTTGATTCACCTTGCAATCAAGTTTTTTCTAATATTGTAAACCTGCTGGCCTATTCCACAGATGGAAAAATATTTGATGATGGACAAATGAAAACAGAAAATCAAATATTTTACTCAGGGTTATAAGTGTTTATACCCCTACACCCTCATCAAACAAAAAGACTGGTAGAACCAGCCCTGCATTTCATCAATTGTCAGTTCGATTTTAATAATGGGATTTTTTGATTTTTGAAGAGTTTTGCTTCTTACGCCGCTTTTGAGTTTTGATTACTGCCTGTTCTACCGGATAGCCAACAACAGGGATAACTTGATATTTGCGCTCTTCTTCTAATTTTCTCAGATCCGTGTAATCCACCCAATGAATGCAATCAACTGGACAAGTGTCAATTGCTTCTTGAATAACTTCTTCCGCGTCCCCATCTTGGCGAATTACACGCGATCGCCCGTAATCTGGTTCAATATAAAAGGTATTACGGGCAACATGAGCGCAGTGCTTACAGCCAATACAGGTGATTTCGTCAACATAAACACCCTTTTGGCGTAGCATTCCCCCCAATTCCGGCTCTAGTCCAGAACGTTCCGGCGCATCCCTTAAGAAGCCGCCTAGTTCTGGCTCGAAACCGGAACGATTATCTTCTTGTGCTTCCGGAGACGGCAGAAAATCAGCCATTACGCACTCCAGCGTTGTACAACTAAACGAATTGAACCATCTTCATTTTTTTGCTGTTCGGTGACTTGAAAACCAACACGAGATGTTTCTTTCACCACTGTTTGGAAAGCATAACGTTGGGTAATTTGGCGCAAGAAACCATCTACTGATAAATTTTGCTGCCAGTATTGCAAGTCGGCGACTAGCTCGTATTCTTTGCCATTCCATCTAAAGCCGATGTCATAACCATTTTCCTGCTCAATGGTAATTTCCGCAGGATGGGTTTGACCGCGATAACCACGTACTTCTCTTGGGCCTGGTTTCCAGTCTATGCCCAAATCAGTGAGAGCATCTTGCAATGATTCTAAGTTCCGGATTTGAGTTTTAATTTGGCTAAAGTGTGACATGGTGGTTGTAAATCTAATGACACTAAACTAAAGGTGAAAACTTACCATTCGCTGTAAGTAGCTTGCGTATTCGCTACACCAGATTGCTGTACATTAGTGGCGAAAAATTCTGAGGTTGGCTCCTGACTAAGTACCTGCCCTAGCTGCGCTTCTATGGCTGCTGTAACCTCAGCACAAGAAGCTCCCACAATGCCAGTGACTTTCTCTTGTACCCGACCGTCTGGATAGATAATAAACTCTAATGTCTCCATGCTCTTGGCCAACCACGATAGTACGCTTGAATTGTACTGCCCTAGCAGCAGGCTAAATACATAGCCGTAGGAACATTCTTACTTAGGAACAAATTTGCCATTTTTAAACTAATGTTCCATCTCTCAAAATAAATATCTCAGAATGTTTACAAAAATTATTTTTTGAAAAAGTCTATACGTCTGTCATTAGTTAGTTTCTCTTAACCTAATTAATTAGTCAAGATGAAAATTGAGCTTGTGTAGTTAAGCTGCGATCGCCTCAAAACAGGTACTAGCGGTAGTATAGCGAGCTATGTGAGCAAT
This sequence comes from Nostoc sp. PCC 7524, assembly GCF_000316645.1. Lineage (NCBI taxonomy): Bacteria > Bacillati > Cyanobacteriota > Cyanophyceae > Nostocales > Nostocaceae > Nostoc > Nostoc sp. PCC 7524. Next base: position 129,815 of record NC_019684.1, read on the forward strand.
AAAACTTCAAAAATTATTGAAAGATTTTATCATTATCATCAGATCAGACCTATCTATACCTCGCATCAAAACGCTGTTACTCTATGTATCTTGGTGTCTCGGTGGTAAAAGTCCATTCCACAGTCACAGCAGCACAGAGTATTTTCTAGCAATTGACACTCCCCTAAACCCCTACTCCCCACTCCACTATTTTTAATGGTGTAAATTTTAAGATAAATTTTTGAATTGTTGCGATAAGTTAATGGTATTCAAGTTTGGTAAATAGCTATACCACCCTAGAAAAAAGATGCTAAATTAAGAGCAAGGTACAAAAAGGTTAAAAGTTCATGCAAACAAAACCTTGAAGTTAGAGCCTGTACCTCCTGCTCTAATACCTTAATGTTCGCAATCTTAAGCTCGTTGGTTGCATCCTGTAAAAGTGTTTTCGCCTTGAGTTTGTCGAGTTATTTGTGGAGGTTTTGAACTTACAGCCAGAAATGCCTGCCTATTGGAATCAAGGATGCAAAGATTCAGAGGTAATGGTTGCGAAAGTTGTCCACCTTAGTTGAGTTGTTCTCATTCTGTTCTTTCAATCTTCTCTAAAGACTATATTTACCAAACCGCCTCAAGCTAATGATATTTTTCGTTCTTAGCTTTAGGCGGTTATTGTCATATTTAATAAACCATTTTGACTACAATTAACATAGTGTAATTAAAGTCACTTCTGGGGGACAAAATAAGCGTCCTGGTCGATAAGTTCCTAAGCCACGATTGACGTACAATTGGTTTTGTGAAACTTGATGATATCCTTGCGCCCATTCCCAATATCGGACTACTTTTGAACAGTCTCCTAACAGAAATGGTACCCAACGCCGCAGTTTTTTGGGAACTTGTTTGAGCAACTTTTTATAGTGGTAAACCACAGGCCCGATACCTGGTAAAACAATATGGCCGCCGTGGGTATGGCCGGATAGTTGCAAATCTACTCGCCATTGTTCCAATATTTTGGCAGTATCGGGATTATGAGATAAAACAATTCGGGGTGTTGCGGTATTAAGTTGTTGCATGACTGGTGTAGGATTGAATTCTTTTGACCAGTAATCAGCTAATCCTACGATGGGTAAGTCTTGTCCTAGGGGGTAAGCTATTTCATTCCAGAGAACATGAACCCCAATGTTAGTTAAAGCTTTAGTAACTTCTGCTTTTGAGTGGCTGTAGTGAATATCATGGTTGCCAAGTACAGCATAAATGCCATACCGACTTTGTAGATGTTTAAGTCTGAATGCCAGTTGATGAATTGGTGTTGGGTCATCAGTTACATAATCACCAGTTAATAATATCAAATCTGGTTCTGCTTCGTTAGTAGCTGCGATCGCTTCTGCTAGTAATTCCTCTGATAAACGCAACCCATCGTAATGAAAATCCGACAATTGCACTAACTTTAAGCCTTGTAGTCTGGGGGGAAGTTCTGCAATCTTAACCGTTAGTTTATCTACACTTAAACGACCTGTAAACAACCAGTGCATAACCTGCTAAGGACTCCTCATACCAGCGTTTACAGCTTATCAAAAATCAAAATATATCTTGAGAAAGTGTTAAAAATTATTGAAGTGGGCAGGAGGCAGGAGGCAGTTCGCACAGCGTCCCGTAGGAAAGGCAGAAGAGAAAAGCCTTGTTCCAAGATGGTTTTATAGGTTGAGATTTTCAATTTGATTGTGTCTACTAACTTAACTAAATTATTCTCATTAACTATTCTTTTTCTAGGGTAATTACTGTTACTTCTGGCGGGCAGAATATACGTCCTGGGAAATAAGTTCCCAAGCCACGATTGACATATAACTGATTATTGCCAATGGGATGTAAGCCCTGTGACCACTCCCAACGATGGACTATAAAATACTCTCTGAGCAGACATGGAAAAAACCTCCGCACTTGTACAGGGATTTTGCGGATAATTTTTTTATGGTAATGTAATGCAGGCCCCAGACCGGGAATGACAATTTGTCCCCCATGAGTATGACCTGATAATTGCAAATCTACCCGCCATGCTTGTAAATACGCAGCTGTATCCGGGTTATGAGCTAATACAATGCGTGGAATTGTGGGATCTAACTGATTAAAAATCCCCGCAGGATGGAATTCCTGTAAGTAGTAATCTACTATTCCTACAACTGGTAGTTCTGTTCCCAAAGGATAAGCAATTTCATTCCACAGGACACGAATTCCTATCTTAGTCAGCGCCTCAGTAATTTCTGATTTTGAGTGTCTGTAATACAGATCATGATTACCGAGGATGGCACAAATACCATGATGACTTTGCAGTTTTTTTAGTCGCAGCGCCAGTTGATGAATCGGTTTAGGGGTGGTGGTGACGTAATCACCTGTGAGTAATATTAAATCTGGTTGTACTTGGTTAGTGACAGCGATCGCTTCTTCTAACAATTCTTCCGAAAGCCGTAAACCATCGTAATGAAAATCTGATAGATGCACTAATTTCTTACCGTGTAGAGATGTAGATAAACCTGCAATCTTCACCGTCAATTGTTCTACACTTAACGGCCCAGATAAAAACCAGCGCATAACTTACCTTTATAGAGGGATTGGGGAGCAGGGGAGGCAGCCGCGTGGGCGGGTTTCCCGACTTGAGCGGACTGCCGTGAGCAGAGGAGAATAACTATTGCCTATTGCAAGAGTGCCTATTGCCTACTAACTAATGACTAACAAATGTTTCTCTAGCCACTGTGCTAAATCAGCCAATACTTCCTGATAATTGAGATCATCTTGTAATTCGTGGTACGCGCCTGGGTATTCAATGCGCTGTTTATCGGGATAAGAGACAAGCTGGTAGAATATTTCACCACCTGCTGGTAAAGCAACTCGATCTGCGCTGCCGTGAAGAATTAGCAATGGTACTTGCCACTCTGGAGCATGATGATAAATCCAGGCGACGGTGGCAAAGTATTCTGTAGCTAAACGCGCACTCGCTAGCGTATGCCGTAGGGAGTCTTGGGCGTAGGCGGCTAAAATTTTTTCATCCCGTGTAGCTGCTGCTAAGTCAAGTCCGGTATTCAAGGTGAAACTTGGCCAGACTTGTGAGAGTAATTTGCCCAACAGTAGCCGGAATTTTGGTACACCAACTTTACCTATGGCCGGTGCTAGGGCAATTACACCGTTTAATGCAGATACTGCCTGTGGATAATGTAAAACATAGTCGAAGACAATCACTGCACCTAAACTATGTCCTAACAAAAAAATGGGGGATTGTGGCTGTTGGGTTTGAATTAACTGGAGAAAAGCCTTTAAATCTTCGCGGAACTCACTCCAAGAAATTATATGACCCCGGCGACCAGGCGATCGCCCATGACCCCGTAAATCTAAACCATAGATAGCATACTGTTTGGGGATAAGATGCTGAACTATATTATTGTATTTGTCACTGTGTCCTCCTAGTCCATGTACAATCGCTAATATGGCTTTAACTTTGCCTTCTGGAAACCAACTTTGATAATAAAGTTTTAGATTCCCGATACCAGGAAAGATACCTTCACTGTGGTAAATCATCGGGTTAATTTTTAAGATGTTGCCAACAAGCTGTTAACCTATCAAGGTATATTGTAGGGAATCCCTGAAAATTGCTCAGACTTAGCCAAAGTGTCATCTAGCGAGCAACAAACAAGTATTACAGAATCAGATATTTTGCCCCCTGTGACTACAGCGAGTATCAAGCGGGTAGAAGAAGGTGTTGCAGCCGCAAGCGATCGCGCTGTACGTCACATTATCACAACCACATTAAATCAGCTAGAAACGATTAATCAACAGCATACATCACCGAAAATTAATTCTAGTATTCGGCGGTTGGTATTGCGATCGCTAATTCATTGTATTTTCCGAGTCCGCGTTGAACACCTCGAACACATCCCACAACAACCAGCCATCCTCGCAGTCAACCATCTCCATCATATTGATCCCCTATTACTACTCGCGGAACTTCCCACCCAACCCTACTATTACATTCTGGGTGATGCCCGCACTCTCTATAACAAATTCTGGAAACGCCTGATTTTGAGCATTGCAGGGGGTGTGATTCCTCTAGCCAGGATATGGAAAGAAGAACTGGCTGTGATTCAAGCGGCAAAAACAGAACGCCCAGACTTGATTAACCTAGCTCAAGCTATAGAACAGACTGTACCCACAGGAGGAGATATACAAACACTACGCCAAATAGACCGCATAGTTATGGGAATTTTGGCGCATGGAGATAGCTTGATTCTCTTTCCTGAAGGACGACTAGCGGACACCGAGGGTAGATTACATTTACCTTTGAAGCGAGGAACTGTCATGTACGCTTTACGGGCTGGTGTGCCGATAGTACCAGTAGCGTTAATTGGGACACAAGACCTATATTGGGGGAAAGAATTAACGGTGCGCTTTGGTGAACCGTTGCACTTTAGCCACACCACTAGACCAAAGCGGAAAGAAATAGAAGGAGCTTTGGTAGCATTACAAAATGCTATGGAGTCACTTTTACCCACTGACTATCAAGAACCAACAGGGCCAAAGCCTTTGCGGCATTTTCTCAATCATATGTTGTGGTGAAGCGTTATTTTTGTGACATACTCCTACACTGATGCTTTCCTTCGGAACGCTCCGCGAACGCATACAGTGTAGGCTTCCAAGACAATCCGGCTATTGCGTAGGAGACTCTTGGCTTTAAGAACCGGATGCCCCTCGGCTCTTTTTCTTATTACGATGGCTGCATTATGATCACGATCCAAAGAGCAACCGCAGCTACATTTATGCCATCGTTCATGTAGCTTTTTAGGTACTTTTACACCGCAGTTGGAACATTCTTGAGTTGTACCAGATGCTTTAACAGGTATTACCAACAAACCAGCATTTTCGGCTTTGTTTGTCAGGATTGACAAGAAGCTACCCCATCCAGCATCATGTACAGACTTTGAAAGTCTAGACCTTGAAAGTCCTTTGATGTTTAAATCTTCATGTGCAATTACATCATATTTTTTAAGCAGATTATTAGCGGTTTTAAAGTGAAAATCTTTGCGCTTATCAGCAACTTTTTTATGTTGCTTACTTAATTGCTTAACAGCTTTCTGTCTACGTTTACTACCCTTTTTACGACGTGAGACACGTTTCTGTATTACTCGTAAACGTTTTTGAGCTTTGCGATAATGTTGAGGAATAGCAACTGTTTCAGCATCAGCAGTTGTCAAAAACTCTTTCAATCCCATATCAATACCAGTTATTGATTCTGGATTAATATCGGGTTTGATTTCTGGAATCGTAGAATCTTCTAGACTGAGAGTTAAGTAATAATCGTCAGCTTTTTTGGTGATAGAAGCAGTTTTAATTTTAAAACCATCAGGCAACGGACGATGCAACACAACTTTGACTTTACCTAGTTTTGGTAAATCAATTAAATTGCCCTGCAAACATCCATCTTTCATTTGTGGATAAGTGAAGGTTTTGTATCTAGTTCTAGATTTAAACCTCGGCTTACCACTGCGTTTTCCGTTGCTATCACCCTTAAGAAAACGGTCAAAAGTTACCTTAACTCTTTTAACTACATCCTGTAAAACCTGTGAATAAATATCACCATAATGAGGATGTGTTTTTTTAAGTTCAGGGAGTGTTTTCTTTTGCGAGTAATAGTCTGGATTGTCTCTTAACTCTGGAAGGTGACAAACAAGAGGACAAGCATTTACAGGACAGCGATTCTGCTCATACCAGTTAAATCTATCTGCCAACAAATAGTTATATTGTGCGCAACACATAGACAGCCATCTGTCCATTTCTGTTACTTGTTGTTTTGTCGGGCGTAATCTGTACTGGTATGCAGTCCTCAACTGTTTATCACCACCTTTGTAAATTAGTGCTATGTTTTTAGTATACACTGATTTTGCTTTTTGGTCTATAATCCAATGAAAAATGACTTTGTTTCCAAGGGGAGGTCTGTTAGCGACCTGAAAGCCCACCTTGTTTTAACAACAAAATACAGGCGCAAAGCATTTAACTCAGCAATGCTAGAACGCCTGCATAATATCTTTGAGGAGTTATTGATAAAGTGGGATTGCAAACTTGTTGAGTTCAACGGTGAAGACAATCATATACATCTTCTATTTCAATATCACCCTGACTTAGAACTCAGCAAATTAGTCAATAATTTAAAATCCATTTCCTCTAGAAAATTGCGGCAAGAATTTTCTGAGCATTTAAAAACTTTTTACAGTAAAGATGTCTTTTGGAATGGTTCTTATTTCATTGCCAGTTGCGGTGGTGTCACCGTTTCAACTTTGAAAAAATACATTGAAAATCAGCAACAACCAGAGGATTGAATTTTGTTCGTTTCCTCCATGTTCCCATCCCTTTCTACGAGACGCTACGCGAACGCCTATCGGCATTTGTCAGGGAACTGTCGTCAACTCACCTGCCATTCATCTCATCACTTCCGCTGAAATTATCTAAACCACAATGTACACAACGTTGACTGTATAAGCATTTAACATTGTGAATACTTTCTACAACGTTGACAGTGGATATTTTACCAACATCTCTTGGAAAGATATCCACTGCTCGTCCTGTGTGTAAACAATGATACCGTCTTTGGTGTTTTGGCTGGCAAGAATTAATTTCTTCTTGTAGGCTAATGCGTACCATTCCTTAAAAACATCCAATTCAGATTGTTGTCCAATTTCTTCATTCTTGATCCAACCCTCTTCTATAGCTTTTTTAAGCCATGCACCTGGTTTTTCAATATTGCTACTAGCCATTGCTTCTTTAAAAGCTTTTATTGCATTTAAAACAGTATCTTCCTCTGCTGACTTAATTGTTTTAGTTAAGGTTGGATTCAGTTTAATTCCAATTAAGTCAAGTTGCTGTTTAACATGATCACTGATATCAGAACGTCCAGCCCTTTTCTTATCTAATGAAGTAACCTTTGAATTTTCAGGTAAAGTAACAGGTAAATTTGCTTGAGAAATACGAAATTCTTCTAATTGTTGCTTCAACTCTGAATTTTCAGATTTTAGTTGTGTATTTTCACTTTTGAGTCTTTCTGCTAACTCCTCAGCACCTTGTAGATGATAAACTCTACCCGCTAAACCTTCATTAACTCTACGAAGTCCCTCTACTTCAGCTTCTAGTTTCTTAATTCTTTCTCTAAGCTGATAAATAATAACAGCTTTTGAATCATCCGATGCTTTTTGTGGTTGATTTGGTTTACCCGCTTTGAGTTGTTGCTTTCTTAAACTATCAATGCGCTCTTTAATCTCTGGGTATTTATAAAGATAGCTAACTGAAAGTCCCGCTTCCTTTGCAACATTAGCAAAGGTAATAGACTTATTCTCTTGAGTTAGTTTACGAATCGCTTTTTCTAAATTCTCTGCTGCCTGTTGTTTCTTCTGCTCCGCAGCAGACTTCAGGGCAGCTATCTTAGCATCATTGCTCATTCTTGTTGCCCTCCAGAGTATTGATGATATTTTCTAGATTTTTTTTAACATCTTCATTAACTTGAATTTGACGTTGCCAACCATTAGTTTTAGCTACTTCGAGAACTTTATTAGTACGCTCTAAATGTTCCTTATGTTGGTCTAAAAACTCAATGGTTGTACGAAAATCACCGCAGGTTAGGCAGGCATTGCCCTTACTACAGGTAAGCTGTGCGGGTAGTCCACAATATCCATTTGCTAAAGTTTCAGCCAAAACTTTTTTCTTCATCCATTGCAGACCACTATCATTGTCTAATTCTGGATGAAGTGATTCAATAACTTCGCCATTAATATTGACTACTTTATTATCAAGATATTTGTCTATTTCTTTTCTTAATGTCGCATCATGAATATGAGCATAAACCATAGTCATGTGAGGTGAATCATGACCTAAATATCGTTGGACAATATGCTGTGGCACTCCATTATTAATCATTCTTGTCCCAACAGTATGGCGAAACTGATGAGTCTGAAAATTCCATCTCTTGCCCGTGCTATCGCAAATATTAAATTCCTCTGCCAAGTGTTTTAAATGATTAGCAAACGATTGGTCGGTCATAACTTTAGGTTCAGGAATAAATTCTGGCGATGCTTTTCTACCGCAGAAAAGATATTTATAGTCTTTACCAAAATGTTTTTGAATGTAAGCTTGCTGCTCTTTAATAGCCTGGGCAAGCTCTATAGATATAGGCAAGGTAGTTTCAAACTTCATCTTCCAACGCATAAATTGAATAAACCATCCACCTTTACTATCTTGCTTAAGGCAATCTAAAGGTAGTTGACATAATTCTCCTACTCTCAAACCACATTCTTGAATAACCAGCACCATTCTTGTTATTGGCTCAGGTAAGGCATCTAGGTGTTCATTTAATTGACGAATCACTTCATCTGGAATATAACGAGGTAATGATTTTGGGCGACTAGGATAATCCTCTTTACGAATTAAGTAAGGTTCTACATTAAACCATTTATTAGTAACACCAGTTTCAAATAAAGAAGCTATAGCAGAGATACGTTCACCTTTAGTTGCTGGAGCTAGATGTTTTTGATTAAGATAATCTAGGTAGTCGATAATTACAGAGCGAGTTATATCTTCTATTCGATTTACTATTTTATTTTGAGATATAAATCTTGAAAAATTCCTGAAACAAGACAAATATTTTTGTAGCTTTTCAAAGCTAGTTGTTGTCGTAGCAATATATCTAATAAATCTTTTAATATCTTGTTTTAGCCATTCCTGTTGAATAGAGGAAAAATTTAGTTTATCTCCATCATTATGGTGTGGGCTAACTTGTAATCCTAATTCTGAAGCAGTCCAATAATCGTCTAGTATTTTTATATGACTAGCCGATGGATTTATTACAAACTTGTGTTGACATTGTTTGCAACGATATTTTTGTTTTCCTGTTGGATTAATGCCAGCTTTATGATAATCTATGCTGCCACATTTAGGACAATTTATAGTTGATTTTTTAACTGCCTGAAGTTGAGTCTTTTTTTCTTGAGTTTGTGGAATATAGTCATGATTCATTGAAGCCATCTCTCTTTGTCAAATATTTTTGATATTCTTTCTGTAAGTCATCATCTGTTAGATGAACATAAGTGTTAATAGTAGTTTGAATGTTTGCGTGACCCAATCGCTTTTGGACATACGCCATATCCCATCCAGACCTAATTAACTCTGTAGCATGAGTGTGTCTAAGTAAATGAGGTGTCGCTTGAATACCTGTTTTCTTGGCTAACCTTTTAAACAGTCCATTCACAGCACCATAATCCATCGGTTGACCTATTTCACCGTCCCAACAGTTAACAAATACATAATCACAGTCAATATCGTCTGGATATTCTTCAATCAGATAATTAGAGTAGAGTTTCATCAAATCTTTGGAAACATGAATTACTCTTTCAAATCCTGCCTTTGCCCGACTAATATTTATATTGTCAGTTCTGGGTATTACATGAATTTCATTTACTCCTTGTGAACGAATATCCTCATGTCTTAGTCCTAATAACTCACCAATTCTCATGCCAGTTTCATAAAGTAAACAGATAATAAATTTATCTCTAATTCTTTTACAAGCATTAACTAATTCTTTAACCTGCTCCGAAGTTAAACATCCTGGGAAAGTTTTTGGTTCTTTAATTTTCAGTAATCGTGTTTTAACTTCCTTCCCTTTGCTTATGTGGTGTAAAAATGGCTTGTATTTTCGTCCTGGTTGCATCTGATAGCGATAAGCATTAACCCCTTCAGTTGCTCCCAATCGCTCATGAAATTCATAAAAACCACAGACAGTCGTTAGAGCATGGTTAATTGTCTTTTCTGACCGTTTAGACACTTGTGGTTGAATGGATACTACTCCTGGTTCTGGACTTCTTAGCCAGTGAATAAAATCCGATAACTGCTCTAGATTTATTTCCTTCCAATCAATTTGCTTATCTCGTAAAAACTCCCAGAATAACTTTAGGTTGTTGGCGTAAACCCTAACTGTGTTGGGTGACTTTTCTAAACTGTCTAAGTAACGTAGGTATTTTTGGATTGGCTCGATGGGTAAGTAGTCGTCATCTAGCACGATCCATATTGGGCGATTTGAATCCAGTAGCTGACCTTTTTGAACTAACATATCCTCATTGTACACGTTGTGTAAAAGGTGTAGTTAGTATTAATATAGCTTAATAAAAAGAACTCATAAATAATCGTTGTTGTTGTTGTGTAAGATTATTTATGAGTTATAGATAACTATTGCGGTAAGTGAGAGGCTTCTGTCAGTTCAAGCTAAAATCAACTCTTTACGCGATTCAGTTTCTTAAACTTGCCCATTAATGAGCTTTTTAGGGAATGTCTTCGCAAGAGAGGATACGCTCAATTCGGTATTGAAACAACGTAAAATCAAGGGTTTTCAAGTATCTGCGTTACAAAACTTTACAACGTGTCCCATTTTGCTGGTATCTCGGCGGCTACCCTATATTGGCAGATGCCATTTTGGGAACACTGTAAATAAATGTGTGGAATCTCTGTAAGCAATTAGAACAATACTAACAAAGCAGTACAAAAATTATGTCTCAAATTCAATTGAACAATGATGCCGATGAGTTTAATGAACGAGGGATGTCCCGTGCAAAATTAGGAGATTTTGAAGGTGCAATTAAAGATTATGAGCAAGCAATTCGCATAAACTCCAACTTGGCTCAAGCTTACTATAATAGAGGTATGGCTTTTGCTAAATTAGGTAATTTAGAAGATGCCATTGAAGATTATGATGAGGCTATTTATATCAATGAAGACTTTGCTGAAGCATACTTTATGCGGGGCAATTTACGTGCTGGATTAGAAAAATTCTCGGAAGCACTTGAGGATTATAATGAGGCTATTGATATTAATCCATATTTTGCTGAAGCCTATTACTGTAGAAGTATAGCTCGTTCCTATTTAGGAGATGTAGAAGGGGCAGTTAATGATTTTAATCAATATATTTTTAATAAAGATGATAGCTCTTGTTATAGCCATGTTAATAAACATCAAAATGATTCTAAATTGGCTGAAGCTTTTTTTAACAAAGGTTTATATTGTGCTGAATCAGGAGATTTAGAAGAAGCAATTCAAAATTTCAATCAAGCCTTAAACATACAATCTCAATACACTGAGGCTTACTATAACAGAGGATTAATTTATGCTAACTTAGGAGATTTAAAAGAAGCAATTAATGATTTTAACAAATCTCTTGTTCTTCAGCCTAAAAATTTTATTGCTTACTACAACCGGGGAATAGCACGCGCTGAGTTGGGATATTTAGAAGCGGCAACTGAGGATTTTACAAAAAGTATTTCTATTAATCCTAAATTTGCTGAAGCCTATAATAATCGAGGTGTTATATGTAGGAAATTGGGAGATATAAAAAAAGCAATCAAAGATTTCAAAAAAGCTATAAATATTAATTCTAATTATGCTAATGCTTATCATAATTTAGCTTTTAGCTATCAGCAGTTAAGAGACATGAAAGGAGCAATCGAAGCATACACTCAAACTGTACTTATTAATCCTAACGATGCTCAAGCTTACTATAACCGAGGCATTGTCCGTGCTGATTTGGGAGATACAAAAGGAGCAATTGAAGATTTTAACCAAAGTTTGCACCTTAACCCAAACTATGCTAAGTCTTTCAATTATCGAGGTATCGTTCGCAATCAATTGGGAGATATAGAAGGAGCGATTGAAGATTTCAATCGAGCTTTATACATTAGTCCTGGCTTTGATGAAGCCTATTCTAACCGAGGTAATACTCGTAAAAAATTGGGAGATTGGAAAGGGGCAATTGAGGACTATAGCCAAGCCCTTCGCATTAATCCGAACTTTTATATTGCCTACTGTAATCGAGGCACAGCCTATCAATATTTAGGTGAGTTTCAAAAGGCAATTGAGGATTACGAACAAGCTATAAATATTAACTGTAACTTTCCTGAAGCATACTATAACAGAGGTACTATTTATAAACTTTTAGGAAACAAAGTCAGAGCGATCAATGATTTAATCAAAGCTGTTGAGTTATTCCAGAAGGAAGGTAGGATATCCAATGCACAAATCGCATTGGATTTAATAAAAGAAATATAATTGGTATTGGCATAGAATCGAGATCCCTGCAAAAGCGAAAATAGAGGTTCTATGCCAAGTTGGGTTTAGGAAGCTTGTCGTACTTTGCCAACATTGAGCGCTCGCCTGTTGTGCTTTTGGGTGTAATTTCAGCTATATCTACCCAATTCCATCACTAACTTTTGCTTTCTCGAAACGCCAACTCCAACGAAAACGGTAGACACCCAGGATTGGCAGTCGCCCACTCCTTAGCTTCTGCAATTAGAGTTTCGTTACCCGAATCGAGGTAGAATTGCATTTTGGCACGTTGCTCTAAGCGATCGCGTTCCTGAATGCTGAGAATATGTCCCGTGATTACGCAGTATTGGCGCACCTTAGCCCTAGCTTGGGTTAGAGCCATTAGCCGTAGTTTTGTCACTCGCTTGAGTTCCTCGATGCGGTAGGAAACATCAGCAGCCTCTCCACCAACAGATACGCCCTGCAAGCCGTTGTTGGCATTTTGGAGTGATGATTCTGCTGTCACTCTAGCGGCTGTTGAATTACCCTCGGATGCACTCTGCAACCCGTTGTTGGCAATTTCCTGTGGTGATTCTGGTGCAACCGCAGCAGGTATCGAAACTACACCCAGCCCGTTATTCCCCGTGTTAGATAAGTTTTGATTATCAACTTTTGACAACGTGCCGGAGCTACAGGGGTATATAAAATCCTGATGAAAACTGAATTCATTTGGTTGTAAAATGTTTGTAGAAACTGAATTCTCTAATTGATTGCTGGTTTTATTTGAATTAATTTCAGCAGTATTAGAAGAATTTATGAATGCAACATTTTCCGCAGACTGGATTACAGCTGAGTCTTTCTGAAAAACATCGGGTTGTTCAACTAACCCTGCTGACTCCAGCCCTTGGGGGGCTGTAGCAGCAGGAGGTAGACAAAAAACCTTCATATAGTAAAAATGCCCGTTGATGTCCGTCTGGTAAGGATTTTGGGCTTTTTGATTTTTTTCAGGGCTATGCGTTTTGTCAAAATGCCCGTCTTTGCTTATCTGGCAAGGGTTTGAGCTATTTTCTGCCCAAGGGTCAGTTATGTACCATTTGGGATGCCACAGATGTAGATGTTTCCGCAGTGTCTCTTGAGAAAGGGTTTTGTGAAAACGTTGCTTATATTCGTTGCTGATCGCTTTTGTACGGTCGGTTATGCCCTCTGGTAAGCCTGTACCCCATTCCAAGGCATTTACTGTCCACCGAATCCTTCTTTGGGCTTCTAGGCTGCGTTGCTGGTTTAAAGCTTGGCGACGATCAAAGGGGATGATGTTGTCTTTGGGTTTGATTATGCCCCTTATACCCGCGATCGCTCCTGCAAATGTGTTAGCAAATGTCCCCAACAGGCGTTCTGGATAGCTGGCATAGGGGGTATACCAATGGTGTCGAATTGTGCATTCTATCCAATGCCGCACCCTAGCTTCGATTTCATGCTGGTGGCGGCAATATTGCATGTAACCAGGGGCGACTGTGGCGGTCTCTACGACGTATTTAACTAATGCTTCGCCCTTTAAGTCCAAAAAGACGATTCCGTAGCCTACAAGGATTTGTAGGAGGGTGTTGGTTTGTCCAAAGCTTGTCCAGCCTGTGGTGATGATTTCTTCCCAGTCGGCACGCCATTCCTCTACGTTGGCGGATGCTTTTTTGCGATACTGTTCTCGGTTGTGACGCTTTCTGGCTTTTTTGATGGCGCGTTTGAGTTGGGTTAAATCTTGACGTACTGCGGCGCGATCGCAATAATCGAGAAAAACGGAAACTGAGTCGCTGATTGGTTGCAGGTCATCATCTAGCAATAACGCACCGCTTCCTGGTTGCATGGGGCAACGGATGGCATTGTAGTTGATTATGCAGTTTTCACCCCAAGGTTTGGCATTGGGGAAGATTTCTAAATGCCCTTTGCGGGGGATAAATCCTGCGTCTCTTAAGGCATATTCTAGGGCGCAGGCTAGGTTGAAGGTGGGCTGGAGGGTGGTAAAGGTTATTATCAGGTGATAGCCACCGCTATGACTGGACTGGAGGATGATGATATCGACTATGCCGATGTCTTCGAGGGCGGACTTGATGCGGTTGATAGATTCTAGGTTATGGTAGTCGCCACCTGCATCGAGGTCGATTATGGCATAACGGGTATTGGAACCAAAACGAACGCCTACTAGCTGCTGGCTGTTTTGATGCAATTTCCACAACTGGGATGGCTGGAGGTAATAGTCGATAGTACGCCACGCTGGTTTGGAGACGAAAGCGGGTACTGGGGCGACTATGGCACTCCAAGGATGCCAGAAATATTTTACATAGCGTTGCCCCACTGGGTCTTTTGGCTGGTGGGGCTTGATTTTGGTTTGGGAAAAATGCGTCCGATTTGATTTAGCAAAATCGTCTGAGTTTTGTGGCAGATACATAAATGGCGTTCCCTCGATGCACTAATAAAGGTCATCGGGTAGCCGCTAGTCGGCATCAAGCCTCTGTGTATGTAAAAAACTGCTGTTGTGCTTAAAAAATCCTGATTTTTCTTTGTTTGCGGTTCTTGAAAAAGTTAGCTTTATTCTCAAAATGAAAGTAGCACAAGGGTTTCAGACCCAAATTGCAGGTTTTTACATTTATCTCGGTTTAATGCCTAGTTGGTCAACAAGAGGCTTATAGCCTAGAATGAAATCAAATTTAAAAATCTAACTTTTCTTTTTGTTGGGGATAGCTCCCCCAGTTGCTGAGATGATTACCAGTCATCTCGCGGTCTTCATTCTTAGGCTTTCATTCTTAGGCTTTCATGCTTAGGCTATGAGTCTTTGTTGAAACCAAGCACCTAGCGGACTACCCAGCTTTTTTTTTGGAAGTTGCGGCACTCCCCTGACAAAAGTTGATTGAGTAAATCCGGCAATTTAATCTTTAAATCCATACACAAAATTCCTTGGTAAATGCAGTCCTTGTACGCGAGGTACTTACTCTAGTCAGATGGGCTTTTTCAAGCCCACGGCTAAAGCTGTGGGGTTTCTCACGCTGTCACCCACATTGCCAAACACAGAGCATTTGGCAAGTACACAAAAAAGCGTGATTTACCCCCTCGGCAGACAGTCGTATAAGTAATATTGCAAGATCATGCCATATCCGCAAGAACAATGTTTGAAAACTGATCTATCTTCTCCGAAGAAAAAAACCCTTATTTAGCAAGGGTTATAGCGACAGTTCATCCGGGGATACTAGAGTTTTTATCCTGGGATACTAGAGTTTTTGTTCTAAAGCTCAAAGCTATACAGGGCAAAGCTTTGAAGCCAATTTTTTCAACTTTTTTCTTTAGAACTAAATTTTTCCTAGAACTAAACTAGAACAAGGGGTAAGATCACCGAAGCTGACGTTTACCGCTACATAACGGCTAAAACCCTTGCTGTACATGGCGGCAAATTATTTCTTCACTATTTTTACGCCATCTAAGTTTCACAGCAAATTAAGGTATATTAAAGCTTTTGGAAGCCAATGCTGTTTATCGTTCTTGCGAAGTAATGGCTCGTCTCTCTGTGCATCTATTATGGCGGTGCGAGTTGCATAGATAATCGAGCGACTTGGTTAATCCGATACACGACATTTATCAAGCGAACTGAAGAGCAATAGTAGTTTTTCTTGAATAGCTGTATTAATTTAGCGATCGCAACTGGGAACACTAAATATAAGTGGTGATCGTTTCTAACGGAACTTATGAATTTTTTTGAAGGCGATCAAAAAAATAGAATAGCTTATCTCATGAAACTTCTTCTGAGGATATTCTTGAAATTCCCAGGATGGGCAAAATTTTTAACAATACTCATAATTTTTAGCTTCATTCTCCAAGCTATTCAGGGAGTACAAAATAAGTTTATAGAACTTACACAATCATCGACCTCAGTAGTTAACTCCCCTGCTTCTTCTCAAGTACCTCCACCTGCAACTGATCCATTTTCAGATGGGGTTAGTAAGGCCACCAATGCAGCGAAATTAGCTCAAACTGCACGTTCTTTAAATGAGTGGAACAAAGTAGCAGGTGAATGGGAAGCAGCTATCAATTTTATGAAGGATGTATCACCCACACATCCAAACTATCAAGTAGCACAACAAAGAATAGTAACTTATCCAAAGAACTTAGCCTATGCCAAGAAAAATGTTGAAAAGTTGAAACAACAAAAGTCAAAAATTCAGAAAGCCCAAGTAATTCGTGGTCAGCAGGTTTTTAAAAGTCTAAAGGGAATTTATCAAGTTAGAGGTGGATTAACTCCTTTACCTGTCGTCAGCGTCATTATTCCAAAAACTGGATGGGATAAGCTCTCCAAAACCGATAAAGTTGGTCTAACTATGTATACGCAAAGCCTTATTTCACTGGTTAAATCTAACCCAGCTAAATATGTTGATATTTCTCCATCCGCCCCTGCATACAATCTTTTATTAAGTAAAACAGCTAATCTTTGCGAAGACTGTTGGTCAATTATTTTAAGTTATAAAGATAGTCAACCTTATGGTGTTGATACAACTGTGGTTCAAGGGGATACTCCTTGGAAGCAGGAAGATCCATGTTGTCGTGGAGTTCAGTCATCTGAATTTCGTCAATAGCAAAATGAAAGCGTCCACACTTTTTACTTACTTATGTTTTATAAAGCTAGGGAATTTTCTAGTCAGAACCCTATTTTTAATAACAAAAAATAATAATTAGCGACTGTCCACAGTTTACATCTTTTGAGTAGTCAGATATGAAAGCTCGTGATTTTATTAAACCTGGTGAAAGTATCATTGTTATTTTTACCGATGGGACACTATTTGAACTTGGTAATGATAATACAGGTTTAACAGGAGATTGGAAAATTGATCCAAATCGTTCAGTTGATAGAGTCATTATTTATCAGCGTGAACATCCGATCAATAGGTTATACATTGCCAATCATGCTGGAGTGGAATTTGTTGAAGAAAATCGGTATAAAATTCAACTAGCTCATGTTCAATATATAGGGGAAACTGACTTGAATTGGAATGAATTTGCTGAAGGGGGAGCAAATCCTATTCGGTATCTCTAGAAGCGTTACCCTTAGCTGGAATTGGGGTTCAACTGCATTAACAATTTATATGGAGCATTCTTGTTAGCTTAATGTCGTGATCATCCTGAAGTTGATAGTCAGCTGGTGGTCAAGATTTTTTCAAGTATTAATACCTAAATTTTGATATCTAAGAGGATACGGACAAAGGCGGCTTGTTGTAGGCTGAGGGGGCGATCGCCTCGTTCAACTAGTGAGATAAACTTTTGGGATACACCAAGAACGCTAGCCAGCTTTGTCTGTGGCCACCCTTTGGCAATACGCGCTTCCCTCACTTGGCTGCCAGTCAATTTAATGTCTTCTGGCGTTGTATCCTTCGCTTTAGGCTGTAATTGTTGTACCTTTGGCTTAACTTTGGATGCTATTAGTTCAGGAATAGGATGTGGGGGTTTGATGGTCAGCTTGGCATCCAGTAGTTTTTTAAAGTAGCCTTTAGGCTTTTTCTGCGTGTATTCTGGTCTTAGCCATTCGGGGTATGTTTCTGGGTCAAACACAATTTGCCAGTCCAAATTAAGCAGATGCTTCAGAGCGTTATCCCAGCGCTGTTTTAGGTCGTAAGCTCTACGGAAGTCTGATAAAGCTTTATCTATTTCTGTTTTGGGCAATACAATTTCTATTAGCTCCTGTACCTTGTAGCTTCCATCAAGACGAACCCGACTATCCAATGTCAAATATATAGCCAACCTTAGCGTGAGTTCTTCATGATATGGGTCAATTTTTAAGACATTCTGGGCTAAGTAGCCAAA
Source organism: Nostoc sp. PCC 7524 (assembly GCF_000316645.1). NCBI lineage: Bacteria > Bacillati > Cyanobacteriota > Cyanophyceae > Nostocales > Nostocaceae > Nostoc > Nostoc sp. PCC 7524. The sequence goes on from NC_019684.1 coordinate 147,716, forward strand.
CTGATATAAAGCTTCCCGCGATTCGGCTCCCGCTTTGTTTAAAAAGTATTTAGTCCAAGTACCAGGTTGAACAATTATCTGAACTTCATCAGGCTCTTCTATTTTTCCAGATGTATTTACCTGACCATATGGCACAATCGTGATGTTCCACATGCGACCAACAGGGGTACTAGCATTTATACCACCTTTTCTATTTCTCCCTTCTATCCATACTGTTTTAACTAATAAACAATCCAATGCAAATGCGGTTTTTGCTATTTCTAAAAGTTTTTGACATTTAGGTAAATCAGTTCGCTTATCCCAACCAATTTTTTCTATCAAATCACTGCCTTTTACAGTAAATAAACTCTCCCAAGGTTTTTCCTGCTCCATTGTATAGGCAGCCAATATTAAATGCAGCTTGGCACTAGTAAACCCAAATTTATCGATAATCTGTTGGGCTTCATTCCAAGGAAGTAATGTTATATCACCAGGGGTACTAATATAATGCTCAATATAATTTTGGGGATTGCCTTTAGCTTTGTGTTGTGCAACTGCTATCCCTTCTTCATTTTTTTGCCACGACTCTTCTTTTTTGATTTGAGAGTTGATGCTTGAAAGCATAAGTGCTGCTGTAGGAATAGCCTCAAATGGCTGTGATTTAAATAATGAGTTTTGGTGGCTGTCTCTATAGCCTTGAAGATTGTTATTTACTATATTATAGGAATTTTGCAGATTATTTTCATCAATTTTATGTTTTCCTGAAACTATCGAAGAAATAGTTCGATACAATACTTCATTAAAAATAGCTTCAAACAAGTCAGAATTATCTGTCGCCTCTGACGCTTCTGATGCAGATAATGTCTTTTCACCTTGTAAATGTTGCGGTAATTTATCGCTTATAACTTGTCTAACATTATCTTGTATTTCCAGCAAAATAGAGGGACTTAGTTCATCTATATCATTAGGATTAACGGATTCAAAGCTATTTTGATTCATGAGATTATCATTTACAAAAAAGTGGCGAACATTTCTACCCGTTGTTTGAACGATAGTTGGCGCAATCGGGCAAACAGGTAGATATCAGCTTCGATGCTGGTGTCGGATGCTTGGGGGCGGTAGTTCAGTTTTGCGTTCGCAAGGATGCGTCGGAGGCATTTTTCATAGCGACAACTCCTAGAAAATAATAAACCCAAGCATCTAATTGAGCTAGATGTTTTTATTACCTAATATCAATTCTATGTGAGGCTGCGCTTTATTCACGTAGGGGCAATTCATGTAGCCGAAGGCTTCCCGTTCGCGCTAGCGTTGCGTAAAGCCTATGGCATAGCTACGCTTAGGGCGCAGCCTCTCGTAAAGAAGCAAAGGGTATTGCCCCAGAACCTATGTAGTTTTGGGTAAGTCCTATAAACGCATCTTCACAAATAAATGGTATAACTTAAATCAAGTTCAAATTCTACTCAATTTATATACAAATTTTGTAGTAATTATACAAAGATGATTGTGAATTGAAAAATAATTAATAAGCCCTAGAGCAACAGTTGAGTTGAAAGTACATTTCTTTAGAGTTTGATTTGAGTGTCTCAATAACTCAACTTAGTGCTTTCATTTAATTCCTTTTCGCAGCCGTTGCTTCCAGTCAAAAAGCCTCACTACTCTTACGCCTTGTAAGTAGACGACCAGCCAAACAACTTACGCAACCGTTGAGAGGGATTGAATTTAAAAACCCAACTTTCTCGTTCTACTCTTACGTAAAAAGTTCCAAAGTTACGTAAAGAAACACTGTCTCCCTGTTTGAGGGATTCATAAATTTCTTCAAGCGTTGCATCAATGACTTCTTCCACAATGCCAGTTTCTTTGCACACTCGTTGGGACACACGGCGTACCAGTTCTTTCTTGTCGATAGACATCTTTACACTAATTCACTTTTTACAATCACCAATAATGCTGATTAGATATTACAGCATAAGAACAAATTATCATTATTAGAGTTGTAAAAATAGATAAAATATTATTAATTATTTCCAATCAATTCACAATAAATAAAATTAAATGACTCGATTTATTCATGACCAATTCGCCAAGGATTATCTGGAAGAATTACTAAAACCTTATGGAGAAGTACAAGCCCCCAGTCGTGTAGCAGGAGAAGTGCGAGAAATTGATGTTTTCTTTTCTCCAGCAGCACAACAAACTACCAATTTAGCGACATTAGGTTTATTAGGAAAGTTTGCGACCAATCCTGCTATCTTTGAGCCATTCCGCAATGCGGCATCTAAAGAAGAAATTTGTGATTGTCTGTTGAAATTATTAGAAGTTAGGGGTGCATTACAACGAGAAGCTAATAAAAATAAAACCCTTATTCAAGAATTAGAAATTCCCAAATTATGGATTCTCACCCCCACAGCATCCGCGACGCTGCTGTCAGGGTTTCGTGCAGTTCAAGGGGAAGATTGGTTGCCTGGAGTACATTTCATGGCAGACTATTTACGTGCAGCCATTGTAGTCATCCATCAGTTACCACAAACTCCAGAAACACTATGGCTGAGAATCCTGGGTAGAGGAAGGGTACAAGAGCAGGCAATTAATGAGTTAAAAGCACTACCATCAAATCATCCATTCCAGAAAGCGACGCTAGAATTAGTTTACAACCTGCGCCAGAATTTGAGAGTAAATCAAAATTTAGAAGAAGATGATAGGGAGTTAATTATGCGGCTAAAACCACTGTATCAACAAGACCGAGAACAAGCCAAACTGGAAGGAGAACGTCTTGTTGTCGAAAACTTATTACAAGTTCGCTTTGGTTCATTAGATAAAGAATTAAGCGCAATTATTGAATTATTATTAGCCTTACCACCACAAGAATTTACGCCATTACTCATGCAATTGTCACGGGAGGAATTAATTGCTAGATTTGGCAGACAATCTTGATATTTATTCGCCGAGATTTTCCAGAGCCGAGGCTTGGTGCATAATTTGCACTTTCAATGAATCTGCCGCAACTGCTGCTATAGTTTCCCAATCTTCTTGTGTCAGCATTACAAGAATTAGTTCGCGTAGCACCTGTCGGTTGGAAATAAACTCTTCGCCATAAAGTTCATCCCTCTGTAAAATAGCCTCGATGCGTTCTCGTACTTGAGGGGTGGGCATTCTCAACTTTTGGAGCAGGCGCTCCCGTGCTGTAGAAGTTGCAACAGAAGTCGCAGTTCCCAAATTCCAATCGTTGAGTAGCGATCGCACTTCCCGGTTAAGCGAAACCCGTAAAGTAGTTAGGCGACTAAACAATCCGGGGTTGAGCATTAGTTGACCGATGGCAGAACCCCAGTCTAAACCAGCACTGATGTTACCTCCTACCGCATCCTCAGCTTCGATACCCAAAAGCAACGATTCTTCATCAAACAGCAAATCCATCGGACTGGCAAATTGTTCGCTCATGAACTTACTCTGCTATTGCGTTATCTTGACCTCGAATTAGCCGAACTTCCAATCGCACTTTTTATTCCAACTAAGGCAATTTAACAAGTATTTATTAAAATAAAATACCTGGTTGATATATTTCAACCAGGTTTAACATCATGTCACACTATTAGTTGAATACTTGCTTACTAATATCAACTCTATGCCGCACCTTCCCCAAGGTTAATTTTGACGACTTTATTTTTTTCTTGCTCGGTTTTAGGTAGAGTCAAATTCAAAATCCCGTCTTTATATTCTGCCTTGACGTTGGTATTTTGAATGCGAGCAGTCAGGGGAATTACTCGTTGGAACTTGCCGTAGTAAAATTCACTTCTTGTTTTACCATTATTGTCGGTTTTAGTTTCAGATTTACGTTCGGCAACCACCTTAACTGCATTCTCGGTGACTTCGATATCTACATCCTTAGCCTCGATTCCAGGCAGTTCCAGCTTCAGGTGTATGGCTTCTTCGGTTTCGTGGAGTTCGGCTGCTATAGCTCTAGCCAAAGTGGGTGCTGGGAAATCTTCAAATAAGGAGTCGATTTGACGTTGCAGTGCGTTCAATTCTTGCCAGGGGTTGTAGCGTACTAATACCATAACTCTCTCCAATTTGTAATTTTTTATTTACTTACTTCAGGATTTATCATTGCTTTGATTATTAGAATATGGCGAAATACAATGACTGAAAATACGGTTAATCTCACTTTTTAAATTCAGGATTACCGCACCAAAATTTTGACTGAATAAAAGGTAGGAAGAATACGAATTTATTAGGTACGGTTTTCCCGAAAATGTCTAGATCAAAAAGTGGGGTGATGCAGGCAGCGTGAAGCGCGATCGCCTAAAGACAACTGGTACGTTGTAAACTTAAAATCCCACAAAGGTACGAAGATTTATCACAACTGTCGTCTACTCAATATCGATATACCTCCAAATCTGAGACAATATCAGTACAATCCCACAACTATGTCCAACAATTGAGAATTTTCTCAATAACTAGCTGGCAGTATTAATTATTTTGGATGAGAAGACAATAGAGAATTTGATCAAGTGCGACGATGCTCCGCCCCGTCTTAAGAGCGATGGCATAACCGCCCGCCGTAGGCGATCGCTTCTTCCCCTTCAAACTAAAAATTGACCTCTTCTACGCCCAAAACGTCACCTTGCAACGCTTTCATTTTGTCGATATATAACAATCCTGTAGAAATCAGATACAATTAATACTCAGTATATTTCTCTCATCCACCAAATCTTCTACAATCAGCTGGTCGATATCGAAATTGATATCAAATGGCTGAACAAAAGTCCCCACCCAGCGAGATGATCCGCGTGCCTGTCCCACTAATTGGGATAGTTCGGCAACTATCCAAGCTACATCGGCAGGGGCATACAATTGCCTTGCTGCAAGCATTAGAGGAGTTAGTAGCAAGATTTGATAGCAATATTGATATCGATTTAGCTGGCAGCAAACAAGTTTTACAATTGCAGGAGAAGTTGGAGGAATTGGAGTCCCATCTTGCTGATAGAGATAAGTCGGTGGAAACCAAGCTCGAAGCAATGACCAAAAAACTGGAGTTAATCGAACGGGCTATTTTATCAACTCGATACAACAGTCAACCTAAACAAAGAAGACAATCATACCCATACCAACAAACACAAGTTGAATTACAACCCAGGACAAACGAAAGTCTTGCCCCAAGACTTGGTGTTACCCCCCAAAGCTTAATTGCAGAAAGAGAAAAACTCAGTACCAAAGAATTTCTTAGCTATACACGTAACCGCGATCCAATGAGCGTGGGTTGGGAATGGAATCCTTCGGACGGACTATACCACCCTCACAAGTGATTTTCACGGAAATGGAGACGATAATCACTCTAGTGGTCACTTTATTGACGTGACAAAATCAGATTGAGAAGATTTAGGGAGCGAGAGTTAAGAAAGTAATTTGCTTTAAACAAACTACGACGAATTTGTGTCAAATCGTAACTTTTAAAAATTACCCAAGGAAAATCAGGGTAGCCATTACCAATAGGAAGAAAATCATTAGCAGGGTATAAAGCTTTAATATAACGCTCTAGTAAAATACGAAAATCATAACTCATAGGAGAATTTGCATCTCCTATGAATGAGGATTGAAGAATTTTATCCTTTAACAAAAAATGTAGGGGAATAGCTAAGTACTGATCGCTAAAATTACTAGAGTCGCTTATTTGCTGAGTGTTACCCTCATTTTGGAGCAGGTGTTCTATAAAATCAATGGCAAACAAAATTTCATTTTTGATATTTTCTGAATAATCACCTTGACTGATATTTTTTAGTGCATTCCTAAAGTTTGTTGTTATGGAAGAGCGAATTTGAGAATAAGGATCTATACTGTACCGTGATGTTACAGTGTGATTATTCATTGGGATAATCAATAATGAACCGTCCATGTAAACCTGTGGACTAATTTCTATTTCTAACAATTCAGCCATACAGGAACATTGGTCAAATAAAAAATCCACTCCTAGCTCCGATAAAGACAGCAAGCTAATTTTTTTTCTAGCTGGTTGCTGGACAACAGAAGAATTGGATATGCGAGGAGGTTGAATTAGAAACTCGGATGACTTAAATAAAGTAAACAGATTTTCAAAAACAAGTTTAATATCCTGGTCATCTGGATGTAGCCGCAGGTGACTTCGTAGTAACTGCATCAAAGATTTAATCCGAGTGCTGAAAGTCTCACCGCTTGAATATATCGCTTTACCACCAACGGGAATCATGGCTACGTTGCGTCCACCTAAATTCCCAGCACCCAAAATTCGCGTCATTATCGCCGCCCGTAAGACGAGTAGAGAACCTATTAAATTCGCGGCGCAGGTACTTTTACTTTGTTGATTATTAGGTGCATTTGTAAAAACTTTTTCAATAATGTAAACTGTTATTTTCTTATGAGCGCGGTCATTATTTTGTCCCTCACCAAACTCACCTCTACCTCGATAAATTACCTGAATTATCTCCATCAGGTTATTTTCTATCTGAAATCTTGGTAGTTCAACAATTATATGTTTAGCAAGGGGAAAAGAAATACCGCGAGCCGCAGATGATGTCATAAACACTACCCGTACCTCATTCTTGCGTTTGAGCAGCATTTCCAGATCAGCTACTTGGGAATGTATCTCTAGATAAGTCTCATTTTTATCGAAGCCAGAAAGTCTCTTTTTGACTAGAGAAATTAATTGTCTTAGACGTTGTTTATCCTGGATATAAACAATTAATTGTCCTAATTCTGGGTGATTAACATAGTGGATTATTTCGTTTATTAAAGACTCATCTCGTGCTGATTGACCAGGTGTAAATTTAATGGAACCATCATCGTTGATTTTGTTCACTTCAAAAAACACTTGGTAAGTTAGCTCAATTTGTTTAGCTGGATATGAGTTAACATTAATAACAGCAGAATCAACATTAGCTGGCAGTGCAGAATAACCGCCAAAAGACAGATAACTAACTTCTAATGGTTCTTGCTTTTTATCAACAAAAGAACAATAGATTTTATCTGGTTCCGCTTCCTTTGTACCGAGATGTGGTTTAACAACATCAAGACCTGTAAGAGAAGCATCAGCAATAATCAACTTTGTATTAAAACCGTATGAAGGGTCAAATAACTCAAGTTTTTTTCCTAACCATTTCTTCATAGAGTGAAACCACTCAACTCCAGCATTGTCACCTGTTACTTCGTCAATCATGACAATGATATGCTTCAGGCGTGAAGATAATTCACTCATTAACTCCGGAATTACATCACCATTATTTGTAACTGAACGAAATAGTCTCTCGAAATTATCTAATGAGTCACCTCCACTATTCAATTTGCGGAGGGATTGAGTTGAGCAGGTAATGACAATTTTATTTTTTTGCTGTTTGATGAGAATATGACCTGCGTCACATAAACTTCTAATAACTCCGGTTCCGGATTTGTTGTTGTAGCCGAGTGAAGAGCGGGACTGACGATTTATTAAATTCTTTCGGTTGGGGTTCCGTTTTTTATCATATTCTGCACCATGAAAAGTTACCCCTAAGCTTTCAAAAGTTTGATTATTGCCATTAGAATAATATCTCACTGTAGGCTGTTTATTATTGGCATTAATCAGAGCGTAATTCGTGGAAATACAATACAGGTCATCAGCGAACAAATTACCTGTTTTTTTATCTATAAATTTATTAATCGTGTCTTCGTTTACAGAGAGACGCGGACTAATGTAGAAAAACAGGAAACCCTCATCAGCATGTTCGCGGATAAAATTCACCACCGCCGTTGTTTTACCAATACCCGGATTCCCGGTTAGAAACAGATTACGATAATTACCTGACAGATGTTCCTGAATTATTTTTGCGTGGGCATTTATTAAAGAAATTTGCTCAGTTAGATGGTATTTTTCACTGATTGAAGTATCTAAAAAATCTGAAGGATTATTAAAATTTGTAAGTGTTTCACTGAAACACACAGTTTTATCTTTTGTAACATTAGTATCACATAATGAGTCCACAAATTGGTGGACTTTTTGTTCATGAGAAAGTTTATGTGGCTGAGCTCTTTCTATTAATTCTTCTTTTCCCGAAATTCCTACTTGTTCAAGCGAACGTGAAAGGCAATATACAGCATTTTTTTTTATTAAATTAAGCATCTTAAACAGCGCATTTTCATAAGTATTGATCGAATTTTCTCTATCCGACTTTTGCCGTCCCTTCATCGATTTATATGCCTCGGCGCAAAGGTCAAGAATGTGAAAGTCCTCCCGGCTAACATTTAAGGTGCTAATTCCTCGTGTAGTGTAACCTATTGTTGTCACTTGTACGGTCGCATCCTTGGGTATTCTATTTTCTGAATCAAGAAATTTGACGAAACTTGCTGAGTATGATGCTGCCTGTACCAACTTAACAAAATCTTTGTCGTAATAAGAAAAAGCTGTAAGATAATCCTGAATATATTGCCCTATTAATTGCTGATTAGTCCCTTTTTGGGTGTCAATTTTTAATTTATGATAAACACTTTTGGACATTAAATAACGCAGTTCTGCTTTTAAATATCCAAGAATAGACGAAGCACTTGATAAATTCCACAACTCAAACTGTTCTTGTTCATGCCTTGAATCATCATTATCTTGCTGAGAATTAAATTCATTATCCTGATTACTCTCTACAGTAAAGGCAGACAAATCAACACAGACAATGTAATATTCCTTGTTTTTTTCTCCGTCTTTCGACATCAGCATCAATGTATCCGCTTTTAAAAATTCTCCTGTCTCGGCATACTTATTTATATAAGGTGTAACCTTATCTGCGGTAATATCAAACTGCGAAAGAATCTGAGAATATCGGTCATGTTGATGTTTTTCTAGCGTTCTCATGCTGGCTTCATCTGAGAGGCAGCATTGCATATATAGTAGTTCCCAGTTTCTATTAGAAGCAGACGAAAACTCCAAAGAGTCCATCAATTCCTTCCATAAACCTAAACCACCAAGATGACCTCGTAAGAGTAAAAATTTACCCCATGCTGCCCATATTCTTTGACTCTCCGCATCAATAAATCCTTCTAACAGTTTCATCTCAACAAGTTTATTGACTACTCCTCGATGATTGATACGTTTCAGGTCATCAATGAATAAATCCATGTGGGCATATTTCATCCCTGATTGATGAATTGCTGTCAATATTCCTGCGTTGAATGCTAACTCGAAAAGATGTCCCTGAGCTTCTCTTATTTTCATTTTATTATAATAATTTATTCAGCTTAAAAACAATAATTTGCTGAGATAATCAAGGTTTATATAAATCAAAATTATGTGTGTTATGGTTCACTTAAAATTGAATTTCGACATTACCGTTTTCAATCTCCCAATGCTTATTTTCTAGTATCAGGCAAATTCGTTCTTGCAAAATTGGGTGGTTGTAGTGTCTCACTAAGAAATTATTATAATCTCTAGGGAGTTCTGTCGATGGGTCTTCTATTTCGTGTTTATCTAAAAAATCCTCAATCTCTTGAAGAAAGGCAAGTAGGGTTTGAGATGAATTGGCAGAATCATTAATCACATCTTTTACATCTCTTGAGTCACTTAAGGCATTGTTAACTTCTGTCAACCATGCGAGATAATTCATTTGCACCCCAGGAATGCAATGCTTACCTCTTGCCGATGATCTGCCGATTGCATTATCGCCAATTATATCGTTAAGTGGGTCAAGCTTAGGTAACAATTTTTCTGACTTGCTTTGTTTCTTTTCGTATCTTGAATAATGCAATAGTGTCAAATAAAACGTAATATCATTTTTTAATTGACCTTCCTTAATTAGACCATTCATAACCTTCGTCATGTCGAGTGCATCACCTGGATGAGCATTCAAAAGTGTTGAATAAGTCGTTGCAGTGTTATAGAAAGTCCTATCTTTCTCTATGGTCTTTACTGTAAGCAAATTAAAAAATATTACCTGGGAGCGATTGGGGTCATTAAATAAGTTACTTAGTTGTCGTACATCCTGAATATATAAGGTTTCTTCTTGAGTTTTATCGTCGATGCACAAGGCACTGTAACTGTCATATAAAGCAGGATATATTATTAGATCATCTGCAATATTCTTGAGGAACTTTATTATATCCGGTGACATAAAAAATAATTCATTTTGTTGGTCTGTCACTCGCAATTGTTCGGAAAAGGGAGTTTTAGCGATGTATAAAACATCCTTAAAACCCTTATGGTACATCTCATTAATTACATCTCGAAGCACCCACGGAGTGCGATGCAATTCATCTACCCAGTAATTGCCTGCTAAAGTTTTAACTCGATTTATCTTTATACCAGTTTCGGTGTCCTCCACCGCTACTATTTCACCTGTCAAATTCGCAATATAATTATCTTCCCAACGCGACGAACGCGCATCGCACTTGTTACTAGACACCATTACTATTAATAATTTTTTGAGTATCCGTTTATCGTTATTTTTGCTATGGTATTTCTGTGGTAATAAAGAGTACAGTGATTTCTTCGCATTAGGAATTTTAAAACGGTCAATTTTCGGTAACACTATCCCTTGAGAATTGATGAACATAAAGTCACTTAATAAATGATTCCATTCTTCAACCATTTGATGAATTAGTGCTTCCTGTTGTGTTGTTTCTTCTTCCGGTGTTTCATGCAGTATCCACTGGCCTACAAATAAACTTTTGTTTTTTTTCACCCTACTAGTGAGAAGTTCTAGGATTATAAATCCAAGGGTCTTTAATGTAAGCTCGTATTTGAAACGCCCTTCAACCGTAGCTTTTTCTAAAGAAACCTCCCCTATTTGAAACTCTATAATTGAGCCATAAAATACAACACTGCTGAGGAAATCACTAGCTTCGTCAGCATTGTTAAGTGTATTAACTTTCTTCAGAAAATCAGGTTTTTTACCTAATAATTGTGCTAGCTGTTTTATATTTTTTTTATCGCGTTCAAACTGTTGTGCATTATTAGATTGTACAAACTTATAGAAGACAGAGAGCATTTGTATATCGTCAGTTTGATAAGCCATATCAAACTCACATTTTTTTGTTGCTCGATAGAAATTATCTGTCTCAAATTTCAGCTTTACTGGTAGCTGGATAATTGCTTCTTTTGTTACCCCCTGTTGGGAAATAAAGATATGCTTGAGACATTGTTTTAAATTACCTGAAGAAAGTTCTTCTCCAAAAAATCTATCTGTACTACTTATTTCTGTTAATTCAGAAACCAGTAATTTCTTTGATATCCCAATACTTACTTGTTTCTCATCAGATAATAAAATTTGTTTTAAATATTTTTGGATAAGTTTTACTATTGCTTTTAGGTTGTGTGAAACCAAATCTTGATTAATATTACTAACAAACTCCGCCAAAAAGTTTTGTTTATGTGCATCACTCTGATTATCTGGGTTACTGAAAATAGGCAATACTTTGTCTGTGAAATCTTTAATTACATCAAATTGGATAACATCTTGATAAGAAGAATTTACTTCTGAAGGATTAGGACACGCAAATGCAAAATAATAAAGAATAAAATATTTAATTATTTTTTCAACCTGCCAATCTGTTTTTTGCGGGGGGTTTTCATCAATTTGTTGATTATTTAATTTTGAATTTGGGTTAATTATGTCAAGTCCGTAAGCGAATGAAGTACCGTATTTAACTGGATTATTGACGCGCCCATTGAATTTAAATTTTAATCCAAAAGTTATTGACGTTATACCTAGACGTGGGTCATCTGTCTGCCCAATACAACCATTAATTTGCCCAATGATAGGCAATTCCGAAAAAGCATCCCTACGAGAAAATAATTCTTTAATATTTACAGTCACACCCTGATATACTACATCGTAATAACCATCAGCTTTCTTCGGGTCATTGATGAATTTTTCTAATAATCTAATGCGTCTACTGTAGTCTCTCAAATAAAATGATGCCTCATGGGATGATATTTGACGTGAATTTTCTCCTTTACCATCCTTATATATGACTTCTCTGTTTTTACTTAAATCGTTACATTCTTCACCAATCACTTCTGCCCAAAACTCTAAAAAATTTATCTCCGCTTCTCTTTTTAATCTTCCGATTGTTTCTTGATTAATTAATTTTTCAAGTAATGATAATTCCTGAGAACCATGAATCTTGATAGACTCCAGATTAGTTCTTACATTGCCAATTACATAATCAGATATATCTGACTCATCATTCATCTTCAGACGAACATAGTTTTCTAGTGCCGTTAATACAAGTTCGCGGAATCTAGTTGCACTATTTATTTCTATGGTGACTTTGTGGTTTATAATCGCAGGATTATCAAACTCAGACTCCAAGGCTAGTTCTTGGCTACTTAATCCAGGCGATTGGGGGAAATCCCAGGTAAATAAGGAAGAGTCTTGAGGTTTTTTTGCCAAGGGAGTAAGCATTGAATCAATTAATTGCTCAATGATATTATCTGCGATTTGTGCATTGGAATTTAAACCTGTGCTATTCTTAATTTCATCTATTAAAAGTTTGGATAAAGTCGCTTTTATTGATTTAATTTTGTCTTTGAATACCTCACGACAAGCATCGGTCATATTTATTGTCGCTCGATATGCTTTTTCGTCTTTTGACAACGGTAATCTTATATCTTTAGCTTTAGCTATCTGGTAAGCAAAGGCATGAATATCAATGATTAACCTTAATCTCTCGTTATTAGAGTCTTTTTTTAAAGAAAATATTTTTCCTCCTGACTCTCCATTCAATTCTTCATCTATTTTTGAGAGCAAATCTCTATAATCTGGTCGCGGTAGTTGATTTCTTTCTTCCCTTAACTGATTCTGATTCTCCACTCTATGTCGCCCCTTTTTTAGTTAAGTGAAACCGGGTTGTGTGTTGCTTACTTTCCCATGATTGGCTCAATATAATACAACTACTATTGCTAAAAATTCCCTTTATATTCACAAAAGTAGACCATTCTCAGGGACAGTACCGGGGTTGAAAATTTTAAGCAAAAACGAACAACATCATACTCAAACACTTCAACATCGGTATTCTTCGTGTCCATCACCCCCAATTTTTCTTACTTCCCTACCCAGTCAAATAAACAAAATTCATATTAACTAAAAAACAAAAAGCTAAAAAGCTAGTTTTATCTTTTTAGCTTTTTATAAAGCCCGGTGTAGATACTGTGTCAACTGTGTCATAATCAAAGTTCATCTAGAGAGTGGTGCTGCTTAACCTCACTTACGCTTTTTACTTTTGTTGTTACTTTTTTTCTTATTCTTACTCGGTGTACTCGCAGTCTTAGCAAAACCACGGGGCTTGTGTACAAGTCCAAGCCCGTAATAATCAGATATTTCCTCAAGAGAGAACCTGCGGAGCGGAACTTCCTCACGAGTTTTCAACCCTAGCGATACCTGTACCTCACCCCAATCTCCTACCAGAAACGGCATAACCCGATTGGCAGCAAACGCACGCTCTATTACTGGCGCAGACTCAACCGCGTTTAAATCTATCAGTTCGCCAATTAAACAAGCGTTCATGTCTGGATCATTTTCCACAAAGCGTTCGAGTTGCTGGGTTAAAATCGTCACACATTGGTCGCGGACATCCAGGTGGTTTTGAGCAATTCGGGTCAGTGCGATCGCCGCATCCGTGCGCTCAAAGGATTCATGGGATAAATCTGCAACATATGCTTCGAGTGCGGGAATTGCAGCAGGCCCTATCATCCCGAAGGCATTAGGTAATTCGCTCCTCATCCAATCATCATCGAGTTCGTGAAACAGATTAATCAGCGGTGGAATTGCTTCGGACGCACGCAGTTGACCCAGCACGCGCACTGCATGAACGGGTGCCCAAACCTCCAAACTCTCGGTGTCCGTAGAATTTAACTCCATGTCAGTCGCCATGCGGATAAGGTCTTGAATATGGTCTGCACTAAAACCAAGTTCCTCGACGTAATTTGGTACTTCCTGCATTTCACTGATGTCACCGTAGGTCAGCAACTTATCGACCGGAGATGGATAAGAAGACGCTGCCATACCAAGTATCTCCTCCTATTGTCGTAATTATTATCTGATGCACTACACGCTCAGTTCCTCAATATTGCAACAAACCTTTTAGCGCGGGAATTGTATCATGCTTGTACGGATGTTGTCTCCCTGAACGCTATGAAATCAAAATTAGCTTTTTTAAAAAACTAATTTTCTAAAAAGCGACTTTTTAATCCTAAAGCTGAACACGAAGGCGAGCGCAAGCATGAACCAAAGAATTGCTACACATACCTTTGATTCAAAAAGCTAATTTAATAAAAAGCTAATTTTAACAAAAGCGGACTACAACAAGCACAATACACAGTAAGCTAAAAAGCTAATTTAATAAATTTATTTTTTGACAAAATGTTTAAATAAGCTTAAGTTAAATAGCTAATTAAATAAATGTATATATGCTGACAATCACCATTACCAGCCTTAGTGGGGGTCAGGGTAAGACGACAACCGCCCTGTTCCTCGGTCGGCTGCTATCACGCCAGGGTTTTCCTACATTGATGCTCGACTCTGACCCCCAACACAATCTCACTACCTATTTAGGGTTCGAGTTAGAACTTAACCAACCAACGTTACTGGAGTTTCTCAAAAAAACAGTCGCACCAGAGGACTGCATCTACCCCACCAAAGAAAACGACAATCTATTTCTCATCCCTGCTGATGACCAACTCGACACAGTACAGGATTACCTCTCCAATAGCGGAGTTGGCGCAACCTTACTGAAGCGCAGGTTAGAAGCAGTTGCCAAAATCTTCAAAGTCTGCATTATTGATGCACCACCACAGCGATCGCAAATTTGTTTGACAGTTATTGGCGCAGCAGATTTTCTGGTCATCCCCGCAGAAGCATCAGTAAAAGGTTATGGTTCCTTGGTGCGAACCTTTGACTTACTCAATGGTTTGCGAGATGTCGGTGCAACGGATGCTGAAGTTTTGGGCGTTCTCCCATTTCGCGATCGCTGGTTTGGTAACACCCAAGCGCAAGAAAGTCGGGCTGCTGTAGATGGTATGCGCGACGAAGTAGGCGACTCTTTGGTTCTACCCTCAATCCGGGAATCCGAACGCTACAAACAAGCCATCAACAAACGTACAACCCTCAGCGAGTTGGGATACACCGACCTAGAATATCCATTTGAACTTTTAATCGAAAAAATTCGCACTTCTGTTGGGAGTAAGTAAACAATGTCAGAATCAGAAAATGTACTTGACCAACTACGCAACAAACGCCATCGCCCGACTGTTCCAGCACGAGCTGATGCGCTTGTTCCCAAACCACCCGCCCAAGCGCAAGTGCAAGCTTTGGAACAAAACCCTCCACAACAACCCACCCCAGTTACAGAACTTGCTTCCCCAACTGCTGTACCAGCAGACACACTCACCGAACTTAAAGTTGAACTCGAAAAATATCCCGAAACTCGACGACATTCGGCGATCGTTTTAGAAAAAGAACTCGACCAGGAATTAACCCGGTTCTGTAAAGACAGGGGCATTACAGTTGAAGTATTTCTAGAGGCAGCTTGGACGGTTGCAAGCGCAGATAGCACGCTCGTAGAAAAAATCACTACAGAAGCCAAACGTCGCTACGGCCAACGTAAACGGGTTGGTCAAATTAAGCGACTGATCACCATGTTAAGTAACTCGCCCAAGTGAGTACACTCAGAAAAAACTTTGAGCTATGCCTACATACATACCGTCACACTCTTACATCATAAAAATTACTTACGATTCGCTCATCAATATTTCCAGGTAGAGTATGAGGATGACTAAATTATCAGCAAACAAAACCGCCGTTACCTCGAATGATCTAGGGCAACAACCACTCTCCCTTGAGTTGCCAGGAAGGAACATACGTGCTTTAGTGATTACCTCGTGTACGGGACAAAAGCGCCAACAGGCAACGAACCAGCTAACAATAGAAGATTTTAAAGATCCTGAGAAGTTAAAAGCCCGTTCTCTCGAAATGCAGGAGTTCGCCATAACAGCAGGGCAGATGTACACTGGGCTACAGCATCTGCGGGTTATGGAAGCTGTGGATATTATGCGTTGCCGACCGCATCTTGACGGTACACACTTAGCAAGAGAAGCAGTAGATGTAAAAATTCTTTCCGCCGGGTATGGGCTAATCCCAGAAGACAAAGTTATCGTTCCCTACTCTGTCACCTTTAATTCGATGAAAAACGATGAAGTCTATTCGTGGGGAAATTATCTCAGAATTCATGAAGATTTTCAACAAGCAATTATCGGATATGATTTAATATTTGTCTTACTTGGAGATAAATACCTGCGTACTTTAAGGCTGCCAGTTGAGACTCATTCCAACCAAACTTTCATTTTTTTTGCCTCCAATAAAAGTATAAATTACATAGATTCAGGCAATGCCAAACTATTTACTTTAACTCTTTCCAATAAGTCGGCATCGCGTTTTGGCTGTGCATTAGTGGGATTAAAGGGGCATCTGCTAAAGCTGATTGCTACTGAAATCAGCAGATATCCACATTTATTAGAAAGTATATATAACAATCCAGAAACATTAGAGTCACTTCTCAACAACCAACCTAATCCATCTTTATGTCTTCTATAAACAGTTTCAAAAATTATTAACTAACAAATCACTATATTAGAACCCAAATATCTTGTTCTGGTTTGTATCCTTTGGCAGTTGTACCACCTAATTTTGTATTATTCAAAATACCTGCATGGATAAGAATACTTTTATATTGTTGAAACATTGTTGAACGATAATCTTCTCCTTTTGCTCTCTCCCAGTGGGTTTGTCCCTTATCATCTGTGAGTAATGCTGCTGCTCTTGGTTCCAGAAAAAATACTGGTGCGCGAGCATGGTCAATTTGGTCACAAGCTTTTGCTAAATCTGCAAAATTAGCAGAATGATTATCAAATTTTTGTAGTCCTTCAATTACTAATCGTGTCATTGAATTTTGTAAAATTAGTATTCGCAGTGCTGCGGCTGCTTGAGGTTGACAGTCTGCTAAAGTTATCCCACTTTTAGCTCTTGCTTTTACTTGCTCATGTACCTGTGTCCAAGCTGCTATTTCTGTCGGTAATAAGACCTTTACTGCTGCTCCAACAGGGGTAAGCTGAACCGATTTGCCCAAAATTCTCACTATTCCTAATTTTTGTGCGCCAGCCAAAGCCTGATTCCAATCCTTCGGCATAGGATAGCCTATCAATAAATTAGGAAGATTATCTAATGAATAAGAAACATCTGGTTTTAAGACAATAGACCATACTAAGTAATGTGTTGGAACATTAAAGTAAAAAGTTTCACCTTTGGAAAACTGAATAACACTTTCCATCTGACGAGAAATAAACTTGAATCTTTCACGTAGAGGCATTCTTGCTTCAGGTGAATAGATGATTTTTACAGTGTCACTGACTGTTATCACTCCAACATTTTTACGACGCGCAAAGTCAATTAAGCTAGTTCCCCATGCAGTAGCATCTGCTGCTAGAAAAGAGTGATGAAACCCAGCTTGATACATTTCAGCTTGTGCTAAACCCTTAAGTAAATCATCATCTCCTTTAGCTTCTACTGCAAAAATTGTTTCTCCATCACTCAATTGACCAACTAGATCGGGATGAAGTACAAAGTCACCCATATCCAAAGTAAAACGCTGGAATGGCTCTAAAACTTTATGAGAAAGCAACGTGTGATGAGCGTCAGTATAAATTCTGGTTATATTTTGTTGATACAATCCATGAGATTTTAGAAAATCATGCGTTTTAAGAATAACCTTTACTTCTTCAGTCATCTTGACTTCTTTAGGTAGAAATATTGTTTATGCTCAATTAATACATCCCTGCTTCTAACTTTGCATACATGATTACAAGGTGGTAAATAATATAACCTTACACTACTATGCTTAAAATAGTTGCTTAAGTATAAAAACTAAGTTGACAAAGCTTTGACATGATGTTTTTATGGTACTTCTCAGATTTTTATGAGCAAAGTCAAACGGGTTGAACGGCATTTTATTAAAGCAAATCACAAATTCTACAGTGAATGTGGCCGTCTCGCTTTAGCTTCAAAAAACTTATTCAATTACGCGCAGTATAATTGTCGTCAAAGTTTTATCTATGGTTATGATCTGCCCTCTTTATCCCAATTAAACACTCTGTTAAAAGATACACCACAATATCAAGCACTGCCAGCCAAAGTATCTCAACTTGTTTTAAAACAGGTCTGTGATGCTTGGCAGTCTTATTTTAAATCTCTGCAAGAATACAAGATTTCCCCCAGTAAGTTTACAGGTAAACCAAAAAATCCTGGTTATGCTCTGGAACGAAATTTAGTAAAGTTCAATTATCAAGCTTTATCTAAGACTGAGTTTCAAAAAAATAGATTACTCAAACCGTCAAAAACTAATATTTTTATTGGTGTAAGTGCCAATATCAATTTTGATGATATCAATGAAGTGCGGATTGTTCCTAAAGTTGGAGGTTATGTAATTGAAGTAGTTTATGATGTTACTGAGTTTATCAATCCAAGAGAATCAGGTATAGTAGCTGCCATAGATTTAGGTTTGGATAATTTAGCCACAGTCGCTTTTAATCAAGCTGGTTTACAGCCAATTATCATCAATGGCAAACCTTTAAAGGCTGTTAATCAATTTTGGAATAAACGCCGTAGCTTATTGCAAAGTTTACTTATAACCGGGATTGTTAAATCTCAGCAGTTAGATAATCTGACTTGTTACCGCAATAACTACGTTGATAATTACTTACACCAATCTACAAAAAAACTTGTTACAGAGTTTGTAAGGTTGGGTGTGAGTAAAGTGGCTATTGGAAATAACAAAGGTTGGAAGTTTCAATCTAATATGGGAAAAAAGTCAAATCAAAAATTTGTACAAATTCCCCATCAGCGATTTATTGAAATTTTAACTTATAAGTGCCAGAATTTGGGAATTACAGTTATAGTCAGCGAAGAATCTTATACCAGTAAAGCCAGTTATTTAGATTGGGATAACATCCCAACTTACAATCCTAATTGCACTGAAAAACATATTTTTAGTGGTAAAAGGATTGCACGGTCATGGTATAAGAGTGCAGATGGAATTTTAATTCATGCAGATGTGAACGGTGCTTTAAATATTGGTAGAAAAGTATTCCCAATGGACTTTGTTCGGAGGGATAGGGGATGTCTAGTAGTACATCCAAGGCGAATAACACCAGTGTCCGTTCCTGTTCGGGAAACAATCGGTGTTGCTTAAACCAGAATTGCTGATGACTGTCTATATTTGTCTATGTAATTCTGAACTATCGTAAGCTAAATACACTTTTGATAGTTGCATTAAAAGCGTGTGTAACCCCGCAAGGTTTGTCTTTTCCAGGTCACTAACTGCAAAAGGGTCGCGTTCCTCTTCCAGCACATCCTCTAATTCGGCATACGGAATTGGTACTTGCGCTACTACCGAAACGTCTTGCTCTAACGACCACTTGTGATAACGTAAGGTTGGAGGTGTACCCTTGAGGTCTAAAGACCCTCTAGCACCGTAAGCTCCGGCGTAAAACAGCAAAAATTGAGTTGTTTCCTCAGCCTTGCAAGTACCGTCAATCGCTACAAAATTAACTTCATCGCGTCCAAAGAAATCCCGGATTTGGTCACGGAGGCGAACCAGCTTCATCTGCGAAGAAAATTCCGAGTTCCAGGGTTTTACCAAATCCTTGAGTTTACATTTGTAAAGTTCCTCAACAACTTCCAAGTGCTGGCGGTAGAGCGCCTCGTTTCGTTCCTGCCCAAAGCGCAAGCTTGATTCAAACCCTTTAAAAATGCCGGAAAGCTTAGACGTATTTTTATCTCCGTACTACCTTCAAGGTTAAATTCTAAAATAACTTAATCTTGTAGTCTAGAAAATCAGCAAGACAATCAACATTCATGTTGCTCCCTGGCTGATTATACCCTCCCTTGAGTCCAGCAACAGGTTGATGCTTGAGTATCAGAAGTGGGCAAAAGATACTAAGTCTAAATTAACAAACATTTTCTTACGCTACACACGCGACTTTCAGCCCAAATAGGTGTAGAGAACTCCTATTCTCGCAACATATCTTATCCTAAAATCAAATCGCTTCTAGGAATTTTGATTCAAACATTCCATCAGGAGCTTTGAGTGCGCGGCTCTAATCATGGCAGCAATGCGATGGCGCACAGAGTGCCTGCCGTAGCCAATCGCACTCTTGCTGCACAGCTGAGACAGGCAACCGATTCAATCGACTCTCTAGCACGAAGGGAACCCCAGTTGGAAATTGAGCAATCTGCGATACCCACCAGGTTTTTTGTGTAATGCGGGAGTGGATGTCATGTCGCCCGTCATTGTCGGAGATGTGAATTTCTAAAAGTCTCCCTGGTGGGAGTTTCAACCATTGCAACTTTGCTTGCAAGCTGTGGTGATGCCAGATGTTAAGGTGTGCCAAATCAAGAACTATCTTGACTTCCGGGGCATCTTGGCAAAACTGGGCAACTTCTGAGGCATTGTCCAAAAGGTTCTCTTTACCGCTTGTGGGGAGTGTGGGATACATTGTTTCAACACCAAGAACAATACCTCGCGCCAGGCATTGCTGGTGGAGGCAATGGACGTTTTCGAGAAATGTTGCATAAGCTTCGGCGCGATTGGTGTCCATGGGAAAATGTCCCCCATGCACTGAGTAGGCTGTGATACCGTTATTTGCTAACCAGTCTGTCAGTCGCTGGAAATAGTTCCAATCTTGCGGTTGCGCTAGGTTGAAGGGATAATGGCGATCGCCCCAGACAAAGGCGTGGTGCGCTCGATAGACCATCCCTTGTTGCCTAAAATCCTGGATTGCCTGCACTGCATCGGTATCAGGTTTCGGACCGATTGCCAGTTCAACATACCGAATTCCTGCCTCCCAAAACACCGTTAATGCTTCACGGGTTGACACTCCCCCGTAAGCAGACAAACTAAGATAGAACTCCATCAGTCCTCCCGTGTTGATGTATATTCAAAGATTGCAGTTCTGGGCGTGAGGGCAAACACTTTTGTGGCATACCCCACCAACACGCTGATTTCAGTCGCTAACTGATTTCTTTGGGCTTCTGGGTATTCTATTTTTCTGAGCAAGTCTTCCACTTCGCCTGAAATGTAGTAGTCAATTTGTTCTTTTAAAGAAGACTCTCTGCACTCATTCAAGTTATAGATGCGTTTGTAAGGCACTTCAATCAAACGCTCAACCGAGCCTAACTTCAAAGACAGAGTATAGCTGTACAGGATATGGGTGCGTTCGTCATCATACGCATTACTGTCTTCCTGGGTCTGGTAGTTGCTTAAACCTATTGGTAGTTCAAGGGTTGCCAATAACCAGGTAGTTGGGTTGTCTGCGATGGTAGACTCAGATTTTTGGTTATACCAGTAATCGCGCTTAATCTGTTTCCACTCCTGCACAAATGCACTCAATTCCGGTGTTGGCAACAAACACCTCGCATCAGTAGCCAAGGCATCGGTGATACGTTTCAGTTCTATTGCCTGTGCTTCCACAAGTGCCTGTTCCTGGCGACGAAGTTCTTGCATTCGTGCCTGTACTAGTTGTTGCAGGGCAGCAATCTCTGGGTCGAATTGGCTGGCATGATTTTGCAGCAATGCTTGGTAACTGGAAAGTAGGGAATCAGAATTTGTCATGGCATTCCTCACTTGACTGAGTGCGAATTGTGGCGGGACTGTTGCAGGAAAGCAATTTCTGCCAACCATTGTATAGTATTTTTGTACTAAAATAATATCATCGACCAATTCATGGGACAATCGCTACCGGGTGAGGTGGCATCATAAGGGTCTGAGATCACTTGCCTCATCTGACTTATCCGCCTCATGCTGTCCTCAAGAAGGGGTGGACAAATTGTTCAACCGAAGCGTGAAAGCTATGTACGTTCATTCCGAAGGGTAAGAGAAGCTATAGTTATCTAATTGTTTTATTCACCTACAGAATTATTGAAAGGGGTGCATCATAAGGTGGAGGATATCTTAAGTAACTCCGCCCAATTCGCTCGTAACCACCAATGCGATGTCTGACGAGAAGCCGCAAAGCGTCTACGCAAATTCCAATTTTTCTCCGGAATCGCTGGCGTTAACCCAACCAGTACCGCTAACTTTACACCCAGCTGAGGTTTACTTGCGGTCGTTGGGTGAAGGTTCTCGACGGACGATGCGGGAGGCTCTCAATAATATAGCGAAACTCCTCACTAACGATACTTGCGATGCCTCAACTCTCGATTGGTCGAAGTTACGCTACCAGCATACTGCTGCGGTACGGTCGGTATTAATGGAAAAATACAGTCCCGCGATGGCGAATAAAATTCTCTGTGCGCTGCGACGGACGTTGAAGGAGGCATGGCGGTTGGGCTTGATGTCCACTGACGAATACGGACGGGCGACTGATATTGAATCTGTGCGGGGTAAGAGTTTGCTGAAAGGGCGGGCGCTGGATGTAGAAGAAATTTCTGCACTTTGGGATGATTGTAGAGAGGATAATTCAACATTAGGGGCGAGGGATGCGGCGCTGCTGGCGGTTTTGACAGTCGGGTTGCGACGCAGTGAGATAACACACCTTGATTTAAGCGATTTTAAGCCGCGTAGTCGGTCGCTAACAATACGCGAAGCCAAGGGTCGGAAGGAGCGAATTGTATACTTACCTGAAGCTGGTGTACGGGCTGTGCAAGATTGGTTGCATCTGAGGGGTAAAGAACCGGGACCGCTGTTTTATCCGTTGGATAAGGCGCAAAAAATTATACCAAGACGGATGAGCGAACAGGGGGTATTGCGAGCATTGCAACGGCGTGGAGAACACGCAGGGGTAGAAAATTTTACTCCCCATGATTTTCGGAGAACTTTTATTGGTAATTTATTAGATGCAGGGGCGGATATTGTTACTGTAGCAAAACTTGCAGGTCATGCGTCGCCAAGTACCACGAGTAAGTATGATAGGCGTGGGGAAGCGGCGAAGAAACGGGCGATTGATTTAATAGATGTACCGTACAATGGGCGGGATAAGCGTAGATAACCAGCAATCAAATTAATCTACTTCCACCGCTTCTATGCCGACTCCGCCACGGCACCGTGCTGATAACGCGGCAACAGGAGGGGCAGTACCTCGCTCTTTGTGGATTACTCAATTGCGATCGCCCTTTGAGAGCATCACCTACAGTGGGCGGAACGCCATCGCCTACTTATCCAACTCAAAATGTCGTACCATCCGCCAGATATGATTCTGCAATTGTTGGATACACCAAATCGCACATTCCCTTGCCCCAGAGCGATCGCCAAGAGCCTCCAAAACATAGGGCATAAAAAACCATCGACTCGCGTTTTCAGTGCAAGCTTAGTCGCATTATCCCCAGCAGGATTAACCGCTTGGTTAGCTTCATAATCCATTAAAAATTTAATTAACTTGCCAGCATCTGAATTCTGATTTCTACGTATGCGAAGTTCTACAACAGAGCGTGGATTTCATCTAAAAACTTTTTTCAGTATAAATAAGTGACTATTATTACCATTTTACTCGGAGGGACAAACAAGGGGAGTAAGTAGGGAGTAAATGGGGGAGAATTACCATTTATTCCCCTTAAAAGTGGACAATTATCTCTACAAATAAAAATTATTATTTTTTCCAGCAAAAGAATTGTCCATATTTTTGGTGAGAACTGGGTGAGAACTGGGGGAAAGTAGGGGAAGAATGGGAGGAAGCGAACACCTGCCTCTAATTCCAGCGCTTGCGCTCAAACCCCTACTGTACAAGACTTCCCGTGTTTGCTATACTTTTCGTATACCGTAGTCGCATTTTGGGTAGCGAGCAATGGCGGCGTATTACATTTCTTCATATAAATCCTAGTTTTTCGCGCCGCCAAGCTCGCCAAAGTGGGTTCCACCCCCTTTGTAAACCCCCAAAACTCGATAGAAAAACAGTGGATTTATATCACTGAACCACCTCGTAATGGATGCCTCTGGCTTCTAGCAGTGGGGTTGCTTACCAATATTAAGCGTGATGATTATTAATTGCTGAGAAGTTTATCAATTTACCGTAGATTTAAATACTTCTTTGAAAAACCTCATTTATATAGATGAATAGTAAGACCACTACAGCCAAAAAAGTTTTTCAAGCTGGACGGAAGTCAAAACCCAAACCAAAACGCACTTCACTTGTCAGCCTCAGACTAACCGAATCAGAAAAAGAAGATTGGGAAGCCAAAGCCGAAGCTGCTGGTATGGGGAAGAATCTCTCTAAATTTATCCGCTACTGTGTTGAGCGCGATCGCATCTACATTGCTCCCCCAGTACCCGCCATCAACGAAGCGACATACGTAGAACTGGGTCGAATTGGCAATAACATCAACCAAATTGCCTATGCCATCAACCGAGCTGTAAAAATGGGAGAAGCGATTGCGCGGAGCGCAGTGCCGGAGGCAATCGCAGTTGACCCTCGCCCTGAAATTGAAGCCCTCAAACCATTACT
The DNA here is from genome assembly GCF_000316645.1 of Nostoc sp. PCC 7524. NCBI lineage: Bacteria > Bacillati > Cyanobacteriota > Cyanophyceae > Nostocales > Nostocaceae > Nostoc > Nostoc sp. PCC 7524. Next base: position 172,167 of record NC_019684.1, read on the forward strand.
GCTAGAAATAAAGCAGATATTACTGGGAATGCCGGAAAACCCTGAACTACCATCCTCCTCAGAACAATCTGCACCTGTGGCTAACCAACCCGAACAACCGGAACAACCTGACCAAGTAGTTGCTTTCCCCCTGGAGGACAAGTGATTGGCAATATCACCAAAGGAAATGGCTTTTACGGTTGTGTAGCCTACGTCCTCGGCAAAACTTCGGCGCGGCTGATCAATACTAATATGGCAGGAGAAACACCCGCCCAACTTGCTTGGGAGTTTCGCTCCTTTGCCAATAAAAACCAACGAGTTAAAAAACCCGTACTGCACCTATCGTTTAGTCCGGCCCCTGGTGATAGAAGCCTGGACGAGTGGGAATTATGCCAAATAGCGGAAGATTTACGAGAGGGGTTGAAACTGTCGAACAACCAATTTATTTTGGTGCAGCATAACGATGCGGAATATGACGGGCAAGTTCGACCCCACGCACATATGGTAATTAACCGGGTATCCTACGATGGCGAGTGCAATGACGATTATTTAGACTATTACCGTACAGAAAAAATCTTACGTCAAATAGAAAAAAATTACGATTTAATTATTCAACCGTCCAGTTGGGAAGTCGATAAGAAAAAGGCTTACCCTAAACACGTACAACAAGCAGAAGAATCTGGAAACCAAAATATAGTTGAATGGTTGCAAAAGCAGATTGAACAAGCCGCAGTAGATAATCCTGCAATGCCAGTATTTGTGGCCCGATTGTTAAAAGAAAATATCCAAGTTGATTGCAAGTTTACCCGTACTGGTAAGCTCAAGGGGATAAGCTACTGCTTGGATGGACAGCCGTTTAAAGGTGGGGATTTGGGGAAATTATATACTCATGTTGGCATCCGGGAACATTTAAAAGTTAGCTATCAAGAAGAATATCGATATCCAACTGAGTCACTAATTGAGAGTTTTAAGCGAGGGCGAACAATTGACGATAAGCGGATTAATTATCTGGAAAGTTGGATTGAGTGGAATTTTAAACAAGATTCTTCATCCGATGGAGCATTAGAAAAAACAGCAATTATCGAAGTATTAAGTACACAAGATAATTCAACAGCAAACTTAGAGCCAGCACTTGAAGAAGTTCCCACAATAGCAAATGAACCGTTCGCTAAAAAACAAACTGTGGTAGTGTCGCCACCCTCATTCCCTACAACAGTTGAAACGACGCAAAACCAAGAATTTAAAGAAGTACCAGCACTTATAACTGTTAGAGACGATAACGAAATTCTTCTTGGCGTTGCAGCAGAACCATCCGCACTCCCACAAGATAAACCAACTGAGCAACAGCCCGATATCCCAGAACAAATTGCTCGGATGCGAGAAATTGCTCCCATCGTTGCGGAATATCTCTTGGTACTTAATAGTACAGCATTGAAAGGTAATAGATACTCGGCGACAATTGAAAATAACCAACTAACCCTGATACGTAACAGTGATGGTATTCAGGTGATGAAAGCTTCCTATACCTCAGAAGAATGGCAACCCGTAGAACCACCACAACTGGGTGATGAAGATATAACACAATTACAAAAACTCATACCTGTAATTCAACAATTGAAAAATAAACATCAGGAAGTCTCTTTAGCAGAGATATAGGAATCTACTTGAATATTGCTAAGTATACTGAGAAAGAAACCTTTGTATAGCAAGCTTATAGTTACCTTGGTTTTTCCCAAATCAAATAGGAGTTTTCTAGAACTGGACTATATATTTAAACAATCCTCAATGCTAATTTTTAATCTCAAAAAATAAAGTCAAAAAACCCATTATTATCCGGAAATAGATGTGATTTTCCATTAAATTAAAATCCTAAATTCAGTAATTTTAATTTCTATTTAAAACAGCCTTAATGCCACAATTTGAAACTATTTTTTAATTAAATTGATTTAAAATTTACCGTATATATGGGCTTTAGTGGTATGATTTTAAAATCAGTAAAATTGGTGCTATTTATTAAGAATGATTCCTGAGTTTGATGAAAACGGTAATCTACCACCAGGGGTACATTTTGGCGAGTGGCAGGAGTTTAAAGAGAGGTTTGGGTACACACCTAAAAGAGCCAAAATGATTTCAGGTTTAGAAGAGTTAATGAAACAACTAAAAGCAGCAGAATGCCGTACAATTTACATCAATGGCAGTTTTGTGACAAATAAAATAGACCCAGGAGATTTTGATTGTTGCTGGGACAGAGACGATGTAAATATAGATTACCTCAGACAAAATGCACCACTAATATTAAAATATTATGACAGTGCAGCACAGAAAGCTAAGTATAAAGGGGAAATTTATCCATCCGACCAACCCGTGGATGAGTCTACAATATCAATAGAGTTTTTTCAGCGCGATAGAAAACAAAATCGTAAGGGTATTGTAGCTATTAACTTATTGGAGTGGGAGCCATGATTAAAGATGATAAACAACTGGCATATTCCAAAGAATGGGCAGAAAAGTTTGCTGAAGCCAACCGGAAATTAAGGGCGAATGAAGAAAAGCGATTAAAAGACCCGGATGGCTGGCAGTTAATTCAAGATTCTAACGATGCGTTGCGGCAGAAACTTGTGGATGAAATTGTTGAGTATGAAATGTTAGCCGCCCATAATCCCAACGAACCTATCACTCTACAAGTGGAGTGCATGAATAAAATATCCGACTTATTAATTAAAGCCAGAATTGCTTTTAAAATCACGCCAAAAGAACTGGCAGCGTTATGCGGACACACGGAAGAACAAATTAAATTATTTGAAGATAAAGACTATCAAAATGCAACATTCTTGGATTTTTTAGCAGTTTCTGATGCCTTGGGTGTTGAAATTATTGATGGTAAATTTATTGCCAAAATGGATGAATTTTACCTCAAACGTTTAGAGGCAATACGGCAAGCAGCAAGTATTAATGCTGAATTACAAACTGCATCTTAAATATTGAAGCAACTCCACACCTGCTACAAAGAAGATTTACCCAACCGTTTGTACATCCACTCAATATCCGCATCACTCAATACTGGTGGGGGTGGAGGTTGGGTGTAGTCTATCGATAAATCATACCCAGCTTCGTCATAGATAGCATTCAGCACGGCTTGCAACTCCAGTACTGCATCGGGGTCGCCTTCGCGCAGGGGAACGGGTATTGTCGGGAGAATATCTTGTAAGGTTACAGGCCACACGTCGATTACTCCAGACCCAGCCCGCGTTAAGGTAATTAAATAGGGAACATCTGGAAGGCGGGGGTGGTTAAATGGTCGATTTCCCCGACGCAGCAAGTCAATTTCAATTAGATGGACGTTGGCATTATATAAACGCTGGCGTTTCTTACGGTAGTCAGTAATACCTGGTTCGCGTTTGTTTACGGGGGAGAGAATTTCGATACAGCTTACCAGTACGTTATTGGCAGTATCCCGAATTTCGACTGTGGGGATGCGGACTTCGACTGGTTGGATAACTGGAAGCGTTAGTGGTGCGGGGGTTGTGGCAATATTCGATGTGGGGGTAGTCGGAGTTACGTCGCGGCGTTGTCTTATCTGCAATACCTCGACATCTGGGTACAAAATACCAATTTCACTTGCAGGAGAAATATCTTCCACAACATATACTTCCAGCCGTGCGGCATATTTGGGACGCAGCTGTGGGACGAGGAAGGTACGAATTTTACTAGCAAGGGCGTTGTGTACGTCACTCCACAGGTAGCCTTCAAGATAAGGGTCCATACCGGGAAACGGGGAAGGCATTTTACAAGCTCGCTTGACTGCACCTTTATTCTAGAACTTGGCGGCTCATTTCATCCCTGAACTTTTTGTTTCAAGCTTTTCAATCGCTTCATTCTATTTACAATGTGTCTCTAGTTGCAGGTATATGGGGTTCAGCCGGGATACCTGCAATTTGGGACACGTTGTAAACAAATGTTGCACAAACAGATTTTGCAATTTACTAACTTGCCCAAAAATGGTAATGGGGCATTCAAATTTTTGCACAGTGACATACTCCCACACTGATGCAAGCATACAGTGTGGGCTTCTCATCCAATCCAGCTATTGCTTCTCCTGACGGAGACGCTACGCGAACGGAGGCGATGAGCTTTGTTTTGAGTCCACGAGATGCCCCTCCGCAGACTTGAACAAGTACAAAAATGTTCAATCCTTTGTACTGTCAGAGTTTTACCTACCCACAGAAGCGACAAACAAATGTCTGTTACTGGGTAGAACCCCATACTCTGAGTTGTCAAGGTTCGGCGCACAGGAAGCGGTTAGCTATTAATTTGATTAAACCTGTACGACTTAAGTATATCATGGTTACGGTGATTTGTCGTAATTATGTCAAGAAAACACAGGGTTGAAACAAGACTTAACGACAGGGAATTGGGACTTTTAAAAGAGTTCGCAGAGACTCTGGATATCCCGATGTCTGAAGCGTTGAGAACCTTAGTCCAAAGTTTGGCGATTCGTCGCCCACCCCACTCCCTCAACGAGTGATAGTCGTTATTGGTCGGGGGTGGGACTCCTCACCGCCCTGCCATTCATCTCATCACTTCCGCTATTGCTTATCTAAACCACAATGTACACAACGTTGACTGTATAAGCATTTAACATTGTGAATACTTTCTACAACGTTGACAGTGGATATTTTACCAACATCTCTTGGAAAGATATCCACTGCTCGTCCTGTGTGTAAACAATGATACCGTCTTTGGTGTTTTGGCTGGCAAGAATTAATTTCTTCTTGTAGGCTAATGCGTACCATTCCTTAAAAACATCCAATTCAGATTGTTGTCCAATTTCTTCATTCTTGATCCAACCCTCTTCTATAGCTTTTTTAAGCCATGCACCTGGTTTTTCAATATTGCTACTAGCCATTGCTTCTTTAAAAGCTTTTATTGCATTTAAAACAGTATCTTCCTCTGCTGACTTAATTGTTTTAGTTAAGGTTGGATTCAGTTTAATTCCAATTAAGTCAAGTTGCTGTTTAACATGATCACTGATATCAGAACGTCCAGCCCTTTTCTTATCTAATGAAGTAACCTTTGAATTTTCATCATTGCTCATTCTTGTTGCCCTCCAGAGTATTGATGATATTTTCTAGATTTTTTTTAACATCTTCATTAACTTGAATTTGACGTTGCCAACCATTAGTTTTAGCTACTTCGAGAACTTTATTAGTACGCTCTAAATGTTCCTTATGTTGGTCTAAAAACTCAATGGTTGTACGAAAATCACCGCAGGTTAGGCAGGCATTGCCCTTACTACAGGTAAGCTGTGCGGGTAGTCCACAATATCCATTTGCTAAAGTTTCAGCCAAAACTTTTTTCTTCATCCATTGCAGACCACTATCATTGTCTAATTCTGGATGAAGTGATTCAATAACTTCGCCATTAATATTGACTACTTTATTATCAAGATATTTGTCTATTTCTTTTCTTAATGTCGCATCATGAATATGAGCATAAACCATAGTCATGTGAGGTGAATCATGACCTAAATATCGTTGGACAATATGCTGTGGCACTCCATTATTAATCATTCTTGTCCCAACAGTATGGCGAAACTGATGAGTCTGAAAATTCCATCTCTTGCCCGTGCTATCGCAAATATTAAATTCCTCTGCCAAGTGTTTTAAATGATTAGCAAACGATTGGTCGGTCATAACTTTAGGTTCAGGAATAAATTCTGGCGATGCTTTTCTACCGCAGAAAAGATATTTATAGTCTTTACCAAAATGTTTTTGAATGTAAGCTTGCTGCTCTTTAATAGCCTGGGCAAGCTCTATAGATATAGGCAAGGTAGTTTCAAACTTCATCTTCCAACGCATAAATTGAATAAACCATCCACCTTTACTATCTTGCTTAAGGCAATCTAAAGGTAGTTGACATAATTCTCCTACTCTCAAACCACATTCTTGAATAACCAGCACCATTCTTGTTATTGGCTCAGGTAAGGCATCTAGGTGTTCATTTAATTGACGAATCACTTCATCTGGAATATAACGAGGTAATGATTTTGGGCGACTAGGATAATCCTCTTTACGAATTAAGTAAGGTTCTACATTAAACCATTTATTAGTAACACCAGTTTCAAATAAAGAAGCTATAGCAGAGATACGTTCACCTTTAGTTGCTGGAGCTAGATGTTTTTGATTAAGATAATCTAGGTAGTCGATAATTACAGAGCGAGTTATATCTTCTATTCGATTTACTATTTTATTTTGAGATATAAATCTTGAAAAATTCCTGAAACAAGACAAATATTTTTGTAGCTTTTCAAAGCTAGTTGTTGTCGTAGCAATATATCTAATAAATCTTTTAATATCTTGTTTTAGCCATTCCTGTTGAATAGAGGAAAAATTTAGTTTATCTCCATCATTATGGTGTGGGCTAACTTGTAATCCTAATTCTGAAGCAGTCCAATAATCGTCTAGTATTTTTATATGACTAGCCGATGGATTTATTACAAACTTGTGTTGACATTGTTTGCAACGATATTTTTGTTTTCCTGTTGGATTAATGCCAGCTTTATGATAATCTATGCTGCCACATTTAGGACAATTTATAGTTGATTTTTTAACTGCCTGAAGTTGAGTCTTTTTTTCTTGAGTTTGTGGAATATAGTCATGATTCATTGAAGCCATCTCTCTTTGTCAAATATTTTTGATATTCTTTCTGTAAGTCATCATCTGTTAGATGAACATAAGTGTTAATAGTAGTTTGAATGTTTGCGTGACCCAATCGCTTTTGGACATACGCCATATCCCATCCAGACCTAATTAACTCTGTAGCATGAGTGTGTCTAAGTAAATGAGGTGTCGCTTGAATACCTGTTTTCTTGGCTAACCTTTTAAACAGTCCATTCACAGCACCATAATCCATCGGTTGACCTATTTCACCGTCCCAACAGTTAACAAATACATAATCACAGTCAATATCGTCTGGATATTCTTCAATCAGATAATTAGAGTAGAGTTTCATCAAATCTTTGGAAACATGAATTACTCTTTCAAATCCTGCCTTTGCCCGACTAATATTTATATTGTCAGTTCTGGGTATTACATGAATTTCATTTACTCCTTGTGAACGAATATCCTCATGTCTTAGTCCTAATAACTCACCAATTCTCATGCCAGTTTCATAAAGTAAACAGATAATAAATTTATCTCTAATTCTTTTACAAGCATTAACTAATTCTTTAACCTGCTCCGAAGTTAAACATCCTGGGAAAGTTTTTGGTTCTTTAATTTTCAGTAATCGTGTTTTAACTTCCTTCCCTTTGCTTATGTGGTGTAAAAATGGCTTGTATTTTCGTCCTGGTTGCATCTGATAGCGATAAGCATTAACCCCTTCAGTTGCTCCCAATCGCTCATGAAATTCATAAAAACCACAGACAGTCGTTAGAGCATGGTTAATTGTCTTTTCTGACCGTTTAGACACTTGTGGTTGAATGGATACTACTCCTGGTTCTGGACTTCTTAGCCAGTGAATAAAATCCGATAACTGCTCTAGATTTATTTCCTTCCAATCAATTTGCTTATCTCGTAAAAACTCCCAGAATAACTTTAGGTTGTTGGCGTAAACCCTAACTGTGTTGGGTGACTTTTCTAAACTGTCTAAGTAACGTAGGTATTTTTGGATTGGCTCGATGGGTAAGTAGTCGTCATCTAGCACGATCCATATTGGGCGATTTGAATCCAGTAGCTGACCTTTTTGAACTAACATATCCTCATTGTACACGTTGTGTAAAAGGTGTAGTTAGTATTAATATAGCTTAATAAAAAGAACTCATAAATAATCGTTGTTGTTGTTGTGTAAGATTATTTATGAGTTATAGATAACTTCGCGGTAAGTGAGAGGCTTCTGTCAGTTCAAGCTAAAAAATTCGTAACGTTAAAATTGGAAGTTCCTTCCCAACAATGATTTAAACAAGCATTTACTTGAGCATCAGCAGCATTAGCAGATTCTCTTGATGCGTTTAACTGCACTGCGGTCACAATATACTCAAAAATAATGACAAACTGTTTTTGAGTTGATATTCTTTCTACTACAATTGTTTCACCCACTTTCGGAATTTGTGGCAAGTTAACAATAAATGTCTCAATCTTTGGTTTATCTAGTGGATTTTTAAAATTGAAGTATTTACAGTAAACAAGAATTTTCACGCAGAGAAACACCAAGGAAATTCAAAACACCCTATGGTAACTGATATCTTTTGCGATTATCAATAACCGTAGTTTAGGCAATGCCCTCAAGGTAAAATAGTATTTTTACTTTCTGCGCCATAGGCTTTGTAGTCCCAGAAAAATCTTCACCAACTTTTCTTCTAGCCAGAGCATAGCACGATCCAACAATTCCAGAATTTGTTCTAGTAGATGCTTTTCATAGCCTACTGAAGTCGCTTTGGTTTCTATCCAGTCTGGTTGTGCTTCTACTCCAGTTTCTTGGTGAAGTTGCTGCCGTGAAAGTTCTGCTTTGGCATGACTATTTTCCCAGTGAGAAATACTACTTTCGCTGGGTTTATAAGCAGTGATTCTGCCAGACTTTGATTGAATTCGGGTGAGGTGACGGGGTTGTTTTTTTCTTGGCACTAAATTAGATTGGGCTTTTGATGGGGGAACATTCAATTGCTTGTGCCAAGATAACCCCACCGATTGACTAGGAACAAGAGCAGCTTCAGTTACCTTGTCAGTATCACCATATAAATCATGCCAATCCAGCCAAGTATCTGCGATATCACGATTTAATTGATTATTCTGAGGCAAAAATTGGTCAGGCTGACTGACTAATTGCTTATTTTTACCCACTCCAAAAAAGTAATTAAGAGCCGCTTCAATCAAAGCAGAAACATTTAATTCTGGAGTTGTTAAACCATCATGATTAACTGCTATTTCTCCTGTTCCAGATAGCTGTTCTTTGCCATAAAGAAAAATATTGACATGAGTCTGAACAACTCGCATCATTTCCTGGCTGTTTTTTTGTACAGGTACTATAGCTTTTGTTTCCAAGCTAGCAATAGATGTGTCTATAAATGAAATAATTTTACCTAGGTTGAATTTAGACAACCCTGCTGCTAAAACAGGATTTTCACCTGTATTTTTGCCAGTTAATTTTGCTATTGTTCGCTCGATTTGTGGTAATAACTTTCCTGGTTTTGGAGCTTCGGGTAATTGCTGGAAATGCCAATAATTAGCAACTTCACCAGTGATTCTGTCAGCTAATTTTGCTTGTTGCTGTGGTGTTAAAATATCCAAAATTGCATTCTCGACGCTGACAAGTACCAAACGCCGATGTACCAAATCTGTAGCAATTCCTCTCACAACTGGGAGGGAACGTTGGAGAACATCATTTTGGTTGACAGGGTTGGGACTATCTACCGTTTTATTGGGAATGGTTAAGGATTGAGAAAGATGATAGTTAGTTGTGGGATGATGGAAAAATTTCGACTTTAAGAACTCCCAAGGATTGAACCATGCAGATGTGTTTGCAGGAGTAACAGTTACTTCTTCAGATGTCAAATTCTGGACTGCCTCTAGTACGTGCTGAATGGGGGTATCAGCAGGCGGGGGAGTGTCGGGAGAAAAATCAGTATGATTTGGTTGTAACTTGGGCTGGGGTGGTGCTTCTTGAGAATAAAGCGTTTTCACAGTTGCATCAGCTGATTGCAACAATAAAAACACCGGATAAAGTAGTGCTTCCACCCCCCACTGAGTCGCAACTTGTAAATGCCGGAAGGTGCGTTCCCAATGTTCTGTCAACCGCCGAGATTGCTGGTGGACAAGGTTAAAGAGTCTGCTGTGATAACGACCAGAGGAACCAGAGGACATGGTAGTGAATGATTAATTTGAGCCTTGTTGATTTGCGAGACTCCCGCCCAACAATATCAAAAGAATTCAGAATACAGAATACAGGATTCAGGATTACTATACCTACAGGCTGGGGGTTGAAAAGTTAAAAATTTATTGCTTTACTTCGCCAATAAATCCTCAGCCAGTTTACCAACTCTATTTTGACTGCCGATCGCTTGCTAATAACTATTGTAATTGCCCTAATTTTAGCGAAAATATGAACCCTCCCGTATCTCCATCCTATACAAAATTCATCTCGGATGCGATCGCCCAATTACGCGGTTACTCCCAAGTTAATACCCAATCTACTTGGTTATATCAAGAATCCGAGCGAGAAATTACTGATGTTGTGGCATCCAATTTATCAGACTGGCAACCTGTGGAGTTAAACGCTAAGGGTAACATTGCTTGGAGTGGTGGGCAGAAAGTGCTATGGCTAGCCCAAAAATTCAGAGTTCCCCAAAATCTACACGGGTATCCTTTAGCGGGTTTGTCTTTGCGGTTGTCGTTGTTGTGGTGGGCAGACTCAGCCCAGATTTATGTGAATGGGGAATTAGTGCTGGAGGGGGATTTATTTGATTGTGCGCCTAGGGTGTTGCTGAGTCCAGAGGTGACACCAGAGGAAGAATTTTTTGTGGCTTTACGCCTAGTCAGCCCAGGACATTGTGACGGGGCTTTGGTGCGATCGCTCCTCATCCACGAGTCTAGAGATTATAATTATCCCGACCCCGGTTTTGTTGCCGATGAGTTGGCAATACTACAGCTATATCTAGAAAAATGCGCCCCAGAAAAACTAGATATCCTAGCATCCATCATCAATCAGTTCCCCAGCCATACACCCGAAACCCTCATTACCCTACGTCAACACCTCATCAATCATCTGTCTTCACCTGTATTTATCAATAAAATCTACCTACTAGGACACGCCCATCTAGATTTAGCATGGCTTTGGCCTGTGAGTGAAACCTGGAATGCTGCCCAAAACACCTTTGAGTCAGTCCTAAAGCTACAACAAGATTTTCCCGAATTAATTTTCTGTCATTCCACCCCAGCCCTGTATGCCTGGGTAGAAGCACACCGCCCAGATCTATTTCAGGCAATTCAACAAAAAGTTGCTCATGGCGTGTGGGAAATTATCGGTGGTTTTTGGGTAGAACCAGATTTAAACTTGATTGCCGGTGAATCCATAGTCCGTCAATTGTTGTATGGTCAGCGTTATGTGCAAGAAAAATTCGGCAAGCAGACGAGTGTAGTTTGGGTTCCAGACACCTTTGGTTTTTGCGCCACGTTACCGCAGTTTTTTGCTAACGCAGGCATTAAATATTTTGTCACTCAAAAGCTGCGCTGGAATGATACTAATAAATTTGATTATGGCGCTTTTTGGTGGCGATCGCCTGACGGTAGCCAAGTATTTAGTTATATGTCTGCACCCATTGGCGAAGGCATTGATCCCATAAAAATGGCAGCCTACTCTTTAGAATGGCAAGCCCAAACTAATTTAACCACATCCCTTTGGCTTCCTGGCGTTGGCGACCACGGCGGCGGCCCCACCCGTGATATGTTAGAAACCGCCCGACGCTGGCAGAATTCGCCCTTTTTCCGAGATTTAGAGTTTATCACTGCTGAGAAATATCTCCAGGAAATTGAAGCAGCAGAGAGGAGAGACAGGGGAGACAAGGTAGATTTTTTCCCAGTCTCCAATGCCCCAATACCCAATCCCCAGTCCCCAGTCCCCAGTCACTTCTTTCCCATTTGGAATGACGAACTATATTTAGAATTCCATCGCGGTTGTTACACTACCCACGCAGACCAAAAACGCTGGAATAGGAGTAGCGAAAATTTACTATATCAAGCTGAATTATTTGCTACCTTAGCCAATATGATTTGTGGCCTTACCTATCCCAAAGCAGAGATAGAAACAGCTTGGAAACAAGTATTATTTAACCAGTTTCATGATATTTTACCAGGTTCTTCCATTACCCAAGTTTATGTAGATGCCCTACCCCAGTGGCAGCAAGTGCAACAAGTGGTAACGAAGATATTACAGGCATCATTAGAGGCGATCGCATCCCACTTTACCCTACCAGAGCCACCAAATCCCGATAGTTTACCAATTTTTGTATTTAATTCTCTCAACTGGCAACGATCTGAGGTAGTATCTGTCACCTTACCCACACCCCATCAACAATGGCAAATTTACGACACCACAGGTCAACTAATCATCTCCCAATTATCTGAACCCTCCACCCTCGTATTTCTAGCTACCGATATTCCCCCCGTAGGCTATCGCTTATTTTGGCTTTCCCCCACATCCTCCTCATCCCCCACATCCTCCCCATCCCCCCCATACCCAGAATTCATCCTAGAAAACGAATACCTCCGGGTTATCATAGACCCCGACACCGGAGATTTATCAAGTGTCTTTGACAAAACCCATCAAAGAGAAATATTGAACGGTGCAGGTAATCAACTGCAAGGCTTTAAAGATAGTGGTCAATACTGGGACGCTTGGAATATTGACCCCAATTACGCCCAACATCCCTTACCCGCAACCCATCTTAAATCTATTGAGTGGCTAGAACAAGGATTAGTGCAAAGTCGTCTCCGTGTAGTGCGTCAGTTAGGTGAGTCAGAATTTTGCCAAGATTATATTTTGCAAGCTGGTTCACCACTATTAAAAATAGCCTCTCAGGTGAACTGGCAAGAAAATCAGGTTTTAGTGAAAGCCGCTTTTCCTCTCAATATGACAGCCGACTTTGCTACCTATGAAATTCCTTGTGGTGCAATTCGTCGCCCCACTCAACCCGAAACCCCACAGGAAAAAGCAAAATGGGAAGTTCCCGCTTTACGTTGGGCTGATTTAACTGAAACAAGCGATCAGGGTATTTACGGTATTAGCTTGCTAAATGATTGTAAATACGGTTACGACGCTCAAGCCCAACAACTAAGATTAACACTACTACGCAGCCCTAACTGGCCAGACCCAGAAGCCGACCGAGGTTTGCACAAATTTATGTATGCTTTGTATCCTCACGCTGGTAGTTGGGAATCAGCCCAGACAGTAAGACGCGGTTATGAATTAAACATCCCGTTGCAAGTGATCATAAATCCTACTCTCCACTCCCTACTCCCCACTCCCTACTCCCCACTCCCTAATAGAGATAGACTAAGTGTCTTAAATTTATCAGCCGAAAACCTAGTCTTGATGGCTTTAAAACCATCTGAGGATGAACCCGATAAATTAATACTCCGGTGTTATGAATCCCAAGGAGCAACCGCAGAGTTATGCTTACAAAGTGATTTGGGATTAGCCCTAGGTGAGTCAGTAGATTTATTAGAGTGTCCCACTAATAATTTCTCATCTCAGCAACAAAAATCCATAATCTCTCCTTGGAAAATAGCTAGCTTTCAGGTGCTGAGTAGTAAGTATTGAGTAGGGCATGGGGCATTGGACATTGGACAAAGTTTTTTCCCAGTCCCCAATCCCCAATCCCCAGTCCCTAGTCCCCAGCCCCTAATCTTCATGATCCTCAAAAGGATCTGCCAATTCCTTGCTAGGAGGGCCAAAGGAGGTATAAACTCCATACCCAGTGATCCCAATAATGACGGCGGCTACAGAAATAATAAGAACTATTGCGGGTTCCATAAGTGATTTATAGATGATGAGTGGTATTCTTATAGAATATTACAGAAGATTAAAAAAAGCTTTGGCAACTAATCTTAGGTGAACTATGGCACAACGGACTAGGTTGGGAGATATCCTGAGACCTTTAAATTCTGAGTATGGTAAAGTAGCTCCAGGCTGGGGGACAACTCCTGTAATGGCTATTTTTATGGGGCTATTTTTCGTGTTTTTGCTAATTATTCTGCAACTTTACAACAAGTCAATCATGATTCAAGATGTCATGGTTGACTGGCGTAGTTTAGGTAGCTAAATGAGCATACAGCAACTAAGCTGTTAAAGCTAACAAACACGTACCCGGTTTATCCGGGTTTTTTTGTGCCTTTGCTCCTGAAAAAGTTAGTCTTAATAAGTGGGGGAGTAGGGAATGGGGAATAGGGAAATATGGGAAAGAGATTTAACCAATGCCCAATGCCCAATACCCAATACCCCATTGATATATAAATACTTCAAGAGGAGAAACCGCGTGAATATTTTTGGTATTGGTTTACCGGAAATGGCTCTGATTATGGTTGTGGCGCTATTAATCTTCGGCCCGAAAAAGTTACCAGAAATTGGCCGGAGTTTGGGGAAAGCAATTCGCGGTTTTCAAGAAGCTTCTAATGAGTTCCAATCTGAATTTAAGCGGGAAGCTGAACAATTGGAACAGGCTGTCAAAACTACTGCGGAACTTGAACCTAAGCAAATTGAGGGAGTTAAATCGGAGCAGGATAGTGCTGGTTCTTCCCCAGCCGCTTAATTACCTGCTGCGAATTGATTGACAAAGAACATGACAGAAGTTGTTACGTCGTCGGCTTTAGTGATTCCTCAGCTCATTGTGGGCTTGGGGAATCCAGAGCCAAAATATGACCAAACTCGCCATAATATCGGCTTTGCGGCTGTGGAAGCACTAGCTCGTTCCTGGCAAATTCCCTTGGCTGAAAATCGCAAGTTCCAAGGAGAATTCGGCGAAGGTATAGCGCCAGGAGGTGTGAAAGTCCGTTTACTGAAGCCGTTAACTTATATGAATCGCTCAGGACAAGCAATACAGGCGGTGACAAGTTGGTATAAATTACCTGCTGAGTCAGTGCTGGTGATTTATGATGATATGGATTTGCCTATAGGTAAGACGCGCCTGCGCTTATCTGGTTCGGCTGGGGGACATAATGGCATGAAGAGTGCGATCGCTCATCTTAACACGCAAAATTTCCCCCGGTTACGTATTGGTATCGGTAAACCCAAAAATGCTGTTAATGGCGATAACTCAGATACTGTTTCCTATGTATTGGGAAAATTTACCACGACCGAAACTCAATTAATGTCTCTTGTACTCCAGTTTGTTGTTGAATGTGTAGAACTAAGCCTCAAACAAGGAGTAGAAAAAGCTATGAACCGTTGCAATAGCCGCACTGTTGAGATTTCTTAGTCTTAACCTGTCCCCTGTAGGCTGTCTCTTATTTTTAGGTGTTGATTTTTGGTTAATGGTCAGCAATTTTGCTGATTCCATCTAACCAGATTAACACCTTTGATATATCAAACATCATGAAAAAAACGATATACTCACACCCCATCCGGGGTGCGGCACATCCTGCTTGATTCTTCTTAAAAATAATTAGTGGCAAGTCAATGTTGCTTTTCTAGGTGATTTTCCTCCAGCAACACACATACCAAACCGAATCGGTTTATTTAAAACGTCTCTTGCGTCTAGCTGCCACTGCCTTGCGTTTGCGTTTTTCTAACGGTGTTTCAAAGTGCCGATGATACTTAACATCAGCTAATATGCCTGCTTTAGATACTTGGCGTTTGAATCGGCGTAAAGCTGAATCGATTCCTTCGTTTTCTCCTAGAACCACTTGGGTCATCCGTTTTCCTCATTGATCAATTAGACTCCATTGTAATAGTAGCCTCAAACTTAGCCAAACTTCTTCAGATTGTAGGTGTAATCCCGTGGGGTTAATTTTCTCGCACAACCCGCACCAATCCCCCAACTAGCAAAATTATGACTAAAAGCCTACCCTACATTACCGAAATTGTACCAATAGTATTGCAATTGCCGAGCGCGATCGCCATGAGTAACGACCAATTTTATGAATTTTGTCAACTCAACCACGATTTAAGTATCGAACGCAATGCTATTGGAGAATTAATTATTATGCCCCCAACTGGTTCAGAAACCGATGAAAGCAACTTTAACTTAATTGGACAGTTATGGCTGTGGACAAAACAAGATGGTACAGGCGTAGGTTTTGGTTCTAGTGGTGGGTTTACTTTACCCAATGGCGCGGTACGTTCTCCTGATGCGGCTTGGATAAAACGCACTCACTGGGAAACAATACCATTAGAATTGCGAAAGAAATTTGCACCAATTTGCCCTGAGTTTGTAATTGAATTGCGTTCTGAAACTGATAATTTAAGAACTTTGCAAGACAAGATGCAAGAATATATAGATAACGGCACACAACTGGGTTGGTTAATTGATAGAAAACAACGCCAAGTTTTTATTTATCGTCCGAATATTTCAGTTGAGATATTAAATAATCCTCAAACCATTTCTGGTGAACCCCTATTACCTGGCTTTGTTTTGGATTTAAGTACAGTTTGGTAGATAATAAACTTTCAGTCCGTTATTATTGCCCAATAAGGGTTTCAAACTTATTTACAGGCATTTTTAGCATATTAGGTACTGAAGAACCCAAATTATTACCTAAAGAAAAAATAGCTCTACACAGCATTACCGAAATTACACCAATAGTATTGGAATTACCGAGTGCGATCGCTATAAGTGACGATCTGATGAATTTTGTCAACTCAATCACGATTTACATTATAGATAATATATTCAAAGCAGTAATTCTTCAACAGCTATGACTCAAGCCATACCCAAGCCAGTAACATTTGAGGAATTTGTCGATTGGCTACCCGAAAATACTGCGGTACGCTACGAATTACATAATGGAAGCATTGTTGAGATGGCACAACCAATAGGGGAACATGAGGAAGTCAAGGGTTTTTTGACAATCAAGCTGAGTGCAGCAATTGACCGATTAAACCCATAAAAAAAGCGGGCTAACCGCTATAAATTGGTTAACCCGTGCAGCTTTGGGAACGCGCAGAGAAATTGTTATTGCAATACTAATTTCACATTTGCGTTTTGCAAACCGCGCTGTTTTACTTCTGCCAATGTTTTGTTAACAGCGTATTTTTGGTTGATGGAGTTGATTAACTCGGTTTGGTTGTGCTTCTTAGCAACACCCCACAGGTCAGCGATGAGGTCAAAAGAACCATCGCTGTTGCGAGACCAGCCCAAGTCATATTCGCCTTCCAAAACTGCAACGATGTCGGAACGAACGCGCTGACCGTTATAACCGCGTACATCAGCTTCGGTTTTTACGCTGATACCCAGGTCGCGCAAGGAAGCTTTGAGGATTTCGGCATCGGTGATTTTGGTGCGAAGAGTGCTAAAGTGAGACATTTGGGTTTCCTCCAATGAGAAGATTGAGAACTTTAAGACAACGGTTTGTTTTTAGGGAGCCGCGCTTATCAGGATGCGGCTTTTTTCGTAACTGCTAGCGGGTGAGCTAGCCTTTCCCCCTGGGTGAGCAAGGGAAAGCTTTTAAAACTCCATTCGCTGATATTCAGCAACGGAGGCTGCGGCTGGTCTGGCTCGCTGTCTAGCCCAATCTCTAAGGGCTGTGACTTGTTCTTGCATCGTGCGAGACAGTGGCAAGGTGGCCTTGAGCGCAGCAATAATATCTAATTGGGTGAACTCACGGTCTTGGGCAAAAGCTTCGTACATTGCCGCAATTAACGCTTGTTCAATTTCTGCCCCAGAAAAACCATCGGACATCTTGGCTAGTTGCTCCAAGTCAAACCGGGAGATGTCTTCACGGCGCTTATTGAGGTGGATCTTGAAGATATCACATCGTTCTTCAGGTGTGGGCAGATCCACAAAGAAAATTTCATCGAAACGACCTTTCCTCAAGAACTCCCCAGGTAAGCGTTCTACTCGGTTGGCTGTAGCCATAACAAACACTGGAGATTTTTTCTCTTGCATCCATGTGAGGAAAGACCCAAATATCCTGCTAGATGTGCCGCCATCGGAATCACCAGAACCAGCACTACCAGCAAAGGATTTATCTAATTCGTCGATAAACAGAATTGCCGGGGAGATGGATTCTGCTGTTTTTAGGGCATTACGCAGATTAGCTTCACTTCGTCCCACCATTGAGCCGTCGTAAACTCGCCCCATATCCAAGCGCAACAGTGGTAAACCCCACAGTCGGGATGTTGTTTTGGCGATGAGTGATTTACCACAACCAGGAACCCCTAAAATTAGCATCCCTTTCGGTTGAGGTAGACCATACTCTCTGGCTCTCTCTGTAAAAGCGTTAGAGCGTTGCTTGAGCCATTTTTTTAGCTCTTCCAAGCCGCCGATCGCATCAATGGTTTCATCTTCTTCAATGTATTCTAGGATACCATTGCGCCGAATCAGTTGCTTTTTCTCAGATAGAACTATATCTACTTCTGCTTCTGTCAGCCGTCCTGTGGTGACTTGGGCTTTACGATACACTTTCTCAGATTCATCTTTAGTTAAGCCTAAAGCCGCTCTGAGGAGTTTTTCCCGCGCTTCTGTAGTCAAACGCTGCCCACGATGGTGGTCGAGATGGTGAGTCAAAACTTTGTTTAACTCTGACATATCTGGCAGTTGGAAATCCAGAACCACGACCTCTTTTTCTAGTTCAATGGGTACTTGCTGAAATGGTGACATCAAAATGATGTTCTTTTGCATACCCTTAAAACTAGCGATCGCATCACGTAATGACCTTGTGGTCGCAGGAGCATCAATAAAAGGATGTAAATCTTTAAGAATAAATATACCGGGTTCTTTTTGCTGAATGATCCAACCGATTGCCGCCTCTGGAGAAAGGGTGTTGTGTTGACTTACACTCCGGGTTTGACCGTACTCCACGATGCCATGAGTTACTGTCCAAACAAAGACTCGGCGTTGAGGCCTTAGCAATTGGGCGATTGTGGAAATTGATTGCTCTGCCCGCTCTTCCTCGGAGGTCACAAGGTAGATTAGTGGGTATTGAGCCTGAATTAGAATATTGAGCTCTTCTTTCATAAATCGACCTACTTGAGACCCTAGTACAGTACAGACATCGTTTTGTTGGCAACAACAACCGAAAATATAAATTACTTACCTTAATTCCTATCTAGCAAGGAACCAATTCTTCCTCACCCTTGGGATGGGTTTCATCTTCAGCCATTTCATCAATAGGAAGATGCTCATGACCGATGATTCCTGGTTGACTTCCTAAAGCTACCAACTCCCCATCACGCAACGCCAGTGAACTTTCACAAGTGGGACAAGCATAAACTCTATGAGTTTGTCCGTAAGCAGAAGCTTCTAATTCATCAACTAAATCTGAGTTAGTTAGGTAAAAAACAAGGGCGCGTTCAGCAAGGTCTGACATTGGTTCGGAATCTATTGCTGACCGAATCTTCAGCTTTTTGTGCAGTTCTGACGATAAGTACAACGTAACCTTTTGCTTAGATTGCATATAACTCTTTAGTGGTCTTACCCGGGTATGTATATCACGTTATCGACTGCCAGCTTGGTTGTCAAGACAGCAAGACGTTTTGACAGCAATTTTGTCATACTTCTTTACAATGTAAACTATTTTGTTACAGATGTTGTGACTAATAAAAGTTATCTAAGACACTAATACTTAATGATTTCTCTATAGAGGCTAGGGACTGATATTTTTGTGGAATTCCTGTATATCAAGTCAATTCTGGGTTTAATTACAAGTGGAATTGTGTCTGTCTCAACAGCAAAAATTCGGGCATTGATTCAATTAATTAATACTCAATATCAAGTAGTTGGTGAAGTGATGCCTAACGGCAAGTTAATTCTTTGTCTATGTACTTTGCTCTTCATGCTGTGGGGATGTTCTGCACCTAGTACCAATGTCTCGAACGCTTCTTGGAAGACTTACACTAATTCCCGTTATGGCTTTGAGTTTCCCTATCCCAGCAACTGGGAAACTTTAGCCGCACCCAGCAATGATGATGGGATAGCTTTTGTGTCACCTCGAAAC
This sequence comes from Nostoc sp. PCC 7524, assembly GCF_000316645.1. NCBI lineage: Bacteria > Bacillati > Cyanobacteriota > Cyanophyceae > Nostocales > Nostocaceae > Nostoc > Nostoc sp. PCC 7524. The sequence goes on from NC_019684.1 coordinate 191,789, forward strand.
AAATCTGTAGAAATTCGTGGGTGGGCAAGTAATCAGTTATCGGATGTAACACCCAAAGAATCAGACACTAAAATCCCAACCAGTCCGAATTTTAGAACCGTCCAAGGTGTGTCAGGGATAATACTTGTAGATGTGGGCCATTCCGTAAGTTCCATGACCATGACACTGACGCAGAATCAAGTAAAATACTACTTGCAGGGACGCAGCCCCAGTCAAGAATTTCCAGATTACTATCGTTTGTTTTACTACATAGCCCAACAGTATCGAATTACTAAGTAGCCGTCATACCCTGCGCGTCAACATGGGGGCAACCTCCTTCTCTATGAGAGGCTTACGCCAACGCGTAGCGCCTCGTAGAGAAGATTGCGCCGATTCACCTATATCCTGTTCCCTAATTTCGTCACATCCTTCAGATTGATGAGTGAGCAGGGGCAGAAACCTGATAGATTTAGCTAACAGCGAGTACAAACTGGTGAAAATGAAAGTCCTAGTTATTGGTGGCGATGGATATTGCGGTTGGGCAACCGCACTTTATCTTTCCAATCGCGGTTATGAAGTTGGAATATTAGATAGTTTAGTGCGTCGGCATTGGGATAATGAATTGGGTATCGAAACCCTAACGCCGATCGCACCAATTCAGCAACGCCTCCAACGCTGGCAAGATTTAACAGGTAAATCTATTGACTTGTTCGTTGGCGATATTACCAACTACGAATTTCTGCACAAAGTGTTGCGCCAATTTGAGCCAAATGCCATAGTGCATTTTGGTGAACAGCGTTCAGCACCATTTTCCATGATTGACCGAGAACACGCAGTTCTGACCCAGGTCAATAATGTTGTTGGCACATTGAACCTGTTATATGCGATGAAGGCAGATTTTCCCGACTGTCATTTGGTGAAGTTGGGAACAATGGGTGAATACGGCACACCTAACATTGACATTGAAGAAGGTTATATCACCATTGAACACAATGGGCGCAAAGATACCCTACCTTATCCGAAACAGCCCGGTTCAATGTATCACCTAAGCAAAGTACATGATAGCCATAATATTCACTTTGCTTGCCGGATTTGGGGTTTACGCGCCACAGACTTAAACCAAGGTGTGGTTTATGGTGTCCTGACTGAAGAAACAGGAATGGATGAATTGCTGATTAACCGTCTAGATTACGATGGCGTGTTTGGGACAGCATTGAATCGTTTCTGTATTCAAGCGGCGATTGGCCATCCCCTGACTGTTTACGGTAAAGGCGGACAAACTCGCGGATTTTTGGATATTCGGGATACAGTCCGATGTATTGAAATTGCGATCGCTAATCCAGCACAACCAGGTGAATTCCGCGTCTTTAACCAATTTACCGAACAATTTAGCGTCGGTGATTTGGCATTAATGGTGAAGAAAGCCGGTAATGCTTTGGGATTGAATGTAGACATCAATAACTTAGAGAATCCGAGAGTCGAGAAAGAAGAACATTACTTCAACGCTAAAAACACTAAATTACTCGATTTAGGTTTACAGCCTCACTATCTCTCTGATTCTCTACTCGATTCTTTGTTAAACTTTGCCATCAAATATCAAAAACGAGTTGATCAAAAGCAGATTTTACCTAAAGTCTCTTGGCATAGAAGTTAAACAAGCACTAGAGCAAACAGCTTCTTCGTTTTCTAGAGGTATAAGGGTATGAGGGTGTAAGGATATAAGGGTTCTGTACACCTACACCTTTACATCTACGTACCCCTACACCCTTTTTGTTGACTAAATAGTTTTGTATGAGAATTGCCTTATTCACCGAAACCTTTCTACCCAAGGTTGACGGTATTGTCACACGCCTACGTCATACCGTTGATCACTTGCAACGTCAGGGAAATCAAGTTTTAGTCATAGCCCCAGACGGTGGAATTACGGAACACAAAGGAGCGAAAGTTTACGGCGTTAGTGGCTTTCCCTTACCTCTGTATCCAGAATTGAAAATGGCATTACCCCGCCCAGCTATTGGTTATGCCCTAGAACAGTTTCAGCCCGATATTATTCATGTTGTGAACCCGGCAGTTTTGGGATTGTCCGGGATTTTTTATAGCAAAGTCCTAAAACTGCCTTTAGTGGCTTCTTACCATACCCATTTGCCCCAATATCTTCAGCATTACGGCTTGGGGATGTTAGAAGGGTTGCTGTGGGAACTACTGAAAGCAGGGCATAATCAAGCAGCCTTGAATCTCTGTACTTCTACGGCAATGATGGCAGAACTGTCAGCGCATGGTATTGAGCGGGTAGATTTATGGCAACGGGGAGTAGATACAGAACTATTTCACCCCGATTTAGCTAGTTTAGAAATGCGCGATCGCCTAACGCAGAATCATCCAGAAAGCCCATTATTACTGTATGTTGGCCGTCTTTCTGCCGAAAAAGAAATAGAACGCATCAAACCCATCCTTGAAGCCATTCCCACAGCCCGATTAGCACTGGTAGGAGATGGCCCCCACCGCCAAGCCTTAGAAAAACACTTTGCAGGCACAAATACCCACTTTGTAGGCTATCTCATGGGGCGTGAGTTAGGGGCTGCCTTTGCTAGCGCCGATGCGTTTATCTTTCCTTCCCGAACAGAAACCCTAGGCTTAGTTCTACTAGAAGCAATGGCAGCCGGCTGTCCCGTAGTAGCAGCCCGTTCTGGCGGCATTCCCGATATTGTTACAGATGGTGTCAATGGCTATCTTTTTGATCCAAAAGCTGATATTCAAGATGCCATTGATTCTACTATTCGCCTTTTAGAACACAAACAAGAACGCGATGCTATCCGTCAAAATGCTCGTCGAGAGGCTGAAAAATGGGGCTGGGCATCAGCCACGCGCCAGTTACAAGATTATTATCAAAAAGTGATGTTTGCTGAGAAGGTAGGGGTGTAGGGGAGATGAGGAAGATGAGGAAGATGAGGAAGAACATTACCTATTGCCTATTGCCTATTACCTATTGCCTATTGCCTATTAACTAATGACTCTTCCTAATCCTGGTAGCGTTTTGGCTACATTAACAGAACTAACTCAAGTTAATCGTACCCACACACTATTACGTCGTGTCAAAGACCTTTCTGTTAATGAATTTGTTTGTTTACTAGACTTTATCACCGCCGAGTTTCAGCAATTTCTGAGAGCCATTGAACTAATTAATAATGAAGCTCTAGAAAATATGCTGGAGAAAGTTTTAGAAGCTATTACGCTCAAAATTGGTCAAATTCTCCAGGCAGAACATACAGCTATTTTTTTAGTTGACAATGATAAAGGTCAATTGTGGTCAAAAGTTCCGCAAGATAACGGGCAGAAATTTTTAGAAATTCGTACTCCTATTAATTTTGGTATTCCTGGTCATGTTGCTAGTACAGGTCAATCTTTAAATATTGGGGAAACTATTACTCATCCTCTCTTTAGCCCAGATTTAGAAAAACAAATGGGCTATAAAATTTACAATATTTTATGTATGCCTGTTGTTAGCAGTAAAAACCAAGTGGTAGCTGTTGTACAACTAGCAAATAAAACGGGAAATGTACCTTTTAATTTGGAAGATGAGGAACATTTTCGAGATTTTGCGGCTTCTATCGGGATTATTTTAGAAACTTGCCAATCTTTTTATGTAGCAGCCCGGAATCAACGAGGTGCAACGGCTCTGTTAAGGGCAACACAAACACTAGGGCAAAGTTTAGATTTAGAAGCTACTTTGCAAATAGTGATGGAACAAGCCCGCATTTTAATGCAAGCAGACCGCAGTACATTATTTTTGTATCGTAAAGAAATGGGGGAACTGTGGACAAAAGTAGCAGCAGCAGAAGACACGACAAACTTAATGGAAATTCGCATTTCTGCCCACCGTGGTATTGCTGGTTATGTAGCATCAACAGGTGAAGCACTTAATATTCCCGATGCCTATAAAGACCCCAGATTTGACCCTTCAACAGATAGAAAAACTGGCTATATAACTCGTAATATTCTCTGTTTACCAGTATTTAATTCAGCCAATGAATTGATTGGAGTAACACAATTAATTAATAAGCAACAAGGTAGTTTTACTGCTTCTGATGAAGAGTTTATGCGGGCATTTAATATTCAGGCTGGAATTGCCTTAGAAAATGCCCGCTTATTTGAAAATGTGCTATTAGAAAAACAGTATCAAAAAGATATTTTGCAAAGTTTATCTGATGCAGTAATTTCTACTGATATGGCTGGTCGGATTGTCACAATTAATGATGCAGCTTTACAGTTATTAGGATGTCCTTTAGGAGAAATTAATCATAAAAATAATAAATTACTATGGGAACAAAATTTAATTGGTCGCCTAGTTTGGGAGGTAGTACCAGTTGAAAATTTACAGATGCGTTTAGAAGATAGTTTAAAAACTGGTGCTAAACATTATGTACCAGAGCAAAGTTTGACAGTAGGGATTTATCAATCACAGAGTATTGAGGAAGGACTGACAAATGAACCGCAATATTTTATTTTGACTGTGCGCGATCGCACCAATCCCAATGTTTTTATTCCCTGGAATTTACCCCTCACTCCCCAATCAAACTTTCTCAACGAGAATCAGGTAAAAACCCTAGAACGCAGTATCAATCTTACTGTTAATCCTCTCACCAACCCAGAAGGCGGAGTTAGGGGTGGGTTGGTAGTTTTGGAAGACATTAGCCAAGAAAAACGCCTCAAGACTACCATGTATCGCTACCTCACGCCCCACGTAGCCCAACAAGTCATGGCATTAGGAGAAGATGCCTTAATGGTGGGAGAACGTAAGGAAGTGACTATTTTATTTTCAGATATTCGGGGTTACACCACACTGACCGAAAATTTGGGAGCGGCGGAAGTTGTGGCACTGTTGAATCAGTATTTTGAAACAATGGTAGAGGCAGTTTTTAACTATGAAGGAACTCTTGATAAATTTATTGGTGATGCCTTAATGGCAGTATTTGGCGCACCCATTACACTCACAGAAAACCATGCTTGGCAGGCATTACAATCAGCTTTAGAAATGCGCCACCGTCTAGCAGAATTTAATCAACGGCGAATTATCCAATCACAGCCACAAATTCATATCGGCATTGGTATTAGTTCTGGGGAAGTAGTTTCAGGAAATATCGGTTCGCAAAAACGCATGGATTACACCGTGATTGGGGATGCTGTAAATTTAGGTTCGCGCTTAGAGACAGTCACTAAAGAATACGGTTGTGACATTATTTTGAGCGAATTTACCTACCAATTATGCAGCGATCGCATTTGGGTAAGGCAATTAGATAAAATCCGCGTCAAAGGCAAACACCAGGCGGTAAATATATATGAGTTAATTAGCGATCGCAGCACCCCTCTAGACACTAAAACCCAAGAGTTTTTGTTTCACTACCATGCTGGACGTGCTGCTTATCTATCACGCAATTTTACTCAAGCGATCGCCTGTTTTGAAGCTGCCAAACATATTCAACCCACAGATCAAGCAGTTAATCTCCACTTAGAACGCGCTTATAATTACCAACATACACCACCGCCAAAAGATTGGGATGGCGTGTGGACAATGATAATAAAATAGTTAATAGTCATTAGCTTTTCTCTGTGCTGCCAGTCCTCAGTCTCCCATACCCTAACTTTCAGGGTTATCGCTATCGTTCTGAAATGGGTTTTCACCAATTTGCAGTTGTTTTTTAGTGCGCTTCAAGTTTTTCCATAAAGCTTTAATTTGTTCGTAAGCTTCGTCTGGTGATAGCTTTCCGCCAGTTTCTAAATTACAAATGTAACTCACCCTTTGGGCAAATTCTTGAAGATTGGCGTTAAAAACTAGGTTTTCTGGCTTTACTTGACCGTAATAACGTCCACGAGGATAGATAAAATCATCTTTGTTCACTATTATGCGCTCCATTTCTTCAAATCCTCTCTGTTTTCCTATTTGAAACTAAATCACTAGCAGACAGTTTATTTTTTACTTAGAAAATTTGGATATTTCTATTAGGAACTATCTAAAATTGATTCATTGAAATTTACAAAAAATAATGATACTAGCTAAACCAATTTTCGGACTTTTTATTCTTAAAACAGGTAATGAATCCAACTATGCAACTAATCAAAACTTTCCTGATAGCCTAAATTAATTTATTTTATATCTCTTGTCTCATAGTTAAGTCAAATCCAATTTTTATAACCAACAAAGAGGGATTTTATAGAGGAGTTAAATCTTTTTGACTTTGAATATAGATAATTCTCACTATAAATCATTTAAAAATCAGATGAATTAACCAAATTCTGAGTAAGTCTTAGAGAGCAGATAGTAAAATCTCCTGGAAATTATTAACGATTTATTTCATCTTATTTCACTTTTTATAAAAGTGTCTTGTAAATTTTCCTTCTTGTCATAAAAGTACATGGTATCCCTATATACTTATATTTTTAGCTGGACTGAAATATTGACAAAAAACACTATCAGTGTTGATGTTAAAAATAAACTGTGGGTCTCACAGTATCACAGTTAAAAGACAATGAGCCTCTGTTAAAGGTTATATACTCAGTAGTTAAAATTCCTGAATTGCGCCCCCAATTCTCTATTTGTCTAGAAAAATGTAGTCTCCAATACAAATAGATGATGCTTTGACTACAGGCTGATGGTTAATATTCAATGACTAAAGATAAAATAGTGAAGCCCTAAAGGACAAACTTTGTCCATCGCTTACCACTTTACCTCCCATCATGTCTGTTCATTCCAAACTATACGAAGGCAAAGCAAAAATTCTTTATACAACTGACGATCCGGAAGTTTTGCTAGCTGATTTTAAAGACGATGCCACCGCATTTAACGCTCAAAAGCGAGGCAGTATCCTTGGTAAAGGGAGGATAAACTGTAGTATTGCCAGTCAGCTTTTTCAACAATTGGAACTATCCGGTATAAAGACTCACTTTATAGATAATCCTCAACCGCATCAAATGCGAGTGAAAGCAGTCAAAATCTTGCCTTTAGAAGTGGTTGTCCGCAATATTGCTGCTGGTAGTCTGTGTCAACAAACAGGGTTAGCACTAGGTACAGTTTTAAAGCAACCCCTAGTAGAGTTTTATTATAAAAATGATCAATTGGGAGATCCACTATTAACACGCGATCGCCTCTTACTGATGGAACTAGCTACTGCGGAACAAGTAGATGAAATTACGCATCTTGCATTGCAAATTAACGAATTCCTCAAGGAATTTTGGCTGGGGTGCGGTATTACCTTAGTAGACTTCAAACTAGAATTTGGTTTGGACTCACAACAGCAAATACTCTTAGCGGATGAAATTAGTCCCGATACCTGCCGTTTGTGGAAGACAACAGAAACAGATCCCAATCGCCGTGTCTTGGACAAAGACCGCTTCCGTAAAGATTTGGGTAATGTAGAAGATGCTTATGAGGAGGTTTTACAAAGAGTGCTACAGGCAGTAGAAACAAAAAAATAGATAAGTGAAAGCAACAAGTAAAAGTAATATATCTTTGGCAAGAGAATAATATTGCTTGGTGATGGTGTGTGGATGTGAAGAGGAATATAAGTAATATGCGTTTATCCCCAGTTTTGCTGGCAGCTGTAGCCATTACAGCGCCCTTAAGTAGTTCTTTAAGTGCAAATGCACAAACTCCTAACAGTGTAGAGCAGACTGTAAAAGTTTTCCCACCTGCGACTAATCAGCAGATGGAACAAAATGAAATCACCTCATCCCAGTCTAACTTCACCGAAGTTAAGACATGGGAAGAGACACCAGCAGCTGCTTTATCATCTCTCAATCAGTCAACCAAGTCGGAAGCAAAGACAACAAAAGAGGTTGTAGTACCTACTTTAGAACTGGCAACAACCTCAAACCCTTCTCATCAAAAGCCAAAATCTTTTCCTGATCTTGTCCCTAGCGCAGTGGAACCAATAGCAGCTGGTGCTACCGTTAGCACTGATGCACCAAAAAAGGCATTAGCTCTGAGGCCTCCTGTGGTGATCTCTCCATCTCAACCAGCAGCAACCGCGACAAAAGCCACAAATAAAGTAGTTCCGTCTACAGGAACTGCCAAGCAACTGGTACAAGCACCGGAAACAACACCTACCCCAGAGATTACACCCCCAACTACTGAAGAACAAACACCTACACCAACCCCTACCCAGGAAAATTTCAACACTCCCACCCCTACCCCAGAAACTACCGAACCCCGTGTATTAGTTTCTGAAGTAGTTGTTAGACCACAGACTGGGCAATTAACCCCAGAATTAGAAACCCAAGTTTACAACGTCATTCGTACCCAACCAGGACGGACAACCACCCGTTCCCAATTGCAAGAAGATATTAATGCTATCTTTGGCACAGGCTTTTTCTCCAACGTCCAAGCTGTACCAGAAGATACACCATTGGGGGTAAGAGTCAGCTTCATTGTCCAGCCCAACCCTGTATTATCCAAAGTAGAAATACAGGCAAATCCAGGTACTGATATTCCTTCCGTACTTCCATCTGGTACCGCCGATGAAATCTTTCGGGATCAGTATGGCAAAATCCTCAACTTGCGAGACTTACAAGAAGGCATCAAGGCATTAACTAAGCGGTATCAAGACCAAGGATACGTTCTAGCCAACGTGATTGGCGCACCACAAGTTTCAGAAAGTGGAGTTGTCACCCTACAAGTAGCCGAAGGGGTTGTAGAGAATATTAAAGTCCGGTTCCGTGATAAAGAAGGTCAAGAAACTGACGAAAAAGGACAACCAATTCGGGGACGCACCCGTGAGTACGTGATCACGCGAGAATTGGAGTTGAAGCCAGGACAAGTATTCAACCGCAACACCGTACAAAAAGACCTACAACGGGTATTCGGTACAGGATTATTTGAAGATGTCAATGTCTCCCTTGACCCTGGTACAGACCCTAGTAAGGTAGATGTAGTTGTAAATGTAGTTGAGCGCAGTAGTGGTTCGATCGCGGCTGGGGCTGGTATTAGTTCTGCTAGTGGACTATTTGGTACAGTTAGCTATCAGCAACAAAACTTGGGTGGCAGAAACCAAAAGCTAGGGGCAGAAATTCAGGTAGGTCAACGGGAATTACTGTTTGACCTCCGCTTCACAGACCCTTGGATTGCAGGTGATCCTTACCGGACTTCCTACACAGCCAATATTTTCCGCCGTCGTTCCATTTCTTTAGTTTTTGATGGGCCAGACAACGACATTAGAACTGTTAATCCTGCAAATACCGATACAGATGATCAGGATCGTCCCCGTGTTACCCGCCTAGGTGGTGGTGTCACATTTACTCGTCCCCTATCGGCTAATCCTTACGAGCGGTCAGAATGGACTGCTTCGGCTGGGTTACAGTATCAAAGAGTTTCTACCCGTGATGGTGATGGTAACAAGAGAAGATTCGGGGCAGTATTTAACGATGCAGGCGAACAAATTAGTGAATCTATTCCCCTAAGCCTTTCTGGCACAGGTGAAGATGACCTATTACTTTTGCAACTAGGCGCACAGCGTGATCTCCGTAATAATCCTTTACAACCAACTAGCGGTTCTTTCCTACGTGTGGGTGTAGATCAATCAGTACCCGTTGGCGCAGGTAATATCTTCCTCACTAGATTCCGGGGTAGCTATAGTCAATATTTACCCGTGAAATTCACAGGCTTTACTAAAGGACCGGAAACCCTAGCTTTTAACATCCAAGGTGGTACAGTCCTGGGCGATTTGCCTCCTTATGAAGCCTTTACTCTGGGTGGTAGTAACTCAGTTCGGGGTTATGAAGAAGGTGCCTTAAGCAGTGGACGCAGCTATGTACAAGCCTCCGTGGAATACCGCTTTCCCGTTTTCTCAGTCGTTAGCGGCGCATTATTCTTTGATGTTGGCAGTGACTTAGGCTCAACTACCAGAGCAGGTGAGATACTAAACAAAAACGGTACAGGCTACGGCTATGGTCTTGGTGTGCGAGTCCAGTCACCATTGGGACCCATTCGGATTGACTACGGTATCAACGATGATGGTGATAGCCGCATCAATTTTGGTATTGGCGAAAGGTTTTAGGGAAGGCAATAGGCAATAGGCAATAGTTATTCTCCTCTGCTCCCCAGTCCCCAGTCCCTTTTTCTATCAGGGTATTTACCAGTAGTTAGCATGAATACAAAGAATTATCATATACTTGGTTTTTTTCTATGCCACAGCACACTCTAGCGGCGGGAATCACCCAAACTGGAGTAGGGCTGCATAGCGGTGTTAGTACCCAGGTGCGGATATTACCTACAGATGCGGGTATTGGACGCTACTTTGTACGGGTGGATTTGCCGGATTTGCCAATCATACCAGCCCAAGTCGCAGCAGTTAATCAAACTGTGCTTTCGACGCAGTTGGGCAAAGGTGAAGCTTGTGTTCGTACAGTCGAGCATTTGCTAGCAGCCTTAGCAGTTATGGGTGTAGATAATGCCCGCATCGAAATTGATGGTTCAGAAGTACCGCTTTTAGATGGTTCAGCCAAGGTTTGGGTAACTAGAATTGCTGAAGTTGGTTTAGTCACACAAACAGATATTAACCAACCAGACACCTTAGCTATTCAAGAACCAATTTGGATACATCAGGATGATGCCTTTGTGTGCGTTCTCCCCGCACCAGAAACTCGCTTTAGTTATGGTATTGACTTTGACTTACCTGCGATTGGTAATCAATGGCACAGTTGGGCTGTTTCTACTGAATTAGAAACAACATCTGTTAGCTTTGCTGAAGAAATTGCACCTGCACGGACTTTTGGTTTATTGCCACAAATTGAATATTTACAGAAGTCTGGGTTAATTAAAGGTGGTAGTTTGGATAATGCCCTGGTTTGTGGCCCTGATGGCTGGTTAAATCCACCATTAAGATTTGCAAATGAACCAGTACGTCATAAAATCTTGGATCTAGTAGGAGATTTGAGTTTACTGGGATATTTTCCCCGCGCTCACTTCTTAGCGTATAAGGCCAGCCATAACTTGCACGTTCAACTGGCACAAAGAATTTTAGCTTTGAGCCGCTAGATGATGGCGCTCATCTCATGCCAAATTCTTAGATATAGTTACGCTAACCTACTCAATGCTTAGATTCAAAATCCAACACACCCCTAATGTCAATCCTTTCTGAAGTGAATAGCCCAGACGCGTTAGCCTCCGGTGGGGCTTTGCCCATCGCACCCACATCGAATACTGAAACTACACCTGAGATTAAAACAACGTTCTCATCGGAAGAAATTCAGAAATTACTACCTCACCGCTACCCGTTTTTACTGGTAGATAAAATTATTGACTACGTACCAGGAAACCGGGCTGTAGGTATTAAAAATGTTACGATCAACGAACCGCAATTCACAGGTCATTTCCCAGGTAGACCACTGATGCCGGGTGTGCTAATTGTCGAAGCAATGGCACAAGTCGGCGGCGTTGTCATGACACAACTGCCGGGATTAGAGGGGGGACTGTTTGTGTTTGCGGGTATTGATAAAGTCCGCTTCCGTCGCCAAGTAGTACCGGGAGACCAGCTAGTGATGACGGTGGAACTGTTGTGGATCAAACAACGTCGATTCGGTAAAATGCAAGCGCGTGCCGAAGTTGACGGTCAACTGGCCGCAGAAGGCGAACTAATGTTTTCTCTAGTTAATTAGAATTGGGCTGTTGTGGTGTATAGTACAGCCGTAATGTACTTTTACTGAATCCCAGAAAAGGGGAGCAGTTAAAAAAAACACTCACAAGAGCATCGGATAATTTCTTGATTTTCACTGCCCTCACACTTTGCCTTGCCCGACATTTTTCTACTGAATACTCACACACTTATACCAATTCACCAAAATCATGAAACAAATCCAAATCCTGAAACCTTTGTAAAATCTGGATTTCTCAATTTTGAATTTTGAATTTTGAATTGGTATCAGTTATGCCAGTCGTCTCAACTTTGGCTCTCAAAGCACGGCACTGGCTCATCAAGACAGTTCTGGAGATTTACCCTTGAAAACGCTTATTCATCCAACTGCTGTAATTCATCCAAACTCGGAACTACACCCAACGGTGCAAGTCGGTGCTTATGCTGTGATTGGAGCAAACGTTAAAGTTGGTGCTGACACTATTATTGGCGCTCATGCAGTCATAGAAGGGCCTTGTGAAATTGGGGCAGGAAATCAAATTTTTCCAGGTGCAGCGATCGGCATGGAACCCCAGGATCTCAAGTTTGTGGGAGAACCAACCTGGGTCAGAATCGGTGATAACAATTTGATTCGTGAGTACGTCACCATTAACCGTGCCACTGGTGCAGGAGAAGCCACGGTGATCGGTAATAACAACCTACTGATGGCGTATGTTCATATAGCTCATAACTGCGTCATTGAAGACTCCGTAGTGATCGCTAACTCTGTTGCTTTAGCTGGTCATGTCCACATAGAATCACGTGCTAGACTAAGCGGAGTTTTAGGTGTCCATCAATTTGTGCATATTGGTAGACACGCAATGGTAGGAGGCATGGCACGGATTGACCGCGATGTGCCGCCATATATGCTAGTAGAGGGCAATCCTGGACGCATCAGAACCCTCAACTTAGTAGGACTCAAACGCTCTGGGATGGCAGCCAGCGATTTACAACTCCTCAAAAAAGCCTTTCGGATTCTCTACCGTTCTAGCTTGACCTTTAAGGAAGCTTTAGAACAGCTAGAATCCCTAGGAGATATTGAAGAATTGCAACAACTGCGGCGCTTTTTATTGCTGTCGCAAATGCCAGGGAGACGCGGCTTAATTCCTGGTAGAGGTAAATCAGGCGGGAGTGATGATTCATAAGCAGGGAGAGGGAGCAGAGGGGCAGAGGGGCAGGGGAGCAGAGGAGCAGGGGAGTAGGGGAGTAGGGGAAGATGTAGCTTGCTTCCCGTAGGGTGGGAGTGAGGGGAGACAAGGCAGACAAGGTAGACAAGGTAGAATTTTTACCCAGTCCCCAATCCCCAGTCCCCAATCCCCAATCCCTATTCACTAAATTTTATTCATTATTACTAATTAAAAATGCGGATATTTATCAGCACTGGTGAAGTGTCTGGCGATTTGCAAGGGGCGCTGTTGATTGAGGCACTGAAGCGTCAAGCTGTGGCTGCTGGATTGGATTTAGAAATAGTGGCCTTGGGTGGCGACAAAATGGCAGAAGCAGGGGCAACTATTTTGGGCAATACCAGCAGTATTGGCTCCATGGGACTGTTAGAGGCTCTGCCCTATGTTTTGCCGACTCTTGTAGTACAACGGCAAGCCCTCACTTACCTCAAACAAAATCCGCCAGATGTAGTAGTGCTGATTGATTACATGGGACCCAATCTCGGCATTGGTACTTATATGCAACAAAATTTTTCCCAAGTGCCTGTGGTATATTACATTGCTCCTCAAGATTGGGTGTGGTCGGAAAGCTTACGAAATACTTCCCGTATTGTCGGCTTTACGAACAAACTTTTAGCTATATTTCCTGAAGAAGCACGTTATTTTAGTAACAATGGAGCTAACGTTACTTGGGTTGGTCATCCGTTAATTGATCGGATGCAGGACGCACCCAGTCGTCAAGCAGCGCGTGCTAAATTGGACATTACACCAGAACAAACTGCGATCGCACTTCTCCCCGCTTCCCGTCGTCAAGAAATTAAATATCTTTTACCGATAATTTTTCAAGCTGCCCAAACCATTCAAGCTAAATTACCAACAGCTCATTTTTGGATTCCCCTATCTCTAGAAGCCTACAGACAGCCCATAGAGGAGGCAGTCAAATCTTATGGACTGCGGGCTACAGTTGTATCAGGTCAACAAAAAGAGATTTTTGCGGCTGCTGATTTCGCCATTACCAAATCCGGCACAGTCAATTTAGAACTCGCATTACTAAACGTGCCGCAAGTTGTAGTTTACCGCCTGAGTCCCATAACTGCCTGGATTGCCCGGAAAACCCTCAAAGGTTCAATTCCCTTTGCTTCACCAGTCAACTTAGTGCAGATGAAATCGATTGTGCCAGAGCTACTGCAAGAAGAAGCCACACCAGAGAATATTATCCAAGCATCAATGGAAATATTAGTGAATCCAGAACGCCGAGAGCAGATGTTGGCAGATTATCAGCAAATGCGGCAGTGTTTAGGAGAATTGGGAGTATGCGATCGCGCTGCCCAAGAAATCTTGCAAATGGTTTCTAAATCCTGAGTAGATGACAAACTTTGCCTCCCTCTGCGTCAACCTCCCTTTGGGTGACGCTCCTAGCGTCGCTAACGCTGCGCTAACACCAGTCGTCTACGGAGGGAAACCCTCCTACAACGCTGGTTCACTGCGCTCCTTTGCGTTAAAAAATCTGCTTGTGATAGCATAAATTACCTAGATAATTGCAGGAAAATTCCTGTTTCAGAGTTCATACAATGAGACTCAGCACTGAGAACTCAGCATCCAGCACTCTGCGTCAACGTCCCATCGCAGTAGATTTGTTCGCGGGTGCAGGCGGCATGACCCTTGGTTTTGAGCAGGCTGGCTTTGATGTGTTAGCGGCGGTAGAAATTGACCCCATTCACTGCGCCACCCACGAGTTTAACTTTCCTTTCTGCACGGTTTTATGTCAAAGTGTTGAACACACCACGGGTACAGAAATTCGTCTGAGATCAAAAATAGGCGATCGCGAAATTGATGCAGTAATTTGTGGTAGTCCCTGTCAAGGTTTTTCCCTCATGGGCAAGCGGGTTTTTGATGATCCGCGTAACTCCCTAGTATTTCACTTTCATCGGTTGGTTTTAGAGTTACAACCAAAGTTTTTTGTAATGGAAAATGTCCGGGGAATTACAGTTGGTGAACACAAACAAATTCTCCAAACTTTAATTGCTGAGTTTAAAGCTATTGGCTATCAAGTAGAAGAAAATTACAAAATCCTCAATGCAGCTAAATACGGTGTACCCCAAGCGCGGGAAAGATTATTTCTCCTGGGTGCGCGGCAGGATGTCAAGTTACCAAAATATCCTCAACCGATTACCCAACCAGCACAACCGCATAAATCTGGGTGTCAAAATTCTGATTTGCCAGTTTGTCCCACTGTTTGGCAGGCAATTGGCGATTTACCAGAAGCAGAACATTACTTAGAGTTATTAAACAGAGATTGGGTAATAGGTGAGTATGCTAAACCTAGTGATTATGCTGCCATACTGCGTGGTATCAGCACTTTAGCAGATGATTATTCTTACCCTCGCCAATTCGATGCTCGCATTCTTTCTTCTAGTCTGAGGACAAAACACTCACAGCCTACCATTGAGCGTTTTGCTGCTACCATTCCCGGTGAAAGAGAACCTATTAGCCGTTTTCATAAATTACATCCGGCTGGTGTTTGTAATACCTTACGAGCTGGAACAGATAAATACAAAGGTTCTTTTACCTCTCCAAGACCAATTCATCCATTTACACCCCGATGTATCACAGTTAGGGAAGCTGCACGCCTCCATTCTTACCCAGACTGGTTTCGATTTCATGTCACCAAATGGCACGGGTTCCGCCAAGTTGGCAACTCTGTTCCACCATTACTAGCTAAGGTTGTAGCAGCAGAGATTATTCGTAATTTGAATATATTACCTGTGAAACCCAGTATTAGCTACGAGTTGGGAGCAGAGAAGTTACTGCAATTGAATATTACCCAGGCTGCCCAGTATTTTCACAGTGAAACCTGAAGTGTGTATTATGTCCACCCACGGAAGAATGTACTATCTTCCCAGATGTCAGCAGTACGTTGAGCGATCGCTGACAATTCTGGCTCTGTTAAAGGTTGAAAAGCACGGGCAATTTTGACATTATTCTCCAATTGCTCCACCGTTTCCGCCGCAATCACGCAACAATGCACCCCAGGCTGAGACATAGTGTAACCCAAGGCTTGCTGCATTCCTGACAAGCCACCAGGTTTAAACAAGCGTCCATAAGCTGGAACTTTCATCGCAATCACACCCACATTCTGTGCTTGCGCCACTGGCAAAACTACAGGAATAAATGGACGGGGGTGATGTTTATCGGCGGCGTTGACAGGAATTAATGTGGTGTGGAAAGGATAACGGCGTAACCCTTCAGCAATTACCTCTGGCTCATGATGTCCGGTAATACCTGCAAAGCGTACCAATTTCTGTTGGATCGCTTCTTCTACAGCTTTAATCGCGCCGGAGGAACTAAAGATGGTATCGAGTTCTTCCGTAAAAGAAACGTGATGTAACTGCCATAAATCAAGATAATCTGTATTGAGACGTTTGAGCGATCGCTCCAATTCTCGCCAAGCACCATCCCGATCCCTTTGATCAGTCTTACTGGCTAAAAATATTTTGGTGCGATGGGGTGGTAGCACTTTGCCTAAATAATCTTCACTCGGCCCGTAACTGGCGGCTGTGTCAAAGTAGCGGATACCAAGTTCTAAAGCTTTCTGAACTAGAGTTACAGCATCACCCTCTTTGCCATGCCAAGATAAGGGTGTTTGTCCTGCACCTCCCAACCCGAATATCGGTAATTTCACTCCTGTGCTTCCCAAGATGCGCTCCGGCATTGATATGGCTGGTGCAGCCGTATTGGTCGAATTTTTAGAGAATGCAGCAGATGCCATAATACCGCTAGTTACAGCAGCACTGGTAATTAAAAAGTTACGCCGTGTCTGTTTAGCTGTCATACTGAGGGCTAAATCACTACTTTTCTTGTATGGTAGCGATAACAAGACACAAGCGATCGCATTTGTTTATCACTGATTTTTTCTGTTTTAGCATTAACAGAGTATACAGATATTATCTAAATAATCAATTTGAGATATTTTTGCCAAACTTCCAATTTAGACCAAATCAAAAATTCCGATTATGCCTCTATTTTCCGGATGTAGGCAATTAAGAATGTAAATTCAAACGAATACAAAATATCCCCTACTTCATAATTCAGATGCGATCGCCTAAGTTGAGGCGTAGCCTATCGCACCACAAAAGCAGGGGGTAGATAAAATTGAGTTTGATAGTCTCGACTATTTAAGAGAGACAGCATCAACATCGATTGTATCGTCAGTGGAGGTAGAATCTGTGGAGGTATTGGTTTCACCTTTACGTGCTTTCCAACCGTCAATCACTAGCCCAGATACCTCTGTCACTAATATGCTCAATAACAAAACATCATCTAGCTGACCCACAATCGGTATAAAATCGGGGGCAATATCTATGGGACTGAGCATATAGACGATTGTCCCTAAAATCACCCACCAACGATATTTGGGGTTACGCAACAAATTGCGATACCAATTATACAAAGATTGGATTGAGAAGTTCATGTTTTAACCCTCCAGTTAACTTTAATTTTGACAAATTATGCTATAAACTCCCGGTGGGAATAACCGCCCAAGTTAGTTGGGAAGACGCTAATTATGAATTTGCCAAATACCTACCCTGTGATTCTCTACAAGAGTATGGTAATTGTGCATTAATCTCTAGAATTAAGATGCTTTGGGTTATTTGCTTCAGCAATGGAGGGAGGAATTTTAGACAGTGGATATCATAGACTTGTTTTATAAGGGCGGGCCAGCCATGTGGCCGTTGCTGGCTTTGTCGATTTTATCTTTGAGTGTAATTTTTGAGCGGCTTTGGTTTTGGTTGCGAATTTTGACTCAAGAAAAGGAAATCTTTGAGCGTGTCTTGGATGCAGCTCAGGATAACTGGCAAGTTGCTGCGGATATCGCTAAACAAGCAACAGATCAACCTATTGGGCGATTTCTTTACGCTCCCTTGCGTCTCCAAAAAACAGATACAGAAACTTTTCGGCTAGCACTAGAAGCCACCGCAGAAGATGAATTAGCTGGAATGCGGCGGGGTGAAAAGCTGTTAGAGGCTGTAATTGCTCTTGCGCCACTGTTGGGCTTATTAGGTACTGTTTTGGGTTTGATTCAGTCTCTACGCTCAATCCGCATCGGTGATTTGGGAACTGAGTCTGTAGCTGGGACAACTACTGGTATTGGTGAATCTTTGATTAGTACAGCTACAGGATTAATAGTTGCGATCGTTAGTTTGGTATTTTACCGATTATTTCAAGGTTTTGTAGTCAATCAAGTCAAGGTTTTCCGCAAAGCTGGGAATGAATTAGAGTTGCTTTATCGCCAGTTCCCGCCTGATTTTAGCGACAGTACACCAGTCAGGGTATCAGAAGAAGCATCACGGGAAGCTTTCATTCCTCCCGGTAAATCCAGTAGAAACAAATTTCCTCAACCGCCTGAACCACCTGTAACTTAATGTCACCATGAAAGCTTGATACATCAGGCTTTCTTTTTCTTTTTATTTTTGATTTTCTGCCCTAGCCTAAGAATAAGATAATGAAAGTTAATTTACATACTCAAGTAGAAGAAGCACAGATTCAAATCATTCCTTTGATAGATGTAGTTTTTTGTATCTTGACGTTTTTCCTGTTAGCAGCTTTGCAATTTACGCGACAACAGGCAATTAACGTTGATTTACCTAAAGCTAGTACCAGTACAGCGTCTAATATTAATTCGCCAAGTGCCAGTCAAATTGTCACCATTGATGCTGTTGGCAATACTTATCTAGAAAAACAACTGGTAAGAAGAGAGGAATTGGCGCAGAGGTTAAGGGATTATTTGCAAGTTAACCCTTCTGGGACTATAATCCTCAACGCTTCCCGTACAGCAACTTACAATGATGTGATCGAAACATTAGATTTGCTCAGACAAGTAGGAGGCGATCGCGTATTTTTAGGAATTATACCTAGTTCATCTCAACAAATCCCAAACTTGCCGAATTTGTCTACACCTCCAAATTTCCCAATTGCCCCTGGTACAGCACCAATACCAGAATTTAACCCCAATCTACCTACAGCTCCTAATCAACCAATACCCAATCAACCAGCTACGGGACAAGGTATTTCTCCAGATGTTCCTATTCCTAACGCACCAGCACCGCAAGCACCTGCTGTCACACCTGTAGCACCAGAGAATACCAACTAAAGAAGGATTGGGGACTGGGGATTGGGGATTGGGGACTGGGTAAAAATTCTACCTTGTCTACCTTGTCTCCCCTCACTCCCACCCTACGGGTAGGCTTACGCCATCGTAAGAGAAGCAAGCTACATCTTCCCCTACTCCCCTACTCCCCTGCTCCCCTACTCCCTACTCAACTCAGCACTTCAAATCAAAAGAATAAATATCTTAATAATTCCTTTATATTTGGCTTTTTGACTAACTAAACCTAAAGATATACAAAATAAATTCTGAATAAATAAAAAACTTCTGGTAACTTACAAATAATTGGTTGATTACAAAATTTATCTATCGATACAGTGAATAATTTATCGCCAAGCACCATTCACGTTTCAGGGGTTGAAGGCAATGAATGAAATTGTGACGCTGTTAATTGTTTGGGTGGTAACATCTATCAGCTTGTTGATTATCAGTAAATTGCCTTTAGGCGTTGAGGTTGATACACCACAAAAAGCGGTTATTTCCGCAGCCGTTTTAGGTATTGTAACGGCAATAATCAAACCTATTTTACGCTTGATATTTGTTGTACCCGATATACTCACCTTGAATTTGTTATCGGGATTGTTCACATTTATGATTTCTGTTGTCTGCTTTAGTATTGCTGCTTGGTTAGTAGAAGGTTTTCGCTTGCGCTTCGGCATTTGGAGTGCTGTGTTAGGCTCAATTGCCCTTACTATCATCAACAGCTTAATCTACAAGTTACTAGGAATATAAGGTCAAGGGAGAGTAAAAGATATAGAGATTTAGGCGTTCAAAACCTTTACATCTTATACCCTTATACCCTCCCACGATGAATAGTCTCGTGCCGTAAGTCCTGAACTATTGACTATTGACGATTGACTACTCGTTGGCTGTTGGGGGAGCAACTACGCTACTTGATTGTTGTTGACGCTGTTCCCGCTTTTTACGATCTGCTGAGATCATATCGGCAATCACTGTGAGTGCTTGCGTCATTTTGTCTAAGTTAGAACGGTATAAGTCTAAATCTTTGCTGAGTTTATCATCAGCAAGATGTAAGCCATTCGCAATATTTTTAAGCGCCTCAGTACGCTGCTTTTCGTCTTTAACTAAATCAGGATCTGAATATTCCAGTAATGAAAATAAACCGATCGCAAACAGGCGGCTGTATTTAAAGTTAGGATTGTTAGCGATCGCTTGTAGCTGTGCTTGTAAGTCAGGATCTTGGTTGAAATGAGTAGTTTGACTTAGCCAGGCAACTAAATCACTGATTGGTAAGCTTTTAGCTAAATTTTGTAACCGTTCAGCATCCTGCCTGTAGCGTTGTGGCTCTTGTTCTACAGCCTGGCATATAGCATGAAAAATCGATTCTTTATCTCGTTCTGGTCGGTAGCCTTGCATGAAGCGGTCAAATGTAGTGACAACGCCCAAGGCATAAATAGGATTATAAGTAAAATCGATATTTACTGACAGCAGGTGCATTTCCACCATCAACTCCTCTACTACCCGACGATAAATTGTGTTAATCGGTCGGGTGTGTAGAGAGTAGAAAGTTCGCTTTGTATCAGAGACAGTACGGACGTTATTCACAAAGAAAATGTTAAGGGCGACGTTATATTATTTTCTACCTTAAAGGCTACTTTGCCAAGTTGGGTTTTTGCCTAGCAAAATTAGGGATATCAACCTCTTGGCTCAAGAATTAAGAGCAATTTGTTGTATTGTGTGACCATGTTTGCAATCATGCGTCTACTTTATGAGCTTTTCACCTCAACTAATTACTCTGGGTAAGTACCTAGCGGGAGAATTTGATAATCAGCAACAAGCGTTGGCTGAACCTGTGTGGTATGTTCATTTACGCCTGTGGCAAAGGCCAGTTGAACTCTTTACAGAAGATAGTATTACACTGTTTGCTGAACAAGCCAACATTGTGAATTTAGACCGTCCTTATCGCCAGCGCATTCTCCGGCTAATGCCTAGTCAATCTGAGGCATCGCTGCAAGTACAATACTATATGCCGAAAAATCCCAGTGCTTTAATTGGGGCTGGTCGTGATCCTAACTTACTCAAAACTCTCACCCCAGACCAATTAGAATTATTGCCTGGTTGTATCCTCCAGGTGACTCAGCAAGAAGTAGCTGTGAATCAACATAAATTTATTGCTACTCCCCCAACGGATACTCGTTGCACCTTCACTTACCAAGGCAATCTTGTACAAGTTGCTTTAGGTTTTGAAATTACTCACACAGAATTACATACCTACGACAAAGGAATTGACCAAGTGACAGGTAAAGCAACGTGGGGAGCAATTGTTGGCCCTTATTGCTATACCAAAAGAGAACAGTATTAAGTGCTGTTAGCGGAGCGAGGCGTTGAGCCGGTGCTGAGTGTGGAGTGTTGAGTTATAGCTGTAGACAAGGCGATTAGGACATGACTAAAAGCTCAAACTCATTCATGGCATGGGTTTTACTATTGCCTATTGCAAGAGTGCCTATTGCCTTTTGCTATAAGAGAAAATTATCACTGATTAATTAAGTTGAGAAAAAAGGCTTTTTGACTATTTTTGGGCATGAACAGCAGCTTCAATTATTTATACTTGCAACTCAGAACTCGTTACTCAGCACTCGTTACTCAGCACTCTCTTAGCTAGCAATACTGCGAGGTACTCCTTCTAAAGCTTCTTCCTCAGTTTCAAAAATTTCAAAAACTGTATCCATCATTGTGACTTCAAATACAAGCTTGGCTTCTGGATGGACATTGCAAATGCGAAAACTGCCTTTGACTTTATCTGCATCACGCATACCAGCTACCAAAGATGTAAGACCAGAACTATCAATAAAATTTACCTGGCCAAGATTCACTACTACATGACGACTCAGTTTAGAAATACATTCCTGTAACTTCAGGCGAAATTGCCAAGCCGTGGTGATATCTAAGCGACCTGCTGGTGTCAAGACAATAACAGTATTACCGTCTTGAGTGGTATAGGTTGTTTGTTCTATCTGAATCACTAAGCCTCCCTGTGGCACTTATCTCAACATTAACTGTGGTTAGGTTTAGTCCTGAAATTGATGAGCCAGGGTAATGGCTTTGACAGCGATTTTTACTTACTCTTAAGTGCCATCACTTCTGGGCAAGTAGTCAACTATTTAACCCATCAATCACAGGACTATTTAGTGCTGAAACTTGAATTTAACAAGATACAGCTAAATTTGTCACCTGCTTTTAACTAGGTGCTTACATTTAGTAGTTTAACTCACCAAAATAGTGCTGAGTACCCATACACAAAGTTTGAAATCACGGAAAAAATTTTTCCACTGACCCCATATTGATGAGTTGCTGATTGGTAGATGAGTTCAGGCACTATTCCACAGGAGGGCATAACAGTGCATATTTGACGAAAGTTTCTTAATTCGCCAGCATATTGAAACTATGTACTTGGTGTCCAGTTGCTCCAATCTTGGGGCTTGAGAAAAGTATTATACAGTTCTGCCTCTGGGGAATTAGGTTCTGGCTGATAACCGTATTCCCAACGCACTAGAGGCGGTAAAGACATCAAAATAGATTCTGTACGTCCATTAGTTTGTAAGCCAAAAATTGTCCCTCGGTCATAAACCAAGTTAAATTCGACATATCTACCCCGACGGTAAAGTTGAAAATTCCGTTGGCGATCGCCATATTCTATCCCATGACGACGTTCTACAATGGGTACATAAGCAGGTAAGAACGCTTTACCAGATTCTTGTACAAAGCTAAACAAATCTTCCCAATTACGTTGTGCTGGTACTCCCACTTGGTTACTATAGTTAGCTGCTTCCCCTTTGGGATTAGGACCGCGATACAAAACTCCTTGGCCATCTTGGTAATCAAAAAATAAACCTCCTACCCCGCGTGTTTCATCACGATGTTTGAGGTAGAAGTATTCATCACACCACCGTTTAAACACCGGATAATACTCTGGGTGATGCTGATCACAAGCCTGCTTCAGTGTTTTGTGGAAATGAGCCGCATCTTCTGCAAAGGGGTAATAGGGTGTCAAATCCGCACCACCACCAAACCACCACACAGGGCCGGCTTCAAAATAGCGATAGTTGAGGTGAACAGTTGGTACATAAGGGTTACGGGGATGTAACACCAATGATGTCCCTGTGGCATAAAAGCCATGTCCTTCTGCTTCTGGACGCTGGGCTAAAATTGAAGGGGGCAGATGGGAACCCCAAACTTCAGAAAAATTTACACCTGCTTGTTCAAATATTGCACCTTCGCGCAGCACACGCGATCGCCCGCCACCTCCCTCTGGACGTTCCCAACTATCTTCATGAAAAGTACCCACACCATCCAGTTGTGCCAGTGCTTGTGTAATGTCATCTTGTAACTGTTTCATAAAATGACTGACACGCGCCTTAGCATCAGTCCCTGGTAAAGACGTGGATAATTTTGCTTCTACAGTTGGGGTTTGCGAGTTAGTTACCATGAGATTCCCGAACCTAAATGACGTTTTTCAAAATAGCCACAAATTTTCAGTTGAAAAATTTGTGGGCAGCACGAGCCAACAATCAGGCTCAACTTGCCCAAACAGCTTTTTGCTTGTTAAACATTTACATGATCATTGGGCATGACTAGAGTTATTTTCCCTCAAATGCGTATAGGCTTGTATATTGACTAAATTTTTGTTGTACTTCTTGATGGGAACCTTCTGGTATTAACACCAGACGCTGGTGAATTAGTCTCCAAACACCTTGACCGTGAGGTGAAGCTTTCTGGCTCTCAGCAAACAGTGTACTTTAAGGGTGAATCATATTAGCAGACTATACCAGAGTTACCAGCAAGTGTGTAGCGAGGAGGATTAGGCAAATGAGAGCTTGGTTATCCAAATTCGTCCACCGCAAACACCGTCGGTTTTGCGTTTCTCTGGTACGAACATATCGAGAAATTAGTTCTGCTTCCGTAGATGAACTGTGGCAAAAAGTAGTTGATTTAACAGATGTTTCCTGGCATCCCTTACTCAAAAGTACTAATGTCCCCTATGGATTAGTACCCAAACCTGGATTGATTTATCAAGCGGTAACACGCTTTTCACCGATTCCCATCCGGATTTTCGTGGAGCGTGTCAACCCTAGGGAAATGCTGAGTATCAGAGTGATGGCAATTCCTGGGGTAGAAGAACGGGTAACTTACCAAGTAGAATCCACCGTCTGTGGTACTTGTTTATCTTATTCCGTGACCCTCCGGGGTTGGTTATCGCCCCTTATCTGGTCATTTTCCCGTCCCTACGCAGACCGTGTGGCACGCTCTTTAGTAGAAGCAGTAGAGAAAACAGCATTGCCAGCAGTATCAGGACAGAAAAAACCACTTCATGGGATTGGGGATTGGTGATGAGGACAGATGGGGAAGATGGGGAAGATGTAGCTTGCTTCTCTTACGATGGCGTAAGCCTACCCGTAGGGTGGGAGCAGAGGGAGAAAAACTCATGATTAATCACTGGTGCCTATTGCCTATTGCCTATTGACTCCCTCCCAATTCCCAATGCCCAAACCTTAATCTTTCATTCCTAAAGAAAGTTAAGATTTTATTAGGTGATAATAAAAATTTTTTAAATTTTGTTACGCCGATCCCAGAGAAAACACTAAGCAATTATTGCTTTACATTTCTTCATTTTGAATTTTGAATTTTTATGTACGATGTCCTTGATGCCCAGTCTGTTTTAGAAGTGTTGCGGCCAGTGCAAGATCCAGAACTGCGTAAGAGTCTGGTAGAACTGAACATGATTCGCAACGTCAAAATCGAAGCAGGTAAAGTCAGCTTCACTTTGGTTTTGACTACGCCTGCTTGCCCACTGCGGGAATTTATTGTGGAAGACTGTGAAAAAGCTGTAAAAAAACTGCCTGGGGTGACAGATGTCAGTGTAGAGGTAACAGCAGAAACACCCCAGCAAAAAAGCTTACCCGATCGCAGTGGTGTTCCTGGAGTTAAAAATATTCTGGCTGTCTCCAGTGGTAAAGGTGGAGTCGGTAAAAGTACGGTAGCAGTAAATGTAGCTGTAGCTCTAGCACAAACAGGAGCAAAAGTCGGCCTGCTCGATGCGGATATCTATGGCCCTAATGATCCCACAATGTTAGGGTTAGGGGATGCTCAAATTGTTGTGCGATCTACAGATAAAGGCGAAGTCCTTGAACCTGCCTTTAATCATGGTGTCAAATTAGTCTCAATGGGCTTTTTGATTGACCGAGATCAACCAGTGATTTGGCGGGGGCCAATGTTAAATGGTGTGATTCGCCAATTTCTCTATCAAGTGCAATGGGGCGAACTAGACTATTTAATTGTCGATATGCCTCCAGGTACTGGTGATGCTCAGTTAACATTAACCCAATCCGTACCAATGTCTGGGGCAGTAATTGTAACTACACCCCAAACTGTAGCACTGTTAGATTCCCGTAAGGGCTTGCGGATGTTCCAGCAAATGAACGTCCCTGTATTGGGAATAGTAGAAAACATGAGCTACTTTATCCCCCCAGATATGCCAGATAAACAGTACGATATCTTTGGTTCTGGTGGTGGTTCCAAAACTGCCGCAGAATTAGGCGTACCTTTGTTGGGTTGCGTACCCCTAGAGATTTCTACTAGAGTTGGTGGTGACAATGGTGTCCCGATAGTTGTGGCTGATCCAGATTCAGCTTCAGCCAAAGCCTTAAAAGCGATCGCATTGGCGATTGCAGGTAAAGTGTCAGTCGTAGCTTTGACATAAGCAATTTTAAATTTTGTCTGATTCCTAGGACATAACCTAGGAATACAGAGTTATTAATAGTGGTACATCTCAACGCTTAACTTTCACCTCACACAAACAATGTTGTTAAAACGTTCGCTACCCAAAATTCGCTGGCAGTATTGGGTTAAACCGTGGCAGCAAGTAGATTGGCTCCTATTTTTGTTGATCATAGGTGTCAGCGTCTTTGGCGGCCTCATGATCCTCAGCACAGAACTCAAGCAACCAGTAACAGACTGGTGGTGGCACTGGCTCATTGCCGGTATCGGCGTTTTGATAGCATTATTGATCGCTCGGTGTCGTTACGAAAATCTATTGCAGTGGCATTGGGTCACATACGCATTGACCAACCTGAGTCTGATCATCGTGATGATTGCCGGTACTAGCGCCAAAGGAGCGCAACGGTGGATCACTATTGGTAGTTTTAACGTCCAACCCTCGGAATTTGCCAAAATAGGGGTAATTATTACCTTAGCAGCTTTATTACACAAGCGGACGGCTGATAACCTACCTAACTTCTTCCGTGCCTTGGCATTCACTGCCCTACCTTGGTTATTAGTATTTGTTCAGCCTGATTTGGCAACATCATTAGTATTTGGAGCCATAGTCTTAGGGATGTTGTACTGGGCAAACGCCAACCCTGGTTGGTTAATACTATTTATTTCTCCAGTAGTGGCAGCAATTTTGTTTGGCATCTCCTGGCCGTTATCAGAACCTTGGATCTTCTTCGACGACATAGTTCTCAGCCCGTTAGGTATCATCTGGTCAGTGGCTATGGGGATTGTAGGTTGGCAAACCCTACCTTGGCGACGGTTTGGCATTAGTGGTATTGGTGCTTGCTCACTCAATATGGTGGGTGGAGAACTAGGAATTTTCGCTTGGAACCATATTTTGAGGGAATATCAAAAAGCCCGACTGACCACCTTTCTAAATCCCAACCAAGATATATTAGGTGCTGGATACCACCAACATCAATCTCGAATTGCTATTGGTGCAGGGGAAGTTTGGGGACGGGGTTTGTTTCAAGGGCCGATGACACAACTCAACTTTGTCCCTGAACAGCATACAGACTTCATTTTCTCCGCCGTCGGTGAAGAATTTGGGTTTGTGGGATGTTTGATTGTTTTGTTTGTGTTTTGTTTAATTTGCTGGCGCTTATTACACGTAGCTCAAACAGCCAAGGATAATTTTGGTTCGTTGTTAGCGATTGGCGTTTTGTCAATGATTGTGTTTCAGTTGATTGTCAATGTAGGTATGAATGTTGGTTTAGCACCTGTAGCTGGTATTCCCCTACCGTGGATGAGTTACGGACGCTCGGCTTTGCTCACTAATTTCATTGCTTTAGGAATAGTAGAATCAGTAGCAAATTTCCGACAGCGCCAGAAGTATTATTTTTAAGTCAATAGGCTCTCTTGCAATAGGCAATAGTTGAAAAACTAAAAGTTGGAACTATTGACTCTGGACTCTCGACTATAGACTAATCACAAGTATTAAGCTAATAACAGGAGATCAACAAGGATAAAACTCATGATACTACCTGGAGCAACTGTTCGCGTTAAGAATCCCGCCGATACTTACTATCGCTATGAAGGACTGGTACAGCGCGTCAGTGATGGCAAAGTGGCTGTGTTGTTTGAAGGCGGTAACTGGGATAAAATCATTACCTTCCGCCTATCGGAACTCGAAGCTGTAGAAATTACCACTGGCAAGAAAAAAGGGAAATAAATTTAGTCAATAGTCAATAGTCCAAAGCTAGTTGACTATTGACTATTAACTGTTGACTATTGACTCATAACTTAAGATGCGCCTTCCTTTACCACAGTTTGACACAGGCGATCGCCACCCTAACCACATTGCTGAGGTGATCGAAACTACTTCTACCGAATTTTTGGCTCAGTGCTTAGAACCGGAAGACTTGAGCTTTCCAAGTATGCCGCCTTTTGGTAGTTGGGTGCGGGCGGTGGATGAAGAGTCAGGTAATCAAGTTTATGCTGTAGTCTATTATGCCACTACTATGCCCGTTGATTCCGTACATCGGGCGGTGGCTTTGGGGTTATCATTGCAAGATTTGCGGGAAGAACAACCCCAAATCTTTGCCATGCTGAAAACTGAATTTCGGGCGGCAATTGTAGGATTTGAGCAAGCAGCCCTAATTTCAGGTACTAACCAAAGGGTTTATCAGTATCTACCACCTCGTCCCCCACAAATTCACCAAGCTGTTTATCGGTGCGAACCAGAAGTCATAGTTAAATTCACTGAAGAATTAGATTTTTTGCGGACGCTACTGGCGATCAACGGCGCACCAGTAGAATCTTTAACTGCCGCAGCCATTCGGGAAGTATATCAGTTACGCAAAGCTGATCGTGATTGGCTCATCAAAGCTGGACGTACCCTGAGCGTACTACTTAAAGACGACTACGATCGCCTACGGTTCATTTTGAGCCAAATCCACCCATAGGTAGTTAGTTAACAGATAATTGCCTAGATAGTGTTAATTTAAGCTTTTTTTATTGTTCAGGTTAGCTTTTACCATTATTGATAATTTCATAACATTACTTTAACAGGTAATCACAGCTTCAAAATTGCCCCTTTCAACCCTACCTATGGAACGAATATTACAAGTTCTTGCTCTAGAACCAAATTCCCCAGTTCTCGGCAAGGAACCAATTGTTCCCTTTGCTATTTTACTGGTAGTTATTTTAGTAGTACCCATCTTATTTGAACGGCTGAGATTACCGATATTAGTAGGTTTAGTCTTCTCTGGGGTGGTACTTGGGCCATCAGGCTGGGATCTCTTTCATAAAGAATCACCGATGATGAACCTGTTATCAGATATTGGTTTGGTTTATCTGATGTTTGTGGCAGGTTTAGAATTCCAAATAGAGCAATTACGGCGACGGCAGAAAAGCGCCTTTGGCTTGAGCTGTTTCACTTTTGGTATACCACTTTTGTGGGGAACCTTAATAGGAAGGATTTTTAACTTTAGTTGGAATAGTTCAATTTTAATCGGGTCTTTATTTGCTTCCTATACTCTTTTGGCGTATCCCATAGTCAGTCGTTTGGGAGTAGTGAGTAACCAAGCTGTTGCTATCACAATTGGATCTACAGTTTTTACAGATATTGGCACACTTCTAGTCTTAGCAGTTTGTGTAGCTTTTCAGGTTAAGGCATTCACTTTAGCAAAACTACTTACCTTATTGGGATGCTTAATTATTTACTCCCTGGGGATTTTGGTGGGTTTAGATTGGGCTGGGAAAGAATTTTTTCGGCGTTCAGGAGATGATGAAGGCAATAAGTTCTTATTTGTTTTGCTCTCGGTTTTTCTGGCTGTAGTGGGCGCTCAATTTATCGGCATTGAGAAAATAGTCGGAGCATTTTTAGCAGGTTTAGCAGTTAATGAAGCTGTAGGTGAGGGACCAGTCAAAGAGAAATTAGTATTTGTTGGCAGTGTTTTATTTATCCCTATATTTTTTGTTAATCTTGGCTTACTAATTGATCTACCTAATTTGCTCAATAATTTTTCTACCTTTAAGTTAATTTTTTTGATTACAGTTGGTTTGATTGTTAGTAAATTTATTGCGGCTTGGTCAGCAAAATTAATTTATCGTTATAACTGGCAAGAAACACTCACCATGTGGTCATTATTAATTCCGCAAGTGGGTACAACCTTAGCAGTAACTTTTGTCGGTTATCGATCTGAATTATTATCAACGGCAGTCTTAAACAGTTTTGTCATCTTAATGTTAATTACATCCATTTTGGGTCCGTTGATTACCAACCGCACTGCCGTAACTTTAACATCTCCAGCAGTCAGTGAACCTGTCTGTGCAACTTCATCTGAGCCACCACCTCCAGAAATCTGCAATCATCCATTTACTATAGTTGTACCTGTTTATAATCCGCAAACTCAGCAGTATTTAATTGAAATGGCGGCATTAGTAGCCCGTCAGGTAAAAGGTAGAATTATCCCACTAGCGATCGCACCTGCGGCTGCTCACATGGATACACCACAATTAGAATCATCTCTACAAAAAAGTGAGCGGCTACTAGCAAAAGCTACCACCCACAGTCAAGGTTTAGGTGTAGAAGCACAACCATTACTTCGCATTGATGATGCTTTTGCACCAGGGATTACCAGAGCAGCTCGCGAACAAAAAGCCAATTTAATTATTATGGGTTGGGGTAAACGCACTGGTTTGAGAGCGCGGTTATTTGGCAATGTAATTGATAATGTACTTTGGGCTGCCCATTGTCCAGTAGCAGTCACCAGGTTAGTAGACTCACCGCAAAAAATTCAACGCATTTTAGTACCAGTCGAAAACTTAATTACACCCACATTACAGCCTGTGCAGTTTGCTCAAATGTTGGCGGAGTCTCATCAAGCCCAAGTCACCGTATTAAATGTGTGCGATCGCCGTACCAGTTCCAGTAAAATCGCTGGGCGGCGATCGCATCTATCTTTACTCGTCTCTAAATTGGCTTTGCCCAATCCGCCAGAAATTCAAATTATTGCTCACGAAAACGTTGCCCAAGCCATTTTGCAGGCAGCCAGATTATATGATTTAGTAGTGTTACCTTTTATACGTAATCGTACCAGTCCGAGTGGATTAGCAATGAGTGATGTGACAACTCAGCTAGCCAACCAGCTAACCTGCTCCATTGTCATGTTAAGCGAACCTCAGCGCGTACCCACAGGAGTTATCACACCTGAATTTGTCAATAACACTGCCAATGTATAGCAGGATACAAATGACAGGTGACAGGTGAGCAACTGCCGTGCATGGTTCCCCGGCATATAGCAAGTGGCGAACTCCTTTAGGGGTGACAGGTTTAAAAGCCTCTGATGGTAATGGTTTTATGATTTTCTAATGTTCTAATCTCATTGGCTACAACTATATAATCAAAGTTTCATTGATCCCTATACCCTCACACTTCCTCTTCAAAATACTGGATATTATTGAAGATTTGATGAAGTCTCAGTGAGAGAAGCACAAACATTAGACGATGTTTGTTATTTTGCTATATGAATTAGCCCAGCATTGCAAACAATGCAACAAAGATAAATACGTAGTAAGATTGCTCTAATTTAATTGTTAAGTTGTGAATTTACCTGTTTCTTCTGTATTTTCATACATGGGTTGGGTATTCTAAATTAACGATATCAAAAGCAGCTAGCAATATCTGTAAGCAACTAAGAGAATATGAGAATTTTGGTGACGGGCGGTGCCGGGTTTATTGGTTCCCATCTTATTGACCGATTAATACCTGAAGGCCATGAAGTCATCTGTTTAGATAACTTCTACACAGGCCATAAACGTAACATCCTCAAATGGATGAATCATCCCAACTTTGAACTCATCCGTCATGACATCACTGAACCAATTCGGTTAGAAGTAGATCAAATCTACCATCTAGCCTGTCCAGCTTCCCCAGTACACTATCAGTACAACCCAGTAAAAACCGTTAAAACTAACGTTATGGGTACACTCAATATGTTGGGGTTGGCTAAACGTGTTAAAGCTAGGTTTTTCCTAGCTTCAACTAGCGAAGTATATGGTGATCCAGAGGTTCATCCCCAAACAGAAGAGTATCGAGGTAACGTTAATCCTATCGGGCTGCGTTCTTGCTACGACGAAGGTAAAAGAATTGCTGAGACGCTGGCCTTTGATTATTACAGACAAAATAAAGTTGATATTCGAGTTGTCCGTATATTCAACACCTATGGCCCCAGGATGTTAGAAAACGATGGGCGGGTAGTGAGTAACTTGATTGTTCAAGCCTTACGAGGTATCCCCTTAACCGTCTACGGTGATGGTTCGCAAACTCGTAGTTTCTGCTATGTTTCTGACTTAGTGGAAGGCTTTATCCGCCTGATGAATAGTGACTACATCGGCCCAGTCAATTTGGGGAATCCCGGTGAATACACGATTTTAGAATTAGCTCAAGCTGTGCAGAATTTAATTAATCCAGATGCAGAAATTAAGTTTGAGCCTTTACCTGCTGACGATCCACGTCGTCGTCAACCGGATATTACTAAAGCAAGAACCCTGTTAAATTGGGAACCTACTATTCCTCTGCAAGAAGGGTTAAAACTGACAATAGAAGATTTCCGCGATCGCATCAACAATAAAGTCTAGGATTCAAGCTTTACTCAGTCAGTGAGGGTATTCCCTGGCAGAGTATGAGTGTGTATTTACACTCGATTTTTCAAGAATAACCCTAAAAAAGTGAGGAGTTAAACAATGCGTGTTTGCGTCATAGGTACTGGCTACGTTGGCTTGGTTACAGGTGCGTGCTTGGCTCACATCGGACATGATGTGATTTGTGTGGATAATAACGAAGAAAAAGTCAAGTTAATGAAGTCTGGGCAGTCACCAATTTTTGAGCCTGGACTATCGGAAATTATGCAGTCTGCGATTCAAAGTGGGAAGATTGAATTTACCACAGATTTAGCAGCAGGTGTAGCCCACGGAGAAATTTTATTTATTGCCGTAGGCACACCACCCTTACCCACTGGTGAAAGTGATACCCGTTATGTGGAAGCAGTAGCTCGTGGTATTGGTGCTAACCTCAATGGTGGTTATAAAGTCATTGTTAATAAGTCTACAGTACCCATCGGTTCAGGTGACTGGGTGCGAATGATCGTTTTAGATGGCATCGCTGAACGCCAGAAAACCCTGGTGACAGCAGGTGGAGTAGCTAGTGATGATAAATTACCTGAACTTGTACCTCAGTTTGATGTAGTCAGTAACCCAGAGTTCCTACGGGAAGGTTCGGCAGTATACGATACATTTAACCCTGATCGCATTGTTCTAGGTGGTAATAGCACCAAAGCCATCTCTATGATGCAAGAATTGTACGCCCCGATTGTTGAGCGCAAATTTGCTGTTGACCAATCTTTACCTCCTGTACCTGTGCTAGCGACAGACCTCAGCTCGGCAGAGATGATTAAATACGCCGCTAACGCTTTTCTAGCAACCAAAATTAGTTTCATTAACGAAGTAGCTAACATTTGCGATCGCGTTGGTGCTGATGTTACCCAAGTTGCTAAAGGTATTGGTTTAGACTCTCGGATTGGTAACAAGTTTTTACAAGCTGGCATTGGTTGGGGTGGTTCCTGCTTCCCCAAAGATGTTTCCGCCTTGATTCACACAGCTGACGACTATGGTTATGAAGCTCAGTTGTTAAAATCTGCTGTCAGCGTCAACGAACGTCAGCGTCTCATTGCTCTGGAAAAACTCCAGCAAGCCCTGAAAATCCTCAAAGGTAAAACAGTGGGTCTGTTGGGTCTGACCTTCAAGCCTGATACCGACGACTTACGCGATGCACCAGCACTGAACTTAATTGAGCAGCTCAACCGCTTGGGAGCTAAAGTCAAAGCCTACGACCCCATCATTTCCCAAACAGGAATGCGTCATGGCCTTTCTGGCGTGTTAGTAGAAACCGATGCGGAACGCTTGGCTGATGGCTGCGACGCTTTGGTACTTGTCACCGAATGGCAGCAGTTTAGCTCTCTCGACTACGCTAAGATGGCAACACTGATGAACAACCCCGTAATTATCGATGGTCGTAACTTCCTTGACCCCGAAACTATGATCAGGGCTGGATTCCAATACGTAGGTGTTGGACGATAGAGATTAAGTAATTAATTTAGTTTTATAACTCTATTAAACTACCGCTTAGAATCATCTGGGCGGTATTTCATTATTAGGCAATAGTTATTAGGAACTTGGTAAAAGTTCTACTCCTCTGCTCCCCTGCTTGCCTTAATTACCCATTACGTGGAATCCGTTCAATTTCCGCATAACCACTAAAAATCAACCTTTTACCTTCAGTTTCTAAACGATTAAGCCGCATTTTTACCCCATCTAGGTCAAAACGATCCAAATCGACCATATTATCTAAAATTTCTGCCAGTGCTAGGCTGAGAGTTTGGGAGATTTCTTTTTGTGCTTCTGGGACTAAATCAAGTTCTACTTTTGGTTCTTTAAAAGCAATGCGGCGGCGTTTTTCGATAGCTATGCTTAATGTCATGTGCAGTGGGATGAGTTCTCCACTGTTTAAATCTGCCTTGGCTGAAAGTCTTAAGTGATTCTGTGGTAGTAATTGCACCTGAACTTCAGTGAATGAGACTGGCTGACCACCAGATAATTCTGTTAAAGCAGGTACAGAGAGATTAACTAGGCGTTTCTTTACCAGTTCAGCATTAAAGGCTTGGTTGATACCATCTTCAGATAATACTACTTGAGCGATCGCTTGGGTTGGTTGTTTGAGATTCAATTTGCCACTCAAAACTGCGCCAAAGTCAATAGCTACAGCATCCGTTTCAAAAGACATCTCCTCAACCGCAAAGTCTCTACGGATGACCAAGCCGCAGCCGCTCATTTTAAAACTATCAATGCTGCCTTGCAACAGTTTGCTGGAGGGATAGCAGCGCACAAGGACTTCTACTGACTCGCTTTGGGTAAACAGATGGCGAATCGTTTGGCTGGCAACTGTGTTGAGCATTTTTTCGCCCCAATCAGTGCCTTTAGGATCTTGTAAACCAGTTAGTCCGCCGAACATGAGGTTGTGGGTCTCTAGAAGTTCTTTGTACTTTTGTAACAAACTGTGAAGAATAGAGCAAGTGTCTAGCGATTGTTTGTCCTGATAGTTTGACGTGGTTTGGCTAATGCTACATAGATGAGTGTGTGATCTTCTTCAGTTTCAACAGCCGTCGCCGCAATAAATCCAGGGCTGTACACGCACTTAAATGACGAATGAAAGAGCGGTCGCGCATTGTGCCGAACTGATATTTAAAATTTGTCACTTCATCTTTTGGCCCAGCTAAACCAATGTAAACCAAACCCACAGGCTTAGTATCCGTTCCTCCACCAGGACCAGCAATCCCTGTGATACTCAAGCCCCAAGTTGTTGACAGGCGGGTTTTTACGCCAATTGCCATTTGTTCGGCTACATGATCACTAACCGCCCCAAATTGTTCTAAATCCTCTGGTTTTACCGCCAGTAAACCTACTTTGGCTGAATTATCGTAAGAAATAACACCGCCCCAAAAATAATCAGAACTACCGGAGATTTCCGTTAACATTTGCCCCAGGCCACCACCAGTACAGGATTCTGCCACTGATAGAGTTTCTCCTGAAGCCCGCAGCAGCTGACCAACTACAGAAGCTAAAGTATCATCATTGACACCATAAAAATCTAACCCAGCAATTTCTTTAATTTGTTGCTCTATCGGTGCAATCAAAGCTTCGGCTGCTGCTTGTGAAGTGGCTTTTGCACAGACACGTAGCCTTACTTCTCCCTTACCTGCATAGGGCGCTACTGTGGGGTTAGGCATATTAAAATAAGCACTGACTTTTTCTGCTAAAGCAGATTCCCCAATCCCCCAAAACTTCAAACTCCGGCTGTAAATAATTTCTTGACCCCAACCTTGACTTTTGAGAAATGGTACTGCTGTTTCTTGCCACATCCGGTGCATTTCGCTGGGAACACCAGGAAAGGTAAAAATCGTAATTCCCGGACGGGGTTGCCAAATAATACCGGGTGCAGTCCCACTAGGATTAGGCAAAATCTCTGCACCTTGGGGAATCAAGGCTTGTTTGCGGTTGCTTGGAGTCATTACTCGCCCACGCTGGGCAAATTTTTGCGTGATATCTTCGATAATTTCTGGACGTTCCTCCAAGGGAACACCAAAAAAATCAGCGATGGTTTCACAGGTAAGATCATCGGGTGTAGGGCCTAGTCCACCAGTGAAAATGAGAATTGTAGCTCTGGAAAGAGCAATTTCAATAACTTGCTTGATGCGTTCTGGGTTATCCCCCACGACTGTTTGATAATAATGGGGAATGCCTAATTGGGCTAGTTGTTGGGCTAAAAATTGAGAGTTACTGTTGAGGATGTCACCCAACAACAATTCAGTACCGACACAAATTATTTCTGCGCTCATTTAATTTAGTAAAAAAGCAAGGGGCAAAAGTAAAGATTGCTTATTTTACTTTACCTTTGTAATTTTGCTTTTCACTTTTGCTGAGAGAATTTGCGAACTCGCCAAATCACGTAACTTAATAGGGAAGTGGCTGCACTAATGTAAGCAATACTGCTAGGCACACCAGCCACCAATAACGCCAAACTTCCCACCCACAAGGTAAGAGAATAAATAAATAAAACTGTCCATCTATGGGATAAACCAGCTTGTAGGAGTCGGTGATGGAGATGACATTTATCCGCTACCCAAGGTAGCTTACCGCGTCGTAATCGTGCCAAAATCACTGCGGACATATCTACAATGGGGACTGCCAAAATCAAGTATGGCAAAAGAACGGCTGTGAAGGCAGGAATTTTGACTAAGCCGATGACACCTACAGAAGCTAGGGTAAAGCCCATAAAATATGAACCACCATCACCCATAAAGATTTGTGCTGGGTTGAAGTTATAGCGCAGAAACCCTAGGGCTGCACCAGCTAAGGCGGCAGCAATTAAAGCGGCTGCTGGTTGGTGCATAAACAATGAAACTAGCAGCATTACTACAGCAGCAATTCCAGAAACCCCAGCAGCTAAACCGTCTAACCCATCAATCCAGTTAATAGCATTCACCATCCCTACTAACCAAACTACTGTGATGGGCAAACTTAGCCAGTTGAGGTCAACTATGCCAACGGTGGGAACGGTAATAAAATCTATACTTACGCCTGCTTGCCATGCAGCAGCTGCAACAATAATTTGCACAAGCAGGCGTTTTAAAGGAGATAAACTTAATAAGTCATCGGCTAACCCAATCAGAAAAAAGCCAAGACCGCCTAAAGTTACGCCCCAGATTTGCCATTCTTTATCCGGTGGTAGATTGGCAAATCCACCCAACCACCAGACAATTAATAGGGATAACATTGTACCTGTGAAGATAGAAACTCCTCCCAGGCGTACCATCGGACGGTCATGAATTTTGCGATCGCCAGGTTGATCTACACGTCCACTTCTAATCCCAATATTTTTGACATCAGGCGTAGTCCAGAGAACGACTACGGCAGCAATCAGGAAGGCGATCAGATGATAAATCTGAGCAGGCATCTGTATTTTTTAAGAATGTAGTTTATTTAACAAAAATTTGCCGAGGACGTTTCCTTAAATATTTTTACTACATTTCAGACCCTGATCAGCATGGGAATTTGAGATTGGGGACTGGGGACTGGGGATTGGATTTTTCCCCTCTGCTCCTCATCTCCCCCTGTCCCCTGCCCCTCTGCTCCCCTGCCTTATGCTAAAACAGGTACGGGAATCTCCAGGTGAGGATATAAGGGGAAGCGATCGCACAATGCTGCTACTCGGCGTTTACAATCTTGAGCTACTGTTTCTGATTCTGGGTTGAGCAGGCGATCGGCGATAATATTACCAATTTCGGTAAATTCATCTACTCCCATACCCCTTGTTGTCATAGCAGGAGAACCTAATCGCAAACCACTGGTAACAAATGGTGATTGGGGATCAAAGGGAACTGTATTTTTGTTAGCGGTAATATTAACTTCACTCACTAACTGATCTGCCTTCTTACCAGTCATACCAATAGAACGCAAATCGACGAGCATTAAATGGTTATCTGTACCATCAGATACCAGTTTTACGCCCCGGTTTTGTAATTGAGCCGCTAAAGCACGGGCATTATCAATTACTTGCTGGGAGTAAGTTGTAAATTCTGGCTTTAAGGCTTCACCAAATGCCACTGCTTTACCTGCAATTACGTGTTCTAGAGGGCCGCCTTGAGTTCCGGGGAAAACAGATTTATCTAACTTTTTACCGAGTTCTGCATCACGGGTCAAAATTAAACCACCTCTGGGGCCACGCAGAGTTTTATGGGTGGTGGTGGTGACGACATCACAGTAGGGAATTGGGTTAGGATGCAAGCCACTAGCAACTAAACCAGCAATGTGGGCAATATCAGCTAGTAAGTAAGCACCAACTTCATCAGCAATACTACGGAATTTCTCAAAGTCAATCATCCGAGGATAGGCAGAATAACCACAAATCAAGAGCTTAGGACGCTCTTTTAGTGCCAACTCGCGAATTTGGTCATAGTCTAGTTGTTCTGTTTGCTGACTCACACCATAATGACGCACTTGAAACCATTTACCCGACACATTCACCGGAGAACCGTGGGTGAGGTGTCCACCGTGGGACAAGTCCATGCCCATGATTGTGTCACCTGGTTCTAACAATGTCAGAAAAACTGCAAAATTCGCTTGTGCGCCAGAGTGGGGTTGTACGTTGGCATGAGCTGCACCAAATAGCTGTTTAGCTCTGTCAATGGCTATTTGCTCGATTTTGTCAACAAATTCGCAACCACCGTAGTAACGCTTGCCAGGTAAACCTTCTGCGTATTTATTTGTCAGTACGGAACCTTGAGCCGCTAAGACAGCTGCTGAGGTAAAGTTTTCACTAGCAATTAACTCCAAATGGTCGCGTTGGCGTTGGAGTTCTTGATTAATTAATTCTGCGATCGCTGGATCCGAGGTAGCAAGCAAGTCTGAATTTGTCTTAGTCACTTCAACTATACCTAATGGAAATTTGCACAACAGTTGATTTTGTTGGAACTTAGCACTTAATTGAGAGTCAACAGCCCATAGTTCCATAGTCCTTTGACTGCTGTACAGACACGATTAACCGCGTGTGTACTTTTGACTTTTATGTGTGCTGATTTATTTATTATTAGCCACCGACTAAGTGCATAGATTAATTATCATAAACCTCTTTAGGAGAATGTGAACTTTTATATTATTTGTTGTTCAGATCAACTGACTACTCAACAATGCAACGAATATCACAGTCTGTCCCTGCTTGAGTTCAGGGGCAACAGGAGTAATAATTTATGTATGAGTATTTACTCAAAAACTAAATCTCTCAGACCAACAACATACAATTAAGGTAAAGTTCACTTGACAATTTTTTACTACTAACCCCATTTTTGCCAAAAAGAGTGCTGAAGGATACTCTGAGGCAACCTGCACCAAGGACAATCTCAATTAGTTGCAAGCCTTCAGCATCTCTTAGGACACCTAAAAACTGTGTCTTCTCCTGGAAGAATGTGGATCATGATGAGGATTTACAGGAGGGATTGGATGCTAGTCATTTTAATGGATGATCAAATCCTTGCCCCTGAGCAGGTTTGCCAGTCTTGTTTACTGGCTGATGGTAGTGGTCAACCCCGGTGGCGTGGAGGAAAATTATGTTGTGGTCAAGCTATTCGTAAGCTTGTAGAACAACAGTCAGAACAGTATGAGTGTCTGATGGGTTTCCGCATTGCCCAAGTAGAATAAATCATAGTTTCACAAGAAAGGCTGATTAACTGCGTTATCCTAGGCTCAAGAAAGTCTGAAATTTTAGCCACAGGAGAACGCATAATGACTTGGCGCGGATCTACAACAATTCCAGATCGGTTTTTTGCTTGTTTACCTTATCTGCTCCCTATCATTGAAGTTTTTGTCTATGGTGAATTTTTGCTGAGACAGTTTCCACCCCTACAATTACTGTTTCTGCCACTCATCCCATTGCTGCAAATTTACTATGGTGTTCGTTATGCAGGATTAATCATTTTCTTTGCTTTGTGGCTATTAGTTGTCAGAAACGAAAAAATTAGTCATTTCATTCGTTTCAATACCATGCAAGCCATTCTCATAGACATTATTATCTTTTTATTTGGCATCCTGACTGATGTGGTGCGACTCATTCCTGCTACTGGTTTTGCTACACAAACTCTTTATACAACCATTTTTCTAGGTGTAATGGCAGCAGTGATCTATTCAGTTGCCCAATCATTGTTAGGACGTTATGCAGAAATTCCGGCGATTTCCGATGCTGTTTATATGCAAGTACGCTAATTCTTAACGGGTTGCCACGGTGTTTTCTAGGCGACCGATGCCTTCGATTTCCACACGGACGCGATCGCCTGGATGTAATTGCCCTATACCCTGGGGTGTACCTGTCAATATCACATCTCCAGGTAGCAATGTCATCACCTGACTAATATAAGACACTAAAAAATCTGGGGGAAAAACCATCTGATCAATCTCAGCCGATTGCACGGGATTGGCATCATCATTGAGAAATGTTTGTAATCTCGCACCTGGATTTAATTCTCGGACAATCCAAGGGCCTAAAGGACAGAAGGTGTCAAAACCTTTGGCTCTCGTCCATTGTCCATCCTTTTGTTGTAAATCTCGCGCCGTTACATCATTCGCGATGGTATAACCCCAAATTTTAGTTTGGGCTTCTTCTGGTGTACAGTTACAGGCGCGATCGCCAATCACCAATGCTAATTCCCCTTCGTAGTCTACCCGTTGCGACTGGCGAGGATACTTAATTGCTGTTTCCGAAGCAATAATTGTTGTGGGCGGTTTGAGAAAAATTAACGGCTCAACAGGAACTAGAGTTCCCATTTCTGCTGCATGATCTGCATAATTCTTCCCCACAGCTACAATTTTGGAGGGGGCGCAGGGAGCAAGAATGTGGTATTTGTCTGATTCTAAAATTAAATCTGTGGGCTGTCCTTGTAACCAGGGTGGAGCATCTAACACCTGCACGTTAAGAGATAGTTGTAGCAACCCATAGTAAATCTTTCCCTCTAGATTTTGAACTCGCACATAGCGTTGGGCCATAACCTTGATCAATATCCTTATTATCTAATGTTGAAAGTAGCTATCTTCCTTTTTGATGCAGGTTGGAGCTACAAAATCCAAATTTTGGCAGATTGGGCTGATGATTAAAATTAAAAACTGGTAAGATTATAGTTCCTTGTTGCTTCAATTGTTGATTGATACTGGTAGCTTCTAGCAGACCATTGTATAAATCATTGCAAGCAGCCAGTTGTCCAAAAGGAGACTTACAATCATGTCCACAGTTTACGAAACACTATATATTTTGCGTCCTGACCTGACAGATGAACAAGTAGAGCAAGCGATCGCTAAATATCAGACCCTACTGCAAGACCAAGGTGCTGGTAATATCGAAATCCAAAATCGTGGTAAGCGTCGTCTTGCTTATGAAATCAATAGACATCGGGACGGAATTTACATCCAATTTAACTACACAGGCCCCGGAACTGCGATCGCTGTCCTAGAACGAGCCATGCGATTGAGCGAAGAAGTAATTCGCTACCTGACAACTAAGCAAGAAGTGTCAGAGGCCAAAACAGAGCCAGAAGCTGTTACAGCTTAAGGTGTAAACGGTGCTGAGTGATGAGTAAAAATTGCTAGTCTCTAGCTCCTGATCATCACTTCTTGGTGTATGCAGATGATAAGGACTCCTAACTCAGCACCAGCTCAACGCCGCCCTACAGCTAACAGCGTTTAATCAAACTAAAAAAAAATTTACCTTGTACCTTTTTTTGATTCAGTTGGGAATGCTAAATTAACAGGTACTTGCCAAAAGCAGTACGTTTGCAGTTATACCTAAAGGTTTGACACCATTCTTCAATCGGAGCTTTAAGCCACCGTGAGCCAACCTGAAATCCCCAACATCCAAACTCTCTCTCAGGAAATATCGCAGTTGCATCAAGAACTACAACTGCGCGATCAATTAGTACAGCAGCTATCTCAAGAACTGTTCCGGTTAGTGAAGGGCAATACTAATTTTATACCCCAAAAATCTGAGCCTGAACCTAACCTGAGTCAGTTGCAAGCCTTGCAAGAACAACTACAAGCGGTAGAACAGCAAGTGATGTTCTACCAAGAACAAATTACATCTCGTGATACCGAAATTTACCAACTGCGCCAAACCGTACAAGAGTTGACTGATCGTAGCCGGATGTTGGAGCAAGTAGTACAAGAGTTACCTCAAATTTACCGTCGTAAGTTTGAAGAACGCATGGCTCCAGTTAGAGAAAAAGTGTCAATGCTACAACGGGAAAACCGTCAACTGCAAGCAGAACTCCAAAGTGTCAGTTACCGTTTAGCTCTCAAAACCCGCACGTCTAGTCATAGTGGTATCGATTTACCAAATTTTCCTCGTCCTACATCTGAACAAGGTAATGTTTCTGCTGTCCAAAATGCCTGAATTAATCAGTGTCAATTTACTTCTCTGATATTTACAACTACAGTTTAATTTTTCCTGTCTGATAAATTTTAATTGTTATCCTAATTCGTCTTTGACTTTGATCTCTTACTTGGAGTAGTAAGCGATTCATTTTTACGACTCAAATTAAGCCTTTAATTGGAGAATGATTTGGGATGATGTGACTCCCAGTTTTTTCTGATGTATTAATACCTACCTATCTGGTGCAGCATGGGTAGCCAAGAAGTTGATTCTACTTTAACTATGACCCACTGCACCTGGTGGAGACAATAAACGACTGTAAGCATTGCTGATTAGTCGTTACTCTAGGCATTCTATTTCATTAAGAGCAGAACTAAGAGCATAGGCAATGAGAGGAAATGATTAGAAAGTATTAAGAAATACCATGACTTTTGACATTGCCAAATGCTTGCTCTTACAATGAAAGGTTAGCTTGCTAAAGCTAAATTTTGATCATTAACCAGAGTAAGTACGTCTTCGTAAGTGTCAAAAATTTCAAATACTGAATCCAACTGCGTAAGTTCTAAAATTAGACGTACAGGGGTTTGTACGTTGCACAAAACTAACCGACAATTACTTTGACGAGCAAAAGTCAGACCTTTAACCAATGAAACCAAGCCAGAACTATCCATAAAATCTACTTCTGCTAGATCGATGACCCAAATTTGATGCGGCTGAGGAGATATTTCAGCCATTTGTTCGCTCAAAGCCATGCCGCCTTCTACGTCTATGCTTCCTTGAGGTTTAAACAAAAGTACTTGCAGTTCTTGTGTGAGCGTCATAATTTTTTTAAGGTAAGTAGTTGAAACACTTAACAAAAGCAGAAAGCGGACAATAATACTGATAAAGTGTCAGCTGTTAATTCATTGTTAAATCCACAACAAGAGCAAGGCCTAAGCCATCAGTTGACAGGGTTGATCAGTATTTAAGCCGTATAATTTGTTTTTACACCCCCAATATAGGCACAAACGCCTAATGAATTCAGTATCAACCGTATCTTTTACATAATTTTTATATTTTTATCTGCTTTTTATAAATTTTTCATAATAAATTCTTGCTTTATAACAGTAGTTATGCGTTTGTGATAAGTATCTAAGAGATATGTATCTGTCAATATTAAATATCTGATAAATACTATAAGTATTAGTCAATAGGCAATAGGCAATAGGCAATAGGTGACAAGCAATAATTATTTTCCCCTACTCTCGCTCGGTGCTAGGCTGACACCTCTGTAGGGAAAGCAAGCTACATCCTCCTCATCTTCCACCCTGCGGGAAGGTGACGCTTCCCTACACCCTTACACACGCCACTTGGCTCAAGTCGGGAAACCCGCCCACGCCAGTGGCTATCCTACAACCCCTTTTCTTAACAGTAGCTTGATTGACACCTCACTCATAAACAAGCAAAGATGTATATAAAGTAAAAAATTGTAAAGGCGGCGGTGCGGGATGTCTCTTGAGTTGATTTCACTAGAAAACATCCAGGAGTTTGCCCAACATTACGGTTACTGGGCTATTTTTTTGGGGATTTTGCTAGAAAATCTAGGCATTCCCCTTCCTGGTGAAACAGTAACCTTAGTAGGTGGGTTTCTAGCTGGCAGTGATGAGCTGAGTTACTGGATAGTTCTCGGTGTTGCCGTTACTGGTGCTGTACTTGGTGGGATTTGCGGTTACTGGATTGGTAGACTTGGCGGCTGGTCTTTCTTACTGCGAATAGGTAAGATATTTCGGATTAGTGAAGTGCGGCTGTTGAGTATTAAAGAGCAATTTAGTGAAAACGCAGCTAAAGCTGTATTTTTTGGGCGCTTTTTCGCATTATTGCGAATATTTGCGGCTCCACTAGCTGGTATAGCTGAGATGCCTTTCGGAAAATTTTTGATATACAACCTTTTAGGGGCGAGTGTTTGGGCTGGGTTGATGGTAACGTTAGCGTTTTTCGCAGGCAGAATTGTTTCCCTCGAACAATTAGTTGCTTGGGTGAGTCAATTTGCAATTTTGGCTTTAGTGATACTTGTTGCCCTGATTGCCATCCCTCTGTGGTTGGAGTCTCGCCAAGTTAAGAGTGCAGCAGAAGATTGACACTCGCCTGCCTAGTCTTTTGTAGGGTACGTCAGAAGAGATAATTTGTTAAAAATGAACATATTTTTGACATCTGACGCACCATACTCAAGTAAAGACGTAGCAGTGCTACGTCTCTACAAATTTTCTTTCACCTTTATTTAGTTTGCTGCGCCCAAATACGTGTAGGTAATCCCCAAACGTAAATAAAGCCTTCAGCTGCTTTGTGATCAAACTGATCGTCAGCGCCGT
This sequence comes from Nostoc sp. PCC 7524, assembly GCF_000316645.1. NCBI lineage: Bacteria > Bacillati > Cyanobacteriota > Cyanophyceae > Nostocales > Nostocaceae > Nostoc > Nostoc sp. PCC 7524. Next base: position 235,861 of record NC_019684.1, read on the forward strand.
AGGTGGCTAAATCAGGGCTGTAGAGTGAATTATCGCTCCAACGACCGACTATAGTTGCGTTACCCTTGAAAAGTTTCAAGCGTACAGTTCCAGATACTTGTTCTTGTGTCTTTTGAATAAAAGCATCTAAAGCCGCTTTAAGTGGGCTGTACCATAAACCGTTGTACACAATTTGGTTGTATGTTTCTTCAATGCCTCGTTTGTAATGGGTAACGTCCGCAGTTAAAGTCAGGCTTTCTAAATCCCGGTGTGCTTGAATCAGCACTAACATGGCTGGTGATTCGTAAATTTCTCTTGATTTGATACCTACCAAACGGTTTTCAATCATATCGATGCGTCCGACACCATGAGTGCCGGCGATCTGATTGATTGCTTGGATGAGTTCTACAGGGTTTTTGGTTGTACCGTTGAGGGTGGTGGGGATACCTTGGGTAAATCCAATTTCAATATACTCTGGTTCGTTGGGAGTATCTGCGATCGCTTTTGTCATTTCATAGATTTCTTCTGGTGGCTCAAACTTGGGATCTTCCAATACACCAGCTTCTATACTACGACCCAGTAAATTCTTGTCAATGCTGTAAGGAGAAGACTTTTTCACTGGGGCTGGGATACCAAACTTTTCTCCATAAGCAATGGTTGCTTCTCGACTCATACCCCATTCCCGCGCCGGTGCTAAGATTTTCAGATTGGGATTGAGGGCTGTACAGGATACATCGAAGCGCACTTGATCATTACCCTTACCAGTGCAACCATGCGCGATCGCATCTGCACCGTATTTTTCAGCAGTTTCTACTAATATTTTGGCAATTAACGGCCGGGCTAGGGCAGTTCCTAGGGGATAACGATTTTCATAGAGGGCGTTAGCTTGAATGGCGGGAAAAGCATAATCTCTCACAAAGCTATCTTTCACATCCAACACTAGGGATTCACTAGCACCCGATTTTAAAGCTTTTTCTCGGATTGGTTCTAATTCATCTCCCTGTCCTAAATCTGCTGCTAACGTAATCACTTCTTCCACACCCCACTCATGTTTGAGGTAGGGTATGCAAACAGAAGTATCAACTCCACCAGAATATGCGAGAACAACCTTTTTGGCGCGACCCATTTGCTTCTCCAGTTAGGAAAACACATAAAGAATGAGTCATTATTATATCTAAATACACTGTGTATATTTTCTTGATGCAACAGCCGATAGGTTAATTAATCAGGGCAATAAATCATCATTCATTGACACAGGGGATGGGTGACAGGTTATGGGCGACAGGTTACAGCAAAGAAAGAGGAGGAGGTGTACTTAATTTTCCAGAAATCCAATAGGAGTCTTATATGTCCACTATCTATATAAATAGAGAAATATTCATTTTTTTTCTCCAATACATAATAAATAATTTTGCTTAACCATATATTCTATAGTTCTTAACCTCTGGTAGTAATTTCCAAGTTTATTTAAGTGATATTGCCACAATATTCACTTTTGAACTTTGGAGTTTTATCTGATGAAATTAACCCGAAATTTTGGCACGGCTGCATTTGTTGTTGCCATGTCTTTAGCTACTGTTGCAGCAAAACCTACACAGGCTGCTGTGGTTAATTATAATTTCAATGTGAATACTACATCTGGTCAATATTTTGGTTCTTTTAGCTTTGATGACTCTAACTTAAATCGCATAGGTGAAGAGAACCTGGATGTTAGTAATGGCTTAATATCCGTTTTATTTGATTACTTAGGTACTACATATACCCAGGTAGATGATATCGAATATTCCACAGGGGTAAGTCCTTTCATCAGCTTTAGAGATGGGAAACTGTTAGGACTGAGTTATTTCGTGGAAAACCAATTTTTTATCGGTGGTGATTTAGATACTCCTTTTATCGGCGGCAATAGATTTTATACCATTGTGGGATCTGACTTTTTCTCTGCTAATGAAGCAGGTACAGTTAGTTACACTCAAATACCAGAACCCTTAGCTATTTTGGGTACAGTGATCGCCACTACTGCTGGATTATGGCTTAACCGCAAAAAAGTATCAACAGCTAACTAGAACACAAGGGTAACAACTGTGCTGTGTTTTTTGGGAACACCCCTTGTGATATTCTTATCTTTATAGTACACTTGTACTGAAAAGAGAAATCCTGATTGAATCAAGCCCCACTCATACGAGGGGGCTTTTATTTTGAAGTCTGATTTTTTAAGTAGTGTAGTCATGGCAGTAATTTTACGGTAAAGCCAAAGCTATTTAACCTCTTATTTGATATTCCTTAACCTTGAGGCATGGATTAAAGAGTTATTCAGTGGAATTGCTTAACAATTAACTCTTTAGCTTGGGAGTATTTTCTGATGACATTAGCTAAAAACTTGGGCATTGCTAGTTTTGCAGCTGCTATCTCTATTGCTGCAATTACTGCTAAACCTGCACAAGCTGCCATAGTTAGATACGATTTCACTGTCAATCCTGGTGAGTCTTTTGGTTCTTTTAGCTTTGATGACTCAACCTTAACAGGTTTAGGTCTGGAAACAATTGGAGTAGAAAATGGCTTAGATGTCACTTTCAACTACCTAGGCACTACTTACACAGAGGAAGATGATCAATCCTACGACTTCTTCCCCATCCTCACCTTCAACGATGGTCGGATTCAAGGACTCAGTTATGGCGTTTTAGATCAATTTTTCATTGGTGATGAAACGAACTTTAATATAGGAGGAGCAAACTTCTATGTATTTGATCCACAATCCCCTTCCTCTCTTATACAAACAGGGACAGTGAGTTATTCTAGAGTTCCAGAACCTTTAGCACTAGGTGGAACTGCGATCGCTACTACTATGGGTTTATTCATCAAACGCAAGAAAAAAGCCTCGTCAATAGCAGGCTAGGAACAATTGTTTTTGGTTACTAGCAAGGCAGATTATACATCTGTCTTTTTTTTTACCCAAAAAAATAGAGAGACGTTGCATTACAACGTCTCTCAATGGATTATCAGCAGAAAAAATTTAAATTACAAACCGCCAATAATACCACCGTCATTGCGGGTAATTACTACCGTTCCAGAACGGGGGCGACCAGATGGGCCGTAGCCTTGGGTGTGAGGCCAATCACTGGTTCTAGTGGGATTATCAGCAGGCGCACCTTCCCCTGGATGCTGGATGTTGATAAACATGGTTCTACCATCAGGTGTAGTAGTAATACCTGTAACTTCACAGTCTGTAGGGCTAGTCAAAAAGCGTTTAGTCTGTTTAGTCACGGGGTCAGCGCACATCATCACGTTACCGCCGATGTTTACCCAATCACCACGACCGTCACCAGCTTGGTCAGTTTGAATCCAAAGGCGACCGAAGTCGTCAAACCATAAACCATCCGGCGCACCGTAGTCATCACCAATGATGTTGCCTTGTTCATTAGGATTAGAGTCGAGTTTGTCACCGCACTCAACAAAAATATCCCAACTAAAGGTAGTGGCTTTCACGGTGCGTCCAGTTTCACGCCAGCGAATGATATGACCGTAGATGTTATTAGCACGGGGGTTAGCATCATCTACAGGGGGACGCGCACTACCTCCTGCTGTTGTACCGTTAGGACTATTTGAGGAAGGTGGATTTGTACCACGACGGCTATTATTGGTCAATGTACAGTAAACTTCAATCTCCCTAAATCCACCGAGACGAGGACGTACAGCTGTCCATTCTGGACGATCCATCATGGTTGCACCCACGCGATCGGCCGCTTGGCGTGTTTTGATTAACACTTCTGCTTGGCTTCGGAAACCGTTCTCAGGTGTTAAACCACCTTGACCATAAATGAGGGGAATCCACTCCCCAGTACCATTGTCGTTGAACTTAGCGACGTACAGTACACCATCGTCAAGTAGATCACGGTTAGCCGCACGATTGCCTGGATTATAACGTTGGGAGCAAACGAACTTATAAATATATTCGTTGCGCTCATCATCACCCATGTAGAAAGCTACATAGTTATTGTCATCTACAACATACTGGGCGCTTTCATGCTTGAACCGTCCCATTGCAGTGCGTTTGACGGCTTTGCTTGTTGGATCTGGATCGTATGGGTCAATTTCTACTACCCAACCAAATAAATGCGGCTCAAGTGGGTTAGTGCTGGCATCAAAGCGTGGATCAACTTCATGCCAACGATAACCGAAACCAGTTCTGGAGATACCATATCGGCTTTGCCCAGCTAAGATTTCAGGCTTTTGATCAAGACCTGGGGCGGAAACTACATCTCCGGTAGGATTAGCAAAATAACCGTTCCAGTTTTCTTCACAGGTTAAGTAAGTTCCCCAAGGTGTGTAGCCGTTGGCGCAGTTGTTGACTGTACCGTAGGCAGTGTAGCCATCGTTGATGCCAATCTCAACCGAGCCAGTGGGTGTAATATTAAACTTTTTCGACTTCAACAGGTCATCACCCGCAGCAGGTCCCGATACTCTCATCTCGGTATTAGCAGTGTAGCGGCGACCATAAATTGAATTACGATTAACACTCCAGGTATTACCAGTTTTGTTAATTTCTACGACAGAAACACCGTGAGCTGCTTGGGACTTGCGTATCTTGGCAATATCGGCACTTAATCCACCGACATGAAGAATTTCTTCATGGGTATATTCGTGGTTGATGCACAGCAAACCCTTATTTGTGTCCTGGCCAACAAAATTTCTAAAAGACCTTGCTAACGCACCAACTGAGCGGCCTACAACCCGCTCTGGAGGAATAGAAAAGTAGTGCATACCATCATGGTGCATCCCCACCTGCATTTCCTGAGCAGCAGCATCTTGGGATGCGTCCACTTTCCAATCAGGCGCACCAGGCATAATTGGATCTCCCCAAGCTAGCAATACCTTGGCTGTGTAACCTTCAGGAACACTGACAAGATCCTTTTCCAAACGTATTGAACTTGGATTTGTGGGATCTGGGTTTAAATTTGGTGGCACACTCTTGAAGCCAATCCCACCAAAGCCAGGTTTTGCAGGTATTGGAGATGCTTCGACACTGTGGAGAAAGCCGCCGATGGAAACCTCACCCACTACAGTTAGCACTGACGTACCCACAGCTGTCATGATGAATCGCCGACGGCTCAAACTAACGCGGTCAATTACGTCACGAATTGATTCGTTACGGGATGGGTTGAGCGTTGCATCATTTCTGGGATGAAAGCGTCCTTTCATTTTTGGTTCTCCATTTAAGGTTTACGAGATTCCTCTTCTCTAATCAAATGAGCGATTTGTTTTAGGAAAAACTCCGCGTTTTTGCGTAGTTTCTCTAAAGGCTACTGTATTTTTTTTGACTGAAGTTGCCAAAAATAGCAGTGATTTGGCTAGTTTTAACTAGCCCATGCTGCTCACTGTTACGGAAATAATTATGTTTTCGCTAAATTTACGTAGTAATTATTAACATCAAGTTATGTATTGATTAATAGGAATTTATTAATACTCGTCATGAGTAATTGCTGATTACTGTTGTTTTCCATGACCTATTACCCATGAGACATTAGCAGTAATTTCTCTAGTCCGATCTGAAATTTTTTATGTATAAAAAATAATATTTTTTATTTAGTATGAATACTAAGGCTATAATTTATAGCTCAAGTCAGCTAAGGAACAGTGTTCAGCACCGCAGTGTCCTATCCTGGATATGGGTACTACTGTTGTGGGTGAGACTGTGTTTATCAGCGTTGTTATACCAACATACAATCGCCAGCCAATTTTAGAAAAATGTCTGCGTGCTTTGGAAGTGCAGCAGATCAGTAATTCAAGTTGGGTGACTGATTATGAAGTTGTCTTAGTAGATGATGGTTCTACTGACGGTACATTAGATTGGTTAGCAGCACACAAAGATGAGTTTCCCCATGTGCGCTGGTTTGAACAAGACCATGCGGGGCCTGCTGCTGCGAGGAATTTGGGTGTAAAACAGGCGCTAGGGGACATCATTATATTTATAGATAGTGATTTAGTAGTTCTAGAAAATTTCCTGCAAGCTCATGTAGATGCGTTAATTGAGGGTAAGGAGAAACTAGGGAGCGATCGCTTCTTTACCTACGGTGCAGTCATCAATACTTGCAACTTTGACAATCCCACCGCCGAACCCTATAAAATCACCGATTTTTCCGCCGCCTTCTTTGCCACTGGTAACGTCGCCATTCCCAAGCATTGGTTAGAAACAGCCGGGTTATTCGACACCAGTTTTCAACTTTATGGCTGGGAAGATTTAGAACTAGGTGTCAGGCTAAAAAACTTAGGTTTAAAACTAATTAAATGTCCCGCCGCCGTTGGTTATCACTGGCATCCACCATTTAACTTAGAACAAATTCCCAACCTGATTGATAAAGAAATTCAACGGGGACGTATGGGTGTGTTGTTTTATCAAAAGCACCCTACATGGGAAGTGAAAATGATGATTCAAATGACTTGGTTACATCGTTTACTGTGGGGAATTCTATCACTCAACGGCGCATTAAATGAACGAACCATGACCCCGTTGCTGCAATGGTTAATTAATTTAGGCAAGCCACAGCTAGCTTTAGAAGTTGCCCGGATTTTCCTCAACTGGTACAACGTCCAGGGTGTATATGAGGCTTACGCTCAATTGCGCGAGGCTTCATAGCAGAGTTGAGAAGTTGCCAGTTAATTCAGGCTGATTTTGTGAATAATTCAAGATAGAAGTAGATATTTTTGTATAGAAAATTATACAAAAATATCTACGTAAATTATCAATACTACATATGTAAAAACAAGTTTAGCTTGTTAAACATAATTAAATTAGAGACAGATAATTGAGATAATAAGATGAAATGAAAATGAAAAATCATGAATCAAGCGAATTCAGCTAAAAATCAAATTAGAGAAGCCACAGAAGGAATCACACAAATTTCAGTTAGCCGCTATAAGTCTATCTATGAAGAATGTAGTATTGCAGTACATCCATTAACGATTCTTGCAGGTGCTAATAGCTCTGGCAAATCAAGCATTATGCAGCCACTACTATTACTGAAACAAACTCTAGAAGCTACTTATGATCCAGGGCCTCTGCTACTGAATGGACCCAATGTTCAATTCACATCTACAAAACAGCTACTATCTAAATCTCCTGGGAAAGAACGTACTGATAGTTTTAGTATTCAAGTTAATTTATCTGAGGAAAATTATTTTAGAGACACATTTAAACAACAACCAAGAAAAGAAATTGAACTGATAGAGATGGCTTATAAATCCGAGCAAGAGCAAGTAATATTAACGCCTTACATGAATCATGAAGATATTCTTAGGCTTTTTCCTCTAGACTTAAAAAATGTTTTACAAACATTAACAGAAGATATAAAATCTCAAACAGAATGGATTGTTGGTCGTAATCGATGTTTCTTAGATTTTAAATTATCTTGGAAATCTTCAAAAGATGATAAGTTAACGGTATCATCCTTTTTTTCTATTCGTCTTCTGAACACATTCCAAACACATATTCGGAAAATAATTCATGTTCCAGGACTGCGAGGAAACCCAGAACGTACTTATAAGACTACAGCTATAGGTCAAGAATTTCCTGGAACTTTTGAAAATTATGTTGCTAGTGTAGTTAACAACTGGCAAATAACTAAAGATCCACATCTCCAAGAATTGGCGAATGCACTGGAAACTCTTGGTTTAACTTATGCAGTCGAAGCCAAAAAATTTGATGATACACAAGTTGAGTTGAGAGTAGGCCGTCTTCCCCACCGTTCCAAATCTAAAGCAAGTGACATGGTAAGTATTGCTGATGTTGGCTTTGGAGTTTCTCAAACTTTACCTGTTTTAGTCGCCTTACTTGTAGCAGAACCAGGACAATTAGTTTATCTTGAACAACCGGAAATTCATTTACATCCTCGCGCTCAAGTTGCTATGGCAGAAATATTAGCTAATGCAGCAAAACGGGGTGTAAAAGTAGTTGTAGAAACACATAGTGATAAATTAATTTTAGCAATACAATCTTTAGTAGCTGAGGGTAATTTATCACCAGATTTAGTCAAATTACACTGGTTTACACGGCAAGAAGATGGTATAACCAGAGTCAATAGTGCTGACTTAGATGAAACAGGTGCTTTTGGAGATTGGCCGGAAGATTTTGGCGATGTATCTCTACAATTGGAAAACCGCTATTTGAGTGCTGCGGAAGCTCGTTTAATGCAAGGTACGCATGGCGGATAAAATAATAAGTCAACGTCTTGTCATTGATGCTTCTGTAGCACGTTCTGCTGGTGGGGAAGAGGCTATTTATCCAACATCGGTGCATTGTCGTGATTTTTTGAAAGCAGTGTTAGATATTTGTCATCAGGTGGTAATGACACCAGATATTAAAGAAGAATGGGATAAGCATCAATCAAAATTTGCTCTAACTTGGCGTAGGCAAATGGTGGCTAAGAAAAAATTAAAATATTTAAATATATCAATTAATCAAGAGCTATGGAATCAGATAGAAAGCATTGCTGTTAGTAATAAAGAATGTGCAGCCATGACTAAAGATTTACGGTTAATTGAAGCAGCATTAGCAACAGATAGCATTGTGATATCTTTAGATGACAATACTGCTAGAACACTGTTTAGTAAGGCTGCGGCTAAAATCGATGAGATCAAAAATATTGTTTGGGTAAATCCAGATAAAGTAGAGACAGAACAGCCGATCGCATGGTTAGAAAATGGCGCAGTAGCAGAAAGCGATCGTTTGTTAGGGAACTATAGGATTCCTATTTGATTTTTGTTGGCATAGCCTGCGCTAGCGCATACAAAACTCAGTACACACAAAACTCAGTACACATTTTTCTTTCTTTCCTGCTCCCTGTCACCTGTTACCTGTTCCCTCTCTCTACGAGTGATTCAGAAATCAAAGCGGATTACTATATCAGAATCAAAAAATAGGTTGACAAAACAGCTTAATCCATGTGCTAACCTAGTAGAGTTGTCAAAATTCCGCACATCTGGGAATTCGGGTGTTTCCCATTGGGGAAATACACCTGGATGGAGGTTTAACCCGAATAGGAGTAACAGAATATATGCCAGTCGTTTCATTGGCTCAAATGATGGAGTCAGGGGTTCACTTTGGGCATCAAACCCGCCGTTGGAACCCAAAAATGTCTCCTTACATTTACACCGCTCGCAATGGCGTACATATCATTGACTTGGTGCAAACAGCCCAGTTGATGGAAGATGCTTATAGCTATATGCGATCGCAAGCGGAGCAAGGGAAAAAGTTTCTCTTTGTAGGTACTAAGCGGCAAGCAGCAGGCATTATTGCTCAAGAAGCTGCCCGTTGCGGTTCTCACTATATTAATCAACGCTGGTTGGGTGGAATGCTCACCAACTGGGCAACCATCAAAACCAGAGTAGACCGCCTCAAAGACTTAGAACGTCGGGAAGAAAACGGCGCATTAGATTTATTGCCGAAAAAAGAAGCATCCATGCTGCGCCGTGAAATGGCAAAGCTGCAAAAATACTTGGGCGGCATTAAAACCATGCGGAAAGTTCCTGATGTGGTAGTGATCGTAGACCAACGTCGGGAATATAACGCAGTGCAAGAGTGCCAAAAACTGGCAATTCCAATCGTGTCTATGTTGGACACAAATTGCGACCCAGATGTAGTAGACATTCCCATTCCAGCTAATGACGACGCAATCAGATCAATTAAACTGATAGTCGGTAAATTGGCGGATGCCATTTATGAAGGTCGTCACGGTCAGCTGGATGTAGAAGAGGACTACGAAGATTACGAAGGCGCTGAGGAAGACTACGAATTCGACGAAAGTGATTACTCTGATTTGCAGTCTGACGACGAAGAAGAAGAATAAGCAAAATCCAGGATTAAGCATGAAGAAATCATGCTCACACTTCATACTTCATCTTTGGAAGTTTAAATTTCATCCCTTTTTCTTCCCCAGCCCTGAGTAAGATAGAAATACTCAACACTCTTGCGTAGTGCTGTTAGCGGAAGCGGGGCGTTGAGCAGCGTGCTGAGTCACAAGTGCTGAGTATGATCCCCAAAACATCAAGTTTGGAGAACTAAACAAGAAAAAATTGCTTGTTTCTCTATAAAAAACTGGGAGCCAAGAAAATAATTTTCCATTACTTCTAGTATTAATACTCAGCACTTAGCACTTTTGACTCAGCACTGTTTTGGTGAGCGATTAAAACTCAAGGTCAAGTTAGGAATTGAGGCAACATGGCGGAAATATCTGCAAAACTCGTCCAAGAGCTACGCCAAAAAACTGGTGCGGGCATGATGGACTGTAAAAAAGCCCTGAAAGAAACCGAAGGCGATATCGAACAAGCGATAGATTGGCTACGCAAAAAAGGCATCGCTTCGGCGGGTAAAAAAAGCGATCGCATTGCGGCAGAAGGCCTAGTAGAAACCTACATTCAGCCAGATGGGAAAGTAGGCGTACTCATAGAAGTCAACTGCCAAACAGACTTTGTTGCCCGTAACGATGCTTTTAAAGCTCTAGTTAAGAGTCTAGCCCAGCAAGCAGCGACTGCTGATAGTGTTGAGTCTTTGCTGGCTCAACCTTACATTGAAAATAACAGCGTTACCGTAGATGAATTCATCAAGCAAAGCATTGCTGGTTTAGGTGAAAATATCCAGGTACGTCGCTTCGTCAACTTCGCTATCAAAGATACACCAGGGGTAGTAGATAGCTACATTCATACTGGTGGTCGAGTTGGCGTGTTAGTTGAGGTGAATGCTAAATCGGAAACTGCTGCTGCTAACGAAGAATTTCAAACATTGGCTCGGAATGCAGCTATGCAAGTTGCAGCTTGTCCCAATGTTGAGTATGTCAATGTAGAACAAATCCCTGCCGAAGTTGTCCAAAAAGAAAAAGACATCGAAATGGGCAAGGACGATTTGGCTAATAAACCAGAAAACATCAGAGAAAAAATCGTTCAGGGTCGGATTGACAAACGCCTGAAAGAAATGACTTTGCTTGATCAGCCTTATATTCGCGATCAAAGTATTTCTGTGGAAGACTTGCTCAAGCAAGTTAAGGCTAAAGTCGGTGAAGACATTGAAGTACGTCAATTTGTGCGCTATATCCTAGGCGAAGGCATTGAAAAGCAAGAAAGCAACTTTGCTGAAGAAGTCGCCGCCCAAATGGGTCAGAAGTAGTCTTAGTCATTGGTGATGAGTGACTAATTGACTGTACTAGATACAGGTCAAGCAAATAGCCTGACCTGTATTTTATTTAAAATTTAAAATATCGTGAATGATTATTTGTAAATAACCACGTACATTTGTACCATATAAGGTTCAGGTGGGTAAGTAAAGGAAAGTATGGCCAGAGCAATTGAGCGAATTGAGCGGGATATTGCCGTGCTGCAAGAAGCGATCCAAGCGATCGCAACAGAACTCCAAGCAGCTTATGCTATTTATCTAACTAACTTGGGTCAAGCACTGCGAAAACAGTTAATTCTGGCAACTTATCATCTGTGTACCCAAGGGTATCCCGATAACTTTTTGGAGTTGTCCTTAAATCAACGGCAACAATTACAACAAGGTATCCGTAAATTAGGTCAACAAGCAGCTGAGATATTACTGACTCATCTTGTCAGCGAGGAAGAAGATGAGGGCGATGTAGCGTCAGCTTCCCGCAGGGTGGGGAATGGGGGAGATGAGGAAGATGTGGGAGATGGGGGAGATGAGGAAGATGGGGGTGATGGGGGAGATTTAGAGAAGATAGTGGCTTCTCAAATGTTAGGAGCAGAAGAAGTCATATCTGTTTTATTAGCCTCTACTGAAACCCTCAAAAATTCTGTGCCTCAATCTTATACCTTTGACAGTTCTAATCCCATACAACTAGCAAAATGGCAACAGTATTTAGAAGAAAAAATCCAAAGCACACTGAGGAAAGTTTCTCATGACGCTAATGTGGTGTTACAAAAAGCGGGAATCTTACCAAAAAAATTGCCACAACCCATATTAGATGCTGCTGCGGCTGCGTCGGAAGCTTCTGCTGAGATGATGCCAGGGCCGCCCAATCTCTTAAACTTAGTCATTGAGATTGAAAATGGGCAAGATACAGAAGAATCCAACCTCACCCAAATCATGACCATTAATTTACGGCTAGGGGAAATAGAGTTTGCTGACGCGACAGTTTCCGCCAATCGCAGGCAAATTCGCGACATCTTAGTGCAACTCAATAAACTAGGAAGAGAGTATCAAAAAAAGCAAAAAGAACACTCAATTGCTGAAGCCGAATCAGCATGGCGTGCCAGTTGGTATGAGGATTAGTCAGGAGTTATTAATTTTGAATTTTGTAGGTTTGCCGTAGGGTATTTTGAATTTTGAATTCCCCGCAGGGGTTGACTAATGACTAATGACCAACCAGATTGGATACGCTTACACAAAGCCTTGGCAGTAGAAGCAGAACACGGCTTTCAAGACTTGATGGGTAAACAATACCGTTTTAGTGAATTTCTCAGCCTAACTTTTGGGAAATTCCCTACTGTTTTACCACCCATTGAGCGCCGTCGCTGGCAAGACTTAGCAATACAATTTGCTAACTATCCCCATCTAGAACTGAAAGAACGACAACATTTAATAGCAGAAACTCGTCGGTATATTTACCAACTGCAACAAGAGGAGAAGGAGCAGGGAAGCAAGGGAGCAGAGGAGCAAGGGAGAAGTTATAAAGCCAAAGTGCCAAATTCTGCGCCTGTGGTGGCGGAAGTCAGCCGCAGATTAGCTCCGAAAATTGACCAAAAACTCAGTGATTTACCAGAAATCGGGATTCGGAAAGCAGATAAATTGGCGGCTTTGCGGTTGTACACTGTACGCGACTTGCTGTTTTACTACCCCCGTGATCATATTGACTATGCACGTCAGGTAAATATCCGGGAGTTGCAAGGGGGTGAGTCAGTCACAATTGTAGCTACAGTCAAGCGTTGTAACTGCTTTACTAGCCCCAAAAATCAGAAATTAACGATTTTAGAATTAGTTTTAAAAGATAATACTGGTCAAATTAAAGTCAGTCGCTTCTGGGCTGGGGCGCGGTTTTCCAGTCGGGCTTGGCAAGAAAGTTTAAAACGGCGCTACCCGGTTGGTAGTGTGGTGGCGGCTTGTGGATTAGCGAAAGGGAGTAAATACGGTTTGACGCTGGATAACCCTGAGTTGGAAGTGTTGGCTAATCCAGGGGATACAATTGAATCGCTGACGATTGGGCGAGTAGTACCAATATATGCACTCACCGAGGGAGTGATGGCGAATATGGTACGTCAAGCGGTACTGGCGGCTTTACCTGCGGCGGCGCAACTAAAAGACCCATTGCCTAAAGGTTTGCGGGAAAAATATGGTTTGATGGAATTAAAGGATGCGATCGCTAACATCCATTTTCCTAACGATAGCGATCGCCTACAAATTGCCCGTCGCCGCCTCGTCTTTGATGAATTTTTCTACCTACAACTGGGTTTACTGCAACGTCAGCAGCAAGCCAAGGCGATTCAAACTAGCGCGGTTCTGGCTCCCAAAGGCCAATTAATCGAAAAATTCTACGAAGTCCTACCATTTCAACTGACTGGCGCACAGCAACGAGTCCTCAACGACATTCTCAACGACTTGCAAAAAACCACACCCATGAATCGGCTTGTCCAGGGTGATGTGGGTTCAGGTAAAACCGTCGTGGCAGTGGTGGCAATTTTAGCCGCCATTCAATCTGGCTACCAAGCGGCTTTGATGGCTCCCACGGAAGTTTTAGCAGAACAGCATTACCGCAAGTTAGTTAGCTGGTTTAACTTGTTATATTTACCTGTGGAATTGCTGACAGGTTCAACCAAAATTGCGAAACGCCGACAAATTCATGCTCAACTAGCCACAGGGGAATTGCCTTTGTTAGTGGGAACTCACGCCTTAATTCAAGATCCGGTAAATTTTCAGCGATTGGGGTTAGTAGTAATTGATGAACAACATCGGTTTGGGGTGAAACAAAGGGCGTTGTTGCAGCAAAAAGGTGAACAACCTCATGTTTTAACTATGACAGCTACCCCAATTCCCCGCACACTGGCATTAACCATACACGGGGATTTGGATGTCAGTCAAATTGACGAGTTACCACCAGGAAGACAAGCAATTCAAACTACGGCCTTAACCAGTCAGCAACGCACCTTTGCTTATGACTTAATGCGCCGGGAAATTGCCCAAGGTCGGCAAATTTATGTAGTATTGCCTTTAGTGGAAGAATCAGAGAAACTAGACTTGCGATCGGCAGTGGAAGAACATCAAAAGCTGCAAGAAAGTATTTTCCCAGAATTTCAAGTAGGGTTATTGCATGGTCGCATGAGTTCAGCCGAGAAGGACGAAGCCATCACCAAATTCCGTGATAATCAAACGCAGATTTTAGTTTCTACCACCGTTGTGGAAGTTGGTGTTGATGTGCCTAATGCGACAGTAATGCTCATTGAAAATGCCGAGCGTTTTGGTTTATCGCAACTACACCAATTGCGGGGGCGGGTTGGCCGGGGTGCAGCAAAATCCTACTGTTTGTTAATGAGTAGTTCTAGAAGTCCTGATGCCCAACAAAGGCTCAAAGTCTTGGAACAATCTCAAGATGGCTTTTTTATTTCCGAAATGGATATGCGGTTTCGTGGGCCGGGTGAAGTTTTAGGCACTCGTCAATCTGGTGTACCAGATTTTACCTTAGCTAGTTTAGTAGAGGATGAGGAAGTGCTAATCTTAGCAAGGCAAGCCGCCGAGAAAGTCATAGAGTTAGATGTGACTTTAGAGCGTTGGCCTTTGATGAAAGCCGAGTTGAAATATCGTTATGAACGATTGATGGGTGGGGCAATTTTAACTTGATGTTTGAAAAACACGTAGGGTGGGATTTGTCCACCCTACATTATTTGATATCACCACTTCCTCATAGTTTTTGCAACAACTCTTGGGTTAACTGCATGAATGATTTAGAACCAGCTGATTGAGGTGCATTCAAAACAGCTGGCATAAAACTATCAACAGCTTTAGCAACGCTGATATCAACTGGGATTTGTGCCTTACAAATTTGTTCTACACCAAAATCTTCTACAACCCGGTGCATCACTTGTTTATAATATCTCCCAGTTAGTAAATTGGTGTTACACATACTAAAAACAATACCCAACATTTTGATAGTTATTTTCGCTTCATGTTCATGACTATCTTTTAACTGGGCAATACGTCTTTCTAAAAGTTGAATTCCTACAACCGATAAAGGTTCTGGCTTGGCTGGCAGGAGATAAAAATCACTAGCAGCTAAAGCACTACGGGTCAATAAATTGTAACCTGGAGCGCAATCTAAAAGAATAAAATCATACTCATCGCGCACTAATTTTAAGATGTTATTAATCAAAACTCTTTCAAAACGATTCCAAACGTTTTCAAAGTTTTGTTCACCTAACGCAATTGTTTGTCTGTGCAGCATTTCTGAGACGACAAACTCATCATATAAATCTATATCTCCCGGCAATAAATTTAGTCCTGGCAGGTTACAAACTTGAGTTTGAATAATATCCTTGATGGTTAATTTAGAATTGGGATCTGGATTGATTACCTCATCAATGAGATATCTTAATGTCAGTCTTTGTTTGCGACGCTTGGCAAAATCCAGAGGCGACATGAGACTAAGTGTGGCACTGATTTGGGTATCTAAATCCAGAACCAGCACCTTTTT
This sequence comes from Nostoc sp. PCC 7524, assembly GCF_000316645.1. NCBI lineage: Bacteria > Bacillati > Cyanobacteriota > Cyanophyceae > Nostocales > Nostocaceae > Nostoc > Nostoc sp. PCC 7524. The sequence goes on from NC_019684.1 coordinate 251,523, forward strand.
ACCGTGATTTTTCGCTAAACAAGTAGCTAAATTAACTGTGAGGGTAGTTTTCCCTACACCGCCTTTCATATTTGCAGTAGCAATTACATATCCCATTAGTGAATTCCTCTGATGACGCGTTCCCATTTAGGTAGCGCACACCCCTTTTGAACAACTGAAACTTCCGTTAAATTTAATATTTACGGGGAATCAAAAGAGCTGTGTGAGCAAGATTGCCTCGATAGAGTATATAGCAACACGGCTTCAGTTGGGAGATGTTGGCTTGGGTAGTTTCATCTTCTGAGAAACACGGGGTGTAGGGGTGTAGGGAAGAAAAACGGTTTCTTTGATTTGTTTCGGGGGCATCAAACACGTCTTTGGGTGGCTTAGATTTTGCAACAGTTGTTTTATTGCCAGTTTTGTCAGGTGGGCTATGCTGGAAATTCGCTTAAGCCTTAATTTCTACATCGTCGGCATTGCCCACCCTAGGATGATTGAGAATGATACAAGATATGAGCCACTAACTAGAGCAGCGATATACTCACCAAAAATGAAAGAAACTCTCTCCTTCCTTCTCCACTGTCACTGTTTGGCTGACGCTCACGGCGGAAGCCTGTCACCTGTCACCTATGTTCAATTAGTATAAAATTTGAAGCTACATAGTTTTATTTGTAATAGTTCAATATAGAATTAATACACAACATTCCTTCTATCTCAGCCGCTTGTTGATTGTAGAATATCTCAGTATTTTGCAGAACTCCTTTACCATGAATTACTTCATAGTGATAATAGCCATATTGATCAAGATAAATTACTAATGTAAGCTGATTAACAGCTGTCATTGACAGTAGTTTAGCAGTCATTTTTTTACTTCTTTCCTGTAGGGTGTTGGTTGCTTTATATTTAATTTTCAGGTTTTTATTAGTCCTACAGGATGAACTTAGAGAAGTTTTTGCGAAAATTAGCGAGATTTTAAAAGTAATACAATATTTGTCATGAATAACACTTATGGAGTTAACTAAAATGTATATAGCATTCCGGTTTGATGACTGTAATTACTCGTAGAGGCAGCAAATAGGGAATAGGAAAGAACATAAATACTTGTGTACAGAATGTTTTCAGAAATTAAATATAATTCCTATAAAATCCGCTTCGGATTTGTTATGACTTTCATCAGCGTAAAAGCTTTCATTGCAGTTATCCAACTATAAAAGTATAAAATTTTCTAAACGGATGGTATCTGAATTTGTTTGGCAAACAAACTTTGTAAACGATTTAGTTGTGGGCCAATTTGGTAGAGTAAATCACCTTTACCTAATAGGTAAGCTGCGGATGTTTCTGTACCTCCCAAGACAATTTTTGAGTCTGCTTCGCCAGCCGTTCGGAGGGCAACTCGGCCTGGTAGATTGGAACGGATAATGGGAGTGACAATACCAGCTTCTGGGCGTTGGGTAGCAATAATTAGATGTATTCCAGCAGCGCGTGCCATTGCTCCCAAGCGTTTAATACTGAGTTCTAAAGCTTTGCGGATTTCTTTTTCTGCCATAAAGTCTGCATATTCATCAAATATGCAGACAATGCGAGGTAAAGGCTTGTTAGATATCTGATTGTAGCTACCTAAATCAGCACAGCTAAGTTTTTCAAACTGCTGGTAACGGGATTCCATTTCTAAGACTAATTCTTCCATGAGTTCGGTAGCGCGATCGCTATCTTTCACAACTGGCGAATATAACCAAGCCATACGCTCAAACTCTGGAAAGGTGACTCGCTTAGGATCAACTAGGGCAATTTTGAGATGTTGCGGGGTATGACGATATAGTAAGCTGAGGAGGAGCGATCGCAAAAATTCACTTTTACCGCTACCAGTTGTCCCCCCAACTAAAAAGTGACAGGTATTAGGATCAGATAAATCTGCCTCTACTAATTCTCCTTCTAAATTTACCCCAATGGCAATTTTGATAGATGCAGTCGGGCTTAAAGTTTGGGGTTGAATATAATCGATAAAGCTAGCAACCTCTCTATCTGAACGAGGTAAATCAATACTGACATACCCAGCTTGGGGCGCAATTAAAGGTTTATCTGCTAATCCCAATTGCACTTGCAAATCATTTGATAATCTTAGCAGTGCATTAACTTTCACACCCAAATTAGGTTTCAACTTCACCCGGATAAAAGCAGGCCCCACAGCTGCGCCTAAGTAGTCAACACCAACACCAAAAGATTGCAGAGTATTAACCAAAGCTTCGCCTATTTCATCAGCATTAGGTGTTTGTTTCTTAGTCTTGATATCAGGATTAATAGATTCCTCCCCCCTTTCTAAGGGGGGTTGGGGGGGATCAGATATGACATCACCAAAAAAAGTCTGACACTTTTGCTGTTGAGGACAAATTTGGCATAAGTGAGGCTGAGTTGTTCGTGGTGGTGGGTTGGGATGGGGTGATTCCCAAGTTAACCACTGTTGCATTTGTAATAATTTGTGGGGAATTAGCTGATGTACTGTATTTTCTAGCTGTTCCCAAGAATAACTATACTCTTTAAACTCAGGTAATACACAGTAAACAGCTGAGTCTACAGGTACTTTCTTTTTGTGGTGAAGCAAATAGCTATAGAGAGAAACTTGAGCCAATTGTGCAGAAGGATCTACTGGCTGATAGGTTTTAAACTCCACCATACATAGACGATTGACTTCAAAATTGAAGACTAAACAATCAAATTCACCTCGGACTAATTGCTGTGTGCCATTGGGTAACGTAAAGTAATGTTCAATACTGCGTTCTGTAGATAGAAAAGTATTACTAATAACTTTATCTGCACTACAATAACGCCTATTGATCACAAGTAACTCTGCAAAGCGTTTGATGAGTCCTTGTAATCCATTCCAAACCTGTAAAAGTGTTTGTCCTTGCTCGTGATCTTTTTGTATAGTTTGTTGTAGATAGGGAAAAAATTCTAGTTGATAGAACAGTTGTTGAACAGCATTAGCAATTACTTCTATATTTAGCTGTGACGCATTTGGTTTCAATAAATTAGTGAATTGTGGTTCAACCAAGGCTAATTTAATGAATTTATCTGCTAGGAGGTGGAAGGGATTCCCAATACCAATAGCTGTATCTGGTGGTAAAAATATGGCTTTGTCACCAAACTGATGATTGAGATAAAACAGTCGAGGACATTCAAAAGCAATGCGGACTTTAGTCACACTTAAAGATGGATTTTCCATTTCTTCTGTTAACTGCTTTAAGCCATTGTTTACTATAAAAATCTGACTGAGTGCATTAGGATTAGATATTTCTAGTAAGCGACGATGGACAGTAGCTAAATACACTGTATCCATCGCCGCATATTTTAGCTGCTTTTGGCTGAGAGGACGCTTTCCCCAATCGCTTGCTTGTTCTTCTGTATCTACATCAGAAAAATTGCACAGTTCTAAAGCTAAGGTTTTTAATTTTAAATTGGAAGTTTGCAGCTTTTGAAGTGTGATTTTTCTGGCTAATTGTAAAGTACAAGTAATATTTTTCGCTAGGTGTGCGCCTAAGTATTTTAAGTCAAAGCTAGCATTGTGAAATACTTTTTGGATATTGGAGTTAACCATGATTTGATTGATAAAATATGCTGTCAAATCATGTTTATCTAATACATCCAGAATGTAAGCAGATGCACCTGTTATATCTGTAGGTTCAGCCAATACCTGAATCAGCGATAGTTTAGGATAAGATGTATTCCAATGAGCAATTTCTGTGTCTAGCCATAGTGTTTCAGTTCCTGCTAATTTAGATATAATACCTATAATTTCTGTCGCTTCTTTCAGGTAGTGCATTGACTAAAACTTCATAATAAATAATAATTACGCAACTAAACAAATTAATTGGTCTTGTAGTTTGACTCCTGGGTTAATAATTTTAACTCTACGTTCCTCGCATAAAAGCTGAATTAGGTATTGTACATCAGTTTCTTTAATAGTAGGAAATTGATCAACCGCATTTGTAATTAGTGTAGGTACTCCCATAAAGCTTTGGGTTGTCACTAGGTTCAACAAAAAATCTTTAACTAGGCGCAAATCTCTTGTTTTGCCATTTCCATTATCTTTAACTGGTTCTTGTTTGCCAACAATTCCTAAATCCTGTAATAAAGTACACTTGTGTAAAATTTTCGCTTGTCTAATTAAAGATTGTAATTCTTGTAAGGTAATTGCTCTACGTTTACTCGTCAATACCAATTCTTGCGATAGTGCAGAGTTTACCAAACTTTGGTATGTTGCTAAGTGGTGAACAGAAGTAAGATTGGGTCTTATGTGATGGTGATTGGTATGAGTAAAAATCTGTTGATATATTTGATTACCAGCTAGCTTTGGTGTTCCTACCCCGCCAATTCTAATCAAATATAGGGGTTGACATAAATTTTGTTGAATAACTCTCTGACAGGCATTCATGACATGAAAAAAGGTTGTCATATTTGCATCTTCAGTCCATACTATACCTACTCTTTCTTGCTTACTCGACTGTTGATAACTCAAAGAATAACTAGCATACTTTCCACTTAATAGTTTCAGCTTAATTTCCTGAACTTGTAAGGCAAGTAATGCTTGTTGCAACATCACAATTAAATCAGGTGATGATAAGAGTGAAATCTTGCTATATTTCTCCTGATTTTTCTTATATTCTTTCTGCCACAACAGTTGAAACTCTGCTTGGACTTGCTCAATATTATCTGGAGGTGGAGGAGGTGGAGGGATAATTACTTTACCACCAGGCTTTTTAACCAGATGTATATTAACTTTTTTTGGATCTATTACTTCTGATTTTGAGGATGGAATATTAACAGGAGGAGGAGGTGGTGGTGCAATTATTTCTTCATTTTCTAACAAAGAACGTTTATATTTTTGATACTCATACCGACCTAAAATTAAAGTATTTCTTGGCAAGGTTTTACCACCTGGAAAATTTTTCTCCAATAATTCCTTACTTAAAGGAAAGAGGGGTGAATCAGGCTTGGGATTAGCTCTTTGATGTAGAGATTTTAGACGATAAACCCAAAGTGATTCTGCCTGATTTAAATTGATAGGCTTTAGTATTACTTGCTTGTCAACTCTAGCTTTATCTGACTGTAAAATTCGGCCACTCTTTAGTCTCCACTCTGACTGAACTATGCTGATAATTATAAGGAAATTTTTGAGATTATCATTATGAATTGTAGTATTAATATTAAAGATAGGTTGGGGATTTGAATCCCAAGTTGCTTGGCTTTCAACTTGATCAAAGCATAAAACTATTGGTTGATTATCAGTAGATATTTTACCAAAGTTTGCTAAAATATTCTTTGCTGCATCTTCACTATCAATACAGTGTTTAACTTTTAATACAGCCATTGAATCTTCACTTAAGTCATCGCCTCGTAACCATTCGCAGGCTAAATGATATAATTCTGGATCAGTAAGGTCATGTAGTATGCCAAAAAATATGTCAGGATTATAGATACCTACTTGTTTATATATTTTCTTGAGTTCTTTAATAAAATTTTGGCGATCGCTGAGTAATAATTCCCATAAATTATGATTAAAAATGCGATTCTTTAGGCTCTGCTTAGTAAAGGCTGATAAACTTTTCAGCCACAATATTAATTGAGACTCTTGTTGTCCATTTGGTACTTGAATTAAGCTATCAACTGTGTAACGTAGAATATGCCGCCAAATATAATCGTTGTCAGCCCAAGGACTTATATAGGCAAAAAAAGCTCTAGAATTAAACTTAAGTTTGAGTCTAGCAAGTAAATAACTTTTACCAGATCCGGAATCACCTGTAAGTAAAACAGTACGGCTACGATGATCTTTTTCTACTAAGTCTAATAATCCTTCAATCTCACTTATGGCTTCTTGGTGGATTGACTCAACTACAGACTCAGAGCTTTGACTTTCACTCCAAAAATTACCAGTTTTTAAGTTTACAAGGTCAAAAGGATTAATATCGTGTTTAATAATGTCGTTAATTGATGTCATATCTGAATTTTGGTGAAGAAGCAACCTGAACTACAGTGATAAATTATTACTATAAGCGTTAATTAACACTGATAAAAAACAACGAACCGCCTATATTTTGGGGAATGCCAGTATTTAACTGTTCTGGTGTATATGGTGTTGGATCTAACAATGTACTCAGTTCAATTAGATCATTCTTTTGCAAACGATACAGTGCATTATCTACTTCATCTCGTGAAAGAGGAGGTTGTAATTTTTGTCGTAGATGGAAGATAGGTAAATAATTCTCTGTTCCTAATTCTTTGTCTAATTTCTCAATAGTCTGTAAAATTTCTTCATCAGTGATATTGATAATCGCTTCAATTGATGACTCAACATTAGTGGGTGACAAAGTAGATACTGTCTCTGGCTTAACCCGCAAAGTCTTGCGTAAAAACCGGAGATAATTACCTAAAAGTTCTTGACTAATGACAGGGTTAGTGCTTTTGGTGGGAATAAAATCATCTCGTAATAACTCAATTCCTCTTTCAGTTAGCCACACTTCAGCTTTAACTTTTTTCAGTTGCAATTCTGCTTCAATCAATCCCCTTTCGCTGAGAGTTTTTAATATTGCGTCTCGTTCAGTAGCTTTTGGTGACGTGATTTTACTGGGGGCGATTTTACCGGAAGCTTTACTTATCTTCTCCAGTACCTTGAGTTCTTTGTCTGTGATGGGTAACTGGCCTGGTGGGAGGTTCAGCAAGGCTTGGCCAGGAGATAAAATCTTGACTGTGGCAATCTCACGGGAATAGTCTACCAGCTCGCGATCGCCTAATGCTCGACAAATTTTATCCTTCCCTGTAAAACTACCAAAGGTAGTAGTTAGTCCAGCGCGATAATTGGAACATCCTAATAACTTTAAGAGAAACTTTAATTCGTTCGTGTCCATACTGGTAATTTATAGAGCATCTACATGAGGACTACTCTAACTCAAAAGGCAATAATTTACACACTTTTTATATAGTAGCTCTAATTAGTACCAGTAATTACGAAATATTCCGCGATCGCTCACAAATTTAAATGTAAAAGACAAGCAAAATTTTCTGCAAAAAGTATTTTAACCTAGCCTACGCTAAGTAAACTTAGTTTACAAAATCCTAGCAAATATTACATTAAATCAATAATTTTAATAGGTTTTATCTATACATCACATCCTTGTGAGAGTCACAACAAAGAACTCTGATTTTTCAAAAGGATTCTTGGCTGTGACTAATAATTTATAATTTCTAGGCGTTAATAACTTAGCTGTTATGCTGAACTTTGTAGGGTGCTTTAAAGTGCAGCGTAATACACCGAAATCAATGGTGCGTTACAGCATGAATATTAAATATTCTAGTCTTATTCAATTAGCTTATGCCGTAACACACCCTACTCGGTATTTTGTTTATAAATAGCCTCTTACTTCTTTCTATTTACTTCTGTTTTTTCTTCGCTAACTTCAACTTCATGACTTTACCCACTGTTCTAGGTACACCATATAACTTACTAAATACCAAATTCCACAAGTAACCGTATTTGGGGAAATGTTTGACTAACAAAACATCAGAAATTACATGAAACCTTGGCGGTTTTAAAGATGGATCTTTATCGATATATCTAATTTGTTCTGGTTTCGGCATCCAGTGACCAATAATAGCATCCTTCTGGAAGAAATTAGCTTGCACAAATAAGCCAGATAATCTATCAAACCCGCTAGAAGGTATCCAAGTCACTGCTCCCATTACCTTTGTTGCTTGGGAAAGTTCTGGAAGTGCTTGCTGAATCAAATCATTTCGCCAAACAATGTTATTGAAATTCTCAAAATGGTAGCCATTATTATCAGTTCTATTGATAAAAGGCCAGAATAAATAACGCCAGTCAAAGTTTTTATCTAAAGGTGCAATGGGAACTTCTAATAATCCTTTAAAGTTACCTTTCTCATAAGGATAGGGATTTTCTGGTGTTTTTTTGCAGATTTCTAATTGTTCAACATCGGGTATTGCTTCCCAAGCTTGTTTGATGCGTTCTTCATCTTTAATATCAATATTCAGCTTTTGTAACCTGAGAATCCAACTTTCAGGAAATCTCTGGAAGTATTTAGCTACTACTTCGCAAACTTGCGGATGTACATAGTCATCATCATCTAAGGCTAAAAGATAGTCACCTTTAGCATTCAGTAAACCAACAAATCTCTGCGGCATTTCGCCTTTATAGGGACTAACTATGATTCTGACTCTAGAATCATCAATAGGTGTGATTTTGAAGTTAGGAGGGTAAACTAAAACAAATTCTACAGAACCTTCTATTTTGAGGAGATTATCTAACCAATAATCAGAAAATTTACCCAAAGTTGGCGTGATTATAGACAATAAAGGTTGATTATTCATAACTGTTTAGTGACAAAATTTCTAATAATAACCAGTGATGTAAATCTATGTATAATATGCAGCTAATTTGGCTTTTCGTCTAGTTTTGTTAATTGTCAGCCTAATTTGAAACTTGACTTTATTTGCGGCTATATTTTACAGATACAGCCTACAGGTGAAAAACAATACTAATTACTCCAAGGATTATTAAAATTATATGCGTATTCTCATGCTCTCATCTACGTTTCCTTATCCGCCGAGTCGTGGCGGTACGGAAGTTAGAACTTTTAATTTACTCAAGTACCTCCAGCAAAACCATGATGTAACTTTAGTTACGCAGTATAACAAGGGTGTATCAGATGTAGAAGTGGAAGAATTACGCAAGTATGTAAGTGAGTTGATGGTTTTCCCTTTACCATCAAATCCCCAAGCCAAAAATGCTGTTACTGGAGTGTTGGCGAAAACGGGACGCTTTCTGGAATCAGTGATTAAGGCGACACCGCCTAACGTTCTGCATCGCTATTCACCAGAAATTCAAGCTTTTGTGGATAGTTGCGTTGCAGCCAAAAAATATGATGTTATTACCTGTGAACACAGTGTCAATGAAATATATATCCGTCCAGAATTTCGTCACAGTGTGAATACAGTCATAGATATCCACAGTTCAGTGTACGGCTGGATTCGTGATCATTTAGAAATGGGTGCTGCACAAAATGCCATCCGCGATCGCCTCTATCTTACCTTTGTCCTCAAGCGTTATGAGCAGCGATACTGTAGCAAGTTTTCTAATATAGTTGTCACCACAGAAGACGATCGCCAAGAATTTCTGAAACTCCGTCCTGATATCGATATCCAAGTCATTCCCAACGGCGTAGATTTAGAATTATTTCCTTACCGTTCCCAAGACCCAGAGGGACACAGTTTAATATTTGTAGGAGCAATGGATGCTTCCCATAACATCGATGCAGCCAGGTTTTTTGCTTTCGCAGTCTTCCCAGAGCTAAAAACACGTTATCCTGATGCCACATTTAGTATTGTCGGTGCTAAACCAACACCAGAAGTCTTAAGCCTGGAAAAAATTCCCGGTGTCAAAGTAACTGGGCGTGTACCTTCAATGGTAGATTATCTGCATCAATCTACCGTATGTGTAGTACCCTTGAGGACTGGTTTTGGCATTAAAAATAAAACCTTAGAAGCCATGGCGGCAGGTGTACCCGTAGTAGCGAGCGATCGCGGTTTAGAAGGGCTAGCCGTAGATGGTGAAGGAATATCATTAAAAGCATTAAGAGCAAATCAACCAGCAGAATATGTTAACGCTATTAGTCAACTATTTGATCATCCCCAACTACGCACAGAACTATCTCACAACGGTAGACAACTCGTGGAAACAGAATTTACTTGGCATATTGCCGGTAAGCGTTATGAGCAAGTGTGTTTAGGCAATAGTTAATAGGCAATAGGTAATAAGCAATAGGCAATAGGCAATAGGCAATAGTTATTCTCCTCTGCTCCCCTGCTCCCCCATCTCCCCCATCTCCCTCATCTCCCCCATCTCCCTCATCTCCCCCACTCCCCACTCCCCACTCCCATGATCTGGATCATTGCTCACTTCCTAGCTGTTTGTGTCGGCATTAGCTTAGGCTTAATTGGTGGTGGTGGGTCGATTTTAGCTGTACCCATCTTAGTTTATGTGTTGGGAGTGCCATTAAAGTCAGCGATCGCGATGAGTTTGGTGACTGTTGGTGCTGTCAGCCTGATTGGGATTATTCCTCACTGGCTACAAAATCATGTCAACTTTCAAACAGCTGCTTTGTTTTCTCCCAGCGCCATGCTAGGTGCTTACATCGGTGCGCGTTTAGCTAGTCTCCCGATTGTGACACCAACTTTACAGCATATTTTATTTGTAATTGTCATGTTTGTGGCTTCCTACTTCATGATTCAAAATAGTCACCATAAATCAGCCGCAAATGTGAAATTAGATGTCAGACAACCTAGTGCTGAGTTAGAGTTATCACCTAATACATATAAAAATATTCATCGGTGGGTGACAATTCCCGCAGAAGGTTTGGGGGTGGGGATCATCACAGGTATGGTGGGGATTGGTGGTGGATTTATGATTATCCCGACTTTGGTACTTTTAGGTAATACACCCATCAAAGAAGCCATTGGTACATCTTTAGTGATCATGACTTTCAAATCTGTCACGGGATTTGCTGGGTATTTCGGTCATGTTCCCATAGATGTTAACTTAATGCTGAGTTTTACCTTAGCCGCCGGTTTAGGAATGTTGCTTGGTGCTTACCTCACTCGATTTGTAGAAGCACAACAGTTAGAAACAGGTTTTGGTTATTTTGTGATTGCGATCGCTATTTTCATGCTGCTCAAATGGTAATGGGTAATTGTTAGATTGCCATTACCCATTACCCATCTTTACTTACGTACTACTACAACAGTGCCTGTCGAAGCCCAATTATAAAGCTTGCGGGCTTGGTTGACAGTTAAATTCACACAACCATGACTAACGGGAGTACCAAAACGGTTATGCCAATAAGCACCATGAATGGCATAGCCTTTGTGAAAATACATTGCATAAGGTACATCTGGGATATCATAGCCAGGGCCTCGCATCCGGTTAATGCGATATTTGGAATTAATCGTAAACTTGCCCGTAGGCGTAGGAGTGGAACGCTTGCCTGTAGAAACACGGAAGGAATATACCAGCCGATTACCTTCCCAAGCAAATAAACGTTGTTGTGATAAATCAATCTCAATTCGCCGAGATTGGGATATTTGCTGAAGATTAGATGCGATCATACTGCTGTAATTTGCTGATGCAGCTATGGCTTTGGTAGGTTTAGGTTCAGCTGCGATCGGTGGCATCCAAGATAGCAAAGCCGCCATCATTAATACTACACCAGTAGAAAATTTACCTGAGCGATGTATTCCGATACTGCGAATCCAGTTTGGCATATTGCATCACCTTCTTACTCTGCAAAAGTCATCAATTCCTAAACTCTGGATTTCTGAAAATCCCAGATTCACAACATAAAACTTGAGGTTTTATGAATTTAGGTTGTTTTAAATTAGATTCTAGAGAAAGTCAGGATTTACGCAGATTTATGTGAGGCAGACAGATGAATTATTTCTTCTATCCTTTATTTCAATTTCAGTGATGCCACTTCCGGAAAATGACATTGATTATCTGATTTTACTGATATTTATAATCTTTTTAAAACCGGGGATAGATATCAAATCCTAGTGGCTAGAGAAGGAAAATTTTAATTATTTATGGTTGATAAAATACCATAATTGTCTTAACTGAAAATATATAGGAATCCGCTTTGATTTCTAAAATTATCTGCGTAGTCAGGCAATAGGCACTCTTGCAATAGGCAATAGGCAATATTTCTTTGTTTGCTTTCTTATCTTCCCAGTCCCCAGTCCCCAATCCCCAATCCCCAGTCCCCAGTCCCCTCACTTCTGAATAACTACTGGTGTACCTAAAGATGACCAATTAAATAGCCACTTAGCATGATCAGGTGCGAGATTGATGCAGCCGTGGCTGACTGGTGTACCAAATCTTTTATGCCAATAAGCACCATGAATACCATAATTACCATCGTAAAACATAGCATGGGGAACGTTGGGAACATCATAAGTTCTACCGCGCATTCGGGTAGATTTATGTTTAGATTGAATTTTAAAAGTACCAACCCGTGTAGGTGTAGATTTTTTGCCAGAGGAAATAATAATTGCATACACAGGTTTTCCTCCTTCCCAAGCAATTAATCGTTGCTGTGAGAGATCAATTTGAATCCAACGCTCCTCAGATTGTTGTAGAGTTTGGATAGTTTGTGCAATTTTCTGATTAGTTGAACTTGCCCAGGTGGAACTTGCACTAATGCTAACTGTACTTAATGATAATGCTGCACCAGCCAGAAATATTTTTAAGCAGCGTGACAAGTCCTGAGAAATTAATTTTGTCATGGTAGAAACACAGAAATGACGCAGTTTAAAGCAATTTTGCAGAAATCAAATATAACCATGACTTTCAAATAATTTCATCCAGAAAACTACGATAAATTTTGCAATAAATCACTGGCAAGTTGAGCGATCGCCTGCCAATCTCTCTGTATAATTAACTGCTTGGGGAATAACTCACCACTCAAACCTACAGCCACCGCACCAGCTTGGATGAGTTCTGGCGCATTGTCTAGGGTGACTCCCCCAGTGGGAATTAAGGGAATATGACTAAGTGGCCCTTGCAAACTCTTGATATAGCTAGCGCCTCCCATAGTTTGCACAGGAAACACCTTCACACAGCTAGCACCATAAGACCAAGCTGTGACAATTTCTGTCGGGGTGAGCGCACCTGGGATAATGGGGACATCTTGTTGTACGGCGGCTTGAATCATGGCAGAGTCAACGTGTGGAGTGAAGAGAAATTCTGCACCAGAGGCGATCGCATCTTGTAACTGCTGCACATTAAATAATGTCCCTGTGCCAATCGTACATTCGGGTAACTGGCGGCGGAGTTGGGTGATTAATTCCCCAGCGCGATCGCTATTCCAGGTAATTTCAATCAGTTGCATTCCCCCAGCCGCTACAGCCAAAGCCATTTCTAGTCCCAACTCGATTTTCGGTGCGCGGATGACGGCGATCGCTCTTTGTGTTTGCAACTTTGATAACCAAACTTGATGTGAAACTTGTTTCATCGGGACTGGCTTCCTCCTTCCTGCCTCCTGCAATTGCTCAATCCCTAGATAGATTACTACATCAAACCTCATGCACCATTAGCCGGATGTAGGATGAGTCGGAAGTTTTTAAGCTGAATCTAGCCAAGCCCAGATTAAGAAGCATGAAACTTTAATGGTCTTGGCTGTTCGATCATACAAGTGTAAAAACCTGGCAGTGCTTCTGAGGTATTAATTCCTATGGTAGAAGCAACTATAAACAACATAGTTGAAGCATTGCGTAAGTCTGCATACCGATTATCAGGGACTGCCGCAGATTACGACCCATTGCTCAACTTGATTGGTAATGCTCGTTTCGTTTTAATTGGTGAGGCTTCCCACGGCACTCATGAATTCTACGAGCAACGGGCAGAGATTACAAAACGACTCATTCAAGAAAAGGGTTTTACAGCAGTAGCCATTGAGGCAGATTGGCCTGATGCCTACCGCGTTAACCGCTATGTCCAAGGTGTCTGTGAGGATATTTCACCAACGGAAGCACTGGCTAATTTTCAACGCTTCCCTACTTGGATGTGGCGGAATACAGATGTGATTAATTTTATCAACTGGTTACGGGAATATAACGATAATTTACCCCAAGAAGCAACTAAAGTTGGCTTTTATGGCCTAGACCTTTATAGTATGTATGCTTCTATAGAAGCAGTGCTGAACTACCTGGAGCAGGTAGATCCGGAAGCCGCTAACCGCGCACATTATCGTTATTCTTGCTTTGAGCATTTTGGTGAAAACACGCAAACTTATGGATATACAACCAGTTTCGGACTCAGAAAATCTTGTGAGGAACAAGTAGTTCAGCAATTACAAGAAATGCAACGCCGAGTTGCCCAGTATATCCAAAACAATCATCAATTAGCCGCCGATGAGTTATTCTTTGCCGAGCAGAATGCCCGATTGGTAAAAAACGCTGAGGCATACTACCGTGCTATGTTTAGCGGCCAGGTTTCGTCATGGAATATTCGCGATCGCCACATGGCAGAAACCCTAGAACATCTAGTTAACCATTTAGATCAACGGGTAACACCCAGCAAAGTAGTCGTTTGGGAACATAACTCCCACCTGGGAGACGCGAGAGCCACAGATATGGGTAAACTCGGTGAAGTAAATGTAGGCCAATTAGTCCGCGATCGCTACGACAAAGATGTGGTGTTAATTGGGTTTACTACTTACACAGGTACCGTCACCGCCGCCTCTGGTTGGGGAGAAACAACTGAACTCAAACAAGTTCGTTCTGCTTTACCAGAAAGTTATGAAGCCCTATTCCATCAGACAGGAATACCTCAGTTCTTGTTACTAATGCGGGATGAAAATCCAGCTATTACCAGTCTCAAACAACCAAGATTAGAAAGAGCGATCGGTGTTATTTACCAACCCGAAACCGAGCGCGTCAGTCATTACTTGCAAGCTTCTCTCCCCAAGCAATTTGATGCAATCATTCACATTGACGACACCAAAGGAGTACAACCCCTAGATCGCAATGCTTACTGGGAGATGGGGGAAGCACCAGAGACTTTTCCTTCGGCTCTTTAGGGATTGGGCATTGAGTTAAATCTCCTTTGCTTTCGGTTTTTGCAATGATGTGGGAGTGAAACAAGTACGCAATGAGAAATAACTTTGATCCGATGAGCATGGGAAACCGCCTAGCGCGGAACTGGTGGACACTGGCTCTGCGGGGTACACTGGCTATTCTTTTTGGTTTAGTAGCATTATTCTGGCCAGGAATTACTATTACAGTATTGGTGTTGTTGTTTGCTGCCTTTCTAGTGCTGGGTGGAATTTTGTTAGAAATTGCAGCATTTAGAGACCGTCTCAATGATACTCACGGCTGGTTACTGTTGCTAGAAGGAGCAGTAGGCATCATCGTAGGAGTGCTAGCGTTTATCTGGCCTGATATTACTCTCTTAATTTTGCTTTATCTCATTGCGGCTTGGGCAATTATCAC
Source organism: Nostoc sp. PCC 7524 (assembly GCF_000316645.1). Lineage (NCBI taxonomy): Bacteria > Bacillati > Cyanobacteriota > Cyanophyceae > Nostocales > Nostocaceae > Nostoc > Nostoc sp. PCC 7524. Next base: position 266,550 of record NC_019684.1, read on the forward strand.
TGGTATTTTCGAGATAATTGCAGCCTTTCAGTTGCGAAGAGCAATTGAGAACGAATGGCTGCTAGCAATAGCCGGAATGGCCTCATTCTTCTTTGGTGTGCTGTTGGTCATTTGGCCATTTGCTGGCGCATTAGCCATTATGTGGATCATTGGTATCTATGCCATTTTCTTTGGAATATTACTATTAGCTCTTTCTTTTCGACTACGTAAGTGGAGCAATCAACACAGACTGTAAATCCTAATAGTCTAATTCTGCACACATTTAAGGTTGATACCGATTCATTCTTGCCCAATCTTGAGTTGAGCCGACATTGGGATTTTCACCGGGATCATTTGTACCATAAATTTGTCCTTGACGGTTAATCCAAAAATAGTTGTAGCTTGTTGGTAGCTCGACATTTGGATACCCATAGGGATTTGTCCAAGTTGTTACATTGCCGAGATTTTCACGGAAATGGAAGTTTTGGCGATCTACAGACTCACCACGTTGGCGACTCACCTCTTGCCAAGTGCGCTCAGACCATTCGCGGTATTCCCTCTGCCTCTGTCCCTCGGTTTGCGAGATTTCTATATTCTGTGCCATAATCCCCTGTATTCCAAAGGCAGCCCCATTTGTAGCCATAACTTGACCTGCTACCTGGGGCAACCATGAAGCATAATGAACCCATTGTGAGTCATGGGATGCTGCACAAGTCATCACCATCGTACATAGATTGTAGCTATATGCTACGCTGCACTTGGCTATGCCTCGGCAGGGGATATCATTGGACTTGTATATATAATCCCATTCATAAGCGATCGCGCATCCAGGAATTGGTTGAGCTTGGCGGGGCTGACTCATCTGGAGTTCATAGGGCTGCATTGCCAAGAGTTTCTCGTAGACAAACTGCCAGGGATTGTAGTTTACTGGCAGTCCAGAATTCCCTACCATGATCGTCAAAGCAGCATTGTCTGGAGAACACAAAACAATAGCAAATTGACCGTCTTCAACTACACGCCAACCACTCGGCACTACATAATTGAAGTATTGTCCGCGCCGAATTTCTAACTGCCCTGAATGAGAACCTGGGGAGGAAAAAGGAGACTCGTTGTAGTTGTACATATTACTGGCATAGCTAAAGTTGGGACTTGCACTAAATACATATTGCGATCGGGATTTTACGAACTGAGTTTGACTAATTTTGTATCATTTCTATAAAGAATTTTAAGTATGTAGCTTCCAGAATAGATTTTAAATTAACGACAACTTTTGTTTGTGGTAGTGCCAAAATGACACCAGTAAGTTAAAATTAGGAAAATATAACGCTTTATTCTCCATGTCGAACAGTCACAAAAACACAGTTCGAGTAACAGCCAGAATTCCTGAAAGCATTCAAGAAACTCTACAAAGAGCAGCAGAATTATCAGGTGCTACCTTGAATCAGTTTATGATTCAAGCGGCATTGAAAGAAGCAAAAAAGGTGATAGAAGATGAACGAGTGATTATTTTGTCACAAAGTGATGCTGATCAAGTATTTAGCCTGATTGAGAATCCTCCTGCACCGAATGCGAAGTTAAAAGCAGCCTGGAACAAGCACAAGGAATTTTTCCGTGAGAGTCATTGAATTGCTAGACAAGCAGCACGATCGCGATCGCTTTGACTGTGGTAATCCAGCACTAAATCAATTCCTCAAACAAACGGCAAGACAGCATATCCAAAAAGGTGTGTCTCGTACTTTCGTTCTAGTTGATACAGAACAGCCAGAGATCATCATTGGTTTCTTCACATTGACATTGTGTGAAGTGCGTATTGATAAATTTTCCGCGAAATTTTTCAAGAAATATCCATCTCAAGTTCCTGGTGTCAAACTGGCAAGATTAGCAGTTGATCTAGCCTATCAGCGACAAGGAATTGGAGAAATTTTGATGATTGAGGCGATGCAGCGAGCTGCAATCGTAGCTGATAATGCTGGGGGTATTGGCTTATTCGTTGATGCAAAAGATGAATCTGCAAAAACTTACTACTCTCGTTATGGCTTTGTTAATCTCGAAGATGCTTCTTTAGAACTATTTTTGCCATTGTCAGTAATACAGCAAATGCTTGAGTAATAGTTCAGTCGTGTTAACTCAGCCTTAACTTAATATTAATATTGGTGCTTTGCACTGCGATATAACGCGTTATAAGTATTGACGACAGTTTAACACACTCTACTACATCATAAATACATAAATTTTGCTCTTGTTGCACAGTTACCCTCCCCTCAGATAGTTAAAAATTTGTATTCTAAGGTTAATGGGTCTTAATAGTTCTTAGAAAAACTGGTGCAAGAAGATTTTAGATTAATTGTTGATTTAGTCTCAGTTTTGGCTGTTGCGGCCTGTGGCGGTTTATTAGCAGCTATGCTAAGACAACCCGTACTGCTGGGATATCTCATTGGTGGGATGGTTGTAGGACCGGCTGGGTTGGGGCTGATTAAAGAAGTTGTGCAAGTGGAAACCCTGGCGCAGTTTGGAGTTGCCTTCTTATTATTTGCCTTGGGCGTAGAGTTTTCCTTTGCCGAACTGAAAAAAGTGAAAGCGATCGCACTCGGTGGTGGGGGGCTACAAATCGCCTTGACAATCCTGGTGACGGTAGTGGTGTGTGGAGTCACGGGCGCATGGGGAACTTTACCCGCTAAGGGTGTGTTCCTAGGCTCAATTCTCTCCCTCTCATCTACAGCCGTGGTGCTTAAATGCTTGATGGAGCGCAACGAAACCGAAACACCCCACGGGCAGGTGATGCTGGGAATTTTGGTAGTCCAGGATTTAGCCCTAGGATTAATGTTGGCGGTGTTACCTGCCCTTAATGAACCAGGAGAAGCTATAGGTATTGCCGTCCTGACAGCTTTGGTACGAATTGGTTTATTTGCAGCAGGGGCAGTAGTAGCGGGAATTTGGTTAATACCCCCATTACTCAGACTTTTAGCCCGCACCGAAAGCCGAGAACTATTTCTATTAGGCGTGGTGGCGTTGTGTTTGGGTATTGCCCTCTTGACAGAATATTTGGGACTCTCCATTGAGATGGGGGCGTTTGTCGCTGGGTTAATGATTTCGGAGGTGGAGTACGCCGATCAAACCCTTACCTATGTTGAACCACTGCGAGATATTTTTGCTAGTTTGTTCTTCGCTGCCATTGGGATGTTAATTGATCCGGTGTTTTTGTGGAACAACCTGGAATTAATTTTAGGGTTAGTGGCCTTAGTATTTGTCGGCAAGTTCTTAATTATCACCCCCTTAGTCAAATTGTTCCGTTATCCGTTAAAAACAGCCTTAATTGCGGGGTTGGGATTGGCGCAAATTGGGGAATTTTCCTTTGTGCTAGCCAGTGAAGGACAAGCTTTAGGGTTGGTATCTCGACGCATATATTTACTGATTTTGGGAACTACCGCCGTTACACTAATGATCACCCCGTTTGTGCTGCGGTTGGTGCCATTTTTATTTAACTTGATGGAATCAATGCCTTGGCTGCAACCTTATTTAGATGAAAGTCAGGCCAAAGATGTATCAGAAGAACTACCTTTTAAAGACCATATAGTAGTCTGTGGTTATGGGCGAGTTGGTAAAAATTTGGTCAAGCTGTTACAGTTGCACAACCTACCTGTAGTCGTGATTGACCAATCGGAAAGCAGAATTCAGCAGTTACGGGAGGCGGGAGTGCCTTACGTCTACGGTAATTGTGTGAGTTTGCACGTACTAGAAACGGCTGGGGTAAATCATGCCAAAGGCATGGCGATCGCACTTCCCGATCCTATGAGTACCCGTCTATGTCTCAAACGCGCTTTGGAATTGTGTCCCGAATTAGATTTAGTTGTCCGCGCTACCCAGGATAAAAATATTGAGGTGCTGTATCAACTAGGCGCAAGGGAAGTAGTTCAACCAGAATTTGAGGCTAGTTTAGAAATGGCCACTTATTTATTAAGTGGTTTGGGCTTTTTACCCACTGTGGTGCAGCAAGAAATGCAGCAAATCCGCAATGATCATTATTTAGATTTGCGTCCAGAACGTACTGCTGCTGAGGTTTCCCGTGATTTACGCCAAGCCACACGCGATTTAAATCGTCGCTGGTATCCTTTACCAGCAGATTCGCCCCTGATTGGGATGAGTTTAGAAGAAGCGGATGTACGCTACCTCACAGGAGTTAGTTTAATGGCGATTCGCCGTGCAAACGGGGATGAAATTGATTATCCCAATCATCAAACCAAATTGGAGACAGGCGATCGCCTTTTGGTTGTCGGCGCATCTGAGGAACTAGCAGCTTTAGATGAATTCGCTAAAGGCAAAGTAGCTGTACCAGAAGCTAATAACGCCTGTCAGTGGATTACAGTCAATGCTCATGCTCCCATTGTGGGTAAAACCCTGGCAGACTTATCTCTGTATGAGCAATTGGGGATACAAATACAAGCAATGCGACGTGATGGTAAGTTTATCCGTTACCCCGACGGTAATATGGAATTGCGAGATGGCGATCAAGTGCTACTGTGTGGTAGCGTGCCTACTCTCAATCAATTACAACCATTATTTGCCGCCATCAGTGAAATGCCTTTGTCTATCCCAATTATGAAAGCCAGGGAGCTAAAAACCGTCACAGAAATTGTGCCTATCGAACACAAACCAGAATAAAACCCTTACCCGTTAACTGATTTAAAGTAAGCGATCGCTGATTTCCAAATAGTAATTTGTTGACTGTTTTCATCAACAACACAAATACAGTCGGGGTCTTGCCATAAAATCCTACCCTTGATCAAGTCGCCAGTCACCAGTTTAAAATCCAGTGCAGCTGCTTGTTTAATCAGGTTTTGGACTTGCCGAATACTTGGTAGTGAGGTGTCAAAATCAGTTATAGCCATTGTTGGTAATGATGGAATAATTTAGGGAATGGGGAATGGGGAATAGGGAATAGGGAATGGGGAATGGGGAATGGGGAAAGAGAAGCACTAATTCCCAATACCCAATACCCAATGCTCAATACCCAATGCCCAATACCTAATCATTGATAATTCATCATTGGAAAAATGGCAATTGAATTTACTAAGTATCACGGTTTAGGCAACGACTTTATTTTGATTGATAATCGCTCGTCAAGCTTACCTGTACTGACTCCAGAGCAGGCTGTTAAATTATGCGATCGCCATTTTGGTATCGGTGCTGATGGTGTGATTTTTGCCCTACCTGGAGAACACGGCACGGATTACACGATGCGGATTTTTAACTCCGATGGCTCGGAACCGGAAATGTGTGGTAACGGGATTCGCTGTTTAGCAGGGTTTTTAGCAGATTTAGAAGGGATATTTCGGAATAAAGACACCTACCAAATTCAGACATTGGCTGGTGTGATTACACCCCAACTGATGCCGGATGGTCAAATCAAGGTAGATATGGGTGTACCAAGATTATTAGCAGAGGAAATCCCTACTACCCTATCTACACCTGATACTAAGGTGATTAACCAACCCCTAGAAGTAGAAGGGCAAACTTGGGAAGTTACCTGTGTAAGTATGGGCAATCCTCACTGTATTACCTTTGTCGAAGATGTGACGGCGATTCCTTTGGCAACTATCGGCCTGAAATTTGAACATCACTCAGCTTTTCCCCAAAGAACAAACACCGAATTTATTGAAGTAGTGAGTCGTGACTACCTGAAAATGCGCGTCTGGGAACGGGGCGCAGGAATCACCCTAGCTTGTGGAACTGGGGCTTGTGCTTCCTTGGTGGCTGGGGTATTGACGGGAAAATGCGATCGCGCCGCCACTGTGGAATTACCCGGTGGTGCTTTACACATTGAATGGTCAGAAGTAGACCAACGGATTTACATGACTGGCCCAGCCGAGAGGGTATTCACTGGTAAAGTGTAATACCAATTCACAATTCGCAATAGCCTACGGCAAGGCTAACGCCTACGCAACGATGCTCCCGCCCCGCTCCGCTCTAAGCGCAGCTATGCCGTAGGCTTTACGCAATTTAAAAACTTAGAAATATAGCAGAAGGCAATAGGCAATAGGCAATAGGCAAATCGCCTTGTCTACAGCTATAAGTAGTGAGTAATAAGTAAATTTTTTACTCATTACTCATTACTCATTACTCATTACTCATTACTCATGATGTACCTCACTTACTTCAAAAGTGCTGTAAGTAGTAGTGCCAGAGAATTCTGGCAGCTACTGCCCGCCAAGGTCGCCAGTTTTGGGCGATCGCTTCTAGTTGTATAGGTGTAGGACGCTCTGCCAATCCTTTGAGTTTTTGGGTGGCAATCACCAGACCTAAATCACCTTTAGGAAAGGCATCAGGGCGTTTTAGTGCCATTAATAGGTAAATATCAACTGTCCAGTCGCCGATCCCTTTAATCAGCTTTAACTGGTTTCTAATAGTGCGATCATCCATGCTTTCCAACTGAGTTAAATTCAGCTGACCATTGACAATTGCATCCGCCAGTTCCCGGCAATATAAACTCTTTTGGCGGCTAAATCCTATTGCTTTTAATTGCTCATGATCAAAGGTGAGAAAATTGTTTGGGGTTAGGGGTGTAACAGTTTGAGATAAACGATTAAATACAGCCTGGGCAGCCGCTAAAGAAACTTGCTGTTCTAGAATGATTTGCACTAAGGTGGGAAACCCAGGCTCCCTGTTCCATAGGGGAGGATTCCCCAGGACTGCTAAAACATGAGCTAAATCACTATCAATTTGAGCCAGCATATTTAAAGCATAGTTAAAACTTTCTGGAGTTAAAGATTCTAGTTCTTTTTCTAGGTTCATTGTGGTTTTTGTTATAGGCGTTTTTTTAGATTTCAACATAGTATATTTAACATTTTCATCTTTATTTTGAATTTTGAATTGATTCATTCATGTACCATCTACTACGTTAAATTATTTACCCTTGGGTTAATGGTTCACCCGATTGGGTGAATGCGATCGCCATCTCAAGAATTAACCTGAAGTAAGAAAGAGTTGGGATGCTGTTTATGAATGCTGTCGATAGCATCAGAAGTCTATAAAAACTGTCAAAACAGCTATGATTACCGTTAACCATACATCAGTTACTTGCTTATCAAAGGGTCACAGAGTGGATGAAACTGCTAAATCCTTACCTCAACTAGATTGTCAACAACAAATAATTACTTGGTGGGAAAGAATTACTGCCAATTTACCGGGAATGATTTTTCAGTTTCTACTGCGGCCAGATGGTTCTCGGTGTTGGCTTTATGTCAGTGCTGGTAGTCAAAAACTATATGAATTAGCTCCAGAGGTGATCCGAGCAGATGGGCAAGCTCTAGACAAACTTATTCATCCTGAAGATATCAACAGCTTGGCAGCATCTATGACTCTGGCGGCTACGACTATGAAACCTTGGCGTTGGCAAGGTCGCATCATCACGCCTAGTGGTCAACTGAAATGGATTGAAGCGACTTCCCAACTGGAATTACAGGCTAATGGCGATCTGCTTTGGGAGGGATGGTTTATGGATATCTCAGACCGCAAAAGGGCAGAAATTCAATTACACGCCAGTGAAACACGGTATCAAGCTATTTTGGATGCTATCCCTGATTTAATGTTTCGCATCAGTCGTGATGGCCAGTATCTCGATTTGAAAGGAAATGATGGGATTTTATCTAGGGATGAAATCATTGGTAGAAATTTGCAGGATGTCTTACCAAGGGATGTAGCCGCTATTGGCCAAGAGATGATTATCAAAACCTTGGATACAGGGAATTTGCACAGCTGCGAATATCAACTACCAATTCCTGGGGGCGTGCGAGACTATGAGGCGCGGTTAGTAATCAGTGGTTCCGATGAAGTTTTAGCGATTGTCAGGGATATTACTGAGCGCAAACAAGCTGAAAGCACTTTGCAAAATCTGGCGCAAAAGTTTTCTAAAGCTTTTAATTGCAGTCCTGATCCCATTACTATCAGCACCCTCAAAGATGGACGCTATGTGGAAGTTAATGATAGTTTTGTCAGACTTTCAGGTTATGAGCGAGATGAAGCTATCGGTCGTACTGCCTTTGATTTAAATATATGGGTGCATGAGAGCGATCGCACCGAATTAATACAACAATTAAAGACAAATGGGGTAGTTCGCGACTGTAAATTGGCCTTTCGCCGCAAATCAGGTGAGGTGGTGACAACTTTACTCTCGGCTGAAGTGATTGATTTAGACGGGGTTCCCCACATCTTAGCCATTAATCATGACATCACCGAACGGCAGTTGGCAGCACAACGCGATCGCATCTTAACAGAAACCCTAGTGAGAATTCGCTCTTCTCTTAACTTAGATGAAATTCTCCAGACTACGGTAACGGAAGTCAGACAATTTTTACAAGCAGACCGGGTATTTATTGGTATTGATGATCCTGGAGTAGGAGCTACCATTGTTGCGGAATCAGTCAATTCCAAGTATCCCTCAGTTTTGGGGTGGACAAATAATGATCACACCTATCTGCAAGAATTGCGGACTGTGCTGACAGCTAATCGGGTGCGTGCAGTACCAGATGTCAGCCAAATCGACGTATCACCCCCATTACAAGCGATTTATCAACAATTTCACACCAAAGCTACCTTAGCTGTACCTATTTTTTTGGGTGAGAAATTATTTGGGGCTTTAATTGCTAATCAATGTTCTGGAACGCGACATTGGCAACCAATAGAAATTGATTTGCTACAGCAAATGTCGGAACAATTAGCGATCGCAATTCAACAAGTCAAACTATATCAAGAACTAGCTGACCTCAACACTAATCTCGAACAGCAGGTAGAAGAACGGACTGCCCAACTGCAACAAAAAATGCAGGAATTAGCAGAAATGCAACGAGTCAAGGACGTTGTATTACACACCGTTGCCCACGATTTACGCACTTCCGTTATGGGTAACTTGATGGTGTTGAAGAATCTTCAGGGATTGGGGATTGGGGAAAGGCACAGAAGCAGAGGAGAGTATGATTATCAATGCTCAATGCCCCATGCCCAATCCAAAATTTCTGTTCCTGACTCGATTATTGAACGGATGATTCAAGGTAATGATTGGCAATTGGGAATGCTAGACTCGTTACTGGAAATTCATTCTTGTGAAGAACAGGGGATGACACTCCAGCGCGAACGGGTGCAATTTAGCGCCCTGTTTGAGAAGTTTACTAGAGATTTACAACCGATATTGAGCCAAAACCAAGCAACTGTCAAGAATTTGGTTCCGGAAAATTTACCGTTGGTGATGGCAGATGTAGCACGGTTGCAGAAAGTTGTGAGCAATTTGTTGACTCATAGCCTACAACATAATCCTCCAGGACTCAACTTTACTGTCAAAGCTGCCGTGGAAAAAGGGATGATTCGGACTCAAATTCAAGATAATGGCGTAACCATGAGTAAACTAGAATGCGATCGCCTGTTTGATTTATACGTGCGAGATCCTCAAGCTCCCTGTTCTACGGCTATCAGCTGCAAAATGTATCTCTGTCGGCAAATTATTCAAGCTCATGGTGGCGAAATTGGTGTTGTTAGTAATACTAAACGTGGCGTAACTTTCTGGTTTACATTACCCTTTGATCAAAGAAAGGCAGAGAGCAGAAGGCAGTCCCGATGTTTATGAGGTACAGCAACTAATTGAAAAAGTAATAAGTAAATTTCTTACTCATTACTCACTACTCATTACTCATAATGTATCTCACTTACTTCAAAAGTGCTGTAAGCATCCCCTACCACAACTTAAGTTTGGTGTGGGATTGCCACATAAGCCGAAACTTGACATTTAACTAACTCATTCACTAAACGATGGGCTTGATGTTTGTAGAGGGGACATTGTAAAGTTCCTGGCAATTGATTCATCAAGGTTCTGGCAATATACATATCACAGCCAGAGATGCGAGAAATTAATGCCGCCCCTTCAAAAACTGCTTCTTGTGACACAGCCTTTTCTACCCGCACTAAACATTGGCGAGGTAGCATAGTTCCCCGTTCTACCCGTTGCAATCCTTCAATGGTGGCGAGAACAACTAAGCGATCGCCTACAATCAACCTGATATCATCGGAGGGCATAAACTTAGGGGTGCGTTGGTTATTTCTGGTATGGAGAATCGGTACTACTCCATAACCATAAGCAATTTCTCCTAATAGTCGCCCGTTGAGGGTATCGTTGGCTTCAATTTGATACTCAGTGACTAATGTGGTTTGGTTATGCAAGCGAAACAGATTGAGAATATTTTCCCCAAAGGCCGCCCCCACAAAGGCCTCGGCTGCTAGTTCATAAACCCCCAAAACTCTGGCATAAGGTAGTAATCTGGCAACATTCTCACTAAACCGAGGATCAACGGTGCGAATTACTACACAGGCTTTGGGGTTGGCAGCATGAGACATCAAGGCAATTTCTAGGTTTGTCACTTCATCATCGGTGACGACAATCACACTTTTGGCGGTGGTGATATTCACTTTGTTGAGGGCATTTTTGATGTTGCCCACAATTAAGGGGATTGGTGGTAATAAACTGGGATCTAGCTCATAGGAATTAATTCCTATCAATGGTTGTTTGAGTTCTTGGAGTAGGTGCGCTACTAACCTACCCACTCTGCCTAACCCAACTAACACCACATGATCAGATTTAGGTACAGGTAGACGGCGCATGGAAAACTGGAATCTGGCGGCTAAGATGCGTTCAGTCATCACTGCGTAGAGAATGCCGACAAACACCGTACTGGCAACAGTCTGACTAATGCTGAATAAATGTAGCCATCCAGGTACAACAAAGGGCAGTTCTCGCCCACCAAACAAGTCGCCATAACCCCCCAGGCTGAGAACTAAAGAAACATTTAAGGCTTCTTGCCAGCTAATTTGCGGATATTGCAGTTTGTAGAGAAATGCACCACAGAAGAACAAACTCGCCATGACTAAACAACTCATTAACACTACACGGCGAGCTTGACTACTTTCCACCCAAAACTGGATGAGTTGGTAACGCAGATTTGCCCAGGTGAGGTTTTTAAATACGGTTCGCCACAGTTGCTGGATATGCTTGACTGGTTGTTGAGAGCGAGAAACTAGATTTTCAGTGGCTTCAATATAAGTAATGATGTCTCCTGGCAAAATGGGAGTATCTGGTTCCCATTCATAGAATGTCTGCGCTAACGCTGATCCGGCTCGGTTGTGGGTAAGAATTCGCCGATGGCTAGTGTTGATTTCATGAAGTTGTAGGAAGTTCCGCCAACGATGCCCCGTATCAATTGAGACTTGCATGACTTGCAAGAAATGATTTTCCAAAGTAAAGAAGCCTGTGGTTTCGCTTCCTAGAGCAGCTAAGGCAAAGCTTTTAGCGGGTAATTGCGTAGCTTCAAAGGCGACAAAGTTACCTAGGCTTTCACGGAGTAATTCATTGAGATTATCTTGGGAGGAACGGATCACTAAACGGACATCGGGATTGAGCGATCGCGCTGCAAATGCCACTGCAATATTCACGCGCTCATCACTGGTGACAATCAAAATGGAGCGAGACTGGCGAATTCCTGCCTGTTCTAATATCCTGGGTTGGCAACAGTCACCAATGACTAAGTGATCAATTAAATCTGGTAAATCGGAAATTTCCCATTTTTGAGGATTTATAGCCTCAATGGCATTTACCCTCACCCCAAACTCTTTGAGTACAGAGACACAATACTGCCCTAAGCTTCCCAGCCCACACACCAAGAATGTGTCGGCACTGACCACATTTTGTCCCATGTTCAATGCTGTTGCAGTCTACAATAATATGTACAATTTTTCTGTACAACAGTTCAGAATGTAACAACAGATGAAGTAGTAGACTTCACATATAAATCTTAGTCTAATATTTTACCGTAGACTTTACAGAATAAACTTAAGTAGCTCAGTGTTAAAAATTATCGCTATGGCAAGGCAGGAGGCAGGAGGCAGGAGGCAGGAGGCAGGAGGGAAGAGGGTTTGAGCCTAGTTTATTTTTCTTAACATAGTTGTGTTTTTTCCCACCGACTTACTTATGGCTTAGGCTACTGCAAAATTTACCCAAAGTTTTGACAATTTTAAACAGGTAGCAGGTGATGATTTCTCAAGAATATAATGCAGTTGATTGTGTCAACGAGTTACTTCGGAAAATCAGAATCAAAGAAAAACAGCTAAAAATTGCCCAAGAATCTAACATGATTTACGTGGCTGAAGCCATTGAGAATCAACTATTAGAGTTAAGACAGCAGTTATCAGCATCCCCAGAAGAAGAGCCAGAATTATACGCTTTGATGAGTTTGTTGGATGATTAGTGATGATAACTGGTTAAGCGATCGCAACTTCGGTCATGTCGCAAGATCTTTTGCTCACTTACGCTTTTACTCATCTAAATGATCAGGGCAATTCGTTAAAGTTCAGTTACGCCCCAGTAATTGTGCGATCGCCATCACTAATTCTACTGTTTCGGCGGGTTTGGGAATGTGTTTTTGGAAACCTGCGGCTAAGGCTTGTTGATGATCTATTTCTCCAGCATAGGCAGTTAAAGCGATCGCTGGAATTTGTCCACCCTGTTCTGGCGACCATTTTCTGATTTGGCGCACTAACATATAACCATCCATCTCTGGCATTCCAATATCGCTTAACAATACATCTGGCTTGGTATCAGCTAAAATTTTTAGTGCTGCTAGTGCTGATTCCACCGTTGTGACATTTGCGCCATACTGTTCCAGGGCAAAGCTAAAAAACTCCCGCACATCTGGCTGATCATCCACTAACAGAATTTGCACGCCAGTCAGTAAGGAGTCTTGTATTTCCGATTCTGCAATAGCAGAGTCAGCACTGAGCAATCTGTCCTCAGTATTTTTTGTCAGTGGTAGTTTAACTGTGAAGGTTGCCCCTTGTTCATCTCCGGCACTTTCGGCTTGCACTGTACCACCATGTAATTCGACAAAATGACGCACGATAGCTAGTCCTAGTCCCAGCCCACCAAAGATTCTGGTAGTTTTAGAATCGGCTTGGCGGAAATACTCAAACACATGGGGTAAAAACTCTGGCGTAATTCCCTTACCTGTATCAATGACTTGGATTTGCGCTTCTAATCCTACCTGTTCTAAGGTGACTTGTACCTGTCCGTTGGGGGGTGTGAACTTTACAGCATTCGAGAGTAAATTCCAGACTACCTGCTGTAAGCGATCGCTATCACCCATAACTTGTCCCACAGGCGCATCTAAACAGGTGATCATTTCAATTGATTTAGCTTCTGCGGCTAAACGTACCGTTTCTAGTGCAGCTGTGATTGTCGTTCGCAAATCCACAGCCCTAATATTGAGTTGGAGTTTGCCGCGTAAAATTCGGGAAACGTCTAGTAAGTCATCAATTAGTTGCGTTTGTAACTTGGCATTGCGTTCAATCGTCTCTAAGGCTTGAATGATGGTAGCTTCGTTATGTTTGCGGGTACGGAGTAACTTCGCCCAACCTAATATCGGGTTGAGGGGAGTCCTCAGTTCATGGGAAAGAACTGTGAGAAATTCATCTTTGATGCGGTTGGCTGATTCAGCTGCGGCGCGGGCGTTGCGTTCGGCTTCGTAAAGTTGAGCGCGGGCGATCGCCTGGGCGCATTGTTGTGCTAACGTCAGCATAAATCTTTGGTCTTCGGCGGTAAATATTTGGGTTGTGGCAAAGCTTAAAGCCAAAACTCCAATTGTCTGCTGCTCAACAATCAAAGGAATACAAGCAAAGGCACAATTACCTGTGAGGGCTGGAATATTGGCGATTTCAGGATATTGATCTGCTAGGATTTCTGTATTGGCTAAAAAAATCGGCTCTTTAGTTCTAGCAGCTACCGCGATGGGAACATTGGCTGTAATTGGGAAACTAGCCCAGTTCTCTCTCACAGATTGAGGATAACCAACTGCTTCCAATATCTTTAACTCAGAGTCTCCCTCAATTAAAACTACAGAACCCCCACTAGCACCCAAGGCGGCAATCCCTTGATTAACAATCACATCAGCGACTTGTTGGGGAGTTAAAGCTTCTGAGAGGGCAGACGTGATGCTTTGTAGCCTTGCTGTACGACTGACGGCCATTTCAGCTGCTTGTTTTGCTTGTTGGGTTTCTTGGTAGAGTCTGGCATTATCAATGGCTGTTGCTGCACGTCGGGCAATATCTTCTGCCAATGCCAAGTCTGTTGCTTGGAATTGCCTACCTGATTCACCAGTAACAAAAGAAATTACGCCGAATAATCGCTCACGAGAGTAGAAGGGAATCACCATCACAGAACGCATTCCCAAACTTTGCAGTAATTGCAGATGTTCTTCATCCCTAGCCATTTCTACCAAAGTAGAAGTTGGTAATTCTGGATAAAAAACAGATTTACCCTGGATTAGTGTTTGGCGAAAGGGATGATTACCGTCACTTCTGGGTGGATAACGCTGTTGAATTTCTTCTATGATCTGACGTTTTTGGGGATTATGGCAAGCGATCGCTACTCGTTTAATTGACCAATCTGGTTGCAGAATATCTACAATACACCAGTCTGCTAAGGTCGGCACTGTCAACTTAGCTACATTACTGAGAGTGACTTCATAATCTAAGGAAGCCGCTAGGATAGTGCTGGCTTCCACTAAAAAGTTTTGCGTTGCTTGTGCTTGTTTGCGTTGACTAATATCTTCAACAATGCCCAAGGCATACTTTGGTTCTCCGTCATCATCGCATACTACTGATGAAGTCACGTTAACCCAAACAATCCCACCGTCTTTACGGATGTAGCGTTTTTCGAGAGAATAACAATTAATCTCTCTGGTTAATACCTTCTGACCATAATTCCAGTCGGTTTCTAAATCATCAGGGTGAGTAATATCCTGAAAGCTCATTTGGATGAATTCGTCATAACTATACCCAACAAGTTGGCATAAAGCCGGATTTACTTGCAGAAATTTACCATCCAAGCTGATGAGGGCAATCCCTAATGCCGCTTGGTTAAACATTGTCCGAAACCTGGCTTCGCTTTCTCTTAAGGCTTGCTGAGTTTTTTTCTGTTGAGTAATATCTATACCGGTTACACCCACTCCCAACAATTGCCCATCTGGTAAACAAACTGGATAGTAGCTCACAAGTCCACAACGATAAACCCCAGTCGGATGTGTTTCTCCCATTACTTCTTGATTCAGTAATGGCTCCTTAGTTTGCATGACTTCATACAGAATCGGCTCAATTTGCGCTGCCCATTCTGGTAATACTTCCCTGATGGTATACCCAATATGCTGATCTTGTGGTACGCCGTTAATCGCTGCCAATGCTTCGTTAGCATAAACGTAACGCAGTTCTTGATCTAAAAAAGCCAGGGCTACAGGTGAACTAGCCAGCCAAGCATTCAGCAATGCTAAAGACTCTTCTTTCTGCTGCATTGCCTGTTGCAATTCCTGGCGTAATTTCGCTTTTTCTTGCTCTACTTGCTTACGCTCACTAATGTTAATAGCTACACAGGTAATACCCTGAATTCGACCATTTACTTTCAAGGGTTCTACCAGCAAATCATAGTAAAGGACTTTTCCCTGCAAGATGATATAAACTTCTTCATGTTCAGAAACGTCTGTCTCTAACACTCTTTGCTTAATTGCTGTCAATTGCTCTGCTACTGAGAAAGGAAATAAATCATAATCGGACTTGCCTAGAATGTCCTCAGTAGTGGTTCCACCTTGTGGATTATGAATCCAACGATACAGCAAATTGCTATCTTGCTGGAATACTACAATATCTGAACTGCTTAATGCTAATTGAAACCGCTCCTCACTCTCTTTGAGTTTATGCAAGTTTGCCTCATCTCTGCGCTTGGCATTTTTTAATGCAACGCATAGGATTGTGAACAGTAATCCTTGTACAGCAAATAGCCCAATCTTTACAGCATTAGAAAGATCCACAGACAGATTATATTGTGGTTCAAGAAAGAAATAATCGCTGACAAAAGCAGATAAACAGGTTGCTAAAACTCCCCCTTTCCAACTACCATACCAAGCACTTACCATAACAGCACTGAAAAACAGCAAAAATGGAGTGCCACTCATCTTTACCCAAGGATCTAGTAGTAGCATGAGCATCAGTGCAAATGCTACGTTTATTAGGGCAATGCTACAACGTAGCCATGAATAACCAGCAATATTAGGCATGAAAATTTGGGGCAACCAAGACTTATTGCAGAGGCTTTACATAACCTAAGCTAGTTTACAAATTTTCGCTATTTATCTCTAGATAGATTCTCGCATCCCATGAAAAACCTTCTTTTGCTAGATGCTATTTTTTGTTCAAGTTGATAATTGATAAAAAATGTATAATCTAGAGTAAAATTAATTGTAAAATTTTAAAAATATATAGTACAGGTGGCTGAGAGCAAGTCTTGTCTTATAACAAATCTAAATTTTTGTGTTTATTTTAAAATCCACAAAAATAAAAGCTGAGAAAGTAAAATTTGATTGAGAAAAATCAATATAAGAGATGTTTTATAAACTCTATCTTAAATTTGTAGGGTGTTGCTAAAGCAACGCGTAACCCATCGTATGCTCTTGGTGCGTTACGGCTAGATATCATTTGCTCACACTCCCAAATCCTTACACAGCCGTAACACACCCTACTTAATATTTACTTTATCAACTCAAGGTGTGACATACTCCTACACTGATGCTTTCCTTCGGAACGCTCCGCGAACGCATACAGTGTAGGCTTCCAAGACAATCCGGCTATTGCGTAGGAGACTCTTGGCTTTAAGAACCGGATGCCCCTCGGCTCTTTTTCTTATTACGATGGCTGCATTATGATCACGATCCAAAGAGCAACCGCAGCTACATTTATGCCATCGTTCATGTAGCTTTTTAGGTACTTTTACACCGCAGTTGGAACATTCTTGAGTTGTACCAGATGCTTTAACAGGTATTACCAACAAACCAGCATTTTCGGCTTTGTTTGTCAGGATTGACAAGAAGCTACCCCATCCAGCATCATGTACAGACTTTGAAAGTCTAGACCTTGAAAGTCCTTTGATGTTTAAATCTTCATGTGCAATTACATCATATTTTTTAAGCAGATTATTAGCGGTTTTAAAGTGAAAATCTTTGCGCTTATCAGCAACTTTTTTATGTTGCTTACTTAATTGCTTAACAGCTTTCTGTCTACGTTTACTACCCTTTTTACGACGTGAGACACGTTTCTGTATTACTCGTAAACGTTTTTGAGCTTTGCGATAATGTTGAGGAATAGCAACTGTTTCAGCATCAGCAGTTGTCAAAAACTCTTTCAATCCCATATCAATACCAGTTATTGATTCTGGATTAATATCGGGTTTGATTTCTGGAATCGTAGAATCTTCTAGACTGAGAGTTAAGTAATAATCGTCAGCTTTTTTGGTGATAGAAGCAGTTTTAATTTTAAAACCATCAGGCAACGGACGATGCAACACAACTTTGACTTTACCTAGTTTTGGTAAATCAATTAAATTGCCCTGCAAACATCCATCTTTCATTTGTGGATAAGTGAAGGTTTTGTATCTAGTTCTAGATTTAAACCTCGGCTTACCACTGCGTTTTCCGTTGCTATCACCCTTAAGAAAACGGTCAAAAGTTACCTTAACTCTTTTAACTACATCCTGTAAAACCTGTGAATAAATATCACCATAATGAGGATGTGTTTTTTTAAGTTCAGGGAGTGTTTTCTTTTGCGAGTAATAGTCTGGATTGTCTCTTAACTCTGGAAGGTGACAAACAAGAGGACAAGCATTTACAGGACAGCGATTCTGCTCATACCAGTTAAATCTATCTGCCAACAAATAGTTATATTGTGCGCAACACATAGACAGCCATCTGTCCATTTCTGTTACTTGTTGTTTTGTCGGGCGTAATCTGTACTGGTATGCAGTCCTCAACTGTTTATCACCACCTTTGTAAATTAGTGCTATGTTTTTAGTATACACTGATTTTGCTTTTTGGTCTATAATCCAATGAAAAATGACTTTGTTTCCAAGGGGAGGTCTGTTAGCGACCTGAAAGCCCACCTTGTTTTAACAACAAAATACAGGCGCAAAGCATTTAACTCAGCAATGCTAGAACGCCTGCATAATATCTTTGAGGAGTTATTGATAAAGTGGGATTGCAAACTTGTTGAGTTCAACGGTGAAGACAATCATATACATCTTCTATTTCAATATCACCCTGACTTAGAACTCAGCAAATTAGTCAATAATTTAAAATCCATTTCCTCTAGAAAATTGCGGCAAGAATTTTCTGAGCATTTAAAAACTTTTTACAGTAAAGATGTCTTTTGGAATGGTTCTTATTTCATTGCCAGTTGCGGTGGTGTCACCGTTTCAACTTTGAAAAAATACATTGAAAATCAGCAACAACCAGAGGATTGAATTTTGTTCGTTTCCTCCATGTTCCCATCCCTTTCTACGAGACGCTACGCGAACGCCTATCGGCATTTGTCAGGGAACTGTCGTCAACTCACCTGCCATTCATCTCATCACTTCCGCTGAAATTATCTAAACCACAATGTACACAACGTTGACTGTATAAGCATTTAACATTGTGAATACTTTCTACAACGTTGACAGTGGATATTTTACCAACATCTCTTGGAAAGATATCCACTGCTCGTCCTGTGTGTAAACAATGATACCGTCTTTGGTGTTTTGGCTGGCAAGAATTAATTTCTTCTTGTAGGCTAATGCGTACCATTCCTTAAAAACATCCAATTCAGATTGTTGTCCAATTTCTTCATTCTTGATCCAACCCTCTTCTATAGCTTTTTTAAGCCATGCACCTGGTTTTTCAATATTGCTACTAGCCATTGCTTCTTTAAAAGCTTTTATTGCATTTAAAACAGTATCTTCCTCTGCTGACTTAATTGTTTTAGTTAAGGTTGGATTCAGTTTAATTCCAATTAAGTCAAGTTGCTGTTTAACATGATCACTGATATCAGAACGTCCAGCCCTTTTCTTATCTAATGAAGTAACCTTTGAATTTTCAGGTAAAGTAACAGGTAAATTTGCTTGAGAAATACGAAATTCTTCTAATTGTTGCTTCAACTCTGAATTTTCAGATTTTAGTTGTGTATTTTCACTTTTGAGTCTTTCTGCTAACTCCTCAGCACCTTGTAGATGATAAACTCTACCCGCTAAACCTTCATTAACTCTACGAAGTCCCTCTACTTCAGCTTCTAGTTTCTTAATTCTTTCTCTAAGCTGATAAATAATAACAGCTTTTGAATCATCCGATGCTTTTTGTGGTTGATTTGGTTTACCCGCTTTGAGTTGTTGCTTTCTTAAACTATCAATGCGCTCTTTAATCTCTGGGTATTTATAAAGATAGCTAACTGAAAGTCCCGCTTCCTTTGCAACATTAGCAAAGGTAATAGACTTATTCTCTTGAGTTAGTTTACGAATCGCTTTTTCTAAATTCTCTGCTGCCTGTTGTTTCTTCTGCTCCGCAGCAGACTTCAGGGCAGCTATCTTAGCATCATTGCTCATTCTTGTTGCCCTCCAGAGTATTGATGATATTTTCTAGATTTTTTTTAACATCTTCATTAACTTGAATTTGACGTTGCCAACCATTAGTTTTAGCTACTTCGAGAACTTTATTAGTACGCTCTAAATGTTCCTTATGTTGGTCTAAAAACTCAATGGTTGTACGAAAATCACCGCAGGTTAGGCAGGCATTGCCCTTACTACAGGTAAGCTGTGCGGGTAGTCCACAATATCCATTTGCTAAAGTTTCAGCCAAAACTTTTTTCTTCATCCATTGCAGACCACTATCATTGTCTAATTCTGGATGAAGTGATTCAATAACTTCGCCATTAATATTGACTACTTTATTATCAAGATATTTGTCTATTTCTTTTCTTAATGTCGCATCATGAATATGAGCATAAACCATAGTCATGTGAGGTGAATCATGACCTAAATATCGTTGGACAATATGCTGTGGCACTCCATTATTAATCATTCTTGTCCCAACAGTATGGCGAAACTGATGAGTCTGAAAATTCCATCTCTTGCCCGTGCTATCGCAAATATTAAATTCCTCTGCCAAGTGTTTTAAATGATTAGCAAACGATTGGTCGGTCATAACTTTAGGTTCAGGAATAAATTCTGGCGATGCTTTTCTACCGCAGAAAAGATATTTATAGTCTTTACCAAAATGTTTTTGAATGTAAGCTTGCTGCTCTTTAATAGCCTGGGCAAGCTCTATAGATATAGGCAAGGTAGTTTCAAACTTCATCTTCCAACGCATAAATTGAATAAACCATCCACCTTTACTATCTTGCTTAAGGCAATCTAAAGGTAGTTGACATAATTCTCCTACTCTCAAACCACATTCTTGAATAACCAGCACCATTCTTGTTATTGGCTCAGGTAAGGCATCTAGGTGTTCATTTAATTGACGAATCACTTCATCTGGAATATAACGAGGTAATGATTTTGGGCGACTAGGATAATCCTCTTTACGAATTAAGTAAGGTTCTACATTAAACCATTTATTAGTAACACCAGTTTCAAATAAAGAAGCTATAGCAGAGATACGTTCACCTTTAGTTGCTGGAGCTAGATGTTTTTGATTAAGATAATCTAGGTAGTCGATAATTACAGAGCGAGTTATATCTTCTATTCGATTTACTATTTTATTTTGAGATATAAATCTTGAAAAATTCCTGAAACAAGACAAATATTTTTGTAGCTTTTCAAAGCTAGTTGTTGTCGTAGCAATATATCTAATAAATCTTTTAATATCTTGTTTTAGCCATTCCTGTTGAATAGAGGAAAAATTTAGTTTATCTCCATCATTATGGTGTGGGCTAACTTGTAATCCTAATTCTGAAGCAGTCCAATAATCGTCTAGTATTTTTATATGACTAGCCGATGGATTTATTACAAACTTGTGTTGACATTGTTTGCAACGATATTTTTGTTTTCCTGTTGGATTAATGCCAGCTTTATGATAATCTATGCTGCCACATTTAGGACAATTTATAGTTGATTTTTTAACTGCCTGAAGTTGAGTCTTTTTTTCTTGAGTTTGTGGAATATAGTCATGATTCATTGAAGCCATCTCTCTTTGTCAAATATTTTTGATATTCTTTCTGTAAGTCATCATCTGTTAGATGAACATAAGTGTTAATAGTAGTTTGAATGTTTGCGTGACCCAATCGCTTTTGGACATACGCCATATCCCATCCAGACCTAATTAACTCTGTAGCATGAGTGTGTCTAAGTAAATGAGGTGTCGCTTGAATACCTGTTTTCTTGGCTAACCTTTTAAACAGTCCATTCACAGCACCATAATCCATCGGTTGACCTATTTCACCGTCCCAACAGTTAACAAATACATAATCACAGTCAATATCGTCTGGATATTCTTCAATCAGATAATTAGAGTAGAGTTTCATCAAATCTTTGGAAACATGAATTACTCTTTCAAATCCTGCCTTTGCCCGACTAATATTTATATTGTCAGTTCTGGGTATTACATGAATTTCATTTACTCCTTGTGAACGAATATCCTCATGTCTTAGTCCTAATAACTCACCAATTCTCATGCCAGTTTCATAAAGTAAACAGATAATAAATTTATCTCTAATTCTTTTACAAGCATTAACTAATTCTTTAACCTGCTCCGAAGTTAAACATCCTGGGAAAGTTTTTGGTTCTTTAATTTTCAGTAATCGTGTTTTAACTTCCTTCCCTTTGCTTATGTGGTGTAAAAATGGCTTGTATTTTCGTCCTGGTTGCATCTGATAGCGATAAGCATTAACCCCTTCAGTTGCTCCCAATCGCTCATGAAATTCATAAAAACCACAGACAGTCGTTAGAGCATGGTTAATTGTCTTTTCTGACCGTTTAGACACTTGTGGTTGAATGGATACTACTCCTGGTTCTGGACTTCTTAGCCAGTGAATAAAATCCGATAACTGCTCTAGATTTATTTCCTTCCAATCAATTTGCTTATCTCGTAAAAACTCCCAGAATAACTTTAGGTTGTTGGCGTAAACCCTAACTGTGTTGGGTGACTTTTCTAAACTGTCTAAGTAACGTAGGTATTTTTGGATTGGCTCGATGGGTAAGTAGTCGTCATCTAGCACGATCCATATTGGGCGATTTGAATCCAGTAGCTGACCTTTTTGAACTAACATATCCTCATTGTACACGTTGTGTAAAAGGTGTAGTTAGTATTAATATAGCTTAATAAAAAGAACTCATAAATAATCGTTGTTGTTGTTGTGTAAGATTATTTATGAGTTATAGATAACTTCGCGGTAAGTGAGAGGCTTCTGTCAGTTCAAGCTAAAGTTTTGAGCCAGATAAGTAGAACGGTGTAGATAATTCAAGGTTTGTAGTGAGGACTTTAGTCCTCTAATAAGGACTGTACCGCAAGCGGAACCCGTTCGCGATAGCGTTGCGTAGCAAAGGGTAGTCCTTACTACGAACTAGATGCCAATCTTTTTACATTACTTCACATAGTTTGGTTTTTTCAAGTCGTTCTACTGACTAGATCACAAGTCCCTCAGCACTCCTACCAGTTTGTCAATATGTGCTGCTTGATGGGTTGCCATTAAAGAGATTCTCATGCGACTTGTGGGTACTGTGGGGGGACGAATGGCTGGGGCAAAAATGCCAGCGTCTTTGAGTTGCTGCCCAGCTTGTAGTGCTGCTGTGGCAGTTGATAACTGAAAACATAGTATGGGTGACTGTGATGGCAGTAATTTGAGGTTGGGTAATTCCTGTTTTAGTAATTGTTTTAAATAATTGACATTATTCCACAATTGGGTGCGGCGTTGCGGTTCTTGTTGGACGATTTTCAATGCTGCTAAAGCTGCGGCTGTATCTGCGGGTGATAGTCCAGTGGTATAAATCCAACTGGGGGTGCGATTCCGTAAAAAGTCAATCAAGGTGGCGCTTCCGGCTACGTAACCGCCCAAACTACCCAAGGCTTTACTCAAAGTGCCAATTTGAATTAATTCCCTACCAGTACAGCCAAAATATTCTACACAGCCAGCGCCAGTTTCACCCATGACTCCAGTTGCATGGGCTTCATCAACTAGCAGCATACAGCTAAACTCATCAGCTAAATCTAATATTGTAGGTAAAGGACATAAGTCTCCATCCATGCTAAAAACACTATCCGTCAGAATTAAACAGCGTCGGTAGTTTTGGCGTTGTTGTATTAAGAGGTTTGTGAGTTGGGTAACATCACAGTGGGGATATTCTATCACTGTTGCCCCACTGAGAATAGCGCCATTTTTCAGACTGGAATGATTATATTGATCAGATAATATTAAATCTCGCTTACCTACCAAAGACGCGATCGCACCAAGATTAGCTAGATAACCAGAGCTAAATACTATAGCATCTTCTGTTTGTTTTAAAGCCGCGATCGCTCTTTCTAATTCCCTATGTAATTCCCGGTGTCCACTGAGTAATCTAGAACCAGTGCTACCAGTGCCATACTCTTGAATCGCCGCCACAGCAGCCGCAATTAAGCGTTCATCTCCAGCCAGTCCCAAATAATCATTACTAGCAAAATTAATTACCTCTTGCCCCTCCAAATCCACCGTAGCACCAGGAAGACCATGTATAGTTTTTACTGAACGATACCAGTCTGCCTGATGAATGGTTGCTAAGGATTTTTGTAACCAAGCATAAGGATTTGTGGGCATATAAATTCAAAATAGTCTACGACAAAGCTAGCGCCTACAAAATTCAAAATTAAAGAGTTAATAACTATTGCCTATTGCCTATTGCCTATTGCCTATTGCCTATTGCCTATTACCCAACCTGTTCGCTACTGCTAAGATGAGCGATCGCTTGTTTGATCCAATCTTCTACGTAGGCATCTTTTGGTAGTCCGATGTCTTCGCTGACTACGTGGAGGGCGTGGCTGACTTCGTGGGCAGTGTAGCCTAGGGCAAAGAGAGTCATTTGCACTTCTTCCAAAATGCCGGGGGCTGGCCCTTCGGTGGCGACGAAGAAGCCTGCTGATTTGCGCCATTCGATTAATTTGGCTTTGAGTTCTAAACAGATGCGTTCTGCGGTTTTCTTGCCCACACCAGGGGCTTGAATTAGCATTTGTGTGTTAGCCGCAATGATGGCTTGGACTAAATCTGGTAATTCCATCGTATCCAACAAGGCGATCGCCAGAGCTGCACCCACGCCACTGACAGTTAATAAATGGCGGAATAAATCGCGTTCGGCTGGGGACGCAAAACCATAAAGGAAGGGTACTTCTTCGCGAATTTGGTAATGGGTGAAGATTTGTACCAAGTCCCCAGTTGTGGGTAATTGCTTGGCTAAACGTTGCGGAATTTGCAAGTCATAACCCAAGCCGTTTACCTCTAGAGTCAGAATCACGCGATTACTGCCTAGGTTTTGGATACCAGCGACTATACCTTTGAGATAGCTAATCATTTTATGAAACCGAAATATTTAAGTCCTTCAAGAATACCCCCAGCACAAAAATCTTGTGCTAGGTAACGATGATTGGCAGGATACTGGTTGTGCCACTCCAGCAACTCTTGTCGGGCATTCCCAACAATGATTCCCCTTTCGTTGCCTACAGCGAACAATGCAATATCATTACCTGAATCGCCACAAACAACTGTTTGTTCTGCTGCAAATTTCCACTTTTGACGTAGAAACTGCATTGCCTGACCTTTATCGCTGGTACTTGGCACAATGTCAAGGTCTATACCGCTACTATAAATTAACTTTATATTAAGTTCATATTTTGCCAACTCTGACTCCAGTTGTGAAATTATACTGGCTGAAACTTCTTGCTTCAGGAAAAAACTGACCTTAAAAGGACGCTGTTCTGAGTCTGGTTGTGGTTCTAACTCAGAAAATTGCTCGGTAATAGATAATACCTTATCTCGATCCCAGCCAAGGGAAAGAATCTCTGCCCAACTGGAATCAGCAGTATCTTGGCCATCCAGATAAATCTCCGTACCTACGGAGACGACTAACCCATCCGGTTCGATAAGATTTTTTTCTATTTGAAGTTCTTTGTACAAAACAGGCGATCGCCCAGTGGCATAGACTATCTTCGTACCATATTCTTGGCGATGCTGAGTGAGAATTTGATTTAGTTGGGTGAGTGCTGCGTCATTACCTACCAATGTGTGATCTAGGTCTGTGACAAACAGAAATGGTTTCATAATGATTTACTCCAAGTAATATAGCAATCCGATTTGATTTCTAAAATTATCTGCGTAGGTAGGCAATAGGCAATAGGCAATAGGGAAGGAGAGGGTAGGGGCGATCGCTATCCTGACTTTTCACGGTAAGTCCCAAAACCTTGCCTACGGCACGCTACACGAACGTCAAGACAGGGGATAGGGGATAGGGTGTAGGGAAAACTTGAAAGCCTTACTACACCCTACACCCCACACCCCACACCCTCTGACTTTTCCACATAACGTGAAAAGTCAGATCGCTATCAGCTTCATAACCTCCACTACTTTACTAGGAATCTCTACATCTGCTGCTGACTCTGCGAATGGTGTAGTTGCCGCCACTCAAACAAAACAAGTTCGTCCTACCCGACTAACTGCCAAGGAAATTAGTCAAGTTAAACAAACGCTATCTGGTAAAAAACTGTTTCTTGACCACGCGTTCCGAGTTAATTTACCAGATTTTGGTAACTGTGTATTCGTACCAGTGCAGGAATTTTCTCCAAGGACATCTCCAAAAAAGAACGTAGAGACGTTCATGGAACGTCTCTACAAGGTTTCTGGAAAACGCATATTTAATTTTTGGAGATGTCTAATTGATTGATTTGAAAATCTAATCTCTTACGCTGACCAAGCTTCCCGGAAGTCTGCGTACAGTGTCAAACCACCATCTACAAACAAGGTTTGACCGGTGATGTATGCAGCCTCATCAGATGCTAAAAATGCTACGGCTGCACCCATCTCTTCAGAAGTACCAGCACGCATCATGGGAATATGACTTTCTACAACAGCTTTCTTTTTCGGGTCATCAGTCCAAGCTTCATTAATAGGTGTAATTGTAGCTCCAGGTGCTACAGCATTAACACGAATACCCCGATGAGCATATTCCAAAGCTAGAGTTTTCGTCATATTTTCCATCCCACCTTTGCTGATGGCATAGCTGATATACATTGGGCGAGGAATAATTTCGTGAACGCTAGAAATATTGATAATTACCCCTGAACGATTCTGATTCAGCAGGTGTTTGATAGTTTCACGCGCACATAGGTAAGCACCCCGCAAGTTCACCCCAATTACTCTGTCAAAGTCTTCAGTTGTAACTTCATGGGATGGACATTCAGTTTGAATACCGGCGTTATTAATTAAAATATCTAGACTGCCAAATTTATCAATCACCGTATTGACCATCTGGGTAATATCTTCTTCTTGAGAGACATCACCCTGTACTAGCAGTGACTTAACGCCGCAGTTTTCAATATCTCCACAAGCTTTCTGCATAGCCATTTCTTCAGTATCTTCCGCATCTGAAGAACTTTTACGGTAATTAATAGCAATATTACAACCTTCTTGAGCCAGACGAATTGCGATCGCCTGTCCAATACCGGAGCTTGCACCAGTTATGAGAGCGTTTTTGCTTTTTAATCCTTTCATAATTGATTACTTTTTTATTCAAGTTGACTGAATGAGTTTTAAGGCTAATCTTTAGATGATATTTACTGATATCCTAATCAGGAAAAATTAGCTAAAAAGTTTACTTAAAATATTTAATAACTCTGCTTTTATCTGTAAAAATAACAGCAATTTCTATGTTGTGATAGCATAAATAAGCTGACACAATGTGAGTACCCCAATATGTGTTATGTGTGGTGTGCAGCATCTGTCAACTAATAATACAAAACAGCTTGCTGACCAATATAGCAAGTATATTTTTATATATTCTCTACCAATTGAAAGAAATTTACCTACTCTCTGGGTAAATGCTAGCTGCCACAGATGAATTTCTAGAGACGCGCTCAATCACCTCTCTACAATATTTGGGAAATAACACCAAAATTTTGGCGTTGACTATCAACAAACTTAAGTATAAAGGCGTAAATAATTAAACCCACCTTCCGCACCCTAACTGTCACACATCAAGCAAAGCCAGCAAAGTAGTACACAAGAACTAAAGTCAATTCAATTGCTAAGAGAGGTAATGAGAATAAGTTGCATTAAAATCGACAGGGGGAGTGAGAAAGTGAAGTTTTGCCGCAGAGATAAAAGAAAGGAAAAGAAAAGTTCAGAGAAAAAAATTAATTGCTCATAAAAAGATAAATGAGAAAATCACAACAGAAGCTGTGGAGAAATCTGTTGTGCAATTGCCACCCCAAGAAATGGAAATTCAGAACATAGACCATCTAGGGATAGTAGCAGGAATAATAGATAGGATAGGATTAGTAGAAATAATCAATGAATTAATAGGAGTTGAAAAAGGAGAAAAAATCAGTTCAGGTCATGTTGTCAAAGCCATGATATTGAATGGGTTAGGATTTGTATCCAAACCTTTATATATGTTTCCCAAATATTTTGAAACAATAGCCTGTGAGCATTTAATGGGAGTAGGAGTAAAACCAGAATATCTCAACGACGATAAGCTGGGAAGAGTCATGGATAAACTATTTATCAAAGGACTGGATACAATATTTTCTATCATTGCCTTAAAAGCTGCCCAAAAATTTGGTGTATCTCTGTCATCATCACATTTAGATTCGTCATCAATGCACGTACATGGGCAGTACAACACCAGATTACCAGAAGTAATATTTGAGAATCAACAAATAGGAAATACCCAAGAATCAGAAGAATTAGTAGTAAAATCACCAAAAGAGATTACCATCACCTATGGCTATTCCCGTGACCATAGACCAGACTTAAAACAATTTATCATAGAACTAATATGTTCGGGAGATGGAGATATACCAATATTTTTAAAATTAGCATCTGGAAATCAAGCTGACTCATCCTGCTTTGGTCAAATAGCAGTAGAGTATCAAAAACAATTAGAAGTTGATAGTCTCATAGTTGCAGACTCGGCTTTATACACAGAATCAAATCTGAAATTAATGTCGGATTTACGTTGGTTATGTCGAGTGCCATTAACCATTAAAGCAGCACAATCATTAATATCAACATTAGCAGCATCAGAATTTATTGATAGTAACTTACCAGGATATAAATTTGCTGCAAAAATTGTAAGTTATGCAGGAATAGAGCAAAGATGGTTGGTAGTGCAAAGTCAAGAGCGAAAAGCATCAGACCTGCGTAAACTTTCACAAAAAATTACGAAAGCTGAATCGAAAGCTGTTCTTGAGTTAAAAGAATTATCAAAAGATAAATTTGCTTGTGAGGTTGATGCTGTCAAGGCATTAACCAAACTATCAAAACAATTTAAATACCATCAAATTCAGTCGAGCCAAGTTACTGAAATCAAGTTCAAAAATCAAGATAATCAAGTAGAAACAGCATACCAAATATCAGCGACAGTTTCCCAGGACGAAAGTAAAATTAACACAGAAGTTCTGGGTGCAGGACGTTTCATTATTGCCACTAATGTTTTAGATTTAAATGAACTTAGCAATGACTCGATGTTGAATGAATATAAAGCCCAGCAGTCTTGTGAAAGAGGATTTGCTTTCCTGAAAGACCCATTATTTTTTGCCGACAGTATTTTCCTCAAAAGTCCAGAGAGAATAGAGTCATTGGCAATGATTATGGGTTTATGTCTGCTAGTTTATACCTTGGCTCAACGTCAAATCAGGACTGCACTCAGAAAATCTCAATCAACAATTAAGAATCAGTTAGGTAAATCGACTGACCGCCCCACTTTACGCTGGATTTTTCAATGCTTTCAGTCTATTCATTTAGTTAAATTTAAGAATGAAAAACACATCTCTAATTGGAATCCCGAAAGAGACTTTATCTTAAATCTTTTACCTGATGATTGTTTAATTTATTATCAATTAGCCAGCTAACTCTTCTCTCTATTAATTTTATTTCTCCAATATCATGAGCTAATCTCTTTGATTCATAGCTCTTTTTCTTTTTGCCAATAATTTAGGTTTTTCGCAGGCTTTATGAGTCTAATTTATCATTTTCCTCTTCAACGTCTTCTTTTATTTATCTCTCACTCCTTCCTATTCCCTTAGTTCTTATTGGTACTTATTGAGAATAGGTTTTGATGCCATTTTTGCTGGTTTATTGTTACTCAAATGTCTTTTGACACTCAGTATGTCTGTTTTTATTCTCACTTCGATGTTTCTTCTCCGTTATTTCACTCTGTGATACTTATGGGTGCGGAATGTGGGTTAAAAGTTGGTAGTAAGGACTTCAGTCCTTCTTTTATGACTATAGTTATTACTAAGAAATTGATGATAAAAATTTTACCTTGTTTAACATAGAACAAATTATTCCCACCAACTTACTTAATCATCACTCAAGGTTTCAATTAATAAATCAACTTGCTGCTGTCGCTGCTGTAAAAATGTTTCACATTGACGTAAATATTCAACAGCCGTTGCAAACTGATCAAACACAGATTCTAATTCCAAATTACCTGATTCAATTTGAGCGATAATTTTTTCGATTTCGGCAATTTTATCCTCATAATTGCCATGAAACACAGGATCAGAATTAGAGGAATTATTACGTTTAATCATTAACTTTCTTCCGTCCTCTCCGCTTTGGTAATTCTGAAGTTTTCACTTCTATAACTTTTACTGTAACCTCACCCTGTGCCAATTGAATTAACAATTCTTCTCCTATAGTTAATTGATTAGCAACACGAGCGATCGCACCGTTTTCTTGTCTGACTACCGCATAACCACGCTGCAACACCGCCTTGGGATCGAGAGTGGCTAATTTTTGCCGCAACATTTCTAAATGCTGCTGGGCGTGCTGCGATCGCGCTATCGTCACCTGCAACAAGTGCTGACGATGCCAAGTTAAGTTTTGCAGTTCTTGCCGCACTTGTCTATCCAAGCGCAGGTTTCGCAAACGGTTACGTAATGTTTGCAGTCGATGCACAGCCATTGTTTGAGAGTACAGCACCGCCTCATGTAAAGCTGCTACTCGTTGCTGATGTTGCGTATATAACTCAGCCAGGGCAGGTACAACGGTTTCCGCCGCCGCCGTGGGTGTATGTACACAAACATCCGCTACTAAATCTGTTAAAGATTCATCCCGTTGATGGCCAATCCCCGTAATTACTGGTATGGAACACTCAGCAACAGCTCTCACTACCCGTTCATCATTAAAACAAGCTAATTCCTCAACTGCACCCCCACCCCGTGATAGAATTAATACCTCGGCGCGTCCATCCCGTTCTACCCGTGCGATCGCCTTAACTATAGAATCCGGTGCTTGCTCACCTTGGACGGTAGCGGGTGAAAACAAAACGTGTAACCCTGGATATCTTTGCTTGAGGGTTCTTTGAATATCTCCCCAAGCCGCAGCCGTTGGGGAAGTGACAACGGCGATGGTTTGGGGATGCAGGGGGAGCGATCGCTTTCTTTGCGGATCAAACAAACCCTCAGCCAGCAAGCGATTGCGTAATTGTTGATAGCGCAGTGCTTGCAAACCCACACCAGCCGGTAAAGCTTGCCAAACTGTTAATTGATACTCTCCCCTCTGTGGATATACGCGAATGCTGCCCAAAATAATGATTTGTTCCCCAGGAACGGGCAATTGGGCGAGTTTTGCTACTTGACTATTCCACGCCACACACTTAATCGCGGCTGTGCCGTTGGTGTCTTGTAGGGTAAAAAATAGCCCACTCCGATGCTGATTTGCACTGGAAACTTCACCAGTTACCCAAACTTGTCGCAGAATGGGATTTTCTTCTAATAGGACTTGGATATATTCAGTGATTCCTGCTACAGATAAAGTGGTATCAGGAAAGTCAAGATTCATCGTATTTCATCCCACTATGCACTTAAAATCAAAATAACGTCTTTTTGATACATTCAACATTCAGAGTGAAAACTGACAGTTAAGTCGCCAAGAGATAGAAGAGTCGTTTAACACAGGTGTAGTCAAAATGCAGAAGGCGATCGCAGACGCTATCAGCAGCCATCTTCTTGGCGTAACAACAGCAATTTCTATAAAATTTGGTCGTGCGATCGCTTTATGATGCGGTAAGTATCATATAGGCGCAAATTATGACGCAGACAATTTCCATTAATGACAGCCAACGCTTACAACTCCAACCTCTAGAAATTCCCTCCCGTCTGCTATTGGGGCCGGGGCCTTGCAATGCTCATCCAGCAGTTCTGCAAGCGATGAATACACCACCAGTGGGACATCTTGATCCGGCTTTTCTGGCGCTGATGGATGAAATTCAATCCCTGCTGCGCTACGCTTGGCAAACAGAAAACTCCCTGACTATTGCGGTTAGTGGTACCGGTTCAGCTGCCATGGAAGCCACTATCGCCAATGCTGTAGAACCCGGTGATGTGGTTTTGATTGGTGTAGCTGGTTATTTTGGTAATCGTCTGGTGGATATGGCGGGCAGGTATGGCGCAGATGTCCGCACCATTACCAAACCTTGGGGACAAGTCTTCTCTCTAGAAGAACTCCGCACCGCCTTAGAAATTCATCATCCGGCAATTTTGGCTTTAGTTCATGCCGAAACTTCCACCGGCGCACGTCAGCCATTGGAGGGTGTCGGTGAACTCTGTCGTGAATTCGGCACTTTATTACTGCTAGATACAGTCACAAGTTTAGGCGGTGTCCCCATATTTTTAGATGCTTGGGGTGTAGATTTAGCCTACAGTTGCAGCCAAAAAGGTTTAGGTTGTTCCCCTGGTGCTTCTCCTTTTACCATGAGTCCCCGCGCCTTGGAGAAATTACAAAAGCGTTCCACCAAGGTAGCAAACTGGTATTTGGATATGAATTTGTTGGGTAAGTATTGGGGGAGTGAGCGTGTATATCATCACACTGCCCCGATTAATTTGTACTATGGACTGCGGGAAGCATTACGTTTGATAGCTGAAGAGGGACTAGCCAACTGCTGGCAACGCCACCAAAAGAACGTAGAATACCTGTGGCAAGGCTTAGAAGAGATAGGATTGAGTTTGCACGTAGAACGGGAGTATCGCTTACCTACCCTCACCACTGTTCGTATTCCGACTGGAGTAGATGGTAAAGCAACTGCACGGCAGTTACTCACTGAACATGGCATTGAAATTGGCGGCGGTTTAGGTGAATTAGGCGGTCAAGTGTGGCGTGTAGGGTTAATGGGTTTTAATAGTCGTTCTGAAAGCGTGGACAGACTCATCGCCGCATTGCAGCAAGTTTTACCCAAACAGTAAAGTCATCTACTGTTAATGATGCCAGCATTTACTAATCGCCATTATCATACTAATTCAACAACTTTGTAATACCTCGATTATCTGTAGGGGCGTAAGGCTTTGCGCCTCTACACAATCTATTCTGGATAGTTACAAATTACTAAGTTTTTGAGTAAAAAAGTTGACAACTAGAGGTGATCAGTTGAATTAATAAATAAGTCGGTTGCTTATCGTGTTCATAGATATAGCAGAAGGCAATAGGCAATAGTAAAATCCATGCCATGAATGAGTTTGAGCTTTTAATCATGCCCTAATCGCCTTGTCTACAGCTATAAAACCTGCTTATTTATGATTTATGAACCAGGCTAATATCAACAAAAAATCTTTGATCAAACTGTGTAAGTTAACTCTCGCGATCACTATAAGCTTGACTATTAGCAGTTGTACCCCTCAAAGAAGGGCAATGTTGCGAATCACTGCGGAGAAATTTCACGAGCAGGTAGTTGTAGCGATCGCATCAGTTAAGGAAATATATACACTCAGCAATGTCCCCATAGATCAGCAACTTTCCCGTGATTTAATTACTCAACAATTACTCACAGATCCTAGCGTTGATTTTAGAGATATTAGCGGAGTAGATAAAATTATCACTCAAGATGATGAACCAGATCAGCAAACATCTAATTTGGAACGGGAGTTAGAAAATTTAACAGCAGAATATGACGCAGCCTTAGAGATATTTCAAAATCTTGAAAATATAGATTATGGTAGTTCCAAAATAGTTGCTCAAACAGCCCAACCCGCACGATGCTTAACAGTGAAGATGCTACTTTTAGCCAAGCAAATTCAAGCCAGACCACCAAAACCAAATAATCCACAACGGGTACGTATCAGCTTAAAATTAAACCAACTCCGCAAACTATACAACAATCCAGATTTATCTTTACGCACAAACCCAGAAGAAATTAAACGCCAAGTTGCGGAACAAATAGATGAATGGTTAGCAGTGAATGCTGCTGAAAAACGGATGATAGAAGATTCTATTTCTCAATTGGTAATAGCTGCGGATACTGGAGGCAAGCTATCAAAGTTGATTGATGATTACTCAAATTTAAATTTTGAAGTAATTGCTACTAGAGTAACGCAGATTATTGGAGTCACAACTAATTTGACTGGTAGAGATTACAGTTCAATTTTGACGAGGATGAACACTCTAGAAAATGCAATTAATCAAGACCGAACATTAAAAGAATTTCTTCGGGAAGTTTCGTTTAAAACTAGGAAAATACAAACATCCCAACCCCAATTGTGTCAAAGAATTTAAAATCGATCTAAATAATTTAAGTAGAACGATGCAAATAAACCGAACTATGTAACGAAAAGTAAATTTGCTTGAAAACCTCTTTCCTTCTGCCTTCTGCCCTCTGCCTTCTGCCTTGTCATAGCGACAATTTTTAACACCGAGCTACTTATCTATGTTGAATAATGATGAAATTGTCAATAAATTACAAACTATCATTTCTCAATTACAAATTAGTTCTAGCAATCAAATAGATGTGGAGCGACTTAATCAGACAGAATTAGAGTTAGAACGTATTTTGTCACAACTTCAGTTTGAACTGACAAATGCGCGAATGGAAAGTAATTGGCAGCAAGCTAATAAGTTAAGGGAGGCGTACAAAGAATGCCAGAATGCTCTTGATAGCGTCAGGTCTGCAATTATGCGGTCTACTATCATTGGCATGAATCAAGAAAATTTACATGAGATGCAGAAAATATTAGATGATGTGCAAACTGCATCTACAACCCAACGACGAATAGATTTTATTATCTCTTCCCTACGTTTTGTCAAGAGGTTATTTACATAATTTCATTGTAATGAAAAACCGGCGAACAGTAAGGGTAAGAGAATTAAAGCAGAAATAATCAACACTAGAGTTGCTGGATCAATTTTTATGTGGTTGTCTTTTGGTTCTGGCATTTGCTATTGGCTCTATTTTCATAAGTGTATATACTTAAGTCTAACAAAGAATTGTCTTCACCTAGGCAGACTGACTTTCTAAATGTGCCATTGCTGCTTGGACTTTTACAACTTGTTTGGGCGCAGGCATATGATAAAAAATAGCGATCGCTTCCTCAAAAGTTTCCCGACTCTGATTAATTTCACCCATTCTTTGATAAGTTAAACCCAATTGATAGTAGGCTTTAGCTAAGTTACACTTATCAGAAACCGTAATCATGCTATTAATCGCTTCTTGATGCTTCTCGACTGCTGTGATTAAATCTCCCTGCTCTCTATACAAAGAGGCTAGACAAGATATAGCTCTAGCTTCTAGAAAAGAAAATTGATTGTGGTGACAATGGGTAATAGCTTGGTGACAAGTTTCAAAGGCAGTTTCTATCCTACCTAAATTTTTGTAAGTTAAGCTGATATATAATAAGCTCACTCCCCGACCCCATGAGGTTAATCTATCATTTGATAATCCTCTATTTGCCTCTTCTAGCATGGTAATTACATGATTGTTCTGCCCTACATAAGAGTTTAAATAGGTTAAACAACACAGTGAATAAACAACGTATTGGTAAAAGTTTTCGTTAGTTGCTGCTAGGTTTTTGACACAGTGAAAAATATTGTTAGCTTTTTCAACTTCCCAGAGATCTATATAACAAAGACCTAAGTTAAAAATGCTAGATACACGTTCTTGAAAAAAATTGCATTTTGCTGCTATTTTATTGGCTTGTTGATGGCAATCAATAGCCCCTTGAATATTACCTACTTGGTGGTATGCTCTGCCTAAGATGTTATGCAGTATGCTCAGGTGACATTCCGAATTCAAGTTATGGATTAAAGGAGTAATGACTGAAATTAAGGTTTCTAACAAACCCAACCGATTAAACAATACACCTAAAGACAGACTGTGATCCCATTTATTTTTTCTACCTCCAATAATGACATTTGCTGCTGCTTCAAAATCACCAATTTCCATGTAATGATGATAAGCTTCTAATGCCATAAAAGCATCTTGAGGATTTTCAACTTTAGTGACGCTATTATGCCAAAACTCTGCGGCTTTACGGTTGGTAATTTCCCATTCTCCGCTTTGTCTCAAGCGGGCGATCGCTTCTGTTTCAATCACTGGGTGTAGCCAGTATTTACCTTTACGATACTCTACCAAGGAACGGTCACACAAAGACTTAACTACTCGTTTATGTTGGTGTTCTGGTACATCCCAAAGCAAACATTGTAGTCCGGGAAATTCTACATGAGTGATATCTTGATAACGATAGCATCCCAAACGACAAAGCAGTTTGTATGCTTCTTGATCCATTTGTTCTAATCGCTGGAATTGACTAGAAACTAAATTTTCTAATTGTCTAGCAATCAATAAAGAATCTCGATTTTCTTGCCAATATATATCTGCATTTTTTTCAAAATCTGTAATGATGTCAGCACTAATAATTTCCATAGCTTTCGCATTACCACCAAAAGCTCTACACATCTGACTCAATGCCATCGCATCAATATTAATCTGACAATTGGTAAAAAATTGTTGCCAAGCCGACTCATCTAAGCCTTTGAGAGCATATAAATTAACATTGACTCCAGATTCATAGAGGCGTTCACGACTGGTAATTAAAGTGATTGATTTGACTGTAGGATCACCTAGGACTCTCAAGAGTTCTACATAGGGACGATGATCTGGTACAATACAGCCGTTTTGATCTAAAGCTGGCTCTAGATTATCAATCAGCACTCCGATTTTCCTGGTTGCATCACGGAGTTTGCGTCGTAATCTGTCGAGGTTAATCCCAAATTCTTTACCCGGTTCTTCGTTGAAGTGTCCCCTCAGCCACTCCTCAACAACACTTTCCACATTGACGATATTTTGGCTTTCTTTAGGCATCCACAATTCTAGGGGATAAAAACCCTGAATTTTGAGATACTTACGCGCCAGGGTAGTTTTCCCCACACCACCCTTACCTTGAATGAGAATGATTTTGTCTCCACGCTGAACAAGTTGATTGAGTTCAGCTAATTCGCGATCGCGTCCCACAAAGCTATAATCTGGTACTTGTGGGTTGTCATGCTCGCTGGCTGCATTTAGAATGTTGTTTGTCCTTGGGGATGCTTGGGAAAAACAAAATCTCTGAATAGCAGTGCGACAGGTTGATTTTGAGACTTTTTCACCTAATACATCTGAAAGTATCTGCCAAAGTTCTGCACCTACTGCTTTCAAATGTGCTTCTGTGTAGCCACAGATATCAGCCATCTCTTGATAAGTGTGTTTCTTGTCCTCCCACGCATGACGCAATATAATCCTTTGAACTGTATCTAGATGTTTCCCTGTTTTAGACCAAACCAAGCTATCCAAAAGCTCTAAGGCTTCTTCTGCACCCATCGAATATCAGTCTGTATCATTTGTGCTTAATTATAACCATATTTTTACTACTTATTTTTCCACAGCCATACCACAAACTACTTTTTCCTACCAAGTAGGAAAATACTTAACTTACTGAATCCGACTGCAATTTAAATCAGAGTGTATTACTCTTGTAATCAATACAGGCAAGTTAAGTTAATTCCTCCAAAAAGTGGTTCATTTTGAATTTTAAATTTTGTTTGAATTTGGAATTGATTCATTCCTACTCATGACTCAGCACTGTTAAAGCAGAAGGTATTAACTAACTAGATTCTGTAGAGCGTGTTTACACATATCAGTTATCAGCCTACAGGAGTGTCAAGAATGTTGCACAAAGATTGTCATCATGATTGCAATCAGAGTTATTGCCCATTTGCCCAAGATACCCACAATTCTAATAGATATGTCTGCCTCAAATGTGGTGTAGAGCGAGAAATTAATGGATATTCTAGATTGCGATCATTTTTCATGCTGCTGTTGAGCTTGTTTATTGCCTTTCAATTGATAGTTAATTACGAAAAACGGCACAATCAACAACAACCAGAATCTATGTTCAATTTACCTCATCAGGGAATTGAATAAATATCTCCAAATTTTCATCAATAGAAACTCGTGTATTTTTGTGAGTGAAAGTTATGCCTACAGATCAGGATACTGTGCTATTTCGTTTTGTGTCTAAGTCGCTGAAATATTTCTTGTTAATGCTGTTTGGCTTTGCCCTTGCCTATGCGCTTTCTCACGCTTTAGGCGTGTTGCACATTATTCCCATACTAACCTATGTTTTACAACATTTGTTTCTACCTTTGGGGGTTATTCTCTTGTGTTTAACTACAGTTACAGTAGTTTTAGAATCCTTGCGTTAGTAAATGAGGAAGACAAGCATTTCTCCTTGTCTTCCCTTTCTCTCATTTTTTCCACGGAAGTTTAGTACCCATTTCGGTTAATGCCGAGAAAATGAGATAGATAATTAGAAGACTCACACCTGCAAAGAAAGCCAGTAAATCGTTATCCATATAATATGCGACTCATCAACAGCATTTTCTCACGTTTTGAAGAAAGGCAGAAGGCAGAGAAGCAAGGGAGCAGAGGAGCAGAGGAGGCAGGGAAGACAAGAGAGATTTTTTCCCAATAATTCTTTAATTTTGACTTTTGACTTTTGACTTTTGACTTGATTATGCTAAATGTCTAATAACTAATGACTAATAAAAAAAGTCCGCGCTTGCGGACTAGGGTAGAAGGGTCAAATGATCGAAATTGACTATGAGATTCTTAAATCCCTCTTTTATTGTTAGCAATAATGTCTGGAAAATCAAGCCTGATGCTACAGGAATTGAGACAAAATTTTCAGAGTTATCTATTGTAATTCGTTCATTTTCTAGCGTTTTAGTTATACAAGTAATAGCTGTTGATGTTTGTCAATATCCAGAAGAAGTATTTATATAGATTTATTTTGCATTGTTGAGTTCTTATGTAACATAAAGTTGATAGTTAAGAATTTTTTATAACTTTGCTCTTGTTGTAACATCCTGGATCGAGAAAATAGGAACTGAAAAAGTAATATTTTCAGTTTTATCAAGCTATAGCACTCACCGTATAGATTAGGACATCAAGCAATCATAAAACTGTTTACACTCAGAGACTTTGGAGTTTGTCACCTGTCACCTGTCACCTGTAACCTGTCACCTGTCACCTGCTATATAAGGAAAATTTCATGGAGAAAATCAATATACCTTCAGGCTTTCAAGATTTACAAAATTTTAGTTTGATTGCAGCTCTATTAGGCCGTCGTTCTCGGCGCTTCTTTCTGGGTGCAGAGATTCCAGACGGGGTGTTTGCTTACAAGTCTCGTAGTCAAGTTGTACCTCTCTCGGAATTGGAGAAATTACTTGTAGTTACAGCTTGCGGAGGTAATACTAGCTGGCACAATCTGATTTATCGCGCACAGCGATACGCACCTTACCTTTCCAATTATGCAGGTGCAGCTAGTGGTCGGACATTTCCTTCGGCATCTGGTTTTCATTGCAGTATGACTTTCTTCACTGATGATGAAGGGGTTTATGTCTTAGACAATCGTGATGCTCCTGCTTATTCTGAAAGAGATGAAGATGGTTCCCTTGATTTAGAAAAAGTCCTTGCTACCCTCAAGAGTCAAGTCAAAAAAATCCAAGATGGGCGTTTAGGCTTACCGCCGGAAGTACCTTATGTAGAATCACATAATACTTGGGTTGTCAATCATCCTGGTACACTTCTAGTCATTCCTGTGGGTGATTTAGCCCAACATACACTAGCGGGAATTTGCTATTACCTCCAAAATGGCGTGGTGTTTCGTGATGATATCAACCGTAGAGCCATTCCGGGAATTGAAAAGTACAGTCATCTCGCCGATGTGGATAATGCCCTACCTCTGACATTTCTCGAACAGTGGTCTATGGCTGAACTCACCGCAGAATTATCCACCAGCTGTTACGCCGGAGCCTTGATGTTACAAGCGATGGGGCTAGGGGGTTGGATGTTTAATGGGATTGATCCTTTTGCGATTTTGGGGGCTAGTGGTGATCCCAAAGTCCCCGGATTGGGTTTTCGCTATGATACTGATGAGCGTTGGCCTTACCCTAATCCTACAGGTTTGGCAGGTGTCATGGAAGGTTTTTGTCCACCTCATTATTCTGATATGCGGGCGGCGGTGGAAGCATTATGCGATCGCAAATTTAATGTAGGCGGGCCGTTCCACCCTCATACACCAGGCCCTTGGCAAGATTCGGCAAAAGTGCGATCGGCTGCTCAGGTTCATAGCGAAGAATTTCGAGAGTGTGTCGCATTACAAGCCCAATATGTGTTTGACACTTTCGGTAAATTTCCCGGTACAGTCCCCTCCATCTTCCTCATTACTTATCTCCAAGCCCATCATCTTGACTTGGAGTTTTATGACCAGTTCTATAAACCTGGATCATATTTGCCCACCCATGCCAATCATATGGCTAACTGGCATCCTGATATCGTGTCGAGTTAGAGACTTTTCATGATGACAGCAGGGGGAGCAGAGGAGCAGAGGAGAAAAATCTCAAATTCCCAGTCTGTGCAAGGTTCAACATCTATGCAATGGACTAACTACGACTATCTTTGCTGTGGCATCAATTGTAATCTGCGCTAACCCAAACTTTTCAATGACTGCGGCATTAGTTGTTAAATGGGTACTCACTTGAGCAACTCGGTAACGACTTTCCCGTGTGGCTAAAGCCGCAGGTAACAATAACTGATCTGCTAAATGTTCATCAATGGGTGCGCCAGTTTGGTGAAACTTCAATAATTGCTCACAGGCAATTTCGGCGACTTTTTCAGATGACAACCGCAACCGCCCAAAGCCACCAAACCCAGTCAAGCTATGCTGATACTCAGCCGTTAAAAAGATTCCGGCTCCCGGAGCTACCCCCTTTTCTCGGAAAGCTTGCACAGATGCTTTTAATCCGGCTTGGCGTAACCAATTCTCAGCCCGATTCGCCATCCGTTGGGGAATGTGTGCAGGAAGTTCCGTTACGACTGCTAGTCCTCGCACTTGTCGTAAATTTCCCCGTTCTAGTAAATCAATCCCGTTGAGTTGACACCCCCCTTTCACTAGCATTTCTACCTCTCCCCCGCCTTGGGGATACCAACCCCAAGCACCTAACTCAACTTGTGCCTCAATTCCCATGTGTTTGAGCATCGGTAGATATACCTGCTCAATGTAAGTCATTGTCGGGCTAAAAATCACATGAGTTCCACCCCGTAAAGTTACCTGCGAATCGCCATCTACTAAGGCTAAAGGTAAAAGAATTGTCTGTAAAACTAACGTAATTGCCCCAGCCGAACCACCTTGTTGTACTTCACTGACATCAAAACTGTAGGTTCCTGATTGCACAACACCACCGGGGATAAATTCCAGCATCGTTGAACCCAACTCATCACCCGACAGTTGACCATGACAAATTCTCGCCGCCGCCCGAACTGCTGTTAAGTGTTGTGCGGCTAATCCTGGCCTTCTGCGTCCGGCGCGAATTCCCGTAATGCGGATGGGTTGACCAGTGATGGCAGCTAAACTTAGGGAAGTGCGGAGAACTTGGCCGCCTCCCTCGCCGTAGGAACCGTC
Source organism: Nostoc sp. PCC 7524 (assembly GCF_000316645.1). Classification (NCBI taxonomy): domain Bacteria; kingdom Bacillati; phylum Cyanobacteriota; class Cyanophyceae; order Nostocales; family Nostocaceae; genus Nostoc; species Nostoc sp. PCC 7524. Next base: position 307,352 of record NC_019684.1, read on the forward strand.
AATTTCAATAGTTTCAGCCATTGTTGCGTGGGGATTTTGACTAGGAGTTTTCCCAAAAATAGCTAAATTTTGTATATAACAATACTACATTTTTAATCTTGTCTATTCTAGACATCTCCAAACAAGAATGTAGAGATGTTTCATGAAACATCTCTACAAGGTAACGCTTATTTAATTTCTGGAGATTGCGATCGCTGCACTAGGTTAGCCGGAAGCATAGTTATTTTTTTCGGGTTTCTCCAGTTTAGATGCGTTTGCCCTATACCCCCACTTTTACCCTGAGTTTTTTCGATGCTTTAATATGCTGGTAGAGCTGGGATTCAAACTTTTCCATACATACTGACCAATCAAACTTAAGTATGGATTGACGAGCTTGCTGAGTCATCTTTGCTTTCAAGTCAGGATTCTCCAGAATAGTAATCACCTTTTGAGCAAAATCTGCTGGGTTGTTAGGTTCAGCTAAAAAACCGTTATAACCGGGAAATACTTGTTCTGCGGTTGATGGGGCCAGTGCTGCAACTACAGGAGTACCAGAAGCCAGTGCTTCGTTATTTGTAGTGCAGAAGTTTTCGCTCACAGAGGGATTCACAAAGATATCAGCACGCGCAAACCAACCTAACAGTTCTGTACCGTGAGACTCACCCCACATAGTAATACCAGAACCAAATTTTTGAGCGCGTGCCTGGATTTCAGAGTATAGGGGACCACTACCAACCAGGACTAAATGAACATCAGGGATTCTGGCTGCAATGAGTGGATATGCTTTTAAAAGTTGGCGGACATTTTTTTCTACACTAATGCGCCCAACAAATAACAGGGTTGGTCGATGATCATGAGGAATCGGATCATAACAAATGTTTTTGGGATGAAATTTTTTACAATCGACCCCCTGATAAGGAAGATATTCTCCACGCTGGAGTTTCATCTTTCTGTATTGAGCAAGCTGTTCTTGAGAAGAAAAGTAATTGACATCATAAGCTTCACTAAAATGCTTCACCAGAGTAGGAATAATAGGACGAATCAAGCGGAAAGATAGATTGCCTAAGTAATATCTAATATAGGCAACGATATCTGTATGGAAGAGAGTTATCGTCGGAGTCCCAGTTAGCTTTGCATATTCACTACCAATGAGACGACCATAACCTTGTAAAAAAAGTGAATAATAACCAATCATTGCTGGTGCTTCTTCAACCACCACAATATCAGGCTCAAAATCCATGAGTAACTTTGTATCATTCCAATAGTGATAGTGCAATGGTACGGGAAGAGACTTATAGAAAATTAGTGGTTGAGTTGGATAAGCATAAGAAGAAAAATTCGAGAATGACTGAACTTCTTCAATACCCGGTATGGAACGCTTAAAAATCTCTTTGGGATATAATTCATTAACTTCAGGATGGAGCAGAAAGACTTCATGACCCTGTTGTAACAACCATCTAACTCGTTGGTGTACCCCTATGGAAATTCCCGATAAAAAAGGCGCGTATGATCCTGTAATAATCGCAATACGCAAACGTTGCTTATTCATCACCATGATATTAAACTCCTTTGTATTTTCATTGAGTTAAGGGAACACCAAAAAATAAATTATTCCAAATTGACGGTTAGTAGGGTGCGTCAGTATGAATAATTTCTTGGTACAGCTAAGTTTTCTCGCACTGACGCACACTACATTTTGAAGATTTTTTAGCTGGAAGTCCCTAAAATAAGAACTTCACTAACAATTGGATAAGCCATCAGATGAATCTATTAGGTTTTTAAGCTAACTTCTGAGATAAATATGATGCTAGACGATGAGCTAAGGCCATAATTGTCAATGTATAGTTCTTTTCAGATATTTCAGGTATGACACTGCCATCGCAAATGTAAAGATTTTCGTGATCGAACGACCTTAAATTTTTATCTACAACACCTTCATGACTATTTTCTGCCATGCGACACGTACCAGCATAGTGAATAGAGTTTCCTGGCTGTGATGTGTATGTAAAAATTAAAGTTCCTGAGCATTTGCGTAGGATCTGCTTCCCGTATAGAATCATGCTTTGCTGCATACAGCGATCATTTTCTGTCATTTCATAATAAACATCAATTTTGGGAATTCCATAAATATCTTGTTCTTGGCTAGGGACAACACGGTTTGATTTCTTAACATCAGGTTTGCCTTGAAAAAGTAGTACAGCATAACTTTTAAATAGTAGTTTTGCTAGCCACTTTTTACTCCATCCAGGAAAATTATCAAATCCATCTAGGTAGTAAGGACGTTTAGGATAGGCATTATGATATTGCGCCATATACCCACCACGAAAATCTTGATTGTTGAACAAAAATCGAGGTATTAAGATATTGTCTCCAAAGCCAACATCGTATTTTTCTCGACTACCAACTAACTTTAGTAAAGAAGTGCCTACGTTGGTTTTAATATTATCTTGTAGGTAACATCCTAAAGTTTTGGAACTATTTGCATATCCTTGTGGGTAGAAATCGTCTGTGGAATTAAATAGTATTCGTGGTGTCTCAAGAGCGCCAGCCGCCAGGATAAAAATCTTAGCCTCAACTTGAAACCTCTTGTGTGTTTTGGTGTCTATATATTCGAGAGTATGAATTTGGTTGGAATCTTGTTTTCTCTGCAACCGGATGACTTTACAGTTATATACAATCTGGTAGTTACTTCGGCTAACAATTTGGGGCAGTAAATGATTAGAAAATTTATAAATACTGCCAGAACTGCAACCATAATAACAACCACCACAACTTTGACAATGATGAGCGACTTCTGGACGTGTTTCGACAGCTTTCCGATTGGGAATAGCTTTGATATTTACTCCCCTAACTTTCTTTACTGCTTCCATCACAATTGTGTCAGCAGGACGGAGTGGTTTAGCTGGGATAAATTCTCCATCAGGCAAACAATCAAGACCCTCTTTAGTACCACAAACACCTATTAATCTTTCAACTGCTGTGTAGTGATTTTCAATATCTGCATAGCTAATTGGCCAATTTGAATCAGAATCTCCGTAATCTTGACCGCGAAAATCTCTTTCTGAATATCTTAGACAAACACCATCCCATAGATTCTGCTTCCCATTAAGTCGAAAAATCTGATAGTTATGAAAAACTTCTGCGGAACGGGATGAAGTCGATAATATATCATTTTTGGCATAGAGCTGGTTTGCTTGAAAATTGTCATAGTGAAATGATTCTGATTGTTGTAAAGGCCAAGGCATATCAGCAGCAATTCCAAAATTCTGCTCATGTTCGGGATTTAATTGGTTGGAGAAGTAGTTGTTATCAATTTTCTCTCCTTGCTCTAAAGAAAGTACCGATAAATTATTAATAGCTAACGTATGTGCTAATATTCCTCCTGCTGCACCAGTACCGACAATACAAATGTCCCATTTTCTTACCAAAAAATTATTATCTAGGCTCATATGCACACTCACAATACTTCTGTCAGAAAATCATCGGACGCAAAATAGATATATTCAAAAAGCTTGTTAAGAGTTTTCTGGTATTGTTGATAGTTAGATTTATTTAAATGAAATTTACCCTTTTTGTAGTTAAAGTTGCTATTAGCTAATAAATCTATTAAAAGATTATTTAAATAATAGTTAGATTCACAAATTCTATAAATTTTAGAAATTCTTGGTAGGAGAGAATGGGAGAATGGGTGATACCTTGCCATCTCTCGAAGATAAGCGATCGCTTGGATGTTACTATTATTCATGGCTTCTAAAAAAGATATATCTTCAGATATCAGCCCTTGGTTATAAAAGTATTGAATTGTCTCTAAAAGAGTTGTTTTAATTGGAGTGATATTATAGCCAAGCTCACTGATGCTTTTTTTAGATTCACCGTAATAATAAAGGCCAGAAGATTTGACAAAATCTGGATGATATGAAGATGTCAATCTCTTGACAGCCAATGAAGATAATTTATCAAGCAGCAACGACAGTGAATATGCTATGTTAACAGGTAATTCCCTAGGACTGCTCAAGCCAGTGATCATCACCATGAGATGATAAATTTCTGTCATGGTGAGATTATGTCCAGCTACAATATAGCGATCGCCACGATGTCCACGAGTAAGTGCTGCAACATGAGCTTTTGCAACATCCCGGACATCGCAAAATGAATGTCCTCCATTCACGTAAAATGGGAAATTATTCTGACAAAACCTCAAAACCAAGCCTGATGTAGTAATCTTGGAATGGCTAAAAGCTCCCGGCCCCAACATTAAACCTGGATTGAGTATCACAATGTTATGATTTTTGCTGGCGTAGTCAAGTGCTATTTGTTCACACTCTATTTTCGCCCAATCATCAGGACTTAGAGAATTTTTTTTAACATGGCTGCGATCGGAGTCTTCAGTAAATATTACCGGGGTCTTGCTACCAGCAATAGCAGACATAGAAGATGTATACACTACGCGCACATCTTGATGATTTTCGAGGGTTGTAAAAAATCTCTTCGTAATTTGAACATTGCCTCGAAAATATTCTGAAATAGCTAAACCAGGTTTCCAGTTACATTCTGCTGCAAAGATGATTGCATCCATCCCTTCCAAGCATTTCTGGATATACTGACAGTCTTCTAGATCACCTTCATAGTAGGTTATTTGATGGTTTAATGTATCTCTGGAATATTTATGCTTAGTTCTTACAGCCGCATATACATGAAAATTGTTGTTTGCCAATTGCTGAATAATATGTTCACCAAGAAAACCTCCCGCACCAAAAACAATTACCTTGGGACATCCATTCATATAACCTCTTGTCAAAATTACAATTTAATAACTACAAGGATTGTGTATTTTGTATATCTGTTTATTACAAATCACAAAGTTTTTATGGTTGAATACTAACGAAATATCACCATCAATGAACCTGTTGCATCAGTCGTCCATCTTCCATATGAATTATGCGATCGGCAATATCTAAAATTCGGTTATCATGAGTCACCATTAAAATAGAACAATGTTGTTCATAAGCTAATTTCTGCATCAAATTAACAACATCTCGTCCTGTTTTACTATCTAAAGCAGCCGTGGGTTCATCAGCTAAAACTAGCTTGGGATGGCTCACTAAAGCACGCGCGATCGCCACCCGTTGTTTTTGACCACCTGAGAGATCAGATGGATAATAATCAACTCTGTTGCCTAAATTTACAGCCGTTAGCATAGCTTCTGATTGCTTCTGGGCTTCTATTACGGAAATATGTTTGTGTAATTCCAGTGACATTTGCACATTTTGTTTAGCTGTTAAAAAATCTAGTAAATTGTGAGCCTGAAAAATATATCCAATATGGCGACGTATTTGTACTAAATCTTCATTACTAACGCCCTTAAGTTCCTGTCCTAAAAATTGCAGGCTTCCCTCTTGTACAGAACGTAAACCACCTATTAAAGTCAGTAAGGTTGTTTTACCTGACCCAGATGGCCCGGTCATGATTACAATTTCTTGTGGGTAAATTGAGAAATTAATATCAAACAAAATTTGGCTTTTTAAGGCTTTATTACCAAAGTAATGGTTAAGATTTTGTATCTTAACTATGCAGTTTTTTTTGTTGATTTGGCAACCATATTTCATATGCTTTGAGTTAAAAAATATCGGCAGGATCTACATTGCGTAATTTATTAGTAGACAAGAAGCCAGAAAGTAAACACATTAAAACTGTAAAGCTAAAGATTAAAACTGCCTTATCTAAACTCATCATGATTGGTAATTTAGTCGCATCTTTGGCTATATCATACACACTGATAGATATCAACAATCCGGGAATATAACCTAGAGATGCTAAAATCAAAGCCTGTTGAAACACTACACCCAATAAGTAATTATTTTTGAAACCCATAGCTTTGAGAGTTGCATACTCAGCCAAGTGATTAGAAATATTGCTATACAGGATTTGATAGACAACCACTACTCCCACAACAAATCCCATCCCTACCATGAGATCAAACACAAATCCAATCGGTGTTCGCAAAGTCCAATAGTCTTTTTCTAAAGCTATAAATTCTTTTCGGGTAATCACTTTCACATCTTTGGGCAATCTAGCTGATAAAGTTGCCAAAACAGTTTGGGGATTAGTACCAGGCTTGAGATTAATTAATCCTAAATCTATATTTTGTGCAGAACGGTCTTGAAATATCCGCAAGAAGGTTGAAGAACTAACAATTAAATTACCATCCACTCCAAAGGAAGGGCCTAGGCTAAATAGTCCGCCAATTCTAACTTTATATCCAACCAAACTGCTATAATTTAAAATCTCTACTTTAACCGGATTCCCTTGCAAAAATTCTTGAGCAATGGGGCCAAACTCTGGACGGGCAGCACGGTCAAAAAAAACTACATTAGGCAGTTGTAGTAACTTTAAATTATCTTGAATTTCCGATAATGAGAAAACTGATTTAATCGGGTCAAAGCCAATAACATATATAGGAAACTTCCGCCCGTTTATAGGATTTCTTAACTTAGCAAATTGCAAATATAAGGGGCTAACTGATTCTACACTATCCAAACCTAATGCTTGATATAAACGCCAACGCGGAAAGCTTTGATTGGATGTCAAAGCTTGATATTGAGAACTGATTACAATTAAATCTGCCTGAAGATTATAATGTACCTGCGTAGCACTGGCATAGAGAGCATCTTGAAAGCCAATTTGAATAAACATCAGAACAGCAACAAGAGTAATTCCCGCCAAAGCGACAAGAAAGCGAACTCTTTGTCTAGCTAATTGTAACCAGGCCAGAGGGATATTGAGAATCATGGTTAAAGCCTTAATTAATCAAGATGAAATCACTCGATAAAATACTTTAATTACCATTTATGTAGTGATGTTGCTTATATATTAATGATTACGTCAACTTGTAAGTCAGTCAGCGCAGCAACTTTCCTATTATCTTCCGGGCTATCAATCCGAATTCTGACATCAATAACTTTGTTATCCCTATCTACATTAGGATTATTATTGAAAATATTTTGTTGCCCAACTTGCAAACCAATTTCTATGACTGTTCCGCGCAATTCCCCTGAGAAAGCATTGCTAGTAATCATGGCTGATTGACCTGGGCGCACTTTTTTAATATCAGTCTCATAGACTTCTGCTACCACATACATTTGTTGGGTATTAGCTAAGTCAGCTATGCCTGCATTGCCAATGACTTCTCCCGCTCTAGTATGAATTTTGAGGACTTGGCCATTCATAGGCGCTCTAACAATGCTTAAATCTAAATCTGCGTGAGCCTGTTTAACTGAGGCTCTTGCAGTCTCCACATCAGTTTGGGCAGCTTGCACATCGGTAGGACGGATTTCTGCAATACTGTTAAGTCTGGCGTTGGCCTCGTATAATTGCTTTTGCAGAGTTTCTACAGTTCGATTCAAAGCAGCTTTAGCCTCATTGAGTTGCTGTTGCACCGTATCAACCCGCAAACGTTTAGCATCAGCATCAGATGCTGATATTGCACCTTCTTTATATAACTGCTGATAACGTTGATTTTCTCTGTTAGCATTACGCAACTCTGCTGTTAAGCGAGCAATTGTTGCTTGTTGTGCAGACACTTCTCCACGCAACTGTGCTTCTAGGCGAGCAATTGTTGCTTGTTGTGCAAAGATGTCTCCGGTTTTTGCACCTGCTTGTACTTGGTTGAGAGCAGCTTGAGCAACTAGGACTTGCTTTTGGGCTTTTTCTAAGGCGGCGAGACGCGTATTATAACTATCAAGAATTGCAACTACTTGTCCCTGACGTACCAAGTCTCCTTTTTTGACCAAAATTCTATCAACCCGCGCACTTCCTAGTGAACCTGCGGCTGACAGACGAATAACTTCTCCTTGAGGTTCTAAACGTCCTAAAGCAGCAATAGCAGTGATGGTAGGAGAAGGTTTTGGTTCTTCTGGAAGTTGCAATCGCGACTGAGAGCGTGAAACAGTGTGGAGAGTAATTGCTCCAGGAACTATTGCCATCGCAAGCATCAACAATACTGTCCATTTACCTAGAGGTTTAGTTAATGACTGTTTTTGTTTTTGTACCATAATGATGTTTTTTGATTTAAAATCATCGCTTTGGCGTGATTTAGTAAATAGCAATTAGCTGGAATAAAGCCATTAAATTCTAGTGAATTTGAGTTGTGTATTGGGTAGATATGCGGGCTATTGCTATAGATATTGCGTCATGCGATCGCCTGTTGAAAATCAATTATTTTCATACTAAAAAAGTATCAAGTATTATGACATTAGTTTTTGATGTTTGCATTGTCCTAATATTAAGAATAATCCCATTGAACTTTTGAAAAATCCAGCTGGCTGAAAGCTGGACTATAGAGATTGTTGCTCAGTAAACCTAGTAAGCAAGCCTCTAGTCAGAATCTGAGAGTTCTGAATTCAAGATAAATAGAACATTAGGTCAGTAAGGTAAATATGTTTGTTGTGTTGGTCTATATATCTAGACTGCATAAACTTCAAAACTTCAGATTAGATTACTTTGCATCAACAATAAACTGATTGATACTCAATTACAACTCATATGCAACGCCATTGATACTGATTGAGTAATTATTGTAAAAACAGGAATTATCCGTCGGTTAATTAAACTTCTTACACAATTTTCTCTGTGCGGGTGAATTTATTTAGTAAAAACTTTAACCCTGGTTCATTTTTATATATATCTCTATATTTAGATAGAGTAGTTGTAGTTAGACTTACATATTTTCAAATTAATTCACATCAATCTTTGGATAGATGCAGAATATAGTTAACAAACTCAAGCCTTGAAAAATTTATCTTTTTTGAGATGATATTTATCATCAACATCAAGCTGATTGGATCAGATGAGGAAGCTTTTACAAAGCTATTCTAGTTACAGGTGATACGTTAAATATCAGATAGATCAGGACATAATTGTGTACATTGTAAAATGTAATTATTTGATAAAGGTAAGCTTTTAAACCTCCAAGTTTATGGCTTTGTAGCAAAAGATATCAATTAGGAGGCATAATTATTACAACAAGTATCCACTAAATTTACTTAATTCAACAATAATTTCAGATATAAAGCCAGCAAAAGTAGAAGATATCCAGCAGAAGCCATGCAATTTATATGCAGCTTGTGTAACAAAATTCTCGAAATTAAGGTATTAATAAACTAAGACTATTAATAGCTATTGAGTGACACTCATTGCCACAGAGAATTAGAGAAGATGAAACTAAAGCGATTTATGCTTTCATTAACAAGCTTTGATCACCAGAGACTGATTTTTCATGCGGCTCGCCAAACACTTCGCAAAGCTGAGATGGCCCGCCTAGCATTACATGGATGGTTAAATCAACATGATGCGGAATTGGAGAAATGGAAAGCTAAAAAAGCTGATGAGATTGGTATTAGTGTGAGTGAGCTTGAGCAGGAGCTATTAGCTAATGCTCAGTGTCAGGAAGTAATGAAAAAAGAAGACGACAAGCTTGATGGAGCAACAAATCCTGTAGATTCTAATTCCTGCACCCCATCAAAATCAGTAAATGACCAAGCAGAAACCTAATCTTTTGAATGAGAAGCTACATACAATCATCCCAAAAAGATTTTTCTTCGCAAAATTTATTCAGTTGCACAGAAGTTGCATATCAATTGTCATAGCAGATTAACCAAGTTAAGATAAGCGAAACTTTCAATTGGATAGGATGAAGCAGAGTTAAATCAACTCATCTTAGAGCGATTAAAGTATTCAAAATCTTCTGGTTTTAAGCAGTATTTCTCCTAACATCTAATACTCATTTACCTCATGAATTGAGGGAATTAACTTCTCACCATCTCCCAATTTCACAAACAAAATAGTGAAGATGAAATCATGGCTGCTTCTAGAATCGAAGTTGGCTTGGCACAATTGCAAGACGAAGTGAGCAATTGTGAAAATGCTTTGCTCAAGCTGATAAAAGTGAAAAAAACTATGGTTGACAATACACCGCTCACCAACACAAAAAATACGTATATCCAACACAACGAGATGGCAATCCACCGCCCACAAACCAATATTGCGATTATTGGGATGGCTTCTATCTTTCCTCAATCCCAAAATTTGCAGGAATATTGGCAAAAGATTATTCATAAAGTAGATTGTATTACTGATGTTCCCCCTTCCCGTTGGAGCATAGAGGATTACTATGATCCCAACCCCAAAACACCTGACAAAACCTACTGCAAACGTGGTGGATTCATCCCAGACATTGATTTTAATCCCCTGGAATTTGGATTACCACCGAACACCTTAGAAGTCACAGACATTTCGCAGTTGCTAGGTTTGGTGGTGGCGAAAGCTGCAATGGAAGATGCTGGCTATGGTGAATCCCGCCAGTTTAATCGCGATATCTACGATAAGCTACGCGATCGCACTGGTGTAGTATTAGGTGTAGCCCTGGCTAGACAACTGGCAGTTCCCCTAAGTACAAGATTGCAGTACCCAATTTGGGAAAAAGCCCTCAAAAGCAGTGGCTTATCCGATGCAGAAACCCAAAAAATCATTGAGAAAATCAAAGCTGCATATGTGCAGTGGGACGAAAACGCCTTTCCGGGAATGCTAGCCAATGTGGTGGCTGGACGCATTGCCAACCGCCTTGATTTGGGGGGAATGAATTGTGTAGTTGATGCTGCCTGTGCTAGTTCTTTGGGGGCGCTGCAAGTAGCCATTAGTGAGCTAGTTGAAGGCCGAGCCGACATGATGATTACTGGCGGCGTTGACACCGACAACTCAATTTTGGCTTATGTATGTTTCAGCAAAACCCCGGCTGTTTCTCCTGGAGAGAATGTCAAACCTTTCGATGCTGAATCCGATGGGATGATGCTGGGTGAAGGTGTGGGGATGTTAGTCCTGAAACGCCTAGAAGATGCCCAAAGAGATAATGACCGCATCTATGCAGTCATCAAAGGTATTGGTAGTTCTAGTGATGGTCGCTATAAAAGCATTTATGCACCCCGTTCAGAAGGGCAAATCAAAGCCTTACGTCGTGCTTATGAAGATGCAGGATTTGCACCTGCCAGTGTCGGTTTGATCGAAGCACACGGTACAGGTACAATGGTGGGAGATCCTACCGAATTCGCATCAATTAAAGAATTTTTTGGCGAAAACAATTCTAAAAAACAATATATTGCCCTAGGCAGCGTCAAGTCACAGATTGGACATACAAAAGCGGCTGCGGGTGCGGCGAGTCTGATTAAAACCGCATTAGCTCTGCACCATAAAGTATTGCCACCGACAATTAATGTCACTAAACCCCATCCTAAACTTGAGATTGATAATTCTGCATTTTATTTAAATACAGAAACTAGACCTTGGATTAGCCCTGAAAACCAACCCAGACGTGCGGGAGTCAGTTCCTTTGGCTTTGGTGGGACAAATTATCATGTGGTTCTAGAAGAATATCATCAGGAACACCATCAACCCTATCGTTTACACGAAACTGCCCAGTCAATACTGCTGTTGGCATCCACACCTGAGCAATTGTTGTCACGCTGTCAAGAAGTCTACAATCAATTGCAATCTGATGTGGGAGAGCAACATTATAGAGAATTGGTTTCAGCATCTCAATCGGGTGAAATGCCGATGGCCAATGCCAGAGTTGGGTTTGTTGCCGATTCTCTCAAACAGGCTAGGGAATTATTGCAATTAACCATTAACTTACTGAAAAACCAGCCCCAAGCAGAGTCCTGGGAGCATCCCCAAGGCATTTATTACCGTAAAACCGGGATGGCTATAGGGAAGGTAGTGGCGCTATTTACTGGACAAGGCTCACAATACTTAGATATGGGTCGGGAGTTGGTGATTAACTTTCCTTGTCTGCGCCAAACCTATGCTCAGATGGACAGCCTGTTGTCTCAAGATGGTTTACAACCCATTTCCGAAGTAGTTTTTCCTGCCCCTGTATTTGATCCGGCGCAAAAAGCTGCCCAATTAGAAAGATTGCAGCTCACCGAATATGCACAGCCAGCGATTGGGGCATTTAGTGCTGGTTTGTACAAGATATTACAACAAGCAGGATTTAAGCCTGATTTTGTCGCCGGACATAGCTTTGGAGAACTGACAGCACTGTGGGCGGCTGGGGTTTTGAGCGAAGCCGATTATTGTTTCCTGGTGAAAGCTAGGGGACAAGCGATGGCTGCACCCAAAGATCCCCAATTTGAAGCAGGAAGTATGTTAGCGGTGAAGGGGGATGTAGATCAGATTAAAGAACTGATCAAAAATTACCCGCAAGTCAGCATTGCTAACTTCAATTCCCATCGCCAGGTAGTGTTGGCAGGGACAAAAGCTGAAATTGCCAAAGTAGAAGAGGCTCTAAAAACTCAAGGTTTCTCTACTATCTTGCTGGGTGTTTCCGCAGCTTTTCACACATCCCTAGTAGCTCATGCCCAAAAACCCTTTGCTCAAGCCATTGAGAGAGTTACTTTCAACCAGCCCCAAATTCCTGTTTACAGCAATTTTACCGCCCAACCTTACCCAACCGAACCACAAGAGATTCAAAATATCCTCACACAACACTTGATCAATCAGGTGCTGTTTAAGCAGGAGATTGAGAATATATATGCTGAAGGCGGTGCTTGCTTTGTTGAGTTTGGTCCACGTAAAGTTCTCACCAACTTAGTGAACGAGATTTTAAGCGATCGCCCCCATCTCGCTGTAGCCTTAAATGCCAATCCTGCCAAAGATAGCGATCGCACTCTGCGAGAAGCTGTTGTTCAGTTACGGGTTGCTGGGTTAGCTTTGCCAAATATAGACTCTTACCAACTAGAAAGCGAAATCCCCAAAGTTACGACCAACAAAGGCTTGAATTTCCGCTTAAACAGCAATAACTATGTTTCTGAAAAAACAAAACAAGCCTTTGAAAAAGCACTGCAAAATGAAGTGCTAGTCAAACCAACAGTTAACAACGGCAATCAACCTGAAAAAGTTACCGCATCTCACCCAGCACCATTAACCCCACCTTCACATTCTCCAGACAGAACTACAGTTAACGATTTTCTTACCCATACCTCTGAAACACAAAACAGAGTACCAATCAATAATGGAGTGAAGATGTCATCTGCTAAAAATGGGCAACTGGACAAATTGCTGATCCAGCCTATACAATCTAGTTCGGAACTTAGTACGAGTTATCAAAAAATCATAGATAGCTTAGAGTACACACTGATAGAATTTAATCGTCATCAACGTAGTGTCTTACAGGTTCATGAACAATCTTTAAAACATCAGACAGAATATACCAAAACCTTCTTCCAACTAATGCAGCAACAGCAAGCGTTGTGGGGAAATGCTAAATTCACTGATCAACACGCACAAACACAGCAACTGGCAATTTCCAGTTCTGAACGTAGCATGATGCGGTTTCACGATCATCAAGCTGAAAGCCTCCGCATCCATGAACAATATCTGAACTATCAGCAGGAATACACCAACCAATTTTTCCAGTTAATCAACCACAATAATCTCGTATCACTGCTGGATGAGCCAGAAATTCCTGTCACCCACAGTACCCACACTGCTGTAGAGAATCATCCACTTCTGGTAACAACCGCATCGATTTCTGTAGCCAGTAACGATGTTTTCACCAAATCTGAGCCATTATCAACTAATGGTAATGGTCATGGCACAAATAATGGTGCAAATCATCAAGCAAAACAAGTTCCAGAAATTATCACGCCTCAAGAAAATCATCCTACAACCACGACGGTAGCAGCTCCATCACCAGTAGCCATTGATGAAGCCATCTTGAGTCAAACTCTGCTCAATGTTGTTAGTGATAAAACTGGCTACCCAATTGAGATGTTAGAGCTATCGATGGATATCGAGGCAGATTTGGGGATTGATTCTATCAAACGCGTAGAAATTTTAGGAGGATTACTCGAACTTTACCCTGATTTACCCAAACCAAATCCCGAAGAACTAGGACAGTTACGCACTCTAGGCCAAATAGTCGAGTATATAGGAACTTTAGTAACAGGGATTGCAGGGGATGAGAAAGATGTAGAAGTAACATCTGATTCTTCTTCCACCCTACAAGAAGCTAACCCTACATCCCCCCCATCCCCCATCGACTTAGCCAACCTCAGTCCCAATTTACTCAACATCGTCAGCGATAAAACAGGCTATCCCACAGAGATGTTAGATATGTCGATGGATATTGAGGCCGATTTGGGGATTGATTCCATCAAACGGGTAGAAATCCTGGGAGCATTACTAGAACTTTATCCCGAACTGCCCAAACCGAATCCAGAAGAACTAGGTCAACTGCGGACTCTGGGAGAGATTGTTGCATATATAGAGCAACAGGTTGAAGGGGGGGAAAAAAAAAGGCTGTTGATAGAGACACAACAAAATACGTCCTGGCAACATCAGCCGCCTGAAATGAAGGAACTGGGGGAAGAATCTGTCCCATCCCCCATCCCTAATCCCCAATCTCTGATTCTTCGCAGTCCCGTCAGACTGAAATTTCTTCCAAAACCAGATGTTTTAGAGTGCGCCTTACCTGATCAACATATCGCTTTGTTGACTGATGATGGTTCACTGACAACTGCAAAACTAGCTGAAGCTCTTTGTCAGCATGGTTGGAAAACCGTTGTCTTAACTTTTCCGCAAACCCTAATTCACCAACAGTCTCCTTTACCTGAAGGGATTAGTCGGGTAGTGCTGACAGATTTAAGTGAAGAACATTTGCAACAACAGTTAAGTGCGATCGCTAGTAATTATGGTCAGATTGGTGCTTTTATCTACTTGCATCCTGCCAACCACCCAGAGATAAGCGGTGTCCATTATCTGGAATCAGAAAAAGCCCTCCTGCGCCATGTCTTCCTTATCGCCAAACATCTCAAACAGCCGTTGAACCAAGCCGCACTGTTAGGGCGTAGTTGCTTTCTCACCATTGCTCGCCTAGATGGAGAGTTTGGGTTAGGACAAAAGACTAACTTTGGAGCGATTAGTGGCGGTTTGTTCGGACTAACTAAAACTGTAAACCAGGAATGGGAATCGGTATTTTGTCGAGCTATAGATCTCAGTCCAAATTTAGATGAGCCAACATCGGTAGAGTGCATCCTGGCGGAACTTTACGATCCCAACAGATTAATTGTGGAAGTGGGATATAGCACACAGGGACGAGTGACTTTGGTTTGTTGAGGGGCTGGGGATTGGGGACTGGGGACTGGGGACTGGGAACTGGTTAAAAATTCTCCCTTGTCTCCTCTGCTCCTCTGCTCCCCCTACTCCCCCTGCTCCCCCCACTCCCCTCCCCTGCCTCCAAAAAATACACCTACCTATTTCAGAAAGATAACAATGATTGATAATACTTGCGTTTTTCTTGTCAGTGGTGGTGCAAAAGGGATAACTGCTGAGTGCGTCATCAAACTAGCACAGCGTTATCAATGCAAATTTATTCTCCTAGGCCGTTCTACCCCCGAACCGGAACCTGTATGGGCTGAGGGTTGCTTGGGTGAAGCAGAATTGAAAAAGCGGATTATGGATTATTTCCTCGCTCAAGGAGAAAGGCCGACACCTGCGATGGTGCAGAAAAAGTTTCAGGCGATTTCATCTCAGCGAAAAATTGAAAAAACTCTCAAGGCGGTTGAGCAAGCAGGTGGAAAAGCTGAGTATTTGAGTGTGGATGTCACGGATACACTCACTTTATCAGAACAGCTCACTGGTCCAGTTGAGCGTCTAGGCGCAGTGACAGGAATTATTCATGGCGCTGGTAATCTTGCCGATAAGCGGATTGAGAAAAAAACCATTCAGGATTTTGAAACAGTTTACGCTGCTAAAGTCAAAGGTTTAGAAAACTTACTGCGGTGCGTACCACCTCAGCAACTGCGTTATTTAGTCCTGTTTTCTTCTGTGGTGGGTTTCTATGGCAATGTAGGACAGGCTGATTATGCGATCGCTAATGAAATTCTCAACAAATCAGCCCATCTTGTCAAGCTCAACCATCCTAATTGTCAAGTAGTAGCAATTAATTGGGGGCCTTGGGACAGTGGGATGGTATCCCCAGAGTTAAAGAAAGCTTTTGCTGAACGCAATATTCACACAATTCCGATTGAGGTGGGAACACAAATGCTAGTTGATGAACTTGTGCCAACAAATCACAACACTGTACAAGTAGTGATTGGTAGCCCCCTTACACATACACCAGAAGTATTAGATCCTCAGTTGAAAACCTATCGTATCCAGCGACAGCTAGAAGTAGGAGCAAATCCCTTTTTACAAGATCATGTAATTGCTGGTCATCCCGTCCTGCCGGCTACTTGTGCCATTGCCTGGGTTGCTAATGCTTGTGAACAACTATATCCTGGTTATAAATTCTTGAGTTGCTCGCAGTTTAAAGTTTTAAAGGGCATAGTTTTTGATAGCAATCAGGCAAATGAATACATTTTGGAATTGACAGAAATTGCTAAAAGTGAACAAGACGAAATTGAGTTTAATGCTCAAATCTGGAGTAGTCAATCTGGAAAAATTCGTTACCATTTTAAAATTCAAATTAAGCTGAAGTGGCAAATGCCAACTCCACCTGTTTATCAGTCATTTAATCAGGAGTTTATAGCCTCTCAAAACAGTAGATCGTTTTATCAAAATGGGGCATCTAGTCTATTTCATGGTCCTATTTTCCAGGGTGTAAAAAATTTATTGAATATAAATCATGATAAGATAACTATAGAATGCTTTTTGCCTAGCTTGGACGAAAGAAAACAAGGGCAATTTCCAGTCCAGACTTTCAACCCTTTCATTGTGGATGTGCAAATTCATGCTTTGTGGTTATGGACACAGCATTTTTATCAACTGGGTTGTTTACCTTCAGAAATTATCAAGCTAGAACAGTTTGCGCCTCTACCATTTGATGAAAAATTTTATATTTCCTGTGAGATTAAATCAAACACAGAATCAGCCGTAATTGGTGATGTTATAGCACACGATTGTGAAGGGAAAATATATTACCAACTGCTGGGTGCAAAAGGAACTATTTTACCAAAACCGTTAGCTAAAGTTTAACCAAATATTTGCGCTTGAAAAATAGATGCTAACCGCCAGTATTAGGAGCTAGGTGATGCAAGATTTTACCCAGAATAAAATCCCTAAAATAGCAATTGTGGGTATGGATTGCTATTTGGGGGGGAACTGCAAAGATTTGGATACTTTTGAACGCAGTATTTATGAGGGAAGGCAACATTTTACTTCTGTACCTCCTGACAAATCGCCAGATAAATTACCCCAAGAAAATCAACTTGCTATTAACACACCACCATTAGGTGCGTATATTCAAGATTGTGAAATTGATACTTTAGGATTGCAAATACCACCAGAGGAAGTAGATAATTTTCATTTTCACGAACTGTTGATGCTGAAGGTAGCTGATCAGGCTCTAAAAGATGCAGATTTACCTCAAGGAATCAGAATCGCAGTAGTCATCACTACTTCTAAAGACCTGGCGCAAGGTCAATTTACAACTACTACCAAAGGCAGCGCATACCCAATTTATCTAGAAAATAAAATCGCTGACCAGATTGCCAAACTGTGGAATTTTGCTGGCCCTACATTCACACTCACAGCTGAACAAAATTCTGTTTTCAAAGCTTTAGAAATTGCCCAGAAATTACTCCATCTGAAAGAAGTAGATGCTGTTTTGGTGGGCGCGGTGGAGTTAGCTGAGGGTAATTCTAGCGTTTTACATCAAAATCACAATACAGGTGTAAATACTCTGTCTTATGATCAAAATGTCAATGGCTGGATGGTAGGTGAAGGTGCGGCGGCTGTGGTGTTAAAACTCCACGAAACTGCAAAGCAAGATCACAGTCGCATCTATGCAGTGATTGATGCTCTCAGCCTGATAGAAGATGCCAAGTCTAAAATTTACTCAATTCCTCCTATCCCAAATGGGGAAGCGGTAACACAAGCTTGTCAACAGGCGTTTCGTCTAGCAAATATCCAACCCACAGATATCAACTATTTGGAAGTTGTGGGGAGTGGCATTCCTCAGCAAGATGAGTCAGAAATTCAGGGTTTGCTCCAGGCTTATCAGACTGGTGAACTCAGTCTCAGTTGTGCCATTGGCAGCGTGAAAGCCAATATTGGTCATACCTATGGTGCATCGGGAATAGTCAGTCTGATGAAAACAGCACTGTGTCTTTATCACCGCTACATTCCCGCAGTTCCCCAGTGGTCTAGTCCCAAAATGCCAGAGGTGTGGCAGGGTAGCCCTTTTTATGTGGCTACTGAATCAAAACCCTGGTTTTTAGAAACAGAAGATACCAGAAGAACAGCCGCTATTAACGGTATCGAGATAGATGGCAGTTATGCCCATGTAATTTTGTCAGAGGAAGTGAGTCAGACAAATTACAGCAGCAGATATTTAGAGCAAATGCCTTATTATATGTTTGCGATCGCGGCTGATGATCGAGCTACTCTATTAGAGCAAATCCATACTCTGGAGCAAACTATCGAAGATTGCTCTTCGTTATCAGATGCTGCGCGCCTCACTTTTATAGCTTATCAACAGCGTCAGCAGTCAACTTATGCCCTAGCCATTCTCGGACGGAATAAACAGGAATTAACACGAGAAATTCAACGGGCAATTCAGGGTGTTGCGACTGCCTTTGAGACGGGTAAAGACTGGCAAACTCCTGTAGGTAGTTACTTTAGTCCCAAACCATTAGGTGAACAAAGTCAAGTCAGTTTTGTTTACCCTGGTTCCTTCAGTTCTTACATAGGATTAGCTCGTGATCTGTTCCGTTTATTTCCTGAAATTTATGATGATCTGGTAATTAAGAGCGTTTACAATCGTGTCGCTAATATAGAAAAACTTATCTATCCCAGAAGTTTGCCAAAACTTTCTAAAAAGCAACTGGAAGTGCTGGAACGGCAGTTGATAGATGATCCAGTCACTATGCTGGAATTTGAAATTGCGATCGCCGGATTACTGACAGGTATTCTGAGGAATTATTTCCAACTGCAACCTCAGAGTGTCTTTGGCTATAGTCTAGGCGAAAATAGCATGATGTTTGCTCAAGGTATCTGGAATGAATTTAACCAAAGTAGTCAGGGTATAAATACATCTTCTCTCTTTAAAACTCGGCTATCTGGCCCCAAAAATGCGGTGCGTGAACATTGGGATTTGCCCTTGATGCCAGATGATTACCAAGACAAAACATTTTGGAGTAACTATGTAGTTTTATGTCCAATATCACGTATTCAAGAAGCTATTCAACAGGAAAAACGTGTTTATTTGACTTTAATTAATACACCAGAAGAGGCTGTGATTGCAGGTGAGACAGAAGCTTGTCAAAGAGTAATTAAAGCCCTAAATTGTCATGCTCAAGAAGCCCCTATCAATCATGTGATCCATTGCGAGCCAATGCACTCTGAGTACAATGAACTCGTTAAAATGAACTCTTTACCTGTTCAAAATGTACCAAATACAATTTTTTATTCCGCCGCAGAATACGCACCTATTACTCTTAATAGCCAGTCTATTGGTCACAACCTTGCTAAAACTTTATGTCAACAACTAGACTTTCCCAAGCTAATTAACCGCGTCTACAATGATGGCTGCCAAATATTTATGGAAGTAGGTATTGGTAGCAACTGTTCCAGATGGATTGGTGAAACTCTCAAGCAAAAAGCACACCTTGCAGTTTCTCTCCATAGAAGAGGTATGGACTTTCATACTTCTATTCTCAGAGCCTTGGCAAAGCTATTTAGCCATCGGGTGAGTCTAGATTTATCGCCACTATATGGTCTTTCGCAAGTGATTTATGATCAATGCCAGCTACCTATAAATTTAGATGATAGCAAAGCTGGTAACACGTTCTTAGAGTCAAAAAATCAGCCAATCACTGAACATAAATTTTCTAACTTGCTGATGAATGCTGCTCCTCAACAGCAGCAGGAACTACTGATATCCAAAAATACTGAACAAGTGAATTTTGCTGTAGGTCAAAATACTATGAACACTTTACAAACCAACTTAACACTTAACTTGGCTGCTGAAGATATACAAGACCAAAGTCATGTCCAAAATAGTAGTCAATCTCTTGGTTTATTGGTATATGAGCGTGATTTTGAACAGGATGATCATACACAACCAAATGATTTTCTCCAAACAGTAGGAGAAGATGATATACATTCTGTGAATTATGGTTGGAATACACACAACTTTGATGATAAAAAATCCTTACCCAATTTACGCAGTCCTTACTATCAAAAACTTAAAGAGAACGTTGAGAGCATGACTAAAGCCCATGCTACTTTTTTGCATAATCGACAAGAATCTCTCCAACAAATTAGCAATATTGTTCAGCAACAGCTAGCTTTATCACAAAAGTTGTTGGAATTAGAGGTAAAACAATTAAGTAACTAAGATAAAACCAATTCGCAATGGACTAACGCCCCGCTCCACTCTAAGCGCAGCTATGCCGTAGGCTTTACGCAATAAAAAAATATCCAATATGTAGTGTGCGTCAGTACGAATAATTTCTCGGTATGTCAAAGGCTTATCTGATTGATGCACCCTATGAACAGTCAATTTGGGATAATTTATTTTTTTGTGTTCCCTAACTTAATACGATTCAGTGAGTGAAATTCAAACATTGGAGATCCCCCTAAATCTCCCCTTCAACAAGCTCAGGGCATCGCTTCAAAAGGGGGACTTCAAGATTATGATTCCCCCCTTTTGAAGGGGGGCTAGGGGGGATCAAAACCTTAACTGAACAGTATTGTTCCCTAAACACACAGCAATCCTGAGCCTATTATTGACAAATTTCCACCGAAAACTATGAGAGGTCTAAAAAAGTGATTATCTCAAATAATTCCACAAAACAGTATTATAACCGTTTAAAAATACCCAAATCATTTGATAGTAAAAATCAAGTTTGGCAAGGTAATTTAGATACTTTAGCTTTTGATGATACAGGCATCAAAACAAAGCTCTTAAATTTACATAAACCATGCTATATTATTAGAATTGAAGGGAAGATAGGAGTTACTAATGAAGGTTATTGGAGTCATTCCAATAATGGTAAAAGCGAGGAAATAGAACTGCTATTAGCTGTTCCACCTTTAACCAGTCAACAGTTAGGTGATCCAAATTTCTTGAATTTTCACAATGTGAAGTATGCCTATGCTGCTGGTGCAATGGCTCATGGGATTGCTTCAGAAGAACTGGTGATTGCTCTTGGCAAAGAAAGTATTTTGAGTTCCTTTGGCGCTGGTGGATTGTCTCCTGCTCGTGTCGAGTCTGCTATTAACCGCATTCAACAAGCTCTACCCCAAGGGCCTTACGCTTTTAACTTACTTCATAGTCCTAGTGAACCGGCTATTGAACGCAGAGTTGTTGATTTGTATCTCAAACATCAGGTAAGAACAATAGAAGCCTCTGCTTTTTTAGATTTAACTGAAAATATTGTCTATTACCGGGCAGCTGGACTAAGTTTAAATTCAGCCAATCAAATTGTCATCAATAATAAAGTTATTGCCAAAATTTCCAGAAGAGAAGTAGCAACTAAATTTTTACAACCTGCTCCAACAAAAATTCTGAAACAATTAGTAGAGCAAGGTCTAATTAGTGAATTACAAGCCAATCTCGCCGAAAAAGTCCCAATGGCTGATGATATCACTGTTGAAGCCGATTCTGGTGGACATACAGATAATCGTCCTCTGGTGTGTTTATTATCTTCCATCTTGGAATTAAGAGATTATATTCAAAGCAAATATGGTTATGAGCAACCTGTCAGAATTGGTGCAGCTGGAGGTATAGCAACGCCACAATCAGCACTAGCAGCTTTTATGATGGGGGCTGCTTATATTGTGACTGGTTCTATTAACCAATCTTGCATAGAAGCTGGTACTTCTGAACATACTAAGCAATTGTTAGCTCAGGCGGAAATGGCTGATGTAATGATGGCTCCCGCCGCAGATATGTTTGAAATGGGTGTGAAAGTTCAAGTTCTCAAAAGAGGAACTTTCTTTCCTTTACGCGCACAAAAACTGTTTGATTTATACAAAAGCTATGAATCAATTGCAGAAATTCCCTTAGCTGAGAGAGAGAAATTAGAAAAACAAGTTTTTCAAAAGAGTTTAGAAGCGGTTTGGCAAGAGACAGTAGCTTATCTTTCCCAACGTAATCCTGTGAAACTTGCCCAAGCAATCAATAAACCTAAATTGCAGATGGCTTTGATTTTTCGTTGGTATCTTGGTTTATCATCTCGTTGGTCTAATTCTGGGGAAAAAGGCCGAGAAATGGATTATCAAATCTGGTGTGGGCCAGCGATGGGTAGTTTTAATGATTGGGTAAGAGGTTCATATTTAGAAGCACCAAATAATCGCCAAGTAGTTGATGTTGCTCACCACATGATGACAGGGGCTGCTTTTTTATACCGCATTCAAAGTCTAAAATTTCAAGGGCTACAAATGCCAAATGAATACAGTCAATATTCTCCTATGATGAAATTTAATTAACTGAGAATATTCTGACTTATTCTTCAAACTAATCACGGGAAAAACCCACAACCAAATATCAAAAAGTTTTTCCCCTCCAGCCTGATAGCTGTAGAGATGAGGACATGATTAAAAGCTCAAACTAATTCATAGCATTGATTTGATTATTGCCTATTGCCTTCTGCTATACCTCACTCACCACTCCCTTTTTAACATCAACGGACTCCTAATCACTCTTAATTTTCTAGGAGCTAAATTAATATGAGTTTCGACAGGAATTTAGGTCGGCTTGAGCAAGCTATGGAAATTTTAAATACTCGTGCTACTACTTGGAATGTAGTAACGATTAGTCGGATTAATGGGTCTGTTAATGAAGACGTTATTAGACAATCTCTAGACCTTATTCAGTGCCGCCATCCTCGACTCAATTCGCACATTGTTAGTAGCAGAAATGGTTGGAAATTTCAGACTGAAGGTACAGATAAAATACCTTTACGAGTTGTCAAAAAGTTAGATAGTAAGCAATGGCTAGAGGTGTTTTATGAAGAAATGAACAATAAAATTGATAGTAATAAATATTTACTGCGGGTGGTACTTGTTCATATCTTAAGTGATAGGCACGTAAGTTTTTTGATCACAACAGCACATCATGCGATCGCAGATGCGTTATCATGTATCCGACTACACTCAGAAATCTTGACTTACTATCAGGAAATTTCGGTTGGTGAAGCAATCAAGCCATTGATTAACTTAACTCCTCTCCCACCAACAGAGGAACTAATACCTCAAGATAAAAAGGGATTAAAAGGGAAGATAAATAGTTTATTTTTCTTGTTGCATTTGGCTTGGCAGAAACTTTGGTATCGACCAGAAACATTAGGTTTTGAAAAATACTTACCCATTGCACAACGTTATAGTGATGTTATTCACAGACAACTTGAGCCAGAATTAACACAACAGTTAGTAAATCGTTGTCGGCAGGAAAATACCACAGTGAATAGTGCTTTATGTGCTGCCATGATGTTTACAGTCGCACAAAAACTACTGAAAAATAATAAAAAATTTGTGCGTTTAAGTTGCTTATCCTACCTGGATGTGAGAAGACATATCAACCCTGCAATTAGTGATGAAAATATGGCTGTGTTGGCTACATCAAATATGGGATTTCATGCCATACATACCAACACAAATTTTTGGCAATTAGCACGAGAGGTAAAACAAAAGCTAGAGGCTAGTCTCAAGCAAGGTAATATTTTTAAAATGATATTGATTGCCAAATACCTGATAGACTTTTGCTTTATTTATCCTAAACAAGTAGCTGCTACGGTATCTGTTTCCAATGTTGGTAAAGTCAATATACCCAAA
Organism: Nostoc sp. PCC 7524; assembly: GCF_000316645.1. Classification (NCBI taxonomy): domain Bacteria; kingdom Bacillati; phylum Cyanobacteriota; class Cyanophyceae; order Nostocales; family Nostocaceae; genus Nostoc; species Nostoc sp. PCC 7524. The sequence goes on from NC_019684.1 coordinate 331,160, forward strand.
GTTTATGGAGAATTAGAAGTGGAAGAAATTAGTTTTGCTGGCACTCATGCTTTATATGGAGGACTTTTTACTATCCATGCTTCAACTTTCCAAGGGAAGATGTTATTAAATTTTGTCTTTTCTCGCCCTTCCATCAGTCCAGAAACTATGGAAGCTCTTGTAAATACTTTCATCACCTATATTTTGAATATTTCTCAGTGTCAGCATGATTTTTGCTTGCATGATATTCCACAAAGAGATTATTACCCTGTGAAACAATAATTAAAAATCACATATCAGTAAGGTTGAGATATTCAGGGCAATTTATTTACTTCAGAGGTACATTAATGACTCAAGATCCACCCAATAATACAACTAATAAGTCCCATCACACAGCAGAAGAAATTCAACTGTGGCTACTCTCTAATATTGCCACACAGATGGGAATTGAGCCTGATGAAATAGATATTCGAGAGCCTTTAGATACCTATGGATTGGATTCTGTGCAGGCAATTATTCTGATAAAGAAAGCGGAAAAATTATTGGGATTTAAGCTTTCTCCTATGCTGCTTTGGCATTATCCCACTATTGCATCACTAGCGGAACGTTTAGCAGAAGAATTGGCAACTTCAGAATCAGAAACTTTTCAAATTTAACTACTGCAAATAATTTTCAAGATTTGGGAGATTTGGTAACTATGAACGCATCAGAATTAGTGGCAAACCTCAATAAACAGGGTGTTCATTTGTGGGTTGATAACGACAAACTAAATATTCGTTCCCCCAAAGGAGTAATCACACCTGACATTCAGGAAAAATTGGCTGTCCACAAAGCTGAGATTCTGGCTTTTGTCCGGGAAATGGATATTGCTACAAACTCTGTATCTATATCCTTTAATCAAGGATTAAGCCTGCAAACTATTGGACGTTTAATTGGAGGATTTATTGATAACTCAATTGAAGATTTTCAGCCGCCAATTATTGATGCCAAACTTATGGCTCAAAAGCTGATAATGACATTTAAACCCTTACCTAGTAATTATAGAAATCAAGAAGTCTTAAAATTTCGGCAAGAACTAGAGGAGATACTCAGAAATTATGGAGTTAAACTTTTACCTTGGGCAGAAGCAACGCGAGAATTTATTTATGACATATCTATCCCTGTAATTAATCAAAAGAGAAGTTTGAAATTGAGAGGAGTTAAGGCAGAAGTCAATGCAGTTATTGATGTAGAAAATCCTCCTTCTTGCCTACGCAAGATGGGTATTTTAGTGGCAGAGAATTTTTATAAATTTTATTCTCAAGTGGTTTTAAAAAATCGCAATCTTCCTGTGATGAAAATTGCCAAGTTGAGCAGTTGGGCTGAGGAACACGCCGCTAAATATGTGGAAGATCCTACCAATACACAAGTAATAATTCTTACTGATATAGACCATGAATTTATTAACCCTAAAATTTCATATAAGGAAAAGATAAATATTGGCTTAAAAACTTTGGTTAGGACATTTTCAGAAATTGTCATTGGAGTTTCAAGTGATAAGATTTCCATATTAAACATGAATTTATCAGACTCTATATTCTCAAAAAAAGATATAGAATCTTTTGTCTTAAAATCATTAATCCCTAAAGTTTTTGTCCCAATTACTCCTCTGTTATTGAGCCGATTTCAATTAGGACAGTACAATCCTCAAGAATCTAGTTACGCGGCAAATTTAGTCAGGTTGGGGCAAGAACTAGCATCAACAGGTTTATTTCCATCTGGTTTTAAACTTGATGACGTAATTAAACGAAAATCCCATAGAGATATTGTCAACGTTATAGTCAATGGTAGAACAGGCGTTTCTTATGGATTTGTCGCCTATGCTGAACCGCCACAATATATAGGCGCTGTAGAAATCACTGCTACTGAATGGGAAAACCTGTCACCGATTGAGGGATTTAGTAGTGATGAAATCCGTAAGAATGGGCAAAATAGACGTTATCTCAAAATCAAGGTTGGCGATGAATATTTATTTAAGCAAATTCCTGATATTTGGTTGGTAAGTTCTCGTTCAGGTGCCAATAAAACCGATTTAAATCTTACCAGTGATATTATCCGCATTGGTTTGCAAGAGAGGTTATTGCTAGAATTACCAGAAGGTATTGAAGCAGAAATGGTAGACATTAAACCTTCTTATGATATTTATGTGATGCTTGCTATTAGTTTAGCGGCTGCGTTGTATACACCAGAATTGATTAAAAATGGTGCGCCAATGGTTCATTTCCACGGCTACCCTGCATTTGATTGGTTTGAAAAAAATGAATACTGCGTTGGAGTCAATAATCCTTCTGTACCTTGTGGCACTTATGAATCTGGGGTGTTTAACTTTTTAGGTATTTCTAGTTTAGCTAAAAATTCCAAGGAAACTATAGATTTAGTTGGATTAGTAGAACCAGATCATGGTACAAATTTCATAGCCAGTGATATGGAGTATTTAGTTGCTAGATTAAAAGCTGGATGTGCAGAAGGCCAAATTGAGCTAGGCGGAAAACATTTTGCTTCTTTGAAAGTCAACTCTAGTGAAGTTTAAATTCAGCTGAATTAGGGGGCTGGGAAGTAGGATTTTACTCGGTACGCACCTCACGCCCCGCTCCGCTAACTCAACTCAGCACTGAGCTTACTTTTACCAGGGTTCATTAAACCATAGGGATCAACCATTTCCTTAAATTTTAGCTGTTCAGGATCAATAACTTTCCTGCCTCCATCTTCAATAATATAAGTGTGAGGATTAGCAATAAACACACCCTGCTCTTCGTGGTAGCGGATAATCTCATTGAGGCGTTCTTCTGTGGTGTAGCGTACCAGTTGCAAAGCAGCAGTAACTACTACACCATTCATCCTGATAAATTCTAAGTGCATCATAACTTCATCACCAAAGTGATGATACAAATGCTCCACTAATGGCAAACCTTTGTCAGATGGAATAATACTTTGCAGGTATGTAATAGATGTGTCTACACTGCGAGCGTGTAAGGTGGTGTGGTTCCAAGTAAATTCTGCTAAATTTATCCCTTTACCTGCTTCTTGGGCTGGTTTTTGGTAGGTAATTTGTCCACCAAATTGCTGCACTAACCCTGGTAATAATTCTAAGCTGGGTTCAGCCAAGAGTAAAAATGCTGGGTGAGTACCTTCCGGGATATATGGCTGTAGGGGGTGGAAGTATTGGGGAATGGGGGACGCAAAGACGCTAATTAGCTTTTTCATCATGCCATCGGCGTTACCGAGACTCTGCCCAAATTTGGTGGCTGTGATGAAGTCGTCAAAGGTGATAATGACTTCTGCCCAAGGATGTGCGGCTCCCAAGGGGATTTCGACTTCTGTAATGATGCCGTTAATACCCCAGGCGTGGTTGACTTTTTGTACATCGTCACCGCGCAACTCAATGACACGGGGTTCTGATTCTAAGGTGACAACTCGCAATGCTAATAGATTACCGCGATCGCCTAATAATCCATACTGAATTGAACCAATACCCCCGCTCCCTCCAGCCACAAACCCGGCAATAGTAGCTGTACGATAGGTAGAAGGAGCCATCCGCATTTCCCAACCGATATCTCGCGCTTTTTTATCTAAGGCTGCCAATTTCACCCCAGCTGCTACCCGTGCTACCCCCGGCTTTACCCAGAGAATATCTTGCATTTTGGTCATATCTAAAACTACGCCGCCGTGCATGGGTACGCATTGCCCATAATTCCCGGTTCCCGCACCCCTGACAGTGATAGGTATGCGGTGTTTAGCACAGAGGGCGGCGACTTTGATGACTTCTTGTTCGTTGGCGGGACGTATGACGATATCCCCGACTTTGCCAGCTAGCAGTGGAACTAGGACTGGGCTAAAGGTGTGGTAATCTTGGGATAACTTTGCGACTTGATGGGGATCGGTAATAGTTTCTATATCTGCTAGGGAGTTAATGAGGGTATTTAAGTTTGATATTGTCATGGGTTTAATATCCATTTTTTAACGCAGAGTTACGCAGAGGTTCACGCGGAGGTACGCGGAGTTTTTGCGTTACTTTGCGTTTACCTCAGCGTACCTTGGCGTTTAGTTTTCATGGTGAATGGCGCTATCATGCCATTTACTTAATATAAAGTCAGATAAGGCACTCAAGCTAACGAAGATTAGTACACCTAAACCTGTGGTGAGTAATAGGGCGGCAAACATCCGGGGTATTTGCAGATTATAACTGGAGATGAGTATGCGGTAAGCTATGCCAGATTTTGCGCCCCCGGTACCAGCAACAAACTCCGCGACGACTGCCCCAATTAATGCTAAACCACCGCTAATTTTTAACCCTCCTAGAAAGTAGGGCATGGCACTAGGTAAACGAAGATAGATTAATGTTTGCCAACGGGAAGCTTTGTATAGTTGGAAAAGATTGAGTAAGTTCCTGTCTACACTTTTTAAGCCTAGGGTAGTGTTCGAGACTATGGGAAAAAAGGCGACTATCCAAGCGCAAACTACTAGGGCAGCAAAGGTATTGTTTTTCAGCCAAAGAATAATGAGGGGTGCGATCGCTACTATCGGTGTTGTTTGTAAAATGACTGCATAGGGAAATAAACTGCGCTCAATCCATTTACTTTGAGTAAACAAAATGGCGGTAAGTAAGCCGGAAATCGCCGCCGCTATAAAGGCAATCACTGTAATTTGTAGTGTAATTAACAAGGAAGGAAACAGTTCGTTCCAGTCAGTAATTAAGGTTTGAAATACTAATAGGGGACTAGGCAAAATATAGGGTGGTAATTGTGTCACCCGCACAAATACATCCCACAAAATTATTGCGAAAATACCTACTAATATCGGGGCAGAAACCTCGGCAGAGGTGGATTTTTGATATTTCTTTTTGGAATCAGGAGAACGAATAAACAACATCTTCATTGTTATTAGCGTTTATTTGGCTGTCTATACATAATATTCTTACTCCCTACTCCCCACTCCCTGCCCAAGTTACTATCTTTGACTGCAACTCGGTATTAGAATCTCATCGCTGCTGCTAAATGCTGTGAAACCTGCCGACAATATTCGTTATATAAAGACGAGGTACGAAAATCTTCATCGCGAGGATAAGGGACATCAATATTGATATCTGCTACTACTCGTCCGGGATTGGTTCCCATAACTAACACCCGATTTGATAAGTACACCGCTTCATAAATATTATGGGTGACAAACACCACTGTCCAATGATGTTGTAGCCACAAATCTAGTAAATCGCTGTTGAGTTTACTACGGGTAATTTCGTCTAATGCCCCAAAGGGTTCATCCATTAATAAAATATTCGGTTGAGTCACCAATGCCCTAGCAATGGAGACGCGCATTTTCATTCCCCCGGATAACTCACGAGGATAGCTACTCTCAAAGTTTTCCAAACCTACCAGTTTTAATACCTGCTGTACCAAAGTTTGGGAATTATGCGGCGACATTCCCCCTAACTTTAATGGTAGATAGACATTATCTGTCACCGTTGCCCAAGGCATGAGGGCAGCATCTTGAAATACAAAGGCGAGTTTGCGTTGTGCGGCGGTGATTCCCCAATCAATAGTCCCTGAACTGGCGTGTCCTAGTCCCGCTATTAACCGCAAAACTGTACTTTTACCACAACCTGAAGCCCCCACTAAACTGACAAATTGCGATTGTGGAATACTTAAATTTAAGTCTTGAAGGGCAACTGTACCGTTATTGTAGACTTTGCTTACCTGAGTGAGTTGAATAGCAGGATGATCCATCATACCCCTCTACCCCTGCACCCCTACAGCCTTTTTTCGATAATACTCTACCCCTTTATTGACAAATTGTAAGGTGTAAGCATCTTGATAGTTGAGGTGAGGTTGATACAGCCCGACATTCACCATGCTATCAAAGAGCGATCGCCATCTTTCCTGACTCATGGAACCAATACCCTGCTTTTCGGCTGTTCCTGAGACAATGATCCCATATTCCTTGAGTTTTGCTAGACCATAAGCTAATTGCTCGTCTGTCATTTCGGGATTATCTTGTTTAATTAGTTGATTACCCGGTTGGGGATTTTCTAAGTAACTGTACCAACCCCGAATGGAGGCATCAACAAATCTCTGTACTAAATCTGGATTTTTTTCTACTAATTCTTTCTGAGTTTCCAAAGTAGTCGCATAAGGTGAATAACCATAATCTGCTAATAAAAATACTGTCGGCTCAAACCCGCCTTGCTTTTTTATAGCAAAGGGTTCAGAGGTAATATAACCTTGTTGGGCAGAGGTTTTATCTGTCAAAAAAGGAGCAGGATTAAAATTGTAAGGGCGCTTTTGTTCGTCTGTAAAACCATACTTAGCTTTTAATATCGGCCAATAAGTCACATTCGCAGCCGCAGAAATATAAATCGGTTTGCCTTTGAGATCGGCAAGAGTTTTTGCTGTGTTGGGATGGGTGATGAGACACTGCGGATCTTTTTGAAAGATAGCTGCTACTGTAACTTTGGGGATTCCTTGTGCTACGGCGTTGAGGGCATCAATGCCATAACCCATAAAAAAATCTACCGCGCCGCCTATCAACAGTTGTGTACCACTCGGTACTTGTGGCCCGCCCATTTTAATAGTTACATCTAAGCCGTGGTCTTGATAAATACCCGTAGCAATGGCTTGATAAAATCCTCCGTGTTCTGCTTGGGCTAACCAGTTTGATCCCAAGGTGACTTTATCTAACCCAGAGTTAGAGGTAGATGCTTGGTTGCTATTGACACAAGCAGCAACCACACTGCTACTTATACAAATTGCACCATATTGAATAAACCGACGGCGATGCAGGCGAGGATTAGCTGTTGATGCAGATGGGACAGGATTCATAGAATAATAGAATGTCCTCCTATGAGGTCAGCAATCACAACTCTATGCTGTTTTAGCTGAGTCTGAATGTACATTCTAAAATCAATTTTTGATTGACTAAAGAGTAGGGTTGAATATCTAAAGCCCGTTTAAAAGCCTTGATAGCTTTACTATACTTTCCTAAAGCGGCGTAACACAAACCCATACCATGTAACGCCCCAAAATGTACTGAGTTAATTTGAATCACCATCTGGCAATCGGCTAAAGATTTCTGATACTCGCCGATACTGTAGTAGAGAAAAGCACGGCGATTCCAAGCCTCAGCAAAATCAGGTTGTTCTTTGATTAATTCTGTCAAAATTGCTTCGGCTTCAGTAGTTTCTCCAGAATCCAGCAATTTTTGGCTTTTGTCAATTTTTTCCAGTCCGTACACTCCCTTTTGCTGAAACCAAATCCGCCAGAGTTTCTTTGTTGCTTGCTCCCGGACTAAAGCATCAGGATTTTTCAAATCTTCAAGTAAGGTGTTGATTAATAAAGAATCCATGAATTTTTGATTAGCGAATTTCAGTAATTGTCTCCTTGTATCAAGGTATCAAGTTTCTCTCAAAAATGTTTAATCGATTTTTAAATTCCTGGTAAAAATTCTGTAGACAAAATTGGCAATTCAGCAGTTAATTGAGAATTTACTGTATTCAGGGATACTATTAATCCGTACTTAAGTAGATAAACTCATCCATTATGGATGATGGAAATACCACAGTCTCAAAAACAACAACTAACTGTGGGCAGATGACAAATGCTCAGTAATTAATAGTTCATAAAAACATCATAAAAACTCGTAATTATGCCAAAGCAAAACAGTGGTTCTCGGCATGAAGTAGAGGAGGCTGGGTAGACAAGGTAGACAAGGGGGAATATCAATAAGTTCTTTCCAATCCCCAATCCCCAATCCCCAATCCCCAGTCCCCAATCCCCAGTCCCTAAAAAATACAGCAACCGTGACAGGGTGTGATACGCTATCTGCGTCAGGAGTGTAAAGGTACTAAAAAATGACTAAACTGCGGGTAGGACTGCTATTTGGTGGTTGTTCTGGGGAACATGAAGTTTCAATAAGTTCAGCACGGGCGATCGCTACAGCCCTAAGTGCCGAGGAAAATTCCCATAAATATGAAATATTGCCTTTTTACATTCAAAAGGATGGGCGATGGTTAGCAGGAGAAGCACCCCAACAGGTGCTTAAATCTGGTTTACCTCTGTTAAACTCGCAAAACTCCACATCTCCAGAGTCTGATGATTTGGCATCTAACCCCCAACAACAAGCCCTAGAACGTTGGCAATCACCCTCCCAAGTTGCACAAGTCGATGTCTGGTTTCCCATTCTGCATGGCCCTAATGGAGAAGACGGCACAATTCAAGGCTTACTCACCTTAATGCAAGTGCCATTTGTGGGTTCTGGTGTCTTAGGTTCTGCCTTGGGGATGGATAAGATAGCCATGAAAATGGCCTTTGAGCAAGCAGGCATACCCCAAGTCAAGTACAAAGTTATAACGAGAGCGCAAGTATGGTCAAATCCTTGCGTATTTCCGAAATTGTGCGATGAAATCGAGGCCGCATTAGGCTATCCCTGTTTTATTAAACCTGCTAACCTTGGCTCTTCTGTGGGAATTAGCAAAGCGCGATCGCGGCAAGAATTAGAAGATGCTTTAGATCAAGCCGCCAGTTATGACCGTCGGATTATTGTAGAGGCTGGTGTTGTTGCCAGAGAAGTCGAGTGTGCCGTTTTAGGTAATGACCAACCCCAAGCCTCTATCGTAGGGGAGATTACATACAACAGCGATTTTTATGATTATGAAACCAAATATACTCCCGGTAAAGCAGATTTACTGATTCCAGCCATGATCCCAGACGAAATCAGCCGTAAAATTCAGGACATGGCGTTGCAAGCCTTTGCAGCTGTTGACGCAGCCGGGTTAGCCAGAGTAGACTTTTTCTACGTAGAAGCCACAGGAGAAGTTTTGATTAATGAGATCAACACCTTACCAGGCTTCACCGCTACCAGTATGTATCCCCAACTCTGGTCTCATAGCGGTATCCCTTTCCCAGAATTGGTAGATAGATTGATTCAACTTGCCTTAGAAAGACATAATGTAACTCAATAGGGATTGGGGACTGGGGATTGGGGATTGGGGACTGGGTAAAAATTCTCCCCTACCTCCCCTGCCTCCCCTACCTCCCCTGCCCTCTGCCTCATATAGCTGTAGCCAATGAGATTAGGACATCAGGAAATCATATAACCATTACCATCAGAGGCTTTTAAACCTGTCACCCCTAAAGGGGTTCACCACTTGCTATATGCCGGGGAACCCGTCCACCGCAGTGGCTCACCTGTCACCTGTCACCTGTCACCTGTCACCTGTCACCTCTCCCCTCTCCCCTCTCCCCTTCTATAAAACAGCAATTTGAGACAAAAAATCAAATTCTGTAGCTTATGTACCACAAAAAAGCTACTAGCATCTGCAAATCACCTACGGATACCTGATAGCTCACCCCTTTAGTACAATCTATGGACTAGAGGGGAAATAATCTGTAAGGGATCATGGAAAACAGTCAAAGCATAAAGCATGAGCTAACCCAGGTAAAAAGACCCACAGCAGAGCCGAAAAAAAGTAACTCAAATATTTTCGTTTATCTGCTGACACGTCATCCTTGGCTGTTATTAACCGGGTTATTCACAACATTTTTGGGAACGGCTGCCCTTGCCCTGTACAACCTAACTCATGTTGGTGATGTGGAACAGTTCGACTCGGAACCAATTCCGGCTGTAGTGGAAGCACCAATTGCAACCACCCCTGAAGGAAGCAATCCTCTACCTTTATGGATGGTAGTAGCGATCGCTCTCAGTTGTGGCAGTGGTTGTTGGGTAATTCTGCGTTTAGTTAATTCGCCAACCAAGCGTCAAAAAGTGCAAAGGAAACACGTCTCTGCTTCTAGAGGTTCATGGCAACCAACCCGTCATCAAAAAGTAGGATCGCAAACTCTCAACCATCAACCAGTATTTGCACCAGTGCCACCTTTGAAGCCGATGGTGTCAAAGCAATCTATAAACAAACCTTTGGTGACAATTCTGCCAAAAGAACAAAAATATCCCTTAGATAACAACAAAGAATCTTTGGCAGACTTAATGGATTTGCGTAGACATAATTCTTTGTCTACCTTTTTACGGTGATTGCAGAAGGCACTTCTCAGGAAACGAATTTCAACGCCAATAAGTAGGGTGCGTCAGTCTGACGCATCCTACTAACTCACCACGCTGTTCAATGCCCTGCTACGCTATTTTCATTCCTAAATTCTGAATTCTGGCGATCGCTCTGATACTATTTTCTGTAATTTCCTGCTTGCAAGGAAAACTGATTGAATAAACATCAGGCACTGTGAAATTAAGGAGGAGTGAAATGGCACTTAGCGACGGACTCGTAGACTCTCACAAAAGGGCAATGGTTGTAGATGACTGCTGCACTATGATCGACAATCAGCTGGCTGCCAAGTCAGGACTCAGTGGAATGGCTCTAAAAGCAGCCTTCGCCGCCTTGAAAGGAGTCAAACCAGGGTATATTCCCTATGTTGTTGAGCAATTGTTACCATCATGCTTCACTGCCATTGATCCCATTTGGAGTGAGGGCATCAAAAATGGCGATCCTGTAGGACATTTAGCTGCCAATCGTTCTCGTACAGCAGACGCACTGCTGAGTATTACCGATGAGCGGGTTAAGAATACCAAGCGGGCGATCGTACGTGGGACATATGAAAAACTGCGTGGTTCAGCTAAACAACACGTAGAGGAAGCTGTACCAGACTTAGCTCAAGTAATTGATAAATATACAAAAGCTTAATTGAGAAAGAACAAGCACAGTAGAACCTAACAGATAGAGATAGGAAATCACCTACTTCCCCAATTCCTCTATAGATATCTGGTGAAAAAAATGTAGAGACGTTCCAGGGAACGTCTCTACTGGAAAACGCTTTTATTCTTCTTCATTGCCGAAGGACACACAAGGACTATCAACTGGCTGTGCTGGTTGGAATGAATTACAAAAAATGACAGTAGAACAGTTCACCCCCATTTCGTCAGGGTGAATACACTCTGTTACTTCTTGCACCTTGATATGAAAAGCACAGTCATGGCACATAGTCTGACATAGCATGGTAGCAAACACTCCTTGGCTCATCTCCCCAGCCGTTTGAAATCAAGCAGACGTAGCTTTGTTGTAATTCTTTATCTTCAATTTATAAAATTTCTGAAGAAAACACTACCTATTTTCCATACATTTGCTGTATCCTAGATTTCCTTGGGTAAATTTTTCAACACTTACTTCATAAAACTTTCTTACGGATCTATCTCATGATTCTTGAAGAACTTTATTATCTCTCCAAGAATCCAAGTGTAGACGCTCTTTTTTCTGTCAATCTTTCACACTGAGAAAATCAAATGGATATAAGACTCATCAAAAAATCGGAAAAAATCCTGATGGAGAAGATGAAGATGATGGAGGAAGCAGAAGAAGAAAATCTTCAAGCTGATACTCTTGATGTTTCAGAGCCGATAATTGAAGAACAATCAAATTTATCTATTGCAGCTAAAGCACCATCCTATATTCCACAACGCGACTATCCTGTAGTGCAATCAGTTTGCAATTCAGGATGGCAGGTTTCTGATATTTGGCGGGATATCAGAGTAGATAACTTTTGTAATTATTAGTAATCTTAATTCATCCATCCAAAAATGGGTTATTGTGAGCAAACAAAAATCATTACTGTAATAATGGTTTTGTTTGCTGATTGCGTCTTGATCACAGGTCAGAATTTTTTACCCACTTTTAAGCAAGCAACCAATTGTTTTACTGTGAGTGTCAGAGGAATTGCTTCTAGCACTCACAGTAGGCGATCGCCTGAAAGTACATTCTGCTACAACAAAGTTTTAATTAAACTGGCAAAGCTTGCCGCACTTCTACAGGTTCACCAGTCAAGCTAAAAGCGCGAACTTCGGTAATTTTCACCTTCACCAATTGCCCTTTTAACTCATTGATATCCCCCGTGAAGAATGTCAGACGATTACCCCGTGTGCGTCCCATGACTTGGGTTTTATCTTTGGGGTTTTGGTCTTCTACCAGCACTTCCTCAATGCGTCCTTGGTAACGTTGCGATCGCTCGGCTGCTTTTACGTTCACTAAATGGTTTAATCTTTGTAGGCGATCGCTTTTCACTTCTTCACTTAGTTGATTTGACCACAAGGCGGCGGGTGTGCCGGGACGGGGAGAATAGGCGGCCGTATTCAACTGGTCAAAGCCGATATCATCCACCAATTTCAAGGTATTTTCAAACTGTGCTTCCGTCTCCCCAGGGAAACCAACAATGGCATCAGCACTAATTGACGCATCCGGCATATAGTGGCGAATGGTGTCAATAATCCGGCGGTATTTCTCATGAGTGTAACCCCGCGCCATTGCTTTTAATAGTTCGTTATCCCCAGATTGGAACGGAATATGGAAGTGTTCGCAGACCTTGGGTAATTCGGCACAAGCTTTAATTAATCTCTCCGTAAAATAACGGGGGTGACTGGTAGCAAATCTCAGACGTTCCACTCCCGGCACATCATGGACGTAATACAGCAAATCGGTGAAGGTGTGCAGATGTCGTCCTTCTGGTGTGGCTCCGGGTAAATCTCGTCCGTAAGCGTCAATATTTTGACCGAGGAGGGTAATTTCTTTGTAACCTTGCTGTCCTAATTGTTCCATTTCGGTGCGGATAGCTTCTGGCGTGCGGGACTGCTCTACACCACGCACATTGGGAACTACACAATAAGTACAGCGTTCGTTACAGCCATAAATCACATTTACCCAAGCTGTCACAGTACTATCTCGCCGTGCTTGGGTGATATCTTCCATAATGTGGACTGCTTCAGTGGCCACAACTTGATTGCCAGCAAAGACTGACTCTAATAAATCCTTGAGGCGGTTGGCGTGTTGTGGCCCCATGACTAAATCTAATTCTGGCACTCGCCGTAATAGTGCTTCCCCTTCTTGTTGGGCGACGCAACCAGCCACAACTAAAGTTAAGTCTGGCTGTTCGTGTTTGCGCTTGGCTTGTCTGCCGAGGTAAGAATAGACTTTCTGCTCGGCATTATCCCGAATAGTGCAGGTATTGTAGAGAATGACATCTGCATGGTTAGGATCTTCACAAAACTCAAAGCCCATGTCTTCTAATATGCCAGCCATGCGCTCTGAGTCGGCTTTATTCATTTGGCAACCGAAGGTAGTAATGTGATAGCGGCGGTTAGAAGTGGTCATGGGAAATTGTGCTGAGTTAGCTGGATGTTAAATATGTTTTGTGTTCTTCTTTATTCTATCTGAATAGAGCAAGAGCAATTGCCAGGTTTTAACCTGCCAATTGCTTTTCATCCCCTGGCTAAAGTACGAAAAACGCAACTGCGTTATTGTTTCTCAGGGGTTTTCACGTTATGTGGAAAAGTTAACGTCAGACCTAACCCCCCAGCCCCCTTCCCTTCAAGGGAAGGGGCAGAAATCAAAGCCTCTCTCCTACAAGGAGAGAGGTCTTCCAGATCCCGTGAAAAGTCAGATTGTTTCTCAGGGGTTTTCCAGCTAACCTTTATGCTGATGCTTTAGCTTTTTTTGACTTACCAGAAGTTTTCTTCCACCTCATGAAACCGTATCCAACCATAATTCCTGCGATCGTAGTTGGTTCGGGAACAGGAGTTACTGCTTCGGTGACGTTGATCTGGAAACTGTTGAGGACATTGCTATTAACGAAAGACACACCACTGTTAGTACTGTACCGGTTTCCAGCCAAAGTCGCTATTCCTGTCATAGTTTGAGCCGGAAAGGAACCACGAAAATCAAAATCACCAAAGTTGTTACTAACGTATAACCAGTATTTCGTATTTGCGAGGAACGTGAATGCGCTAGTGGGAGTAAATGTGTAATCAAAGATTCCCGAACCTTGGGAGGCTGGATTGATGAAACTGGCAAGAACGGTATTACCTGGATTCAAACCTCCCACATCATTCCGAATCTGGACGATCGGCTGTTCACCAGGATTATAGTCCTCTAGCCGCAGTATCACGTTGGTGAGGGTGTAATCACTGCCCGTGGGTAGGGTAAAACCCAATGCTTTCACTGAGACTTCAGAGCCTACTCTTGCAATCTGGCTTCGCACCAGATCATTTGTTTGTGGGAGATTACCAATTAAAGTGATGGCACTAGCAGGGCTAATCTGACTCATGAATACAAGGGAGCCACTAATGCCTGCTAATGCCAAAGAAGTAGATAAACTTTTGATCATGTTGTAAAAAGAATTAGATACTATGCAAAGGATTACATACGTAAAATTACCATAGCTCTAAGTATTATTAATGATTTAAGTATTAAATTTCTGTGAAGCGTCAAAACGCTCATCAGCCTTAAAAATGTGAGAATTGTGGAAGGAGCAATTGTTTCATATGTGCTAGTTCTGCCTCCAAAGTTGCGACTCGTGCTTCGAGTTGTGGAGAACTTTGTTCAAGTTGCTCGGAGGTCATAGGAACCCAAGGTAAATAAGAGCATTGTAGCAATTTATGCAGTTCGCCAAGTGCCGTGGAAACTGTGGGGGATGACGCTGGGTAATTCTAGTTGGCAAACAGGCTCTTGGTCTAGGCGATCGCCATCATATACCCAAACTTCGCTACGATGAAAATTGCCGTCATATACCACTGTTAACACCCAATCGTCTACAGGGATGGGTTCGGAAGGATAGCGATTTTCTCCTAGGTTGGCTTCGGTAAGGATTTGGGTCTTGTGGTCGAACCGGGCGATCGCGTTTAATATTTCTTGGCTAATATCTGTACCTGGGCGAAATCCCGACATATAGGTGTAACGCGACATTTGCCCAACGTTTTGCTGTGGTACACCCGGAAATTCACAATGTCTATCTAACAATTGCTCAATGGCTGTAACTTTACCAGTTTGGGGATTCAGCGTCACTCGTGAAAGTGTACTCTGAGCAGGGGTATGAGTTTCACCTGCGGCTACTTCTTGAAGATATTGGTTGGTTTGAAAGTCTTGGTAACGGGCGACATCGACAATGACTGCACCACTATCATCAACATAACCGTTACCGAAGTGCCACTGATACCAAGGTTCTGTTTCGCCACGGCTAACCAAGGATAAGGTTTCACGGTTAATTACGATAATTTGAGTACCTAATTGTGGTTGCCACTTTAAGGAATCACTATAGTTATCTACCCCTACCAATACAGGTAGCATATTTAGCCTGACTGGGGGGATGAAAAATATTAGGTACTGTCCGGCTAGGACAAAATCATGCACCAATGGCACACCATTGAGTGGGTATGCGGCTTTTTGGATAATCTTACCTGTGGAGTCACTTTTATAAACATTGAGTGTGCCATTGACTCCCGGATTGATACCAAAATTAAAAATTTCACCTGTGTGGGGGTCTTGTTTATAGTGTGCAGAATAGTTTAAGCCATTAGTTAAACCCCCTAAACTGTCTTCACCCCAAGTTTCTAAGGTTTGTAAATCTAGGGCATGAGGTTGACCACCTTCCCACAATGCCAAGAGTTTATCAGGTAACGCCAAGACAGAAGTATTGGCTGCATTCTTGACTGGTTTAAGCCATTGATTCCAAATGGGGCCGGGTGCAGTCATGCCATAATTACCGTACAAGAATTTACCGGCGGCGGTTTCTTGTTGATAGCCAGCAGTCTGCACGTAGCGATAAACTGCACTAGCGCCTGCATCGGTAAAATTGACAGCGAGAATTGCCCCATCACCATCAAACCAGTGTCCGACACCCATACCACCGCGTTCTAGTCGGGCGGGGCCATTACGGTAGAGTGTACCACGCAAGCCTGTGGGGATTTTGCCGGAGATAATTGGCAATGGTGTCAGAGGAAATTCTTTGGCTGGTTCAGCTATTGCCCCTGCCCAGGCTCTTTTAGTTGACTTCTTATCAATTGTCTGCATATAAAATTACTGGTTGATAAATTAAATCAAGTGATTTCACAACCTTTGTAGAGATGCGAAACTTCGCGTCTATATGATTTTGCCTATTATTTCTATCATTACTCAAGAGAAACTATGTTTAAGCCAATTCATCAACAGGTAATTGGGATTGCTGTTCTGGCTGTCATGCTTACCTTAATCTTGACATCACAGTTATCAGCTAAAACTTCTGGCTCAAGTAATGTGATATTCATTCATCCTGATGGTACAAGTGCAGCGCATTGGGGTGCGGCGCGGATGCTTTACAAAGGGCCAGATGGCAGGCTGAATTGGGATAAAATGTCTAATTTAGCTGTCTATCTCGGACACATGAAAAATCAACTCACCGCGACTTCTAACGGTGGGGCAGTGACTCATGCTACAGGGGTGAAGGTAAATGCTGATTCCTTTGGTTTGGATGAAGCTGGTAAGCCAGTGGTGGCGTTGTCTGGGAAACCACAAACAATTATGGAAGAAGCGATCGCAGCTGGCAAAGCCACAGCTATCATCAATTCTGGGATGATTCACGAACCAGGGACGGGGGCATTTGTCGCTAAGTCACCTAACCGGCGCAACTTTGCAGACATCACCAAACAAATCGTTGAGTCTGGAGCAGATGTAATTTTCGGCGGCGGTGAAAAGTGGTATCTTCCCAAAGGTACAGCCGGAAGACACTCCACAGCCCAACAAAGTCAACGCACCGATGGCATAAATTTGGTAGATTTGGCGAAGAAAAAGGGTTACACCGTGGTTTATACCCGTGATGAACTGCTGAAACTACCCACCAACACCAAAAAAGTCTTAGGCATTTTCGCCGCCGATGACACTTACAACGACGACACAGAGGAGAATTTAAAAAAGCAGGGTTTACCGTTGTATGTTAAAAGCGCCCCGACAGTTGCCGAACAGTTGCAAGTGACTTTAAGGCTGTTGTCTGGAAAGCAAAATGGCTTTTTGATTGTCTTGGAAGAAGAGGGAACTGATAACTTTGGTAACTTTAATAATGCTGTGGGTTGTTTAGAGGCTCTGAAACGTGCCGATGATGCAGTTGGGGTAGCGATGAATTTTATTCAGAAAAACCCTAATACCTTGTTAGTCACCGCCGCCGATAGTGATGCTGGTGGTTTAGAAGTGGTGGGAGTTACAGAGAAAGATTTTCCCTTTGATAAGCCCTTACCAGCACAAGGAAAGAATGGCGCACCGTGGGATGGGAGAAACGGCACTGGTAGCTTACCGTTTATTTCTGCACCAGACAAACAAGGTAAACGCTTTCCGTTTGCGATCGCTTGGTCTGGTTTCGGCGATAATACAGGAGCGATCGTTGCTAAAGCTCATGGGTTGAATGCTCAACTATTGCATGGCACAGTCGATAACACCGATATTTATCGTCTGATGTACCGCACGCTTTTTGGTAAGCAGCCAGCAAACAAGTAGCAAAATCATCTTCTTAGAGCCTATTTATCACGTAAATATTCAGTAGGGTGCATCAGTCACATAAATCTGGGATTACCCTACTAATACCATTTCACGAAAAACCTGATACAGATGTAAACCCTGAAAGCTTTGCTACATCTAAGTTTTTTAATTGCGTAAAGCCTACGGCATAGCTGCGCTTAGAGCGGAGCGGGGCGGGAGCATCGTTGCGTAGGCGTTAGCCTTGCCGTAGGCTATTGCGAATTGGTGTAGCACCCCCACTTTCTAGATTGATGAAAGTAGGGGCAATGTCGAACTAATTTAGATATTTTTAATCTTACATCTTACCGTGTTGCATCACTTGTTGCAGATGATTACGAATCTCTTGTGCTTGCTCAATTTCAGACTGGCGTAATCTTTGGAATAAATCTACACAAGGCTGAGAATTAACAGATTTTGCATCTTCGATGTAAGTTTCATAAGCTCTCACGGCTTCTGCTTTGTTCTGTAGCACTGTGAGAAAGTCGTATTCTAAGTTGCTAATAGGCTCTTGGGAATGTCCGTTACCTTGAGTCATTATTTTACTCTCCTGTTAGGCTGTTAATTCATTTCTACTCATGTTTACGGAGTCATTCATCCACCCAAAAGCGTAGGAAAAAGTACAAAGATTATTCATGTTATTGATTTATTCATATTCTTGAGAAATAATTTGCTGGTATCATAAAGCACTATTGTGACATAAATTAATAATTTAGATTATTTACTCTGCTCAGAATAAATAATCTAGTGGTAAACTTGCAAAAAATATGTAAAATTTATGTTCGTTAATTACCTGTACGCACTTAGGGTGAAAAGTAAATTTTCTTGCCTAATTGTTGATGGCTGTTTGTTGATCACACTGCAAAAATGTGACTAAGTTATGAAAATTAGAAATGTTCTGTGAATCAGCCAGCAAAAAATATAATAAGTTTAAAAAAATATTAAAAATGTTTTCTACTAAGTAATAAAATAAAATATTTTTTCTATGAATTTTCAGCAAAGAATTTACTGATTTTTTATCAATTACAGCATTTTAGTAACCAAATTATCATGACAAAACCCAAGCTAGTTTTAGTGACAGGAGCCAGTGGATTTATTGGTCGCTATGTTGTACATCACTTCACCAGAATGTCATGGACAGTGGTTGGCATAGGTAAGTCTTCTCCTGAGAATGCCCCTCTATCTAACCTTCAAGCTTATCATTGTCTTGAACTACCTAATAATGAATTGAATAATTTACTGGAAAAATACCGTCCTGACTTACTTATTCACTGTGCAGGCAGAGCTTCAGTAAATTTATCAATGACTGTGCCGCAAGAAGATTTTTATGCAAATACTGTACTGACTTTTGAGGTTTTAAATTCCTTAAGAACCTGTGTTCCTCAGTGTAGATTTATTTTTTTATCTAGTGCGGCAGTGTATGGTAATCCTAGCTCCAGACCAGTGAGAGAAGATGAAGAACCATGTCCAATTTCACCTTATGGATTTCATAAATGGCAATCTGAAAAATTAGCCTTAGAGTTTGCCAAAGTTTACGACTTATCAACTGCTAGCATCAGAATTTTTTCAGCCTATGGTGCTGGATTACGTCGTCAAGTCCTTTGGGATATTTGCCATAAAGTCATACAAGAAAATTCTCTCATCCTCCGTGGTACAGGAACAGAAAGCAGAGATTTTATCCATGCTCTTGATATTGCTAAAGCCATTGAGATTGTTGCTACTACCGCACCTATGTATGGTGAAGTTTACAATCTTGCTTCTGGACGTGAAACTACAATTAAACATATAGCGAACTTAGCTATAGATGCGTTGGGATATGATTGTGTACCTCAGTTTGACGGTAGCATTCCTTCTGGAATTCCTATTAACTGGCAAGCTGACATTACTAAACTCCAATCATTAGGATTTGAACCTTCTGTTGTTTTAGAAAAGGGCGTTCAAGCTTTTGCTAACTGGTGTAAAGCTGAGTTGTACACCATCTAGAATGATCAATCACCTCCCTCTCACGGGAGTGTAGGGAGGTGAATTCAGCAAGCTTAGTTAAACCGATAGACTACTTAGAGATTTATCGGCTAACTCATAGTAGAGATTACGGGTCTGGTTACAAGTATATTCCACACGGAAGCGATCGCGGGCAATCTCTCGACCCCTAGCACCTAAGCGTTTAGCTTCTTCCGGGTTGGCTAATAACTTAATCATAGCTTTGCTCAAGGCTTCAGGATCTCCATAGGGAACTAGCAACCCAGTCTTACCGTCCTCCACTAAGTAAGGTACTCCTCCCACAGCAGTTGCCACCACAGACTTACCTACAGCCATTGCCTGTTGTATCACCATCGGGGATACTTCTTCTTGGGAAGGCAATACTAGCATTTGGCACTCGGCAAAAGCCTGATGAAGTTCCTCATCATTTAGGTGTCCTCGGAAGATGATGTACTTTTCCAATTGATGAGTTTGAACGTAGGACTTGAGCATGGCTTCATATTCAGACTCATATACCTTACCTACTACGTGTAGCTCAACATCAGGCTCTACCTGACGCACCAATTCAATAGCCTTAATCAGAGTGAGTATTCCCTTGCGCGCATGAATAATACCCGCAAATAGTATGCGATTAGGTTGGGAACGGTCTTCTAGTTGAAAGTAAGGCTCATCTACAGGATTATTGATGAAGTGAAGGTTTTCGATGTGGTAATTCTTCAGTACATCAGTTACATAGGGTGAGATAATAATCACATGACGAGCATTTTTTAAACTCTCAACTTCAAAGTATGTATTGAAGTAGCTTTTTGTTTTTCTATAAAGGCGATGAAATAGTCCTACTTCTTGATAGTTGACAAACTTATTTTCTGTTTGCGTTACACCATGCACACTAAATACTGTGGGAAAATCCCAAGTTTGGGCTGCATAGGCATAAAAATTTGTTCCGTGAATATGCACCACATCCGGTTTAATTTCTTTTACAGTTCGAGTTACCCACTGACGATCCAGATAGTATAAGAGAAATTGATTCAATCCTTGACTAGATTTACGAATGTGAAACTGTATAGCAGGTTGGGGGACTAACTCATTTTGTCCGTCAAAATCTACCGTCACAACATGAAGTTCTAAATCCTCAAAGTTCTTGAGTCCGTTAACTTGGTTTCTGACTGCTGCTTGAATCCCGCCGACAACTTTGCTGGGATTGAGGGGATAAGGCCCAACTACAGCTACTCGCAGTTTTTGAGAATTGTTGATTTTCATCATATTAATTAAAATGATAATGCCCGGATTACATGAGTTCAGACAATTGTTTTAAATGCAAAAATTACGAGGAATTTAGTTTAGTGATGTGAGCAATTTTGCTCTTTACTGAACTTTTTTTTGTAATTTAGATAAAAGTTTTTGATTATACTGGTGTATTTTACCGCACAATTACGTGGATTACAATACTAAAACCCATTCGTTTTTCAACGTACTGGCTGGGGTAAATCTTTAGTATATTTTTTAGCAAGTTGATGACGCAGAGAGCAATGTACTGATTTTACTCTATTGATATCACCTCTAATAGCTGTAATGGGCAACCAAATTACAGCCTCATTGCATGTTAAGGGAATTATTGCAGAGCTAATTACTAGAAAAAATAAATACTTTGCATATATTAAAAGGTTCATCGTTGAGTTTAACTTAAAAGATACAGGTGAAGATTATCATCTCTCTGTTGCATCAATTGACTTTGATTTAAATCCAGAAGAAATGGCACAATCGTAAGATTTTTGGCTTAATATTCAGTCATAATCTATAGTTTTATAGACTTATAAGCCGTGATTAAACTCAGTTAAATCAGAAGATTTAGTCAGAATAAATAAACTGTCTTCACCTCCCCGTCCAATTCTCAATGTTTCATCCAGATAAGTAATATCAAGGGTAGCAACTCTGCCTTGAGGATTATTAGCTGGCACTACCTTAAATGGGTTGAGTTTAGGGGTATTAATATTGACAATTTTCTCAATTGATAGATAGCGTTTGTCAAAATAGACGTTGATACGCTTGTTGGGTACAGGTGAGGAATTTTCTATGGCGGGTTCAAAGCTAGCTGTTACTTTTACATATCCCGATAGTAAACCCAGAGAATGTTTGACAAAAGCTAAATTAAAAAATTGTTTATTAGAGACATCAATCACTTGATAGACTTTACCTAACTTCAATCCCAATGGCAGAGAATCTAAATTACGGATTTCTCTAGCAGTGGAGTATTGCAGTTGCCAAGCTCCTTCTAGTAAAGCAGTAGCATACAAAAGAGGGCTAGGATTAGGATTGCAGCTTTCAAGTTCCGCCGTCAATTGTTCAAGTTCTGCGGCTACGGTTTTATCTATCTGCAAATTGGTGACAGGAGAACCATTGCTGTTAATTTGGAGTTTCTCCAGTTGCGCTTGTAATTTCTCTTTTAATACAAGTCGATTATTCAAGGGTTAAATACCTCCTGTCACATAGCCTATTAATTGTATTAAGCCCTATTTCGGTGCTGTCTGGGAATTAAATTTTTGAGAAGGTTTGGTTTTGAGGCTAGCGATCGCTAGCCTCAAAACCAAACTAAAATTAAATACGCAACTCGCACTTGCCTAGGAGTATCCAGTTGTGCAGCCGGACTTGATAGGTTTGGAAATTAGCAAGGGTGAACTCAGGCGCTTAACTGAGGTGTCTCCCGATACAGTTCTGCGATCGGCAACGATCGCCACCCCAGAAAACCGCTTAAAATTTTGGCAAAATGAAATCTTAGTATCGCTGCTCATCACATCCGTGATTGTTGGCTTGGGTTATGGCTTAATCATTCTGCCTACCATTGGTACAGCGATGCCATTGGGAATTATTCTCTTCATTATAGTCTTGATTGTAGTCTTACTAGGGCGATCGCTTTGGCCGCGTGCCAAGAGTCCCAAATCCCTCAAAAAGCTTTTAGAGGCAGTGGATCAGTATCAAGGCTTAATTGTCGCGGTGGATGTCAATGACCAATTGGCAGTATCTGGGGAACTAGATGATAGTCTCCATAATAGAGATAAAGTTATCACTGCCCTGCAACTACTGCGAGAAGATTTAGTCCACGCTTTCAAAACAGAGCGTCTTTTGCGGGATAATAAAAAACTGCTTGCCGAAAACCAAGATTTATCTGTCAAGAGTTTAAACAATATCCCAGCTTTACAAGCCAATTCTCAGGCTAGTGAATACACTCTACTTTTAAATCAAGCATTGCAGATTGCCTTGGATGTGCAAGCGCAACTCAGAAACCTACAATCTTCCCGTTGACTTTCATGAGCAACAAACCAAAAATAATCGTCTTAGATGATGATCCTACCGGTTCTCAAACAGTCCATAGCTGTTTGCTGCTAATGCGTTGGGATGTGGATACTTTACGCCTGGGGTTGCGGGATGATTCGCCGATTTTCTTCGTGTTGACAAATACCAGATCCCTACCACCAGAGTCAGCCGCAGCCGTCACTAAAGAAGTGTGTCAGAACTTAAAGCTAGCTATAGCGGCAGAAGGTGTAACAGATTTTTTGGTTGTCAGCCGTTCTGATTCCACCTTGCGGGGACATTATCCCATTGAAACCGATGCGATCGCCCAGGAACTCGGCTCATTTGATGCTCATTTTCTCGTCCCTGCCTTTTTTGAAGGAGGACGCATCACCCGCGATAGCATACATTACTTGATAATTGATGGTGTACCCACCCCAGTCCATGAAACTGAATTTGCCCGTGATTCAGTTTTCGGCTACCATCACAGCTACTTACCCAAGTATGTAGAAGAAAAAACCCAAGGACGAATTCCAGAGTCAGCTGTAGCCAGGTTCTTATTAGCTGATATTCGTGCCGGCAGTTTAGAACGCCTACTGCAACTCACAGGTAATCAGTGCGCTGTGGTTGATGGTGAAACCCAAGCGGATCTCAATCGCTTTGCTGTAGACTTGTTAGCCGCCGCCAGTCAAGGTAAACGCTTTTTATTTCGCAGTGCCGCCAGCATCTTAACCGCCTTAGCCGCCTTACCTCCCCAACCCATTGCGGCGGAAAATATGGCTGAGTATGTGCGTCAAGGTAAGCCAGGTGCAGTCATCGTTGGTTCCCATGTGAAAAAGACAACGCAGCAACTAGAGGCGTTGTTAAAGGTTGAGGGAACCGTGGGCATTGAAGTAGATGTAGCACGATTACTGGACAACCAGCCAGATACAGCTGCTAAACTGCTGACGGAGATTCAAGATAGGGTTTATACAGTACACAACGCTGGTAAAACACCAGTAGTTTACACTAGCCGCCAAGAACTGACATTTCCTGATGTCAAAACCCGCTTGCAATTTGGCATTCAAGTCTCCGCCTTATTAATGGATATTGTACGCGGCTTACCTGCTGATATTGGATTTCTGATCAGCAAGGGAGGTATTACTTCCAATGATGTGTTGAGTAGTGGTTTGGCATTAACTTCAGCGCGGTTACTCGGACAGATTTTAGCTGGTTGTTCAATGGTAATCACCCCAGATGATCATCCCCAATTCCCTAACTTGCCAGTGGTGCTGTTTCCAGGTAACGTTGGTGATGCTGATGCCTTGGGGATAAGTTACAAAAGATTAACGAAAAATACTTAAGTGAAGATACTGTTGAATTTTGCATCTAGTTTAAGGTTGGTTAGTTTAATATTGGTAGTTACACCAATTCTTCCCTAGAAAGCTACAGATGCTAACTCTGAAGTCTCAGAGAAAATCTCACAAAGACGTAGCTGGTTGACCATAGGGGATAACGAATTGGTAATTACCGGGTGTATACCTTTAATTTTGGCTAGAGCCACATGAGTTCTGATTCTGCTGTCCCCAATTTAAAGCCAAATGCTGCACTTCCTGATGCAGATGTTGATGTAGATATGACTGAGCAAGAGTTAAATTCTGTTGTAGAAGCAGAATCTAATTCGATAATTCCCGATGCCGAGCTAGATTCTGTGCTGCTGTTTCTCAAGTCCAATTCGGAATCTACAGATGAAGCATCTGATGCTGCTAGTGTAGAGGTACCGCCAACTCCTACTATCGTCAAATCAGATACTGTTAGCCAGGATTTAACTGCGATTTCGCTGTTGCTAGATCCAGATGTCGATTTAGATGCTGATTCTAGTTTATTGACTCTTGATGATGCTGACTCAGCAGCCAAAAATAACGTCCAAGTGCAATTCAAAACTGAGGACGGGCGATTATTAGTAATTTTACCGACAGAATTACAAATACCAGCATCAGAATTTGCTTGGTCTGAGATTTGGCAACAGTTAAAATTCCGTTTGATGGCAGGCGATCGCCTACGTACACCAAATACAGCAGTGCATCTTGTCGCCCATGATCGTCTCTTGGATGCCAGGCAACTACAACAACTAGCGGAAACCTTTAGCGAGGTGCAACTGCATCTCCAATCTGTGGCTACCAGTCGGCGACAAACAGCGATCGCGGCTGTGACATCCGGCTATTCTGTAGAACAATTACAGCCAACAACTTCCCTCTCTTCAGAGCCAAAAGCCACCCCAAACCCCCAAGCCGATGCTCTTTATCTGGAAATGACAGTCCGTTCGGGAGTAGAAATTCGTCACCCTGGTACTGTAATTTTATTAGGAGATATCAATCCAGGTGGTATTGTAGTGGCAGATGGGGATATCTTAGTTTGGGGTCGTCTACGTGGTGTGGCTCATGCAGGTGCGGCTGGTAATCGTGAGTGCCTAATTATGGCACTGCACATGGAACCAACCCAGTTACGAATCGCTGATGCTGTAGCTAGGTCGCCCGAAAAATTACCGACGCAGTTTTTCCCCGAAGTAGCACATATTACCCCAAGAGGAATTCGCATCGTCAGAAATACTGATTTTTCGAGAAACCTTTTAACTAGGATTAATCAAACGTCATAAATACATTTAATATATTTCTTTAACCCTAATCCAGCACACTTTTATCATGACTCGCATTATTGTAATTACCTCCGGTAAAGGAGGTGTGGGGAAAACAACAGTTTCGGCAAATCTGGGCATGGCGATCGCTAAAATGGGTCGTCAAGTTGCCCTAGTAGATGCGGATTTTGGTTTGCGGAATTTGGATTTGCTACTAGGGTTAGAAAACCGCATTGTCTATACGGCAGTGGAAGTTTTAGCTAGAGAATGTCGGTTAGAACAAGCTTTAGTTAAAGATAAGCGTCAACCTAACTTGGTACTACTACCAGCCGCCCAAAATCGTACCAAAGATGCTGTCACACCAGAACAGATGAAGTTACTGGTAAATGCACTGGCGCAAAAGTATCAGTATGTGATTATTGATAGCCCGGCTGGGATTGAAAATGGCTTTAAAAATGCGATCGCTCCCGCCAAAGAAGCTCTAATTGTCACCACTCCCGAAATTTCTGCCGTGCGGGATGCTGACCGAGTAGTGGGGTTATTAGAAGCACAAGGTATTAAGCGGGTGCATTTAATCATTAACCGTATCAGACCAGCAATGGTGCGGGCGAATGATATGATGTCTGTCCAAGATGTCCAGGAACTTTTGGCGATACCTTTAATTGGGGTTATCCCCGATGATGAACGTGTAATTGTCTCCACCAATCGCGGCGAACCTTTAGTTTTAGGGGAAACCCCCTCTCTAGCTGCCGTAGCTTTTGAAAATATTACTCGGAGATTGGAAGGAGAAACCGTCGAATTTCTCGACCTCGATGCACCCCAAGAAAACATCTTCACTCGTCTACGAAGGTTGTTACGCACTAAAATCGTTTAATTAATTCTCCAGTCTCCTCATACTACCAGCAATGATCATTGAACTCATAGACAAGCTGTTTTCCCGTACTCCTGATACCAGTCGTTCTCAAGTCAAACGTCGCCTGCAATTGGTAATTGCTCATGATCGCGCTGACTTAGATCCCCAGACTTTAGAAAAAATGCGGCAAGAAATTTTAGAAATCGTCTGCCGTTATGTAGAAGTTGAAACAGATGGTTTAGAGTTTTCTCTAGAAAGTAATCAACGCACAACAGCTTTGATTGCTAATTTACCCATCCGTCGGGTGAAAGAAACTATTCCTGAGTTGGAGAGGACTGAAACATCTCAGTAGATTTTGATGCACAGCGTCTATTAAGGAGTGTGACATTTGACGACACTCTGTAATTATTTATGGCAATTATTCCATGAATATAATATGCGCGTAGGGGCGCAAAACCTTGCACCCCTACTAATTTGGCTATTTAGGATGTATCAGTCCGGGAAATTATTTGTACTGGCGCACCCTAGCAACTCTACAATTCGGCATCACTAACGAGATGCCACTTGTGGCCCTGACCAAATTTCCGTCGCCTTGTCACCATAGGTTACGGGCTGATCAGCATCTGTGGTGGCTCCAGTTTTACCATCCACAGCTACTTTGACCAAAGGCCAGTTTTCTTCCCCCATTTCCCCTGCACGGAACAGGACATGATCGGGTTCGTTTTTACTCCAACCTAACAAGACGGCAATTTTTTCATGCTCATCTTCGTTTTGTGCAGGCGCAACTGTATTAGTTTGGTTTTTCTCGCGATCCCAAATTACGGCCTGATCTGTAGAATCACCTGTGTTAAACACCCCTTCAAACTTGCGTGCTAGGAAGCGATCGCTCTTCTCTGACCAACTCACAGGCACTAATACGCCGATTTTCCCATCTCTAGGGGATTGTGCTGCTAATTTCTCCTGCCTACTTAATAACGGATCTTTCACAGTAGTTGTAGCTGCCATGATCCGTAATTTCTTAGTTGCCCTCTCTTCGACAAACAAAACACTATTAACTTTACTGTTGTACATTTCCGGTTTAATTTCGAGTTCCACTCTGCTATAAACCGCATACTTACCATCAGGAGACACCACCGGTAAACTACGGTAATAACGCACCCTCGAATTACCTTGAGAACCAATAGCTTGTTGTGTAGATACAATCCACTTCCAAGGAATAGGATGAGGACTACCAATGGGATCGTTTTCTCCTGTTGCTGCTTGCTCTGGTTGTTCAACTATAGGAACATCTTCAGCAGCATCAGGTTGTGATTCTCGAAGAGTTGGCATAGCTTGAGTTGCTGCCAATAAATTCTCATCAAGTGTTTCCCTCTGGATAATATTGCTGTTCTCTTTTATTGAATAAAGATCAACTTCATTAATTTTTTTATAGGCACTTAATTGACTATCAGGTGTTTTTGGCAGTGGTGCTAGTTCTACAGCTGCTAATGAATCATTAACAGGAATATCACTGTCGGAACGGATATATTCTTTAGCTAGCAAAGACTCAAAATTGTCTGTTGGTAAAGCAACCACTGTTTCCTGTGGTAAAGTTTCCAGTTCTCTGGTGCTGGAATTTTTTTGAGGTGTGATTAATACTTCAACTAAATCTGATTCACGAACAGTAGCTATCTCCTGTGGTAAAGCATCAGATTCTTCCGTTTCAGTAGCAACTTTGCTGACGACTTTTGATTGCTTGGCTGAACTAGAATGAGCCGATGCTGCCACTAGAGGCGCAATTAGCATAACAAGAACAAAATAATTAAGAAATGGTTGGACGCGGAACCATCCTGACAGCAAGAGGGGTTTAAGCATGGGGGGACTCTCCAGAGGGGCGGTTGCTGTGTGAGGAGCAATATTTATCTGACAAGGAAACAGGTGATGATTACAGGTATAACAACAAACTCAAAGGTTTAACGAGATCAAGAAGAAAATTTTTTTAAATTTGGGGATTTTTACAGAAAAATAGTTTCATCCTTCACACCTTGTCATGAAAATTAAGGAGTTTTACGGAAAAATCTGCCAACCTAAAAACCAGCAGATCCACTGTCAAATGACTGCCTGAAAAAAACATATTACTGCGCCCAAGACTTAACCACTGGCAAAAAGTGGCATTGCCTAGACAACACTAAATCTATATGTTGGGCTAAAAACATAGATAGCCCAAAGATAGAGCTTTATAACTGAACTGTTGAGAGTAACATCAGCCAGATTAAGCTTACCTGTTGACACTTGTAACAACAGTACAGACCCCGATAACGGTTTGAGTGAGGCGTTACTTTAAAACTTGGGAAAGCTGACGCACAACATATAATACCTGAAAAACACCTTTAGCATCTACCATGAGGCAGAAATTTCTATGGGATGTTTCACAATTGCCATTACCTACTGCACAACATAGCCACTAAGGCAATGTTGTTAAAAAACGCAACTACACACTAAGCCGAATCAAGGGGCAGAATATTTCCTGGGAGTTACTTGGTAGATGTAGCTAAATTATTAGAAATACTAGCAACAGACACAGTTGATATCTGCTTATCTGCTTGCTAAGTTAGTTACAAGTCTATCAAGAAAATCTCGATTTTGTCACGCTCAATTCAGTTTTTGATGACTTAGATAAGGACTGATGTAGTTCCCCCAGGAAAGAGGAATTATTTGATCAGTATTTTATCTATTGAGTATGTACAAATTCAATAATCAACAGATTACCATTAACTCTTGACGAAATAATTAATTACATAAAAATTAATGAAAGTTGTATTTTTTGGCACACCTGAATTTGCTGTTCCCACCCTAGAAAAATTGCTGTGTCACAGAGAATTTGAAGTTTTGGCAGTTGTCACCCAACCAGATAAACGTCGAGAGCGTGGTAACAAACTTACACCATCACCCGTAAAAATTGTCGCCAATCATTACAATATCCCAGTATGGCAACCGCAGCGAGTGAAAAAAAATACGGAAACTTTGACACATCTCCAGCAACTAGATGCAGATGTGTTTGTGGTGGTTGCTTATGGGCAAATTTTGTCACAAAAGATTTTGGATATGCCAAAGTTAGGTTGTGTTAACGTGCATGGCTCGATTTTACCAAAATATCGTGGTGCTGCTCCTATTCAATGGTGTTTGTACCACGGGGAACAGGAAACCGGAATCACTACGATGCTGATGGATGTAGGGATGGATACTGGAGCCATGCTACTCAAGGCTACTACACCAATTGGCTTGTTAGACAATGCTCAGGATGTAGCTAAGAGGTTATCTGAAATTGGTGGCGATTTATTGATAGAAACATTAATCAAGCTGCAACGCCAGGAAATTCAACCCATTCCTCAAGATGATGATGCAGCCACCTACGCATCCTTAATTCAAAAGCAAGATTATGGTTTAGATTGGTCAAAGAGTGCTATACAATTGCACAATCAAATTAGAGGTTTTTACCCCAATTGCACTGCTATCTTTCGTGACCAGACTTTAAAGATTATAGCTGCCCTTCCCCTTGGTGCTACTTACAGAGATGAGCTACCACCGGAATTACAGAAAATTTATCAAAAATTACCTGATTTATCCAATATATCCGGTAGCCCAGGAGAAGTAGTAAGCATCGCCAAGGGAATAGGCGCAGTCATCCAAACTGGTGAGGGACTTTTGCTATTGCGAGAGATTCAGCTAGCTGGGAAACGTCCCCAGTCAGGATGGGATTTTGTGAATGGTACGCGTCTAACTGTAGGAGAAGTGCTAGGTAATGGAAGTTAGTATCCGAAGACAGTAATTGAGGGTGGGAGTAGGGAATGGGGAATAGGGAGTAGATATTCTAAGATGTTAACGCCCCGCTCCGCTAACAGCACCTGCTAAACGCTGCGCTACCGCTAAGAGAACACCAAAAAATAAATAATCCGAAATTGCTGGTTTGGTAGGGTGCGTCAGTATGAATAATTTCTGGGTATAGTTAGGTTCTATCGCACTGACGCACCATACATTATTGGATATTTTTTTGATCTGGAAGTCCCTAACAGCAATCAACACTGTCTGATATTTCATAAAAACGGCAAGATTCGCAAGGGCCGTTGGGGTTAACTGCACAGCGAATGATTTCAGAATGGGCATTATATTTACAGCTAGCATCCCCAACTACCCAACGTCCTGCGACTAAAGTTTTTTCTGCTGGCCTTTGAGCAGATTGGACGTAAACGGCTATGTTGTGCAAGCGATAACGCCCTGATTTAAATTGATATCTATGGCGGCGTTCTAAAACTGCGTAGGTTTTGCCTTGGAAATCAAGATAGTTTCCGGGTTGAGGTGTCCAATCGAGTTGAACTTTACCGAGGGAGCGACGTGGATGCGTCAGAATTACCTCAGTTGGTAAAGAATCTGGCTCCATAAGTTTATATTATGTGATTTACATTATAAAAATGGTATCGCAGGAGCCTACCTAGGTAGCTAAAAATAGGGAGTAGGAAATGGGCGGTGGGGAGTGGTGTAACTAAAAATTGCTGTCAGTGCGATCGCTAGTTATCAATTTATCATTCCAGTACCAAGACAATTTCTGCAACACACTATATTGGTAATTTTTGCTTAATTATTAAAATATCGTTACATTCTCTTCAAGATTAGTAATTGATAGAGGAATGTTAATCAGTACGATAGATAACTACTGGGTGGAAGTTTTTAACTCAAATATTCCTTTATATATCGTTACAAATTAGCGAAATTTCTCATGAGGTTATTGGCACAAATACGCGACTCTAATGTGGCTGTTTTATAGGAAAAGGGGGCGATCGCGTAAAAGCAGAAATTCCAAAGTGCCTATTAAATTGTTTGAAGTTATGTAGCCTTTTACTTACGGCGTATAAGCGACTGCGGTAAACTATGCCTTGATTATGATTCTTTCACAGAAAAGAACACTGGAAAGGAGCCGTTTTTTCAATGTCTCATACCGTAAAAATCTACGATACCTGCATTGGCTGCACCCAATGTGTCCGCGCTTGCCCAACTGACGTTCTGGAGATGGTTCCTTGGGACGGCTGCAAAGCTGCTCAAATCGCCTCTTCCCCCCGTACAGAAGACTGTGTAGGCTGCAAACGTTGTGAAACTGCTTGCCCCACCGACTTTTTGAGCATCCGGGTTTACCTGGGCGCAGAAACGACTCGCAGTATGGGTCTAGCTTACTAAGGAATTCACTTCTAATTCCTGATTTGGCTTACCATTAAGTGTCTCGATAGCAAGCATCTTTAGCATTGTAGGGTGGGCGGCGATCGCCCATCCTACAATGTCAAACTTCAAAAATAACAATATACCTAGTGGCAAAAGGGGCAATCTGCTCCTTTTTTTCTTGGTGCAACGCGACATTTTGACCAGCATCTATACTGGATTTAATTCTCCAGAACAAAGGGTGGTGTGAGTCATGTGTGGCATTGTTGGGTATATAGGCACTCAAGCAGCAACAGAAATTTTATTGGCAGGTTTAGAAAAACTAGAATATCGGGGTTATGACTCGGCAGGAGTTGCCACGGTTTGGGAAGGAGAGGTTAATTGTGTACGAGCCAAAGGGAAACTCTACAATTTACGTTCCAAACTGGAACAATTGGCAACTCCTGCCCAAATAGGAATCGGACATACACGCTGGGCAACTCATGGCAAGCCAGAGGAACATAACGCCCATCCGCACATGGATACGGCTATGCGAATCGCCGTTGTCCAAAATGGGATTATTGAAAACTACCGTGAGTTACGTGAGGAACTGAAAACCAAAGGGCATCAATTCCGTTCTGAAACCGATACAGAAGTCATTCCCCACCTGATTGCAGAATATTTAAAAAATCTGCCCTCTCCCCCTCTTCCCCTGTCCCCCTCTCTCTTTTTAGAGGCAGTTCGTCAAGCCGCTAATCATCTGGAAGGGGCATTTGCGATCGCAGTCATTTCGGCTGACTACCCCGACGAGTTGATTGTAGTTCGCCAGCAAGCACCTTTAGTCATAGGATTTGGTCAAGGGGAGTTTTTCTGCGCCTCTGACACGCCAGCGATCGTAGCCTATACTCGCGCCGTCCTCCCCCTGGAAAATGGCGAAATTGCCCGTCTCACCCCCTTGGGAGTGGAGATTTATAATTTTGCTGGTGACAGGCTCAAAAAACAGCCTCGGATGCTCAACTTGAATCCCACGATGGTAGAGAAGCAGGGATTCAAACACTTCATGCTCAAAGAAATTTACGAACAGCCGGGAGTGGTAAGGGCAAGTTTAGAAGCATACTTTGAGCATGAGGCGAATGATCATCAATCTCCAGTGCATCTGGGCTTACCTGAAGAATTTTACTCAGACTTAGAACAAATTCACATCGTCGCCTGTGGTACAAGTTGGCACGCCGCATTAGTAGGCAAATACTTACTCGAACAATTAGCCGGAATTTCTACTCAGGTACATTACGCCTCTGAGTATCGCTATGCACCGTCACCCCTCACACCGAATACCTTAATTATTGGCGTTACCCAATCTGGGGAAACCGCCGATACCTTAGCGGCTTTAGCAATGGAAAAAGAACGCCGCCTAGGACTAGCCTCCGAATATAGAGCTAGACTGTTAGGGATTACCAATCGCCCAGAAAGTAGCCTTGGTTTAATGGTGTCTAATATCATCAATACCCTGGCAGGAATTGAAATCGGTGTAGCTGCGACTAAAACCTTTATTGCTCAACTCATGGCGTTTTATGCCTTAGCGTTAGATTTAGCTGCTCGCCGTCAGACAATAGCAGCAGAAAAACTAGCAGAAATTATCCAAGGTTTACGCCAGATTCCCCAAGCCATTGAAGATACATTAGAAAGCCAGGAAGAATTAACCGAACACCTAGCCCATGAATTTGCTGATACTCAAGACTTCATCTTTTTGGGTAGAGGGATTAACTTCCCCATTGCTTTAGAAGGGGCATTGAAATTAAAAGAAATCAGCTACATTCACGCTGAAGGTTATCCGGCTGGAGAAATGAAACACGGCCCCATTGCTTTGTTAGATGCGAAAGTTCCTGTAGTGGCGATCGCAGTTCCCGGTAATGTATATGAAAAGGTAATTTCCAACGCCCAAGAAGCCAAAGCCAGAGATTCCAGGTTAATTGGTGTGACTCCTGTCAACGATGGCGAAGCAGCAGAAATATTTAATGATTTACTACCTGTGTCATCAGTGGATGAATTATTATCACCCATCCTCACAGTTGTACCTTTGCAACTATTGGCTTATCATATCGCCGCCCGTCGCGGTTTGGATGTTGATCAGCCTCGGAATTTAGCAAAATCAGTCACTGTTGAATAGTATAATTTTATACTTAAATGATTGAACGGCTTAATAATTCGCTTGAACAATAAATAATTGGATTCAATGCTTAATAAAGCGATTGAACAATAACCTCTAAGAGAATATGATTGTACAAAGTAAAAGTGCAATCATTCCAAGAGGTTATTTTTATTGTTAGGGTCAGAGGAAAATGCAGGAAAACTCAATTAAAGCGATACATGGAAAAAGGTTTTGGTCGAGGAAGTTGCAAAGACTGTAAAGAGTAGCTTACAATACCAGACTTCTTATCAAAAGATAGTTTATTGAAAACACACGGCTGGAAACAAATTGAATAAATTGCAGTAGTAAAATCAAATGAGTGGTAATCAACGAGTAATTAATGCTGAACCTACTAAAGAGTTATTTATATATATGTTGGTGCGAGATATACCGCTTATTCGTGCGATTATTGATCTTGTTGACAACTCAGTTGATGGTGCAACTCAATTACAAAGCAATGAGAATTATGAAGGGCTTTGGATAAAAATTTTAGCTAACAAATATCAATTTGAAATTCAAGATAATTGTGGAGGAATAACGGTAAAGCAGGCAGAGGAGTACGCTTTCAAATTTGGAAGATCCAGTGATTCTGAATTAACACCAAAATCAATTGGAAGGTTCGGAATCGGGATGAAGAGAGCTTTTTTCAAGATTGGAAAAAAATTTACAGTTGAATCAACTACCTCTAGCTCGAAATTTGTAGTTTCAGAAGATGTAGAGGAATGGAAGAAGAAGGATGAATGGACATTTGAGTTCTCAGAAGTTCAGGAAGGTATTGATTCTGATTCTGATGCTATTGGAACTCGAATATTGATTGAGAAATTGCATGAAAGTGTATCAGATGATTTAGGATTAGAAAATTTTTTAGCACAATTAAGACAAGAATTAACTATTGCATATTCGTTAAAAATAAAAAAAGGTTTAAGCATTAGCATAAATAATGAATATCTAATTGCTACTCCCCTTAATTTTCGTAGTTCTGACAAAATTCAAGTTGCAAAATTTGAAAAAGAATACAACTGCTTTGGAAACCATGAAATAGATACACCAGTGCGCGTTAGATTGTATGCTGGTGTATCAGAGAGAAATTTAAATGAAGGTGGATGGTATATATTTTGCAATGAACGCATGGTTCTTGAAGCTGATCAAACTGAAATAACAGGTTGGGGCACAAAAGCTGGTTTTCCAAAATATCATGCTGATTTTGCATTCTTTAGAGGCTATGCTTTCTTCGAGTCTGATGATGCTGCTTATCTGCCTTGGACTACAACAAAAACAGGGATTGATTATGATTCACCAATTTATAAATCTGTCAAACAAGAAATATCTCAATTAACGACTCCAGTGATCACATTTTTAAGACAAATGGCAGATGAAAAAAGCCGCGTAGAGCGTGGTGAGATATCTGAAAGCTTACTTGAGCAAGCATATTTGCAAACTTCACTTCACTCTGTATTTGACATTGATGATACAATTACCACCTTTCAGATTCCAGAAAAATCAGCAATTCCTCCTCGTGAAAAACGGGGCAACATACAATATAGTAAACCTCTTGAAGAAATTGAGCTAGTTAAACAATTATTAAATGTTTCATCGAATAAAGAGGTTGGTGAAAAAACCTTTGATTACTATTTAAACAACGAAGGATAAATATAATATTATGGCTGGTAGTTATTCAAGAATTAATTATCGTCTTCGTCCTGCAAAAGCAGTTGAAAGAAAGATGATATGTGATTCTCTCCGATGCTTAAGTCCGTTCGGAGAAGTTGCAACTTATAGGTATGTGGGTTTTGGCTCAACTTACTTTACTGATTTTATTCTTTTTCACAAATTTTTACATATTGAGGATATGATAAGTATAGAAAAAGATCGTAACGCCAAACCTCGTTTTGAATATAATAAACCTTTTGGATGTATAAAAATAAAGTATGGAACTTCCTATGAAGTTCTGCCGACAATTGAGTGGAATAAGAAATCAATTGTATGGCTTGATTATGATAGCCCATTAGAAAAAACAATTTTAGATGATATTGATACTCTTATAAGCAAATTAGTATCTGGAAGTGTTTTAATTATTACGACTAGTGCAGAGCCAGAACGACCTCAAGATGAAGGTCTTACTAGAGAAGAAATAAACAAATTTAGAGAAGATAAGTTACGAGAAAGACTTCCCAATGAAAAAATTCCTATAAATCTAAATTCAAGTGATTTAACTGGGAAGAATTTAGGAAATCTTTATAAAAGAATAATTCATAATCAACTCGAACAAAGTATTAGTAACGTCAATTCAACACGCTCGGAATACGAAAAGCTTAATTATAAACAGATTTTTAATTTTCGTTATGCAGATGGTTGTCGTATGTTAACAGTTGGATGGCTTATTTTTGAACATAAATACTGTAATTTGGTAGAACAATGTAAGTTTAGGAAGAATTTTCATACAGCAGAATTGGATAATCCTTATGAAATCAACGTACCAAATCTTACACCAAAGGAAATTCAGTATCTAGATAGCCAAATGCCCACAGATGATTGCGATGCAGGGAAACAAATTTGTATCTCTGCCCAAGATGTTAAATCCTATGCAGAATTGTATAAATACTTTCCTTCTTTTGTGGAAATGCTCATGTAGCTACGACAGAATTTTTCTTTTGATATAGTGTAATTCATTTGACCAAAAATTTTAAGATGAATAATTCAGATACCAATCAATCAGGTACGTTTGGTTTACCCATTGGCGGGTAAGTCCCTGAGAATTGGCAAGCATACAATTCGTTTGGGTATTCCCGACATATGTTTGCTTCAACCTGCGGAGAAACTGCGATCGCGCATTGTGGTAATAAGAGGACATGAAGAACCTGAAACTTTATTTAGTCGTAGCGCAGCGTCAGCTAGAACAACTGGGTATCTAAGCAATTGCTAGCATTCCCACCAAAGCCAATAGAAAACGAATACGTATAACTATCAAAATTAAAAAAAGGCAATAGCAATTACTTGAAAGCTAGACATCCAATTCCCACCCAGTATGAGGGAAGAATTAGCCGAGACAGGTTAAAATTCATGTAGGAGGTAAGCTATATGTTAAAAACAATTCAAGGAATTTATAAAAACGGCAAAATTGAACTAGCTGAAACACCGCAGGGTATTACAGAAAGCTTAGTTTATGTCACCTTTCTAGAAACTAAACCCAGCGAATGGCCAGAAATGATCATGCAATATCAAGGTGTAACAGAAAGTATTATCTTTGAATCATATCGAGATGAACTGATACCACCTAACGAAATAGAACTTTAATTATGTATGGGTTATCTACTGGATACTTGCGTCATTAGTGATTTTGTCAAAGGAGAAGAAAACACCCTCAAGCGAATAAAATTAATCTCTCCTACAGAAATTTTTGTTTCATCTCTAACAGTGATGGAGGTGAAATATGGATTAGCTATAAACCCACAGCGCGCTGTTAAAATTCAACCAGTTATTGCAACATTATTTAACTCAATAACAACTTTACCTTTTGACTCGAAGGAAGCAGAACAAGCAGCCGAAATCAGAAGCTTTCTCAAACAAGCAGGTTCGCCTATAGGTGCGTATGATGTACTCATCGCCGCCACCGCAGTCATCAATAATCACATTATGGTGACATCTAATGTCCGAGAATTTCAAAGAATACCTAACTTGCAAATCGAAAATTGGCGTTCTGTGTGAATAGCCGACTTATCCCCCATGTTATCTGAGATAAAGTTTCCGTTGAAAACTTAAACATCAAAATTTCCCCAGCATAACTGAAGAACTAGAATAAATATTAAGATTTGGAATTTCCCCAGATGAGCGTCACAATTCCCGATGATATCCTCAGAGCATCAAACATGACAGAAGATGAAATCAAATTAGAAATTGCTATCTTGCTTTACCAGCAAGGTAAAATTAGCAGTGCTAAAGTCCGAGCATGGACAGGAATCACAGTCCTGGAATTTCAGCATGAATTAGCCAAACGAGGTTTACATATTAACTATGATGTTGAAGATTTCCAATCTGATATAGCGACACTGCAATCAATGGGTTTGCTGTGATTATAGTTAGCGATACATCACCAATCACAAACTTAGCAGCGATTGGTCAGTTAGATTTATTGCGACAGTTGTATGGTAGCGTTATCATCCCTGAAGCTGTATATAACGAGATGGTTGGTGTCAATAAGATTGTCCCTGGTGCAGTAGAGGTACAAACTTTATCTTGGATTCAGACACAGACAGTTATTAATTCTCTACAAGTTACAGAAATTCAAGAAAATAATGAAAGTATTCACTTGGGAGAAGCGGAAGCAATTATTTTGTCCTTAGAAATGAAAGCTGACTTGCTGTTAATGGATGAACGCAGAGGACGAATAGTAGCTACCAATTATGGAATTAATGTAATAGGTCTGTTGGGAGTCTTGCTACAAGCCAAAAAACAGGGGCTAATTCCAGTTATTAAACTCTATGGTTGCAGTTTTAATCGCCTTATCCAAATCACTAGGGTTAAGTTTGCTCGTAACACCACTCAGCATTTTAAGTAAATACAAAATTAACCCTATTTACTACTGGCTTTTCCAGAAATTTTTGCGATTATTTACTGGATTTAATAATACCTCTGTCAAAAACCCGATGATTAGTACCGATCGCACTGACATCGATTCTATCAGGGTAAACTTCATAGGCGGCGAAGCTTAAATTACTTGTAGAATATCCAGTCCATTCTGAACGCCCCACAGGACGATTACCTGCACCCGCACCACAAATTAAATAGGTAGTCCCATCGATAGTGCGAGTACGTTCATAACTGTGTTCATGACCATTGATATATAGTTGCACACCATATTTTTTAAATAATGGTGTAAAGGTTTTGATAAAAGCTTGATTACTACCGTAGACACCAGATGAATAAATTGGGTGATGCCCAAATACTACTTTCCAAGGCGCATCACTACTACTTAATTCTCTTTCTAACCAAGGTATTTGATTTTTCCAATCGGCGTTACTGTTAGTATCTAAAGCAAAAAATTGCACGGAATTGCGGCGAAAAGTATAATACCTCCGTCCGTTCATATTAAAGCCAGGATATTTGACTTGTGGATCACCATTCTCAGTACGAATATCGTGATTACCTAAACAAGCTTGAAACTTCACACCTTGCTTGAGCAAATCTTGATAG
Source organism: Nostoc sp. PCC 7524 (assembly GCF_000316645.1). NCBI lineage: Bacteria > Bacillati > Cyanobacteriota > Cyanophyceae > Nostocales > Nostocaceae > Nostoc > Nostoc sp. PCC 7524. Next base: position 369,759 of record NC_019684.1, read on the forward strand.
GGACGCTCAAATACAGCATTAACTTTTTCAATTTCGCCATTATTATAAATATTATCGCCAGCTAACACTACTAAATCATAGGGATTGCGCTTGTGATATAGCGTCATCGCCTTAGCGACAGCATACTGTCCTCTGGCTCCAGTTCCGGTATCAGCAACAGATACAAACCGCAGTAATAAGTCTTTTTTGGCTGGTGTGGCGGCGGTTGCTAACTCAACCAGGTTAGTTTCACCATGTTGATGAGCTAGTGTCAAAGCTAAAACACCTGTACCAACGGTGCTGAGACTGCTTAAAAATAAAAATTGACGACGCTTGAGTTTCATAATTAACCAAATTTAATAAATAGCCAGTTTAGCCCAAGCCATGAGTCATGAAGTGATACATTAGGGCAAGTTATCTGACTTTGATTCTCTGGTTTTGGTAAAAGTTCCATGTCACAAGACAATCCCCCTGAATCCCAACCTAATCAACCTCCCCAAAGGCGAGTTCAGCCTGCTTGGAAGGCGCTCATCATTCAACTTCTGCGGGGGACGATAGGAATATTAGAAACCACTGTAGAGAAACTAGAGACAGCACCCCCTGCTGGTACGGAAGCAGCACCCGGATTTTGGCGATCGCTAGCATCTAAATGGAGTAGATTTTTACTTAAGCAAGTCCGTCCTTTTTTACCATCCAATTTGTCTACCAAGTTGACAGATACGGCTTTGACTGGCATCATTGCTAGCGTTACCGTGATTTTAATTGGGACAACTGTAACAGTCTTGACTAACAAACCCACTCAGGTAGCAACATTCCCCCCAGTTGAGGAAGTTCCCACACCTACACCCACCCCAACACCAACAATCACTATTCCACCAGAAGCAGAACCTACACCAAAACCACAGCCAACAGAGGAAATTACGCCGCTACCACCGGAAGTAGAAATTCCGCCCCCGTCACCAGAACCAGAACCTACACCAGAACCCACTCCTACGCCAACACCGACACCAAAACCTAAACCACAGTTAACCCCAGAACAAACTTTAATTGCAGCCATTGAAAATCAAGTGGCAGAAATTAGCAATAAAATTGCTTCTGGACTCATACAATCAATTCAAGCTAACTTCCGCACCAGCAGTCTGACTGTCAAAATTAATGACGACTGGTACAATCTCAAAGCCTCTGAGCAAAATCAACTAGCGACTGAGATATTGCAGCGTTCTCAAGAATTAGATTTTGCCCATTTAGAAATTATCGACTCTCAAGATAGGTTGGTAGCGCGTAACCCTGTTGTTGGGACTGAGATGATTATTTTTCAACGCAAAACAACAATTTTCAATGGAAGCGATCGCCTACAGTAGATATTAAAGCGTTTTTCCATCCTGTTCGAGTAACATAAGTAGCTTACGCAGCATTTGGATTGAGATTTGCGCTTCATCAGCTGTGAATTGGGATAACAGCTGTTTCTCTTTCTCAAAAAGAATAGGCATCACAGTATCCGCCAGCTGTACGCCTTTGGGAGTTAGGTGTACTATGACACTGCGCCGATCCTCTGCATCACGGATACGGGTTACTATGCCGTCTTGTTCTAGGCGATCAATTCGGTTTGTCATTGCGCCTGAAGATAGCATGAGCAAACTATAGAGTTCTGTAGGTTTCAGGCGAAAAGGATGTCCTTGTCGTCGCAGTGTGGCTAACACATCAAATGACCACACGTTCAAGCCATACTCAGCCAGTATACTTTCCCTCTGCTTTTCCAAAAGACGGGCAATTCGCAGTACCCGCCCAATTATCCCTAGTGCTGATGTGTCCAACTGCGGCAATTCCTGTTGCCATTCCTCAAGAATGATGTCAATTCGATCTTTGTTCATATTGCCATTTTAACTTGACATCGAGATTCTTGACATTTATCTTTATTTCAACTATCTTGATATCAAGCTAAATTTTGAACTGAGTTCTCATCGTTGGAATTTGAGCTATTGGAAATTATGAATTCTATGGGGGTGGACTATTTACACCCTCTATCCTCCTTATAAAACAACAGCCATGACACCTATACGTTTCAGCCATCAGGGATCTGCCCCTAATGGTCACAGATACTTATATATACTGCTAGCGTTACTGAATGGTGCGGTATTGCCGATTCAAACTAATCTCAATGCCCAATTAGCGCGATCGCTCAATTCTGTACCGGTAGCTGCCAATATTTCCTACCTTGTCGGCTCAATTGCTTTGATTAGTTTATTATGCACAGGTCGGTTTGGTCATCCAGATTGGTCTGCTTTAGCCAAAGCCCCCCGATGGAGTTTGATGGGTGGTTTATTTGGAGCATGGTATATTGCCTCCAGTGCTTACTTCACCTCGATTTTGGGAACTACCTTAACTCAGGGGTTAGTGATATGTGGACAAGCGATCGCTGGCATGGTAACTGACCATTTTGGCTGGTTAGGAGTTAACCGCCGTCGTCTAACAGCTAATCGCCACCTTACCGTTGGACTATTGATCGTGGCAATTTTTTTGCTTTCGCTACCCACCTAATACTTTTCAATATCATCTATGGATATCCTCTTAGCACTGCTTGGCGCTGGCTCGGCTGGTGGTTTCTCAACAATTGGTGCAGCCACTAATGCCCAATTAAAGACTATACTCCACTCCCCAATAGCAGCAGCAACAATTAATTTTCTGGTTGGGTTTAGTATCCTCACCTTGCTGCTAACACTTGGCATTCTCAAACCCTACAAACTTGACTTGCTTTCTGTTACTCCTTGGTGGGCATTTTTAGGCGGCTTGTTAGGTGCAATCTTCGTGACCTTAAGTACATTAATAATTCCTAAATTGGGTTTAACCACAACTACTTTAGTTGTTGTATTTAGCCAGATGTTGATGTCATTGATCATTGATCAATTGGGATGGTTTGGTGCTATTAAATATCCCATCACCATACCCAAAGCATTAGGAATTGCCACATTAATAGTAGCGATCATCATTACTCAATTGGATAGAAATTATTCTGATCAAAATTTTAGGTAAAGTTTGCATGGAATTGAGAAAATCATCTGGCATGAATATTCACCACTTCCTACTCCCTATTCCCCATTACCTTTTGAGATGGTATCCAGATGGTAAAAATTGAACCAATACCTACTGTGGATTCTACTTCAATTCGACCTCGGTGCAGTTCTACCAATTGTTTAGTTAATGCTAAACCCAATCCTGTTCCTTCGTAGCGGCGGCGATAGGGTGTATCGAGTTGCTGAAATTTCTCAAACAGTAATGGTAATTGATTTTCCGGGATGCCAATCCCAGTATCTTCAACTTGGAAGATAGCTGTATCATCTTCCACCCACAAACGCAACGTGACACTGCCGCCTTCGGGGGTAAATTTAATGGCATTAGTTAAAAGATTCCAGAGAATTTGTTGTATCCGTGTGGTATCAGCCGTGAAGCGATCGCGTCTAGGATCAATTTGTAAATCCAACTTCAGGCTAACTTGTTCACTATGAGCTTTATCGAGCAGTGATTCTATCGTATTTTCTGCAATGTTGGCCAAGGAAAATTCTGTAATATTTAAAACTGCTTTACCCGCCTCAATTTGTGACAAATCGAGGATGTCATTAATCATTTCTAATAAATGTTCGCCGCTATCGTGGATTGTTTGTAAATAATCCCGTTGCCGTTGACTTAATTCACCCAAAGGCCAACGTAACAAAGTAGCCGACATCCCAATCACGTAAGTTAAAGGCGTGAGTAATTCGTGGCTAATGGTAGCTAAAAATTCACTCCGGATGCGGCTAGCAGCTTCCGCCGCCACTAAAGCATCATGTAAAGCCATTGTCCGTTCAATGACTCGTTGTTCCAGAGTTTGCTTTTCTTGGGTGAGCGATCGCATTAATTCTGATTGATGAATTGCGATCGCTAATTGTTCAGCAATAGAAGTCAGTAAGCTTTTTTCACTTTCTTGCCACTGACGCGGACTATAACATTGATGAGCAATTAGCAACCCCCATAATTTATCTTCAAACATAATGGGTGCTGCTAATTTAGCTTTGATTTGACTTTCTCTTAAAAAATTCAATAAACACTCTTCTAGAGCGTAAGTTTTTTCTACATCATCAACAACTAAAGTAAAACCTTGACGATATTTCTCCCAACATGGAGAATTTCTCACAAAACAAGCTTTTTCTTGGTAATGTAGTACAGACTTAATGGTATCTGTAGCACGAGCTTCATAGACTATACAACCCCCATGAATTTGGCTCTCTGGTATGGGCAGTTGTAGGGAGTTTTGACGATTGACTCGTGATCTGTCAAATTTATATATAACTAATCTATCTAATTCTAAAAACTCCCGTACCTGGGCAATAGCCGTTGTCATAATTACTGACAAATCTAGGCTTTTGCGGATTTGCGTTGTCACCTGATTCAGCAATCGCTCTTGAGCAACTTGTTTTTTCAAAGCATCTTCTACTGCTTGACAGGCATAGACTTCAGGCATAGCATCCAGTGCAGATGTTGTTACTTCCTCCTGTTGCTGTGGTAAGAAATATTCTAATAACAACAAAGAAAATTGGCTTTGCAGAGTAGCATCATTAGGTCTGAGAATTTGGCAATAGCGTTCCAGATGTTGGTGAGTATAAGAATCAAGCCCAAACAAATCTTGCAATTTGGAGATAAAAGAGGCGATCGCCTCTGAGTTAAAAGTCAACCTAGTATTGAGTATGGAGTCAATATTGCTGTAAACTCCCGTAGAATGAGTTGAGTCCTGGGTGACGGGAATAAATTCCTCCCATAAACTTATCTGCTGTTGTTCTCCTAGCAAAAGCGCACTAAATCCCTCAGAAACCACCAGCGTAAACCTTTGCCTTTGCCACTCCAAAGGTATCTGAACCCTTGTCAAAACAGCTTCTGTGAGTAACAAAGCAGCATTCCCTAAAGATTGAGCCATCTGCTGCAACAATTCTCCTAGTTGATGAAACACAACTGAAGGCAAGTTTCGAGAAAAGCTCAAATCAGGAGAACTAATCATTTTCAATGATCTGGTGAGAGGGATTGGAGGCTGGGCTGAAATAATAGTTGTGATTATGTTCTAACTAACAATGTAAGGCGGTAATAAAGGATATGCACCGAATCAATAGCACAACGGTTGGATGGAATCAGTCAGAAGGTGTAATTTTTCTCGAACAAACCCCGGCTCCGATTGTGTTGATTACGGCTGCTGATACCGATATTCAAACCTTGGCAGCTGCATTTCCCAAATTACCTGTAACATTTCCTGCATTGAGAGTGGCTAATTTGTTGCTATTGCAGCAGCAGATTAGTATAGATACCTATAGTGAACAAGTATTAGAACTTGCCCAGGTAATTATCTTACGCCTATTAGGAGGACGTTCCTATTGGGCTTATGGTTTAGAAGTAGTGCAAGAAATTGTTCAACGTACTGGTACAACCCTAATTGTAATGCCAGGAGACGATGCTCTAGATCCTGAACTAATCTCTCAATCTACCTTGCCTGTAGCTATTGTTAACCAAATATGGCAGTATTTCAACGAAGGCGGCGTAGAAAATGCTGTTAATGCCCTGAAATTTATATCTGATAACTGCCTAGCAACTGCATATAATCCACCACCACCCCGACCAGTTCCCCGTGTGGGATTGTATCAATGGGAACAGGAAGTGGAAAAGTCCCAACTCCCCACTCCCAACTCCCCACTCCCTAAAGTTGGTCTATTGTTCTACCGCGCTCATTATCTTGCAGGTAACACCAAGGTAATTGATGCGTTGTGTCAGGCTTTGTGGCAAAGAAACTTGCGGCCTGTACCAGTGTTTATCTCTTCGTTACGTGATCCTGATGTGCAGGTGGAGTTGAGTGAGTTTTTACAGCCGAAAGACTCACAGCAAATTGCCGTGTTACTGAATACCACCAGCTTTTCTCTAGCTCGTTTAGACACAGAATCGCCCCAGACTGAACTGTGGGAAAAATTAGATGTGCCAGTATTACAAGTAATCCTCAGTGGGGGATTTTTAGAGCAGTGGGAAGCCCAGTTAAATGGCCTATCTCCCCGTGACATAGCTATGAATGTAGCACTACCAGAGGTAGATGGGCGGATAATTAGCCGTGCTGTGTCTTTTAAGGCGGTACAAACCCGCAATCCCGATTTAGAAACAGATGTGGTAGTGTATGAGCCAGTGAGCGATCGCATCGAGTTTGTCGCTCAACTAGCAGCTAATTGGGTACGCTTACGTTCCAAGCCACCCGAAGAGCGGAAAATTGCCCTAATTTTAGCCAATTACCCTAACCGCGACGGACGTTTAGCTAATGGTGTCGGATTGGATACCCCAGCCAGTTGTGTAGAAATCCTCAAAGCATTGCAATTAGCTGGGTATGACTTAGAAAACCCGCCCCATGATAGCGACGAATTAATCCAACGTTTAACCTCTGGTGTCACCAATGATCCAGAAGGTAGAGACTGGCGGCCAGTACAGCAGAGTTTATCTACTGCCGAGTATCAAGCATATTTCGCCTCACTACCAGCAGCAGTACAGCAAGGTATTAGGGAGAGATGGGGAAATTTTGAGCAGAGGAGCAGAGGAGCAGAGGAGCAGGGGAGCAGGGGAGCAGAGGAGCAGGGGAGCAGAGGAGAGTTATTATTCCTATTCCCCAATCCCCAATCCCCAATCCCCAATCCCCAATCCCCAATCCCCATTCCCGGTATTCAACTCGGTAACATCTTCCTAGGTATTCAGCCATCACGGGGTTATGATCTTGACCCTAGTTTGAATTATCATGCACCAGATTTAGAGCCTACCCATGCCTATTTAGCTTTTTACTATTGGGTGAGGGAATGTTTTGGAGCTGATGCCATTGTTCATGTCGGGAAACATGGCAATTTAGAATGGCTACCAGGTAAGAGTTTGGCATTATCTAGCAATTGCTATCCAGAAGTAGCTTTTGGCGCGATGCCTCACCTTTACCCGTTTATTGTCAATGACCCAGGTGAAGGTTCTCAAGCCAAGCGTCGCGCTCAGGCGGTGATTATTGATCATCTTACGCCCCCCATGACCCGCGCTGAACTCTATGGGGCTTTGCAAAAGCTAGAAAATTTAATTGATGAGTATTATGAGGCGGAAAGTTTAGATCCGTCTCGATTACCAGCCATTCGCGATCGCATCCGCGAATTAGTCATTCAAGAAAATCTTTACAAAGACTTAGGAATTCAAGATGAAAAAGACATTTTGAATTTCGAGGCTTTAATTTTGAATTCTCTTGATGGATATCTGTGTGAATTAAAAGAAGCACAAATTCGGGATGGTTTACATATTTTTGGGCAATGTCCCCAAGGTAGACAACTCAGAGATTTAATTGTGGCGATCGCCCGCATCCCCAACCGCTATTCTCCAGGTATCACCAGGGCTTTAGCCGATGCGTGGGGTTTAGATTTCGACCCCCTCACGGCCGACTTTAGCACCCAATTATCCCCAAGTGATCAAAAAATACTAGCTGATCAAACCCAAAATACCTGCCGCAATGTAGGCGATGCCATCACCGCCCTAGAAGAACACGCCGCTATATTAGTAGAAAAACTAATCACCAATCCCCAGTCCCCAATCCCCAGTCCCCAATCCCCAATCCCCCATTCCCTCAACTGGATTAACACCAAACTCCTCCCCGCACTACAACAAACCCACACAGAAATTACCAATCTACTACGTGGATTAGATGGTAAATATGTCCCCAGCGCCCCATCAGGCGCACCCACACGGGGAAGGCCAGAAGTTTTACCCACAGGCAGAAATTTTTACGCTGTGGATATTCGCGCCATTCCCACAGAAATCGCCTGGGATATCGGCAGAAAAGCAGCCGAAAACCTCATAGAACGCTACACCCAGGAGCATGGTGAGTATCCGAAAACACTAGGCTTATCCGTATGGGGAACAGCCACAATGCGGACTGGTGGTGATGACATTGCTGAGGCGTTAGCGTTATTGGGTGTCAGACCTGTATGGGATGGGGCAGCTAGACGCGTTGTTGATTTAGAAATTCTGCCCCTGAGCATTTTAGGCAGACCCCGTGTAGATGTAACATTACGCATTTCGGGATTTTTCCGTGATGCTTTTCCCAACTTGATGGATTTATTTGAGCAAGCCGTCAACGCCGTCGCCGCCTTAGATGAACCAGCAGAACAGAACCCCTTAGCAGCACAAGTGAGCCAAGATACTGATTTTTGGATGCAACAAGGGTTAACTTCAGAAGCGGCATTCGAGCGATCGCGCTATCGCATCTTTGGTTCTAAACCAGGTGCTTACGGTGCTGGACTCCAAGGCTTAATCGAATCTCAAAACTGGCAAGACGACCAAGACTTAGCCAGCGCCTACATCAACTGGAGTTGTTACGCTTACTCTTCAGGAAACAGGGAACAGGGAGCAGGGAACAGCAGGGAAACATCCCATGCCCAATCCCCAGTCCCCAGTCCTCAGTCCCCAGTCGCTGCCCCCGAAGCCTTTACCCAGCGATTAGCACAGCTGCAAATTGTGCTACACAACCAAGACAATCGTGAGCATGACTTGCTCGATTCTGATGATTATTATCAATTTCAGGGTAGTTTAGTCGCTGCGGTGCGTTCTATCCAAGGACAAAATCCCGAAACTTATTTTGGTGATCATTCCATTCCCTCCCAACCACGGATTCGCCAACTGCAAGAAGAAATTACACGAGTGTATCGTTCTCGTGTGGTTAATCCTAAGTGGATTGACGGCATGATGCGCCACGGTTACAAAGGCGCATTTGAAATGTCAGCAACTGTAGACTTTTTATTTGCCTATGATGCCACGGCCAGATGTGTGGAAGATTATATGTATCAAGGTGTGATGCAGGCTTATTTGCTTGATCCAGTGGTTGCGGCATTTATTCTAGATAAAAATCCCCATGCACTCCGTGATATTGCGGAAAGATTATTAGAGGCACACAAACGCGGTTTATGGCAGGATGTAAATATACAAACAATAGAAAATTTACGCAACATAGTACATCAAGCTGAAGCCAGCATTGAAGAAAAATAAGTGGTGTAGGAAATATGGACAATATCGCGTATTTGCACCTAGCCTCCGACTATGAAGGTAACGAATCCAGTGATTTAGTGTCTCTCAGTTACTTGTTTAACCAAGCAGCTGCACCAGACTGGAAACGTCTCTCTAGTAGAGCTTGGAAATATATGCTACCCTTGGCACTGACATTATCTATTCTTGGTAGTATTAGTAGCGTTTGGGCGTTGCAAAGGGGAGATCAAGGCCCTTCTGTCCGCAGTCTCCAACAAAAGCTGCAACAAGCAGGTTTTTATCAAGCTCCCATCAGCCAAGTCTATGATTTCCCCACAGAAGCAGCTGTGCGGCGTTTTCAAGAAGCGGCTGGTTTGCCTGTTGATGGCATTGTCGGCACTAGGACTTTAGAAAGATTGGATAATTGGCGTGCATCACCTGTGAGTAGCCAACCCCCAAAAGCCACAGTTGTTAATACATTCACCACACCTCAACCAACTAATAACGCTACTACGCCACCCAGACAAACCAATTCTGCGAGTACACAAACTCGCCAAAATACGGTTATTAATACACAACGCAGATCCAATGTTACTGCTGCTGTCAACAACAAACGCCGCAGTCCCAACTATTTAACTAAAGGAGATGAAGGGGAAGATGTGAGATTGTTACAAGAACGCTTGCGAGTAGCAGGATTTTATTTCGGTAACGCTACGGGAATTTTTGGCCCGATTACTGAAGAATCTGTGAAAAGATTTCAAGCCGCTTATAAACTCAATGTTGACGGGATTGTTGGCCCCGCAACACTCAAGAGATTGCCACCTGTTGGTGTCGGTGGAGAAACTCCTGCACCTAAGCCTACAGCAATTAAAGATACACTGACCATAGGCGATCGCGGTGAGGCAGTCAGAGTGTTACAAGAACAACTCATTAAAGCCGGATATCTAAAAGGAACACCCAATGGCTACTTTGGCAGCTACACAGCAGATGCTGTCAAGCGGTTTCAAGGGGAGAATTACTTAGCTATCAGTGGGATTGCGGGGCCTACTACTAGAGCTAGGTTACATAGTTTGGTCAGTAAAACACCCAAAAGCGATTTTAATGTCTTGGAAATCCAAAGACGACTACAAGCCAGAGGATTTTATAAAGGCCAATTAAATGGCGTAATGGCAGAAGACACGAGAAAAGCCATCAAGCAAGCTCAAGAATTTTACGGTATCAGTCTCAATGACATTAGAAGCGGACGCTTCTAGCACCCGCTTTTGTATTGCCGATATAAATTCTTAACAGGTTGCTTACCTCCGAATCACACCCCACGAGAAATCGCTCAAAATACTATTTAGTAGGTTAATTTGAGTAACTTCCCCTTTTTTTCTACCCAAGTGCTACAGAGGCATCAACGCCCGTTGGCACTTGGGACACACTGCATGGATTGTCATCTGACAGTCAAGTAGATGAAACCCTTCTTTTTGAGCAGTTTTAGCCCCAATTTTTAAAATTGAGTCATTTTTGAACTCAATAGTGGCGTTACATTTGACACAAATTAGGTGATGATGATGATGGGGATAAGGCTGGTTAATTTCGTAATGTTTATGTCCCTCACCTAATTCCAGTTCCCGCAAAATCCCCATCCGCGCCATCAACTTCAAAGTCCGGTAGATAGTTGAGAGACTAATTCCTTCACCCTCGCTTTCTAGGCGTTCATAAAGATCCTCAGCACTGAGGTGTTCGCCTTGTGGGAGTTCTTGAAAAATGTGTAAAATTGTTTCCCTTTGGGGAGTTAAACGCCAGCCTCGTTCGTTTAATTCTGCCTTTAATGAAGTAGTTGTGTAGACAGTCATACTAATTTTTCTCAACAAAGCCTATTAATTGAGAATATAGCAAATGTTTTGGGTGATTTGCAACAATCGTAGCTTATTGACAATATTTGTTAAAATTTTAAAAATAATCGATCAAATATATCAGAGTTACAGAGTTAATAATGATCCCCACCTGCAATAGATATTCAACAATCGACTGAAAAAACAACTCTATTATTAATTGCCAAATTTTATTATCAGCAATCGATAGTCGTTAAAAGCGGGGATCAAGGAATTTGGTAGCAGAAAATAGTCCAGAGTCAACAATCCATAGTATAGATTTTTTTCACTATTGACTATTGACTATTGACTATCGAGTATCGCATTAACTCAAAGACTCTAAATAGTCACGGATGAGGTTGCGACGCTTAGGTTGACGCAGTTTTTGCAAAGCTTTGGATTCAATTTGGCGTACCCGTTCCCGTGATAAATCAAGAGCGCGGCCAATTTCCGCTAAAGAGTAAGGATGACCATCTGCTAACCCAAACCGCATTAAAATCACATCACGTTCACGGCTGGTTAAATCTGCTAACAAATGTTGCAAGTCTCTTTGTAAAGATTCTCGCATTAACATTTCTTCAGGTGTTACACCGTCGGTTTCTAATAACTCACCTAATTCGGTGTCTTTATCTTTACCGACTTTAGTTTCTAAAGAAACGGAACGAGGAACTCTTAACAAAACTTCTCGCACTTGGCTAGGTGTCATTTCTAACTCAATTGCCAAGTCTTCTAAAGTAGGAGTGCGTCCTTTTTCTTGGGCAATTTTACGTTGAGCTTTTTTAATTTTGTTGAGCTTTTCTGTGATGTGAACAGGGAGGCGAATCGTACGACTAGAAGTAGCGATCGCTCTGGTAATTCCCTGACGAATCCACCAGTAAGCATAGGTACTAAAGCGGTATCCCTTGGTGGGATCAAATTTTTCTACAGCGCGTTCTAAACCCAGAGTCCCTTCTTGGACTAAATCTAATAATTCCAAACCGCGATTTTGATATTTTTTCGCCACAGACACAACCAAGCGTAAATTCGCCTTGATCATATGTTCTTTGGCTTGCAGTCCATTAGACTGAATTTGTTCCAATTCTTCTACAGTCATTTTGGCAATTTCTGCCCAACGACGCTTCCCTTCGGACAAAATCGGCTTGAGATCCGATACTTGGACACCAGCTGTATTAGCCCATCTTTCTAAAGAAGGGCGGTGTCCTAACTCCGATGCTAAACGTTCTTGAACTTCAATTAAGTGAAGATAGGGGGTAGCTACTGCATCTCCTTGTTTGGCTGCACCCGCAAGCACTGTCCGCAATCTTAGGTATCGCTGAACTTTTTGTGCCTCGGAAACTTCTTCATCCCTTCCTAACAACCGTACCCGGCCGATTTCCTGAAGGTATAGACGTACCAAATCTGTACTGCGACGGTTAGCACTGGCAGCAAAGTTATTGGGATCAGCAGCAGCAATCTCCAATTCGTGGAGATCGTCCACCGACAAATCACTGTCATCAACCGTAAGATCAGGGTCTAAAACCTGGCGGGATTGTTGGGTATTGTAGGCGGCATCTGCATAAAAAGATGTTGCTGGCATAAATCGTCTCTATGGCTCCAGGTAACAATAGATTGCGGTCAGCTAATTAACTGTTGCTATTGTTCCCGTGATTTTAGATGAACTAACACGGTTGAGGTTTCCAGTAATGTTTTGTTGCAAAAACTTACTGGTCTTTGTCCAGATTAAAACCGAACTATGTCGGCTGCTGAACATCTGATTGAACCAATAGCTATTCAAACCCATGATTAGGCTTTAAATCCGAACTACCTAGTTAGCATTTCAACCTTGGTGGAAATTAGTTGCTACTTTGGCAATTGTATAAACACATTTCGGTGGAAATGATGTTTACCATCGGCATAGTCACATCTACATGAATATCAAAGTAATTTCCTGACGATTTTCTACTTTTTTTTCTCAGGATTTTTGGGGAGAAAATAGAAGTAATAAATGATGAAAGATGGTTGAGTAATCTGTAACAAGTGATACTTTCATTTCATATTCTGTGAACTCTTGGCACTGTTTTATCAACACTTCACACTTAGTTAGCATCTAATAAATATTTCTTCAGGGGTGTAGGGGGATAAGGGAGAGAAGAATAATTAATTACTATTGCAAGAGTGCCTATTGCCTAATTTTTTAGCTGTATTCTGGCTTGATATCTCGCAGCATCAGTTCATCTAGTGCTTGTTGTGGTGTAACATCACTTTGAATTAATCGATAAACTTGCTCGGTAATCGGGATGACTATATTTTGTTGCCTAGCTAGTTGTACTAATACCTGACAAGTGTTTACTCCTTCGGCGGTTCCTGGTAAATTAGCCAAAATTTCTGTCAGTGACTTACCACCAGCTAACTGATAGCCAACTTGGTAATTACGACTTAAAGGGCTGTTACAGGTGGCTAACAAATCTCCCAGACCAGATAAACCATAAAATGTTTCCGTCTTCGCTCCCCAGAAATTGCCAATGCGAACCATTTCTGTGAGTCCGCGAGTCACTAAAGCGGCTTTGGCGTTAGTTCCCAGATGTAAACCATCACAAACACCAGCTGCGATCGCCATGACGTTTTTGAGTGTGCCGCCCAATTCCACACCCACAGGATCAGGATTTGTATATACTCGAAACCTCTGGGAAGAAAAAGCCAGCTGCACCTTTTGGGCAGCAGTAGCGTCTTGACTGGCTACCACCGTAGCAGCTGGTAATGATTGTTGAATTTCTTGAGATAAATTTGGCCCAGACAGAACAACTACTGGATGATCAGGAAAAGTTGATTGCCAAATTTTTGAAGGTGTAAAGATAGTCTGTGGCTCTAAACCTTTGGTAGCAGTGACAAAAATGGTTGTGGGTGAAAGGGGGAAAGAATTGACTTGCGACGCGACTTCTCTTACCCCTTTCATCGAGATAGCAGACAGGACTATTTGGGCATCTTGTAAAACTGTTGCCAAAGTGTCAGCACCCTGCCGTGACCAAACACGCACCCGATGACCATTAGCTGCTGCTAAATTGGCTAAGGTTGCACCCCAAGCACCTGCACCTAAAATTGCGATGGTAGTTTCTTGCACCACTAATAAAAATTCAAAATTTAAAATTCAAAATACCCTACGGGTAGACTTACGCCTACAAAATTTAAAATTCAACAGATGCAGGACTCTTTTTCCGTGGATAACGCTGCATAAGTTCGCGCACTTGCTCGGCGTGGTAGGAACTTCTGGTTAACGGTGAGGAAACAACTTGTAAAAATCCTAGTTCTTCACCGTAAGCTTGCCAAGCCGCAAATTGTTCTGGAGTGATAAAATCATTGACTTGCAAGTGTTTTTGACTGGGTTGGAGATACTGCCCAATGGTCAAGATATCACAATCTACAGAGCGCAAGTCTTGCATAACTTGACGCACTTCCGCATCAGTTTCGCCGAGTCCTACCATAATCCCTGATTTGCTGTACAACCAAGGAGCAATTTGGCGGGTGAGTTTGAGTAATTCCAGTGTGCGATCGTAATTCCCTTGAGGCCTGACGCGCCGATACAGCCGTGGAACTGTTTCTGTATTGTGGTTTAGTACCTCTGGCGCGGCTTGGAGAATGATCTCTAAAGCATCCCAGTTACCACATAAATCAGGAATTAATACCTCGATTGTGGTTTGGGGTGAAACTGCACGCACGGCTGCAATGCACTGAACAAACTGAGAAGCACCACCATCAGGTAAATCATCTCGGTTGACAGAGGTAATTACCACATGATTTAGTCTCATACGACGTACAGCTTCTGCCAATCGTGCTGGTTCTGTGGGATCTAAAGCTTTGGGTTTTTTCTCAAAGTCAATATCACAATAAGGACAGGCACGAGTACAAGCTGGCCCCATAATCAAAAATGTAGCCGTACCAGCTTGGAAGCACTCACCAATGTTCGGACAGGAGGCTTCCTCACAAACCGTATTGAGTGCTAAATCCCGCAAAATTTCTTTTACATTACCGACGCGCTCCCATTGAGGGGCTTTTACTCGCAACCAGTCTGGTTTAACAGTCACAATCCGCTTTTACCAATGAAAGTTATACAAATCTAATCCTAGCAAGCAAATTCCTTGCTGAATTGATTTCACTATATCTATATATGTCTTAAACAGGGACAATCATCTTCCCTTGATTTGAGAAACTAGCCAAAAGCTGGTAGCGTCTAACAAAGGATGATATTTGTGTGGACGTGACAGATTGAAAACTCGTTCTAATTACTGGCAACTGCTGCCCTATATTAGACCCCAGTGGCAGAATATTACTAAGGGATTTGTCGGCATTTTGGGCTATGTGCTGGCGACGTTAACGCTAATTAATTTTGCTGGCAAGTTAGCAACACCCTTTGGTCAAGGTAATGTGATCGCGATCGCTCAATTAGCTGCCATCTTAGGCTTAGTGTTTCTTGTCCGGGGCTTTTTTCAGTCTGTGCAAGATATTTACATGGCTAAAGCCGCTTTAAGAGTCGCTTTCTATCTCCGTAAGCAAGTATACGCCCACCTGCAAAAGCTAGATTTAAGTTATTTTGAAACCGCCAAGGCTGGTGATTTATCTTACCGCCTCACCGAAGATATTGACCGCATTGGGGAAGTAATTAATAAACTATTTCATGACTTTCTACCCTGCGTTTTGCAGTTGATAGCCATCCCCATTTATATGATTTACCTGAACTGGCAACTCACCCTAGCCACGGTGATTGTTGCCCCGTTGATGGGTATTTTAATTGGTTGGTTTGGGGAACGCTTACGTAAATATTCCCTCAAAAGTCAAAATCGCGTATCTGATTTATCAGCGATTCTGACTGAGGTTTTCAGTGGTATTCGCCTAGTGAGGGCATTTGCGGCGGAAAATTATGAAATCGCTAGATTTAGCCATGAAGCAGAACGCAGTTTTCAAGCTAAATATTCAGCCGAACGCCTGAAAGCAGTACAAATTCCCATCATCGGATTTTTGGAAGCTTTGAGTGCTTTATCTTTAATTTTGGTGGGTGCATGGCAAATTCAGCAACAAAACTTAACCGTAGGGGAGTTTTTCAGTTACTTAGCCGCAGCCGGCTTATTAATTGATCCCATCGGTCATGTTACGAACAACTACAACGAATTTAAGCAAGGGGAAGCTTCCGTTGACCGGATTTTTGAGTTGATAGCAATCCAACCAACGGTGCTAGAACCAGCTAATGCCACGAATTTACCACCAGTGCAGGGTAAAGTCGAATATCGTCATATAACATTCGCTTACAAACCAGGGGAACCAGTTTTAAAAGATATTAGTTTGTTAGTGATGCCAGGGGAAGCGATCGCTCTTGTCGGTGCATCTGGTGCTGGTAAAACCACCTTTGTCAATCTTCTCCCCCGCTTTTATGATCCCGCAACTGGGCAAATATTAATTGATGGTGTAGATATTCGCCACGTCACCCTAGAGAGTTTGCGGCGACAAATTGGTATCGTTCCCCAAGAAACCATCATGTTTTCTGGGACTGTAGCTCAAAATATTGCCTTTGGACAAGACACTTATGATTTAGAAGCCGTTACAGCAGCCGCCAAAATTGCTAACGCCCATCAATTTATTAGCCAGCTACCAGAAGGTTATCAGACTTGGGTAGGTGAGAGGGGGGTAAATTTATCTGGTGGACAAAGACAAAGAATAGCGATCGCCCGTGCTGTGTTGCTGAACCCGCAAATTTTGATTTTAGATGAAGCCACATCAGCCTTAGATTCCGAATCAGAAGCCTTGGTACAGGAAGCATTAGAAAGACTGATGCAGCAACGGACAGTATTTATTATTGCCCACCGTTTAAGTACAGTCAGAAGATGCGATCGCATTTTAGTTTTAGAACGGGGACAAATCGTAGAATCAGGCACTCATGAAGAATTGTTAGCCCTAGAACGCCGTTATGCCAAGTTTTATGCTCAACAGTTTAGTCAATAAGCAAATAGGCAATAAGCAAATAGGCAATAGGCAATAGGCGATAGGCAATAGGCAATAGGCTATGGGCAATAGACACATGGGGCATGGGGGAGGACTTTTCCCTTTTCTGCCTGCCCTGCCTCATCAAATCACTTGAGCTTGCTTTTGCTGTTCTTGTAACCAACCTTCAAATAGCTCATTCAAGAGTCTGGCTTTCATGGGTTCATCTAGTTGTGCGGGGATGAATTTCTCCACTCGGACAATTACCAACCACTCAGCAATCCGAGCTGGGGGTGAAATTTGGCCTGGTTGACAACTGGTAAGTAGTTGTACCATCGCCGGATGAAGTGTATTTAGTTCCACAGGCCCCACTAACCCACCTGTTTGAGCTTCTGGCCCTTGGGAATATTTCTGCGCTACGTCTGCAAAAGACTGTTCTTTGGCTTGAATGCGAAAGTAGAGTTCTTGAGCTAGCCCTGCATCTTGAGTTCGCAGTAGAGAATAAATTACTTTATCTAATTTTCCCTTCAACTGAAAAAAATAAGATTCTAGTTTGTTACCCCAAGTGACTTGCTTAAATTTTTCTAGTTTTAATTTCCGAGTCATCATCTTATCTAATTGATCAGCACTCAGACCTTGCTGCGCCATCCATGCTTGAATATCAGCTGCTTGTGTCAACTGTCGTTCGGCGTAAAAACGCTGTTTAGCATGGGCGACTTCTTCAGGATTGCACTCTATGGGGGCTATGGCTTCATCAATAATTAGTTCACGTATCAATTGCGGGAGCAGTTGATAATTTGCCAGTAAGGGAAGGATTTCACTAGCTTGGATTGTGCGATCGCCGATTTGGAGCATTTCAGTCATGATCTGCTGGGTTTGGCACTCTTGGGTGATAGATGCTGAGTTAGCAGGCTTTTACAGCTTTAAGATTTTAATATCAATAATTTACTATTTATGTAAAGTTTTCTCTAAAACTATACGTCATTTTACCAATAGCCTCTACTCATACCCTAATTTGGCATTACCCAAGACCAATCATCACTTACTACTCAGCACTCTCAAATTAAAATGGGTGACCTGGGATTCGAACCCAGAACCAGCGGATTAAGAGTCCGATGCGCTACCGTTGCGCTAGTCACCCTTGAAAATATGCACGCCGATTTTCTTTATAGCATAAAAATTTGGTAATCGATGAATGGCAAGCTGATTTTCCAAATTTCTATGACATTGGTGGGGTTTTATCTGCCCAAATTGTCCAATCAAAGTAATTGAATTTAACTTACTGCAATTGTGCAATTATTACCAATGAATTAGGTAATAATTGAGACTTTCCCTGTATCAATATCATAAACAGCGCCAACGATTTTGAGCTTACCCTGACGCACTAATTTTGCTAAGATAGTGGACTTTTTTAGTAGTTTTTCTGCTTGATATTGAATATTGTCAATCACTCCTGCTTCATTAATATTCTTCGATGTGGATTTTACGTTTGCTAGGGCTGGTTTTATCTCTTCCACAACATAGCTAATCCTACCAGGAAGAGGTTTATTTTGGATTGCTGCCGCTACTGCACCGCATTGTCTATGACCTAAAACTACAATTAACTGCGAACCCAGCACCGATGTAGCATATTCTAGGCTACCGATCGCCATATCACTAGCAACATTCCCAGCGACTCGGACAACGAATAAATCCCCAAGTCCTTGATCAAAAATAATTTCCGCAGGTACTCTAGAATCTGCACAGCCTAATATAGTTGCAAAAGGATACTGCCCCTTAGCAACTGATTGCAGGCGTGTGCGTGATTGGTTAGGATATTTTGGCCGAAGTTGGCTAAATCTTTCATTACCATCGAGTAAGCGTTTTAAAGCTTGTTGAGGATTAACTGAATTAGAGTTAGGAGGATTAACATCAGCAATTGTAGTTTCTTGTTTGCCTGCAATTAGGCTACCACCAACAGTAGTAGTTACCACAGCCAAGCTTCCTCCACCTGCTAACCACAAGAAATTACGACGACCGATAAATCCATTGATGCGAGCCATTAACCTACCTGTCAACAAACTATTTTGTCGTTGACAGCAAGATATCAGAGTTTTAGAGGGTACAAGAGTACCTTTGTACACGGTTTAAGGGTGATTTAAGAATTAGGGAATAGGGAATGGGGAATGGGGAATGGGGAATAGTCCTAGGGTGTTGACTTTGTACCTTTTCAGAGGTTAAAAATTCATGTTTAATCCTTTCCTTCTTTAAGTAATGAGTAATAAGTAATAGGTATTTACTCATTACTCATTACTCATTACTCATTTGATGACACCAAAACTGTATGAATAAAAAAATGAGTAAATCTCATCAAAGTCAACAGCCTAGAATAGTCTTCCCCTACACCCCTGCTTCCTAATGATCTTTCCCCGCACCCAGGTACAGTTCACCCACCTTGGGATTAGTTAACAATTCTTGTCCAGGGCCGGATATGGCATCGCGTCCAGATTCTAAAACATAACCACGATCAGCCATTTCCAAGGCTTTTCGGGCATTCTGTTCTACCAGTACAATTGCTGTACCCCCTTGATTCACTTGTTTAATCTGGTCAAATACTTGTGTTACCAAAATTGGGGATAAGGCCGCTGAGGGTTCATCTAATAACAATAAACTGGGTTCTAACATCAAAGCTTTACCCATCGCTAACATCTGACGTTCTCCGCCAGAGAGAGTCCCAGCACGTTGACGACGGCGATCGCTTAATCTAGGAAACATGGCAAATATTTTATCTTTGAGGGGTTTGACGCTATCATTACGGATAAAAGCCCCCATTTCTAAATTTTCTTCCACACTCAACGATGGAAAGACATTCGCAATTTGTGGTACATAGCACATTCCCCTGCGGACAATTTGATTGGACTTTAAACCTGCAATATTCTCACCCTTGAAGGTAATTGTGCCTGTATGGGGAGTCAACAAGCCAAAAATAGTTTTCGCCAAGGTTGATTTACCTGCACCGTTGGGGCCAATCACTGTCACTAATTCCCCTGCTGCGACTCGAAAATTCACGCCTTGGAGGATATCGACATCTTTAATGTATCCGGCGTGGACGTTTTGGACTTCTAGCAGAGGAGCAGAATTGTGTGCTGAACCTGACATATCATCCTTACAATCAAACTAAGTATAGTGATTCAACTATACATAGTTATAGCGTTCAGGTTCATTACTACTAGGACTTACGCGACCGACACATTCGTAAGGTGCGTCAGATGCCCAAAATTTTTTGAGAATAACGAGAAACTTAAACCTGACGCACCCTACAACATAGTTTGAGTGTGACACCTGTTTAAGTCCTAACTACTTGAAAAAAATCTCATATGGTAAAAAGAACCGCTTGAGAAATGGGCTAGGTAATATAGGAAGTTGTGAGTTATAGCTGACAATCGCCTGTTTTTTTCTCTCCTTAACAGAACCAATTGCTAATCGGTAAGCATTGGTGATATCTGCCAATTTTATCTTTAGAGACAGTGGATTTTGCCAAAAAAACCAAACTGGATACTGTAATAGATCGACATGGAGTCCTGATACTGCGATCGCTTCCTTCACTAAACTGTAAGTAGCTTCATGATCATTATGAACATCTTTTCTGTGGGGTACGTAAACCTCCTCTGGTTTAAATGAATGTAGCAGTTGAACTAACTGATCAATTATCTGTTGGCGTTGATGATGCGGCAGATTTTGCAAAGAGCCATCTATTTGGTTAAGAAAGTGAATGTGCAGATCTGTAATTCCTAGGATGTTTAGGGCATTTACAGCTTCTTCCTGGCGAATATCTGTGATTTTTTCCGATGTAAACCCATGAGAAATACCATATCTGCCATCAGTCATAAATACCACCTCTACAGGTATTCCTAGTGACCGTTTGAGGGCAATTAAACCGCCACAGCCTAAAGTTTCATCATCTTGATGGGGTGCAAAAACAATTGCGGATTTATGACTCACTGCTAAGGGCTGACTTCTAAAATACAAAATCCAATAATATAGGATATTAGTATTTAGTAAGCGAAGTTGAGTACCTAAAAAATATCGGAACTTACTGACATTTTTTTTATTTTTCATATCCTGTAATTATTGGTTTGGATTTTTTCTCTCACACAGATGCACAGAGAAGAGAACATACAGAAGGACTTTTACTTTCAAGAAACAAGGCAGTCCCCATGAAGCAAGTTTCACAGTCAAACATGAAAGATGTCTTTCTCCCCCTGCCTCCCCTGCTATCCCTGCTCCCCCTGCTCTTTCAAGTCAGGAGGGAAGAGAGGTGTAGGGGAAGATATAGCTTGTTTCCCTATTCCCTATTCCCTATGTACTGCCTATTAGGCTGGAGATTTGATATTTCTATAAATGTTTTGCAACGCTAAATATAGCTTTCCCTTCATAGTAATCCCTCTGCTACAGTTGAAATTATTGACGACTTCTCCACCAAATTTCTGTTTAAACTCATTAATTCTGAGTTTCTCTTCATCTGTATTTCCTATATACCATCCTCCAAAATCGTAAACAGGTATTCCTTGCTTTTTAAATCTTAAAATATCCTGCCAATGATGGTAGCGATTGGCTCTACCTAATAGTGATTGAAAAGAGCTATCATTTTTGTTTTTAATTGATGCAGAATGCAAAAGAAAACTGCGGTTTTTGTTACGATAGTGAGCGTGCCAGACTAGAGAAGTACCATCTTCTAATTTGATGCGAGATAGATCAACCAAACCAACATCTGCAAGATTATTTAGTTGTAGTCTATTAAGTTTTGTTAAGCCTTTTTGCAAGGCAAATGTATCATAAAAATCAGCAAACTCATTGAGTGTGTCGGTGTTTATATCTTCCCACGATTCATAAATAATGCCATCTTTCTGTTCTGCTCGCCTAATCTTATATCTATCATTACTACTGAGACTTCCCCACAATTCATCATGGTTTTTGGTGAGGTCTATTAGTCTTGTGTAAACTTCTTGAACCTGAGTATCTTGAATTGGCTGTGACCGATGCCAATAATACAGTACATCTATATGAGAAAGTTTATCTGGTTCTTCATCAAACCAGACTTCACCAATTGAAAACATCAATTTCTTTTTGACGATGACCATAGCTTATTACCTCAACTTGATTAAGTTACCTAACATCATGTCCGTCTACTCTGTCCAATTGGGGGTAGGAAGATATGAGAGCAAAGCTAATGACTAATGAATGAAAATTACATTAGTTATTGAGTTAACGAATTTGTAAATCCGCACTAGCTTCTTTTGGTAAATTCTCTGAACTAAAATACTCTTGGGCATGATAAAAATAGCTGCCAAATTCATTTTGCTCAATTAGCCCATTCACGACTAAACCTAAAACATTGTGACCGCATCGTTCTAACATTTCTTGCACAGTATCAGCACTGCTGTTATCAATAACCCCAGGACGAGCTACTAGCAAAATGCCATCAGACATTTGACTTAAAGTCAGTGCATCAGCTGCTAGGAGTAAAGGGGGAGAATCAATAATGACAACATCATATTGATCAGAAAAATCCTGAATAAGTAATGCCATCCGCTTCGAGTCAAGTAAAGCTAGCGGATTGGGTGGTCTAACTCCAGCAGTTAGTACATCAAGATAATGCGTTACTTGAGATACGGTTTCGTTGAATTGAGACTGACCCACCAATACATCACTCAACCCAGATGTATGACTGAGTTCCCAAATTTTGTGCTGAGAAGGCACTCGCATATCTGCATCAATTAGTAACACTTTACGTCCCATTTGCGAGATTGCTAAGGCCAAATTAGCCGAAACTGAGGATTTACCTTCTTTGGGAACCGAGCTAGTTACGACTATAGTTTTTAATTCTTTATCTGAACTTAGGAATTTCAGATTTGCTTGCAGCATTCGATACATTTCACTTGTTAAAGAGTAAGGCCTATCTCTAACAGCAATGGACGGAGTTATTGATTCTGTATCTTGGAGATAGAAACTCATAGTTTTGTGAGATACCGGAGAGGTGGGGATGATTCCCAACAAGGTATATTCAAATACTTGTCTAATCTCCTGGAGAGTTTTAAGAGACCGATCTCTCATTTCTAGAAGTAGAACAGTTGTAGTTGATAGAAAAGCACCAAACATGACACTGAGTACAACTACAATAATTTTTTTCTTTAAGACTGGTTCTTCTGGAACTAAAGCCTGAGAAATAATGCGAGCGTTGGCTGTATTTTTATGTTCCGCTACCTGTAGTTCTTGAGTTTTTCGGAGTAGATTTTGATATGTAGATTGAGCGACTTCTAGTGTCCTTTGTAACTCACGCAGAGTTTGTTCTAATTGAGGCATCTTTTGCATACGCTGTTCATAGGTAGCACGAGAATTAGATAGAGAAGTTAGTCTTTGTGCTAATCCCAAACGCTGCACTTCCGATCGCAGAAAATCTGTAATTAGTCCTTGTTGAAGTTCGCCAATTTGCAATAGTTTTGGGGAAACTGTGGTGCGCTTGCCCAGTGTTTGGTTAATTTGCTGTTGTAGCAGGGTTTTTAAGTTGCTTTTTCTCGCTTCTAGGTTAACAATTGTCGGATGGGCTTCTGAGAACCGACTACGCTCCGTTGCTAACTGTCGCTCTATATCTTGGTATTGTGTCAAAGCTCCCTGTACAGCAGGCGATTGGCTCAGGGTACTCATGGCGATCGCTTGCGGGGAATCCAAACCTACTTTTTTGCGGAGTTCATTGCTTTGCGCTGTGATCTCGTTGAGTGACGCTTTGACGGTGTTAATCTCTGTGTCTAATCCCCCAATAATGGTGACAGCTGACCTTGCCTCTTCTGTGAGGTCTACAATGTTATTTTGCTGCTTAAATTTGCGTAGCGCCACTTCGGCGGTGCTTACAGCTGCTTGAGTTTGAGGCAACTGCCTAGCCATAAATCGCCGCGTTGCTTCTACCTCAGTGCGATTTGTCAGAATGTCATTTTCTAAATAAACATTCATAACACTATTAACTACGGCTGCGGCTTCTTCAGGATTACGACTTTTATAAGTAATCTGCAATACATCTGTGCCGCCAACAATTTTCAGATCCAAGTTTTTTGCTAATGCCTTAACCGTTAAAGGTTTACCTTGGTTGTTTTTGAGTTTGAGTGCGTCTATTGTCCGTTGCAACAAAGGATAGGAAGTGATCACTTCTACTTCGGTACTAATCGGATTTTGTGTTGATACAAGAGCTCTCAAACCTCTAAATTCTCCTTCCGAGCTATTAGGTAAGAGATTAGAACCAACGATGTTAAAAGCAGGAATGCGGAATAAGAGTTTTCCGGCTGCTTCGTATGATGGCTTCATCAAGGTGGTTGCAAAAACTCCAAAGCCTGCTGTGGCGAAAAATATGCCTACAGTTAGTATCCATCGCCTTTTTAGCATCAATAGATAGCGGTGGAAATCTAGGTCAATTGCCTCTCTAGATTTAATAGTTGAATCAACTTCTAATGTTTTAGCTTTCATAATTTATTTTTCTCAAAGTTGAAAAATTACTAACGCTTAGGCGCTTGATCAAAAGCACGGGCAATGGCATTCCATGCCAACTTGCGGTTCATATCTGCGTCAAATGGTAGAGGACGTACTGGTAATCTATCTGGCCTAGGACGAAATTCTGACAGCCATGTATAGCGATCGCTCAACCCCCAAGTGAGTACAGCAATGACAGCTGGTTCATCGAGGACGGTGGAGAGAAAATCTTCATAGGCTGCGGCAATGATGCGATCGCGCTCCTGAATATTCACTGGTAATGTTCTATCTTTGACATCCATCTCCGTAATGAGAATTTTCAAACCCATATCAGCTACATCACTGAGAAATTTACGGAGTTTGCGGGGATGAAAACGATTGTCACCGCCTGATAAATGCGCTTGAGTTCCCAAAGCATGAATTGGTGTCCCCTGAGACTTTAACCGTTCTAATAGCTTCAGTACAGCAGTTCTTTTTGCTTCATCTTCAGGGGTATCATAATCAAGTCCATAGTCGTTGTAGACTAATAACGCTTTGGGGTCAGCCTCAGCAGCCACACGAAATGCTAAATCAATATAGTTTTCCCCTAAAAGCTGCCACCAAGGCGTGTTTCGCAAACCACGAGGCTTACCATCATCAATTTCAATGGCTTCATTGACCACATCCCAAGAGTGCATCTGTCCTGCATAATGCCTGACAACAGTTTGAATATGCTTAGTCAAAAACTGCTCGGCATTTTGGCGATTGACAGTTTCTCCAAACCAGGGTGGTAAAGACTCATGCCAGACTAAGGTGTGTCCTCGCACCTGCATCTTGTGAGTACGGCTGAATTTGACCATCCGATCCGCCGCACTAAAATCAAAGGTATCTGGCGTAGGGCGGAGGGGCTTATTACCAACGTGCCACTTGAGTTCCCATTCTGGAACTATCATGCCACACTCTTGAGCAATCACAGCCGCAAGTTTTTGGTTAGAGAAGAGGTTGTGGTAGCGAATCGCGACTCCATAAATTAACCCCTTAGCAGCAGCTCGCTGCTTTAGAGAAGCTCCCCCAACAACCTTAAAGTCTCTGTTGGCAGTCTCAATCGCTTGCGTCTGGTTATTCCAGGACATGACTTGATTTTTAAACAAAGCACCTATGCTGGCTAAAGTTCCCAAACCCAACCACAAAGTACGTCTTCTCGACATTAAACGTTTGTACATTGAGAACACCACATTTTCACTGCAAGCTGAACAAACCTAAGCGTTGTTTTAACACCAGCCAGATAAACAGAGGATTACCGAGGATATAACGTTTCCACAAACGTTTAGGCTCCACAATTAGCCGAAATAACCACTCCAATCCCATTTTCTGCATCCAGATAGGCGCTCTTTTCACCATGTGGGCAACCAACTCAAAGCTGACTCCAATCCCCACAGAAATAGGCACTCCTAGCTGTTGATAATGAGCAGCTATCCACTTTTCTTGTTTAGGCGCACCCAAGCCTACAAACAAAAGATCAGGATGAGCAGCTTTGATTTTGGAGTTAATTACTTCTAATTCCGCTATTTGAGACTCAAAATTATAGGGGGGACAATGTGTCCCTACAATCTTTAAAGATGGATATCTAGATTTGAGAATTTTCTTGGCCTTCTCTGCTGCTCCTGGACGACCTCCTAACAAAAACACCTTAAGTCCTGTTTCTGAAGCCACAGCACAAAGCTTTTCAAATAGGTCTGTACCATTGACTCGACCATTAAGAGGAGTGTTTAAAAATTTAGCAGCCCACAGAAGTGACACCCCATCTGGGACGACGAAAAAAGCCCGACGATAAATTTCACGAAAATCAGCATCCTTGGTTAAGGTCAGAATGTGCATGGCGTTGGGAGTTACTACATATTCTGGCTTTTTACTTGCAAGTGCATGGTCTACAATGCGTTCGACAACTTCATCAAAACTGTATGGGTCAATTTTGACACCACAAATGTTAACTCTCTCCAGAAAAACGGGTGTAGAAATGTCTGGTTTAAGGGGTATAAGGGAGGTAAAAGGATCTTTTTTATTCATAGCGAAGAGGTTAAATATTATTGACTTCCCTGTAGTGGGACGCTCAAAACTTTAAACACTGTGAATGTTTTTGTACTCTTCGTAACGCCTCCCGGCTAGACCTGATAACATTCCGACACCTTTGCAAATTTGTAGTAAGGCTTGGATAAATAGATGTCTACTCAACAGCAGAGATGGCAGAAAGCTAAATATTCCTAAAATAATTCTTCCCATTCCTGTAATTATCCGTTTAGGTAAAACTTGGATTAAGGGATAAAACTCTTTTTCACACACACCCTGAGAAATGTAACAGCGATAACCCCGCTTGAGAATCCACTGGACATTTGTACGACTTTTGGGAACCCATTCATAGGCGACTGCCTCATCTGCCCATACCATTTTGTAGCCTGCACGGTAAATACCCATAAAAAAGTGAGTATCTTCACCACCTGTTAAGGCAAAGCGTTCGTCGAACATTTTATTCATTGCCTGCAATACCTGGAAACGAATGAGGACGTTCCCAGCAAAAGCAACTTTCAACAGATAGCCTGTGGGGTAACGTTGCGGCTCAAAAAATCTACCTTGGACCACCCAATTAGGAACCTCTTGATCTGGAAAGTAAGGCAACACAGGCCCAGCTACCACATCTGCATCATATGTTTGCTGTACAGATAAAAGCTTTTCTAACCAGTTAGATTCAGGCACTTCATCATCATCAATGAATGCCAAGAAGTCTGCATGATCAGATACAGATGCTATAGCTTTGTTGCGAGCATAAGAAATACCTTGTTGTGGTTCAGTACAATACTTTAGCTGCCATTTAAAATACGGCTGGAGTTGTTCACAAAAGGCTTGAGCAGATTTACTAGCATCATTATCAACAATAATCACCTCTATATTGGGCGTTTCTATTTCCATAAAGGTAAGTTGATTAAGACCTACCATTAAGCGTTTTAAGCCTTCGGGTCGTTTATAAGTGGCAACACATATAGCAATCAACATATTTTGACCTCAGATGCCAATGTTAGCTTGTTCTATCTATGGAT
Organism: Nostoc sp. PCC 7524; assembly: GCF_000316645.1. NCBI lineage: Bacteria > Bacillati > Cyanobacteriota > Cyanophyceae > Nostocales > Nostocaceae > Nostoc > Nostoc sp. PCC 7524. The sequence goes on from NC_019684.1 coordinate 397,144, forward strand.
TAGGAAGCGATATAGCGGATTTTTTTAGTAGCCAATCTATAGTTTTGGGGCGAGTGCGAGAATTGAGTAGCCACGCGATCGCAGGTTGTGCTAGAGGTTTAGGCATTACTCCTACCCAAATAAACCAGGCACTGAAAATTAGCTTTTTTTTCCAGGGGAACTTTGTATATTTCCAAATTGCCCAGTATCCTTTTGTAGCCAAATCTAAGGGAACATCATCAGGACATGGATGATTTTGCCAGTCTAGGCGTAAAGAAGCCAGTCGTTCTTTTAAATGGATATAATCACGCGAACCCAACTGGTGGGTAATTTTATATCCTTGTTCAGTAGCTTTCGTTGTTAAAAATTGATACTTCTGTAAGTCGTGCTGAATTGACTTACGTAGTCTCTCTACTGGGATTGCTTCGCCAGAGATAGCCCAAAAATTACTGCCATGTATGCGATTAATACCTAAAGGTTGATCTATGGAGACTACTTGTCCATAAAACGGGGCTAGGGTTACTAGATAACCATCAGCACAGATGCGAAATTCAGCTTCTGGAATCGGCAGAACTTGAGTTAAAGTCGAGCGACTAAAGGCATTACCACTGGTAATTGTAGTGTTGTATTGCCCACTTTCTAGCAAAATTGGCAAAACTTCTTCCGAATCAAAGGGTAATTCAGCAGGTGGATGAAGACATAAAAATTTCCCCACCCCATCAACCATTTTCAGACGATATTGTACTTTGGCTACATTAGGCTGCCAAACAGCAACCACCTGCTCAACGGTATTGGGTAATAAGTAATCATCTGCATCCAAGAAGATAACAATTTCTCCTCGGCTAATAATAAAACCTGCGTTGAGTGCTGATGCTTGCCCACCATTTTGTTTGAGTAAGGGCGAAATGCGATCGCCGTAGCTAGCGATAACTTGCTGGGAGTCGTCCGTGGAACCGTCATCTACTACAATCACTTCAGTATTGGGGTAAGTCTGATTCAGGGCGCTATCAATGGCCTGTGATAGATATCGACCATAGTTATAGTTATTGATAATAATGCTGACAGTTAAAGTCATTGGATTAACTCGTCAACCCCTTTGGATAATTCAAAATTAAAAATTACAATCCCCATATTTGGAAGTAGGGGCTTGTTGCTGCACCTAACTAAGAAACCTTGTTAAGTATTAATCCTGTGCAAAGCTAAATTATTAACTAAAGGCTTGCCATCAAAGTATTCCGGTATAGGTAAACCCATCAATTTCAAAATGGTTGCGGGTAAGTCTACGATGTCACCTTGTGGCAAGTGTGAGCCAGGAGTAATACCAGGGCCTTTCATCATCAGAAATCCTCTCTCCCAGTGGGAACCAGATCGGTAGTAAATCACAGGGCCAATCCGACCAAAGTCGGGGCTGTCTATGACATCGGTCATTTGCTCTTGCCACACAACGATTAAATCTGAATTTGGCAGTCTAGGATCATCTTCGGTAGCATATCGACGTGTGCGAACAACTTTTTTGACGATAGGCTTACCTGTGCGAGCATCTTGCAAACGATAGAGAATTTGTGTCAATTCATCGCAAATTGTTTCGTATTCAGAACTCGTCACTATTCCGTCTCGTTCTCTTCCTTTCAGGTTGATGCGGATGTGTCCATCGGCAAAGGCAGGTAGAGCAAAAGCTTTCATTTGCGGCCACAGGGGTTGAAACCACATACTTGGCATCCAGCCCATAGGCTTTTCTAAGGCTTCTTGTGAGTATGGAGAGCGTAAACCATGCTGATTGGATTTGAGGAAATTTTTATGTGTCCAGGTTTTGATTAACTTTTTCACCGGATTAGGTTCATGCAAATTTACCCAAACATTCCCCGGCCAGGAGTTTCTCACGGGTTTGGTAATGACGGGTGGAGGTGTACATCCTAGTTTTCCGGCGATTGCTACTTTTCCAGGAAAGCTATATCGATAAAGCACTTCTGGTAAGAATGTCTGACTTAACAAATCGCTGTAGTTGAGTCCCATCCCATGAGGTGAGAAACATAAGATATAAGCATGATCAGCAACTTCAGATAGAATTTCGCCAATAGCTCTATCTATCTGTTTATAAGTCTCCAACACAGGGTCAACATCGTTTTTCTCCCTAGGCACATGATGATATAGCGGGTGTTCTGGATCGCTAAAAGCGTATAGATCATGCCCAACTGTGTGGGGTTCATTAAAATTGGTCAAAAATAGATCCCAGGATTCCCGACGCAATAAATCTCTACAGATGGCAGTACGATTGGCAATACTTTGTTGGAGGGCTTGTTTCTCCCAGTTGATGTACTTTTTATCCCACCACATACCTGTATCGTTGAACAGAATAGGGTTGTTACCATATTTTTCAGTGATTTGTGAGAACAGTTGCGGCGGATGGGAAGCACTTTCTGTGTATGGAAAGGTTCCTCCCCAGCCTAAAATTTGCACGCCATTGACGCGATCGCACAAATGGGCATAGGGTTGATCGAACACTGCTATCTTGTATTGTTCTCCCAAAGCATAGAAGGGTGGATAATCGTGATAGCTACTGCCGCTATCAGCTAGGTCACAGGAAATATCATAGCGATCGGGGTAATATTTGATAATATCCCAATATCCGGTTTTATCTGCTCGACACCCACTGATAAATGCCGGCCATAATATTTCAGTTGATGCTACTGGCTCTGGCCTTCCACAATAATTAACCGTGTTATGCAAACGACCATATCCGCCTTCTTGTTGGAGTTTGCGAAAGTTTGGCAGATGTCCTTCATTTATCCATTTTTCTATCAATAAGGCATCAGCAGCATCTAAACCAATGGCGATTACAGGGGTTTTATTCAGCATATTTTTGTTAAACATAAATAATCAAAATCTGTGTTGTTCTTAATAAACAATAAAATTGCGGCTAGATTTACATTCACTAAATTATTTTTTGTTGCATAATTGCGAGATGATTTATTGGGCTACGCTAATGCACAGAGTACAAGTAATTTGAAATTCTAAGACATCAAAATTTGTCCCATACTTCAGCAACATTATTTAATTGCTTGCAATAGTATTTATGATGTATTGGTTCTGATTGTCAATGGTCAAGCAATTTTATTTATGAAGATTATCTAAACATTTTTTATTGCTTGTATTTAGATAACCACAAATAAATAAAATAAATAACCATATACTTAACATCAGTAAGGTATCAGACATTAAACTCGACCATGCTGCTCCTCTCCATGAATGTTGGGGAATCAACCAAAAATTGATCAAGACATTGAATAGGGCGACACCGATTTGGATAATACTCCGTATTTGCTGAAAACCCGCTCCGGTGAGTGCATCTGCTCCCAAATACTGTATCGACCTAAGCAAGATGATCGGTGAGAGCCAGCGTAAATTTTCTACTACATTGACATATTCGTCACCTAAAATATACGGTACAATCGGTGCGAGAATTAATAAACCAATACTAGCGGTAATGCCGTAAATACATACAGTCTGAGAGAGACTTTTGGCTAGCTGGAGAGTACCTCTAAGTCCGACTAATCCTTGCTTAAAAAACTTGACATAAGCGGCGGTTGCTAGAGCTGCGATCGGTACAAATGTGACATCGATTAAGCGGTAGGAGGCTGCATATATACCTGTAGCCTCTAAAGATGAGAGACGGGCTAGCATGGTTTTATCGATGTCGTTGTAAATTGTATGAGCAGATAAGCTAATAGAAAATAAAAAACCATCTTTTAACTCTGATTTGAGTCGAGGTAGTGAGATTTTGGGAGCGCCAATAATTAGATGTACTAAGAGAAATCCGATTAAGGCAGCAACCATTGTACTGAAACAATATAAACTAGCCCAGATGAGTATGCCTGGTTTATCAAACCAGCTAATTAAACAGAGGGCTGCAATTAAGCTTTTTAAGGCGGCAATGATGTTAATTTGAGCCGAAATTTTGGGCATATCTACGGCGATAAAAGCCTTGGCTGTGGTGTCCAAAATTCTTAAAAAGATTAAATCAGATAAAGCAATTAATAAGACTAATATTGGTGAAACAGTGGGGGGTAAAATTATTAATGCGGCTAATAGCACTAACACTAGGGATATTAAGCCAGAACCTAAAATTAGTAAGAGGGCATTGCCCCAACATTCGTTAAATAAACATCTATGTCTGGATACGTGTTTAATGAGAATATCGCCACCACCCCAACTGACAAAGGGAGAGAAAATTGCTACTAATGCAGTCACGCTGATAAAAGCGCCATACTGTTCAGAACCAAGTGTACGGGCAACAATCACAAAATAGGCGGCTTGCATCACTAAACGCAGTAATCTAGCAATTAGCAGCCAAAAGGTAGCCTGCACGATGGATCTCTGCATTAGACGAGCTAATTGAGACTTGACAAAGGTTAATTGCATTGTTGGTGAAAAATAATTGCTGATTATGACGATTAGTAGGGTGCGTCAGTATGAATAATTTCTTGGTACAGCTAGGTTTTCTCGCACTGATGCACCCTACATTTTGGATATTGTTTGATCTGGAAGTCCCTTACTGTTGCTGTGGTTTTAGGCAGTAATAGTGATGAAAATGCTACTGCCACGTATAGCACCCAAAAAATATCGTTACGGATCATCAGTGAACTTTCGCTGAGATTGGCTAAGAACATATATGTGAGGAACAACAATGGCCATAAACCCTCTGAGGATTTGGTTATACGTAACCAAGCTAGACTTTTGAGAATGATTGTGCCAAATCCGAGCAGAAATACGCAGACTCCTAATAAACCTAAATCGAGCCAGAGATCCAAAAGACCATTATGGGCATTGGGAGGCATCCACATTGCTGCACGCCAAACATAGGCGGACGGACTATCCCAACCTTGCCAGAATCCACTGTATCCATAACCCAACCAAGGCTGTTTTTCAATCATATCCACCATATAAGGCCACATATCTGTACGCCCAGTCAGGGTGGGATCTTTTCCTAACAGTCCTAGTAGAGTGGCGGCATTAGAAGTTATCCACAGGGATAAACTACTACTAACGATGAGAATAGCAATTACAGCTGGAATCATTACGTGATAACGCCACCGGAAGATTTGGTATATGGGGATGAGTGTGAACAAGGTGACTAAGTTGATGAGAGATCCTGTTGATTTAGCTAGGAGTGAGAAGCAAACTGATAAGCCTAAACAAAGCCATAAAAACCAACTCTTTTGTTTACTATCTGTAACCTGGAACCAAAAGATTAAGGTACTAAGTACCATAATTTTGCCGAAAACATTTTTGTGGACATAAATTCCCCGCCAAGCACCTGCATGAATACCACCCATGATGCCGTACTTGGGTAAAGCTATGGCAAATAACAGGCTCAACAGAAGTACGATACTCAAAGTCCACATGAGTAACTTCAGCTGCTCTTTAATGCTGTATCGAGAAGCTAGATAAAATCCAAATAAACTTGTTCCTACCAAGGCAATGCTGCGGTTTTGGGTGACTGTCGGATTAAAAGACCACAGCATAGAAACTACGGCAATCCCTACTAATGTCCAAATAAATCGGTCTTTACTCAAGACATAAATTGCCTTTTTCCAACGCGCCACTAGGAGGAAAGCGATCGCCAAATAATTTAATAAAAATAGGATCTGAATTTGGGGGAACTCAGTCGGAACTCCTACGTGTGCTTCGCCTTCACTAGCACCACCCGTTAGAATTAGCGTTAGTGGCCCCCCGGAATAAAGTAATAAGGAAACAATTGTGAAGGCTTGTTCAGCCCATACTATAGCTTTTCTCATTGGCTCCTCCGAGAAGGGGAACAGTGGATTTAGCCGCTACAAGGTGGTGTTTTTGAATGGCTGAGGCGATCGCAAAAGCCCATGTCTGCAATTGTCTGTATATAGGTTGTGGTAGCAGAAACAGTAAGTAGGCAGCAACTAGGGTTAATAGGGTGCGGCGCGGTTCTTCTAGGAGAATGCGCCAGTAGGCGGCTAAGGCTCGATGGTTGAGTTCTACTGCTATTGATCCTGCACCCTGATTAATTGCTCTCCGGGCTATGGCTGTTAGCTGATAGGCTTTTGCGGCTCTTTCCCATTGCATCATTAAGTCTGGCGCATAAGTTTTAATTTTTTCTAACAGCCTTTCCCATGATTGAGCCTTCTTGAGAAACTGATGTGAACCTCCTTCTGAGTGCATCCGATACTGCATCAAGACTTCAGGTATTCCTGCAAATTTCAGATCAGATTTGAGGGCAATCCGTAACCAACATTCAGTATCTTCTTGCAAATGCCGTTCTTCATCGAAATAAAAGTCTTCTACAGTACCATCAAGATTGTCTTGAAATTTAATGGCTTCAAAAACTTCTCGACGGGCAACTAAATTGGAGCCACTGCCAATTGGATCACGCAAAAGTATATGGGGAGGAGTAATATTTTGTGTCTTAGGTAGCTGATAAAGACCTAGGGGTTTTCCTTCGCCATTAATGAAAGCTACATAACTATAACTAACTCCCACATTAGGAAATTTCTCCAAATGATTGACGTGTTTTTCTAACTTTGTGGGGTGCCAAATATCATCAGCATCGAGAAAAGCAATATATTGACCTTGGGCTTGGCGAAGTCCCGTATTTCTAGCTGCTGCTGGGCCTCGATTAACTTGACGAATGATTTTAATTCTAGAGTCGGTAAATTGTTGGCAAATTTCTAGACTTTTATCAGGAGAACCATCATCAATAATCAGCAGTTCAAAGTTGGAATAGGTTTGTTCGAGAACAGATTGTAAAGTTGTGGCAATATATTTTTCAGCCTTGTAAAGCGGGATAATCACAGAAACTAATTTCATGGGTAATAGTTATAGTGTTCGCTTTGGTTTTTGTTCGTGTAACGTGGCGTAGCCAAATTACTTGTGTAGGTGGGGAGTAGGAAAGAGAAAAAAACTGTATGAGTAGGGGCAGGTTCAACAATATCATGATTAATAGTGGATGATAGTTTTAAACCTGCTCCTACTGAAGTTTTTCAAAAATCAAATGGGAGTCATATATATTTCTATCGGCATTCAAATGAAATGCTATTAGTAGGCACCATCTTTGGTTAACACTACTTGAATTGTTTTGAGTAAGATTTCAAAATCTAATCGCAGTGACCAATTTTCAATGTAGCTAAGATCCAAAGTGATGACTTTTTCAAAGTCTACAATTTTAGAGCGTCCTGAAACTTGCCAAAGACCTGTAATGCCAGGTAAAACTTCATGGCGAATAAAATGATGTTCGGAAAATTTATCTACGTCTCTAATGGGTAGAGGACGAGGGCCAATCAGGCTCATTTCACCTAGTAATACGTTGAAAAGTTGTGGTAATTCATCGAGGCTATAACGACGAAGAAATTTGCCTACACGAGTCACACGAGGGTCATCTTTGATTTTAAAGAGGATACCATCTTTAGTTTCATTGAAGGCTTCTAATTCTTTTTGGAGCTTTTCAGCATCAGCCCGCATGGTACGGAATTTCCATACTTTAAAGGATTTGCCATGTAACCCTACACGAGTCTGCTTGAAGAAGATGGGACCGGGGGAATCAAGTTTAATTGCTATAGCGATCGCTATATATATGGGAAATGAAAAAATCAAAAATATAGTAGTGGCAGCAATATCAAAAATGCGTTTGATCAAAAAGTCTTTACCTAGAATGAGTGGACAAGAAAAAGTTAAACAATTCATTCCTCCTACTTTAGTAAATTCTAAATCTCTATCAATTGGCTTTAATTCCATTGGTAAAATATGTACTGTGATTCCTGATGCTTGAAATTGCCAGCAGACAAACATTCTATTCTTGATGGCATTCCAGGAAAGAAATACTTCTGTTACGTCTAGTTCCTTGAGTTTTGCTAAAGTAACTTCACGATTATTTCTATCTAATGCTTTAGAATCAGCAATACCACGAATGAGGTAAGATTTTTCTTGTCTAATGCTGCTAACAGCTTTCTCATTTTCATCAGAGTCACAAATCACAAAAACTGCATGATGACCAAATATTTTTTGTTTACGCAAATATTCAAGAGTCATGTTGATTGCTAATTTGCTGGTGCTGATGAAAGCAATACTCATCACCCAAGACCAAAGTAGTTGCAGGCGAATTGGCTCTATAATTGGTGCATATAAAAAAACAATAAATGCTATTAAGCCATGAGCTACTGTCAGGGCTTTAATGATATTAAAATACTCATGCAATTTTTGTCCTCTTTTATATATACCCTGAAGTGCGAGTGCTACTATTTGAATGCCAATTGCTATGAAAATAGGTAGATAATTATTAATTGAGTACCCATAATTATCTACCTGATTAGCGTAATTTACAGCTAATAACCAAGCAAGAAATAAAAGGGTATAGTCGATGAAAATTAGTGTGATTAATCGCCATGCTCCTTTCCGTACCTGAAAAAATTCAGGAGCGCGTAAATCTATAGGAGCTTTATTCAATTTATTAGTTGTCAGGGTTGGATTAGTCATAAATGTCAATATCGATTAATTGTTTGACTGTGGTATAGCAATCCGAAATCAAATAGGAGTCCTATAGATTTTTCATTTAGCTATGTACTGGATAAATCTTATCTACAGAATCTTCAATCTGATTTTTCCAATTAGTAAATGTACTTGTGAATGGCAAGAAAGTATATTTACTTAGAAAAATAAAACAATATTTTCTTGGTGAAACTACAAAATGTGAGCCTGCGATAAAGTTATTATGAAGCTTTGTCTGGCTCAAAATGAATCATCGATTAATGATGTTAATTACCGATACCTAATACCTCAATATGTCACGAACTAGAAATAGATTATTATTCGTATCTCTATTGAAAAATGATTGTTTTGAGGTTCGCTTTTAGGTATTCTCAAAGAGTAGCCTCCACATCCTGGGGACGTTGCTACTGATTTTTATTTTGTAAAAAATATTTTCTAGCAGAAAGGATATGGTGAGGCAGTGCTGCTGGAGAAAAACTCTCCGCAGGTAACTGCAAACCCGAAAAGAGACATCAGGAAGAAAATATTGTTATCTAATCAGGTTTAGTTTGATTTTCTTCCCTCATTGAAAGAGCTAGTTCTAGTTTCATTGCTGGTGTTACAGCCGATTCAGGCATTAAGCAGATTAGAGACGTAATTAAAATCTCTAGAACAAATGGCAAGCTAAAAGTATCAATCAGGCGCTATTAAAGCGTTATGCTTACCTGAATAGTTTACTTGCGATTTAAATGTTTCTGCTGAAATGGGATGCTATTTATTTTTTCTCACCAAATTTAATTGTTGACAAGTTCTATGCAACATACATCTCATAAATTAGAAATAAAAATTTCAAATTACTAACTATAAAATCTGACAGTATCTAATAATTATGTCTCTAAAATACTGGCAATAAAATTAACTTCAATTCCCAATTTTTGGTAATGATACATTTCAGTATCTGATAATTATGTCTGTTGCATTATTTACAACAAATTCAATTCCAACTTTCTATCTCATCTATTGAAAGAAGACATTTAAACTAACCCTATTGTGATTGGGGATAAATTAAAACTGTTAAAAATTTTGCAAATTTGAGACTAAAAACATAGGTATGATACCTATGTTTTCCGATCAGGGAACACCAAAAAATAAATTATTCCAAATTGACGATTAGTGCATCAGTATGAATAATTTCTTAGTACATCTGGGTTTTCTTGCACTGACGCACCCTACATTTTGAATATTTTTTATCTGGAAGTCCCTAAGTGAAAAAAATTACACAATTTATATAGGTTTCTTTTTTTTCTTAATGCTTGTTGTTAAATAGACTCCCATTAAAGATAGAGCCGCCAAGCTAGTGGGTTCTGGAATATTAACTTTTTGAACTACAGCAATAATTTCACCCTTGGCTTTCTCACCATTACCACCGACTTCTGTAATGTAAAGATATAGTGGAATAGCTGTTGAAACAGGATTTTTGAGTTGAAAGACAACTTTACCGTCATCGCCTAAACTGACAAATCCATTTGCTCTTTGATCAGCTATGGCAACGGCATCAAATTTGTCTAGTGTGGCAACATTGTTATCAATATCCTGCCCATTCGTACCAAATAATGCACCTACAAAAGCTGGATTAGTCGTATCACGTTGAGTTCCAGCAGTGAAAATAGTGCTGGCTGGAGTAAAATCAAATACGTCTAGCCAAACTATGTTGGAGCCTAGAATATCCTCCGCCTTGTCAATCTGTTGATCACTAAGCTTGATAGCGTCTAAATCAAAACCAGTGAACTTACCAGGAGAACCACCGGATAATCCTACAATATCAGTGATGATGATGGAAGTAATATCGTAGTTATCGCCAATATCTGCAAGATTTGCCCGATAAACAGCACTACCAAAGCCATTAATATTATTGACATTAATGAATCCTGGTAATGCTGTCAGATCAATTGTCTTTAAAGTGGCAGCTTTGGTACTGGGTGCTAGTATCAAGCTAATTGCCGCACTCAATAAACTCAACGCTACAAATTGAAAACTATGTAAAATACTCAGCCTTTTCATGTGTTCTGAACATTATGTTTTAGTTATGCACGGATGAAAACTAATTTTGTGATATGAACAGCCTAAGTAATACTGACGACAAGTAACTAGATAATTTTTCAATACATACAATAAATTTACCAGTTTTTCATAGAAATTTTATATTTGTGTGAATAAACTAAGCATTTATAGCAGGGGACAGGTGATAGGTGACAGGTGGCAGGTGACAGGTGATAGGTGACAGGTGACAGGTGATAGGTGGCAGGTGAAAGACTTGAAAGGCTTTTATTGTAAAGGTTTTATGATTGCTTGATGTCCTAATCTATAGCTGTAGACAAGGCGATTAGGACATGATTAAAAGCTCAAACTCATTCATGGCATCGATTTTACTATTGCCTATTGCCTTCTGCTACATACACAAAAAAACAGGCAACTTGAAAGTGTTTCCAATGCCTGTTTAATCAATAGACATCTCCAGAAATTAAATATGCGTTTTCCAGAAACCTTGTAGAGACGTTCCATGTGTAGGGATTCTCGTCTCTACATTCTTGTTTGGAGATGTCTATTGTATTCTTGAGATTAAGGAGTTTTTTGTAAATCGGGTCTTTCTTCTGGAACGATCGCATCAGCTACAGGGCATACTTGAATACAGATGCCACAGTCAATACAAGTAGCAAAATCAATCCAGTACCAATCCGTACCCTTAACATTTTTACCAGGGCCTTCATGAATACAAGCAACTGGACAAGCATCTACGCAGTCGGCGACACCTTCACAGACATTAGTAACAATAGTGTGTGGCATTTTCTCGATTCCCTCTCTTTTTAGTCAGCTTTTTCTAGCCTAGCAGGGCATTGGGTACTGGGGACTGGGGACTAGGGATTGGGGAAGAATTTCATATAGTATTCTCCCTTTCCTAATCCTTACTCCCACCCACTAACGTAGTGTCTCAATTGTTGGCGAGCCGTCGGCTTTGATCCAGGCGATTTGGGCTATACTGCGATCGCGTGCGTATTCTCTTACTCCGGCGGCATCTTTGCCACCTAAGTCCATTTCTACACGGACTAAATGGGTGGAATCTCGCAGTTTTTGGGCGTAGGCAAAGGCCGCAGCCTGAGCAATTGGTGTTTCTGGGACTACTAACCAGTTGCTAGCCGGGGTTTCCTGTGGTAATTGCTGAGTAGACAATAAAACTTGATACAAGTCTTCAATATTGAGGACAAAGCCAATACCAGGGATATCTTCACCTTGGGGGTGATACAGTCCCAAAAGCTTGTCGTAACGTCCACCTCGTCCTAATACCCGTGCTTGGGATTCGCTACTGCTGACAATTTCAAAGACGATGCCGGTATAGTAATCTATAGTTTGAATCAAACTGAGGTCGAGAATAATCGGGAATTCCCCTTCTGATTCTAATAACTCTACCAGAGATTTCAGGTGATTAACTGCCTCTTGTTGGTCTGCATCTAAACCGAGACTGCTGACTTTTTCTAAGACATCAGCACTATTACCGCGCAAATCTAGCATGATTCTGGCGCGATCGCACAGTTCCTCACTTAAGGGTAGAGTATCTATAGTAATCCGGTCTAGGTGAGCGATCGCACTACGAACTTTCGCCCGTAAATTTTCTGGAAAAGCATTTAAGAGCGATCGTGTGATTCCTGCTTCGCCTAAAATTAAATGCCAGTCCTGTAAATCTAACGCCGCCAAGCAATTACTTACCAATAGCAATACTTCAGCATTAGCTAGCAATCCGCCGACACCTAACAACTCCACCCCAGCTTGATAAAATTCTTGCTGGCGATTGTGTCTGTTTTCCCAGATGCGACGGAAAACGTTGGCATTGTAGTATAGGCGTTGCGGATAGGTAGTACACGCCATCCGGGTGACGACAGCACGAGCAATAGAAGCTGTCAATTCTGGACGTAAGCCTAATTCTTCATCGTCAGCATTTTGCAGTTGAATCACCATTTGGCGTTGAATTGCTTCCCCTGCCATCAAGGTATCCATCCGTTCCAGCGTTGAGGTAATAATCCGGTGATATCCCCAACGGTGAAACACCTGCTGTAGCCTATCTTCAATCCAGCGTTTTTGAGCCACATCTAGAGGCAATAAATCCCTCGCTCCTGCGGCTGGTTGATACACCATTATTTTTTCTTCCCACCAAACAAACCACCAAACAAACCACCTCCAGATTTATCTGGTTGTTTATGACCAGAATTAGGAGGTGCATTGACATTAGAATTACTAGATTGTATTCCTAAAGCCTTATCTATTTTAGGTTTCCATGTCAACGCTGTTTGATCATTGGGGTCTAATTTTAAAGAATTATCAAAGTGAATCTTCGCCATCTTCAGCTGATTTTGCTTCAAATAGACAAATCCCAGCAGACTATGACAACGGCTACTCTTTGGTGCTATCTTCAGTGCATCTTGTAGCTCTACCTTAGCTGGTGCAAATTGGTTTTTGTCAATCAAACTTTGGGCGCGGCGCAGATACTGTTCAATAGTTGCATCTTCTTTAGGTGGTGCTGGTGGCGCTGGGGGTGCGGCGGCAGTATTTGGCTGGGGTGGCGTGGAGTTTGTAGGTTTAACGGCTGGTGGCGGCGATGATAAAGCTTTACCAGCACTCCGCATTAAGTAAACCAAATTTAATTCACTAATTTGGGCAATAATGGGGATGACCTGCTGTAAGTTATTGTATTGAGTTTCAGCGATTTTAGCGATCGCACTTTTATAAACATGATCAATATTGCCAGCTGCTGCTAGCTGTTTAGCTAAATCGGTACTTAGTTCTACTGAAACCGATTCCTGCACCAGACGTTTACCCATTTGCGAGAGAATTATAATATATTCCGAACGAGTCCGTTCTACTGACAGTGTTTCGTAAGCGGGATTAACTAACTTAGATAGTAATTCGCCAGCTAGCTTCTTCTCTGTGTCAGAATGAATCGTGCTGCTATCGGGGTGCAAATGACGAGCGATTTTCAGATATCGTTTACGAATTTCTTTGACATCCGCATCAACAGGCGCACACAATATAGCGTGATGGTCGATGAAGTCATATTTAAATAACCCAAGCTCTAATCTTAAAGACATATAGCAGTTTGCACCAAAGGAGGCGTGAGATTTTTTCCAGTTTACTTCGCTAATCCGAGTAAGCGCAGTATTACCCTGTGATTATTGTTCCCTTTGGTGAATTGTTATTGATCTATGTTGTATGTATTTATTGCCAAGCTGACAGAGGTGGGACTTGCATTAACGCTCGACTGAGGTTGTCATGAAGATAACCATTAGTTGCGAGAATTCGCCCAGAGGCAATTTTTAATGGTGTACCATCATAGGCAGTAACTTTACCACCTGCTTCGTGTAATAAAATTACACCAGCCACAACATCCCAAGGAGATATGCCCCGTTCCCAATAACCGTCAACTCGCCCACAGGCGACAGAGGCTAAATCCAAAGCTGCGGAACCGCTACGCCGCACGCCTTGGGTAAGATGGGTAAGGTGACAAAATTCGGCATAATTATTATCGGAAGTTTCGCGGCGATCGTAAGCAAATCCTGTCACCAATAAGCTTTTACTCAATTCCGACGTTTCAGAAACACGGATAGGACGACGGTTACGTGTAGCACCCAAACCAGCCGCCGCCCGGAACAGTTCATTGTGAGCGGGATCATAAATCACTCCCACTTGCGGCTCACCATTAATCAGCAAGCCAATAGAAACACAAAAAGCTGGGTATTGGTGAGCGTAGTTAGTTGTACCATCTAGAGGATCTATCGCCCAGAGATATTGATGATCTTGATTCCCAATTTTCCCCGATTCTTCCGCCAAGATGGAATGTTCAGGAAAATGGCGATGCAAAATCTCTAAAATTACGGCTTCTGAGGCTTTATCGGCGGCGGTAACTAAATCACCAGGACGGCCTTTTTCAGTAATAGTATCTTCTAACTTACCCAAGTACCCTTGTAAAACCGCACCCGCAGCCAGCGCAGCTTCTGTTGCAATATCGAGAAAAATTTGGAGGTTAGTCATTAGTTAATAGGCAATAGTTAATAGGCAATAGTTATTCTCCCCTGCTCCTCTGCTCCCCTGCTCCCCCTGCTTTCCCAATCCCCAATCCCCAGTCCCCAGTCCCCAATCCCCAATCCTACCGATTCAGGCGACGAAACTCAGCCGGAGTCTGACGCATGGGTTTTTCTGGGTTCCAGATTCCTTTGCCCATGATTCTCGCCCATTGTTGAGCGCGTTCTAGACGTTGATTGTGTTTTTGATTAGGCGATCGCTCTACAAACAAAGCATACCCTTGTTTGATCACCTGTTCGTTTAACAACTGGTTATCTTTCCATACGTAAGCTAAAGTTCGACCAATTTTATCTTTCGCTTCAATATCAAACTCCAGCTTGACAGGTTTTGTTAAATCGCCCACTAATTTCTCTAAAAGTTCCTTAGACTGCTCCCCCCAAGGATACTGACGTAAGTCTGGCGCATCCACACCCACCAACCGCACCTGGGAAATTAAGTTGGGTTGTTCAGCCATCCCCACAACTTCCAAAGTCTGGCCACTTACAACCCGCGCCACCCTCACCTCCACTTGATTACTGACTGATGAATTTTTGCCTTGACAACTCACCAGCAACAGTAAGCAGGCGATGAGGGCGATTTTTTGCAACCAGTTTTTGAGGGAGTGGGGAGTGGGGACTGGGGACTGGGGACTGGGGATTGGGGATTGGGGATTGGGGACTGGGACTTTTTCTATTTCTCCCGTTCGGCTGACGCTCACAGAGGAAGCCCGCTCCCTGCTCCCCTGCTCCTCTGCTCCCCTGCTTCCTCTGCTCCCCTGCTTCCTCATCCCCTCATCCTCAAATCGCTACTAATCTTCATCTAATGGCAAACCTGCCTTAACTCGTCCTTTAGCAAAGTAGCGCCCAAACTGGAGTTCATAGACTTCATCTTCGTCTTGGGTTTCTACTTCTAAGTCAGAACGAGCATAACTCACGCACAACAAAGCGTAACCTTGGCGACGCAGTTCTAGTGATAAGCCTACCGCCTCCGGTTGATAAATTTCCCCCGATACTACCCGCACAGCACAAGTGGTACAAGCTCCATTACGACAGGAAAATGGCAATTCTACCCCTTGTTGTTCGGCAGAGTGGAGGATGTAGCGGTCATCGGGTACTTGTAGGGTGTATTCTTCGCCAGTGGCGCGATCGCGTACTTTAATTGTGTATGTGTCGGACATCTTAGATATGGGTTTTGGAACGTTCAGAGTTAAAGCTAAAAAAATCTTCTTCTTTATCTTTGCATTTTCTGGGATTTCATATTACAATCGTAAATCGTGACACCTGGAGAGGTGGCCGAGTGGTTGAAGGCGCAGCACTGGAAATGCTGTTTGGGGGCAACTTCAACGAGGGTTCGAATCCCTCCCTCTCCGTTACTACTTAATAATATTCACCGTTCTGGCTAGCTAGAAATAGTAGCTAAATGGTTTAAGTCTGGGTTGAATAAGTTTTTCTTATTGAAGCATTTGGAGATCGCACTAAAAACGTGATTTCCACCTCATTACAATAGGGATAAGACCCTAATTACTGGGTGTTAGATGTGATTGGACGGAAGCTTTATGTTTATCGCTTACCCAGTCAAACAGGTTATCAGAGTGAAATGATTCTCTTAGAGGAAGCGACAATTTCGCCTCTGGCTTTTCCTGAGTGTTTAATAACAGTTAAAGAAATGTTACGCCCGCAAATTTAAATATTTACCAAGCCCCTTCTCTACGACACGCTACGCGTACCCTGCGGGGAAACAAGCTATGCGTAAGCGTCCCGCAGGGAACGTAGAGAAGGCAGGTAGAAACCCCACAAGAAAGTGGGTGGCTTAGTTTTCCCTGTTGCCCGTTCCCTGTTGCCCGTTCCCTGTCATTGAACCAACGGGTACAGAAACACTTGGGGTAGCACCATTGTTGAGAATGGGCTTACGAGTTTTTAAGTCAAATTTAAAACCGTGGGGGAGAATATGCAGTTTTGCGCCACACACTGCTAATGGTTCATCTCGTAAAATTTCATCTAAATTGTTGTATGTGGCTTCTGAGTCATCCACAACTGTAACTGAACCTGCACCAATAATTTCAATTTGGTTATCAGTTACCACCATAGCTGTATTTTCGTCAATGCCAAATCCTAATACGGCTGGTTCTCGAATTAACGCTGTAATTAACCGTCCCAAGCGTCCGCGTTCAGAAAAATGTTGGTCGATGACTACCCCACTAAGAAAAGCTAACCCTGGCCCCATGTCTACAATTTCTGGACGAGGATTGGTTTCTGAGTCGCCTTCTACAATCATTTTATCTGGCATCACAGCCGCCCCTGCACTTGTACCCCCAACTACTGCGCCTTCAGCATAGCGTTGGTGAATGGCTCTATCAATTTCTGTATCTTTGAGAATGTCGGTAATGCGGGACTGATCCCCTCCTGTAAAAAATATACCAGTTGCTTTGGCGATCGCTTCTAGTGCTGTGGATGAAGATGCGTCCTCACGGGTTTCTGTATCTACTATCCGCACATTTTCTGCGCCCAATCGCTCAAATACCCTGATGTAATTGTCTCCCACATCTCTTGGTAGTTCTGTGGCCGCTGTCATAATAACAATCCTTGCCTTTATACCCCCAGCGCGTCGCACGAACTCCCGTAATATTTGGGAGTCTCCGTCTTTGTCCTCAGCTCCCCCAATAATTACTAACTGTCGTTTGCTTTCACTTGCAGTCATATTATGTTTCCTAACATTAGTTAATTCATTATCAATTTAAATAAAACATGACATTTTTAAATATAGAATCATTCCCTTGATAGATAAAAAAGATACAAAATTTTTTATTAACAATCCATCTAAAATATATCTAAAAGTACAGGTGATAAACAACTATTTGGAAGATGTTATACATTAAAACAAACAAAGAAAACTTGCCAAACTAATAATTAATATAAAAATATTGCAACAGACAATTTATAAAAAATCACCTATTACAAAAGCCACTGCTCAAATAAAAGCGTGTTCAAGAGTATTAAATTTTTTCAGTAA
Source organism: Nostoc sp. PCC 7524 (assembly GCF_000316645.1). Taxonomy (NCBI): domain Bacteria; kingdom Bacillati; phylum Cyanobacteriota; class Cyanophyceae; order Nostocales; family Nostocaceae; genus Nostoc; species Nostoc sp. PCC 7524. The sequence goes on from NC_019684.1 coordinate 414,730, forward strand.
TTCTTTAACTTAACCCAGTGAATGAATCTGATTTCTGTAGATGAGGTTAATTAAGAAAAAACGTGCTTGTTCTAGTGGAAGATGTCTGGGTTTGCCTTGATAGACAATTTGGTATTCATTGACATCCGCCCCATCTCCATACCCAGAAATCAGCTTGAGGTGAAACGCTTCTTCTGCAAGTTGTCTGACTTCATCTCTGAGAGTAGCTTGTGTACTATTCATACATTCAGTGTCTCCTGAACCCATTCTTTTATTTATATAAATTTTGCAGATGTCTTACACCTACCAACGGTTATATTTTTTATTGATCATAAATTAAATATATTTCAACCAATTTTCATCTTTAGGGATAAACAAAATTAAATTATGTCTTGGGATAGTTGAAAATGCCTAAAGATGAGGTTAAGTATAAACTGTTCATACCAATGGAAATTTATTATTAACCTAGGAATCAAGACCATCCATTTAAAATTAGTAAAACTAATTAGCTGTATTAAAGATTAGATTTAAGGGTAGTTAGCCAAAGGTTAAACATCAATGATTCAGGAAACAAGCACCGATCTAGTCCGTATTAATGCCAGGAAGACTGATGTATTTGATATTTTTAATTTTCGACATTACGTTGGGTCTAACCCTGGTTTGGATGTAGCGGCATTAGTATTTGATTTTGCCCTAGTGGTAGATAAAAAGCCACTACCTATGGAGGCTTATATTGCCAGTGTAGGCGATCGCTATCCCCATCTCAAAAATCACACCTATGAATCCTATGCCCATCTTTTTGCCCAAACTGTGTCCGCAGTGTCACAAGTGGGTATGGATTTACATCTGAATCGTTGGAGTGTCAAACCCTATGCCGATTATGCACGGATTGCTATCCAGACACTACACGCACGTACAACTAAAGCAGTGGTTTTCTTTGTTTGGGACTGGTTTGAAGCCATTACCCAAGATGAAGACTTTCTCTTTGAAGATCAATTTTTGACCTTACAAGATCAATTCCGGAAATCTGTCTACGGTGGCCCTACGGTTTACGCCTTATTACGAACAGCCCAAGAAAAAGGTATTCCTTTCTTTTATCTCTGGGAAGAAGGACTAATGCAATATGGTTGGGGAAAAAAACAGGTTCGGGGTGTAGCCACCACCTTTGACTGTGATAGTCACATAGATTCAGACTTGACTACCCGCAAGGATGACTGTAAAGCTTTCTTAAAAACCTTGGGCTTCCCAGTACCAAAGGGCGAAATCGTGTTTTCCTGTAAAGAAGCCAGGCAAGTAGCCAGAGAAATTGGCTATCCAGTGGCCATTAAGCCTGTAATTGGTCATAAAGGCATTGGTGTTACTCCAGATGTCAAAAATGTAGAGGAACTAGAATCTGCCTATGATAGAGCATTAGCAGCAATTCCTGAAGACGAACCAACGCGGATTATTGTCGAAAAAAATATATCAGGCAAAGATTTTCGGTTACTGTGTGTCAATGGTAGATTTGTGGCGGCGACAGAACGCCAACCTGCATCAGTTGTGGGTGATGGTGACTCAAGCATTGCTGAATTAATCCGTCAAGAGAATCGCAAAAGCGCCCGTTTAGATACACCCACTTCACCGATGAGTAAAATTCATATCGATGAAGAGATGGAGATGTATTTGGAAGCACAGCGTTTGTCATTAAAAAGTGTGCTGGATGAGGGGGAAGTGGTTTATCTACGAAAAGTTGCCAATCTCTCAGCAGGAGGGATGAGTATCAATGCCACCCACACCATGCACGATGACAATATTATCTTGGCGCAAGACATTGCCCAACACTTCCGTCTGACTTGTCTTGGGATTGATGTGATTGCAGAAAGTCTCGCAGAGTCATGGAAAACAAGTACCTTTTCTATTTTGGAAATCAACGCCGCACCGGGAATTTTGATGCACCTCAACCCGGCTATGGGTGATAGTGTCGATGTCCCTAACCACATTTTGGAAACCTTTTTTGAGTCTGGTTTAGATGCCAGAATTCCCATTATTACCTTTAATAAGATTTCCGTGCAGGAACTACAAGCCACAATCGATCATATCCTGTCACAACATCCCGAATGGACTATAGGAGGGGTTTGTCGGGATGGTGTGTTTATCCAGCGATCGCCTAAAGTATTACACAAAGAATACAACAACAATCTCCAAATGTTGTTACGTCATCCCAAACTAGATTTACTCATTGCTGAATATCCAGAAGATATCCTAGAAGCAGAAGGTATGTTTTACTATGGCAGCAATATGGTAGTTCTAGATAACCCTAGTGAAACAGAAATGATGCTGATGCGGGATACATTGGATGGTTCAACAGTAGTTATTAAGAAAGACAACGACATTTCGATTCGCCGCAAAGGGTTAATTGAAGACTACTCATTGGGAGAAAATGAATCATTTTCCCACGTTTATTTGAAGGAAATCAGCACAATTTTGTAATTTTTTTTACCGCAATAAAAAGGTATTAGGCATTAGGCATAATATAAAAATCTAATGCCCTATGCCCCATTCCCCATTCACTTCAGTTGTTCATAAGCTGCTAAAATAACTTGTTCTGTTTCCTCCCAACCAATACAGGGATCAGTCACAGAAACACCATATTTTAGTTCTTCTCGTTGACAGTTAATTGGTTGATTACCTTCATATAAATGTGATTCCAACATCATCCCAACTATTGATGTATTGCCATCTCCAATTTGTTGCACAACATTTTCCAGAACAGCAGATTGTAATTTGTAGTTTTTATTGGTATTTCCATGACTACAGTCAATGACAATTCTGGGCGGTAACTTAGCATCCTTGAGTTGTTTTTCTACCAAGCTGACACTCTCTGCATCAAAGTTGGGTTGATTACCACCGCGCAGAATCACATGACCATAAGCATTACCTTTAGTTTCAAATACGCTTACCTGTCCTTTAGGATTAATGCCTAAGAAATTATGGGGTGTTCTCGCAGATTGTAGGGCATTTAAAGCCACTTTAATATTGCCATCAGTACCATTTTTAAAACCTACAGGCATCGATAGCCCACTCGCCATTTCCCGGTGAGTTTGAGATTCAGTTGTCCGCGCACCAATAGCAGACCAAGTAATTAATTCCCCAATATACTGAGGTATAATTGGATCTAAAGCTTCTGTTGCGCTAGGTAGACCTAACTCGGCAATTTTTATTAATAAATCTCTGGCAATTAATAATCCCTTCTCTACATGGAAAGAATCATCCATGTCCGGGTCATTAATTAAGCCTTTCCACCCTACAGTTGTGCGCGGTTTTTCAAAATAAACCCGCATAATTAACAGCAACTTATCTTGAACACGTCCAGCCAAAACTTTCAATTTTTCAGCATATTCAAGTGCTGCTTTCGGGTCATGAATTGAACATGGCCCAACTACTATAAATTTTCTTCTATCTTGAAAATCTAGAATTTGTTCTATTTCTTTTCTGAACTTAACAACAGTTTTTTCAGCAGTTTTTGTTAAAGGTAATTTTGATTTAACTTCGTTGGGAGTTAATAAAACGTGAAAATTTTCAATATTTGTGTTGGTTAATTTATTGTGCATGGAGGAGTTCTCTAAACTGATACTATTTCATTCTGGGTACATTGGATACACATATTGTAAATGAAATGTACAGCGTAAATTCATGTACTTTTTTCAATCAAGTCAGAAAAAATGGACATAACTGGCTGGATTGTGGCTATTAAAAAAGGGGAAAGACCCATTCCCCCTTTGATGAGATATTAAAATGTTGTAACAGTGCAGGTGTTTTTGATTACTGCCAAACAAAGACCTTGGCTTCGTAATCTCCTATGTCAGTTATGATACCATCATCACCAGCTTCGACATCATAATTGGCTGTCCACTCATGCCATGTCCCACCACAAGGGAAATTGGGAACATGATAACCCGCAAGGAAGTTTTCCGAAAAATTTACTACCACAACTATACGGGAACCATGATCATTCCAACGACTGTAAGCTAGTACCTTAGCGTCTGGATTATCGTGAATAAAATCAATGTTTTCTGTATAGAGGGCGTGATTATTTTTACGTAAATAAATCAAGCCTTTGTAGTATTCAAATAAACCACGATTGAGGTCATTGCCTAACAGTGTCCAATCAATCTTAGCTGGGTCTGGTTGCTTAGGTTTATACTCGCCAAATTCTTCTCCCATCCAAATTAAAGGGACACCAACAGCTGTCATCAAAATAGCAGCCCCTAGTTTAGCCCGTTTAAAAGCTTCTGCATCCAAAATATTCCGATTACCTAGTTCAACCATCACATGGTTGTGGTCATGGTTAGTCAAATAATTAACAACATTAGTTGCACCCATAAAACCTTGACGTTTGCAGTCAATTACATCCTTGAGGTTTTCCAAATCAAAGGTGTCACCGCAAATATGGGCTAGGACTGTATGGTAAAAACTATCATGCCAGCATCCATCCATTGGCCCATCTACATTAGTAATGCTGGGAGTTTCTGGGATGTGTTCGGCAATATTATAAAAGGGTTTAGCACCAGCAGCTTTTTTAGCTTCTTGAACAATCCACTGCATGAAATCATAGTTAGCTATTTGTCTAGCTGCATCGTAACGAATACCATCAATATGATATTCTTGAATCCAAAAACGAACTGTGTCACCTATGAATCTGCGGGCTGGGTATGTATCTAAACTCTCATCATAGTGTTCGTAATTAAATTCCGGTCCCCAGTTATTATCAGGGTCACGCGGCTGATGGTGATACCAATAATCGTGGTCAATTTGTGTTAGTGGACTAGATGCTTCTGAGTGGTTATAAATCCCATCCATAATGACACGAATATTTCGCTGATGGCACTCATCAATCAAATGTTTTAAATCAGCAGTGGAACCATAACTGGATTCTGTAGCAAAAAAGTAGCGAGGATTATAACCCCAGCTATAATCACCAGGATATTCTTTAATTGGCATCAACTCAACAGCATTGATTCCTAATTCACATAAATAATCTAACTTTTCAATGACGTGTTTATATTTACCGCGTGCATAGGGATCATCTTCACCACCGGAAAAATCTCCTATGTGTAATTCATAAATAACTAATTCGTGGTCAGGTGGTAGAGGTTGATCATCATTTTGCCAAACGTAAGTATCAACAATTCTTTCTCCGTCTTTGATTCTCACTACACCATTATCTTTACCACTTAATTCATCAATATCTGTGGCATAAGGGTCTGTAACATCTACCCACTGGTCAGGTTCAAAAAACCATGATTTTGTCTGCACCCGAAATTTATATTGATAAGTACCGTCTTCTAATTCAACAGTTGTACGAAAATAACCATCATCACATTTTTCCATTGGAATTTCTTGCCAATCGGAAAAAGAAGCAATTAAGGCAGCACCTTCATTATGGGGTGCAAATAAATTAAATTCAATGGGCTTTGCCATAAAAGTCTGTAAAATATAAAATGTTGATATTAAGCATTTTCTATTTATTAATCAATTTGCAAATCGGTCATTGGAAATAATTAATTAAACTCTCCTCTATCACAAGGGAGAGTATTTGATGTATCAAGAGAATATTTGTTGGCGCTGCAAAGCTTAAATGATTGGCACTTCGACAATATTTTTATGTCTACTACCATTAGATAGAAAGAAGTAAACTAATTTTTATTTTTACCAATAGCAAATATTCGGTATTCATTATACTTTTATTTACCGAATATTTGCTTATTGCAATTACTGTTGTTTATCTATTGTTTGCTGCAAATAACTTAATAACCAATTAGCAGCAGTGGCTCTCCGCGTTTCTCGTGGCGTAAAAGTCCCAATTTTGTAACCTTTAAAACCCAGCTTTTCTTTTGTAATTTGTTTATATTCTTGTGGAATAGAACGGGTCAATTTCATCGTTGCTGGACGGCTATCGAGAAAATTTGGTGGTTCTGGGTACTCATCACGCCATTCTGGTGGGACGCTGCTGTTATCCCATGTTCCGCTTGTGGAGTCGTAGCGATAACCCAAGTAATACCAGACTAATTGCATGACAGTAGCATCATCAATTTGATCATTGAGAATACCCCAGATAGTATCTGTATTTAATGGTGGTAGTTCAGACATAAGCAATGCAGAAATCAGATTTTTAAATTAGCAAACTCCATCCCAAAGATTAGTTCTGCATTCACAAACCATGTAGACTGGTAATCGTAAAGCATAGACCAATCAATGCCAAATCCTACACCACAATCAAAGCTGATTCACGCCCATGTTTGGATTTCTGGTAGAGTCCAAGGGGTAGGCTATCGCTACGCTACCGTAGAGACTGCTAGCCAGTTGGGGTTAACTGGTTGGGTGCGAAACCTTCCCGATGGACGGGTAGAAGCTGTGTTTGAAGGGGCGCGGGAGGTAGTAGAAGAGATGTTACGTTGGTGTCATGCTGGCCCACCTGCGGCGGTGGTGCAGGATGTTAAGGTTGAGTATGAACACCCAGAAGGATTGCGGGGATTTGAGGTGAGGCGATTTGAGTAAATTTATACAGAAGGGCTTGATCAGTCTCTTAGTCTATCACCAAAACAGCAGACCCCTCTATTTTACCGCTACGTAGGGCATCTAATGCTTCATTGGCTTGAGTTAAGGGGAAGGCTGTAATTTCAGTATAAATGGGAATTTGTGGTGCGATCGCTAAAAATTCTTCTCCATCTCGGCGAGTTAAATTAGCTACAGACCTTAACACCCTTTCTTCCCAGAGAATACTATAGGGAAAAGAGGGAATATCACTCATGTGAATACCAGCACAAACCACTACACCACCTTTAGCAACTGCCCGTAAAGCTGCTGGTACAAGCTTGCCAACCGGTGCAAAAATGATTGCTGCATCCAATGGTTCTGGAGGTAAGACATTGGAATCACCCGCCCAAGTCGCACCTAATTGACGAGCAAATTCTTGTCCTGTAATATCACCAGTCCGAGTAAAAGCAAATACTTGACGGTTTTGATAACGCGCTAGTTGGATGAGGATATGAGCCGATGAACCAAAACCGTAAAAACCCAGTTTTTTAGCATCCCCTGTCATCCTGTAAGCACGATAGCCAATTAAGCCTCCACACAACAAAGGAGCAGCTTGTAAGTCAGGATAACTGGGGTCTAAAGGAAAGCAAAAGCGGTGGTCGGCTACAGCATACTCAGCATAACCACCGTCTAGATTATAACCTGTAAATTCAGCATAATTACAGAGATTTTCCCTACCTGATAGGCAATAGGGACAATGAGAGCAAGTATACCCCAACCAAGGTACACCCACCCGTTGCCCAACCCGAAAGTTATGAACGTTTGCCCCTATCGCCTCTACAGTACCAACAATTTGATGTCCTAATACCAGAGGTAGTTTTGGGTGGGTCAATTCCCCATCAACTATATGCAAATCCGTGCGACACACAGCGCAAGCATGAACCCGTATCAGCACTTGCTCGGAGTGATAATTTGGTATGGGCAAGTCAACTAACCGTAATGGTTGGCGTGGTGCCTCTAAAATCATTGCACGCATAGGTGAGGGACTAGGGATTGGAGATTAGGATGGAGTATTTCCATCCTAATGAAATGCTGACCTAGTATCTATGTAACCTCCGTACTATTTGCCTGTCCTCATCCTCCATCTCAATAGGTATAGGTTTTTTACGCCTACACCATACAACCAAGGTTTTATGGTGTTAAAGAGGTGAAGAAATGATCATTTTCATGTTGCTTTGACAGTCATCACTCATTCCTGCTCTTGAAAACCTAACCTTGTCAGCATTACCCAATCCCCAGTCTCCAATCCCCAGTCCCTACTTCCGAAAGATTTCTGCAAAAAACTGTTGCATCGCTTGCCAAGAACGTTGGTCTGCAATAGGGTTGTATTCTGCGCCTTTAATCTCACCTTTGGCTTCTGGGTTGGTGAAGCTATGCACTGTGCGGCCATAGGAAATGAATTGCCAGTCTACATTGGCTTGGCGCATTTCGGTTTCAAAGGCTGCAATTTGTTCTTCTGGTACAAATGGGTCATCAGCACCATGTAAAACTAAGACTTTGGTTTTGATATTTTTCGCATCTGCGGGGTTGGGAGTATCAAGATTGCCGTGAAAACTCACTACACCAGCAATATTTGCGCCACTACGTGCTAATTCTAAGACAGTACCACCACCGAAGCAGTACCCAATTGCAGCAATACGTTTGATATCTGTCAGGGGATTTGCTTGTAAAACTTTTAACCCAGCATTGGCTCTTGCTCTTAATAATTGTCTATCTTGACGGTAAATTTTCGCCTGTGCTGCCGACTCTTGGGCATTTTTGGGTCTAATCCCTTTACCATAAATATCCGCAGCAAAAGCCACATAACCGAGTTTTGCTAATTGTTCGGCACGTTGTTTAGCATAAGACTGCAATCCGTTCCATTCATGCACCACTAACACACCGGGACGCTTACCTTTGATAGCGTCATCGTATGCCAAATAGCCTTCTAAAACTGTATTGCCATGTTTATACTCAACAGTTCTGGTTTGCAGTGCTGCCAATGCTTGTCCAGAAGCTAACAACACAGCTACAGGTGTAAATAAAACAGAAAGCAATAACTTCATGACGGGTATCCAGTAAAACAGTGATTCAGTAATCATTATCTCTGTAAAGCTGGATATTATATATTGCACGATGATTTTAATAGTCTTGTAGGCTGTTCAAATCTCCCTTGCCGATGTTTTTTTAATGAGTGTCACATATTATACAATCTTATTTTTCTGAGGTATTTAAGCCATGAATCTCTCTTAAGAGGCAAGTATTTTTTTTGAGAAATAAAGAAAATTTTTATAGCCTAAATTATTGATATAAAACTCGAAAAATGCGTTTATTTTTTTTAATAAAAAGATGTTTTTTCATAAGACAGTAATCAAGTTCTTCTTTTTGCTGATTTTGTCTTTACTGTTATTTATTGGTGTTTTGAATTTAAAAAATGATTCCTATGTGACTAGAACAGAATCTTTAATCGAAAAGCAGCAAATAACAGCAATAATTCTTAAAAAAGAGGAAAATCAGCAACAATTCCAGAAGACCGAAAATATAGGCGTAGTTAATCAGCTAAAAGCCCAGGAAGAATTGAATATTTTTCATATTGTGATGGGCGTAATTGCTGGGTTGGTGCTGTTTTTGTATGGTGTCACCAAAATGGCGGAAGGGATGGAAGCATTGGCAGGCGATCGCATCCGTAATATCCTCCGTAATTTTACTACCAATCCCTTAGCAGGAGTGATGACTGGCACTATTGCCACCACAATTTTAGATTCATCATCGGTAACAATTATCATTGTGATTGCGATGGTGAGTGCAGGTTTATTAACTGATGTAGAATCTCTGGGTGTCGTTTTAGGTTCTAATATTGGTACAACCTTCGGAGCGCAAGTTGTTGCTTTTAATATTGACGAATATGCACCTGTAGCATTGTTCATCGGTTTTTTATTATTTTTACTGGGGAGAAGTAACCAACTCAAACAAATTGGCTTAATTGTATTGGGTATCGGTTTACTCTTTTTTGGTCTGGGTTACATTGAAAATGCCACAGAACCATTTAGAGATTACCCACAGTTTATTAATTGGATGGAGAATTTAGGACACAACACCTTACAAGGTGTTTTAGTAGGAGGATTGTTTACAATTTTGATTCAATCTTCCTCTGCTACTCTTGCCATTGTCGTCACTTTGGCTAGCCAAGGCTTGATTTCATTACCCACAGGTATTGCCCTGATGCTGGGTGCGGAAGTTGGCACTTGTGCTGATACCCTAGTTGCTACCATTGGGCGTGAGCGTCCAGCTATTAGAACGGGAGTATTTCATCTCATATTTAATCTGGCTTCTGCCTCTATAGGGCTTTTGTTTGCCAGTCAATTAGCAGCATTATCTGTCTGGATTTCTACCTTAGCAGGGGCGGGAGATAATGTAGCGCGTCAGATTGCTAATGCACAGTTGATCTTCAATTTGCTAGGAGTATTATTAGTTCTAGGATTTTTACCCTGGATTGCCCGTGGATTGGAAAGATTGATTCCAGATTAATTCAGGTTGAGTCATTTTGGCATTATGGCAGGTCGAAACTGGGCAGCAAGCTACATTAGAAAGATAAAGAAATTACAATCGATATTTACCCATCAACTGCTGCTCACACAAAAACCATGAGTGCAAATACCACTATTCCTCAAAATCCCTTACTCAAAGGTGCTGGCTTACCTTCTTTTGCCGAAATCACACCAGACCTAGTAATACCAGCTTTTGGGCAGCTGTTGGCAGAACTCGACCAACAACTTACAACCCTAGAGGCTAATGTCCAACCTTCTTGGAATGGTTTAGCAGAACCCCTAGAAAAGCTAGCCGAAAGACTGTCTTGGAGTTGGGGCATACTGGATCATTTAATGGGTGTGAAAAATAGCCCAGAATTGCGCGAGGCTTACGAAACTGTGCAACCCCAGGTAGTACAGTTCATCAACAAACTGGGACAAAGCCAACCCATCTACAATGCTTTTAAACAACTCCACGCCAGCGATAGTTGGCATACTTTAGAATCAGCTCAACAAAGAATTGTTGAAGCTGCCATCCGTGATGCCGAACTTTCGGGCGTGGGCTTAGAAGGAGAAGCACGGGAACGTTTCAACGCCATTCAAATGGAATTGGCAGAACTTTCTACTAAGTTCTCTAACCATGTTTTAGATGCTACCAAAGCTTTTAGCTTAACCCTCACAACCAAAGCAGAAGTTGACGGTTTACCCCAAAGCTTACTCAGTTTAGCCGCACAAGCAGCCCGTGCAGCCGGAGAAGAAAACGCCACCCCCGAAAATGGCCCTTGGCGGATTACTTTAGACTTCCCCAGCTTCACCCCCTTTATGCAGCACAGCACCCGTCGAGATTTGCGCGAAAAACTCTACAAAGCTCATATCACCCGTGCTTCATCCGGGGAGTTAGATAACAACCCCCTCATCGAAAGGATTTTGGAATTGCGGCAGGAACTAGCAAATTTACTGGGATTCCAGAATTTTGCTGAATTAAGCTTGGCTAGTAAAATGGCTCCTAATGTGGAAGCAGTCGAAGCACTCTTAGAAGAATTACGCAGTGCTAGTTACGATGCTGCTACCCAAGATTTAGCAGCACTCAAAGCTTTTGCCTCTGCTAAGGGTGCAGCAGAAGCAGAAGATTTACGACATTGGGATATTAGCTTTTGGGCGGAACGCCAACGGGAAGAAAAATTTGCCTTCACTGCCGAAGAATTACGTCCTTACTTTCCCCTACCCCAAGTTCTAGAAGGCTTATTTGGATTAGTTAACCGCTTATTTGGCATCACTGTCACCCCAGCAGATGGTCAAGCTCCAGTGTGGCATGAGGATGTCCGTTATTTCCAAATTGCCGATGAAACAGGTAGCCCTATTGCCTACTTCTACCTAGATCCCTACAGCCGTCCCGCCGAAAAGCGTGGTGGCGCTTGGATGAATGTCTGCATCAATCGCGGCAAAATTGCTGACAATGGTGTGAACACTATCCGCTTACCTGTGGCGTATTTAATCTGTAACCAAACGCCGCCAGTGGATGATAAACCTAGTTTGATGACTTTCTATGAAGTAGAAACTCTATTCCACGAGTTTGGCCATGGGTTGCATCATATGCTGACTAAGGTTAACTATACTGGTGCAGCTGGAATTAATAATGTCGAATGGGATGCTGTGGAACTACCGAGCCAGTTTATGGAAAATTGGTGCTATGAGCGCACTACTTTATTTAGCATGGCGAAGCATTATGAAACTGGTGAATCGCTACCAGAGCATTATTATCAAAAACTCCTGGCAGCACGTAATTACATGAGTGGTAGCGCCATCTTGCGGCAAATCCACTTTAGTAGTGTGGATATAGAATTACACTCTCGCTATCGTCCAGGTAGCCACGAAACTGCCGCCGATGTGCGTCATCGCGTTGCCAAGACTACTACTGTGTTGCCCCCACTACCAGAAGATGCTTTCTTGTGTGCCTTTGGACATATATTTGAAGGTGGTTATGCCGCAGGTTACTACAGTTACAAGTGGGCTGAAGTGCTAAGTGCTGACGCTTTTGCGGCGTTTGAGGAAGCAGGGCTAGAAGATGAAGAAGCCATTAAAGTTACAGGTAGGCGTTACAGAGATACTGTACTAGCTCTCGGTGGTAGTAAACACCCAATGGAGGTGTTTCAAGCCTTCCGGGGTCGTCAACCTAGTACAACTTCTTTGCTGAAACATAACGGATTACTGGCAACTTCGGTCTGACTTTTCACGTTATGTGGAAAAGTTAACGCAAAACCTAACCCCCTAACCCCCTTCCCTAGTAGGGAAGGGGGAAAATTAAAGCCTCTCTCCTTGTAGGGGAGAGGTTTGGAGAGGGGTTTTCCAGATGCCGTGAAAAGTCAGCAACTTCGGTCTAGTAGGGAAGAATTTATGTTGCTGTGTACCTCTATGTTGAAGAATTCATTGTTTCACCTCAGAGGCACAGCGAAAATTCTGTAGCTTGCTTCGCGTAAAGTGCGAAATATAAAATAAAGGCGGAGTTAACCGCCATTACCATTCACTATTCTTGAGTAATTGGTTATTCTTGATTATCTGATATGAATATGAAGAATATATGACAAAGATGTGGCATTTTCTTCTCTGAAGAATGATACTGAAAAAAACTGATGATTATAATATTTCTAATATTGGCACACTGTAGTAGTAAAATTTTTTACAAAAATTCATATATAATTCTCAGTTAAATTTAAAAAAATTTATAAAGTTTGTTGTCATTTAGAAGTTATGGCGATATTACTGTACATCAATTCCGAGATTGATAAAATATTATAATATTTCTCCTAACTAAATTAAATATAAAGATAAAAATTGGGTGCAATTAGATATAGATGAATCAAATCAAAGATATTTCTGGGATTTTACAGCATTCTTGCCAATTACCCATTATTTTAGCAATCTTTAACTTTTTTCTAATTAAAAATATTTAACATAGATTAAAAATGATAACTAACATCACCAATTGTGAATTTTATCGTGCAGTATTGAGAGTAAGCTTAATTATTGAAACCTAGTTAAAAGTTGACATAAGTGAGCTACAAAAACTTAAATAATCATTAGTATTTTATATTTTTTTGCACTTTGGGTATGAATTACTAATGACTAAAAGTTGATGTGTGCTAGCTTAATTACTAGGTTGTTGAGCAAAATGGTGACAGGGTTAAACACCAAGCAACCTTAACAACAAGAAGTAACAATGATAGAGAAAATTTTACTAGCTGTTTCTGGATTGGGTCACGCCGAGGAAATGCTCAAAACCTTGAAAGAAGTGCCATCAATCCAATCTGCAAAAGTTACAGTTCTGCACGTTGTTTCTCCCCAAACTACTGCTACGGCAATGACAGATAAATGGGAAGAAGGCGGCAAAATTCTGGCGAATGCCATTCAATCTTTGAATTTAGATCCCTCTCAGGTATCTTCAATTTTACGCCAAGGTGATCCTAAAGATGTTGTCTGTCAGGTAGCAGATGAAATCGATGCTGACTTAATTATTATGGGTTCACGCGGGCTGAAGCGTCTGCAATCAATTTTATCGAACTCAGTGAGTCAGTACGTTTTTCAATTGTCTTCTCGCCCAATGTTGCTGGTTAAAGATGACATTTATGTCAAAAGAATTAAACGCGTCATGGTGGCGATGGATAACTCTGATGCAGCTAAACATTGTCTAGATTTGGCTTTGTTTTTACTGCGGGGTATTCAGGGTAGTCAATTAATTTTGGCTAACATTACTACAGATTTACGTGGTAAAAATTCTGAAGCGGCTGAAATTAGCCCAGACAAAAACCCTGTGTTAGCAGCAGCTGTTGCAGAAGCACAAAAATACGGTGTGCCGGCTCGCTGCTATACCAGTGTCGGTAAACCAGGGGAAGAAATTTGTCGCTTGACGGAAGAGTTGAACGTAGACTTATTATTGCTTGGTTCTCCCGATCGCCGGCCATCTGTGGCTAAGAATTTTGTTGATATCGATAGACTCATTGGTGCTTCTTTATCAGACTATGTACGAGTTAATGCTAGTTGTCCAGTATTGTTAGCACGGACAAGTGGTTAACCCCTTTTTCAGTCTAGTAGTTAATAAATAAAAACCCCTATACCAAATGGTGCAGGGGTTTTTTATGTTGTCCAAAAAATGATCAAGTATCTTTTTTACCTTCGCGGCTGGCAGTTTGGATGTAAAGAATTATTAAAAATACGGCGGGTACAAGTACGAACAGAATGCTCGCAACGAACCCTAGGTCATTAACTTGCATGGCAAGGAAGCCTCTCTTTAATTTCCAGTCAACAACTTTAGAATAGCATCTACGATGCCAGTGTTAGCTCTTTTTTTTTACCTATACAGCTATTACTTAAAGCTTAAGGTTTCGTGACTACGCTGACTGGGCCATTTACTAAGGTTTGGCAGGCTAGGCGATAGTTAGCGGGTTTTTTCTTTAACATCCGATTTTCAACATCTGTAGGAGTAGAAAGATTTTCGACTCCTTCTACTATCTCAACTACACAAGTACCACACTGACCGTAGCCGCCGCAATTGGTGAGTTTGCCAAAAAATTTATAGATGTCAATGCCATTTTCCATTGCTTTTAGCCGCAGATTAGCACCATCTGCCGCTATTACTTCTTTATTTTCTTTGACAAATTTGATATTACCCATAACTTAATAATTCCTCTGTAACTGCAAACTCGCCTGGTTGTATACCTATCTTACTGAGTTTATCCTAATTTATTACAAAAAATTAAGAATTATCAAGATTAAAGAAGTACAAAAAAATAGGACAGGTAATTTACCTGTCCTAGGAATTGATGATGTTTTAACTTACCTAAAGCCAACAGCTGCTTGCCATACGAAAGCAAGCAATAAAAAGAAAACGGGAATTACTGGGAGAACATCAACCAGAGGGTCGAAGATTTGATAAGCTTCAGGCAATTTTGCTAATAATAGTGCTGCTTCCATGTTTGTTTAAATCCACCTAATCCAACACAGCTTTCATAATTGAGATGTATCTTAACATGGTTTGGGCATTGGGAATTGGGCATTGGGCATGGGAGAAATTTTTTTCTATTCTCTATTCCCCATTCCCTATTCCTATTCTCCATTTTCTGGCGAATTGAGCCAATGACCAAATTCTGCCATGAAGCGATCGCTTAATATTGCTTGGCGAATTTTTTGGGTAAAACGGATGAGTTCGGTAATGTTATGAATGCTCAATAAGGTATAAGCTAAAATTTCTTGCGATCGCACTAAATGGGAAATGTAGGCACGACTGAAATTTTGACAAGCATAACAAGGACAATTCTCATCTAATGGTGCAAAATCTTCACGAAATTTAGCATTTTTTAAATTCCAACGTTCGCCGTTGACGATAGCTGTGCCGTGTCTTGCCCAACGGGTAGGAATCACACAATCAAATAAGTCTATTCCGGAAGCGATCGCAATTACCATTTCTCGATATGTCCCCACGCCCATCAAATAACGAGGTTTGTGGGGTGGTAACAATGGCGCGGTGGCTTGGACAATTTGCGCCATCAGTTCTGGTGGTTCTCCGACACTCACACCCCCAATGGCATAACCAGGTAAATCAAATTCAGTTAAACTATTGGCAGCTTTGGCGCGTAAATCCAGATATACCCCACCTTGCACAATCCCAAATAAGGCTTGATCACTACGTTGATGGGCTACAGTGCAACGTTCTAGCCAACGGTAAGTCCGCTCAGTGGCAGCTTCCACCTCTTGGCGCGTCGCTGGGTATGGTGGACATTCATCAAAGGCCATGATCACATCTGCCCCTAGGATATTCTGAATCTCTATGGAGCGTTCTGGCGTTAACTTAATGATTTGTCCATCGTGGGGTGAACGAAAAGTTACACCTTCTTCTGTAATCTTTCGCATTTCACTGAGGCTGAACACCTGGAACCCACCGGAATCAGTGAGTATCGGCCCATTCCAGCCCATAAATTTATGTAACCCACCCCCACCAGCTACAATCGCTTCCCCTGGTTGTAAGTGGAGATGATAGGTATTTGATAAAACCATCTGCGCCCCAGTTTCTTTTAATTGGGCTGGGGTGACAGTTTTGACATTCGCTAGCGTCCCCACAGGCATAAACCGGGGAGTTTCTACAGGGCCGTGCGGCGTGAAAAATACACCGGCTCTAGCTTTTGTTTGGCTACAACGAGCTAAGGATTGAAAAGAAAATGTGGCACTCAAGGTAAAATATCGCTGTGCGCTGTATAAAAAACAATAATTGATAATAAACAAACAGTAATTGATGATTGATCACCTCTGACCGTTTATCTATTACCAATTTCCAGATTTTGAGTATATGGTAACTACTTAAAACGTATCTGAACAGTCATCGTCAATTTCGGCATCCCATCTAGCAGCCAGAACTTCATCCATCATCGCCTCGATCGCACTGACGTTCCATTGTCGCTCTTGACGTTCTTGTAAAGGGGTTGATAGGGGAATTAGCCGCAGACACATACTTTCTTGTATCAAGTCAAAGTAGGTTGCGTTTTCTGGCGACTGTTTTAGTTCCAGATAATCAAAACTATCAACGTTCAGATATAGCGCACTGTTAGCAACTAAAGTAGACCTTTGCGGATTAGCAAAGACTTCCATCACATCCCCGTCACCCTCACTCAGTAGCTTGCCTTCTTGGGTGTAGATGTAGTGGACTCGACCTACATCAGCTAACAATCGCTTCATGTCGAGTTTGTTTACAATTATCCCCGTGTTAACAATGCACGGAGCAGGTATCTTGGTGTCGGGTAGATGATGTCTCATAGAAGAAATGAAGATGAGCGATTGTGAGTCCAACACAGCTAGACGATTGCTGACACAACTGGTTGACCGTCTACATCAAAAATATCAACTTTTGAGAGCGATCGTCTAATTACCTGAAGAAATTGTTAATTTTTGAATGAAAAACCAGACTATACTGTGTGGAAATTTTAGCTTGCTGATTTTAATAGCATTGCGTTATAATTAGCACGCAAAAAACGAGATTACAGAGTCAAGCATAGCAAAATTTGCCAAACAATTCCTTCATTAACAGCAATCTTATCTAAATATTTAAAATTTTCTGCTGTCAACTGTGCCGGAATTGAGATTGTTGATGAGATAGGGGATAAACTACAGGCGTGATTGAAGAAATAGTTGCCATGAAACCTCTAGAATTTTTTACTCACTTCCCAGAGGGTGGACAATCATGCTGAAGCAGCTGCAATGGTGGCAGAACCTAGGATTAAAACTATTAGCAGGCATAGTATTTTACACTACTATTCCTCTGCCTTATATAAATGGTTTAGATTTTCGCCAAGTGGCGCGTCTGGCTCCGGTGGTGGGGTTGATGATTGGTGGTATTTTAGGGCTGTTTGATACAGTCCTGAATTATCTGGGTATGCCTGTGCTGACTCGTAGTGCTTTAATAGTGGGTATTTGGATTGCCATTACTGGGGGGCTACACTTAGACGGGGCAATGGATACAGCTGATGGTTTGGCTGTTGGCAATCCAGAACGGCGGTTGGAAGTGATGGCAGACAGTGCTACAGGTGCATTTGGGGCAATGGCAGCGATCGCCTTATTATTATTAAAAACCACTGCCTTGATAGATATTGCAGACAAACGTTGGCTAGTCTTGATGGCTGCTTGTGGCTGGGGGCGTTGGGGACAACAACTAGCAATTTTCAGCTATCCCTACTTAAAACCCACCGGTAAAGGTGCATTACACAAACAAGCGATTTGTTCCTATCTAGATTTACTACCAGGACTGTTGTTAATGTTGACAGTTAGTGGCTTATTGTGGTTGCTCAATGGTCACAACTTGATTATCCCAGTAGTCATGATGCTTGTGGGATGTGCGATCGCTACTTTAACAGGTGCGTGGTTCAATCACAAATTAGGCGGACACACAGGGGACACCTACGGCGCAGTTGTGGAGTGGACTGAGGCTTTATTTCTATGTGTGCTGACAATACTTTAGTACCACTTGCGGAAGTCAATGGTAGAGATGACATAACACCTAATTATGGGTGAATTGATCTACGATCCCTGCTTTGCTGAGAAGTGGATAGAACCGTATCGACAGGGGCTGTTAACTCAACTAGCAATGCAGTTAGCGATCGCCATCCAACAGTCAGAACTGCATGAGCAGTTGTAAATTGCCAACCAGCATCTGCAAAACATGGTTGTCCTCGAACTCATTAATGCTGCTGATCAAGCACTTTATCAAGCCAAAGCACGAGGACGCAATAATTACTGCTTTTATAATTCAGTCTCCAAGTCCCAAACTGCTAAACAGTGATTATTGATCTTATTGAAGAAGGCAGAAGGCAGGAGGCAGAGGGCAGTCCCAATGAAAAAATTTCATCACCATGAATGAAAATGTGGTAACTTCCAAGATAAGGCTGATACAAGCGAGGTTGTTTCCTTATTAGAGCATCAGAGCCTGAAGGGCAGTCTAACCTGGATATCGAGAGGAATTACCAATTGTCGCCACTGAGCAATTTTTTGGTTTTAGTGAGCACGCAAGTCAGAATCTACTATTTAGATATCCACGTATTAGCCCCCTATCAATTTTGAAAGTTGTAGTAGCTCAAGAGATATGCAGGTAGTCTACAATCGTTGTGCAGGACTAGATGTACACAAAAAGACGGTGGTAGCTTGTGTAATTACCCCGAAGTCTTCGTCCGGATGGCACAAGGAAATACGCACATTCACTACAATGACTCAGGACTTGTTAAAACTTTCTGACTGGTTAACAAGTCACAATTGTACTCATGTAGCAATGGAGAGTACTGGAGAGTACTGGCGACCTGTATTTAATATCCTAGAAGGAAACTTTGAAGTTATGTTAGTTAATGCCCGTCATATAAAAGCGGTGCCAGGACGCAAAACAGACATCAAAGATTCGCAGTGGATTGCCGAACTACTACAACATGGGTTGTTACGTGCGAGTTTTATTCCCCCTGTGGAGCAAAGAGATTTGCGCGATTTAACTCGTCATCGTAGCAATTTTATTCGCGAAAGAGTTAACTTAGTGAATCGAGTCCAAAAAGTGCTGGAAGCTGCTAATATCAAACTTGCCTCAGTTGCCAGTGACGTAATGGGTGTGTCAGGACGAGCAATGCTAGCTGCGATTGTTGAAGGTAGCGCTAGTCCTGAACTGATGGCGGACTTGGCAAAAGGAACCATGCGAAAAAAGCACGATTTACTGATTCAAGCACTTGAGGGTAGAGTTCGTCCTCATCAACGATTCATTCTTGCACAGCTACTGTGTCAAATTGATAGCATAGACGAAACAATTAAATGTTTTGACCAACAAATTGAGGAATATTGCCGCCCTTTCGACCAAGCGGTTGAGTTAGTTGACACCATACCTGGTGTTGCTCGTCGAACTGCTGAGATCATTGTCTCGGAAATTGGCACGGATATGAGTCGCTTCCCAAGTGCCGAACATTTGGCTGCTTGGGCTGGGGTTGCCCCTGGAAACTATGAAAGTGGCGGTAAGAAGCTTTGTGACGGCACTCGCAAAGGTAATCGAGTTTTACGAACTATTTTGGTTCAAGCTGCCCATGCTTTGGCTCGAACTAAAACTTACCTTGCTGCACAGTTTCGTCGTCTGTCGGCACGACGCGGAAAAAAACGCGCTGCGGTTGCTGTTGCACATTCTATTTTAACGATCGCTTACCATCTCATATCACGTCAAGAACCTTATAAAGATTTAGGAGCTGATTATTTCGACAAACATCGACATGTAAGTGTCAAGAAACGTTTGATTAAACGCCTAGAAAAACTTGGTTATCAAGTTAGTGTTGAACCTGTTCCGGTCGCAATTTAAACCTGTAATCAATATTTTGTTTCGGCTGTGTCGCCATTCAACGACAATAGCCACATACTTTCTTTAGTTTTTTACCAAAGTTTGATTTTCAAGTCAGAAGGTTCTTTTCAGCTATAGGATTCAAACCCCTCCTGAAAAGAAGCCACCAAATTGAAAATTTGGTGGGGGTCTTAAACCCTTGCTCCCGACCGTCGCGCAGATGGTGACGCTCCTGCGTCGCTAACGCTTCTCTACGAGACGCTCCGCGAACGCTATCGGGCAATCGAGGAAGGGATAAATCCCTTCTGCCTTCTGCCCTCTGCCCTCTGCCTTTCTTTGATAAATACCCTAAAAGGTTGATATCAACAACAGATTGAATATAACTTTTGAGAGTATGCAAGTAAATTGGCAAATATTATGCTGAGACTGGCAACTATTGCAGGCATTGCATTAGAAAATGCAAAAAAATCGTCCTAGTAATATATTTATACGTGCCTTCGTTTTAATTTTTATCATTTTAGCTATTTTCATCTTAGGCTCAATCATTCAACAGGCACAAAACCAACCAGAAAGGCTCGAAGAACCAGAAGTTGATTTATCTAGAATTTGGGTATTTAAGATAAAAAAAGAACTAATTGTCTAAGTCTGATAACTGATTTGGCACTTATCAATCTTTGTTTACTTGCCATTATGAGATGTAGAAAAGTTGGCTCTCCCAGACTTGGGTTGATAAATTAACACTAAAAAATGGCTCAAACGATTCATATAAAAAGGTTTCGCTAAAACAAAATCAAGAATTTAATAAAAATTCACTTTATTACTCTTGAATCCCAAGCTATGTAAGGATTTAACCTGATATTAAGTATTAATTTGTTATAGCTAGTCTAGGAGAGCCGAAAAGTTTAGCATGGTTCGTATTACAAGGCTGATTAGTTGGGTAATTATAGGTATCATCTTAGTTTCTCTGCCCAATGTGTCAAGTTGGGCGAGAAATGTACCCCAATTGCCGCCTACAACACCTCAACAGCAACAACCAACTCAACTAAAACAGCCTGTTGTACCATCTGCAACTGCACGAGGATTGAATGATCCCCAAGAACTGGAAGCTTTTACAGATAGCATCTTTAATGAAGAGATGCCAAAATCTCATATCCCTGGTGCAGTAATTTCTGTAGTCAAAGATGGCAAGCTTTTTTTTGCTAAGGGTTACGGCTACGCTAATGCCGAGAAAAAGATACCTGTAGTTGCTGATCAAACCCTGTTTCGTGTTGCTTCACTGTCCAAGCTATTCACTGCGACGGCTGCAATGCAGTTGTATGAACAGGGAAGACTCGACCTCGGTGCCGATGTTAACCAGTATCTCACAACTTTCCAACTCCAGAATCCTTATCCTGAGTCGGTGAGAGTTGCCCAATTGATGACCCATACTGATGGTACTACCAAACGTAGAATTGGATTAGCAGCTCGTACTGCGGCACAAATGCAGCCATTAGGAAAGTATTTAGCTAACTATATGCCGCCAGTTGTGCGTCAGCCTGGTAGAGTATATGACTATTCCAGCCATAGCACCACCCTTTTAGGTTATTTGGTAGAAAGAGTCTCTGGTATTCCCTTCACGCAATACATTACAGACAATATCTTGCAACCTCTCAAAATGCGGCAGAGTACCTTTCTTCAGCCACCACCGCCAGATTTAGCTGAGAACTTGGCTGTAGGTTATCAATATCGCAATGGTAAGTTGCAAGCAGTCCCGTATTTATACTTCAATATTGCTCCAGCTGCGGCGATGAGCGCAACTGCCACAGACATGGCTCATTTTATGATTGCACATTTAATGAATGGCCGTTATGAAAACTCGCAGATTTTGAAAGCTGAAACCGTGCAACTGATGCACCAACAGCATTTTACCCACCATCCCAAATTACCCGGTACGGGCTACGGTTTTCGGGAACGGTTAGAAAACAATATGAGGATGACTGGACATTTGGGTAGTTTGCGGGGTTATTCTAGCTCGTTAACCTTGATGCGCGATCGCAATATTGGTATTTTTATCGCTACTAACAGTATTAATGGCGTGCATGGCAAATTTCTGAGTCGATTTTTAGACCATTATTTCCCTGTCACTCAACAACCTGAACCTCTTCCATCCTTAAAACTTTCTCAAAAGCAACTTAATCACTTTACAGGTACTTATCGCGATCTTGAATATCCCCGCCACACCTTTGTCAAGTTAACAGCACCGTTTGAGCATATGAATATCTTCAAAAATGATGACGGAACATTGCAGATACGTACTCCTAGTTTTTTCTTTAGGGGAGATGCGCCTAGTTTTCGCTTATTACCCGTAGAACCTTTGTTATTCAAACGCACCGAGGATGATGCTTTTACAGCTTTTGGCGAAGATAGCAATGGTCAAATTGCTTTTGCATTTAATCCACTTTGGCCGAAAATCGGAGCTTATGAGCGCATCCCTTGGTATGAAACTATTGGGGTGCAGTTAGCAATTGCTGGTTTTTGTGTATTTGTCTTTTTCTCTGCATCTCTAATGTGGCTTGTACGTCCTTTGATTGATTTTCTCAAAGGCAAACCTTTTTTAGATAGACAGAAGTTTAATCCTGCATGGATGATTGCAGGTCTTATTAGTACCCTAAATTTAGTGTTTTTGATTGGTTTACCCTTGTCACTATGGCTTATTGGTGCATGGAAGTTGGTATATGGTGTACCTGCTGTAGTGGTGGCATTATTTTGTTTACCATTGGTGACTACTCCCCTAACAATAGTTTTAGCTCTGTTGACTGTATTAGCTTGGAGAAATAAGAATTGGTCTTTAGGAGTGCGATCGCATTACTCGTTAGTTACTTTCGCTGCTTCGATTTTTATTCCCTTCGTCATGTACTGGAATTTATTGGGGTTTCAATTTTAAACATCAGTGAGCAATTAATAATATGCTGAACTCAGCTCGAAATAAAGCCAAAGAAATCATTCAAAATATTGTTGATACTACCCAAGAAAAAACAACTGAGATTACTGAAGAAGCTATTTTCCAAGCGGTTGATCAAGCTCTCAATGTGATAGAATTAGCCAGTAAAAGAGTCAGAGAAAGAGATATACCTACAGAAAAAGTTTCACTAGAAGTTAGTGTTAATATTATGGGATTAATCGAACTCAAAATGCAAGCCAATGTCCCTAATCAAGAAGAAGTAAAAGAGGTAATCTTAGCAGTTAATCATAATTCTAGCCAGTAGGGTGTGTTGTTGCATAGCGCGACGCACCATCCGACATTTTAATGGCGTTAGGAAGTTTCTCTCTAACGCACCTTTGATATGAGAATTGAGCGGGGTTAAACCCCCGTTCATATGCTTCCTATTTACCTTATTTACTCTTTATTTGACAATATCAGGAATTGCTGATGGATATACAGATTCAGCAATTAATACAGGCTTATTTGTGTATTCTGCTTCGAGTTGTCTTTGAAAACCCGTATCCCAATTAAAGTCGTATTCTTGTTCAATGTCAGCAACAACAAATTGACGTAGTACACCAGTCACGACAATTTTTTCACCATCCCTAACTGGTGTTTGCCCCTGCGGATATAATACTAATAAATCTTGTCCACCAATTAATCTGTCTTCATCCAGGGTAAAAGCATTATTACCAACAATTTTCTCAACTTCCGCAGGTACAGCAATTACCTGATTGTAATATGCACTAGGATTTGTAGTCAATGTGCCTGGCTTCACTGCGGGAGCAATAGATTGGGCGATAATAGCTGGCTTACTTTCATATTCTCGATACAAATTCGGGTCTAAATCCAACCCGTATTCTGTCTCAACATCGCTCACAACAAAGTTAGCCACTTTACCTGTAATTTGTAGTTCTGTATTCTCAGGAATAGCTGCTGGCTTACCTGAAGCATTCACAACTAAAATTGTTTCACCATCTATAAAATCATTATCACTAATTGTGAATGTACTTGCACTAACTTTTCTGACTGGTTCACTTCTCACGCTTACAGTTTGGCCTAAAAGAGCATTGGTGTTATCTGCAACTTGCTCAGTTGTCACATTGCCTTCAGATTCTCCAATTTCTCTACCAGCAAAGTCATTGGTACAAGCAGGAAGAAGTATAGCTGCCATAGCTAGAGCAATTAAACCTGTTCGTTTGCCGCTCAAGCTGCTAACAGTATGATAATATTTATTCAGCATGAAAAAATCTCCTCGTGACATTAACAAAGCTAATTCCAAGCTCAGTTGCTAATATGAGCAGTGATTTATAAACTTATGGAAAAACCTGACAAATGCAGATTTAATTACTGCTTTTATTGATGGCAACCAGAAATTTGTTTGCTTTGCAGTAACACATTGATCCCATATTAATAGTTCAAAAAATAAATTTCTTCTTTCGCAAGAATGAAAACAGGCATAAAATCATAGAGAGATGAATCAAACAACAGGTTTTTGCTTGATTCATCACGCATTTATAGAAAGACCTTGTAATACCGAGTCCCAGTCAAAGATAGTACCTGGATCAGGGAGTTAGGAGTAGGAAAGGAATATTCTGCTGGAACGCAACTTAGTATAACTGTGGACTATAGACTATTGACTTATTTCATTGGTTGCAATTTTGTCACTTTGAGTTTAAAAGGCCCAACCCCAGTTTCCCCAAAAGATCGCACTCGAATAATAAAAGTCCCTGTTTCATTTATGCGGGTAAATAGTAAAGAATTACTTGTACCATCGGGGCCATCATCATTTTCTGCTAATGTCGAACCATCGGGTGCTAACAGGGTAATGATACTATCAAAGCTCTCAGAACTTAAATCAATTGCTAGATTATCACCCTTATTTAACTTGACTGCATAATCACGAGCAAATCCACCCTGTCCTGTGGGAATATCTTTTTCTGAAAGGGTATCACTAATTTCTTTAAAATCAGTCAACATCACAGGGCTGTACAGTTTATTATTTTGAGCAAAACCTGCTGTTGTACTAATAACAATTGCTAATAATGTAGCTGGAACCGGGATAATTATGCAAAAAAGTTGATGAATATTTCTACCGATCATGACAAGTGATGTTCCCACAATAACAGGGTAATTTGGTTAATTATAAATTTCTCAGAGATAGCTTGCCCATTAATTTTTGATGTCTCTGTTATTGACAGGAGTGGCGATCGCAGCTAACCCTAAGACGACAATTCCAGATTGACGAAGTATCTGCACAGCAGACTTAAAAGTAGCGCCAGTAGTGTAGATGTCATCCACTAACAATACTGGAGTTTGAGGGCGGCGATCGCAAAAATCTGCACCCAGAGCGAAAGCTTCAGCCAAGTTATTTTCTCGATCCGACGCAGATAAACCAAACTGCGCCTGAGTCTTGCGTACTCTTGCCAAACCATTTACCTTTAATTTTAGTCCAGTTGTCTGACAAAAGCTTTGGGCAATTAATGCGGCTTGATTGTAACCTCGTTGTTTTTGCTTACTGGCGTGGAGTGGTATCGGTACTACTACAATTTGTTGCTTTTGATGACAAGAATGTAATAACCAAGCTTCTCCTAGCCATTGTCCCAAAGGACGAGCGATTTGGGGTTGATTGTCGTATTTCATTACCGCGATCGCACGTTTGATGCTCCCACCATACACACCCCAGCTAAATACAGGTGTGGGTGGTTTCCATAAGATATTGGGCTGTGTGTGATGGCATTTGTGTAACTGTCTGGTGCAATTTTCACAAAATACACCCGATGTAGAACGTTGACACAGAGGACAGTTGGATTGCAGAAATAAATCAAGAAAACCCTGGAACATGGTTCATTTTTGTGTAGAGAAGTTGTATTACAACGTCTCTTATAGATATTTCACATACACGCGATCGCAACGTGCAGTTTCTAAGCCTGTAGCTGGCTGATAGCCGTTGTTTTCATATAATTTGACTGCTTCTACCAAGACACTGACAGTTTCAATCCAAATTTGCTGAAAACCACGAAATGCGATCGCTTCTTCTAGCTGTTGTAACAAATATTTCCCCAAACCTAAACCCCTAACACTGGGTAAAAGGTACATTTTCCTGATTTCAACTGCTTTTTCTCCCCGATGGGTAGGGTAGTATGCCCCAGTACCAACTATTTGACTTTGGTGTTCAATTACCCAAAACTCGCCCCCTGTGGCTAAGTAACATTCTTCTACTTCCAGCACATCACGATCAGCACCTTTGGGTTCCCAACCCAGCCCGTATTCTGATAATACGTAACTGATGACGGCGGCGGCTCTAGTGCGATCGTTTTTTTGCCAGTTACGAATTAAGAAGTCTTTGTAGTAGCTGTGCATTACCTTTTGTGGGTCGGGTTTGTACAGAAAAGTCTTTTACCCAGCGTATAGCTTCTCTAGCTGATTCTAACTCAGGTGAAGCTCACCCAGCATGAATTTTACCTATGCTTAAGAGTCAGCAAGGCGAGTTTTGACTCTGGGAGTTCCTGATCAATGCGATCGTCTCATTATCAATGAGCAGTGGAGAATTCTGGCTCAATTCTCAGAAAAACTATGAGATGAGATGAGCGAAACAAACAGTAGGTCAGGAAATTCAGTAAACTATTTATCCTTGTGTCTTAGGATCTTGAAATTATCAAGTTAGCTCATGTTTATACAGAAAAGTGCAGCGATGTGATCACGCTTTGTGCGGCTTCCCTTGGGAGTATAGCATAGGGAATCTAGCAGGTATCGTCTCCTAATGAGAATACTTGATTTAGCTAGCCCGACTGAAATTTTATAATGCTAATTTAATGCTAGGGAAGGTACTATTAAAACATAGAGAGGTGTTTGTTTTTAAGTAATGATTATTTCTCATATAAGTTTGAAGAACTGGAGAAACTTTCGAGCAGTCGAGGTAGATCTAAAAGATCGCGTTTTCCTTGTTGGCCCAAATGCCTCTGGTAAATCCAATTTTCTTGATGCTTTCAGGTTTTTGCGAGATCTTGCCAAGGATGGAGGTGGATTACAGAAGGCAGTAAGAGACCGTGGAAGTTTATCGAAGCTCAGATGTTTATATGCGAGACGATATCCTGACGTTGAGATAGAAGTGCAGTTATCAGAAAACGAACTACAAGCACCTATTTGGAAATATAGTATTGGAATTAAACAAAGGAAAGGAGGGCAGAATGAACCTATCCTTTCTTATGAGAGGGTTTGGAAAGATGGTAAACAGTTAATCAATCGTCCAGATTCTGAAGATGAAAAGGATAGCTTACGTTTAACCCAGACTTATTTGGAGCAGATTAATGCGAATGCAGAGTTTAGAGAAATTCCCAAGTTTCTTGAATCAATCTTATACCTTCATTTAGTTCCTCAACTATTACGATATCCTGAAGCATTTAGTGGACCTGGAATTCAAGGAGACCCTTTCGGCAGAAATTTTTTAGAGCGAGTTATGAAGACCTCAGAAAGAACTCGCAGATCTCGCCTAAAAAAAATTGAAGATGCCCTAAGAATTGCAGTTCCGCAGTTAAAGCAGTTGACTGATGTGAAAGATGAAATGGGCATTCCTCATTTAGAAGCCGTCTATGAACATTGGAGACCTGGAGCAGGTAAACAGCGAGAGGATCAGTTTTCAGATGGAACATTACGTCTAATTGGTTTACTTTGGTCTCTTCTGGAAAGTGACTCTCTTCTTCTTCTTGAAGAACCAGAATTGTCCTTAAACGCTGGAATTGTTGCTAAGTTACCTTCTTTAATTTATCGTTTACAGAAGCCGAAAAAGCGGCAAGTCATACTTAGCACCCACAGTGCTGAATTACTATCAGACGCAGGTATTGGAGGTGAAGAAGTTTTACTGCTGA
This sequence comes from Nostoc sp. PCC 7524, assembly GCF_000316645.1. Lineage (NCBI taxonomy): Bacteria > Bacillati > Cyanobacteriota > Cyanophyceae > Nostocales > Nostocaceae > Nostoc > Nostoc sp. PCC 7524. The sequence goes on from NC_019684.1 coordinate 442,456, forward strand.
CACCAACGGCTGAAGGTACAAAGGTTGAAGTAGCTGCCTCAATTCAAGAGATTAGGTGCTTGCTTGATGGAGGGCTGACTGTTGCTGATGCAGCTTTACCTCACACAACTCCTGCACAGATTGACCAATTGAGTTTACTTAAATGACCGATATTCCAATTAATCTAGCAGTTGAGGATGACTTAAGTGAAGCTGTGTTGAAAGAAATTCTCAGACAGTCTCAACGCCCATTTTTTATTGGAACTCGAGGAAAATCTCAAAGAAAAAATTTAGAGCCAACATAATGAAATACAGCGTTTCATTAATTCGCAGCCAATTCTGTGCGTACCTCTGTCTTGAAAAGTTCTGAACGGAGAAAACCTCCGCTCAGACTTTTCGCTGCGCTTACCTCTGTTTCCCTTCTGGGTTTATTTCACCACGCAGCTAAGAACAAAGCTCTAATTAACATTACTCATATTGCTGAAGATTTCAATCAAGTTCCCATCCGGATCACGAACATGAGCCGTGCGGAGTCCCCATTCTGGACGATCCATTGGTTGAGTTACAATGATGGCATTATGGTCTTTGAGATAATAATACAACTCATCTACATTATCCACTGCAAACACCAAAGCCATTTTGTTTTGACACTCAATCGCTGAAGGTTGATAAGCACTAGGAACTGCTTCCGCCATTAACTCTTTTCGGAATAAAGCTAGTTTGATGTAATCTCCGGTATGTAATTCGGCATATCCGCTATTTTCATCACCCCAATCTATAGTAAATCCCAGCGCATCACGGTAGAACAGAAAACAGTCTCTGTAATTGGAGACGAGCAACCTGATATGTGTTAACTGTAGCAACATAAATAGTACGTGATTCTACTAACTATGAATTCTAGGCTCTGGATGTAAATTTGTGAGCAACTCGCTTTCAATTATTGATAATTCATCCAGCCGTTGATTAACAATTTCACGGTCAAAGTAAGTATCAGCTAAAACCCAATAAGTACCGTAATGTCGTGCTTCAGATGCCATCAAACTCTTGTAAAAATTGGCTAATTCTGGCTCAGGACAGTGTGTAGCTAATAATCCTAAGCGTTCGTGACTACGCGCTTCAATTAAACCTGTGACTAATAAAGAATCTAAAAAGCGTTCTGGTTCTTGAGGACGCACAGCAGCTTTTAAACCCGCACCGTAGGGAGGTGGTGATAGGGGTGCTAGAGCTATATCCCGCCTTTCTAACCACTGATTCACCAATTCAAAGTGTTCTAGTTCTTCACGGGCGATCGCTGTTAATTCCCTAACCATTTTACTATTAGAAGGATAGCGAAACATAAAGTTTAACGCCACACCAGCCGCTTTCCGTTCACAGTGGGAATGATCCAGCAAAATAATGTCTAAATTAGCAATAGCTTGCTCTACCCAAGCATCACAGGTTGGTTGCTTGAGTGCATTGATAGTTGGTAACACAGAGGTAAGCACAGGGCGACAAAACTCAAGAAATTAAAATAGCACTGAGTATCCCAGCAAAACAATTTTAATTTAAATTTGGGATTGGAGACGGATTTGCCATCCAATATCATCACCATGCTGCGTCCGCTTCTGTTTCAGAGACGCTGAGGCAAAAACTATGGCAAATTCAACATCCACAATTGAATTGCCTCATATCTTGTGCCTTTTAAAAAAGTAAATCACCAGGGCGGAGGAAAACACTTACCTTGTTTCACAATTATTGCTGTTGTTAAGCTCATTGACTTAGTTAAGGCGTATTCCTAAACACTCTGGTGCTGTTTTAGCGGAAGTTCCGCTATTAGGGTAAAAGTAAAGGGTTTTGAAAGCATATAACAGTTATTTAAAATTTATTGTATCAGGACACACATTTCGATCCTGTCTTTGGAGTAGCTAAAAGATGCGATCGCATTCCTGGTGTATAAGTAGCTCAGTGTTAAAAATTATCGCTATGGCAAGGCAGAAGGCAGAAGGCAGGAGGCAGGAGGCAGGAGGCAGGAGGCAGGAGGCAGGAGGCAGGAGGCAGGAGGCAGGAGGCAGGAGGCAGGAGGCAGGAGGGTTTGAGCCTAGTTTATTTTTCTTAACATAGTTGTGTTTTTTCCCACCGACTTACTTACTTAATTTTGGTTTTTAAGCCTAAAATTATTGCTTCGTAAACAGCTAAATTCAGTTATATTGAGATTTTATTTATGATCATCTCTAAGATAGATGACGTTTATTAACTATTAGATGCTCTAGATTTGGAAAAGTGATTTTTACTGATAAATTGATGGATTTATTAATACAAACCTGACTCTATTGGTGATGCGATCGCCTTGGTGAAATGGTACTAATATTCGAGTCAGTTTAACTATGGTTCCCTACCACTATGAAACCAGATGCGATCGCAACTCTCTGGCAGGGTATGACTCACGCTTCGATAGCTTCTGTGTTATCGACACCGATTAAAGATCCTGTACCCGTTTTTCTCATGATTTTGGCAATTATGTTAATTGCTCCCCTATTATTTGAGAAAATCCGCTTACCTGGGATTGTCGGCTTAATTTTAGCTGGGGTAATAGTTGGCCCCTATGGCTTAGGACTTTTGGCACGGGATACCACAATTGTGCTGTTAGGAACGGTGGGGTTGCTATTTCTCATGTTCATGGCAGGACTAGAAACTAGCTTAGATGACTTGAAATACAATGCTGATAAAGCTGTGATATTTGGGCTAGCTACCTTTGTTGTCCCAATGGCATTAGGCACAGCTGCCATGATGGGGATTGGCTATGGTTTATTACCTGCAATTTTAGTGGCTTCTTGTTTCGCTTCCCATACCCTGCTGGCACTACCCATCGTTAGCAAATTGGGAATCATGCGTTCTCAAGTTTTGACGACGACTTTAGGCGGTACGTTAATTACCAACATTTTGGCACTGTTGGTATTAGCAGTAGTAGTCAGGGCGCATCAAGGTAATTTAACTTTGAGTTTTTGGTTATTCTTGATTCCATCGTTAATTATTTACACTTTCCTGACTTTATGGGGTGTACCGCGTATTGGACAATGGTTCTTTCGGCGATTTGGACATGACGAAAGTGCAGAGTTTACTTTTGTTTTAGCTACTCTATTTGTAGTTTCTTACAGTGCGGAATTAGTGCAAGTTGAGCCGATTATTGGTGCTTTTTTGGCGGGAGTGGCTATTACTCAACTTATTCCCCAACTTAGCCCGTTAATGAATCGGATTCAATTTATTGGCAATACCTTGTTTGTTCCTTTTTTCCTGATTTCCGTGGGGATGTTAGTTAATCCCATGATTTTAATTCAAGAACCGCGATCGCTAGTAGTATCGGGTGTCATGGTGATTGTGGCTATTGTTGCTAAGTACATTCCTGCGTGGGGTGCAGGTAAATTATTCGGCTTGGACTTTAACAATATTATGGTGATGTTTGGGTTATCTGTAGCTCAAGCCGCCTCAACTTTGGCAGCAATCACCGTTGCTTACAATATTGAGTTGGTTGACCAATTAACAGTGAATGGTACAATCGCCATGATTTTAGTTACCTGTGTGGCTTCGCCTTGGGTAACAAATCAATGGGGACAAAAGATGAAACCAGAAGCCGCTAGTAGCCAAAAACTTCAGGAGGGCAGTTTAGGCGATCGCGTTTTAGTCCCTGTGGCTAACCCCAGCACGGAAGATAATCTCCTGAAACTAGCCATTATTCTGGCAAAATCAGCAGATGGAACTCTGCTACCCCTCCACATTCTCTTAGAAGAAAATACACCCATTTCCCCAGAGGCGAAAGCGAAACAAAACCAACTACTCTCAACGGCGGAAATGATCGCCCATGCAGCCGTTGCTAATGTCACACCTATTGCCAGAATTGACGAGTCAATTGATAAAGGTATTGCCCGCGTAGCTGAAGAAAAGCACGCCAGTGCGATTATCTGTGGTTGGAAAGGCTACTCGACTTATCAAGAAAACCTATTTGGCGGTGTAATTGATAAGATTGTGCAGCGTAGTGCAGTACCCGTTTTAGTGACGCGATTTCCCTTACCAATGGAACATACAAGGCGGGTATTTCTAGCTTTTACTACCCAACAGACTCGCATCAGTTCTTTTAACCAAAGCATTCAATTAGCCAAAAGCTTGGCGACAGAACTCAAAGCATCCCTGCAATTATTACAAGTTGTTTCGGTACGTGGCACAACTGGCGAGTTAACTGATTTAGAGTTACCACCAGATATAGCCATTCAACAGGTAAGAGGTAACTTTGTCCGTCAAGTGTCGCGGTTACTCAAAAGCAACGATTTACTGTTGTTGAATGGTGCAGTAGAACATCAAGGGCAGCTATTTTCATTATTTGGGAACGCACCAGAAGCGATCGCCCGTAACCACCCGGAAATTGCTATGATTATTGCCTACTTTCCTCAATAATGGGGATTGGGGACTGAGGACTGGGGACTAGGAAACACAGACAGAGGAAAGAAATGCCCCATGCCCAATTCCCCATGCCCCATGCTCAATTCCCCATCCCTAACACCCATGATTTACCCTGTTGTTTGGCAGAATAACTCAGTCACTTTAATTGATCAAACCCGTTTGCCTAATGAGTATGCCGTTGTAGAAATTCATCGTAGTGAAGACATGGCGCGGGCGATTAAAACTATGATTGTCCGGGGTGCGCCAGCTATTGGTGTGGCTGCGGCTTATGGGATGTATTTGGGGGCGAGGGAAATTCAGACAAGCGATCGCCAAAAGTTTTTAGCACATTTAGAACAAGTCACTGAGTTATTAGGTTCTACTCGTCCTACAGCCGTCAATTTATTTTGGGCAATTAATCGAATGCTACACACTGCCCAAAATACCCCAGGAACAGTAGAAGACATTCAACAAGTATTATTTAAAACAGCCCAAGCCATCAATGCTGAAGACTTGCACACTTGTCAGGCGATGGGGGATTATGGTTTGTCAGTCTTGCCCAAAACACCAGAAAAACTCACACTGCTGACTCACTGTAATGCTGGGGCTTTAGCTACAGCAGGTTACGGCACAGCTTTAGGGGTTGTACGTTCCGCTTGGCGCGAGGGACGCTTAGAGAGATTGTTTGCTGATGAAACCCGTCCCCGCCTACAAGGCGCAAAACTCACCGCTTGGGAATGTGTGCAAGAAGGCATTCCAGTTACGGTAATTACTGATAATATGGCAGCCCACTGTATGCAGCAGGGTTTAATTCATGCGGTTGTGGTAGGTGCAGATCGCATTGCTGCTAACGGTGACACCGCTAATAAAATTGGCACCTATAGTTTAGCTATTGTTGCTAAAGCCCATAATATTCCTTTCTTTGTCGCTGCACCTCTTTCTACCATTGATTTTGCATTATCTAATGGTAGTCAAATCCCCATTGAAGAACGTAACCCAGAAGAAGTCTACCAAGTTGGTGATACTATCCTGACACCATCGGGAGTGGAATTCTACAATCCTGCCTTTGATGTGACTCCAGCCGAGTTAATTTCAGCGATAATTACAGAAAAAGGTGCATTTCCTCCTGGGGAGTTGGAAGTGCTGAGTGGTAAATAAGTCATGCAAAAAACAGCATCATGCGATCGCTATTAAACTTTGTCACTCTGTGAACATTAAATTTTGAAAAATTTTCTTTATTAATAAACTTACATAGTTATATAGTTATATAGGCAAATTGCTTGAAATAGTAATTTACCACACTAAGACTTCCGCAACTGGCGCACAAAAACAAGGTTGCAGTTGGTTAATAGTCATTAGTTTTGCTTGGCACTATGGACTAATGACTATGGACTATTGACAAAAGAAAGGCAGAGGGCAGAGGGCAGAAGGGAAGAAAACTGCTTGTTGGGTTCAAGCCCCAACGCCAGTTCTCTTAAGTCAGGAAACCCTTTCGGTGGTCGCACCCTTACGGGAAGGCTTACGCCAACATGGGGGAAACCCCCTTCCCTGCGGGACGCTCCGCGAACGCGAAGCGTCTCGTAGAGAAGACCGCGCCACCTCACCACGAGACTGGCTCCCCCTTGTGGGTGGCTTTTTCCTCCTTCTGCCTCCTACCTCCTGCCTTCTGCCTTCGATTGACTCCTCTGGTAAGAATTGGGAGGTAAATGATGCGAATTATGATGATTCAGCCCAATTATCATTCTGGTGGCGCAGAAATTGCGGGAAATTGGCCACCAAGTTGGGTTCCCTATGTGGGTGGGGCTTTGAAGACAGCTGGCTTTAGCGATATTTGCTTTATTGATGCCATGACCGATGATATTACTGATGATGTTTTAGCGAAGATGATCGCCAAACATCAGCCAGATGTCGTATTGGCAACGGCAATCACGCCGATGATTTACAAATCGGAAAGCACCCTGAAGATTGTGAAAGAAGTTTGCCCCCAAGCAAAGACAATTATGGGCGGGGTTCACCCTACTTATATGTATAGTGAAGTTCTCCATGAAGCCCCTTGGGTAGATTACATTATTCGGGGAGAGGGGGAAGAGATTACAGTTAATTTACTGAAGGCGATCGCTAATGGTACTGTAGACAGTAATCGCCGCAATATTTTAGGTATAGCCTTCCTAGAAGATGGGCAAGTCATCGCTACACCAGCCCATCCCCCGATTGCTGATTTGGATACCCTTACCCCAGATTGGAGCCTGTTAGATTGGAGTAAATATATTTATACTCCTCTCAACGTGCGGGTAGCTGTTCCTAACTATGCTAGAGGATGTCCTTTCACCTGCCGTTTTTGTTCCCAGTGGAAATTCTGGCGTAAATACCGTTCCAGCACTCCCAAACAATTCGTTGATCAAATTGAAATCTTGGTGAAAAAACACAAAGTTGGTTTTTTTATTCTTGCTGATGAAGAACCAACCATTAACAAACCCAAATTTATCGCCTTGTGTAATGAGTTAATAGAACGCAATTTGGGTGTTCACTGGGGAATCAATACCAGGGTGACAGATATATTACGAGATGAGCAAGAATTACCACTTTACCGTCAAGCCGGACTGGTTCATGTTTCCTTGGGTACAGAAGCAGCCGCACAGCTAAAGTTGAATTTGTTCCGTAAAGAAACGACTATCGAACAAAACAAGCGGGCGATTCAACTGTTAAAGCAAAATGGGATGGTAGCCGAGGCTCAATTTATCATGGGTTTGGAGAACGAAACCCCAGAAACGATTGAGGAAACCTATCAGATGGCTTTGGATTGGAAAGCAGACATGGCAAACTGGAATATGTTTACCCCTTGGCCATTTTCCGAGTTATTTGAGGATTTAGGCGATCGCGTAGAAGTTCGAGATTATTCTCAATATAACTTTGTCACCCCAATCATGAAACCAGATGCAATGGAACGGGAGGATGTTCTTAAGGGAGTGCTGCGAAATTACGCCCGTTTTTACCTCCGCAAAACCGTTGAATATTGGTTTGTCAAAGATCCCTTTAAGCGCAAATATCTTTTAGGTTGTTTGAAAGCTTTTGTGAAAACTACCCTTAATAAACGTTTCTACAACTTGAAACGAGTAAAATACAACGGTTTACATACCGAAATTGAGCTAGGTTTTGATGAGTCGAAGATTCTCACCCGTGAACAAATCACCCAGCGCAAGCAAGAACATCCAGAACTGGTGGCAGATGTAAATTTTACAGGCAATATTTCTGCCTGTGGCGCACCCAATGAACTGCCGGAATTTGTTGAGCAAGAACAAGTTTAACTTCTATCCCGCAGGTAATCATCAGCGATTAGCATTTGTTCGAGAGTCAATCATTAGACATTTCCTGTTTGTCAACAGATTGACAAAGCCCCTTCGGGGCGGGTGTGGGGTGTAGGGTGTGGGGTGTAGGGTGTGGGGTGTAGGGTGTGGAGTGTAGGGTGTGGGGTGTAGTGAAAAAATAGCCCCGTTCGCGCAGCGTCTGTCCACGACACGCTCCGCGAACGCCAGAGAAAAAATCCTTGTATCCCTGCTCCGCGAACGTAGAGAAGGTAGGTTGAAACCCCACAAGAAAGTGAGTGGCTTGTTTCCCCTACACCCTACACCCTACCCCCTACACCCTTCCACTATCAATTATCAATCACTTCCCTCATGCCTAAACTAAAAACGGACGGGCTAAGAAAAAGCTGGAAATTGTCTTAGCATCTACCGGTTCTCCTTCCAGGATGGCTTTCTCCAATTCTTCGGGAGTGAAAAAGATAATCTCAATATCTTCGTCTTCTTCTGGCGCTGGTGGAGTATCCAGCTTTTCTAAATCCCGTGCCAAAAAAGCGTAGAGAATCTCATCAGAATAGCCAGGTGCTAGGAAAAATTCGCCTAGTTTATCCCACTTTTGCGCGTTATAGCCAGTCTCTTCTTGAATTTCGCGTTTGACTGTCTCTAGGGGATCTTCATTAATTTCTACCGTCCCGGCGGGAAACTCTAATATCCTGCCTTGAATTGCAAACCGATATTGACGTACAAGTATCAGTTTACCTTCCGCAGTCACAGGCACAGCTAAAGCACCGCCAGGGTGACGAATACATTCCCATTCCCCTTCGGCTTTGTTGGGTAAACGCAAACGATTTACTTCAAAATCAAACTTGCGTCCTTTATAAAATAAGCGTTGCTTTAATAGCTGTGGTAATTCTCTACCTATTGGCATAGTGAAATAATGTTGTTTTTACTTGCACAAAACAACCTGGGGGTGATAATCGCACCAGCGTTTTCTGCATTGATGGGTGGTAATTTTAACTGCCCTTTAACAAATGTACATCAGAACAGTCTACTTTTTTTACCAGTTCTTTTATCTCTAATCCGGAAACTGGCTCTGGCCAATCGGGGGCAATTTCGACTAACGGCACTAAGACAAAGGCGCGTTCGTGCATTCGCGGATGGGGAATTTGCAGAGTTGGGGTATCAATAATCAAATCATCATACAGCAGTATATCTAAATCCAGCGATCGCGGCCCCCAACGTTGTTGCCGTACCCGCCCAAATTTTTGTTCTGTCGCCAGCAATGTGTCTAATAATGCCTGGGGACTGATTTCTACTTGCAAAATCACACAGCCATTAATGTAATCTGGTTGTGGTGGCCCTACGGCTTTAGTTCTATACCAACTAGATTTTGCTTCTAGTTTGATGCCTGGCATCGCAGCTAATTCCTGGGTTGCTGCTGCTAAAATTGCCACAGAATCGCCAAGATTACTGCCTAGGGCTAAGGCACTACGTCTGACTTTGGTGATCTCTCCCTGATGCAACAAATCACTATTTAGATAGATTGATATATTCCCTCACCAAAATTTTTTAATACTTTGGATAGTGTTTTTAAGAATTAAAAATTCATTAAAACAAAGTAATTCTATTGAGCTATTTAAAGATTAACTGAATATTAAAAACTTTTTTATGTAGCAATGAATTCAGTTAATTCTTTATGAGATATTATACTAACACGGAAAGTAGTGTTCTCAGCCAAAAACTCCCATTTGGTAGTTAGCTAGTCACTATATTCAGCTACGAACTAATCTGGAGAAACTTAACTCCTAGTTCCAGCCAGCAGTTAAATTGACTCAGACAAGGAGGAACCGCACTTGTCATCTGGTAATCATCTTAAAAACGAGGAATCCACAAATGAGCATTTACCACCCAAGAGGTTGGTGAAAGTAAGACAGTTACTGCACCAGATGAGTAGTGCCACCTCTGGGATCATGGGCAGGTTCAGTAGCCGAGAACGTCCAATTTATCGGCGTGTGTGGTTTTGGGCGGGGTTAAGTGTAGGGGGTGGGATCATTGCTGTTAGCTACTTTATTTCTACAATTGATCAGACACTACCCGATAAATCGGAACTGCAAGCCGTCATCCGAGAGCAAACATTAACTATCAAAGCTGTTGATGGCAGTATATTACAACAGCAAGGGGAAGCCACTAGAGAAGCCCTGAATTTAGAAAAGATACCAGATAACCTTAAAAAAGCTTTTATTGCGATTGAAGATAGAAGGTTTGAGCAACACAGTGGCATTGATCCCCAAGGCATTATTAGAGCAGCTATTAATAATTTGCGATCGCAAAATGTGGTAGAAGGTGGTAGTACAATCACCCAACAGTTAGCGCGGATTCTATTTTTAAAACAAGAACGCACCATCTGGCGAAAACTCAAAGAAGTCCGCCTGGCCCAGAAATTAGAACAAGAGTTAACTAAAGACCAAATTCTAGAGCGTTATTTAAATTTAGTGTATTTGGGATCAGGGGCTTATGGTGTAGCCGATGCAGCCTGGGTGTACTTCAGTAAACCCGTAGATCAACTGACATTGGCAGAAGCGGCGACAATTGCCGGACTCGCCCCTGCGCCTAGTTCCTATTCCCCAGCTACTAATCCCACAGTTGCCCAACAAAGACGGAATTTAGTCTTGCAAAGGATGCAAGAAGAAGGATTTATCACAGCTGCCCAAAGACAAGCCGCATCACAACAGCCAATCAAACTGCAATCTAGTTTACCTAAGCGATTACAATTAGTAGCCCCTTACTTTAGTACCTACGTTCTGCAAGAATTGCCGAAGTACGTTCCCTCGGATGTTCTGGCCAATGGGGGTTTAATTGTGGAAACGACTTTGAACCCAACTTGGCAAAAAGCAGCCGAAGCCGCAGTTGAGAAAACCTTGAAAAATCAAGGACGCTGGCAAAACTTCACACAAGCATCTTTGGTAGCCATCGACCCCCGCAACGGTGAAATTCAGGCAATGGTAGGGGGTAAAAACTTTGGCAAAAACCAATTTAATCGTGTCACCCAAGCCAAACGCCAACCGGGATCAACATTTAAAGGCTTTGTTTATGCTGCGGCGATCGCCACAGGTAAAAGCCCCAACGACAGCTATTTAGATGCGCCTTTTGTCGTCGATGACTACGAACCCAAAAACTACGGTGAAACCTTCCGGGGTTCTATGAGTATCCGTGATGCCCTCACCCGTTCTGTAAATGTGGTGGCAGTGAAAGTATTACTAGATGTAGGATTTGAACCCATCATTAACGTAGCCCATAATATGGGCATTAAATCTAAACTGCTACCGACTTACTCACTAGCTCTTGGTTCTAATGAGGTGACTTTACTAGAATTAACTAGCGCCTACGGTACTTTTGCCACCCAAGGACTATATACTGAACCTCATGGCATTCGCCGGGTTTTGAACCGCAAAGGTGAAGTGGTTTGGTCTGCTGATTTCCAACCCAAGCGAGCCATTGATCCTACTACTGTTGGCATCATGACTTGGATGCTACGCAATGTTGTCGAAGCTGGTACAGGTGCAGCCGCCCAATTAGGTAATCGACCAGTAGCCGGGAAAACAGGCACTTCCGATGAAGCCCGTGATTTGTGGTTTATTGGCTACATTCCCCAAGTAGTCACAGGGGTATGGTTGGGTAACGATAACAACCGCCCCACCTCTGGCAGTAGTGGTAGTGCCGCTTACACTTGGCATGAATTTATGGAAGTAGCAGTAGAAGGAATGCCCATAGAAAAGTTTCCCCCCAGACCTAAATTAGAAGGACGCAAAGGCAGCATCAAAGCTAAACCCATTAAGCCAGGAAAAATTATCAATGGTTCCCTGAAATCTGATGAAAAATCAGGACAACAGGACACCAGCTCATCGAGGCGGCGCAGAAGCAGGTTACAGCAAACAGATGATAACTCGAATTCATCCAGAAGACGGCGGCGTTATCGTCGTAGCCAAGCATCAAATTCTAGTGTTGTTGCAGCGCCTCCTCCCACACGACGGCGCACAAGAACAGTAGAATCAGATGCTTCCACCCCGCGCAATTCGGGACAGTCTTCAACTCCAGCCAGTTCCCCGTCACCTTCTTGGCGTGAGAGACTCAGACCCAGGTCATCTGCATCTGAATAAATGAGTAGTGAGTAATGAGTAATGAGTAATGAGTAATACCCACTACTTATTACTTATTACTCATTACTTCAAAATTAAAGACAGTTGGAGTCGGGGATTTAAACCCCAACTCAACTGATACTACGTGTAGACGTAGGGGTCTTAAACCCTTGAATTTACGATAAAACACGGTACTGTATACTGTGCAGTACACTAAATAATGATGCAATCAGGAAACTCAACTTGAAATTTTGAGTAGGAATTTATGCTGCAAGACCTTCTGTAGCGCCACCGATTGACTTCCAGGCATGAAAACCGCCCTTAATTTCAAAGGCATCAATAAAACCAGCTGCTCGTAAGATGTATACTGCACGGGCTGATTGTTCTTCATTGTCGCCATAGACGTAAATCAGACGACCCTTGTGTAAAGCAGTGTTGGCTTTTTGTGCCAATTCATCGACGGGAATTTGGATTGCCCCTGTGATGTGGCCTTGATTGTATGCGTGGCGATCGCGCACATCAACAATTGTAAAACCAGGTTGACCCCATTCCAAACGTAACTTTAATTCTTGTGCATCAGCTACTAAGTTATTACTCATAAGCATTGCTCGCTTACATCCTAAAAAGCAATCTACCAAGAATCCCCCATAAATCTACATTTCTTCACAATTAATAAAAGTTTGTAGGCAATAGTCATAAGCCATAAGTCATAAGTTATTAGTTATCATCTTTTTTGTTGCCTCTATCTCCCCCATCTCCCTCATCTCCCCCATCTCCCCTATCTCCCCCATCTTCCAATGGCATCTACTATCCAAGCTTTACCTCAAGAAGTCGTATATCTCATTACCGCCGGTGAAGTCATCGACTCTTTCGCGGCTGTGGTGCGGGAATTGGTGGAAAATGCTTTAGATGCAGGTGCGACAAGAATTATAGTTTCTCTGTGGCCACAACAGTGGCGTATCCGTGTGGCAGATAATGGTTGCGGCATGGATTTAGATGATTTGCAACAAGCCGCAGCAGCTCACAGCACCAGTAAAATTCGTTCTAGTGATGATTTGTGGAAAATTAATAGTTTGGGATTTCGGGGTGAGGCGTTACATAGTTTAGCTAATTTAGCAGATTTAGAGATTTTCAGCCGTTCCGCAGATGGAAATGTAGGATGGCGGGTTGTGTATGGTGATGGGGGGAAAGCTATGCAAGTAGAAGCCACAGCGATCGCTCCTGGTACAGTGGTGACAGTCTCGAATTTATTTGCCAATTGTGCAGCCCGTCGTCAAGGTTTACCTCCGGCAGCCCAGCAAATGAAAGCTGTACAAGCCACAATTCAAAACATCGCCCTGTGTCATCCTCAAGTCACTTGGCAAGTTTGGCAAGATGATCGCCAATGGTTTACCATCTCAAAAGCCGCTACAGTTGGACAACTCCTACCCCAACTTTTACCCCAAGTCCGACAAGGCGACTTACAAGAACTAACCCTGGAAATCTCCAATCCAGAAAAATCCCCACTCCCCACTCCCTACTCCCTACTCACCTTAGTAGTAGGCTTACCAGATAGATGTCATCGCCATCGTCCCGATTGGGTGCGGGTAGCGATTAACGGACGGATGGTGAAATCACCAGAATTAGAACAGACAATTTTGGCAGCATTTCACAAAACACTACCACGCGATCGCTATCCTATTTGTTTTCTCCATCTTGCCATTTCCCCCGACCAAATTAACTGGAATCGCAACCCCGCTAAAACCGAAATTTACCTCAACGAATTGAGTTATTGGCAAGAACAAATCACCCAAGCCATTAACCAAGCCCTGCGTTTAAGTTCTGCCAACCTCAAAGAATCAGTCCACACCACCAGAGTCAGTCAATTACTCAAAGCCGCCGAAGAAAAAGGTAATTACAACGTTAATCCTCAAAACTCCCCACTCCCCACTTCCCACTCCCTCAAAGCCGTTGCCCAAGTCAGCAATACCTACATCGTTGCCGAACATCCTGGGGGAATGTGGTTAGTAGAACAGCATATTGCCCATGAGCGAGTATTGTATGAGCAATTATGTGACCACTGGCAATTTGTCCCAGTAGAACCACCAATTATTCTTTATCAATTAACACCAGCCCAAGTTGCTCAACTGCAACGCATCGGTTTAGATATCGAACCCTTTGGCGAACAACTGTGGGCAGTGCGTAACCTTCCCGCCATGTTGCAGCACAGAGAAGATTGTGCTGACGCAATTGTAGAACTGAGTTGGGGCGGCGACTTACAAACCGCCCAAGTTGCCGTTGCTTGTCGCAGTGCTATTCGTAACGGGACACCGATGAGTTTACCAGAAATGCAAAAATTACTAGATGATTGGCAACGCACCCGCAACCCCCGCACCTGTCCCCACGGTCGCCCGATTTATTTATCATTAGATGAGTCGTCTTTATCTCGATTTTTCCGCCGTCACTGGGTAATCGGCAAAAGTCACGGTATCTGAGTTTTTATGCAATTTTTGTGAATTCAGGTACAAATTGATATAAGTATGAGTTGTAGAGACGTTGTATACAACGTCTCTACTTGGGCTGGAAGTAGTTCGCTTTCATACATATTTCGGGTGTGCGGTTTGGTGCAAGTCGTTTTTCGGTAACGTTGTAGTATTAGCCCATCACATCACTCGGAAAAGGCTCGAAATACCATCCTTCAGGCCTTTCAATCTCCTCTTCGTCTTCGTCATCCTCGTTGGAATCAAGTACCCCTCCCTCTAGTATCCACTCGATTGCTTCATCCAAGCTGCCTCCAGTCAGGAAAATCTCTTCGTAGTCAATCGGCAGTACATACAATCTGTCAGGTGCGGACGGATGAAAAATCAGCTCATCCCCGTTCCCTGTATCTGCGATGATGATGGACTCTAAAACTCGGTCTTTGGTCAAGAGGTCTGTTCCTTTGTCCCAGAAGTAAGACTCACTCCACCGATTCTGAAAATCGCGGTATTCCTGTTGAATACGCATCGGGCTGTAAACACGAACCGTGTCATTGAGGATTCCGATTCCCAATGTGGTTACATACTCTTTGTAACCTCTGGGCATCCGTGTATTAAGCACCTGTTCCAACTGGGTCACTTCGTCAGCCGTTACGCGAACTAAGTCTTCATTCATCAATTGAATATTGTTGTAGTCCATAGTAATTACCCACATATATCGTCAACTACTGGAATCTGAAGTAGCTTAACGAATAAGATGAACCACGGCATGAGACTTTGGCTCCAGCACCAAAACCTCTTGACCGTCCGGTTCATAAACTTTTTCAGTACATTCGTAGGGTGCGTCAGATTTGAATTTTTCGTTATTCTCAGAAAATTTTTGGTATCTGACGCACCCTAGAAGATAGGTTGAGTGTGACACCTGTGTAAGTCCTAACTTTCTTAGTATTTCTTGTTTGCTACTACTATATACAAATGCTATTATGTAGGAGGAGGCTTTGGGCGCGTATGTGCTTCATTGCCTTTTTAAATTTCAGTCCTGTCTTCCCTTGCACGCAAATCTGTAATTACTGCAAAGCTCCACACCGGGTAATTTGGATTTCCGTCTACTTCTCGAATAGCACGGTACCTAAGCCCAAGCAACTGTTCAGTCAAATCATCTAATTCTGAACGCCTTGGTTCATTCATTCCTTCAAAACGTACATTCCAAGAGGCAATGTAAGCGGACAAATCTGCAAGCTGTATACCTGTGGTTAAGTCGCTGTGTACAAAGAAAGGTTCGGGAATTATTTGACCTGCCCGACGTTTTCCTCTTGCAGTATATTTGAAGTATCTGTCCATCTGTTCAATCAGAATATGGCTCTGACTTTTTTCTAGCTCATCAAAAACAATAATTCCAGACAGGGATGTATCTTTATCTTCTAAAAAGTAGAAAAAACGTTCAAACAAGTAAGCATAATCTTTGCGGAGATGTAGAGCATTAGGACTAGGTGAATTTCTATCGATAATGCTTGCAAATACTCTACACCGAAAGCGTGAGCAAATATTGAATGCCTCGCGAACATATGCAAGCTTGGCTTGCGCTAATGCAGTTAGTGAATCTCTAGTTGCTGCCACCCCATTCTCAAGACACTGTTTTGCCAGACTACGACATTGATCTTCTGGAAAGAGGGGGAGTTGATTAGCAAGTCTATAAGTCTTTTTATTCAACAGCTTTTTAGCTTTTAACTCACGGCTGTTGGTACTGTAGCTCATTCCAAAATAACGTAGTTCTGCTTCCTGCAAAGCTTTCACTAAATTCCAAAGATCACGATCTTCTACTGCAACTCCTGCAAGCACCTCGTAGGGAGACTCTCTATGGTCTTGACCACTTTCATCTACAAACAGAAAATATGCCATCTAACTACAGTTAATAATACCTTTTGGTCTGTCTTTTTTTGTGCCATGTAATCAAACACTTCTTAGCTTACGCACTTTTGCGAAAGAGGAAGACACAACTGTTTATTATACATAAAATTTACGTATAACTACTGTTCACAGAGGAATTGTTCTCAGAATAATCGCATCCCTATAAGCTGTTTTATTAGATGCCTGGCAAATAGCATCTATATATCAAATTGAATATGTTTGATTACAACTCAGTATAAAGATATGTTGATGGGGATTTCTATCACTAATTCTGTACCCTTACCAATTTCGGAATTACACCGAATTTTCCCTTGATGCTGCTCAACAATGATTTGATAGCTAATCGATAAACCTAAACCTGTACCCTTACCAACTGGTTTAGTAGTAAAAAAAGGGTCAAATAAGTAGGGCTTCACACTCTCTGGTATCCCTGCACCATTGTCAGCAATGCGGATAGATATCCAATCAGAAGCTATAAATTCTGTACAAATAGTAATTATATTCTGACGTTCTGGGTTGTTTGTTATCGAGCGATCGCTATTGTATTCTTCTATAGCATCAATCGCATTACTAATAATATTCATGAATACCTGATTAATTTGTCCAGCATAGCAATATACCAAAGGTAAATTGCCATATTGTTTAATCACGTTAATACCTGGCGACTCTTCATTACCTTGTAAACGATGGGCCAAGATAACTAGAGTGCTTTCAATGCCTTCATGAATATCGACTTTTTTCAGTTCTGCTTCATCTAATCGTGAAAAAGTACGTAAAGACAACACAATTTGTCGGATACGTTCAGCACCAACCTCGACTGAAGATAAAATTTTGGGTAAATCTTCTAGTAAAAAATCTAGTTCAATTTCCTGAATTTGTTGCAGAATATTTGCCGGAGGATGAGCAACAAAATCTTGGTAAAGGCTTAAGAGATGCAAAACATCTTGAGTATACTTTTGGATATAGCCCAGATTGGCATAGATAAAATTCACTGGGTTATTAATCTCATGGGCAATACCAGCAACCAGTTGTCCTAAACTAGACATTTTTTCAGTTTGCACCAACTGCACTTGAGCTTTTTTGAGGCGTTTATTAGCTGCAACTAACTCCGCAGTTCGTGCCTCAACCAATTCTTGTAATTTTTCTCGATGTTGCTTGAGTTCTTCTTCAGCTTTTTGTCGTTCAGTTATATCACGTAAAACTAAAACTGCACTAGGGTTTCCCCCTTGAATCTGCACGTAAGCCCAAGAAACTTCTAAAATTAATTTTTTTTCTAATCTCTGAAACTCGTAGACTTCAGTAGCATTTAATTGATGTTTTAAAGCGCGAGCAACTGGGTGTAAATTTTCTGGAACGACTTCACCATGTCTGCTGAGTGGTAGTAAGTCCACAAGGTTAGCACCAAGAACTTGAAAACGAGTTCGTGCCACTAAATTATCAAAAGTTGCATTTGACCAATTGATTTTGCCATTTTCATCAGTCCAAGTGATGGCATCAATAATAGTACCAAGTGCCACCTCCATTCTGCCTAATGTGGCTCGTAGCTTATCAACTAAGGGGACTGAATCAAATTTCACATTTAATGCTCCTGTTCCATTCAGCTATACCTTTAATGTAGTAAAGGGAACAATTGCAAACATTCCCCTTCTCTTCCCCACTCCCACTATAAAGGACGGAGTATAGCACCAAAAATCCATTCCCCTTCCTGTTTTTCTGCTGTAATGAAATGTTCTGCATCAATTTCGCTGCCATCACTCCTGACAGCTTTCAGTTGTAGTGGATGATTGAGAACAGTAGGCTGTTCAGTCATGGCAAAGCGAGAAAAGCCTAGATGATGGGAATCATGGAAACTGCTGGGAATTACGGCTTCTAAGGTTTGGCCAATGATTTCTGCCTCTGTCCAGCCAAACACAAATTGAAAAGCATCGTTTACATAGATAATTAAACCTTGGTTATCAGTCATCAGGACTGGTAAATCGATTTCAGCCTTCATCTGTTGGAGTGTTTTCATGGTGCCTAACTGTCATGGGAAAGTTCTTCAGTTTCTATATTTCCCACTATGAGAAGCTAATTATCTATCTAATATCAAGTTCTATATTAATTTTTTTGTCTGTTGGTGATGAATACATAAGTTTTGGTAACGAATCAGGTTGCTGTCGTTACCGAAAATTTGGGTTTAAAGCCCCGTCCTTCTAGGACGGCTTTGGTGATATTATGTTTTTAGCGGTAAAGCGCACACATAAAAAACGAAGTAGGTCAAGCGGACGACTCCTGTAGACAAGCCGAAGGCTTGGCTTGTCGAAGACATCCGGAACCCTGGTAGTAAAAATCCTAAATCTTGTATAAATGTGGGAGTAAAGCAAAAATTCAAGAAATCATTTCAAACGCGGTCGGGTAGTCCGTGTATGCTTGTGGACGTATCCAAACGGGGAGATTTGAATATTTTATATTCAGGTTTCTAGGGAGGACGGATGAAGCAAGAATCCTCATGCCTTTAGGCTGAGGAGTGTCAACAACGCATATCTACATAATATTGTAGGTAAACAAGGTACAGTAGTATCAGCACATCAATAGGTAAAATGAAAGCTTACCAACTGTGCTGACTTTACCTCATAAATCTGTAATACGCTGTATCTGCACTTTATTTTGAATTTTGAATTGATTCATTGGGTTTTGGTGGGCAAAACTACATTACTTTTTTCGTCGTTTTGAGGACTAAAGTCCTGATTACAAACAAAACTTTAATTCTTAACCTCGAAAACGCTATTTCTGCCAGAATATATATTCTTGTTGTTGCGCAGAAATATGCTTAAATTCTTTGAGTAAGTATTCATGTGTTATGGCAGAAGTTGTATAAAATAATTGTTGTCTTCTGCGAGAAGTATAATCGAAAAATATCGCGAATCTATCTGATTTTATTGGTGGTTTACCTCGATGGAATATACTACCAGTGGCAGCAAAAATAACTGTGCCAGTTGTTCCTGTACATGATTGATATTTTTCTGGTGATATAATTTCTTGCATTCTTTGATCGCAAATATAACCAGATTTATAATTCAAATCTTTCACTACTTCTGATGTTAAATAATTGGGAATGTATTGAAATGGCCCTGTATATTCATCAACATCATTGAGATAAACTATAATTTTTATTACTTTACGGTCTTCTTTATCTATGTGCCATAGTCTTGAGCCTTGTTCTAATTGATTGGCGATATCTCTACGAAAATATGCACCATGATAGGCTACTGGTAAACCTAGATAATTTTCTACTATATTGAGTAAACGTTGTTCTAATCCCCATAAGAAAATTTCTGGATGCTCAAGCATTTGCTGGGCGTTAGCATGAACTACAAATTCATTTTGATCACCAGTAATACTTGGTGGAATTTTGGGCATCAAGTTTTCTGCTGCTTGGAAGAATTGCGGATGAGAGGCAATATTTAATTGTTCTAAAGAGGTAATTGCTACTCCTTCAGATTTGAGTTGTTTAACTATATCGATGTCAGTGTTTGAAAGTATGGGTAGATTGGGGATATGTTTTGCTATGGCTTTGAGATAAGCCATGTCATTTTGATATTTCAATAATGGTATTTCATAAATATTTCTTAAAATTCTGCTTTTAATTTTATGCAATGTTTTATTCATATTTTCTTTCTTCAAATTAAATACTTATCAAGATAATTGCCTAGAGTTTGTTAAACTATCCGACTGTAGTTATAAATTGGTAATACAAATGCCAATTTGCAACTACAAATAATACTTTGATGTTTGTATCCCTTACAGAAGGCGTAGCCATACTTATTTGTTGAGGTGGGGAATGGATATGAATCTGACTTTGCCCACCATACCTAGATTTTGCCAGGCAAAGCCCTACCTACGTGTATTTCAAAAATCACATCGGATTGCTATATAATCTTTCTGAGAATTTACGGAATTTCCGGCATCTGCGGCTATACTATCGCTGAAGGTAGATCAGAAATAACATGGTGCGGTTCGTTTTGACAGTAGCTTTACTGCTGCTTTTAGTAGCTTGTGGTAATATCGGCTTGCTACCAACTAGCGAGTTAGTGCAGAAAGCGATCGCACTCCAGCTAGAACAAACCCAACAGCAACTCAATCAGCAATTAGATCTCAATTTTCAAGGGTTTGAAATTAAACACCTGAAAATTCGCCAGGAACAACCCCTGACAGTGCAGGATTTACCTGCTTTCCGGGTGCGGGGAACTTACGACTTAATTTTTCAGTTACCCAAGAGACAGTTAACAAAACTGCAACAGCCCTTTGATGTGTATCTGCAAATTCAACAAGAAGGTAAAACTTGGCGGTTGCTGTTACCAGATAAAGGTAATCAAGAGACTCCAGGGGTTTGGCGGAGTTATTTGATACCGTAGATGATGTATGCAGATCAAAAAAGCATCACAAACTTTTCCGTGTAAATGCCAAGGCGTAGCCATGATCGAGGTGATAGTTTCACCAAAGACAGGGTTATATGTATTTCAATTTACTTATTAGTTCGATTGCCGGAATTGTGGCTGTAGTGCTGCTAGCTTTTGGTGTGTTGCAATGGTTTCATGTCCCAGCAGGTAACTTTCTCGATTGGGTAATTGGGGGTGCAAGTTTCTGGTGGTTGTTAGTGATTGTCACAGTCCCCTGGAATATCTATTTTCAAGCTAAACAGGTGTTAGCCGAAGCAGCACAGTCAAGGGAAAAAGCCATACCTGTGGATGAAAAACAAGTGCAGTATGTCCAGGTATTAGCCAAGCGATCGCTTTGGTTGGCTTTGGGTTTACACTTATTGTCAGCCATTGGTCTTTATACCCTCGCTGTTACAGGTATTAGTGCTGTAGGATATATCAGTTCTGGTGCAGCTTTGTTATTAACTATCTTGCGCCCAGCTATTCGTGCTTATGAGTATTTATATGCGCGGCTGACGATGATTAGTCAAGAATGGAAGTATCCCCGCGAAGATGTTGTAGAACTGCGCCAGCGTTTCTCGGAATTAGAACAAAAAATTCAAGTTTTAGAAGATCAACTTAACCTAGAACAACCCTATTCATTAGCGGCGACACAACAACGCTTTGCTGAAGAAACACGCAGAGATTTAGCGAAAATGGCTGCTAATTTGGAAGAATTGCGTGCCACTAATCAAACCGAACATGAACGTTTAACTAGGGAAGCACGTAATGCGATCGCGCAAATTTCCACAGATGGGCAATTTTTGGATCATGTCCGCGAAATCATTAGATTTTTTAAAACAGCCTAATCAGTATGGCTACTTAAGGGCATAAATTTACCATATCTCACTCTTTACGTCTTGTGTCTAAAGGTAGAAAATAAAGGTTAACTTAAAGTTAACTTGGGCAATTTTGCAAAATAACTGTCCAAAAACCACCTGCCAATTTATCTCCAGTGCAACTGAGGTCAAATGACGCAAACTTTCAATCAAGTCAAAGAGTGGGAAGAACGTCGTGATGAAGCAAGTAACTACTACAAGCAGGGAAAGTTTCAACAATCTTTGAATTTGGCAACCGCCAATTTACGATTAGCAAGGGCGATCCCAGATAAAGCTAGAGAAGGTCATACATTAAATGACATTGGTTTAGCTTATCTGGGTTGTTGCTTATTTCAGCAAGCATTAGATTCTTTCCATCAGGCTTTAGCTGTTGCAGTTGAGCTTGGTAACTTACAAGCAGAAGCCACAGCATTGAGCAATCTAGGTTCTACCTATGGCCGTTTAGGGAAACTTTCCCAGGCTTTGGAGTATCTGGAGAAATCAGCACAACTGTTTCGAGAATTGCAAGATACCCCAGGCGAAGTTGCTACCCTCAATGATGTAGCACTAATTTACGTCAGGTTGGGTGAACCAAAGCGATCGCTATTGCTACAAAACCAAATTTTAGCGATGCGGCGATTATTGGGAGACTTTTCCGGTG
Organism: Nostoc sp. PCC 7524; assembly: GCF_000316645.1. NCBI lineage: Bacteria > Bacillati > Cyanobacteriota > Cyanophyceae > Nostocales > Nostocaceae > Nostoc > Nostoc sp. PCC 7524. The sequence continues at coordinate 464,579 of NC_019684.1, forward strand.
AGGCTACAACTTTAAATGGTATTGGATATGCTTACACCGTCTTGGGTGAGCATGAAAAAGCCCTAGAATTTATGCAAACAGCACTGCCAATTCAAAAAGCTACTAAGAATGTAGTAGGTCAAGCCATCACCTTGAATAATATCGCCTCTATTTATATAGATACAGGAAAACCCCAACAAGCACTATTGACCTATCATCAAGTCCTGTTATCACGGCGGGCATCAGGCGATCGCTCAGGCGAGGCCAACACCCTCAACAATATAGGTTTTACGTACAATAAGTTAGGCAGTCATCGCAAGGCACTAAAATTTTTTAAACAAGCCTTGGCAATGTATGAAGAACTAGGAGATGTCCTCGGAGAAATTTCCTCTTTGCTGAACATGGGTAGCGTTTATGTGATTACCAAACGCAAAAAACTAGCGCGATCGTGCTATCTCAATGCCCAACAATTAGCAGAACAAGTTGAAGATAAATCACTGCTAGAAAAGGTAAAGCAGTTTATGGATGCGTTGTAATGGGTATGGGGCTTAGGGGGTGCTACCTTTTCCCCCCTACTACTGGCTCTTTCCCTTCTGGTACTAGCTGTACTGTAAAAGTAGATCCCTCATCGGGCCTGCTTTTAGCGGTAATCGAACCACCACAATTCCACAACAGGCGTTGCACGATTGTTAATCCCAAACCAGCGCCACTCATTTCTTCACTGGTTCCTGAACGCACTCGATAAAAGCATTCAAAAATTCTGGGAATTTCACTTTCGGCAATGCCAATACCTGTATCACGAACTTCTAGTTGGACATATTCACCCTGCATTTTGGCTTTTACCCAAACCTCACCACCATTGGGGGTAAACTTGAGGCTGTTGTGTAGTAGATGAATGACTATCTGCCTCAGTCCACCATTGACGCACCAAACAGCAGGTAAGTCAGTCGGTACGGTGTAGGCTAACATGATGCCTTTCTCTTGGGCTACGGGTTGGTAAGTGCTGACTACTCCAGGTACGATCTCTGAAAGTTTGACTAATTCTAAGTTAGTAGCCTCTAATGTCTGCTCCAGTTCTACTAAATCCAATAAACTTGTAATCAGTGTACTTTGGCGATCGCACTGAGTATTGAGCATTTGTAAATAGCGTTGTCGCTGTTGAGGTTTGAGATTAGGCGAATTCAATAACGACAGGGCTGTTTTCATTTGCGTCAGGGGTGTCCGCAGTTCTTGACAAACATTGTTGAGATATTCATCTTTCTGCTGCTCTTTTTTTTGCAGGGTTTGATTTAGTCCCTGTAACTTAGCTATCCGTTCATTTCTAATTTGCCGATTGATTTCATCTTGTCGCTGGATTTGTTTGGCGAACAGCAGACTCACCAATGTTGGATCGCAGACATTTTGGCAAATTAAATCGGTTGGTACAATTTGATTTAATTCTGATGTAGTTTCTTTTTTTAACCCATCTAATACTCTTTGAATAACTCTGCTATCAATAGTTGTAATAGTCAATAAAGGTAGATTTTTATGAGTATTTTCTTTTCCCAAATTGTTGCTTTTATCTTGCTTAATTTGTTGATAGGCTACTATTAAACTACTAAACCTTGGTGATAATACTAGCAAAAAGTATTCTCGACTCAGTTGATTGTTTGGTAGTAGTTGCACATCAATCTGATGAGCATATTGGTTGATATTAATATCCTGCTGTTCTTCTAGCTTGGCTATATCCTTATTTTCCCCTGCCACTGCCTTAATTTGACAATTGTAGATATTAATTGGCTGTCTTATTGATGACTGATAACGCAATAACTCTTGACACCAAATTTTCCCAGGTGGGAGTTTCACCCAGAATGTGGCATTAATTTGCTGCTCAATGAGTAAATCTATTTGTGATCTCACCAGTGATAATAACGTAGCCGGATTGAGCGGAATTGCTTGGGGGGGTGGTTCCACTCCCGCAGCCAGCTGATAAACGGACAAATCTTTATGCAGGGAGTCATTCATGAGTTAAGCACAACCAATAAAAATCAGGGGGAAGGAAAAAGTAATTATGTGAGCGATTTTCGCTTACTTATATAATTTTTGACACAAAACTATAGCGGTTCTTTTTTTGGTAAAGTACATCTATTTGAATTCAGATGTGCTGAGGCTAAAGGTTAGAGGCTAAATTTTACCTCATGTATGTTGTAAATGCTATGTATAAAAGACATAACGATTACTCAACAAAAGTTGTTTTGTTAATTTGTGTTGCAAGTTTTGGATTTTAAATATTTATCTATTTTCTCATTCTTGTCTACCTCTCGATGCAAAGCAATGATATTGAATTAAAATTTAAACTTATTTTTATATTTTGTATTGATAAAACCTGATAAATAAGATTAAAAAGTTAATGCAGAGATGGAAGAAGTATCCATTATTTAATCAACTTGTATGATGCAGTATGACACAAAGATATTTTTTGTGCTTAGAGAATATATAGAGTGTAAGAATTAGTGGCTTCTATGTGAGCAGAAAAATCATTTGAATTTGATTTCTGATGCAGAGGGGAGTGGGGAGTAAAAATCCCAGTCCCCAGTCCCCAGTCCCCATAAAAGAGGGACTGCCTTCTTCAAGATTGACTGCGCTGTTGTAGTGCGTCCCGTGCGTGTTCTCGGTCATCAAAGTGAATTTTCTCCGTACCGAGAATTTGGTAGTCTTCATGACCTTTACCAGCCAGCAATACACCGTCTCCGGGTTGGGCTTGTAAAATTGCAGTGCGGATAGCGGTGGCGCGATCGCCTATTACCATCGGCTCTATAGTGTCAGGTATACCGCCCAAAATATCCTCTAAAATCCTTTCTGGGTCTTCAGTCCGGGGATTATCAGAAGTTACTACCGCCACATCAGCTAACTCAGCCGCAATTTTACCCATTTTGGGGCGTTTAGTGCGATCGCGATCGCCACCACAGCCAAACACACAGATCATTTTCCCAGGAATAAAAGGCCTAGCTGCTTTGAGTAAGTTTTCTAAGCTATCCGGTGTGTGGGCGTAATCCACAATCACGCTAATATCTTGCTCAGGACTAATCTGTACCCTTTCCATCCGTCCTGGAACACCAGGAAACTCAGGAATGGCAGCTGCCACTGATTGCAAATCTAATCCTAGATGTAAAACTGCACCTACGGCTGCTAACAGATTTTCTAAATTATATTGACCAACTAAAGGCGATCTAAAAGTTACCTCACCCTCTGGTGTATGCAGTGTCCCACTGACACCATTTGGCTCATAACTTAAATCACTCATCCATAAATCAGCACTACTATCGTTAACGCTGTAACTCCATACCTTCGCAGGATTCAACGCCGCAATTAATCGTTTACCGTAGGGATCATCAGCATTAATAATTGCCCGTCCTTTGAGATATTCCGGGCTAAATAATAAGGCTTTAGCCCCAAAATAATCTTCCATATCCCGGTGATAGTCCAGATGATCTTGGGTGAGGTTACTAAACACACCCACCTCAAACGGACAACCCAGGACACGCCCTTGAGCTAAAGCATGGGAACTGACTTCCATTACCCCAAATTCACAACCAGCCTTAACAGCTTGGGCTAGCTGCTGTTGCAGTTCCACAGCGAAGGGTGTGGTATGGGCAGCTGTTTGCTCAAAACCAGCCCAACGAGTATAGAGAGTTCCCATCAAAGCCGTCGGTAATTGTGCTTTAGTGAGTAGAAACTCGATTAGGTGAGTAGTAGTAGTTTTACCATTAGTACCAGTCACACCTACCAGCTTGAGTTTTTGTCCAGGATAACCATAAAAAGCCGCCGCAATTTGGGCGCAAGCTTTAGTCATGTCGTTAGCACTAATGACAACAGCCTCATCATTAGGAGGATTTTTTTCGACAGCTTGGGGGGAAACAATGGCAGCCACAGCACCAGAAGCGATCGCACTCGGCCAAAATTCCCCACCATCTACCCGTGTTCCAGGCATCCCAATAAACAAATCTCCCACACTGCAAGCATGGGAATTCGTTTTCAATCCTTTAACTTCAGCATCAGCCAAAGCCGGATTGCTAGGGATTTGTGCCACACCATCTACTGCTGCTAGTAATTCCCGCAATTTCATCTTGTGAACCTCGCCACACACTTTTCTTGCGCCTATTCTGCATCATTTTTTTCGGTCTTGGCTAAATACTCATACAACATTTGCTGTAATTGCTGCACACTAGCACGCGGAGAAGGACGGGGTAAAGCTTGTGCTTGCTCATCTTCAGACTGAATTAGATGCAGAACTGGAATTTCATACTGATACGCGCCAAACCAATCTTCACGGGTGGTAATGTCACGAATCTCTAACTCAAAGGGCAAATTTTGGATCTGCTCTAGCTTTTCTTGTAAGCCTTCACATAGATGACAGCCGGGTTTACTGTAGAGAATTAAACGCATTTACTCAACTCTTCAAGTTTTCCGCCCTCAAGGGCTTACTACAAACTAGCTCAAAACTTTTGTCTTGAACTACTAAACTTGATCACAATAGAGTCTATGCCCAGGAGATGCGATCGCGATGACTCAACTCAAAGCCCAAATTACCCTTGAAGAATTCCTCGCCCTACCAGAAGGGGATATCACCTACGAATTAGTTGATGGCGAACTAAAACCTAAAATGGCACCAAAAAGATTTCACTCCAGAGTAACAGGCACCGTATACACACTTTTAACACCGTGGGCGCAAAGTCGTGGAGAGGTTGGTATTGAATGGGCAGTTACCCTAAAACGTAAAGGAAAAAACTGGGTTCCTGTACCAGATTTACTTTATGTGTCCTTCTCTCGCCTCAACAGTGATGTTATTGAAGATAAACCATGTCCCATCCCTCCAGACTTAGCAATTGAAATTATCTCACCCGACCAAAGTTTTGGAGAAATGAGTGCCAAAGCTACAGATTACCTAGAAGCAGGTGTAATGAGAGTTTGGGTTTTAGATGCCAAAGCCAAAACTGTGACCGTATTTTATCCTGATGCACGACCACAAACAAAAACTGGTGAAGATAGTTTAGCAGATGACTTATTGACAGAATTGCCAATCACACCACAGCAAATTTTTCAACAAGCAGGAATTCCTTAACAAATCCTCCGCGTTACTCTGCGATTACTCCCCGTGCCTCTGCGTTTCAAAAATACTAAAAAATATTACTAAAGCTGTAATTCATAGCTTGTGTATTCATTTCTAAGAGACAATATAAATATACACAAGCCAATACCTCATCAAACTCTCAATCACAGAGTTAAACATGGAGGTGTAAAATGACTCACGATTTTCCTTTATTTGACCCTAATACTTACCTAATTGCCAAAATCAGCTTGTTAATTTTGTTGCTGCTATTATTTTTAGCGATTTCTGCGGCACCAGCTGTTTAAACATGAAATTTCGCAATTGTGCCAGTCTCCTAGATAATTGGAGATGTGATGATGCTGGATATAAATCATCTCGCACCAATATTTCTCATATTTGCAACTTTGTTAACCAGTGGGTTAAACCCCAATTTGTCGGTTGCAGTCCCCAAAGTTAACATTGCCAAGTTAAGAGATGGGAACTACCAATTTTGTAGCCAACGTGATCCCCAAGACTGGCGAGTTGGTGCGGGAATTTGTGCAAATTTTCAAAAAACTGCCAATCAATTTCAAGGGTATTACGGCTATCCCCACTCTGATAGTTTTATCTGTATTCGAGGTAATATCAAAGGCAATCTCATTACAGGTGAAGCTTTAGCTATCGTCTGGGATAGTAATCAGCAGCATCATATACCCCAATCTGCATATCAGTGGGACGATGAAGGGCGATTGACACTAAGCCAAGGTAATTTGATGAGTACCGCTAATCATCATGAGGATGCTGTGCAGTGGATTCTTTATCGCCAAGCTTTGCTGAATCTTGAGGGATTTTATCAATACAACCACCCTCGCATGACACCACCATCTCAACTATGTGAGTGGAATGTCAAATCAATTAACTAGCATGGTCCCAATCACTTAATAATTCGTACTCTTGTTTGACTTTTTGAGGTTTGCGTAATGGCACTTTGGGAGTACCAATATCCATGCTAGGAAAAGACTGGTGTCTTTTTTTGGCAGATTTTTTGTCTGGGTTGGTAGTAATTGTCTGTGTAGCTGTCATGGTGCATAAAACCTTAATGAAAAACTGCGCCTACAGTTTATAACATCAATTTCAAAACGGCAAATTTCTGACGAAGGATATGAAAAATTTCCGCGATCGCACGGGTATAGAGTAAACATATCCGTCATACTTGTAGAATTGTGCTTTCTCTATGTCTGTGGGCAGTTAAACTATGATTCAGTCAATGTCAGTAGTTATCTTTTGTAGTAAATAAAACCTGACTATCTGACCATTGATAGAATTTGTTTTGTCATCATCATTAAGGCCAAAGCAATCATCACAATCAACGTCACCCGTCCCCCAGGAACTAATAATTGATGGATATGATTGGAGTTTTGGCGTTGCTTCCAAGTCATCAAGGCGGGGATGATTCCTCCCAGAACAGAAATGCTGAAAGTACCAGCAAAATCTAAAGCTGTTAAGAAAATATGGGGATTAACTGCCCCTAAACTCATCGGCGGTATCAGAATGAGTGAGTAAAGCGGCAAACGCTGATCAAGTCCACTTTGACGAACTAACGCCACATCTCGGAAGAAATCGACTAACCCGTACACAAATCCAATAAAAGATGTAACAATTGCAAACTCTGAAAAGACAGATACCAAGACTCCTAACCATTCACCTGCACCCCCAGCGCGGAGAATTTGTAAAGGATCAAAACTCGTGCTGCCTTTTACAATTTCAGGACTGACGCTACCTAAAATTACGGCATTCCACAGCAAAAACATCACCAAGGGAATTGCCGAACCAATAATAATAGATTGGCGAATTTTGCGGCTATCTCCTTCTAGTTGAGTTACCACCACCGGCACAACATTATGGTAGAAAAGTGCTACCAACATCACAGATATAGCACTTCCTAAAGCCCTCCAATCTTGAAAGAAAAATTGCACACTTTGAACTTGTCCTGTACCTAACAATAACAAGCCCAAAAAGGAAGCGATGACAATGGCAACAAAGGCGCTGTTTAATTTCTCAATCAACTTTTCTCGCCCCAGATACATAATGCCGCCAAATAGCAGGGTAAAAGTAGTTGTCCCTACCCACCCAGGCAAGTTATTAGGAATACCCCATACTTTAGCTAGTGCAGAGATTAAAATTTCACCACCTTGGGCAACATAAGCCACCAGTAAGGCATAGTGCAGAAATAAATATGCCCCACCAGCCACTCTAGCCCCAATTTTACCTAGGGTACTTTCCGCCATTGCCAACAAACCGACACTCAAGCGCCCCTCTAGACGCATCGTATTTAAGCTGACTTCCGCAATCAACAGTCCGGAAACTAAGGCATATAGCCAAACCGCAATCAGCAATACTGTTGAGGGGATAATACCAGAAGGCAGTGTCACCGCAGGTAATGCTAAAATCCCCGCGCCAACGGTTGTTCCAGCAACTAATGCGGTACTTCCTAAAACACTACCGGGTTGGTGAGTTAATTTACTACCATCTACTTCTAGGCGAGAAAATAGGCGAGTGGTTTGTGGTTGATGCAATTTAGAAATGGTATGTATGGGAGTCATGCTGAGATACTAAATCTCAATTGCCAGCTAAATGTTAAGTTAAGTAACTATTTTAGCAATAACCCCTAAGTATGCCTACAAACCAATGACTAAGCTCAAACAAATTTCTGAGTAAATTCATATATTAAATCGACTCTACCCTTTCTGAGCATTGCTGGATCTAGCCGTTCAGTGGTATTGCAAGTCATTAACACTACTAATCGCTGCTTAATGTGAATCCCACTATCATCTATCACACTTTGGTATAAAGTCCCGTCTAATAAGCTCAAAATATGTTCTGTTTTGTTGTTGTATTGGGCAACTTCCGAGGCACGATTTTGAGCTAGGTTATCAGCCTCATTGATAATGATGCAAATTCGCTCTAAATATGCAGGCGGGACAAAGTTAGCGATCGCATCATGATCCAAAATAAAGATGACAAATCCTAGAGGTACAAGAATTTCTTTGGCTACTGCTTGTGTCCAGACAGTTTTACCTGTACCGGGTTCACCGTTAACTACCACTGCTAGCTGGTTTTGGGTGAGAACTGCTTGCTGTACTGTATCGGTGAAGCTTTGAATATCTACGGGGAAACTACGAATCGGAAATTGGCTGTGGACTTTACCCACACGACTTTGATAGCCACTCAACATCACAGCTAAATCATAAGTAGCTTTGTTAATTAATGGCGAGATATTTTGAGACATTAAAGTATATTGCCGTCGTCCGCGATCGTAGGCTTCAATTTGTAACCAAATATCATCTTTTGCCCAGTAAGCATAAACGGTGCTGACTACATCTATCCGTTCCCAATTAATGAATTTTTCAACTGGGTAACAAAAATTTCTTTCTAAGTAATATTGGGTGATAATATCAGGACGACCTAATAACTCTAAAACTCGTAAAACTGTAATTTCTTGGAGCCGATTCAGCACATAATCAATAGGAATGCTCTGACGGCTAACGAATTGTACGATGGGTGTTTCCGTACTTAAAACATCTTTATAACGATAATCTGGTGATTGCGAATCAGGTGTTATATAGTGCCAAAATTTATCAATTTCGTAGCGTGTGTTCTCAGATACAAGGTTTAATACATTCGCCCACCAAGTATAGTTATTTCTGCCTAACACTTCTGCAAGACTACTGGTGAGATTCAAGGTTTTTTGCGTTAATTCTTTTGTATCGCTATGTAATAGTTTCCATAAAAATGCCCAGTCTAATTCTCGATGCAATGGCCGCCAACCACTAGCTAGTAAACTTTGACGATTTTGATTGTTAGGAATGCCGTCGTTGCTTCTAAAATAATCAAATTCCATATTTCTGGTTACGCAATTGTAACAAAATTAGTATATTTTAGTTAATTTTTCTAAAAATAGTTTTTGTTTTATATCATGCTATCTATTATCTAGAGTAACTATACATTATGAGAATTAATTAACTGTCTATAAGACTCGTATTTTTTAAATCCCCGACTCCAACTGTCTTTAATTTTGAAGTAATGGGTATTACTCATTACTCATTACTCATTACTCATTTAACTAATATTTTAAATTTCCCTAGACAAACAACAATATACTACAAATAATACAAAATAATCAACCAGTTATATAGGAAATTTCAGAAAAAATGTCTCAATCCTGTTGTGGCTGACTATTAAAGGCCTATTCAGTAAGTAAATTTACCATTTGATACGACCCAATCAAGAGTTTACACGTATAAAAAGTTCTCTTTGTATATACTGAGAACAATAACACCAGGGATTATACGGTAAAACCGAATCTGGTATATCAAGTTATGATAAAGTTACGAAAAAAATATTCTGTAATTTTGCGTATAATCTTAAGTGTCTGCTAAACCTATAAAACTCAAATGCCATTGATTTCAAATTTCTTGTATGGACAGAGATGTTTAATATACACAACAGCAGTGTGAGGCAATCTTTACTTATTTCTCTTTTAAGCTTAATTTTTCTCTGTTTAAGGAATAATCGCTCTGTTTACTCAAGAATGACTCTTAATCCTAATGGAATCTTCTGGAGCAGGAATGTATCTGACACAATTATTCATGAGTGATCAAGAGAAGCATAACTCTCGGCAGCCTTTGATTTTAGCGGTGGAAGACAATGATGATAATCTACTGCTGATTAGTTACACTCTAGAGTCATTAGGCTGTAGATTTATTTGTCAAAAAGACAGTTATACAACTGTACTGGTGGCAAAAGAGTATCAACCAGACTTAATTATGTTAGATATTTTGTTACCAGGCCAGAATGGGATGGATGTTGTACGTCAGCTCAAACAAGAGCCGCTCACGCGTGAAATTCCTGTGGTAGCTGTCACAGCTTTGGCTACTAGAGAGGATCGAGAACGGATTATAAATGCAGGCTTTGATGAATACATCAGCAAACCCTACATGATTGAAGACTTAGAAGCAGTAATTCGTCGCCTATTGTGTGGGAAATTTCAACTCCATTCAGCTTACCAGTTATGTCAGGAGTAGGAGCTAAAAGGCAATAGGCAATAGTGATTGGGCATTGCTTCCCCAGTCCCCAGTCCCCAATCCCCAATCCCTACTCCACATTCTTGGGTAGTTTAATCGTGAACTTACTACCTCTTCCAACTTCTGAGGTGAGGCTAATTGAACCTTCGTGAGCTTCAATAATCCGACTGGATAAATGTAATCCTAAGCCACTGCCTGACCTTTTATTTCTACCTTGACGAAATCGCTCGAAAATAGTTAGTTGGTCTTCAGGAGCAATGCCATAACCTGTATCTGCTACTTCGATAGTTACCCAGTTGTGATCGGGTTCCCAGATACGAATTTTTACACCGCCTGTATCAGTAAATTTAATACCATTACCAACTAAGTTGTGTAGAACGCGCCTTAGTTCTAAGCAATCTCCCATAACTACACCAGCGTTTGCGCCTAAATTATCTAATTTACTGGTGTCTAGTTTGAGGCTGATACCTTTTTCGCTAGCTAGAGGCGCTAGTTCGCTCACTACTTCTTCCGCAATTTCTCGCAGATGACATCGGTCATAATTCAAAGTCTTTTTACCTGCTTCAAAGCGATAAACTTCTAACAGGGTATTAACCATTTGCAGCAAATTTTGGTTACTGCGAATCATGACAGCGATCGCTTGTTTCATTTCTGGGGAAATTTTGCAGAAGGTTTCCTGCAAAAACAAGTCCAACATCCGATCAGCTGCGACTAATGGGGTGCGTAAATCATGAGTCAGACGGGAAACAAAGTCTTCCCGTTGACGCGCCATTTTGCGTTGTTCGTCTAGACTGTGCTTGAGACGCAGGAGCGATCGCACCCTGGCTAATAGTTCATCTGTATCAAATGGTTTGCGAATAAAATCATCTGCACCTGCATCTAAGCCTTCCACGACACTAGATTCGTGAAAGGCTGTGATTAACAAAATCGGAATATAGTTCAGCGCCGGATTATTACGGATGCGGCGAGTCACTTCATAACCGTCCATCCCTGGCATCATCACATCTAGCAAAATTAAATCCGGTGGAGACTGTTCCACCTTTTTTAAAGCCGAAACACCATCGGTTACTAAGTCAATCTCATAGCCCTCGCTTTCGAGAATAGTCTGAACTAAAATCAGATTATCTTTAGTATCATCGACAGCAAGAATACGATCAATTGTAAGGTTTTCAACAGCAGACATGACTATCAACTTGTTTATAAAATTTATAATTTGAGGTGAGGATAACCCATTGATACTTTACTGGTTTGATAATTAGACTGGTGGGGATTTTGCGCCGAGTTTAAAATTCCTTTCCCATCTAATTGCACAGCCCCAGATGTTCTAAATGAGTGAGATATTGATATTTTTCGGGGCAGTTCAATTCTAAATATTGAACCAACTCCCATTTGACTTTCCAGCAAGATTTTTCCCCCCATCATTTGCACCAAGGAATTAATAATCGCCAAACCTAAACCTGTACCTGGATATTTCCGGGTAATACTTTGATCAACCTGTCGAAAGGCTTCAAAAATATGGGGAAAATCTTTCTGAGCTATGCCAATACCAGTATCTTGCACAGTTATTGCTACTCGATTTCCGGGTAGGTCTTTTACCTCAACCCAAATACTACCAGATTCTGTAAACTTAATAGCATTTGATAGTAAATTTATTAAAATTTGTTTAACACGCACTGGATCATTGAAAACCAAAGGGTTTTCTGAGTTCTTCTGCACCAGCAAAGACAAATTTTTTGCTTCTGCTAAAGAACGCATTTCTCCAACTGCGGTATTAATTACTTTAGGTAAATCAAATAATTCTGGCTTGAGTGCTAATTGCCCTTCTTCTAATTTAGAAAAGTCCAAAACCTCATTTAATAGCATGAGTAAATGCTTACCATTGTTCAAGATACGTTCTACCATATCTGCCTGCTGACGTGTCAGCTGACCAAACTTTGGGCGTAACAATATCTGTGAAAAACCAATAATGGCATTCATCGGTGTCCGTAATTCGTGAGACATGGTAGCTAAAAACTGTGATTTTAGCCGCGATGCTTCTAATAATTTGAAGTTTTGTAGCTGAATTTGTTGCCGTTGTTTCTCTAATTCTTGATTTTTACGTACTAGCTGTTCATGACTTTCTCGTAGTTGCTGATATGCTAAAGCTGCTTGCATTTCTGCTCGGTGTACCCGAATCGCATTCCGTAAAACTTGGGCTAATATTTCTGAAGACAATCTCGACTTAGAAAGATAGTCGGTAGCACCAGCTTTCATCAATTCTACAGCAATTTGCTCATCTCCATGAGATGTCAGAACTACTAAAGGAACTTTAATTTCCGCCGCACGTAACTTGTGAATTAAAGTCAAACCATCTTGATCTGGTAAACCATAATTCAGGAAAACACAGTCATAATTAGCATTTTTTAAGGCAAAGAACGCCGTCTCACCATCACTTACTTCTGTAAATTCTATACTTACACCTGCTTGAGTGAGAGCAAGACGGACTTCCATGCGGTCTAATTCATCATCATCTACAACCAAAATTCTCAGCGTCTCTTCCATTTGTTTCTATTTTCGCTGTCAAATACAGGTTGATGTCAAACATATCTGGTTTTAAACTATCAAACTAATAATTTTTGCTGAATTCTGGATAGGGTATGGAATAAATCCTGTAATCACTCAGAAATTAGCTGTGAAAATACCAGTAGTTTGCTATTAATCTACTAAACTTGTCTAGTGGCAGCTAATTTAAGAAACTGAGCGTTGTACCCCTGTGGCATTGTGATTTACCTTAACCAGTTCCATGCCAGATAAATTGAATTGGGAATATAAATTTTTTTGAAAATGTCATGATCATTCACTATCATGTTAGTCACTCTCTGTTAAATTTTTTGTATTGAAATTATGATTTTGCTCGATGTCTAATTACTAATTGATCAATGATCTATAATTTAGTCAATGAGTAATCAGTAAGCCTTGATTGGCAGACAATTACAGCAAACAGCAACACTAGAAAGTAAAATAAAATACTTTATCAACCTTCATCCCCATTGTAAAAGAACGAGTTAATACCCGTCCTCACCCATTGGTGAGAGTTGCAGAAAAACATTGTGTACCGTCAGCTTGAGCAGTTTTACCCAACTGAACCATGAGTCTAAGTACAGTGAAAGATATGACCAGCCAGCAAAATAGGTGTTAAAGATATCCTAACTATTGCTGTTGCTAAATTTTGTTGTTGATCGCCTGAGCCATAACCATGTTTTCTTTGCGATGCCTGCGGCGGGCGGGCTACACCTACCCAACCCCTAAGAGGTGAGAAAATCGCAAACACTGGCTTATGATATCCTAGGGTAATACTTAGGATGAACACAAATAGGGATTTGGTAATAGTATCCTATATTTTTGAGCTAAATAGTAATGTATCCTCGGTCTGATTTTTATCTCTATCTAGCTTCAAAAAAAAGAGAATTTATTATTTCTATCGGTGGATGCAGTTGTATAGAAATATCATCTATCTTTGGTTTGGGAAATTCATAGAAGAAATTTACAAGCAACTAAAAAAAACTCAATTTGCAATATGCAAACACAGAAGAGCGGGTGTAGCAATGAATGAAATCAGTATTATCTTAATTGAAGACCACGACCTCACTAGAATGGGGCTAAGAGCTGCATTACAGTCTCACGGTGGATTGAGAGTAATTGGTGAAGCAGCTAATGCAACTCAAGGACTAAAACTTTTGGAAACGGCAAAGCCAGATGTAGCTGTGGTAGATATCGGCTTACCGGATATGGACGGGATTGAACTCACCCGCAAATTTAGACGCTATCAAGCCGAGAGTGGGCAAAGTAACACCAAGGTTCTCATCTTGACAATGGATCACACAGAGGATGCTGTGCTGGCTGCTTTTGCCGCAGGTGCAGATTCTTATTATATGAAAGAGACAAGTATTAGTAAGTTAACAGAGGCCATACAAGCAACCTACGGTGGTAACTCATGGATTGATCCAGCGATCGCTAATGTGGTATTACGCAAAATGCGGCAAGGTATACCCGGCGAAACCCAAGCATCAGATAAACCCAAAACAGTCAAAATCGAGGCTTTACCCACAGAATACGAACAAGTATTAGAAACCTATCCCCTCACTCAACGGGAGTTAGAAATTCTCGAATTAATTGTCGCTGGTTGCAGTAACGGACAAATCGCCGAAAAACTCTATATTACCGTTGGCACAGTTAAAACCCACGTTCGCAATATTCTCAATAAACTCTGCGCCGATGATCGTACCCAAGCGGCTGTGCGAGCTTTGCGTTCTGGTTTAGTAGCGTGAGGATTGGGGATTGGGGATTGGGGATTGGGTACTGGGTACTGGGGATTGGGGATTGGGTACTGGGGATTGGGTATTGGGTACTGGGAAGAAATAAGTAAGTACAATTTTTCTCTGTCACCTGTCACCTGTCACCTGTCACCTGTCACCTGTCACCTATCACCTGCAAATTCAAAGAAAAACTGGAGAATTCCCTAAAAAAGCTATAAGAAATTTTATTCTGGTAATCAAGGTTGTTCAGGGCGGCAAAGTCAACTAGATTACCAGGCTTATGGCTATAAATTTACGGGAATTCTTTAAAGCGACAGATCCTAGCCGGACTCTGTTTATTAATAATGGCTCAGATAGTAAGTATTATATTGATTTCTCATCAGTGCGCGGTGGGGATATTATTCAAACGCTCAAGAAGAAGATTACCTTTTTTCAGCCAGATGAACCTACCTGTACTCTATTTACTGGACATATTGGCTGTGGAAAATCCACAGAACTGATTAGACTACAGGCAGAATTAGAAAGCTTAGGCTTTTATGTAGTCTATTTTGAATCGACCGATGATTTAGAAATCACCGATGTCGGTATCGCCGATGTGTTGCTAGCGATCGCGCGCAGAATTAGTCAAAGTCTCGATAAAATTATCCTGGAAGATACCAACAAATTTAACGCTCTGCTGCAAGGTGCGTTGAATCTCTTAAACTCCGAGGTGACGGGGTTGAAAACTAAAGTTCCTGGAGTGGGTGATGTTGGTTTCAGCGCCGAGAAAGAAAAACTATCGCTGTCGGTAGGTATTGGCGAAATCACCACCAAGATTAAAAGTGATCCCAAACTGCGGGAGAAAATTAATCAGTATCTTGCACCGCAGAAGATTCAACTATTAGAAGCCATCAATCAAGAATTATTGCAGCCGGCTATTACTAAACTCCAGCAGCAAGGTAAAACAGGACTGGTGGTAATTGTCGATAACCTCGATCGCATAGATAATAGTCCCAAGCCTTGGGGAAGACCACAACAGGAATACTTATTTGTAGACCAGGGTGAATATCTCACCAAGCTGAACTGTCATGTAGTCTACACCATGCCTTTGTCACTCAAGTTTTCTAATGATTACGGTACACTCACCCAGCGATTTCACGACGACCCCAAAGTATTGCCGATGGTGTCCGTACAGTATCCTGATGGTAGTATTCATCAAGAAGGCATGGCATTAATGCAGCAAATGGTATTAGCTAGAGCCTTCCCAGACTTGCAACCCGCAGCACGCTTAGAAAAAATTACCGAGATTTTTGATAGTGTTAGCACCCTAGAGCGTTTATGTATGATGAGTGGTGGTCATGTGCGGGACTTGCTCAGGCTCTTGAATACCTGGATTATGGAAGAAATGGCGCTTCCTCTGACTCGTAATACTTTAGAAAAGGTAATTCGTTCTCGCCGCAATGAAATGGTTTTGCCCATTTCTGATTCAGAATGGCAATTATTAAAGAATGTCAAGCAGAAGAAAAAAGTCAGCGACGATGACGGATATCAAAAATTAATCCGCAGTCGCTTTGTATTTGAATACCGAGAAAGCGGCGAGTCGTGGTTTGATGTGAATCCCATCTTGGCTGAAGCGAGGGAGTTAACCAGCCTTTAGGTTTGTAGTAAGCACTTTAGTGCTTATTACACCAAAGCACTGAAGTGCTTACTACGAACTAAATTAGCTTTATGAGTCAACAACAACCAGAAGATAATCTAATCAATAGCGATCGCTCTATTGAACAATTAGCTTGGGCGATTGAAAATAGCGTCGGACAGTTCAAGCTGATTTTGGCACGGTGTAATTATAGTAAATTGCGCGATCGCTTAATCACCAGATTGCAGGAAATCTGTACAGTTGAAATTCAGGTTTTGGTAGTGCAGCAGTCTAACAGAACTCTGTTCACCGCCATTCAGGAAACCTTTGGGGAAAACATCTCCGGTTGTGTGATGGTTGTGGGCTTAGAGGCTGTACAGGATTTATCACAAATGTTAACTTCTGCTAACCAGGTGCGCGAGGAGTTTCGTAAGCATTTTAATTTTCCGTTGGTAGTGTGGATTGATGATGTCATCTATCAACAATTCATACAAGTTGCACCAGATTTAGAAAGTTGGGCAATTACTAAAAGCTTTGAGATTAACCAACAAGAATTAATAGATTTTATTATCGCAACCGCTCATCAATGGTTTAATAATCAACTTAACTTGAATTTCTATGAATATCGGAAATTAGAAACTGAATTAACAGCAGCCCAAAAAGAACTAATAGGTGAAGAAAACCCCTCTCCCAAGACGCGGAGCGGCTTCTCGCTAGAGTACCTCTCCCCTACAAGGAGAGAGGCTTTTCCTGTTCCCCCTTCCCTAGTAGGGAAGGGGGTTAGGGGGTTAGGTCAATCCTCAGAACTGAATGCTTATATAGAATCATTATTAGGTTTAACAAAACAGATTAACAATAAAAAAGATGCCGCCATTCAGCATTATCACACAGCTTTAACCCTGTGGCAGCAAAGCAATAACCTAGAATGGCAAGTAAAAATCCTAGGAGAAAAAACCTTTTGTGCTTATCTCGAAGCAATTAAACAACAAGATAAACAACATCCAGCTTGGCAGGCAACACAGCAATATATTGACGAGTATATTCAACTAAGCACTCAAATTAACCGCCCAGATATCATTGCTAATTCTCTAGGAAAAATCGGTGATGTTCTCCAAGAATTAAACCTTTGGCAACAATTAAAAATCTTTGTACAACAAGCTTTATCTATTCATCAAACTAACAATAAACTAAGAGAAATCGCTAGAGATTATGGATTTTTAGCCGAGGTGGCTTTAGCTGCATCACACTGGCAACAAGCAATAGACTTCGTTAAACAAGCATTAGATATTATCCCGATAATTCCCCAGCAATCTTTAGATAATAGATTAGTCAAATCTGTTCAAACTTACGACTTAAACTTATATAAATTTATCTTGAGTCGCGCTCAATATCATTTGGGTAATACTCAAGAAGCAATTAGTACATTAGAAATAGCCAAAGATGGGGCAAATCCCCAAGAAGATGTCAGACTTTATATTAAGATTCTCAATCAGTTACACAAATTTTATTTTGAACAGAAAGCATATCTCAAAGCTTACAACATTAAACAGCAACGACGCTCCATAGAACAACAATTTGGCTTAAGAGCTTTTGTTGGCGCAGGGAGATTAGAAGCTAGACGACAAACATTTGTAGAGACGTTACATACAACATCTAATATATCCCCAGAAATTTCCGCCTCCGGTCGTCAATTAGATATAGAAAGATTAATCGAACGCCTCAACAATGATGATTATAAATTAATAGTTATTCACGGTCAGTCTGGAGTTGGGAAAAGTTCCCTTGTCAACGCCGGCTTAGTTCCAGCCTTGCAACAACAATCAATTCGTGGCAAAGATAACTTAGTCATCGTCATGCGCGTTTACACCAACTGGGCGGAGGAGTTGGGACGGTTGTTGGGACTGGGGACTGGGGATTGGGGATTGGGGACTGGGGACTGGGGACTGGGGACTGGGGATTGGGGATTGGGGACTGGGAATGTTGACGTTTCGAGTTCAGAGGCTCAAGGTTCGAGTTCCGAGGTTCAAGTTTCGAGTTCAGAGGCTCACGCTTCGACCTCAGAGGCTCAAGTTTCGAGTTCAGAGGTTCACAGTTCAGCTTTAGAACCTGAAGATTCTCGTTTTGAACATCAAATTCCGAGTTCTGAACCCGAACGTTCTCACTTAGAACCCGAACATTCTCACTTAGAACCCGAACATTTTCACTTAGAACCCGAACATTCTCACTTAGAACCCGAACATTCTCACTTAGAACCGGAACGCTCTCACTCAAACCTTAATTCCTCCCCTGCTCCCCCTGCATCCCCTGCCCCCCTGCTTTCCTCCTCCCCTGCTCCCCTGCTCCCCTGCTCCTCTGCTCCCCTGCTCCTAAATTCCCTCCTCGACGCATTGCGCGAAAAAGAACAACGCAACCTCCGCATGGTGCTAGTTTTTGATCAATTTGAGGAATTTTTCTTTGTTTACACCGAACCTGGACAACGTAAGCGGTTCTTTGAGTTTCTGGGGTCATGTTTAGAGGTTCTATCAGCAAAGGTTATCTTATCCTTGCGGGTTGATTACATCCATTACTTGCTGGAATGTAATTATTTACCTAGCTTTCAGATTATTGGTAATGACATTCTCAGTCATCGTGTGCTTTATAAGTTGGGTAACTTCTCCCTCCAGGATGCAAAATCAATTATTCAGCGTTTAACTGCAAATACTAGCTTTCAATTAGAACCTGATTTAGTTGATGC
The DNA here is from genome assembly GCF_000316645.1 of Nostoc sp. PCC 7524. Classification (NCBI taxonomy): domain Bacteria; kingdom Bacillati; phylum Cyanobacteriota; class Cyanophyceae; order Nostocales; family Nostocaceae; genus Nostoc; species Nostoc sp. PCC 7524. The sequence continues at coordinate 483,354 of NC_019684.1, forward strand.
ACTGGTAGAGGACTTAGCCGGAGAGTTGGGTGAAGTGCGTCCCATTGAGTTGCAAGTGGTGGGGGCGCAGTTGCAAGCTGAGAATATTACTAATTTAGAAAAGTATCGGCAGTTCGGCACTAAACAAGACTTGGTGCAGCATTATTTAGATGAAGTTATTCATGACTGCGGGGAAGAACATCAGCAGTTGGCGGAATTTGTGCTGTTTTTGCTGACTGATGAACAAGGGACGCGTCCTTTAAAGACTCGCGTGGAGTTAGAACGGGATTTGCAGCAATATTTTTCGTTTAGTGATGTTGAATTTGGGGAGATCCCCCCAACCACCCTTAAAAAGGGGGGCAAGAGAATCAAAGTCCCCCTTTTTAAGGGGGATTTAGGGGGATCAAATGATTTGCGTACAAACAGTTTAGATTTAGTATTAGAGATTGTTGTCAAGTCAGGCTTAGTGGTGTTGCTACCAGAAAACCCAGCCGACCGTTATCAACTGGTGCATGACTATTTAGCCAACTTTATCCGCCAGCAACAAGAACCGAAGTTAAAACAGGTAATGGCGGAACTGGAAAAAGAGCGAGAACAACGAAAGATTAGTGAAGCTAAACTCAATAAATTTCTCAAACGCGCCTTGTTTGGCTCGGTAGCCGCAGGTATAGTAATGGCGATTGTGACTACTGTAGCAGTGCGATCGGCTTACGAGGCAGACAGACAAAAAGAAAACGCTGAAGTGAATGAAATTAACGCCTTAAATAATTCTTCCAACGCGTTTTTACTCTCTAACCAACACCCAGATGCTTTGTTAGAAGCATTAAGAGCAGGTGACAAGCTCAAAAGTAGAACCTGGACACAGGAAGTAAGCAAGACCAAAACGCAAACTAAGGCAACCTTATACCAAGCAGTTTATTTAAAACCAGGGGAAAAGAAACAAAATCGTAGTTTTGAAGTTAATACCTTAAAAGGTCATAGCGGTGAGGTTATTAGTGTGGCCTACAGTCCCGATGGCAAATACTTAGCTTCTGTCAGTGATGACAACACCATCAAGATTTGGGAGAGCAGCACAGGTAAAGCTGTGCAAACTCTCCAGGGTCATAGCAGTGCGGTCTATAGTGTGGCCTACAGTCCCGATGGCAAATACTTAGCTTCTGCCAGTGATGACAACACCATCAAAATTTGGGAGAGCAGCACAGGTAAAGTTGTGCAAACTCTCCAGGGTCATAGCAGTGCGGTCTATAGTGTGGCCTACAGTCCCGATGGCAAATACTTAGCTTCTGCTAGTAGTGACAACACCATCAAAATTTGGGAGAGCAGCACAGGTAAAGCTGTGCAAACTCTCCAGGGTCATCGCAGTGTCGTCTATAGTGTAGCCTACAGTCCCGATAGCAAATACTTAGCTTCCGCCAGTTGGGACAACACCATCAAAATTTGGGATCTCAGCACAGGTAAAGTTGTGCAAACTCTCCAGGGTCATAGCGATTCAGTCTATAGTGTGGCCTACAGTCCCGATGGCAAATACTTAGCTTCCGCTAGTAGTGACAACACCATCAAAATTTGGGATATCAGCACAGGTAAGGCTGTGCAAACTTTCCAGGGTCATAGCCGTGATGTCAATAGTGTGGCCTACAGTCCCGATGGCAAACACTTAGCTTCTGCCAGTTTGGACAACACCATCAAAATTTGGGATATCAGCACAGGTAAAACTGTTCAAACTCTCCAGGGTCATAGCAGTGCGGTCATGAGTGTGGCCTACAGTCCCGATGGCAAACACTTAGCTTCTGCAAGTGCGGACAACACCATCAAAATTTGGGATATCAGCACAGGTAAAGTTGTGCAAACTCTCCAGGGTCATAGCCGTGTGGTCTATAGTGTAGCCTACAGTCCCGATAGCAAATACTTAGCTTCCGCCAGTGGGGACAACACCATCAAAATTTGGGATATCAGCACAGGTAAAACTGTTCAAACTCTCCAGGGTCATAGCAGTGTGGTCATTAGTGTAGCCTACAGTCCCGATGGCAAATACTTAGCTTCCGCCAGTAGTGACAACACCATCAAAATTTGGGATATCAGCACAGGTAAAGCTGTTCAAACTCTCCAGGGTCATAGCCGTGGGGTTTATAGTGTGGCCTACAGTCCCGATAGCAAATACTTAGCTTCCGCCAGTAGTGACAACACGATCAAAATTTGGGATCTCAGCACAGATAAAGCTGTTCAAACTCTCCAGGGTCACAGCAGTGAGGTCATTAGTGTTGCCTACAGTCCCGATGGCAAATACTTAGCTTCCGCCAGTTGGGACAACACCATCAAAATTTGGGATATCAGCACAAGTAAAGCTGTGCAAACTCTCCAGGATCATAGCAGTCTGGTCATGAGTGTGGCCTACAGTCCCGATGGCAAATACTTAGCTGCCGCCAGTCGGAACAGCACTATCAAAATTTGGGATATCAGCACAGGTAAAGCGGTGCAAACTCTCCAGGGTCATAGCCGTGAGGTTATGAGTGTTGCCTACAGTCCCAATGGCAAATACTTAGCTTCCGCCAGTAGTGACAACACCATCAAAATTTGGGATTTAGATGTCGATAATTTATTACGCAGTGGTTGCGACTTACTCAACAATTACCTCATCTTCCATCCAGAGGTGTTAGAGGAGTTATCATCATGCCAAACACCAGCGCGGTTAGTTCCAGCCGCAACGGTGTTAGTCATCCAAGGTGAGAAGTTGGCGCGAGTTGGTGATATTTCCGGCGCAGTTGCTAAGTTCCGTCAGGCGCAGCAGTGGGATCAGAGTTTGAAATTTGACCCAGAGGCGAAGGCGCAGGCGTTGGCGAATAAATGAGTGTGCAATTTATCCCACCTCGGAATCAATTCCGAGTCTAATAGCGCAAGTCCTCTCAAGAGGACTTGGTTAAATTTCTCCTCAGTCCACTTGAGTGGACTTCAGCTATGAGCCAGGAACTTTAGTTCTGGGCGGGATATCTGACAGACGTGATTGCAAGGGTAGTTCCAAGCGATCGCCTGGTTGTGGTTCAATAATCTGAGTAGACAGTTGCAGTTTTGCTAATTGCGCTCTTAACTCCTCAGTATTTCCTTCAGCCTGAAGAAACTTCACTAGCAACCCCTCATACATGACATCACCTGGGGATGCAGTAGGTAGCATAACTTGCGGTTGCAACCACTCTGCAACCTCTAAAGCCTTTTGTTGTCCTCTAATAATCGCCCCAATCAAAGGCAAACTGACATTAATTAGAGGCGTAATCACTACATCTATTGGTGCAAACTGTTTCAGTTGAGGAGCATGATAACCGTGAGGCTCATAGTACAGCTTGAAATCCGTGGCTAACTCCTTGAGAACATAACCATTCTCTATCAACGTTGGCCCAATTGGAGAACCAGGAACAGCAGTAATTTCCACTTGGCTATTTAACTGGTAAGTTTCCCCATGCGCTAAAGTTGTCACAGCACTATAACCCAACTCCTGCACCACCTTAGCAGCGTTGGGAGAAGCCACCACTGGAATATTCCGGTCAAGTTGCTTTAGTGTAGGTGGGTGAGCATGATCTTCCAAACCTTGAGACAACAGAATCAAATCGATATTCTCTGGAATGGGACGCTCTTGAGAACGAGAGCCTTTGAAGAACCAATCTAAGTTACCAAAGGTTAACGAACTAACCAACCAAGGATCAATCAGGATTCGTTGTTGAGCAATTTCCAACAGCCAACTGTTGGAGTCTAACCAAGTTAAATACATAGCCGCAGATTGAAGATAATACCTACCTTTATTGTGACATTATCAAGAATGGGAGGTAGGGAGTGGCTGACAGGTGTAGTTAACGATTGCTGTTATTAGTATTTTTAGCTTTAAGTTAAGTGCATAAATACCATCTTCAATAATTCTGCACGAGTAAATGGTTTAGTTAAGTATCCAGAAGCACCGACTAATCTGGCTCTGACTTTATCTACCAGTCCCTTATTTCCTGTCACAAAGATAATCGGTGTTTTTTTAAACATAGAATTATTACGGATAATTCGGCACAATTCATAACCGTCAATACCTGCCATGTTCAAATCCAGCAAAATTAAGTCTGGTTTGTGCCTAATAATTGACATAGCAGCTTTTAAGGGGTCGTTAATTGTAATTACATTAAAATTTTCATTCTCTAAAAAGTGACTAATTTCTCTTAAGATTGTCGGACTATCATCTACAGACACAATTTTGTAGAGCTTTTGCGGGGTGACGGTAGCAGGCGTTACTCTTTCGGGCGGGGTATTTGTGTTATTTGGTATTGTTGTGAGTTGTGTATCGTTAGCTGTTGTATGAGCAGAAATCTGCGATCGCTTAACAATAGCTACATTTTCTATCTCTACAATTGGGGTAATGGGAGTAGCATTATTACTCAGTTCTACCACCGTATCAACTAATTTCTTCTCTAGTAATGCAGTTGTATATTGAGGCGTTGATGGTAATTCTGCCAACATCTTGGGTAATTGGTCAAATGGTGGATCTGGCTCATGTAAAATAATCTCGCCAGTGACGATGTAAGGGTATAAATATTGTGCTAGTTGTAGTTCATCTTGGTTCATAATTACCGACAGATGACGCAGACTAAAACCCTTCATCCAGTAAGTTAATGTTGGTTGAAGTTCAGTGGTCTTTTTGCCAGCAATGGTATTATTTAACAACAAATAAGGACGCTGATTAGGAGAGGTAAATTTCGGTAGATAAGTTTGCCAATGTTGTAATCTCCCATGACAAAGTTCGATAACTTTAGCTACATCTAACCGACAAATTACAGGTAATGGCTGGGAGGAATCACTTAAATTATAATTACCAGTTTTAATTAACAAAAATGCTTCAAGGACTTCTTTCACTAATTCTTGAATTAACAATGTGGCTTGGTTAATATCCAGATATTTTTGATTCATTAGCCATTGAATCGCCTGATAATCTGGTGGGTATTCTGTGCTGGTGGGATAGAGTGAGTCCGCCTCAAACAACAAGCGCAATTGCACGCGAATTTCAGGCGTTACCAGGGGAAATTGTGGGCTGAGGCGGCGTAGATGGCGTTCTAGTCTGTCAAATGGCTCGACAGAATGAGTAGCATAGCTGAGTGTCCCATTTTCTAGGTAAATTAACCAAGTAACTAAGTTACTCTCAGCTTGCAAACAAGTGGTATCGTAACAACTAGATAATTGTCTTAATAAATTATGAGGACTTAATGCTGTAAATGTGCCGATATTATTCATATTGGGGGATGTTTTTGGAAAAACACACAGGAGTTAAGTACAATTTTGTTATCTAAAACATGAAAATTTCTGAGAATTTACCAGCTTTTATTCTTCAAATCTTCGACAGAATAGACAAATATTTAACCAAAGAGAAAATTTGTTGTGGCAATAGTTTGTTAAATTTCCACCCAAATACTTTAGTCTACTGTTTTCTTGACATTTGTCATGGAAGTTCTATTAGTTACATTAGGTATATTGGTCATGGTATCTAATTTGATTCTAAATTTATTTTTTATATAGAAAAATAAAAAACCTACATAAAATCTTTAAAAATTTATGTAGGCAAATGCGAATAATTTATTATATTCTGTGTTTGCTCTATATAAATTTTGGTAGATGGGCGATCGCCTATAATCCGAACCACTAACCGATGCTTTTATTTCTCTACATCTTGATTAAGAATTGATTAAATCTGTAGAGCTTGCGGTCAGAATGATCTTTTAACTGAAGATTAGAGCATCTACCACTTAACATCTACCTGTGGTCATGTCGGCTGCAACTGTGGAAACTATATACTTTGAAAAAAAGGAAAATAGAGCTTTGGACTATAACATAACACAAAACGTTATGAATGATACCTTAACGCTAGATGAAGTAGTAGAGTTTGCGGAGAATCCAGAACCACGTTGTCCTTGCGTGTTGTTGCTCGATACATCTGGCTCAATGCAAGGTGCTGCTATAGAGGCTTTAAACCAGGGCTTGCTGAGTTTGAAGGATGAGTTGGTCAAAAATTCCATAGCAGCCAGACGGGTAGAAATTGCCATTGTCACCTTTGATAGTCATATCAATGTAGTACAAGACTTTGTAACTGCTGATCAATTTGATCCTCCCATCCTGACAGCCCAAGGATTAACCAGCATGGGTGCAGGCATTCATAAAGCCTTGGACATGGTGCAAGAACGGAAATCTCTGTATCGTGCCAACGGTATAGCTTACTATCGTCCGTGGGTATTTATGATCACAGATGGTGAGCCACAAGGCGAATTAGATCATTTAGTAGAGCAAGCAGCATTACGCCTACAGGAAGATGAAGTTAGTAAACGCGTCGCCTTTTTCAGCGTGGGTGTAGAAAACGCCAATATGCTGCGTTTAAACCAAATTGCCGTGCGGACACCTCTCAAACTCAAAGGACTGAACTTTATTGAGATGTTTGTGTGGCTATCCGCTAGTATGTCAGCAGTTTCCCATTCCCAGATAGATGAGCAAATTGCACTACCGCCCATTGGCTGGGGTTCTATTTAATCGCACATTGCCTGCAAAGGTAGTAACTGAGGCTGGGAGTGGGGAGTAGGGGAGATGAGGGAGATGAGGAAGATGAGGAAGATGAGGGAGATGAGGAGGAAGATGGGAAGATATTTCGGTGCAGGGAGCAGGGAGAAATAGGGGAAACTCCTCCCCCATTCCCCATTCCCCATTTCCCATTCCCTTCTTCCAGCTAGCTGACAAAACAACTATATGAAAACATCGAAACAGAACCCTCATTGGCAGGTAGTCGCCGCCTCTGTCTGTGGTACAAGCCACCTCAAAAATAAGCAGCTGTGTCAGGATGCTCACCACTGGCAACTATTACCTGATAACGTGTTAGTAGCAGCAGCCGCAGATGGTGCAGGTTCTGCCAGCCAAGGAAAAGTCGGCGCAATGGTAGCTGTAGAAACAGCTATAGAAAACTTATCCCTCAAAGACATTACGAGAGATGCCTTGGCTGATGATGAAACTGTGCAACTGCTGTTAACTGATGCCTTGCTAGCTGCTAAAAAAGCTGTAGAAGATGAAGCAGTCGCTTGTCAACAACAGCCCCAGGATTTAGCAACTACCTTAATTATTGCGATCGCCTCACCAGAAATGGTAGCCGTCGTACAAATTGGTGATGGATTAGCAGTAGCTAAGGATCGGATGGGAAACCTCCTAGCACTGACCATACCTAACAACGGCGAATATATCAACGAAACAACATTTTTAACTTCACCAGGTGCCTTAGATACAGCGCAAATGAGACTATGGCGCGAAGCCATAGTTAACATTGGAGTCCTCACCGATGGACTACAAATGCTGGCTTTGAATATGGTTGTTGGTGAACCTCACAAACCTTTCTTTTTTCCATTATTCGATTTTGTAGAAAAGACAGAGGACAAAATTGAAGCGAAAGAACAGCTAGTGAGGTTTTTAAGTTCTGAGCGCATTACACAACGTACTGAGGATGATTTGACGCTGATTTTAGCCGCCTTCAACCATTCATGAGCCAGAATTCTGCAAGTTCAGTCAGTTAAGAAGGCAAGGGAGCAGGGGGGCAGAGGGAGCAGGGGAGCAGAGGAGCAGGGGAGCAGGGGAGGAATTTTTACCCCAATCCCCAATCCCCAATCCCCAATCCCCAATCCCCACTCCCCACTCCCTCTTTTAATAATCCCCTTAATCGTGATGTGATCATGAAGGTACTACGTTATCTTCCCCAGGAAGAAATTCTCAATCTTAGCGTCAGCTTAGGGCGTGGTGGTGAAGCTTGTATTTATGCTGTGCCATCCGCAGGCGATTTAGTAGCGAAGGTTTACCATAAACCTACCGTTGCTCATGCTAATAAACTCCGGGCGATGCTAACCAACCCCCCGGAAAACCCGACAGCAAATTTGGGGCATATTTCCATTGCTTGGCCACAAGAGTTATTGTGGGGGGCAGATGAAAACACCAGCATCATCGGCTTTTTAATGCCCCGCATTCGCGGAATGCGCCCCATCATCGACTTTTACAATCCTAAAACCCGTCGCCAACACTGTCCTTTATTCAGTTACCAGTACCTTCTTCGCACAGCTCGCAATTTGGCGGCGGCTTTTGCAGCTCTACATAATAGTGGCTATTGTGTGGGTGATGTCAACGAGTCTAATATCCTCGTCAGTGACACAGCCCTAGTCACCTTGGTAGATACGGATTCCTTCCAAGTGCGCGAGCCGGAAAACGATGTGGTTTATCGTTGCCCGGTGGGTAAACCTGAGTTTACACCCCCAGAACTGCAAAATAAAATTTTTGCTCACCACGATCGCGACATTAGTCATGATTTATTTGGTTTAGGGGTACTCATCTTCCAATTATTAATGGAAGGGACACATCCTTTTTCTGGCATTTATCAGGGAGTTGCCGAACCACCAGCTTATGAAGCCAGAATTGCCGCCGGACATTTCACCTACAGTCAAAAGCGACAAGTACCCTACCTACCTACACCCATTGCACCAGCTTGGGAAACCCTTCATCCCAGACTGCAAGCCCTATTTTTGCAGTGTTTTGAGGATGGACACTATGCCCCCGCACAGCGTCCTCTAGCTCAAGCTTGGTTGTCTGCCTTAGCGGAAGCAGAAGACTCTCTCACTACTTGTAGTGTCAATCCCCAGCATCGTTACAGCAACCACCTGCATACCTGCCCTTGGTGTGAACGGGCGGTGCGTTTGGGTGGTAGAGATCCATTTCCTTCTGTGCAAGCGATTGAGAACAGAGAACATCTGCGTCCCCGCTTGACTACCAAAAAACGACGTTACACTCAGCCTACTCAACCCGTCGGTTTACCACTGCCAGTCATGCCCTTGTACCAAAGTAACTGGCAGATACCCACCTCTAGTTTTGCTCCTCGTCCTCGGCGCAGAAAAAAACTTTATCCTTTAGTTTATGGCTTGCTGGGGTTTGGGGTGTTGGGATACTTGGATGTGATGATGAAATTAACCAGTCCCTTGGTTTCCCAGAATAATTATGCCCAACAAAGCTTGATGACACAGCAAGCTATTGGTGGTAGTACCTTGAGTTTTGCCGATTATTACAAACAAGGTCATGCCGCTTACCAAGTGCGAGACTATAAGCAAGCGGTAGACAACTTTACCCAGGCTATTCAAAAAGAACCTACCAACGCCAGAGCCTATGTGAATCGAGGTAATTCTCGCTATAACCTCAAAGACTACGAAGGTGCAATGGTAGACTATACAGCCGCTTTGCAAATTAACTCTCAAGAAATCAAAGCCTTAGTGAATCGCGGTAACGCCCGCTATATGCTGGCTGAATATAGCAACGATCCTGATCGAGAATACAGGCTAGCGATCGCGGATTTCAACCAAGCCCTCAGCATCAACCCCAAAGAAACCGAAGCCTATATCCGCCGGGGAATCGTTTATGCCCAAATAGCTAAATATAGCGGTGATACCCTCAGAGAGTATCAAGTAGCGATCGCTGATTTTAACAAGGCGCTGCAACTTAATGATACCAAATCAGAGGCTTATTTCCAGCGTGGTACTGTTCGCTATCAAATTGCTCAATATGGCACTGATTCTACACGAGAATATCACCAGGCGATCGCTGACTTTGACCAAGCATTAAAGATTAACGACAAACTGCCCAAAGTTTACCTCAAACGCGGTATGGTGCGCTATGAACTGGCTCAACTTACAGGTAATCTATCTAACACTACTCATGTAAAAGCCATTGCAGATTTACAGATGGCCGCTAAACTTTCTTTAGAACAAGAAGATACAGAAAGTTACCAGCAAGCCTTAAGTAGCCTCTGTATCATTGAAGAAAGCAAATGTAACGCTTTATTCCAAAGTTCTACCCTGTGGGGATATGCGGATACAAACGTAACTACAACACAGTAAATACAATAGGAATTACGCAACGGGATTCTTCGTGATGAGAGGGTGTAAGGGGCTAAGGACTTAGGGGTGTAAGGGTTTTGCATACCTACACCCCTACACCAATTTATATGTTTTTTAAAATACTAAAATAGTCAAATTTAGTAATTCTTTTCTCTAGTTATTTATAAGTAATATTTCTCTGATTGCAGTCATTTATTTTTCTATAAGAATCCAGTTTAATTATTAAAATAATTTGCGTAGGTAGGCAATAGGAAAGAAAGGGGTTAGGAGTGGGATTTAATAACTGTAAAAAACATCACTAATTATTCAGACTTAATAATGTTTTTATTTATCAAGCTTTTACACATCCAATATTTTTATTTATCCTTTCTTTATCCAATTTCTCAGAATAATCGTTAGACTGTGTACGGAGAAAAACAAGATAAATAGATTTTTCTCCCATCCATGTGCATCCTCTTCATTGATATAAATTTTCCATAATAATTAACCTGCACATCTCCGAGGTAAATACATGAAAGCGGTGATTTTGGCTGGAGGACTGGGTACACGCCTCAGTGAAGAAACCAGTGTCAGACCGAAGCCGATGGTTGAGATTGGTGGTAAACCAATTCTTTGGCATATTATGAAAACTTATTCTGCCCACGGCATTAATGATTTTATTATTTGTTGTGGTTACAAAGGTTACATCATTAAAGAATACTTTGCTAACTACTTCTTATATATGTCTGATGTAACTTTTGATATGCGATTTAACCAGATGAATGTCCATTCTGGTTACGCCGAACCTTGGCGTGTCACTTTAGTAAATACGGGTGATAACACCATGACAGGCGGACGCTTAAAGCGAGTTCGCGAACATCTTGGTAATGAAACTTTTTGCTTTACCTATGGTGATGGTGTCAGTAACGTTAATATTAGCGAACTAATTAAGTTTCATCAGGAACAAAAGGCTCTAGCAACACTCACAGCCGTACAACCAGCAGGTCGTTTTGGTGCGATTTCCCTAGGACAAGAACAAACCAAAATTACCAGTTTTAGAGAAAAACAAGATGGTGATGGTGCGTGGGTTAATGGTGGTTATTTCGTATTAGAACCAGCTGTTATTGATTTTATTGCTGATGATGCAACAGTTTGGGAGAAAGAACCATTAGAAAAGTTAGCAGATTTAGAACAATTATCTGCTTTCAAACATAGTGGGTTTTGGCAACCTATGGATACATTACGCGACAAAAATTACTTAGAAGAGCTATGGAAAAGTAACCAAGCTCCTTGGAAGGTTTGGTAATACCACTACACACAATATTCATCAGGATATTGCTACAGAAATCACAAGGTCTTTTGTCTGGGCTTTTGGCATTTTGTCAAATATTATTTTGATTTCTGTTGTATGGTACTACTTAACAGATGTAACGTAGTTTATTTAAAAACAACTGAATTAATTCCCACAAAAGGGGTATTTTACACACAAATATAGAAGTTCTGTAAATTCACCCCAGTGGTAAAAATCAGAGGATGGCTACCGAAATAGCCCACATGGAAGACATAAAAATTAACTGCAAAAATTAGTAATTCTGAGCAAGTAAAGTGAAAGGTTTGGTGATGGAAGCAAATTTTTGGCATAGAAAAAAAGTTTTTCTGACAGGACATACAGGCTTTAAAGGTAGCTGGATGTCACTGTGGCTACAGATGCTAGGAGCGGAAGTATTTGGTTACTCTTTAACTCCGCCAACATCTCCGAGTCTGTTTGAGTTAGCTGATGTGGCTGAAGGCATGACATCAGTGGTGGGAGACATCAGAGATTTAGACTATCTCAAACAAGTAATGCAGACTTTCCAGCCAGATATTGTCATCCACATGGCAGCTCAACCATTGGTACGGGAATCTTACCATCAGCCAGTAGATACCTATGCAATCAATATCATGGGAACAGTCAACGTATTGGAAGCAATACGATATGTATCCAGCGTCAAATCAGCAGTCATCATCACCTCTGATAAGTGTTACGAAAACCGAGAATGGATTTGGGGCTACCGCGAAACAGATCCGATGGGAGGATATGATCCCTATAGCAGCAGTAAAGGATGTGCTGAGTTAGTCACTACAGCTTATCGTCAGTCCTTTTTCAATCCTGCTGATTATTCTCAACATGGGGTGGCTGTAGCTACTGTCAGAGCCGGAAATGTAATTGGCGGCGGAGATTGGGCTAAGGATCGTCTCGTTCCTGATATTCTCCGCGCTTGGTTAGCAGGGGAAGAAGTAGTGATTAGAAATCCTCAAGCTGTTCGCCCTTGGCAACACGTTCTCGAACCACTTCATGGTTACTTGATTCTGGCAGAAAAATTATTTACTCAAGGTTGTCTCTATGGAGGCGGCTGGAACTTTGGCCCTGATGAGTCAGGAGTAAAAACAGTATCTTGGGTAGTTGAGCAACTCCAGCAGTTGTGGGGGAACAATGCTAGTTGGATTCAAGATAGTAGATTTCAACCTCACGAAGCCAATTATTTAACCTTAGATTGTTCTAAAGCTCGGAATCTCATCAATTGGCAACCCCAATTAGACTTATCAACAGCTTTAGCTTGGATAGTAGATTGGACTAAAGCCTGGGAACAAGGCTATGACATGAAGCAAAAGACTCAATCTCAAATTCAGCAGTTTATCCAACTAGCAAGTAGTGCTGAACAGTTAGTGTCAGTTTAGTGCAACAAGACTGAAGAAAAGAAAAGTTCGTAGTCAGTTTAATTCAAACCTTGTAACACAGGGATAAATCCCTCACTACGAACTTATGACAGTTTGCCAATAACTGCTGCCCGGCTTTAATTCCTGAGTATGAGCAAATTATTAACCATTGCCATTCCCACTTATAATCGTGCTGAATTACTTGATCAACAGTTATCTTGGCTAGAAAGGTCTATCCAAGGATTTGAATCAGACTGTGAAGTATTAGTTACTGATAACTGTTCTACTGATGATACTCAAGAGATTATAGATAAATGGCAACAAAAGCTCATTAATCTCACATTTAAATATCACAGACATCCAGAAAATTTAGGCGTAATGAATAATATTATGTATTGCCTAAATTCATCAGCCACTCAATATGTGTGGGCAATTGGTGATCATGACCCAATTCAAGATAGAACTATTCCTGATGTTATAGATATCCTCAAACAACGGCAGAATCTATCATTATTATTTCTCAACTTTTCTGGGCGCAATAAAATTACTGGTCATCCAGTATATCCACCAACTATCATTGGTAATCGCTGGTTTGATGCTAATGGTGAAGATGGTGGTAGTGACGGTAAAGCCATTTTTGAAGCTTGTTTAGCGAAAAGTCTAGGTGCAGTTATCTTCTTAACTGCTAATATCTATCGCACTGATTTAGTCAAAGGCGCTCTGCAAAATTGGTCAGATGCTGCAAATAACTGGATGTCGTTAGCATATTTAGCTGGTTATTGTGCCGCGCATGGTAATGTTTTTGTCACTAAAAAGACTTATTTAGAATGTATTTTTGGTGCTACTGTTTGGCATAAAAAGCCGAAAGCGGTGCTATTAATGCAATATAAACATATCCCTGAAATGATATCTAAGCTGGCAGAAATTGGATATTCTCAGGAATTTTGCAGGCAGATGATGTTGCGGCTATGCCAAGAGATTGACTTAAAAGTGTTATTAGAGAAGTTGCAACGATGGCCTGTTGCTGCTCTCAGATAAGAAATATTCTCCCAGATGAGAATTAAGTTGAATAAAGTAGTCGAAAAATAGAAAGATTGAATCTGTGCCATGCTTAACAACATCCAAGAAACCATTGATTCGTTGAACCATGAATTAACTTATAGACGAAAACTACGGGAGCATGAGAAAAATTTACCCCCACTAGACGCAGGCGATCGCCTAATCGTTAATACCCTCAAACGTGACGGTATTTACATGACTAACTTAGCAGAGTTAGGATTGACATCCACTTCGCAACTGCTGAGTGCGGCTTATCGTCTTTTACCAACTATGGGACGATCTGATTACCAAATTACTCAGGAAAATCACCCGGAAATTTACACGGTTACAGATATAGCAGAATTTTATAACTGGGGAAGTGAAACCAGACTAATCAGTATCATCGAAAATTATATTGGTCTTCCTGTGGCTTTTCATGGCGTACATTTACGCAAAGATTTTCCCAACGAAAACCAGTTTGCAACACTGCTTTGGCATAGAGATATAGAAGATCGCCGAGTTCTGAAAGTCATTGTTTACTTAAACGATGTTGACACGGAACATGGGCCTTTTGAATACGTGCCAGAGGCTTTTACTTCCATGTATGGACTTAATTATTATCGAATTAAGCACAAAATTAAAAATACAGGGGGAATTAATGATGAAACCCTCAATGAAATTGTCCCCAAATCAGCTTGGAAGTCTTGTACAGGAGCCGCAGGTACAGTAATTCTAGTTGACACAAGAAGACTTTTACATCACGGTACTCTCCGTACTCAAGAGCGTTCCACACTATTTTTTGCTTATACTGCTAACCCACCTAAACAACCAAAACTCTGTACTCATTTTTGGGATGATTACTATCCTAAACCAGAGGTAGTTAGTCAATTAAAGGAAGTAAATATGGATACGCCATTGACTTTAGTAAAGTAAAAATTTTTGCCATGCTTTAGATTAACAAGGTATTAGTAATTGAGCATGGAGCAAATTTAACTAGATATAGATAAAGTTCCTGTTGAGCATCTATATCTAGCGTAAATACTAAGTGATTAGTAATTATTTCTTCTTAGCAAATTATATTCCTGTAAACTATGATTTTTACTTCTACTTCACTACAAGACGCATTTATTATCGATTTAGAAGAAAAGCCAGATCATCGTGGTTTTTTTGCCCGGACTTTCTGCGCTCAAGAATTTGCCGACCACGGATTAAAACCAGTAGTTTCTCAGTGCAACGTTGCTTATAACCATCAAAAAGGCACAGTGCGAGGAATGCACTATCAACTCAAACCCGCAGCCGAAACTAAACTGGTACGTTGTACTAAAGGTGCTATTTATGACGTAATTATTGATATGCGTCCTGAATCACCAACATTTTTATCCTACTTTGGTGTAGAACTCACAGCAGAAAACCGCCGAGCTTTATATGTACCAGAAATGTTTGCTCATGGTTATCAAACCTTGACTGATGAAGCTGAGATTGTATATCAAGTAGGTGAATTTTATACACCAGGATATGAAAGAGGTTTACGTTATAACGACCCGTTTTTTAACATTGAATGGCCTCTAGAAGTCACATTAATTTCTGAAAAAGATGCCAATTTTCCCCTGTTAGAGAACATTCCCATCGGTAGTTCTAATCCAGTGGAAGCGGTTTGTTAGGGATTGGGGATTGGGTATTGGGGACTGAGAACTGGGCAAAAACTCTACTTCTTGTCTCCCTTACTTCTCCTAGCTTGAAAGTGCTGTTAGCTTTCTTTGGGGCGATGAGTCTCCTGCTGAGTACAAATCCCAACTTTACTTTCATTATTGGCTGTGAAACTTGTTTCATTAGAACTGCTTCCTGCCTTTAAAAAATATTACATAAAGGAATTGACTAAATGATTATTATCGATCGCGCCTTAGAAGCTCGTGCTGCTGCTGGTAATCCCGTAAGAGTGGGGATGATTGGGGCTGGTTTTATGGGACGAGGTATTGCTAACCAAATTATCAATTCTGTCCCTGGGATGGAGTTGGTGGCGATCGCTAACCGTAGTCTTGATGGCGCTAAACGAGCTTATACAGAAGCTGGTATTGAAGATATGCAAGTGGTTGAGAGTGTCGGCGCATTAGAAGCGGCGATCGCTCAGGGTAAATACGCTATCACTGAAGATGCCAACTTCATCTGCCAAGCAGAAGGCATTGATGCCATTATCGAAGTGACTGGTGCAGTGGAATTTGGCGCTCACATAGTCATGCAGGCGATCGCTCACGGCAAACATACTATTATGATGAATGCCGAACTCGACGCAACTATCGGTCCCATCCTCAAAGTCTATGCAGACAAAGCTGGTGTGATTCTTAGCGCCTGTGATGGCGACCAACCAGGGGTAGAGCTGAACCTATACCGATTTGTCAAAAGTATTGGTCTGACTCCCCTATTGTGCGGCAACATCAAAGGGCTACATGACCCCTATCGCAACCCCACCACTCAAGAAGGATTTGCCAAGCGTTGGGGACAACAGGCGCACATGGTAACAAGCTTTGCTGATGGTACTAAGATATCATTCGAGCAGGCGATCGTTGCTAACGCCACAGGCATGAAAGTAGCCAAGCGGGGAATGTTGGGCTATGACTATACCGGTCATGTGGATGAAATGACCAATATGTATGATGTCGAACAACTCAAAGAACTCGGTGGCATCGTAGATTATGTAGTTGGAGCTAAACCCAGTCCTGGCGTATTTGTCTTTGCTACCCATGACGATCCCAAACAACGCCACTATCTCAACTTGTACAAACTAGGTGAAGGCCCTCTCTATAGCTTCTACACACCCTATCACCTCTGTCATTTTGAAGTTCCCTTGTCTGTCGCGCGTGCGGTGCTGTTCCAAGATGCCGTTATGGCTCCTTTAGCCGGCCCCATAGTGGACGTAGTGGCCACTGCAAAAATTGACCTAAAGGCAGGAGACACTTTAGATGGCATCGGCTACTATATGACCTACGGACAATGTGAAAATTCCCATATTGTCCAAGAACAAAAACTTCTACCAATGGGTTTAGCTGAAGGATGCCGTCTCAAGCGTGATATCCCCAAAGATCAAGTCCTCACCTATGATGATGTAGAACTACCAGCAGGCAGACTTTGTGACCAACTCCGAGCCGAACAAAACACATATTTTGCCCCAGAAAAAGTTTTGGTAACAGTTGGCTAGCATCTAGATTTAATTGACAGTAATAACTCAGAAATATGACCCCCCTGCAACAAGGGGGGTTTGAGGGCATCTTATCCTATTTTCGTCAGAATTCTTGAACCTCTTAAATCTGTATTCTCTTTGGTTCTGTGGTTGGTTAATTCTTGTCACCACAGAGGCACAAAGACACAGAGAGAACAGCCAAAATTGTTGATAAAAACCATGAAAATTGCCCTAGTTCATGATTATTTAACTCAGCGCGGTGGCGCAGAACGCGTCTTTGAACTACTTTGTAAACGCTATCCAGAAGCGGATATTTTTACATCTTTATATGATCCTGAGAAAACTATCGATGTAGGCGATCGCATAGTTCAGACAACTTTCTTACAAAAAATTCCTGGTGCAGCCAAATATTTTAGATTGATGGCTCCCTTATACTTTCCTGCTTTTCGGGCTTTAGATTTGCAAGACTACGATTTAATAATTAGCAGTAGTACCAGCTTTGCTAAAGCAGTGAAAAAGCGGCAAGATGCCAAACACATCTGCTTTTGTCATAATGTCACCCGGTTTTTGTGGGATACAGAAACCTATTTACGAGAATATAGCGATTATCGCTATTTTGCACCATTCATACAACGCATTTTTCAATTAATGAGAGATGTAGATCTGAAATATGCTCAGGAACCTGATATCTACATCGCCAATTCCAGCACTGTGGCCCGTCGTATTCAAACAATTTACGGCAAACAAGCATTGATGGTTAACTATCCCATTGATACCAGCAATTTTGTGTTTTCAGATGCCAAAGATGAATACTATTTAGCATCGGCACGGATGATTAGTTATAAGCGGCTCGATATTATAGTTGAAGCTTTTAATTGGTTAGGATGGCCATTATTAATCTCTGGTGATGGGCCAGAAAGAGAAAGATTAGAAGCTAAAGCATTGGGTAATATTCAATTTTTAGGTCATGTGAGTGACAGCCAACGCAAAGATTTATTTGCTAGAGCTAAATCCGTCATAGTAGCAGCCTTAGAAGACTATGGTTTAGTACCCGTAGAGGCTAATGCTAGTGGGACACCAGTGATTGCTTATGGTGCGGGTGGTGTATTAGATACTCAAATACATAGACAAACCGGAGTCTTTTTTAACAGGCAAACACCCGAATCTTTACAAACAGCATTATTAGAGTCCGGAGAAATTCCTTGGAATTATGAAAATATTCGTAATCATGCTGTGAATAATTTTTCGGAATCTGTCTTCTTTAGCAAAGTTGAGCGAGTGATTGAACAAACTTGTAGTGTCAATTAAAGCAGAAGACAGCCGTCATACTTCAGCTTGGGCAATTAGTGAAAATTACCAAATTTGATTTGTTATTAGTTCACGTAGCGTCTCACAGATAAGGATAATAAACGTGGTTCAAAGCAGTCTAAGCACCAATATCGTCAACTCAACTAATGACACAGAACCAAGTTATGGTCAGATTTTAGCAGTATTTATTCGTAGGTTTCCTTGGTTTATAGCAGCATTTATTACTGCAATTGCCTTAGCAGCTTTTATGACTGCTAGAACCAAACCGACCTATAGAAGTTCAATGCAGCTGTTGGTAGAACCCAACTATCAAGGTAGAGAAGATCGCGCTGGCGCACAAGCTCAGTTTTTAGAACCTGATGTTCAGATAGATACTGCTACTCAACTGAACTTGATGCAAAGTTCAGGACTTATTCAAAAAGCAGTGACAAAACTGCAACCTGAATATCCAGATATTACAATTGCTGACATTAGAAATGCTTTAGTCTTGAATCAACTTAGGTCAAAAGAAGATAATGTAGCAACCAAAATCTTTCAGGTAGACTACACTGCCAATGATCCAGAAAAGACGCAAAAAGTTCTGGCTGCTATTCGTCAAGTTTATGTGGAATATAACAAACAGCAGCAGGATTCCCGTCTGCGAAAAGGTCTACAAGTCATCAGAGAACAGTTAAGCAAAGCCAGTGAAGAAGTCAATGCGGCTGAAGCTAACTTACAACGGTTCCGCAGAAACCAGAATCTAATTGATCCAGAAGCACAGGCTAAAGCATTAGAAGATTCTTTAAACACCATTGAACAGGAACGCCGTACTACTCGTTCTCTGTATCAAGAGGCTTTAGCCAAACAGAAATCTTTGCAAGAACAACTCAAGCGTTCTCCCCAAAATGCTTTAGTTGCTTCACGTCTGAGTCAATCTACTCGCTACCAAGGCTTACTCAACGAAATCCAAAAAACAGAATTGTTGTTGGCTCAAGAACGCCTACGCTTTACAGATGAGACTCCTGGCGTGCAGAAGTTAAAAGAACAACTACAAAGCCAAAAGGAATTATTACAACAAGAAGTCAGCAGAACTTTAGGTAATAAATCTGCGGGTGTCTTCAATTCTGGGGAACCTCTTTTGGAACAAGGACAGTTTGGTGAAATTGATCTGAGTCTGGCTAGTCAATTAGTAGAAACTCAGACAACCATAGTTTCATTAACTGCCCGTGACCAAAGTTTGGCACAGAAAGAAAATCAGCTACGTCTGGAAATTAAACGCTTTCCGCCCTTATTGGCTTATTACAATCGGATACAACCACAGTTGCAATTTAGCCGGGAAAGGTTAGAGCAACTATTACGGGCAGAACAGCAATTGCGCCAAGAATTAGCCAAGGGTGGATTCAATTGGGAAGTGGTGGAAGAACCCCAACTAGGTATAAAACTAGGCCCCAACCTCCAGCAAAATCTGATGTTGGGTGCAGTGGTGGGGTTAATGTTGGGAGGTATTGCTGCCTTTATTCGAGAAGTATCTGATGATTCTGTTCACACTACGGCTGAGTTAGAAAAACAAGCTGCTTTGCCTTTGTTGGGAACTACTCCTAAGTTACCACCTGCGAAAACTAGAGAATCTGTCATCAAGCTGCCTTTCGGTAAGCCAGATATACCCGCACCCTGGACGGTTGAGGTTTTACAATCTCCTCCCCGTTGGGAATCATTGGATATGATTTATAAAAATATCGAGCTGTTAAATTCTGTCTCTAGCTTGAAATCCTTGATGATTTCCTCGCCTATGGTGGATGAGGGTAAGTCAGCTTTGGCTTTAGGTTTAGCGATGAGTGCGGCACGGTTACACAAACGGGTACTGTTGATTGATGCTAATTTACGCAATCCCAGTTTGCATCAACAGCTGAATATTCCCAATGATCAAGGGCTTTCCACGCTCTTGGCTAGTGAAATCACTTTACCTCATCAGATTGGGACTCATTCTGTAGGCTCAACCTATATCGATATTTTGACAGCTGGCCCCCGACCTACTGATCCCGCCAATCTTTTGAGTTCTCCTCGGATGAAGGAATTGATGAACGCATTTGAAGAGAACTATGATTTGGTGATTCTCGATGCGCCTCCTGTTCTGGGTTTAGTAGATGCCATGCTGACAGCTTCCTCTTGTCGGAGTGTGGTATTAGTAGCCAGCATGAGTAGAGTAACTCGCGCTCAAATCGCCCAAGCTACAGCAATGTTGAGCAAGTTAAACCTGATTGGGGTTGTGGCTAATGGGGTGGCTAACTCTGGTAGTACCTATGTGCAGTATGCCAGAGAATATCGATATTCTCTGCAACAAGCAGTAGAGAAGTAGAGGGCATGGGGAATAGGGTATAGTTGCTTCCTCGTCTCCCCACTCCTTGGTTGAATATTTTGATTGTGCGATCGCTTCTTATGGGGTGCGATCGCACATATCTTTTTGTAGGTCTCATACAACTAAGTGGCTGAGATATATTTAATCATCAATCTATTTAAAATAAATTCATATCTTTTCATCAGTCTCTGGGCAAATTTTAATGACATTAACTTGACTATTTTAACTGTAAAAATTAAACTTTTTTTGTGTTATAATTAAGTCTATTAATATTATTAAATAATTAAGTATATTTATACCAGCTTTATATTTAGCAGGAAAAACACTGCCTGTTTAAAGAATAAATAAAGAATTAGATTAAGTATCTAGTTATTTCTACAGACTCTTATATCCTAGAGATTGAAATCGATTTTAGGTGACTCAAAGACAATAGTAGACTAACTTTTTTAGATTTCTTGGACAAAGTAGACAAGGAGCCAACATAAACATAATTACCAAGTTATTCAGGTCTTCATGGGGTTACTTACCTCTACATTTACCCAACATCCCTAATTTGTATCAGAGACATCTAAATTTCCAGTCAACTTTCTAATTATGTTTACTAATACCTATCTACTTGGTGTCTAGTACAACGCAACGTAAATTTAACAACTATACTTCTGCAAAGAAGCAAGTTACTAGACAGTACAAAAAAATCAAAATATTAGGCTTTTGTCTTTTGAATTCCCCGGAAATCTCAAACATAGCAGAATTGCTTAGGTGAAATACTTACGGCTCATGCAAATTAAACCAGGATATTTTGGCACGTAAGTATCTATAACTTTGAGGAATAAACCAGATTCACATCGCAGTCTTTGGCATTGATAGCCTTTGATATCAACTTAGCGATTTAGTGTACATAAATCCAAAGACATATGACCAGCACAATAGTTCCAAGTCTTGAGAATAACCGTCCTGCAACTCCACAACAGCCAGAACATCACTCCTCGCCCTACACGCTCCAATGGCGGCGAGGTCAACTGTTGGTGAAGGCTTCCACAAAATTACCACAGCCTTATTTACCTTCTTTAGATAGCCAGCAATTGTTAGTAGAGTGCTTAAAACATTCACCAGTCAATTTGGTATGTATAGATGCCAAACTTGGTAAAACTTTGTTACAGTTCTGGGCTGAAGGCTGTGAACAAGCGCAAAAGCCTATATTTCTCCGCATACCTTCTGGCTCTCAATTTTTTAAACGAGCTAGCCAAGGTGCAGTGTGGTTGCAATTCATTGACAGGGTAATTGCCGGTGTATTGCTACTGTTATTGAGTCCAATCATGGCAGTATTGGTGATACTAATGCAGGTTTACTCACCCAAGTCACTCTTTACCCGTGAATGGCGCGTGGGAGAAAGGGGTAAACTGTTTCGAGCTATCAAGTTTTGTACTACTCATCAGCAAAATAGCACTCCCTTGGGGCGTTGGTTGCGTAAATCTGGTTTAGAACATCTACCGCAATTATGGAATGTACTGCGGGGTGAAATGAGCTTGATTGGCACTCGTTGTTGGACTTTAGAAGAAGCCATCAGTTTGAGTTTAGAAAGACAATATCAGCTCCAACCGCTATCAAGAGGGAGTGGGGAATGGGGAATAGGGAGTGAGGTGTAGGGGTGTAGGGGAATGGCACGCTTGTAAAGATGAAATCTCGTCAGGGCAGGGTGTAGGGGCTAGGGTGTAGGGTGTAGTGTTTAAGACAATTGAATTTTAATTGCGCTCCGGAGTTCAATATCTTCTTAATTCCCCACACCCTCCAAGCAAACCATATCAAGGGTTTGCGCTTAACGAGCGTGGCATTCGGGTATAGGGGTTGGAAAGACTCTTTGATATTTGGGGAACTCCAAGAAATTAATTATCCCCTCCATCTCCCCCATCTCCCCCATCTCCCCCATCTCCCCAACTCTCCCATCTTCCCCAACTTTACAACATCTTTAAATCTGCAAGTTTTCTTGAGAATTAGTCCAGTAATTGCTAAATTTATCTGTTTCCTAAGAAGAAAGCAGAATTAGTTACATAGTGTATATCTTCAACTGTGTGTATTGCCCAATTCTGATCCAAAAATAATCATGCGTTTTAAACCAAATCAGCTCTTCCGTAATCTATTTAAAGCTACTAGCTTCTGGAAAGATAATTATTTAATTTTGCAAGAGATCAAGAAATTCCGCAAAATAGCAATTTTAGCCGTGATATTTTCAGTGCTAGCGGCAGGTTTTGAAGGGGTGAGTATTGGATTTTTACTATCATTTCTGCAAAGTTTGACTAGCCCAGATGCTCAACCAGTTAAGACTGGTATCGAGTGGTTTGATATCTTAATTTTGGGTGCGAAAGAATCGCCAATTAATCGATTATATCGTATATCCGTGCTAATTTTATTCAGCACTTGGTTACGAGCTGCATTTAATTATTTGAGCCAAGTCTATACAGAATTAGCACAACTACATCTTGGCGATCGCCTGCGTAAAAGTATTTTTGAACAACTGCAATCTTTCCAATTGAGTTACTTTGCTAAAACTCGTTCTGGAGAACTGGTAAACAGTATTACCACAGAAATTGAAAGAATTAGACAGGCTTTCAGTAGTGCAGCATTTTTATTCACTAGAAGCTTGACAGCTAGCGTGTATTTATTCTCCATGTTTCTCATGTCATGGAAATTAACCTTACTGTCTACGATGCTGTTTTCTTTGTTAGCAGTTGGCTTATCTAATTTAAATACCAGAGTGCGAGAAACCAGCTTTGGGATGACGGTAGCTAATGGTAATTTTGCTTCAACAGCCGTAGAGTTTATTAATGGAATTCGCACAGTCCACGCTTTTGGAACTCAAAATTTTGAACGCGATCGCTACTACAAAGCTAGTAACCAAGTAGTGAGTTCTTCTACTAAAGTCATCATCTCTTGGACATTGGTAAAGCCCATTGCCGAAGCCACCGCCACCACTGTCTTAATCGGGATGATTATTTTAGCTTTCACGAACTTTGTGGCACATGGTGAGCTACAAGTTTCTTCTCTCCTAACATTCTTCTTTGTTTTATTCCGTCTTGTACCATTCATTCAAGATATTAACGGTACTAGAGCCTTTCTCAGCAGCCTGCAAGGTTCCGCAGACAATATTAAAAATTTGCTGAAAAAGGATGATAAACCTTACTTCCAAAACGGCAAAATTAAATTTACAGCCTTAAAAAGGTCAATCGATTTAGTATCTGTCGATTTTGGTTACAGTCCTGATAACTTAATTCTCCATGACATTACATTGAGCATTGAAAAGGGCAAAACTACAGCTTTAGTAGGTGCCTCTGGTGCTGGTAAAACCACACTAGCTGATTTAATTCCCCGTTTTCATGATGCTACCGAAGGCAATGTTTATTTAGATGATATTGACATTAGGAAATTTGAAATTAATTCCTTACGTCGTAAAATAGCTGTCGTTAGTCAAGACACCTTTATCTTTAACACTTCCGTATGGAAAAATATCGCCTACGGTACACTGGAAGCCACCAAAGAAGAAATTAGAGAAGCTGCACAACTAGCTAACGCTTTAGAATTTATTTTAGAAATGCCAGAAGGATTTGACACCCAACTAGGAGATAGAGGTGTACGTTTATCTGGAGGACAAAGACAAAGATTAGCAATCGCTCGTGCTTTATTACGTAACCCAGAAATCTTGATTTTAGATGAAGCCACCAGCGCCTTAGATTCCCTATCGGAACGCCTAATTCAAGACTCATTAGAAAAGCTATCGGCGGGCAGAACAGTAATTGCGATCGCTCACCGACTTTCTACTATTGCCAAAGCCGATAAAGTCGTAGTTCTCGAACAAGGACGCATCGTAGAACAAGGCGGCTATCAAGAATTGCTAGAGCAAAAAGGCAAGCTGTGGAAATATCACCAAATGCAGTATGAAACCAGTCAATCAGAGTAGAGACTTATCAATATGGTTAACTTCATCAATAAATCCAAAGCACCAGCTATTTTAAATAGCCAAAATACTACTAATGTTACCGATAATGGTAGATCAAAGCAAACTCTATTATGTATAACTCACGACCTACCACCGTTAAAAACGCCAATTGCCAACCGAGCTAAAAAGTTATTAGAACAATTCCAACAAACTTGGCGATTAAAAGTTTTAACTGGAACTAAGAATGCTGATTTGGGTGAAGAAGTTAGTATTCATTATGCTAAAAATTGGTACCCTAAAAGTTTAATTGAATTACTCAGTAGGCTCAGACTAGATAAATTATTATCGTTGTTAATTTGGCCAGACCAAGAAATTTTTTGGATCATCCCTGCCATTATTAAAGGCTATCGACTCATCCAGAAACAACGACCTGACGCAATTTTTGTCTTGATGATGCCTTATTCCGCAGGTTTAGTAGGAATCGTCCTGAAGTGGCTCACAGGTTTGCCCTTAATCTTGAGCTTGGATGATTCACCAACCTGCACTGATATGCACCCTAATGCCCTGAGTTGGTTACATCATCATTTAGACTACTGGTTAGAAGACTTTTATGTATGTCAATCTAATGCAATAGTTTATGTTTCTCAATTCAATTTAGATGCAGTCAAAAACCGACAAACTCCCAAACAACAATCAAAACTGCATTTGATTCGTTGTGGTGCTGATCCTCAAGATTTTTCTCATCCTATTTATGCCCCAGTTAATGATAGTAATTTGGAAATTGTTTATACTGGCGGTATGAATGGATGGTATCGATTTTATCACCGTCCTGAAGAAATCACACTGCCGAAAAAGCTCTATCAAGCTTGGATGGAATTAGGCTATTACAAACGAGCCACCATTGATTATCGTAGTTCTAGCCCAGTATTTGCAGGGCAAGCAATTAACCAAGTATTAGCTCAACATCCCCAATGGCAACAACGAATTCATCTATCAGTGTATGGCAATAGCTTTCCAGAATTTGTTGTGCATAGGGTTTTAGAAAATCAAAATTTGACAGATGTGGTATCTGTGTTTGGTGCTTTACCACATTTTCAAGCAATTCAATTAGCTAGACAAGCAGACCTGTTATTAATCACTTTACCGAATCGTCCGGATGGCTCATCAGGAGGACGTATTTCTTGTAAAACCTATGAATATTTAATGACAGATCGACCAATTTTAGCAGCAGTACCTAAAGGAGAAAACTGGGATTATTTACAAGGTAAACCAGGGGTTTGGCTAGTTGAACCCACAGATACAAAAGCTATGAGCCAAGTTATTGCTACTGTAGCAGCCGCCAAATTTACTGGTAATCCCTTGAGATTTGATCGTTCTCATTTTCTATCAGAACTTAGTTATATCAACTTAGTACAAGATTATTTACACATCTTTGACAGGGTTTTGTCCAAGACAGTTAATACTAGATAAAAGTGATGAAAGTTACTCTTACTTGCAACACCCAATTAGGTATAGGCGGACAAGGTGTTTGTTTAGCAAATGCCGCCACAGGTTTAAGCAAACTCGCTGATTTAACTGTGTTATGTTCTGGTACGCAAAAACCGCCATCTAATTTTCCAGTTTATCCTCTAGGGTATTCTCAATGGAGTAAAAGATTACTGGCTACTCCTCTTCTGCGTCGTCGTAATGATTTAGCTGTTCTCCTCAGTGATTTATATTTTGATCGTCAAGTAAGTAAACAGCTAAAATCACAGGAATGTGATTTGATTATGGGGGTAGCCGGTCAAAGTCACTTAGGTTTTAAAACTGCCAAAGCTCAAGGTGCTAAAGCTTGGCTATATTGCCTCAATAATTATCTTCCTTTCATGCAGGAACAGATTCAGCAAGAATTGGACTTTCTAGCTGATTCTACAGTTGCTACGATGAATCCTATGATGCTACAACGCTTTTTAGGAGAGTGTGAGCAATCAGACTTAATTATTGTGCTTTCGGAAGTAGCTAAACAAAGCTTTATCCGGGCTGGATTTGCACCAGAGAAAATAGCAGTTATTACACCTTTTGTAGATACTAAAAGGTTTCATCCTACACCTAAAACTGATCATATCTTTCGGGTACTTTATGTAGGGACAATTGAACCTCGTAAGGGTTTACATTATTTGGTGAACGCTTTCTTAGAAGCTAAAATTCCGAACTCAGAATTATTAATTGTTGGCGGAGCTTCCACCCGTGGTTTAAGAATTTTTGTAGAAAAAACTCTAAGTCAGCACAAAAATATTAAACAAGAATTTTGGGATTTTAGTCAGGCTGATCCGACACAAGTTTTTGGTAAATCTTCTGTTTTAGTTTTACCTTCTGTGGAAGATGGTTTTGGTTTGGTGGCATTAGAAGCAATGGCTTGCGGATTGCCTGTGATTACTACATCTCAATGTGGTGCAGCTGATGTTGTTGATGATGGGGTAAATGGGTTTGTTGTGCCGCCTAGAGATGTTCAAACTATGGCGGATAAGCTTGTATTTTTAGCAGAAAACCCAGAGAAAACTAGAGAAATGGGTAAGGCTGCGCGAATCAGAGCAGAACAACAAACTCCAGAGGTTTATCAGCAAACTTTGAGCCAGATATTTTCTCAAAAGGATATGTGGAATTAATCGGTTTGGCTTTGCTAAAGGGATGAATTTGTTTCACCCAGAGCCGCAGAGGCACAGAGAGTTTGAGAGAGAGCATTTTCAGCTACTGGGAGTGATGTAATTGATTGAAGAGTTGGGATGATGAATGCACAAATACTAGATTCTCAAATGATCTATCACTGCTCTCCGGCTGATATTAGTGGTGGTGGTGGTATTGAAACTTATGTGGCTTCTTTGGTACTGGCTGAACTACCTGGAGTGAGCGATCGCACGATCACTTCCTTAAAAACAGTAGATCAAAAGCAGTTCAAGTTACTACATATCCATGACTCAGATATGTTAGTTGATTGGCGGGAAGAATGCCCAGCGATCTTAACTCTGCATAATCACTCGATTTACTGTCCCAGTGGAACCAAATATCTGGCAGATCGGACTCAAGTATGCGATCGCGCTATGCACCCTCTCGGATGTACTTGGGGTCATCTAGTAGATGGTTGTGGTAGTCGCAGGCCACAAAATATCCTCCAAGACTGGCGCAACGCCCACCAGCCGCTAGAAGTCCTGAAAAAATCGTCAATTCCGGTAATCGCTAATAGTGATTATGTCCGTCAGCAAATCATTAGTAATGGTGTAGCACCGGAAAGAGTAATCACACTACGTTGTGGCGTGCAAGCACCCCAGAGTGTGACTGCACCTTTGAGTCAAGATATCCATCAACAGCAGCGCATTTTATTTGCTGGTCGAATTGTTCCCTACAAAGGGATTGAATGGCTGATTAAAGCCTTAGCTCAAACTGACGCAAATATCCATCTAGATATTGCTGGTGATGGTTGGGGTAAGGCAAATATGGAACGATTGGCCGAGAAAATGGGGTTAAGCGATCGCATTACTTGGCATGGTTGGTGTAGTGGCGAAAAATTAGCAGCACTCTATCAACAATCCTTAGCTGTTGTCTTTCCCAGTCTATGGCCAGAACCCGCCG
Organism: Nostoc sp. PCC 7524; assembly: GCF_000316645.1. Classification (NCBI taxonomy): domain Bacteria; kingdom Bacillati; phylum Cyanobacteriota; class Cyanophyceae; order Nostocales; family Nostocaceae; genus Nostoc; species Nostoc sp. PCC 7524. Next base: position 511,319 of record NC_019684.1, read on the forward strand.
GTCTGGTGACATTGGAAGCCTATAGTCACTATCGACCCGTCATAGCCAGTGCAGTGGGAGGGATTCCAGAACATCTGCGGGATGGTGAAACAGGTCTTTTAGTTTCACCTAATCATGTGCAGAAGTTAGCAGATGCCATCAACGAACTAGCATCAAACTATCACAAATGTCGGCTCATGGGTCAACAAGGTCAGGCTTGGTTTGAGGAAGAATTTACTATAGATGTTCATGTACAACGTCTAGAAAAAATCTATGACCAAACTATTGCTAAGTTCCATCATTAAATCCTAACTCGTAGGAGACAAGGAAAAATTTTGTCTGCCCAATCCCCTAATTTTACTTTCACATTATTATCTAGAATTATGAATAATTCAGTACCTAAAATTGTAGTTATTACTCCCGTTAAAAATGAAGCGTGGATTTTAGAGCGTTTCTTATCAGTTACCAGTCAATTCGCTGACTATATTATTATTGCTGACCAAAACTCAACTGATGGCAGTCAGGCAATTTGTAAAAAATATCCTAAAGTCATACTTGTAGAAAATAAATCAGAAAAATTTAATGAGGCTGACCGACAGCTTTTATTAATAAAAACTGCTAGAGAATTAATTTTAGAACCTAAGATACTTATAGCATTAGACGCTGATGAAATTTTAGCAGCCAATGCGATTAAAACCCAGAGTTGGCAAACAATGCTCCAAGCCAAACCAGGGACAGTTATATATTTTGAAAAACCCGATTTATTTGAAACAACCCATCAATGTATTAGAACTGGTATTCTCACACCTCTAGCTTATGTAGATGACGGTGCTGCACATCAACCGCAAGCCATTCATAGTGTACGCATTCCCACACCCGAATATGCTACAAGATTGCATTGTCACGATATTAAAGTGCTGCATTATGGTATAACTCGCCTAGATGCCCATGCTGCCAAAATGCGGTTATATGGTGTAATAGAAAATGTTTTGGGAGTAGGTCATCCACTGGGTAGAAGGTATCGCTATAACTCACGTCCAGATTATTTAGGACTAGGTAAATTAGAAGCTGCTCCTGATGAATGGTTTAGAGGTTGGGAAGAACAGGGAATTGATATGCACACCATTATTAAACATAAGTATTATGCTTATGATTTTGAAGTGCTACGTTATTTCCAAAAATATGGCATGAGACGTTTCTTGATGGAAGATATTTGGAAATTTGATTGGGAAGCTTGTCGGCAATATGCTAAATCACAGCAACTAGAAAGTATTCCTGATTATCCAATTTCTCAGCCTTCTAAAGTTGTAGATTCGATGTTGGATATGATGATGAACGTTAGTGTTAGAGCTAAATCCCTATTAGCAGCTTGGTTGAAGTAAGCTGTTCTACATTTGATTTGCATAATAGGGTGGACAACTTTCCCACCCTACAAAAAAATTAAATTAATAAAACTAATTTTGGCAGGGCAATTAAATTTATGATTAATATTAATTCTTCCGAACCTTTAGTTAGTGTCATTATCCCGACCTATAATAGACCGGAGTATTTGCAACAGGCGATCGCCAGCGCAATTAAACAAACTTATCAAAATATTGAAATTATTGTTTCTGATAATTGTAGCCCCGAAAATCCCCAAGCAATTGTCGAATCTTTTCAAGACTCTCGGATTAAATTTTGGCGACATCCAGAAAATATTGGGATGTTGCCTAATCAAATGAATGCCTTCAAAATGGCACAAGGTAAATATGTCGCTAGCCTCCATGATGATGATATTTGGCATGAGGATTTTTTAGCCAAGTTAATACCATATTTAGAGGCAGATTCTAGTTTAGTTTTGGCTTTTTCTGACCAAGATGTCATCGATAGTCAAGGCAAAATTAATCTTCAGCAAACAGAAGTCTATACTCATGCTTACAAGCGGGACAAATTAGCCCAAGGAGTTTATCAAAATTTTGCTCAAATTGGCTTAATTGATAAAAGTATACCCACAGCTTCAGCTTGTGTAATTCGCAATCATATTATTAATTGGGATACTATTCCCTCAGAAGTTGGTGGAATGTGGGATTTATATTTAACTTATCTTTGTTGTATATCAGGTTATGGTGTTTACTATTATCCTGAAAGATTAACCCAATATCGTGAGCATGAGCAAACTGATACTCAACTCAGTGGCAGTAGAAATGCTCAAGCCAAAATTCGCAAAGCCCAAAGCGAAATCTTCTGCTACAAAATCTTCATGGAAGATATCCGTTTAAAAGTGTTTCGCCCATACTTTCAACAAAAATGGTTGGAAGCTCATACAACTTTAGGCATTGGTTTGTTACGCAACCAACAAACAGCAGCAGCACGTTCCTATCTTTGGCAAGCATTCAGTCAACATAAATTTAATTTACGGAATTTAGTGGCATTAAGTCTTAGTTTTACTCCTCGTCATTTAGCTAATTCATTATTGGGTGTGAAGTAGGAAAGGTATCTGACTTTTCACGTTATGTGGAAAAGTTAGCGCAAAACCTAACCCCCTAACCCCCTTCCCTACTAGGGAAGGGGGAAAATTAAAGCCTCTCTCCTTTTAGGGGAGACAAGGTAGACAAGGTAGACAAGATGGAAGAATTAATAACCAATGAAAATTTGCATTGTTACCCATAAATTAAAAAAAGGTGATGGTCAAGGTAGGGTTAACTATGAAGTTGCAAAAGAAGCACTTCGTCGCGGACATCACCTCACATTATTAGCTAGTGAAATTGCACCGGAGTTAGAAGAAAATAACTCTGTAAATTGGGTGAAAATTCCCGTTGCTGGTTATCCTACGGAATTTATTCGGAATTTTATCTTTGCTCAAAAAAGTGCAGATTGGTTGCGAAACAATCGCGCTAATTTTGACTTACTCAAAATTAACGGAGCGATTACAAAAGTTGCTGCCGATGTGAATGCTGTGCATTTTGTGCATAGTTCTTGGTTGCGATCGCCTGTTCACATTTCCCGTGTGCGTCGTGATTTGTACGGTGCTTATCAGTGGCTATACACAGCCCTGAATGCCCGTTGGGAAAAACAAGCTTTTCAAGCAGCCAAAGTTGTCGTCGCCGTCTCAGAAAAAGTTGCCCAAGAATTAGTCGCCATTGGTGTTCCCCGTTCCCGAATCCGGGTAATTGTCAACGGTGTGGACTTGCAAGAATTTACTCCTGGTGTAGCCAATCGTCAACAATTAGGGCTACCAGAGAACGTAACTTTGGCATTATTTGCCGGAGATATCCGTACACCACGGAAAAACTTAGATAGTGTGCTGCACGCTTTGGAGAAAGTTCCCGACTTACATTTAGCCGTAGTGGGGAATCCCGAAGGTAGCCCCTTTCCTGAGCTAGCAGGTAGTTTGGGGTTAAGCGATCGCGTTCATTTTGTCGGCTATCGTCGTGATATCGCTGACATTATGCGAGCCGTGGATTTATTCGTATTTCCTTCCCGCTACGAAGCTTGCACCTTGGTACTGTTAGAAGCACTCGCCTCTGGATTACCTGTAATTACCGCCACCGCCACCGGGGGAGCAGAGTTAGTCACCCCAGAATGCGGCGTGGTTCTGCCTGACTCTGATGATACCGATGCTTTAGCAGTCGCCTTATTGTCAATGGTGAGCGATCGCACCCTCATGCAACAAATGGGTCAAGCAGCCCGTACTTTAGCCGAAAAGTACAGTTGGCAGACTATGGCACAAACCTATATGGATCTATTTGAGGAGTTCATTCCCCATGCAGAACACAGTTCTCATCCCCACCTATCGCCGTCCTCTGGATCTATCACGCTGCCTGTTGGCACTACAAGCGCAAACTAAAGCAGTTGACCAAGTGATAGTAGTTGTCCGGGATACAGATACAGAAACTTGGCAATTCCTCGCCCACTTCGACCCCCAACACCTCCCACTACAAACCGTCACCGTCACACAACCAGGGGTAGTAGCAGCCCTCAACGCTGGGATGGCAGCAGTCACAGGCGATATAGTTTCCATCACCGATGACGATGCCGCCCCCCATCCTGATTGGTTAGCACGCATCAACACCCACTTTCTTGCAGATAGTGCCGTTGCTGGGGTGGGAGGTCGTGACTGGGTTCACCAAGGCAACCAAATATTAGACGACTCCCGCCCCATAGTCGGACAATTGCAATGGTTTGGCCGAGTCATTGGCAATCATCACCTAGGAGTAGGAGAACCCCGCGAAGTTGATGTTCTCAAAGGCGTGAACATGAGTTTTCGCACCCAGGCGATCGCCCAACTACGTTTTGATGAGAGGATGCGAGGTACAGGCGCACAGGTACATTTTGAAATGGCCTTCACCCTTACCTTAAAACGCGCCGGGTGGAAAATGATATACGACCCCCAAATAGCCGTAGATCACTATCCCGCCCAAAGATTTGACGAAGACCAACGTCACAACTTCAACCCCACAGCCCAAATCAACCTAGTCCACAACGAAACCCTCATCTTACTAGAACACCTCCCCCCCCTACGCCGTGCCATCTTCCTACTGTGGGCAATCCTCATAGGCACAAGAGACTGTTACGGCCTCATCCAATGGCTAAGATTCTTCCCCAGCCAAAACCAACTAGCCACCCGCAAACTCCTAGCCTCACTCCAAGGACGCTGGCAAGCATACAAAAACTTCCAAACCCAACCCCTCCTCAAAACCCTTAGCGCACCTTTGCGTTAACCTCAGCGTGCCTCTGCGTTTTACCAAGGAAATACCGTGATTTCTCAACAAATACTCTTTAACCCATTTTCCAAAGAACACTTTTCACCCAAAGAGCGATCGCTACAGGCTTGGATCGTCATCCTCGCCTTTGCATTCCTCACCATCGCCTGTTATTTTATCGGTGCTGCCAGCCTCCTGCGCCTCATTTATCCAGTCGGAGCTTTTGTTGTCGCCATATTTTTATACTTACGCCATCCTATCTTATATATCGGCTTTAACTGGTGGATTTGGTTCATCTCCGCCTTTGTTGCCCGTTTAGTAGACTATCGCATCGGTTGGGATCCCACCCGCCAGATGCTCGTAGCACCATATTTAGTATCATTTGTTAGTATTGCTACCTTTATCAAATACTTACCCAGTGCTGCCCGTCAGGGAGGCTTACCCTTTATTTTGCCTGCTTTGGGCGTATTTTACGCCTTTCTCGTAGGACTAATTTATAACGCACCCCTACCCGTAGCACGGGGACTTTTAGATTGGCTCAGTCCCATCATTTTCGCCTTTCACTTATACATCAACTGGCGAGATTACCCCAGCTATCGCCAAAATATGCAGCGAGTCTTTTTCTGGTGTGTACTACTTACAGGTGCTTACGGCGTGTATCAATTTGTAGTAGCACCAGAGTGGGATCGTTACTGGCTGATAGAATCGAGACTTTATACCAGTTCCGGCTCTCCTGAACCCTTCGGAATGCGTGTGTGGAGTACAATGCACTCCGTTGGCCCTTATGCAGCCGTATTGCAAGCTGGCTTGTTATTAATGTTCACCGGTACCCAAGGAGCATTAACTTTTCCAGCTTCCGCCTTGGGTTATTTGTCATTCCTACTTACCCAAGCCCGTAGTAACTGGGGAGGTTGGGTAGTGGGGGTAATCATGATTTTCATTTCAGTGAAAACACGCATTCAAATGCGATTAATCGCTATTATTGTCATGATGGCAATTTGCGTTGTCCCCTTAACTACTATCGAACCCATTTCTGAAGTTGTAGCAGAACGGATGGAAAGTTTTACCAATCTGCAAGAAGATACTAGCTTTAGAGATAGGTCAGGGAACTATGACAGAAACTTGAATCTCGCCTTGACTAACGGATTGGGTAACGGATTAGGAAATATTTGGAAAGTCAACGAAAAAACCGGACAAATTGAAGTATTCGTAGTTGACAGTGGTGTTTTAGATATGTTTTTCACCTTGGGATGGTTTGGCGCTCTCCCATATTTAGGTGGATTAATTTTATTGCTTTACAGCGTTTGTAGTTATAGTGAAGCCCGATTTGATAGTTTTGTCAGTGCTGCCCGTGCTATTGGTATAAGTTCATGCGCCCAGTTAATTATCAGTAGCGGAATGCTGAGTGTAATGGGGATGATTTTGTGGGGATTTTTAGCTATGGCAATGGCAGCTCACAAGTATTATAAGCAGCAAGGGATGAGTTAATAGGCAATAGGCACTCTTCCAATAGGCAATAGTTCTTCTCCCTCATCTTCCCTCACTCCCCACTCCCCCAACTGTACTGCTGCATCCCAAGTTGGTACAATTCAGGGTACGAGAGAGGAAAACATTCAGACATGGTAGCTACCCATACAGATTTAAATATTGCTGCCCTAGAAGCAGAATACAGTCAAAAATCACCAAGGGAAATTCTCAAATTTGCCTTGGAAACTTTTAATAACCTAGCAATTTCCTTCAGTGGTGCTGAGGATGTTGTTCTCATTGATATTGCTTCTAAAATTACCAATAACTTCCGCGTGTTTACACTTGATACCGGACGTTTGCACCCAGAAACATATCAGTTGTTGGATCAAGTCAGAAAACATTATGGGATAAAATTAGAAGTAACGTTTCCTGACACTGCGGAAGTTCAAGCTTTGGTAGAAGAAAAGGGATTGTTTAGCTTTTACCAAGATGGTCATAAAGAGTGCTGTGCAGTCCGCAAAGTCAGACCACTGCGCCGCAAACTTAACACCCTTGATGCTTGGGTGACAGGACAACGCAAAGACCAAAGCCCCAGCACCCGCAACCATATTCCAGTCATTGAAGTTGATAGCGCCTTCTCTACCGAAGACCATCAATTAATTAAGTTCAATCCCTTAGCAAATTGGTCTTCTGCTCAGGTATGGGAATACATCCGCGCTTTAGATGTGCCTTACAACAAATTACACGAACGCGGTTTTATTAGCATTGGCTGCGAACCTTGTACTAGACCAGTATTACCCAACCAGCACGAACGCGAAGGCCGCTGGTGGTGGGAAGAGTCCACCGCTAAAGAATGTGGTTTACATGCTGCTAACTTGCAGAAATAGTATAGACATACCTGTATGATGTATCTGTAGAGACGTAGCAGTGCTATGTCTCTACAATAGTTTTTAGTTAATGACGACCCTCGATTTTTAAAACATCCCCTAAAGATAGATTTACTTTATAAATTGTCTCTGAGTAATATGGCTGTTGCAGGATATGGGTATCGAACAGCTAGTCTTAGACACTTAGTTCGAGAACTCCAGCAAACACTCAAGCTAATACAGGAGAAGTTCTCGATTTTATTTAGGGTGACATTTGCTCAATCAATCAGTGGAAAAATGAACGTAAGACTCCTTCTCCTTTAGCACTCAAGCAAATTGACACTTTGCTTGATTAATTGTCTGAGTCACACAACGAGACTTTACACAATCGCAATCAAGCAATGGGAGGCAAATATTTTCCAGCAAAGGGGCTAAAAGCATGAGTGCAGAGGAACACAAGGTAATGTCCGAAAACTTGTTTATTGGTGGTGGCGATATGGGTGCGCTGATGAGAGCTTACGATTGGGCGCAGACATCACTGGGATCTGTCGAGAACTGGTCAGAAAGCTTGAAAACTACCATTAGTATCCTATTAAACGCCCCCTATCCTATGTTTTTGGTTTGGCAGGGTAATTCCGATGCACGTCTTCTGTTTTATAATGATGCCTCCGCTTCTGTATTTGATAAGAGCGGCGATCTAATTCCCTTGGGTCAGAGCATTAGCCAGGATTGGGCTAAGGGTTGGGGTAAGCTGCGATCGCATATCGAGCAAGTATTCACCACTGGGCAACCTCTGCGACACGAAAATGAACAGGTTCCCCATGATCAAGATGATAATTTTGGCGGACGCTCCTACACTTGGTCATACACCCCCATCTGTGACGAGACGGGACAGGTAAGTGGTGTACTGGTGACAGGGTATAAAGTCTTACCCGAAATTATACAACCTGCACTCAGCAACCAGTCCTTTGACAGCATCAAGGAAAAATTACAGCGTCGGGAAGAGCAGTTGAGCCTGATTACCAACGCTCTACCTGTTTTGATTGCTTACATCGACAAAAATCATTATTACCAATTCAATAACCAAACCTATGAAACTTGGTTTGGGCAAACTGCTGCCAACTTAACAGGTAAACACGTTCGGGAAGTTTTGGGTGAATCTGCTTATGAATCTGTTCGTCCCTACATGGAGCTGGCGTTATCTGGGGAACAAGTTACCTTTGAAAGCCAAATTTCTTACCTTGAAGGTGGCACTCGTTATATTAGAGCAGATTACGTTCCCCACATCAACAGTCAGGGTGAGGTGGAAGGATACTTCAGTCTAGTCAGCGACATCAGCGAACAACAAGCTGCCCTTCGTGAACGCCAACAAGCAGAAGCAGCACTACATCACAGTGAAGCTCAACTTCGCCTACTTACAAATTCACTGCCTGTTCTCATCGCTTACGTTGATCATCAGCAGTATTATCGTTTCGTCAATCAAACTTACACCGATTGGTTTAATCTTCACCCACAAGAGATTATTGGTAAGCACGTTAAGGATATTCTAGGACAGGAAGCTTATCAAACCATAAAACCTGATATTGAAACTGTATTGTCTGGGCAGAAAGTCAGCTCAGAGAAATATGTATTTTTCAAAACTGCTGGCTGGCGTTATGTCCAACGCTATTTTGTCCCCGAACTTGGGGAAGATGGCACTGTCAGAGGCTATTACGCATTAGTGATTGATGTCACAGAGCGTACACGAGCGGAAGCAGCCCTGCGTCAAAGTGAAGAGCGACTAAGACTGACGATGGCAGGCGCACAAATGGGAACATGGGATGTAGATCTGCTCACTGGTCAAGCCATTTGGTCAGAACAGCATTTCACGATGTTAGGATATGAGCCTGTCACCACTGGGGAAGCCACAGAAGAAATGTGGATGAGCCGCATTTATCCCGATGATTTAGAGCGAGTCATCCAGGAATGGCAGCAGTCACGCCAAGAAAACAGGTTTTATCGTACGGAATACCGGGTAATTCGAGCAGACAATGGAGAAATTTCCTGGTTAGCAGCTTTAGGAAATTTTACTTACGATCGCAATGGTCAGGCAATCCGCTCTATCGGGGTTTTATTTGATATTAGCGATCGCAAACGAGACGAAGCCGAACGCAAACAAGCGGAAGCAGCCCTGCGTGAAAGTGAAGAGCGATTCCGTTTAGTAACGCACGCTGTCAATGGGTTGGTCTTTGACTGGAACTTACAAACTAATGAGGTATATCGTTCTGAAAAGTTATATCAGCTTGTAGGGATTAAACCAGAGGATGCCCCACCTTCTGCTAGTTGGTGGCAAGAGCGAATTCATCCCGTTGATTATGCTCGTTTGCAATCGCAAGCCATCGAAATGTTTAACAGTGGCAATCCCCTTTATGAAGCGGAGTATCGGGTTCTTCACGCTGATGGACACTGGGTGGAGGTGTGGGAGCGGGGCTGTTTAATTCGAGATCAGCAAGGGCAGGTAATCCGTTTGGTTGGTTCTACTGTGGATATTACTGAACGCAAACGCACTGAGCAAGCATTGCGGCAAGCTGAAGAAAGGTTGCGAGTGGCACTGCAAAATGCACCGATTACGGTCTTTAACCAAGATTGCGAATTAAAATATACCTGGCTGCATAATCCGGTTCTGTATGATTTGAATGAAATGATCGGCAAAGGCGATCGCGATTTTTTGCCACCCGAAGATGCGGAAATACTCATGAGAGTGAAACAACGGGTTTTAGAAACTGGTATCGGCACTCGTGAAGAAATCAAGTTGACCAGAAATGAAACTAACTACTACTACGACTTAACAGTAGAACCTTTGCGCGATGTAAATAACACTATTGTGGGCATCACCTGTGCTGCAATCGATATTTCCCGACTGAAGCAAACTGAAATCAACTTGCGTGAAAGTGAAGCCCGCTTCCGGGGCGTGGTGGAGTCCAACATGGTGGGCATTCTCTTCTGGGAAGCGTCGGGTTGTATCACCGATGCCAACGAGAAAGCAGTGCAAATGCTGGGCTATAGTCGTGAGGAACTGCAATCAAAACAGGTGCAGTGGCAAGACATCACACCACCAGAGTTTCACGAGCTTGATGCCGCGATGGTGGCACAGATCCTAGCAACAGGGATTTGTCCCCCGTTTGAAAAAGCTTACATCCGTAAAGACGGAACCAAAGTACCTATCTTAATTGGCTGTGGTTTGTTACCGGGTTATAGCGATCGCGGTGTGGCTTATTTTATTGATATTAGCGAACGCAAACAAGCAGCAGAGGCACTACGAGAGAGTGAGGAGCGGCTACAAATTGCCTTAAAAGGAGCTAATTTAGGCACTTGGAACTACGATTTAACTGATGGCAAATTAATTTGGTCAGATCGTTGCAAGGCAATGTTTGGACTGCCAGTGGAGGTAGAGATGAATTATGCTCTGTTTCTTGAGGCTGTTCATCCTGAAGACCGACAACAAATTGACCAGGCAGTTACCCAAGCGATCGCCCAGCAGCAGGACTATGATGTTGAAATGCGAACACTGGGGGCGGATGGCACATTACACTGGGTGCGGTCAATTGGGCGGGTTTACCGGAATCAGCAGGGCTTACCCGTGCGGATGGCAGGTGTAGCTCTTGACATTACCGCTCGCAAACAAGCCGAAGCCGCATTACACCAGAGTGAAGAACGATTAAGGCTAGCTCAACGGGCGGCGGGTGCTGGACTATGGGATTGGGATATTGTTAATAACCATGTCACTTGGTCAGAGGAATACTACCAAATATATGGTCTTGATGCCACGGTCACACCCTCCTACGATACTTGGCTGGCATCGATTTTGGCACCAGATCGAGAGCAAGCAGATCAGGCAACGCGTGAGGCTTTAGCACATCGCACCAATCTGAATGTAGAATTTCGTATCCTGCACCCAACCCAAGGAATTTGCTGGATCTCAGCCATTGGGCAAACATTCTGTGATGCTGACGGACAACCAAAACGGATGACGGGTATTGTCCTCAACATCACCAACCGCAAGCAAGCTGAGGCAGAACGAGAACAGTTGTTGGCTAGGGAACAGGTAGCACGACAAGAAGCTGAACGAGCCAACCGGATTAAAGATGAGTTCTTGGCGGTGCTTTCCCATGAGTTGCGATCGCCTCTCAATCCGATTTTGGGTTGGTCAAAGTTACTGCAAAGTCGTCGGTTAGATGCTGAAAAAACCGCGCAAGCTTTGGCAGTGATTGAACGCAATGCCAAGTTACAGTCCGAACTGATTGAAGACTTGCTTGATGTCTCGCGGATTTTGCAAGGCAAACTCCGCTTGAATGTTGTGAATGTGGATCTGGCAGCAACCATTAAATCAGCTATGGAAACGGTGCGGTTAGCGGCGGAAGCTAAGTCAATTCAAATTCAGCAACAACTCGATTTTAATATTGCCCCAGTTTTTGGAGATTCTGCTCGCTTACAACAGGTAGTATGGAATTTGCTCTCTAATGCAGTGAAGTTTACACCCCAAGGCGGGCAAGTTGATGTGCGGTTAGAGCAACATGGCCATCAAGCCCAAATTACAGTTAGCGATACGGGTAAAGGCATTGCGGCGGATTTTCTACCCTACGTGTTTGACTACTTCCGTCAAGCTGATGGTACAACCACCCGTAAATTCGGGGGATTAGGTTTAGGCTTGGCGATCGTCCGTCACTTGGTGGAACTACATGGCGGCACAGTTGAGGCTGAGAGTTTAGGGGAAGGGCAGGGGGCAACATTTACAGTCAGGCTGCCACTGATAGCCAATGTGCCGCAGATCAGCCAGAACCATCAATCATCAAAATTATCAGTTGATTTAAGCGGCGTGCAAATTCTGCTTGCTGATGATGATACCGACACAAGGGAGTTTGTGGCTTTCTTGTTAGAGCAAGCTGGGGCAAGAGTGGTGACAAGCAAAACTGCCAGCGAAGCATTCGCCATTTTAATGCGATCGCAACCAGATGTGTTAGTCAGCGACATTGGAATGCCCGATATGGATGGTTATATGCTGATGCAACAAGTGAGAGCGTTACTACCAGAACAAGGTGGGCAAATTCCCGCGATCGCCCTCACTGCTTATGCTGGGGATTTTAATCAACAGCAAGCTTTACAGGCAGGATTCCAACACCATATCTCAAAACCTGTGGAGCCAGATATTTTACTGCGGGCGATCGTTAATCTTATCAAACACAGCTAGATTATCCCAAGGTATTTTTGTGATGTTTATTTCACAACTTAATCATAAAACTTTCTCGTAGATGAAAATCAGCCTCTAAACCTTTATGAGTTAATGCCCAGTAAGTCACATGATTATTTTGTTGTTTAACAACAGTAGTAATTGCAACTTCCAAGATTTGTTCAGGCGAGATAATCTTATCTAAATTGAAACTCAACGAAAGCATTAAACTATCTGATTGATTTTGGACACTAAAAGGAAACACACTAAAAGCTGTTTCTTCTTGCATACCTTGGCGATAGCCATCAAAACGGTAGATATTCCAATGTCCAGTCGGTGAAAGGTTAAATTCCCAATAACGTTGAGAATTATTGATACCAAGAAAGAACTCAAAGCAGGTATCTTGCCATAGTTCATGCTGGCGTGTGGGTGTGTTTGCGAGTGGAGGAATTACAACTTGTCCTAAATCACCTGTAAGTTGGTAGTTGATGGCAAGTTGATTTCCGTCACGACTGATATCTCCCGTGATGATTGCATCAGGTAAAGATTCTCCAGAAGGGAATGGTTGTAAAGAAAATGTTTGCTGGTTCATTTCATGTCTTGAATTATCTGGCGAATCTGGGCTGCTTGAGATTCAATACTCTCAGTAAGCTTAAACTGAACGATCGCTCTAGCTAAATTATGTTCTGGATGCTTAACTTTAAAGTAGACATTCCCAGCTAAATAATCAGCAAAAAACCGCAAGCCTAACTCAAAGGCAATCAAGCGGATAGCATCATACATATAGGCGTAATCATTCTCAGTCAAAAATGCTTTAGCTACTGAGAGATAACCCTGTAGAATTCCTTGACACAAGTCAGTATCAAAATAAACACTATCCCAGGCTTCTGTTTCTTCCCCTGCCGTATTACAACCAGAACGCAAACAGTCACCAATGTCATAATGTACTAATCCAGGCTTCACAGTGTCGAGGTCAATTACACTGACGGCTTTGTGAGTAATAGTATCAAACATGACATTGTTAATTTTGGGATCGCCGTGCATTAACCGCAGAGGTAATATACCCTCAGCTTTGGCATTTTCTAGGATATGTGCAAATGTGGTGCGATCGCTCACAAACTCTAAGCAATAATTTACCTCTGGGGATGGTTGCGGTGTAGTCTTCGCCAGCACTTCTTGATAATGGCACAGGTAAAGCGGTGTAATATGAAAACCTTCTAGGGTATCGGCTAGTTTTTCCGGTGGTAAGTCGCTGATTAAGTTGTGAAACATCCCCAAGGCATAGCCAATTTCTTGAGCCTGTTCTAGACTTTGCATGGTGTCGAAAGATTGCGACTGTTCAATAAAGCTAATCGCTCGCCAAAAGTTACCCTCAGTATCAATACAATAGTCTTGATCTGTCTGAGTCGATAATACGCGCGGTACTTCCCAACGGCGGTTCAGAGGGGTATGTTGTAAGCGTTGGTAAATATGTTCAGTAAAAGTCCGCATATTTTGCATAATCAGTTGGGGTTGGCGAAACACCTGCGTGTTGATGCGTTGCAGAATGAAATGCTTTGCCCCAGGAGCGTCAAGAGTTACTAAGAAAGTATCATTGATATTGCCACTGCCAAATGCTTGAACATCTGTGACTTTAGTCTGAAGCGTGAATTGTTCAGCAATTGTAACCAGATTTTCTACGCTGTGCGTCCTGATAACGGTTGTCATATTTGTTTTTACTACTCCCCACACATGAATTGCACTAAGGCAATAGGAGACTATAGTAGCCTAAGTTTTACATTAGGTCTGTATATAAGTGTTGCAATTAATGCGTAGCAAAGAAATTTCAAAATTTATGGCCGCGACAAATCAGCTTGGGATAGTTCGATTCATCAAGATTGCGGCGGAATAAAAACTGCGGTTTCCTTGATTGTTGCATGATGATTCATTCTGAAAATTAGTCCTTCATTTTCCCTTTGCTGACAAGAAACAGAGAACTGGGTAGCCAAAATCCCAAAATTAATCCTAAACGGGAAGTGATTACTACCCAGTTGAGAGTGCCATCGCGGAAAATATCGTAGATCGCAAAAATGCACGAAGCTAAACCAATCAAACCAATCACCCGTAAACTAATGGCGTGACTTCGGGGAAACCAACAGGCGATCGCAAATACACTACATAATCCTACTATCGCTGCTGTACCAATGATAAATTCTAGTTGTTTATCAGGTGGTCTGGTAGCAAATACACCCGGAGACTGCATCAACAGTGAAATTGCAGCCAGCATTGATAAGACTCCCAACACTTTCCAGAAAGTTTTACTCACAATAGTTCTTCCTTTAGTGATGATTTATACTACTTTTTGGAATAAGCCATTGTAATCCACTTTTATAAGTCAGCGAGGGCGCAGAACACTCACCGTAGGCGATATCTTCGGTAAGCTACAGTGATGCGTCAGCCTAAAATGTCTCCAAGTCTATACCATAGGGCTACCCTGCTGGATGTTCGGTAAACCTCATCAACTCAATTGAACGTGTAGCAGTAAAAGTTAATCTATCTAAAGAACAGGTATAAAGACTTGATCATTACGGTAAACTACAGTATCCAAGCTAATTAAAGAACCGTTAAAATCAAAACTAGAGGTAAATTGAGGAGCCGCCAGGATGCAAGTTACATTCGATTCTGATAAGCGCAAACTGCTATCAAGTCTGTGTCATGGGGCAATTTTCTTTAGTACAGCCATATTTTCCATTGGGGTTCCCATTGTCATTAACTTGATTTCTGATGACCCAGTTGTGAAAAGTAATGCTAAAGAATCGATTAATTTTCACTTTAATGTTTGGTTTTGGGCAACTGTCATTGGCGTACCTGTTGGGATTATATCTTGGCTAACCTTTGGTCTGGGCGGGCTTTTGTTCTTCCCATTGGTGGCTTTGGGGTTTTTACTGCACTGGGGATTAACTATTTGGGCGCTATTTCACTGTCTTACCCAACCCGATGCACCGTTCCGTTATCCGTTTATTTTTCGAGTGTTCTGACTAGATAAATAGCTAAAATGTAGAGTTTTGGCAAAAGGGATGGAGAAAACGGCGTTGCATAATATAGGGAGGAATTGAGGTAAACTACTGTGCATTGTCCATACTGTGAGTCTACGGAGATCAGAAAAAATGGTAAACGTCGAGGTAAACAGAATCACATCTGTGTGAGTTGTGGTCGCCAATTTATCGATGTCTATAGTCCCCCAAAAGGGTACTCAGATGAAATCAAACAAAGTTGCTTGCGCTCGTATGTCAACGGCATGGGATTTAGAGCGATTGAACGTGACAAAGGGGTTCATCACACAACTGTCATTAATTGGGTAAAACAAGCAGGCGAAAAACTCCCAGATGCGCCACCAATTGAACAAATACCACTGGTTGGCGAGCTTGATGAATTAGAGACTTTTGTCGGGTCAAAAAAAACAAAATCTGGTTGTGGACGGCAGTAAATCACTTCCAAAAAAATATTTTAGCTTGGGTCTTGGGAGACCACAGTGCAGAAACCTTCCAACCTTTATGGGATATTGTTTCTTTATGGCAATGCTATTTTTATGTCTCTGATGGATGGCCGGTCTACGCGAGTTTTATTGACTCAGGAGACCACATTATTAGCAAAACATACATGACCAGAGTAGAAGGAGAAAATACACGCGGCAGTCATTATTTAGCACGTCTACATCGCAAAACGTTATGTTATTCCAAATCAGTAGATATGCTTAAATATTCAATTCGTTTATTACTCCATTATCTCAAGTATAGACGAATACCTGTATTTAGTTAACTCATCCCGCATTTATGCAACGCCGAGAAAACCATCCCTTTGTTATTGATGATGCGTCATCGCCTAGGTTGAGGCATAGACTATTGTTGGCGCTCATTTCCCTCTCATCGGTTAATTATGGGTCAAAATTTTGACAATCCTCAAATTTCTATTATCATCCCGACACTCAACGAAGCCGAAAATATCAAAGCAGCGATCGCTACTACTCAAACCAGCAGCAATACAGAAATTATTGTTGTAGATGGTGGTTCACAAGATGACACTGTAGCCATAGCCCAGTCACTAGGTGTAAAAGTTATCTCATCTTTTCCTAGCCGTGCTGTGCAAATGAATACAGGTGCGGCGGTGGCGAGTGGTGAAATTTTGTTGTTTCTCCATGCAGATACCCTCTTACCGATTGGGTTTGATGAGATGATTACCACAGCATTACAACAGCCAAAAGTGGTAGCAGGTGCGTTTGCATTGCGGATAGATGGGGCTTTGGCAGGGTTGCGCTGGGTAGAAACAGGGGTAAACTGGCGATCGCGCTGGTTACAAATGCCTTACGGCGACCAAGCAATTTTTATTACCAAATCAGTCTTTCAAAAAATTGGTGGTTTTCCTGAACTCGCCATTATGGAAGACTTTGAACTCATACGGTGTTTGAAACGTATCGGTAGAATTACAATCCTTCCTGTACCTGTTATTACTTCTGCCCGGAGGTGGATACAAAAGGGAGTCTGGAAAACTACTCTAATAAATCAAATTGTAATTATTGCCTATTTACTGGGTGTCCAACCAGAGCGAATTCGGCAATGGTATCGCCAAGGTTTCAAATACATATAAAAAAAATGGAGACGCGCTAGCGCGTCTCTATAAATTCTAGATTCTTGCTAAAACTGGCTGATTTTGAACTGCACCAACAGAGTTTGATTCTGCATCTGTACAGTAAATTTCACAGGAGTTATTCGGGCTTTCGATGAGTTTAACTTTGTGAAGTTTTGCACCTATGTTTTGGATGGGCGATCGCAGTAAATTACTAATATACAAGGCGATATTCTCAGCCGTCGGTACAACCTCAGCAAAGTAAGGAATATCTTTGTTTAAAAATGTGTGGTCGAATGGTTCTACTACATAATCTTCTATCACCTGATTCAAAGCACCTAAATCGACAATCATCCCAGTGCGCTGATCAATTTCACCTTTAACGGTTACTTCTAAATGGTAGTTGTGTCCATGTCCGTGGGGACGGGCGCATTTACCATAAATTTCATGATTATCTTCATCACTAAGGTTAGGATGTGCTAGCCGATGGGCGGCGCTAAAGTGAGTGCTGATAGAGAGGTAAGCTTCCATTCCGTTTCCTATATAATCTGCCCAAAGTTCAGGATGTTCAAACAACTGTACGCGGACTAGAGGTAAATGGGGTGCTAGTCGCTGCCAAATCACCCGTGCAATATTCTCAGTTGTGGGCAAAGTTTGCTGAAATTCTGCCCAGACATCATTCAGATACGAAAAGTCAAGTTGGCTGGTAACTTCGCGTTTAATTACGTGTTTCACGTCAGATAAGTTCAATACCATGCCATATTCATCTAGTTCTCCAGCCAGAGAGATAAATAAAACATAGTTGTGTCCATGTCCAGGAAATTTAGAACAAGCGCCAAATTTCTCTAGATTCTCAGCTAGACTCAATTCTGGCAACCAATAACGATGACTTGCCGAGAACTGAGCGCGGCGATTTACGATACATTGCATGAGTACACTGGGAGCAGAATTTAAAATTTCTTAATCTTTCTCTGTTTCCAGCATAAACTAATTCTTTAGTCATTAGTCATTAGTCTCTACACTATTGACGATTGACTTTAGACTATGAACAAGTGCGATCGCCACACAAGGTTTAGGGGATGCAGCGATAGCTTATTTCCTGCCAGTACAAAACCCAAGCAAAGACAGCATTTAGCCTTATGTTCTGCCCTAGAATTAGAAGAAAGAGTCTAATAACTTTAAACTTGCGTATTGCTCATATGGCTAATCCTCAACTCAGTGGTGAAGAAATTACCCAACGTGGTAGAGAACTCTATGAAAAGAGCATTCGTTCTCAAGTAGAAACAAAAGAAAATATTGGTAAGATTATCTCCATTAATGTAGAAACCGGTGAATATGAAATAGGTGAAGATTTAATCATGACGAGTCGCCGATTACAAGCTAAACAATCTGATGCTCCCATTTGGGCAGGACGAATTGGCTTTAACGCTGTCTATGCAGTTGGTGGTACATTGACCAGGATGGCATAGTGATACATGGAACCGTAGTTGGGCTGCAAGCTCGAATTAATGTGATTTTTTGCCTTCGGGAAAGCTCAAATATAGAAATTGAATGTGTCGTTGATACAGGCTTTGAAGGTTTTTTGACGCTGCCATCCCTTGTAGTTACTGAGCTTCGGTTGCCTTATATTGCTCGAATCGATGCAAATCTTGCTGATAATTCTAATGTTGCCGTTAATGTCTATTCAGCAACTATCGTATGGCAAGGGATAGAACGGGATGTTGCCGTGCTAGCAATGGGTAGCCGTCCTCTGATTGGAACTGGACTACTTGAAGATTATCATCTCGGTATAGATTTCTATGATGGCGGTACGGTTATAATTGATGAAGTTTTGTAATTTTGAGTATTACATCTCCAAAATTTGATTCTCATCATTACTCCACAGAGGCTTGGGCTTCACAGTGCAATCTTGTAGCTATCCGAAATAGTTCTTGTCCTGTGTGCAGATAACGGTCATCATAATTCAAGGGAAAATAAGACAACTCTTCTAGTCCATCTCCCACTTGATTGAGGCTGTAGTAGAGATGAGCTGCGGCTCTAGCTAAACTGGGGGGATTAGGTAGGGAACGAAAAGTAGTTTGGGCTTGTTTAAGATCTGCTTTACAGTTTTTTAAGTATTCCTGAAATTCATCTAATAATTCATCATCAAAAGGATCGGCGGCGAGTTCTTCAATTTGCTGTTCTAGAGAATTGAGAATGCTGCACAGTGAACGATTAACTGGTTGATATACCAGGCGCAGCCATTCTTCAACTTGCTCATCAGCATCTTTTCCAGATTTGCGTGTAGTTTGATAATGCTTTTGTGCTGATGCTGTACGCTGTTGACGTTCGCTATTTAAGTTTTGCGACTCACTTTGCAATTGTTGGTCATAATTGAGGCGACTTTGACTGTCGCCTAAGACCTCGTATGCGGCGTTAATGCGGATAATTTGCTCTTTATCTGCTGTTTCCTGATTACTATCAGGATGAAATAATTTTACCAAGCGGCGGTAGGCTTGTTTAATCTCCGCTTGGCTAGCATCAGGACTCACTTTGAGAGTATCGTAGTGATTGGAATCTTGTTTAAAATCGGCCATTCCTCTACTGTTTTGTTAGCTGACGCTAGTGGCTACCCTAGCCTCTAGGTCTTGGAACAATGGTGTACTCAAATACCTCTCGCCAAAACTGGGCTGAATCATCACGATTAAGCGTCCCTCGTTTTCTGGGCGTTGGGCAACACGTAGAGCAGCGTATAAAGCTGCGCCACTGGAAATACCAGATAGTAGTCCCTCTTCTCTAGCTAAACGCCGACTGTAGGCGATCGCTTCTTCATCGGTGACTGTAATCACTTCATCAATTAAGTCTAACCTGAGTACCTGGGGAACAAAGCCAGCACCAATACCTTGGATTTTATGGGGGCCTGGTTTGCCTCCTGATAAAACTGGACTGTTGGCTGGTTCAACTGCGATCGCTTTAAAACCAGGTTTCCGGCTTTTGATCACTTCCGCTACACCTGTGATCGTACCACCTGTACCCACCCCGGCCACAATCATATCTACTTGGCCATCGGTGTCTTGCCAGATTTCTTCGGCGGTAGTTTCTCGATGTATTTTGACATTCGCCGGATTGCGGAACTGCTGCAACATATAAGCATGAGGTGTACTATTGACAATCTCCTGCGCCCGGCGAATTGCCCCACTCATCCCTTCCATCCCTGGGGTAAGTTCTAATTCTGCACCATAAGCCCGCAACATTGCCCGGCGTTCACCACTCATCGTCTCTGGCATGGTTAAAATTAACCGATAACCCTTAGCAGCTGCTGCCATTGCTAGGGCAATACCTGTATTTCCCGATGTCGGTTCTACCAATACAGTTTTACCAGGAGTAATTAACTTCTCCTCTTCAGCAGAATTGATCATACTCATACCAATTCTATCTTTCACAGAAGACGACGGATTCATACTTTCAAGTTTGACAAGTATTTGCGCCACACATCCCTCAGCTTGGGGGATGCGATTCAACTGTACTAAAGGTGTCCGACCAATCAGTTCTGTAATGTTACGAGCAATATTCATAAGTTTTCCTTATCGGTAATGTATTAGGGACTTCCAGATCAAAAAATATCCAAAGCTTAGGGTGCGTCAGTGCGGTAGAACCTAACTACACTCAGAAATTATTCATACTGACGCACCCTACCCAACAATCAATTTCGGAT
Source organism: Nostoc sp. PCC 7524 (assembly GCF_000316645.1). Taxonomy (NCBI): domain Bacteria; kingdom Bacillati; phylum Cyanobacteriota; class Cyanophyceae; order Nostocales; family Nostocaceae; genus Nostoc; species Nostoc sp. PCC 7524. Next base: position 531,815 of record NC_019684.1, read on the forward strand.
AATTTATTTTTTGGTGTTCCCTTAATCATTTATCCATAATCTCAGCATTTAAACTTTGGAGTCCACAGCTTTCTTTACGAATGACCAATCAGTATGGACTAGATGTAGTACATAATATCTAACTGCCGCCGAGAATCTCTTTTTTCGCAAAGATCCTGAAGAGTGTAATTTTGCAAAACTGAATTTGCTGCTTGACAAGCTTCTTGCCAAATTTCTTTGATTACTGAACTGTCTATAGTCTTGGAGTTGGTATTGCTTTCGCCTGTACTTACATCTAACCCTTCCAAACATTCCAATATTTCCAAGAGGGTAATTTTGCGAGGCTCTCGCGCTAAAAGGTAGCCACCTTTTGACCCGCGTTGACTTTTAAGTATACCTCCACGCCTTAAGGTCGCTAGTAGCTGCTCCAGATAGCGATCAGGTATATTTTGCTGGGCGGCAATTTGTCGAATTTGCATTGGTTCACCGCTCTCGTAATGAGTTGCCATCTCTAGTAAGGCGAGAATTGCGTATTCTGATTTACACGATAGTTCCACAAGCAAAATAGTAAGTGGTGAGTGAGATTATGAGAAAGCTAAGAATTAAGTCTTAACTTTCTCCAGTATACTCCGGTTCATCACTAGGGTTTTTGTCTTATGAGCCAAGAACATAAAAAACCCCGCTTTGTAGCGGGGATAAATTTAGTTTAAAGTGTTGAAAAGTTTGAGAATGCTCTAGAAGGTGAAAGTAGTTCTGAGAGTACCGATAATCGCATCATCAGCATTACCATTTTGACCAGGATTGGTCAACCAGATGATACCGGGGGTGATGGAGATGTTATCAGATACACGATATTTGTAGAAGCCTTCAACTTGGTATGGAACTTTGTTCAAACCAGCTTCTCTTCCTCGTGCATAGGGTTGAGCGCCTGCGAAAATCCCTAAAACGTTACCTCTCTTACCAAAGTCAGGTAAAGCTATACCAGCGCCGTAAGACCAAACTTCACTACTGTCATTAGCACCAAAGCCACTAACATCGGTGTAGGAAACGAAACCACTTACAGATATCCTATCACTAGGTCTGAAGGCTGCCGACAAACCATAGGAGTTAGTCGCAAAGGCGCTAGTTTCCAGTGTTGCACTATTAATACCACCATAGTTGGCGGTGGTGGTACCCACTACAGGTCTAGCAGAGGCTGGATTCAACACATTGGCATCAGACCCAGAGTTGAAGATTGCAGACCCTGCACCATGATAACCATGAACATAGGTAGCAGCTAATGCCAAGCGATCGCCGACACTAAAGTTTAACTGACCTAATGCCGCATAGTTACCGTTAAACACACCTGAACCAGCGCCAGGATCATTAGCTTCTGATGCCAAGTAACCCACTGTTAAAGAGCTAGGTCTCAGAATACTGCCGCCTGAGCCAAAGGGTAAGTTAAAAGCAATACCTGAGCCACCACCAATTCGATAGATGGGGCTTTCAGAGGCAAAGGTAGATAATGCGCCATTACCACCATCTGTTTTGTCAAAGAAGTAGGGGTTATTGACTGCTGCATAATGGCTATGTTGCCCACCGCTAGCTGCGAGGTAAACTCTCGCTGGGCCAAAGGGAGCTTCATAGGTCAGTCGGTCAATCTCAACGTTGTTGTTACCAGTGTTACCAACGTTAAAGGTTTGCAGACCTTCGCCACTTTGAGCGAGAGCCGGGCCAACAGCTCTATCATTACCCAGGTTAAAGTTATTGGCATTACCAGCAGCTAGACGGGTAGTTAACAGGTCTCTACCTGTAAAGCTGGTGTTTAAGCTGAGACGGACTCTGTTTTGGAAGACAGTATTATTGTTGTCTCCGACTTGATCGCCAAAAACATCACTTACGGCAAAAATAGCTTCACCAGCGAGTTTAGTGGTTGTCGAGAACTGGTTGGCTTCCAATTCCGCAGTCCGCGCTTCCAAAGCATCTACACGACCACGCAAGGTTGCTAGTTCAGCAGAGAATTCTTCTTGCAGGCGTTGTAAGGTAGCTAAATCTTCTTTTGTTACTAAATCAGCTGTTGCTGTGGCGATTAATTCGTTCACCCGATCCAAACAGGCGTTCAAACCAGCAGCAAATTCATAACGGGTTAAGGCTCTGTTACCACGATAGGTGCCGTTGGGATAACCAGCAATACAGCCATAACGCTCAACCAAGGACTGCAATGCTTGGAATGCCCAGTCAGTTGGTTGTACGTCAGAAAACTGGGACACAGATGTTACCTGAGACAGAGAAGTATTATTTCTGCCTTCGGTGCTGTAGCGGTTAACTTGGTCGATGACTTTTGTATCTTCAGTTGTTGGGGCTGCTTGAGCTACAACTTCTGGCTGTTGTGCAATTTCAGGAAATGCGGTTTCTGTGGTTGCTACTTCTGTGGTTGGTACTTCTGTAGCTGTGGTGGGAGCTGCAATTGCTGTTGACGAAACTAACAGTGTTGCTCCTAAAACCGCAGGGCTAACCACTAGGGATTTCCACAATAGATTAGACATCTTGACTTTTCTCCTCACACCTTGTATTGATAATTGTTTTCGCTGTACCTATTCTCAAAAGCATGAGACATCATCATTTTGAAATCTGTTGATGAGGCACAGTTGCCACCTACCACAATTTTAGTTTTTGCCAAGCTAATAACTGATTAACTTAATGTTAAAAATTGATGTGATTAACTTATGCAAAAAACATTGCTATATAGCCTGTTATTATAGGTCATCTCAAGGGGATGGCAAGGTAGAAGCGATCGCCTCATCAACTGTCACAATTAGTCAACTACATATATAAAGAAAGAGTAGGGTTTTGAAAGTTCCCTACTCTCGATAAAATCTTGATTTTTTCAGCACTTGGCCGTGGGTAGCTCCCAAACCTTTAGCTGATTTGAGAAATGACATTGGCCACGTCAAAATCCTTTTGTGTCAAACCGCCTGCATCATGTGTTGTTAATGTGATTTGCACTTTGTTATAAGAAATTTCTATATCTGGATGGTGTCCGGCTGACTCCGCAGGTTCGACTAGCTTATTCACAAATGCGATCGCTGTTACAAAGTCTTTAAATTTGCGGGTAGTCTGTAACTTAGAACCTGCCACTGTCCAACCCGATAGGCTACTAGCTTGTGCTTGAATCTCTGCATCAGTTAGTAGTTGCGCCATATCAACAACCCTCTAATATTTACGTCTTTGCTATCCCACTGCCTGCAACATTTGTCTTTTCTGTACTGTTAAAACAAATTTCGCAGAAAAAGAAAAATGCTAGATATTTTTGCTCTACAAAACTTTAACGTGATTGGCACTGTCATGACAGACAGTAAGCATCAAAAAATCTAAAGTTAACCATAAAAAACTATCCGCTCTGACTTAGATCAGATGACCTAATATCAGAGCGGTCTAGCGGGTCTTCAGGTTGCAACCAGACTGCCGGAAGGAACTCCGTGCTTTAGCCTAGCTACAAGTAGCTAACTTAATCTGACAAGCAGACTAAGGCTAACTTTTAGAGAACAGCCCCGGCGCACAGCCGGCTAACTGCAACCTGATGACCCATGCGTTTACTACTTTCTATCATGGGCATCACCTCCTTGTTGCCTAAACGGTCTTAGTCTCAAAAAGGCAGAGAGTAAATCTCTGGGTATTAACCTTCGAGTAATATAGCATATCAATTGCAAAATATTCACTAACAACAAAAAAACCTCCGCGTTGCGGCGGAGGTTAGGAATTTGAATGCTAACTGTTCAAGCTTACAGTGCGTTACCGCGAGGTAATACCTCTTCGGGGAAGACAAATTTTTCGTGGGGTTGGTCTTGAGGAGCCATCCAAGCGCGGATACCCTCGTTCAACAAAATGTTTTTGGTATAGAAGGTTTCAAATTCGGGGTCTTCTGCCGCACGCAATTCTTGCGATACGAAGTCATACGCCCGCAGGTTGAGTGCTAAACCGACAATACCGACAGCACTCATCCACAAACCAGTTACTGGTACGAACAACATGAAGAAGTGCAACCAGCGTTTGTTGGAGAAAGCAATCCCGAAAATCTGTGACCAGAAACGGTTTGCTGTCACCATGGAATAGGTTTCTTCTGCTTGGGTGGGGTTGAAGGCGCGGAAGGTGTTAGCACCGTCGCCGTCTTCAAATAGGGTGTTTTCTACGGTGGCACCGTGAATCGCACACAATAGCGCCCCACCGAGTACACCCGCTACACCCATCATGTGGAAGGGGTTGAGTGTCCAGTTGTGGAAACCTTGCAGGAATAACAAGAACCGGAAAATGGCTGCTACACCGAAGCTGGGTGCGAAGAACCAGGAGGATTGTCCCAAGGGGTACATCAAGAACACGCTGACGAATACCGCGATGGGGGCTGAGAATGCTAGGGCGTTGTAGGGACGGATGCCTACTAACCGCGCAATCTCAAATTGCCGCAACATGAAGCCGATTAAACCAAAGGCTCCGTGTAGGGCTACGAAGGGCCATAATCCACCTAGTTGACACCAACGGGTGAAGTCCCCTTGGGCTTCTGGTCCCCACAGCAACAACAGGGAGTGTCCCATGCTGTCGGCGGGGCTAGATACTGCTACTGTCAAGAAGTTACAGCCTTCTAGGTAGGATGAGGCTAGTCCGTGGGTGTACCAGGAGGTGACGAAGGTTGTGCCGGTGAGCCAACCGCCTAGTGCGAGGAAGGCGCAGGGGAATAATAATATCCCTGACCAACCTACGAATACGAAGCGATCGCGCTTCAACCAGTCGTCTAGTACGTCAAACCACCCTCTACTGGGGGCGCGTCCTACTGCGATGGTCATTAGAGCAAATCTCCAAATGTTTATAATTACGTCACTGTTCGCAAGCTGGCATTTTGTATAACCATCTGCAAACAGAAAGTTAACTAGATTGTCAACCTAGTTTACAATTTTTTACTGACTCTAATAATTCTAGGGGCAAATCGCTAATTTTTCCAGGGGATCTTGGGGAGAAATTAATTTTTGGATACAGAAATTAGGGGTGCAGGGGTGTAGGGGAAGATGAGGGGGATGGGGGAGAAAAAATTATAACTATTCCCCAATCCCCAATCCCCACTCCCCAATCCCTCATCTCCTAACGCTAAAATGAGTCCTACAGTTATATGTAGTTACTGCTAAATGTTTACCATTGACTTAAGCATCAAAAATACTGCTTTCCCTGTATCAGTACAACGTAAGACAGCAGAAGACGCAGAAGCGGTCTACCAGCTAATTTTGGCGGCTATGCGTTCTGGAAATCCTGACATCGTGGAACTCAAGTGTGAAGGTAAGACAGAGAAAAAAATCGCTGTTCGTGCCAGTGAGATTTCTGGTGTACAAATTATGGAAAAAGATGGTGTTACTGCTGCTGGCGGCAGACCACCAGGCTTTTTCGCCTTAGCTGGCGAGTAAGGTAACACCGAAAGATAAATTATCCCAAATTGACGGTTAGTAGGGTGCGTCAGTAGGAATAATTCCTTGGGTAACTAGGTTTTCTCGCACTGACGCACCCTAAGCTTTGGATATTTTTTGCGCTGGAAGTCCCTGATCCAAGGTGTATTCATGGTGGAAGCGGGCATTATAGTTAAAGATTTACAGTTCAGTTGGCCAAATGGTGATACCGCAATTCAATCTTGCTCTTTGGCAGTCCCCAAGGGTGAATTTTGGATGCTGTTGGGTACCAATGGCAGTGGTAAATCTACATTACTCCGACTGTTGGCAGGACTTTTAGCTCCCCAGTCTGGTGACATTCGGGTTTTGCATCCTGTGGGTTTTGTCTTTCAAAATCCTGATCATCAATTGGTGATGCCAACTGTTGGTGCGGATGTGGCTTTTGGTTTGGTGGAAGAAAAGCTACCAACTGCTACTGTGAGAGCGAGAGTCAAAGAGGCTTTAGACGCAGTGAATTTGAGCGCCTTACAATTGCGCCCAATTTATGCCCTCAGTGGGGGACAAAAACAACGGGTAGCCATAGCAGGTGCGATCGCTCGTCATTGTGAAATCTTATTATTAGATGAACCCACAGCTTTACTCGATCCAGATAGCCAACTAGACTTAGTAGCTAGTGTCCGCAACCTAGTAAAAAGTAGAGGCATCACAGCTTTGTGGGTGACACACCGATTAGACGAGTTGAATTATTGCGATGGCGCTTTCTTACTAGAAAAAGGCTTACTCGTGGATCAAGGTGAACCTGAACGTCTGAAACAACGTTTGATGGAAGTAAATAGGGATTAGGGATTGGGGACTGGGGATTGGGGACTGGGGACTGGGGACTAGGAAGAAGCAGGGTAGTAGAGGGGTAAGAAGCAGGGGAGCAGGGGAAGAATTTTTACCCCCAATGCCCAATTCCCACAGCTAATTAATCATTAATTTATGACAACTGCGACGCGCCTCTTCATGGCGCGTTTACTTTTAATGGGGCTTTTCATAGTAAACTTTGCAATTAAATCATATTATTTAGGTCTTTGTAACATAGTGTTACAAGCAATGCTTCAATTACTATAAAACTTATGAATGGATCTTGTTAACTCTAGAAAATTGTGATTAAAAACCATGCCCCGTCCCCTACCACAAGCCGTTTTATTGGTAGACGGCTACAATATAATTGGCGCTTGGCCTTGCCTGAAAAAAACCCGTGATTATTCTGGATTAGAAGCGGCTCGCGGGGAACTTGTAGAAGCAATGACAAGTTACAGTGCGTTTCAAGCTTATGACACACAAATAGTGTTTGATGCCCACTATCAAAATACTTCTAGTAATAGAGAAGTAATTACAGAACTGGTTTCAGTTCATTACACTGACTTCGGGCAAACAGCAGACACTTATATTGAAAAAATTTGTGCATCTTTGCGCCCTCAAATTACACAAACTCGCATTTCTCGTGTAATTGTGGCAACTTCAGATCGCGCCCAACAATTGACGGTACAGGGGTATGGGGCTGAATGGTTATCAGCACAACAACTTTGTTGGGAAGTAGAAGCTACGGTTTGTCGGGTGAGAAAGAAGTATCAACCACGTAAGCAATCTTCGAGTCGGTTTTTAGCTAGTGCTATTGATGCCAAAGCACGACAACGGCTGGCTGAATTGCGAATGGGATTTAAATAGACATCTCCAGAAATTAAATATGCGTTTTCCAGAAACCTTGTAGAGATGTTTCATGGAACGTCTCTACTAAGTTGCGCCCAAAAAGATACTGAGAAACGGGTAAGGTGGTTAGAAATATTCTTACTCCCCACTCCGAGGCTAAGTTACGATATTTGACTACAACTCAGTATCAGAGAGAGTTTTAGCTTGTATAAGCCTGGAAGTTACGCATCGGCAAAAAAATTTTAGAAAAAGGACTTGCCATCTCCTAGAAACTAGGCTAATATTATAAATCGTGAGCGCAAGCGTTCCTCAGTAGCTCAGCGGTAGAGCGATCGACTGTTAATCGATTGGTCGCTGGTTCGAATCCAGCCTGGGGAGTTAAATAATTTATGGAAAAGTTAAAGCCTGAGTCTAGTGGTTGGGAAGAATTACTCTGACGATATAGCATATACTGAGCATTGACCTTAGAAGGCCAAAAGCTAACTATATAATCGTTGTGCAACCAGTAGATTTTACCACCCTCACAGCTACTTGTAGCGAACTGCGTGTTGAATGGATACCATCACGCTTAGAACAAGTTTATCAGCGCGATCGCTACACTATTGCGATCGCATTACGTACCTTGAAACAAAGAGGTTGGCTAGAGATTTCTTGGCATCCTCAAGCTGCACACATTTGTATAGGTAATCCACCACCACGCACACCCGATACTTTTACTTTTAGTCAGCAATTAATACACCAGTTGGGAGGATTAGCCTTGGTGGCAATTGAGGCGATCGCACCCTGGGAACGAGTGATAGATTTACAATTTGCCCGTCGTCCTGGAGAGGCTGCGCTTTATCATCTCTACATTGAGATTATGGGCAAATACAGCAATGTCATCCTCACTGATGGAAGTAATCAGATTATTACGGCTGCTCACCAAGTGAGTCAGCAACAGTCGAGTGTGCGCCCTATCCAAACTGGACAACCTTATGAAACACCACCAAAACTGACTGGCCCTGTGCCTAGTGGGAATGAATCTCCAGCACGTTGGCAAGAACGGGTGAGTTTAGTTCCAGGTGCGATGAAGCGGCAATTACTTAAAAGTTATAGTGGCTTAAGTGCGGCTTTAGTAGAGTCTATGTTGCTGGCGGCGAATATAGCACCAGACACCAGCACCGATACTTTGACTTTTGAAGACTGGCAAAGATTATTTACACGCTGGCAAGAATGGCTACAAGCATTAGAACAGAAAAATTTTCAGCCAGGGTGGACGAAACAGGGATATACAGTTATGGGTTGGGGTGTAGTTGCACCAGCCAAAGATATTCAAACATTAATCAATGAATATTATACTGGGCAATTCAATCAGCAGATATTTGCCCAATTGCGCCATCAACTGACGCAGAAATTGAGTAATATCTTAACGAAATTGCGAAATAAAGCTCAGACTTTCAGCGATCGCTTACAACAATCCGATCAAGCAGATGAGTATCGTCAAAAAGCTGATTTATTGATGGCTCACTTGCAAACATGGGAACCGGGAATGACAGAAATTACCATACCGGATTTTGAGACAGGTGAACCAGTAGCGATCGCCCTGCAACCAGACAAAAATGCTGTGCAGAACGCCCAGAACCTTTATAAGCAACACCAAAAACTCAAACGGGCGCGTACAGCCGTTGAGCCATTATTAGAAGAAGTGCAGACAGAAATTGATTACTTAGAGCAAGTAGAAGCAGCTCTTTCGCAAATAGAAAACTACCAAGCAGCAGAAGATTTACAAGCCCTAGAAGAAATCCGTGACGAATTAATTGGGCAAAAATATTTAGAAGAATTAGATTATCGTCGTAGCGTGAATGAAACGCCTAGTACAAACTTTCATCACTACTCTACACCTAACGGCTTTCAAGTTTTAATTGGTCGTAATAATCGCCAGAATGACCAGTTAACCTTTCGGGTAGCGGGAGATTATGATTTATGGTTCCATGCTCAAGAAATTCCTGGTAGCCATGTGTTATTGCGTTTAGAACCCGGTGCTGTTCCCGAAGCTAATGATTTGCAATTTGTCGCTAATCTGGCTGCTTACTACAGTCGCGCTCGTCAGAGTGAGCAAGTACCAGTAGTTTACACCGAACCCAAGTATGTTTATAAACCCAAAGGTGCTAAACCTGGAATTGCTATTTATAAGCAAGAGCGGATTATTTGGGGAAAACCACAAATGGTTAATGGGAGTGGGGAATAGGGAGTGGGGAGTGGGGGAGATGTAGCGTCAGTTTCCCGCAGGGTGGGAGTGAGGGGAGATGAGGGAGATGGGGGAACAGAGGAGCGGGGGAGAACAAGAATAATTTTTTACTCAGTACCCAGTCCCCAGTCCCCAGTCCCCAATCCCCAATTCCCTAAGCCAGTTTAAAGAGGAACGTTACCAAATCTCCTTTACCAAGACTGATGCGATCGCCTGGTCTGAGGCGGTGTCTGTTACCTGGTAATAAGGGCAAATTGTTAATGTAAGTGCCATTAGAACTGCCCACATCTTCTATATAATGAGCGTCTCCCTCAACGCGAATATCTGCGTGTACCCGTGACACAATTTCAGAATTGGAAAATCCTGAAACGTCTATATCTGGAGGAATGCGGTCATTGGGCTTGCCAATGTGAATTACAGACAGACTTGGCGGCAATTCAATTTCTCTATCACTTTGGACGTGAACTAATCGCGCTGTAATCTGCTGTAATTGAGTTCTGGCAGGTGATGGTGCTGCAATAGGTTGTGGTGCTGGTGGGGGTTCTGGTGCCGGTGCAGGTTCTGGTGCGGGTGCTTCTACTGCTTGCACTGGTTCTGGTGCGGGTGCTTCTACTGGTGCGGGTGCGGGTGCAGATGCTTCTGCTACTGGTGCGGGTGCAGGTGCGGGTGCCGGTACTGGTGCAGGTGCTTCTACTGCTATGGGAGCAGGTGCTACTGGGGGTGGAGGTGCTGCGGCTGATTGTGCCACTACTGTAGGGGGTAAGGGCGCTGCTGCTGGATCAATGCCTAAAGCATTGGGTTGTAATAGTTCTAAAATTGGGTCGGGATTTACTAAGGATGGAACTTCCACAGGGACATCAGGTGCAACGGTGGCAACGGCAGTAGCAGCCGCAGGTGCAACGGCTGAGTGGAGGTTAAAACCACATTGGCCACAAAAAGCAGCATCTGACTGTACAGTTGCGCCACAATTGGGACAATTAGTAGTAGCTGGTAACGGCGTGTAACAAGCTTCGCATTGGACAGCGCCGTCTGGGTTGGGGTGATTGCAATTAGGGCAGACGATCATTGATTTAAGCCTTTGTTCAAGAGCATCCTAAAAATAGTTGTGGCAAGCACAGGGATGAAAGGGGGATTGGGGACTGGGTATTGGGGACTGGGTATTGGGCAAAAGTTCTTCTCCCTACTCCCTACTCCCTACTCAGCACTCAACACTTTCAAGACAGCGAAGAGTTGGGAGGATGGGTTTCCCTATACAGGCAACTGCTCATCCCTTGTGCTTGTCGTTAGACATAAGTAGTTCTACAAGGGAGTAACTCTAGCTTCCGATTTTAACAATTACTCGTGAAGAGAAAATTAAGCTGAGAGTTCCGCACCTGCGGCGGCATCAAGTAGCCACCACAGTTCCCCTTGGGGTTGAATTAGGCGGGATGGGTAGGTGAAGTTATCCGCTACAGGGGCAAATACTTGAGCTAGAGCTGGTATTTTGTTAGCACCAGCGACGATAAACATGACACTGCGAGCCGCATTAATGAATGGGTACGTGAAGGTTATGCGGGGGTTGCTGTCTTTGTTACCCACAGTAATCAAGCGATCGCGAACTTTTAAAGCGTCTGTGTGGGGAAACAAAGATGCAGTATGGGCATCATCACCCATCCCTAGCAGTACCACATCCAAAGCGGGAAACTCTTTCGGTTTTGACTGAAAGAATGCTTGCAGGTGCTGTTCGTACTTATTAGCTGATACCACCGGATCATTATCTAATGTGGGTACAGCGTGAATATTGGCGGCGGGGATATCAACACGATCTAGCCATGCACGCCGCGCCATCAATTCATTACTATCGGGATGATCTGGGGGAACATAACGCTCATCACCCCAGAACACATGAATCTTATCCCAAGGTAACTTTTGCTGGGCGATCGCTTCATACAACGGCTTAGGTGTGCTACCGCCAGATAAGGCAATAGTAAATCGTCCCTGCTGTTTAATGGCAGTATCTAACTTGGTCAGGATCAAATCCAGCGATCGCGCAACTAACGCTGATTGATCCGGTAGGACTTCAACCGTTTTATTCATGGCTTTATCATCACATTACCGGCTTCCAGCAATACCATATCGAACTTATGACAACTCTCCTGTTTAAATTTTGAAACTTTTAACAACAGGAAGAAGGTGAGCATAAATCAAGTCAACTCATGCTTATCACCTTCTATGGTGAGTTGTCCGTAGTCGATGGTACTAATGGGGGATTGGGGATTGGGGATTGGGGACTGGGTAAAAAATTATTCTTGTTCTCCCCTGCTCCTCTGCTCCTCTGCTCCTCTGCTCCCCTATCTCCCCCATCTCCCCCATCTCCCTACTCCCTCATAACAACAAAGTCTCCCAATCGGGGATTGCTTCCTGCTGGGCGATTAATAATTGTTGAATGCCTTTTTCGGCGTAATCTAGGAGTTGATTTAATTGAGTACGAGTAAAACTGCCTTCTTCTGCTGTACCTTGAATTTCGATGATGCCTAGGTTTTGATTCATGACAACGTTAAAGTCTACTGTGGCAGCAACATCTTCTATATAGTTCAAATCTAAATATGGTTCTTGTTCTAATAAACCTACAGAAATGGCTGCTATTTGTCCACACAGAGGCGATCGCTCTAAAACTCCTTGCTGCATTAATTTAGCGATCGCATGAGCTAAAGCCACAAACCCGCCTGTAATCGCAGCTGTTCTTGTCCCTGCATCAGCTTGCAATACATCCGCATCGACGGTTAAAGTTCTTTCTCCCAAGGCCTCAAAATCAATTGCTGCCCTTAAGCTACGCCCAATCAAACGCTGAATTTCCTGTGTCCTGCCAGATAATTTCATTAATTCTCGTTCCTGACGCTGTTGTGTAGCAGAAGGTAGCATCCGATACTCAGCAGTTAACCAACCTTTGCCAGTTCCTAGCAAAAACTTGGGGACTCCTTCAGCAACGCTAACAGTACAAAGCACCTTTGTCTCACCACAGATTGCCAGCACCGAACCAGGGGCAAAGCGGGTAAATTCAGGTTGAAAGGTGACAGGGCGGAGTTCGTAGGGTTTTCGACCATCGGGACGCTGCCAAACCATTAGGGCTGCCTCAAAATTTGAATGATGAAATACTGTCTTAAAGTTACTTTAGTATCGCAACTTATTTCAGTGCTGTATCGTAGGGTCAGCATCTCAAGCTGAAGACAAAGTAAAAAGACTGAAATAAAAGTATAAGGTTTATTGTGAAATATACAGTAGCCCGCAAAGAAAACTTTAGGATAACTAAAACAAGATTTAATTAAGGTACTGAAAGTAAGGTGAGAATATTTTGCAGCACCAATTCTGGTGATTGATCGCCGTTGATTGTCAATAGGCGGCGACGACGGTCATAATACTCTAGGATGGGAATCGTGCGGTCATAGAAGACTTCTACTCGGCGTTGGACAATTTCAGGTTGATCATCGGGTAAAGAACGCCCTAGAGAACGACTCACCATTACCGCCTCTGGGACTTGTAAATAAATTGCCCAATCTAACTTCTGTCCCAACTCATCCAGCAAAAAATCTAATTCTTCAGCTTGGAAAGCAGTACGGGGATAACCCTCTAAAATCCAGCCACAGTTAACATCAGGTTTTGTCAGACGCGAGCGAATGAGATCAATAATCATTTCATCTGGGACTAATTCCCCCCTAGACACGTATGGCTTGGCATAACGACCTAGTTCACCCAGGTTAGCGTAAACCCCGTCAAGCGACTCGCCAGATATCGCTTCCCGCAAAATCTCACCCGTAGAAATTTGGGGGACTTCAAAGTAACTACAAAGCCTTTGGGCTTGCGTACTTTTCCCTGATCCCGAACCTCCTAAAATCACTAATCTCACAACTATTCACTCCTCAACGAGTAACATTCACAACATAATAAGTTTGTTTTGCCCAACCTCCAAGGAAATCTAACATTTCACAAGGGGGTAGGGGGGTAGGGGTGCAAGGGTGTAGGGGAGAAGAACTTTTTCCCAGTCCCTACTCTCTAATCCCCACTACCCTTGACTTCAGAGCAAACCTAGTGTTTGACTTATAGAGCAGATTGCCAGACCCATGATCCTGAGCAAAAACAGATTGATTATACAGGTAGATTTTCTACAGGGAATCTCTGCAAATTCTATTTAATTTATTGTGATTTTTTGAAATTTATCCTATGGTTGCCCAGTTAGAAACACCCAGTGCAAATTCGACCCTCAGCTTACCACATCCTCTTGAAGGGCTAGTGCAGGTTTTTACCAGTTCCCACCGTAATTTCTTTACCAGCGTGATGGGGGAAGCACTCAGAATTGCCGGTCAAGGTACATCAGTGTTGTTAGTGCAGTTTCTCAAAGGTGGCATAAATCAAGGACAAGATCACCCAATTCAGTTGGGGCAGAATTTAGATTGGATTCGCTGTGATTTGCCTCGTTGTATTGATACACCACACTTAGATGAAGCTGAAAACCAAGCTTTACAAAGATTGTGGCAGTATACACAACAGGTAGTAAATGAGGGTAAATATTCCCTTGTAGTTTTAGATGAGTTAAGTTTGGCAATTAACTTTGGTTTGATTGCGGAAACTGAGGTTTTAGCATTTCTAGCCAAACGCCCTCCCCATATCGATATCATTCTCACAGGCCCCGAAATGCCGCCATCTCTCCTCGACATCGCAGATCAAATTACAGAGATTCGTCGTAGTCATCGACCTTAAGCTGTACAACTTTAAATTGATGATAGGACTTACGCAACTGGTACATTCGTAGTGTGCGTCAGATTTGAGTTTTTCGTTATTCTCAAAAGATTTTTGGCATCTGACGCACCCTACAAGATAGGTTGAGTGTGACACCTGTGTAAGTGCTGGATTAGTTGAAAATAATATTTTTAAGTGGAGGAGAATGGCACTGAAGAGGATTGCTTGATGTGCTGTTGTCTCCACTTTTTTAAAACAATTTCTAGTTGAGCTAAAGCATCTTTATAGTCTGTGAAAGCAATTTCAGAAAAAACAGTAGGTATACCACGAGGAAATCTCGATATTACCTTATCTTTTTCATAGAGCAGGATAATCGGGATAGCGTATGTTTCCGCATAAGCTAGCTCCATGCCCACACCCAGTGAAGCATAGCCAATATAGGCAATCACTAGATCAGATTCAGTGACTTGGTGCTTGTCAGTCTCAAAAACTGTGCAAGGACTAATATCAGGATGTTGTATGGGGTCAGTTTTGAGATGAGGAATATAAGTCTGAAATCCCATTTTCTCAGAAAGTAAACCAATAGTCACATAGAATTCTTTAACAGAATCTAAATTATTAATTCCTGTTAACGCGCCAGACACATATACACGCGTTCTTGATTCATTCATGTCATTGATTAGTTACCATTAGCAAAGACATACTACTAATTATGAATGATATTTTTGTATAATTTTTATTAAAAATCAGATAATATTTATTTTGGTTTTAATAGTTCGATGATACTGGGGCTAACAACAGCAAGAAAAGCAGCTAATGATGCACCCAAGGCAGCATCTTTAAAAGAAATTTGAAGACCAATAAATGATGCTAGTAAGATAAAAGCCACCATTAAGCCAATACGAATTCTATCTTCTGCTTTTTCTTTTCCTTTTTTTATCTGTATCTCCTTTATTTGTCTATCTCTTTCTTCCTTGGCTATCTCTAGTAATCTTTCCCATATATCATCTCTATCAACAGGTCTTCCAAGAGTTGCTATTGATTCAGATTCCATCTGATAAAAGCAAACTGTACAGAAAGAATCCCTAAAACGAAGCATTACAGAACTATCTCGATAATTACTAACCGAAATTAATAGTTTCCCTGTCCATCCTGGATCTATAGTTGTCGAAATATGAGATAAACCATAAAGAACAGCTTTTGAAACCATTGCGTGTATAGTAGCACCTACTTCTTTAGAGAGACTAACTGATTCTAAAGTTTCAATAATTACTGTATCGTTGGGTTCAATTTCTATACCTCTCTCTTTTTCTATATCAATTTCACACTTCTTTTTCCACGAGAATCCCTTGGTTCCAACTCTCAAATCATACCCAACAGGAGTTAAGTATTTTTCTTCAAATGGATCTATCAAGATTCCCTTAGCTGAATTATTTTTTCTTTCTTCTATTTGTTGTTTAATATCTGTATCACTGAGCATATATAAATATGTAGGTTTAAAATTTATTTAAAATGTCACAACTAACAACAGATGTAGAAAATAATAGAAATGATGCTGCTTTTTGTGCTGTAGCTTCAGAAAGCTTAACTTGCTGAAGAAAGACTAAACCTTCATTCACAAAAGAATCTCTGACCACGGCTTTCTCTCCACTATTAAAGGAAGTTTCATAAAACACTTCTTTAATACCTGCGGAGATAATTAATTTTAAACAAGACAAACAAGGTTCTAATGTGACATAAATGCTTGCGCCATCTGTAGATATACCATGCTTGGCGGCTTGTGCGATCGCGTTTGCTTCAGCGTGTACAGCCCTTGATGGTAAAGTTTTGCTAGCATCACAACTGCTCAAACCAGGATAACAGTATCCTTGAGAAGTACAGTGAGCAGAACCAGATGGTGAACCATTATAACCAGTTGCCACTACTTGCTTATTTTTAACAATCACAGCACCTACTGGAAATGCTAAACAAGTTGAGCGGGTGGCAGCGAGTTTAGCCAACATTAGAAAGTATTCATCCCATGTTGGTCTTTGAGAGTGTTCATCATTTAAGGAAATATCTTGCATGATTTATCAATTTCAATTACCAGCTATATCTATGTGAATTACAGTCTTTTTTTGTTTACTGATCCTGAACATAAGGCTTGCCAATTTTAATACATTGACTCGCCTTTTGCAGTTCTATCCCCAAGTAACCTGTATGTTCAGGCTGAATGGCTGGAGATGCAGCACAAATGTCCCTCAGTAGGTTGAGAGGGTTTTTCCCTCGATAAGATTTAACAATCTCACCACTACCAGGAGTTGTTTGAGTAACTACAATCTCCTTCTCATCGACTTCGATTAAAAAGTTACCTGAAGGATCATCATAGTTACGCTGCTTAAGTATTACACCGTATTGATTAGCAATTAGCCTATCAGCATTTTCCCAAGTGTCATCATATATATGAGCCGACTGGCTCATTGTGATCAGTGGCCCCATCTTTAAGTTATATTCAGAACGTTCAGCAATTTTATCTCTAACGTGTTGTTGCAAAGCCCTAAGTCCCATTGCGTTTGCAGGCCAAGCAGCAAACATATCATTACTTCTTAATGTGGCTGTTAGTGATAATTCGTTATCAACAACTCTTAACCAAATGTGATTCAGACAGGGGCTACCGCCTTTCTCATGGTCTTTTACATCCCAAAGACTCATGACTGCACTAGCCGCGTCAATTTCCCCAATTAATTTATTGATAACTTGATCAATTTGGTCACGTCCAAACCAGGAACGTAAACGTTGACCATAAGTATATTTCAATCCTTCCCTGTATGGTGCATCATCTAAAATTTGAGAAATATATTCTTCTAGAAAACTGCGATCAATTGGCAAATAATTAGGTTCAGGGAAGTAAAAATCAGTAGGCTCATCAGTCACTACTGCCATTAAATCAATTAATTCTTGCCATTGTCCATCATAGCCAGTAGGACGAATTGTTCCTGTTGTCTTAATTCGATGAATAATTTTTACCCAAGTTTCCGCTATGGTTTTACCTTCAATTCTGTGTCCGTATCTTGGCCCTGGTAAAACTGTTGGTTCAAGAGTAGAGATGGGAAATTCTAACGGTATACTCCACGCAGCTACTGTTTCTTGTTGAGCATAGGATTTAGCGAAACTAACAGCTTCAGGTATGGATTTTGCTTCACTATACTTTATTGACCGTCGTAGTTCTTCCAAGGCATTAGCTTCAACTTCCAGATCAATGTAACCAGGAATAGTCGAACGAATTATCCAGCAACGTAAGCCAGTGTCACATACACCCTCTTCAAATCCATGACGGAAAAAGTCTAGTAAACATTCTCCCGCACCCGCGTTTTTATCTTCCTTAGTGGCGTTAAGAACAACTAAGTGTCGGACATGAGGATTCCACAGTAAATTTCGGATGAGTAAGTTGATACCTCGTGTAGGAGAGTACAGTTGCCCAATTACAGCGTACTCTTGGGGTTGTAGGTGTTTGGCGATCGCCTGCTTGACTGTCCATCCTGTAATCACTGCTGTTTGTCCGTTGCCGTAAATCAGTTGATTCGGCTTGTACAGTGCTTTGTACTCGAATTGGGTTGCCTTACCCGCTAGTGTCATAGTTGTTTGGCTAAGGTTTGAAAAAACTGGCTAGGTTAACATATCACTTCGACAGTAGCTAGTCGAGGAGATGCTTTAGAAAAGTTTAATACAGAATCCAAGGTGGGGTTATGGCTGTATCTAATCAAAGTTAAGACTTTAGAAAGATTCATATACTTTACAAATGTTCATATATTTGTTACAGTTCTTAAAGAATAAAAAATAACTGGAAAAAATTTTATGCGTACAAATGCTTCCATCGTTGATGATCAAGGTAAACTAAACAATTTTGCGATTGAGCCAAAAGTATATGTAGATGAGCAAGGCGATCGCACTGGTTTTACCCCCTACGCAGAACTCATCAACGGCCGTTTAGCAATGATTGGCTTTATCTCTCTCATCGCACTAGAAGTGTTTACAGGACATGGCATTTTTGGTGTGTTAGCCAGCCTGTAAAAGAAAAATTCAATTTTTGTAAAATTAGGCTTAACAAAAGAGAGATGGGAATTTCCTGTCTCTCTTTTGATTGAGAATTTCATGCTATTTTGACAATGACTGAATAATATAGCGGAAGGCAATAGGCAATAGGCAATAGTAAAATCCATACCATGAATGAGTTTGAGCTTTTAGTCATGCCCTAATCGCCTTGTCTACAGCTATAAAAGCTGCTTTGAAAATCAAAATATCGGGTGATTTATGGTTTTAACTGCTTCAACAATGTTGGCATTAGGCACAAAAGCACCAGATTTTTATCTACCGGAAGTCATATCTGGCAAGACAATTTCTTTGTCTACTTTTGCTGATCAAAAAGCATTGTTGGTGATGTTTATTTGTCGCCATTGTCCGTTTGTAAAACACATTCAAGAGGAATTAACCAAGTTAGGACAAGATTATTTCACCAGTGATTTAGGTATCGTTGCTATTAGCGCCAATGATGCCCAAAAATACCCAGATGATGCCCCTGATTCCTTAAAAGAACTAGCAACAACACTGGGTTGGCAGTTTCCGTTATGCTATGACGAAACCCAGGCAACCGCCAAGGCTTATACGGCGGCTTGTACGCCTGATTTTTTTGTTTTTGATGGCGATCGCCAGCTAGTTTATCGAGGACAATTAGATGATAGCCGTCCTAGTAATGGTAAACCTGTCACGGGTGCAGATTTACGCGCTGCTATTGATGCAGTCTTAGCGGGTAAACCTGTCACTACAGAACAAAAGCCTAGCATCGGTTGCAATATTAAATGGAAATCAGGGAACGAACCTAGTTATTTTGGTTGATGTTTGGAGACGTTGCATTGCAACGTCTCTCAAGGGCATCATTAATGTTTAATTTCTAGATTCAGGATATAACGCCCTAATTGGACTTGTTCAGCCCATAATTCGTATTCCACACGCAAATGCTCTGGTAGTTTGTGTCCGCTCAGAGTCAAACTGTTGGTAAAGTTGCGTAGGCGAATAGGATAGTTAGGTTGTAATGACTCAGTGGGTAGCCAATATCGGCTTACGCCATACACACCCTGTTCCCAAAAGTGGCGGTAACTTACCTGTTCATTACCTTGCATAGTCATAATGATGCGGTAAGGAGAAATCTCTAACCACAACACCCTCGGACTACTGGGAGGATAGACTTTACTTCTGGGTGCGGCAAGTGTATCTTCTGGAGGATCGGGACTTGTGATCTCGCAAGTAATTAAAGGCGGCGCAGTTAAAAGCAAATGGAATCTATCAGTATCTTTTTGATATAGTGTTCCGGCAGTTTCCACAACAGACCAAAATGGTAGATCAGTGGAAATAAGTGATAAGCACACGGGCTTGCGGTGATGGGTGAGCATGGGAGCAATGGGAGCTAAAAGCTATGAACGAGATGAAAATAATACCAGATGGTTTAATAGGTCAAATTGAGCGACTAAAGATTAATTCATTGTAAAACCTGATTAATATTAACTGAAGATGCTTATTAAGTAAGCTAAATAAACAAATATAAAAAATAGTCAATAGTCCATTGTTAAAAACAATAAATAATTACCATTAACTACCTGTAATCTGGCTTTAGTGTGCCAGTTGTATCAGTCGGATTCAAGTAGTAATAACTAAAAAATAGATATGTTGCGGTAAATGTCGGTAAATTTTAGTGAGCAAAAAGCGATACGATACTAGGCAGGAAGTAACCAGTAGCGTCCAATAAAGTCGCTGACGAGCTTCTAGTGTCATCAAAACCAGAGTATCGTGATGTCGGCTGCTGCTATAACCTTAGAGACTCAAACAGACCTTTCTCAGAAGTTAATTATCCAAAGTCCCTCGACTGGGCTATCTTTGCAAGGTCGTATTCAAATACCAGGGGATAAATCGATTTCCCATAGGGCGTTGATGTTAGGTGCGATCGCGCAAGGTGAAACGGAAATCCAAGGGCTACTCTTGGGTGAAGATCCCCGCAGCACTGCTAGCTGTTTTCAAGCTATGGGTGCAGAAATTTCGGAACTGAATACGGAATTGGTGCGGGTAAAAGGCATTGGTTTAGGCAATTTGCAAGAACCTGTAGATGTTTTGAATGCTGGTAACTCCGGCACAACACTCAGATTAATGCTGGGACTTTTGGCATCCCACCCAGGACGGTTTTTTACTGTCACTGGGGATAGTTCCTTGCGATCGCGTCCCATGTCCCGTGTAGTACAACCTCTGCAACAGATGGGGGCGCAAATTTGGGGACGCAAGGGAAATTCTCTAGCACCTTTGGCGATTCAAGGACAGGTTCTCAAACCAATTCACTATCATTCTCCCATCGCCTCAGCCCAAGTCAAATCTTGCATCATGCTGGCAGGTTTATTCACTGAGGGGAAAACTACGATAACTGAACCGGCAGTTTCCCGTGATCATAGTGAAAGGATGCTCAGGGCTTTTGGGGCGGATATCAGCGTTGATCCTGAAACCAAAAGCGTTACCGTGAATGGCCCCGCTCAACTATATGGGCAGAAGGTGGTTGTACCAGGTGATATTAGTTCCGCAGCCTTTTGGTTAGTGGCTGGGGCGATTGTCCCTGGTTCAGAATTGGTAGTAGAAAATGTCGGTGTGAATCCCACACGCACGGGGATTTTAGAAGCATTAGAAATGATGGGCGCAGATATCCAATTGGAAAACCAGCGCGAAGTCGCAGGGGAACCGGTGGCAGATGTCCGGGTGCGCTCTAGTAAGTTGCGAAGTTGTACGATTGCTGGTGATATTGTGCCAAGAATGATTGATGAAATCCCGATTTTAGCTGTGGCGGCGGTATTCGCTGAGGGGAAAACGGTGATTCGGGATGCTGAGGAGTTAAGAGTCAAAGAAAGCGATCGCATTACGGTGATGGCGCAGCAACTCAATAAACTCGGCGCAAAAGTCACCGAACTCCCCGATGGCATGGAAATTATTGGCGGTACTCCCTTAGTAGGTACAGATGTCGATAGTTATACAGATCATCGCATTGCCATGAGTCTAGCGATCGCGGCTCTTAATGCTACGGGAATCACGACAATTCACCGTGCCGAAGCTGCGGCAATTTCTTATCCTAATTTCACTGCGACGTTGCAACAGGCTGTGGGTTAGACGGAGGAGGGGAGCAGAGGGGCAGGGGAGAATAACTATTACCTATTACCTATTGCCTATTGCCTATTGCCTATTGCCTAAAACCATTGTTTGCGGATGAAATTTAGATTCTTCTTCCCAATAATCGGCTTTATTAATATTGACTTTAAGTAAGGCAATACTGGGATCATCTAACCCTTGGGGAAACCATGTTTGTAGTTCTGGTTGCCATTTTTCTTGAATTTTTTTCTGGTCTTTGACTATTTGTGCTGTACCAGAAATCGAAATATATCGCTGCTGATCGGGTGATGAAAAATTAACGTTTACTTGCTGACGATGCTCAATCTCAATTACTTTATGAGAACTGCTTGATGTAAAGAACCAAATTGTACCATCAGAGTCAATATCGCGATTGACGAACATGGGACGACTATGTAAGCTACCATCATCATCAACGGTGGTTAACATCCCATAATTCAAGTCTTTAATTAATGCTCGCAGTTGCTGAATGTTTTGGTTTTGAACTGTAGAATGTGTCATTTATTGTGAATTGCGAATTGGATTTATCAAGAAAGGCAGAGGGCAGAGGGCAGGAGGCAGAAGGAATACTGGCCTCTGTCCTCTGCCGCGACCATTCCCCGAAGGGGTTCCCGCAGGGTAGGGAGCAAGGGTTTAAGACCCCCACCAAATTTTCAATTTGGTGGCTCTTGTTTAGGAGGGGTCGGAATCCCCTTCTAAACAAAACCTTCTGCCCTCTGCCTCCTGCCTCCTGCCTTCTTCAATCTATTTTTTAGAATTAGCATTTTGGATTGTTAATTGCGTGAGCCTAGAGGGTGAATTATTCTCAATAGTCGATAACTTAAAATGGAAATTTATTACTTTAGATATATGTTTCATAGATTTATTTATAAAGTTTTAAATGCCCTGTAACTTTAGGTTGATGGAATTAGGAATTGATTTAATTAAGCTTTGTACTTGACAACCTGCTGTGATGGGAGAAGTGCAGATGACAGATATGTTGGAATTACAAGACGTGAATATTCCTGAAATTGTCGAGACTCTGACAGCAATAGTTCTCTCACCTGTAATTCTTCCTGTTGCAGATGCTGTTAAACAGCCTCTAGTACAAACTGTAATTAAAGAAGTTATTGAGAGTTGGGAAGATATTACTGTGGGCGTAAACACTAATGTTTCTAACGGACATAGAGAAACATCTAGATATATCAATATTCAAATAGAGCAAGCTTATGGGAGTGAGGGTAAATCTGAGGTAGCTAATGATGTTATTAACCTCTTATCTGATATGAATGCAGATGTCAGAAGTATGACTAATGGTGTGGCTGATTTACGATTGCTAGTGCCTATGGGATTAGGCTTATTGGCAATTCGTCAATTATGGGTACAAGGGCTAAAACTGAATGATATTCCTTGGTATATCTTGGCTTGGTGTGCCTTTGATAGTTTTATAAAACTTAATAATGTTAGGGAATTACCAACCTCTAATGTACCTCAAAATTAGCTAGTTAAGAATTAGCTAGGAATATGTCAAAAGGTTGACTATTTTTACTATTGTTAAGACTCCTACTTTGAAACTCTTAACAGTAGTAGTCTCTGTTTTTATAGTTATTGGAACTATAATCATTGAATACGGATATACGTATGTTCCTATTTTCAGGGCAGGAAGGGAGTAGAAATTGCTGTGATTAAAGCAATACATACGAGCGTGAAAGGGAGAGCTAGATATAAAATCACAGAGCTTTATGGCTCACGGGATTTAAAAGAATATTTAGAGCGATCGCTAGCTAGTAAATCAGCCATAATTAAAGCTAATGCCAATCCCTTAACAAGCAACTTACTGGTAATTTTCTCACCAAAATATAATTATCAGCAAATAGGCTCTCTCGTGGAACAGATTGTCTTAAGTTTTTGCAAAAAACATCCTGTAAAACAAAAAACTAAAGCACTAAAACCTAGCTCCAAAATTGCCAAACTTGATAACAAAGCCACAGAACAAAGCCAAGAAAATTGGCATTTAATCCCTACAGATAAAGTTCTGCATCAATTGCAAACATCACCAGAATCAGGGTTATCTAGTGAATCGGCAGCGATTAATTTAAGTCAATACGGGCTAAATCTCCTCTCAGAAACAGAGTTACGCTCTGGTTGGAGCATCATAATTGAACAGTTTAAGTCCTTACCTGTGGCTTTGCTGGGAGTGGCGGCTGGGGTTTCGATGTTTACGGGAGGATTAGTTGATGCTGTTGTAATTTTAGGTGTGGTGGGACTGAATGCAGTAATTGGTTATCTCACAGAAAGCCAGTCTGAAAGAATCATTAACTCCCTCAAACATCATCAGCAAACATCTGCTTGGGTAATTAGAGATGGTAAGCAAATAGAAATACCCATTGAAAATGTAGCTGTGGGCGATATTTTAGTTCTCAAACCAGGGAATTATTTAGCTGCTGATGCGCGATTAATTGCCGCCGATAACCTAAGTGTTGATGAGTCGGCTTTAACTGGCGAGAGTATCCCGGTGAACAAAACTACGGCATTCTTGATGGGTGAAGATGTGCCATTAGGCGATCGCTTCAACATGGCCTACAAAGGTACTTATATCACAGGTGGTCAAGGATTGGCGGCGGTGGTAGCAACCGGCACCTATACAGAAATGGGTAAAATTCAACAGCTAGTAGGTGAAGCCAAAGCCACGGAAACCCCCCTCGCCAGACAGCTAGATGAAGTAGGCGGACAGCTGGTATTAATCAGTATGGGGATTTGCGGTTTAGTTTTTGGTATGGGCGTGCTGCGGGGATATGGTTTAGTGCAGATGCTCAAATCATCCATCTCCCTAGCTGTAGCAGCTGTTCCCGAAGGATTACCCACAATTGCCACTACCACCTTAGCTTTAGGTATCCGCG
Organism: Nostoc sp. PCC 7524; assembly: GCF_000316645.1. Lineage (NCBI taxonomy): Bacteria > Bacillati > Cyanobacteriota > Cyanophyceae > Nostocales > Nostocaceae > Nostoc > Nostoc sp. PCC 7524. Next base: position 555,904 of record NC_019684.1, read on the forward strand.
ATATGCGGAAGAATAAGGTTCTGGTGCGGAGTCTGGCTGCCGTGGAAGCTTTGGGTTCCGTGCAGACAATTTGCATGGATAAAACCGGCACAATCACCGAGAACAGAATGTCTGTGGTGGAAATTCATGCCAACTCACGACAGATTCAAGTGTCAGATGGTGACTTTGTGAATGGGGAGAAGAATATTAACCCCTACAGCGACGATGAACTATTAAAACTGATTCATGTATCGGTATTATGTAACGAAAGTGAAGTCAGTAAATCTGCCAATGGGGAGTATGCTGTCACAGGTTCAGCTACGGAAAATGCCCTGATTTATATGGCTATCTCCGCCGGAGTCGATGCGATCGCCCTCAGAGAAAAGTATCCCTTACTACAAACCAACCTGCGATCGGAAAACCGTAATATTATGAGTACCATTCACCAGACTCATAATCAACAAAAATTTGTAGCTGTTAAAGGTAGCCCCGCCGAAGTAGTACAACTATGCCAAAGTCAGGTGAAAGATGGGCAAATAGTACCTTTAGATGAAGAAGAACGGCAGGCGATAGAAATTGAAAACGATCGCATGGCTGGAAAAGCATTACGAGTCTTGGGCATAGCCTACAGCCATATAGATGAATATCACAACTGCAACGGCAATAACCATGAATCCAACCTGATTTGGTTAGGTTTGGTAGGAATGGCAGATCCCATCCGAAAAGGGGCAAAAACATTAATTGCCGACTTCCATCATGCAGGTATCGACACCGTGATGATTACCGGCGATCAAAGTCCTACCGCCTATGCGATCGCCAAAGAATTAGAATTAAACCGTGATCCCCAACTGGAAATTCTCGACTCTACCAACATTAATAACCTCACTCCCGAAGCCTTAATTGCCCTCAGCGACAAAGTAGACGTATTTGCCCGCATCAGCCCCAGCAATAAATTGCAAATCGTCCAAGCGTTGCAAGGTGCAGGTAAAGTTGTCGCCATGACAGGTGATGGGATTAACGACGCACCCGCCTTAAAAGCTGCCCAAGTGGGTGTAGCTATGGGTAAAGGTGGTACAGATGTCGCCCGTGAGGTAGCAGATATCGTCTTAGAAGACGATCGCCTGGAAACCATGATTATCGCCGTCAGTCGCGGCAGAACAATTTACAACAACATCCGTAAATCCGTGCATTTCCTCCTCTCGACTAACCTGAGTGAAATCATGGTGATGACGATTGCTACCGCCGTTGGGATTGGGGAACCCTTAAACGCCATTCAACTACTATGGCTGAACTTAGTCACAGACATTTTCCCTGGTTTATCCCTGGCATTGGAAGCACCAGAACCAGAAGTCTTAAACCAACCACCCCGCAATCCCGAAGAACCAATTATCAAAAAGTCCGATTTTGGCAGAATTGCTTTTGAATCAGCCGTGATTTCTGGCGGCACCCTCACCGCCTATAGTTACAGTCTCCTCAGATATGGTATGACTCCCAGGGCTAGCACCATTGCCTTTATGAGTCTGACATCAGCCCAACTGCTACATACAATTAGTAGCCGTTCCGAAACCCACAGCATCTTTAGTCAAGAAAAACTGCCGACGAATCCTTACTTAAATGCTGCCATTACAGGTTCCTTTGCGATCCAACTGTTAGCGATCGCCATTCCGCCACTCAGAAGTCTGTTGAGAATCGCGCCAATTAATCTTGTGGATGGTGCTGTGATTGGTGCTAGTGCTGTACTGCCTTTGCTAGTCAATGAAAGCACAAAAGGAATTGGTGACTGGCAACTAGGAACTAGGAAAACATTACCCCAATCCCCAGTACCCAATCCCCAATAGCAGGTGAATTATGAAAAAAGACTTCATGTTTACATCAGAATCAGTGACAGAGGGGCATCCTGATAAACTGTGTGATCAAATTAGTGATGCGATCGTAGATCGTTTTTTACAACAAGATCCCTTCGCCAGAGTGATTACAGAATGCGCTGTTGCTACAGGGATTGTGTTTTTAGCCGCCCGGTTTGAACCCAACGCCAACGTAGATTTTACCAATATAGCTAGACAGGTTATTGATCAGGTTGGTTATGACCACAAAGAATTTAATGGTAAAACTTGTAGTGTTTTGACCAGCTTAACAGAATTACCACCTAATAAATATCACCTATTTGATGAACAAAAACTATCTGATGAAGAGATAGAGCAAATAACTGTAACTAACCAAGCTACAGTTTTTGGTTTTGCTTGTAATCAAACATCAACACTCATGCCCTTGCCTATCTGGTTAGCACATAAATTAGCCAGAAAAATGAGTGAAGTGAGAAATAAAAATATCCTCGATTATTTAACGCCTGATGGTAAAACCCAAGTAGGAATTGAATATAGAAATCGCCGCCCCTATAGAATTCATAGTATTACAGTTATTGCCAGTCAATATAAACGTGGAAAACCAGAACTCAAGCAATTACAAGATGATATTAGAGAAACTGTAATTTTTCCAGTCTTTGAGCATGAAGATATTAAACCAGATGAAAAAACTCGAATATTTATCAACCCCGATGGCCCATTTATTATTGGTGGACCGTCGGTGCATTCTGGTTTAACAGGTAGGAAAAATGCTATAGATACCTATGGCGAATATTCTCAACATAGTGGTTCGGCATTAAGTGGTAAAGACCCCATCAGAATTGATAGGGTAGGAGCTTATGCAGCCCGTTATGCAGCTAAGAATATTGTCGCAGCTAAATTAGCTGATGAATGTGAAGTACAGCTAAGTTATTCTATTGGCATTTCTCGTCCTGTGAGTGTGCAAGTAGAAACCTTTGGTACAGGTAAAATATCTGATGAAGAAATTACAATTCTGTTAGAAAAACATTTTGATTTTCGCCTTGCTGGTATTTTGAAAGAGTTTAATTTAAGACATTTACCTTCATTAGTGAAAGGTGGATTTTATAGAAAGCTGGCCGCCTATGGTCATGTCGGTAGGGATGATATAGATTTGCCTTGGGAGAAATTAGATAAAGTCAGCTTTTTCAATTAACAAGAAAACATAACGAAACAGCCCGTCTACTCTTTATTTCATGGAGTGAGCGGGCTTGTTTGACTATCAACCGACTTGATTAGACAGTGGGCATTTTATTTTACCTATTTGCTCCGGTAGCTTGCCCGCCTAATCTTTCTTGAATGCGGCTTTTAGCTGCTTTAAATTGTGTTGCCAATTGTTCACTTTGATCTGAACTGAGATTATTGCGAATAGACGCAAACATGGTGCTTTCTTCTTGACGAATATGATCGCCCACTATATCCATCAAATGTCTGACTCTATCTTTGAATTCAGATGTAGAAGGATTCATGTTGCGGATGGTATCTAATAGCCGCTTCATTTCAGATTGTTCATCATACAGTTCTTGGGTTTCACCCTCACCGTAGAAGGAACGTACTCTGGGATAAACTACTTCTTCTTCTGCTTCAGCGTGAGCAGTCAAATCTTTATAAATTTGACCGAAATATTCTTGAATCTTCTGAGGATCGTTACTTTGTAGTAATTCGGTAAACAGGATATTTACCTTATTGTGATCCATCCGAATCACATCTTGAATATTCATATCCCGCTTGTCACTACCTTGGGTAACAGCACTACCAACAGCACCAGTCAAAGCCGCCATCGCATCTTGGACTCGTCCCCAAATACCTTGATCTACTTCTTGCCCAGTCAGTTCGCGCACACCCAGCACTTCCAAAATACCTTTCAGTTGTTCTTGGTGAGCGCGGTTCTCAAAATTAACGGTATTTAAAGGGCCAATTGCTGCCATCACATCAGCACCAACTTTTTGTGCAGCTTTGTGAACCAACAAACCACTCATTACTTGCTGATGCTTCAATAATTCGTGCTGAAATACTTTTTCATAGAAGTTCAATTCCGAGCCTTGCATTAATTGGCGAATTGTATCTACCATTTGGCGAACTGTATTGCGTGGTTCTTTTTGAATGCCATACTGCACATTAACAGTTTCCAGAACTCCCATATTTTTGCGATCATCATCGAGCATACTGCGAAAGCGATCGCTAATTTCATTATCAGTTGATTCTCTCAAAAATAATTGCTCATTATCTATGAGCAACTGTTGAAGTAATTTCATATCTGCCAATTTAGCAGCAATAGCATTACGTTTTGTATCATCTAAAGTTGATACCATCTTGAGTTCTCCTCAAAAAATACTCGGATCATTAATAATCTTAAATTTACATACTTTACAGACAATATTCCTCTTTCTTTTGAGCGATTAGCTCGTAACCCAAGATAGAAAAATAGTCTTTTTTAGACATCATATTCACGCTTATACTTCTAGGTGGATAGCTATTTCTTAGCTACTCCATCGCCAGATAGATTAATTTTTAATCTCAGTTTTATAGATTAGCTCAGAGATAATTGTAAATTTGGAGATAATTTAATAATGCCAGAGGGTTCTGGAATAGGAGAACAGGCACTAAATAAAGCCGCAGAAATTGGTTTATCTAGTCAGTTAGATGAAGTTGAAAATCTAGATGTAAATATTAAAACTGATCCGTTAAAGCTGGTTCAAGGAGAGGTAGAATCAGTCAATATTACAGGTGAAGGTTTAGTCATGCAGGAAGACCTCCGTATGGAGGTCATGGAAATGCAAATTCATAGTGTGGCTATTAATCCCTTAAGTGCAGCTTTTGGCAAAATTGAACTGACAAAACCAACAGCAGGTAAGGCGCTGGTGGTATTAACAGAAGCAGATATTAACCGCGCTTTTAACTCTGAATATATCCGCCAACAAATTCAAAGCCAGAAAATAAATATTAATGGGCAACCTTACACAGTCGTACCTCAACAAGTAGACTTTCGTCTACCAGGTGAGGGTAAAGTTGCGCTCAATGCCAGCATTCTGTTAGTAGAAAATGGCGAAACTCACCAAGTTGCATTTACAGCCGTACCCCGTGTTAATGCTAATGGTACAACCGTGACACTAGAAAATGTCACCTATGGCGAAGGTGAAGAAATTTCACCGGAATTAACCAAAGCTTTGGTAGCGCAAACCAGCGAAATTCTGAACTTAAGTAACTTCGATTTAGAAGGAATGAGTTTGCGAGTTAAACAACTAAAAGTAGACACGGGTAAACTCACACTGCAAGCAGAAGCGGACGTAGAACAAATTCCCTTTGCTGAATAGGATAAATATTATGGAAACCACAGAAACAACTTCCACAAATTCAACAGCTTCTACACCATTTCCCCATATTCCCCCAGTAATTGAAAGTGACGATCGCGAATATCGTGATTCAGGTGTACCCAGTACAGTAGCGATCGCGGGACATCCTTTACATCCCCTCAGTGTCATTTTTCCCATCGCCTTTTTAGCTGCCGCCTTGGGTAGTGACTTTGGCTACTGGTTAACCCGCGATTTCTTCTGGGCAAGAGCTTCCCTTTGGCTAATTGGATTGGGATTAGCTAGTGGTGCGATCGCTGCAATTATCGGCTTAAGCGACTTTTTGCAAATTGAACGTGTCCGTAAACGTCAAGCAGGTTGGGCGCACCTGATTCTTAACGTTTCTCTCCTAGCCTTAACTGTAGTCAACTTTCTACTGCGACTAGGCGACGCTGAAGCCAGAATCTTACCTTGGGGACTGTTACTTTCGTTAATTGTCGGTACTCTCACCAGCATTTCCGGCTGGTTTGGCGCAGAACTCTCCTATCGTCACAAAATTGGTGTAGTTGGTGCAGGTAGTAGAAGATACCCGTAATATTTCAGAGGGGAGAGAATTTCTTCCCCTCTGAATAATGATTTTTGTATTTGTTATTAGCGAAAATCTGGGGATGGTTTTCTGCACAGTGTATCTGAGTGCTTGCTATGCCAAAGCTCGATAATTGATAAATGGTAAAAGTTTTCGGAGAATGACAGAAGCAATATAAATACGGACTTCTGCCGATTTTCTTAAAACTTAAAGGTAGTGCGAATTGTACCTATGACGACATCAGGGTTATCACTGCTTTGGTTAGGAGCAATTAACCAAATTACACCCGGTGTAATTGAAATATGATCGCTAAGTTGATATTTGTAAAACGCTTCTAGATGCACTGGGGTGGCGCGATTGGGAATAGTTTTTACTAGGTCATTACCACCAAAGAAAGCTTGAAATGTAGGATCAGCTACACCGTAACGAGTGGCGTGAGGTGGGACTCCAGCGATAATTCCCCCCAGATTTCCCTTTTTACCCAAATCAGGAAAAGCTAAGGCGATCGCATAACTATAAATATCTGTACTATCACCATTTTCTCCTGGTTCTGGTTCACCTTGCACATTGGTGTACATAAACCAACCATTGACTGCAAATCGGGGAGAAATTCGCCATAACCCCGCTACACCATAGGAATTGGTGGACAAGCGCAAATTGCCTGTACTAGAAAGACTGGGAATGTTGGCTGAAGTCGTCCCAACATCATTGAGGAAAATAGGTGTTCCTCCAGTGTAACTGTTAACGTAGGTTAGCCCAAAGGCAATGTCTTGACTTGGTTGGATGCTTAACTGTGCCAAAGCTGAATATCGGCCATTAAATAAACCACCCGCAAACAAATTAGCGTTAGTTAAATCCCACATTCCGCACCCATAAGTATCACAGAGTGAAATAACGGAGAAGAAACATCGAAGTGAGAATAAAAACAGACATACTGAGTGTCAAAAGACATTTGAGTAACAATAAACCAGCAAAAATGGCATCAAAACCTATTCTCAATAAGTACCAATAAGAACTAAGGGAATAGGAAGGAGTGAGAGATAAATAAAAGAAGACGTTGAAGAGGAAAATGATAAATTAGACTCATAAAGCCTGCGAAAAACCTAAATTATTGGCAAAAAGAAAAAGAGCTATGAATCAAAGAGATTAGCTCATGATATTGGAGAAATAAAATTAATAGAGAGAAGAGTTAGCTGGCTAATTGATAATAAATTAAACAATCATCAGGTAAAAGATTTAAGATAAAGTCTCTTTCGGGATTCCAATTAGAGATGTGTTTTTCATTCTTAAATTTAACTAAATGAATAGACTGAAAGCATTGAAAAATCCAGCGTAAAGTGGGGCGGTCAGTCGATTTACCTAACTGATTCTTAATTGTTGATTGAGATTTTCTGAGTGCAGTCCTGATTTGACGTTGAGCCAAGGTATAAACTAGCAGACATAAACCCATAATCATTGCCAATGACTCTATTCTCTCTGGACTTTTGAGGAAAATACTGTCGGCAAAAAATAATGGGTCTTTCAGGAAAGCAAATCCTCTTTCACAAGACTGCTGGGCTTTATATTCATTCAACATCGAGTCATTGCTAAGTTCATTTAAATCTAAAACATTAGTGGCAATAATGAAACGTCCTGCACCCAGAACTTCTGTGTTAATTTTACTTTCGTCCTGGGAAACTGTCGCTGATATTTGGTATGCTGTTTCTACTTGATTATCTTGATTTTTGAACTTGATTTCAGTAACTTGGCTCGACTGAATTTGATGGTATTTAAATTGTTTTGATAGTTTGGTTAATGCCTTGACAGCATCAACCTCACAAGCAAATTTATCTTTTGATAATTCTTTTAACTCAAGAACAGCTTTCGATTCAGCTTTCGTAATTTTTTGTGAAAGTTTACGCAGGTCTGATGCTTTTCGCTCTTGACTTTGCACTACCAACCATCTTTGCTCTATTCCTGCATAACTTACAATTTTTGCAGCAAATTTATATCCTGGTAAGTTACTATCAATAAATTCTGATGCTGCTAATGTTGATATTAATGATTGTGCTGCTTTAATGGTTAATGGCACTCGACATAACCAACGTAAATCCGACATTAATTTCAGATTTGATTCTGTGTATAAAGCCGAGTCTGCAACTATGAGACTATCAACTTCTAATTGTTTTTGATACTCTACTGCTATTTGACCAAAGCAGGATGAGTCAGCTTGATTTCCAGATGCTAATTTTAAAAATATTGGTATATCTCCATCTCCCGAACATATTAGTTCTATGATAAATTGTTTTAAGTCTGGTCTATGGTCACGGGAATAGCCATAGGTGATGGTAATCTCTTTTGGTGATTTTACTACTAATTCTTCTGATTCTTGGGTATTTCCTATTTGTTGATTCTCAAATATTACTTCTGGTAATCTGGTGTTGTACTGCCCATGTACGTGCATTGATGACGAATCTAAATGTGATGATGACAGAGATACACCAAATTTTTGGGCAGCTTTTAAGGCAATGATAGAAAATATTGTATCCAGTCCTTTGATAAATAGTTTATCCATGACTCTTCCCAGCTTATCGTCGTTGAGATATTCTGGTTTTACTCCTACTCCCATTAAATGCTCACAGGCTATTGTTTCAAAATATTTGGGAAACATATATAAAGGTTTGGATACAAATCCTAACCCATTCAATATCATGGCTTTGACAACATGACCTGAACTGATTTTTTCTCCTTTTTCAACTCCTATTAATTCATTGATTATTTCTACTAATCCTATCCTATCTATTATTCCTGCTACTATCCCTAGATGGTCTATGTTCTGAATTTCCATTTCTTGGGGTGGCAATTGCACAACAGATTTCTCCACAGCTTCTGTTGTGATTTTCTCATTTATCTTTTTATGAGCAATTAATTTTTTTCTCTGAACTTTTCTTTTCCTTTCTTTTATCTCTGCGGCAAAACTTCACTTTCTCACTCCCCCTGTCGATTTTAATGCAACTTATTCTCATTACCTCTCTTAGCAATTGAATTGACTTTAGTTCTTGTGTACTACTTTGCTGGCTTTGCTTGATGTGTGACAGTTAGGGTGCGGAAGGTGGGTTAAATTTCCTGGTTGATTAGCATCCGTTGCTAAGTAGCCTAAACTCAAACTCATGGCGGGATTAAATTCATAAGTTAAGCCTAAACCAGCACCAGAAGCACCGATGCGGTAAATCGGACTATATTGACCGAAGGTAGACACAGAACCTGAACCACCGTCTTCATCTCCCACTGTACTAAACACATTGGGTAAATAATCTACGTGTTCACCACGGTTAGCAAAAACAGCCGCGTGCAATTTCCTCCCCACAGGAAATTTATAACTAACAGTTCCCAATTCTACACTCCCAAAATTATTGGCGGGAACTCCTTGGTTAAATGTTTGACCACCTTCAGGAGTTGTACCAAGGATACCGAAGTTAGCCAGGATGGGATCTGCACCATATCGAAAACCGCCAGCCCTTTGGGGGTGGGGCGTGCTACCAGTGACTAAGCGAATTTTTAACTCATCTTTACCAGTAAAACTACTGATTAAATTCAGACGGATTCTGTTAGCAAAGACAGCATTATTACGAGTGACACCAGCATTCAACGGGTCACTATCTCCTGAGAAAACATCAGTAATAGCAAAAATCACTTCGCCGGAAAGTTTGGTAGTGGTGGAGAACTGCTGTGTTTCTAAAGTTGCAGTTCTGGCTTCTGTTGCATCCACCCGTCCCCGTAAAGTCGCTAGTTCGGCTGTAAATTCCTCTTGTAGCCTTTGTAAAGTCGCTAAGTCTTCTTTTTGAACTGTTTCAGCCGTAGCCGTAGCTATTAGCTCATTTACCCTATCTAAGCAAGCATTTAACCCTGCGGCGAACTCATAACGAGTCATCGCACGATTTCCCCGGAACGTACCGTTGGGATAACCTGCAATACAGCCATAACGTTCTACTAAAGATTGCAAAGCTGCAAACGCCCAATCTGTGGGTTGGACATCGGATAGCTGAGATACGGAAGTTACCTGTGCTAATGAGTCATCTGTATTTTCCGCCGCCCATACTTCCGCCGCAATTACCCATGTTGATACACCTAAAAGCCCACACCACAATGCTTTTAACATCACAACCTCAATAGTATATACACCTGTATCCCAAATACTTTACGTTGGTATCTAGACAATGATAATAATTATCATAATCACGCGACAGTGTAAACACTGTGATTTCTCATGAAAAAAATTAACAGTGAGGATGCCGCTTGGTATCGTGCAGTATCACTAACAGAAAGAATTGCGGCTATGTCGCTAACAGCACCAGCGAATGTTGATTTGGGACAGCGACGACTCCAGCAATGGCGGATGCAATCTCCTTTCATGAATGAGACTTTGTTTGTCCAAAGATTAGCAATAGATGGTTTAAAGGTAGATGATTTTTGTTACTTATTAGGGCAAACAGCACCACAAATTCCACAAGCTTGGTTAGGGAAATTGACGGCAGTTTTCAGTGATTCTGGGGATGAGGAGATGATAGAAATACAAGGTTTGCCCCATCCTCATCTGGGATTGCTAAATGCGATCGCACCCTGGATTCATCAAGGTATGATGCAATTGAGGGCGGGGGTTAATAACCTACAAAATATACCTATTAATATCAGTAATATTGACAGTATTTTTTTACAAGGCTTACCAGAACAACTATTATTCATGCTCCAGCCCACCTTGGTACTAGAACTCAATGTAGCAAGGTTACAAGGATTATTAACAGGTGATACTGCCGAGGAGAGATTTTCTAGCTTTGTGCAACGGTTGCTAACGGGGGAAGCGAGGCTAATGCTTTGGCAAGAATACCCTGTGTTAGCACGGCTAACTATAGAAGAAATTCAGCGATGGGTAACAACTAGCTTAGAATTTCTGCAACGTCTTGGCGATGATTGGGAAGAAATATGTCAGCACTTCCAGCCAGATAACCCCGGTAAACTGATCAAAATTCAACGGGGTGCAGGGGATAGTCATCATGGTGGTAGGTCTGTTTTTATACTGAAATTTGAGAGTGGTTGGCAGTTAGTTTATAAGCCCCGTTCCCTAGCTGTAGATGGGCATTTTCAAGAATTATTACTCTGGTTAAATCAACAAGGTACTCATCCCCCCTTTAAAACCCTAAAAATTCTCAACCGGGGTGATTATGGTTGGATGGAATTTGTCAAAGCGCAAGAATGTACTTCCTTGGAGGAAATTGAGCGGTTTTATCAGCGTCAAGGCGGTTACTTAGCCTTGTTATATGTTTTATCAGCTACAGACTTTCACTTTGAAAACTTAGTCGCTGTCGGCGAACACCCCATACTAATTGATTTAGAATCTCTATTTCATCCCCACAGCCATGAAGCCACAACCACAGCCGCCGCTACCTTAGATAGAGAAATGATTGCAGATTCCGTATTGCGGGTAGGTTTATTACCTCAGTTAGTCTGGGGAAATACCCAAGCAGCCGGAATTGATTTGAGTGGCTTGGGTGGTGCGGCTGGACAAGTTACACCAGAAAGAGTCCCCCAGTTAGAGAAGATGGGGACTGATACCATGCGAATTGTCCGCCGACAGGTGGTATTAGCAGGTAGTCAGAATCGCCCCACACTCAACGATAAGGAGGTGAATGTACAAGCCTATACACCAGCTATTATCCAAGGATTTACAGATGTTTACCGCACCCTTTTACAACATCGTCAAGAATTACTGAAGATATTAGAGAGATTTGCGGCTGATGAGGTGCGTGTAGTGCTGCGTCCGAGTCGAAGTTATGCTTTACTACTGCGGGAAAGCTATCACCCGGATGTGTTGCGCGATGCCTTAGAGCGCGATCGCCTGTTTGATAAACTGTGGGTAGACGTACAAAATCGTCCCATTCTCAGTCAAGTTATTAGGGCGGAACGTCAAGCATTATGGCAAGGTGATATTCCCTTATTTACCACCAATCCCCAATCCCGCGACTTATGGAGTCTAGATACTGGTTTACATTTGCCCAATTTTTTCACCCAGTCGGGAATGGAATTAGTTTACCATCGCATCCAACAACTCAGCGAAGGAGACTTGCAGCGTCAGCAATGGTTTATTCAGTCAGCTTTGGCTACCTTGGGGATAAATACTAATACTGATCAACATCAAGTCAAACACTCAGCTAGTATTATTCACTCCCAAATTTCCGTCCCCCACTCACCACTCACAGCAGCTTGTATAATTGCTGACCGTCTAGAACTCCTCGCCCATAAAAGCAGTGAATTAATTAATTGGATGGGTGTCACCGTCACCAACAATCATCAATGGACATTAGCCCCCTTGGGAACAGATTTTTATGAAGGTGTACCAGGAATAGCTTTTTTCCTAGCTTATTTAGGAGAAATTACGCAAAATTATCACTACACCCGTCTAGCACAAGTCACCATCAAAACTTTACAACAGCAGTTAATTAGAGATGCCGACACAATCAAATTCATCGGCGCATTTAGTGGCTGGGGAGGAATTATTTACACCTACACTCACTTAGGTACACTCTGGCAAAATCCTGATTTAATTGCTGATGCAGTCACCTTAGTCGAAAAACTTCCTCCCTTGATAGCCCAAGATGAACAGTTAGATATCATCGCAGGTGCGGCTGGTTGCATTGCTAGCTTGTTAAGTTTATACCAAGTTTTTCCCGATGACTTAATTTTAGATGTCGCCTTAGAGTGTGGAGAACATCTTCTCAACCAAGCCCAAATCATAGATAATTGCATCGGCTGGATTTCCCCCAGTGGTGGAAAACAACCCCTCACAGGATTTGCTCATGGTGCGGCTGGGTTTGCATCGGTGCTGTTAGAATTAGCCCAAATTACTGGCAAACAAGAATTTCAAACCGCAGCTATCAAAGCAATTAACTACGAACGCAGACATTTTTCCCCAGAGGCGGGGAACTGGCTAGACTTACGCACCCCCGCACAAAACCAGTTTATGACAGCGTGGTGTCATGGTGCGCCAGGGATTGGCTTGGGACGCTGGCGTGCCTTAAAATACCTAGATGATCCAGAAATTCACAAAGAAATTGCGATCGCCATTCATACCACCATCAACCAAGGATTCGGGGATAATCAATGTCTGTGTCATGGAGACTTAGGCAACCTAGACTTATTATTACTCGCCAGCAAAATCTTCAACCAGCCAGAACTCACATCCCACACATCCCCCATCACCAACCAAATTCTAAATCAAATCCACCAACATAACTTTTATTGTGGCGTACCCCTAGCCATAGAAACCCCAGGACTCATGACAGGACTAGCAGGTATAGGCTACGGATGCTTACGCCTAGCCCATCCTGAAAAAATCCCCTCCATCCTCCTCCTAGAACCCCCTCGTACCAATTCAAAATTCAAAATTCAAAATTCAAAATTAAGAAAGTTCGACTCTCGATCATAGTTTTTTTGTGAATTGGTATCAACTCAACTCCTACCCTCTGCATCTGTGCGTGATGAAATACCCCGTCGTCCTACAACACAACGAAGAAGACTGTGGCCCCGCCTGTCTAGCCACCATCTGCAAATACTACGGCCAGCTATTCACCATCAACCGCACCCGTGAAGCCGCAGGAACAGGACAATTAGGAACAACTTTACTCAACCTCAAACAAGGGGCGCAAGTTTTAGGCTTCCATGCGCGGGGAGTGAAAGCTGTTATCGACTTAGTAGACAAGCAACAGATACCCCTCCCAGCCATCATTCACTGGAAAGGTAATCATTGGACTGTATTATATGGACGCAGAGGCAAAAAATATATCGTCGCTGATCCCTTGGTGGGTGTGCGTTATTTAACCAAAGAAGCACTGTTAACTGGTTGGAGTAACGGGGTGATGCTGCTACTAGAACCCCGTCCCGATTTTCTTTCTCAAGCAGATGATCAAGATAAAGTCGGGGGTTGGAAACGCTTAGGGCAACGTCTATTTAGTTACCGTCATATCTTAGCAGAAGCCTTACTACTTAACTTTGTCGTCGGCTTATTAGCATTACTTTCGCCATTTCTCATCCAAATTCTGACGGATGATGTTTTGGTGAGAGGAGACACCCAATTACTCACGGGTATAGCCTTGGGAGTCCTAGCGATGAGTTTAATTAGTAGTGCTTTGCAATGGGTACAAGGAAACTTAGTAGCACACTTTGCCCATCGTTTGGAATTAGATTTAGTCTTAGAATTTGGCAGAACCATTTTACGTTTGCCTTTGTCTTATTATGAATCTCGCCGCAGTGGTGAAGTGGTGAGTAGATTACGGGATATTCAAACCATTAATCAATTAGTGTCGCAAGTGGGTGTGACTTTACCCAGTCAATTATTAATTGCGATCGCTTCTTTAGCTTTGATGCTATTTTATAGCCCTAAACTCACCTTCGCCTCATTATTCATTGCTTTATTCATGCCCCTATCCACAGTGGTTTTCTTCCCCAGTTTGCAACAGAAAATCCGCAGTGTTCTGGGAATAGCCGCCGAAAATCAAGGTATTTTAGTGGAAACCTTCAAAGGTGCATTAGTTGTCAAAACCACCAATGCAGCACCAGAATTTTGGCAAGAATTTCAAACTCGTTACGGTAGACAAGCTAACTTCATGTTTCGTACCGTGCAGATTGTCATTACTAATAATATTTTTTCTGGTTGGGTAGCCACATCGGGAGGGATAATTTTGCTGTGGTTCGGCAGTACATTGGTAATTAATCGAGAAATCACAATAGGGCAACTATTAGCTTTTAATAGTTTAAATACTCAAATTATTGCCTTAGTCAATACAGTCGTTGGTTTTGTCACCGAATTTACCCGCGCCCAAGCCGCTACAGAACGTTTAAATGAAGTCATTCAATCTACCCCAGAATTTCCTGAAGTCAATCACAAACCCTTTGTCAACATTCCCGACAATGCAGAGATTATTTGCAGTTATCTCAATTTTCACCATCCTGGGAGAGTCGATTTATTACAAGATTTCTCCTTGACTCTCCCAGGGGGAAAAGTGATAGCCATTATTGGGAAATCAGGGTGTGGTAAAAGTACCCTCGCTAAACTCCTCGCTGGGTTGTACACCCCCCAATCAGGGAATATTCGTATTCACCGCTACAACCTCCAAGATTTATCACCCGACTGCTTACGCCAACAAGTAATTCTAGTTCCTCAAGAAGCTCATTTTTGGAGTCGTTCAATTTTAGATAATTTGTGTCTTGGTAATCCCCAAGTCAGTTTTGAACAAGTCGTGACAGCGTGTCAAGTAGCAGATGCAGACACTTTTATCAGTAAATTACCAGAGAAATACCAAACCATCTTAGGGGAATTTGGAGCTAACCTTTCCGGCGGACAAAGACAAAGATTAGCTATAGCCAGAGGTATCATTACCCATCCACCAATTTTGATTTTAGATGAATCCACCGCCGGACTAGACCCCAAGAGCGAAAGTACAGTTTTAGATCAATTACTAGCCTATCGCCAAGGTAAAACCACCATCCTCATTAGCCATCGTCCCCAAGTCATCAAACGTGCAGACTGGATTGTACTCTTAGAAGCTGGACAACTCAAACTCCAAGGTACTCCATCCGAACTACTCAACATCCCCGGTGAACACCTAGATTTTCTCCAATCTTTGCGTTCCTCCGCGTAAACCTCCACACTCCTCTGCGTTTCAAAATAATACTTGACTACAAGAATGATAATGATTATTATTCTTATGTTGATGAAATTGTCATCAATAATACTTTTTTACTCGTGATTTCTAGGGAATAAACACTAGGAATGGCGAAATAGTCATGACCTAATCCCCAATATTGGAGGTATATTATGTCTGTGGATATCATTCGTGCTTGGAAAGACGAAGAATACCGTCAAAGCCTCAGCACCGAACAATTGCAACAGCTACCAGCAAACCCGGCTGGCTTGATTGAATTGAATGATGAAGATATGTCATCTGTTTCTGGCGGATGTACAACCTGTGGTAATCCTCTGCATACACCAATCATCAAATGCAAAGCTGTATTTGGTGAATTGGGCGATATCAGTGCCTAATTGGTTGTAGTTGCAGCTACATTCTTTTGTAGTGGGAACTTCAGCCTTAATTTTAAAAAAAGACAAAGGACTAAAGTCCTGACTACAAACTAAATTGAATTGATGGTAGAAGTTAAACAGTTTAGTTCGGCGTTTCTTCCTAGCGCGAAATCTGATGAATACCTACCTAACATTGGTATTTGGACACGACTAGGAGGATTTTTTCTTGTGGGTGTGGTGGGTGTGGCTGTGAGTGTCGCAGCCTTGACAAGATATCACCAAACAGTGAAAGCACCTGGTTCTGTGCGTCCATCTGGAGAATTACGTATAGTTCAGACAGCAATAGCAGGAACAGTGAAAAAAACTTTTGTGAGAGAAAATCAGCTTGTTAACCAAGGTGAATCTTTAGTAATTCTTGATGACACTCAACTACAAACTAAAAAAAGTCAACTACAAGGAAATATTCAAAAATCTCAGCAACAACTCACCCAAATCAATGCTCAAATTCTCGCTTTAGATCAGCAAATTGCTACGGAAAATCAACGCGGTGAACGTGTGATATCCTCAGCTAAGGCTGAACTCAACTTGACACAAAGAGAGTATGCAGATAAACAAATTGCGGTGAGTAGTGAATGGCAAGAAGCTGAGGCTAATCTGAAAATTGCTCAAAATGAATTGCAGCGATCGCAAGCTGATTTAAAATCAATTCAAGCTAATCTCAAAAGTGCAGAGGCTGCATATCAAGCGGCAATTGTCAAGCGCGATCGCTATCAAATCATTGCCCAATCTGGTTCAATTTCGCAAAACCAACTAGAAGAAGTACAACTGGCAGCAATTCAACAAGCACAAGTTTTAGAATCCCAAAAAGCCGCCGTAGAAAGTCAAAAACAAGTCATTCAGCAAAAACAGCAAGCTTTAACAGCAGCAGTAGCCAACCGGGTGAAAGCCTCCTCAGCATTAAATCCCAGTGATGCAGTGATGACTATTGCTCAAGAAAAAATTGCCACTGAACAGGCTAGTAAACAAAATAATTTAGCTCGTTTACGCCAAGAAAAAGAAAGTTTATTACAGCGTCAAACGGAAATTCAAGACACAATTAATAATACCAAAAAAGAACTGAAACAGATTTTAGCTGATATTCAAAAAACTATCATTCGGGCTTCAGCTACAGGCCATATTCTCAAACTAGAATTGCGAAACCCTGGACAGGTGCTACAGTTGGGAGAGGCGATCGCTCATATTGCCCCCCAAAATACACCTTTAATTATTAAAGCCCGTGTAGCATCTGCTGACATTGGTAAAGTACAAATTTGTCAATCACAAAAAGTTGCTGACTGTCAACAAGGTAAAGTACAAATCAGATTTTCTGCTTATCCCTATCCCGATTACGGCACACTTAAAGGTGCAGTGAGAGAAATTACTGCTGATGCAATTACTACAGCAAATAACTCATCAATACCTACCTATTATGATGTAACAATTGAACCAGAAGTAAATTATTTGCAAAATAATTTGCAAAAGTATTATATTCAAGCAGGTATGGAAGTCACAACAGATATCCTAGCTCAAGAAGAAACTCTATTAACATTCATTCTCAGAAAAACTAGATTACTTACTAATTTATAGAATTTATCTAACTTCACACATGAACTAATCGTCAGTATTTAGAAAATGCCTAATAATCGTACCCAATCAAAATTAATTATTCTGTCTTTGCTCATCGTGGTAGCGATGGGCTTTTTGTTTAAATATTACCCAGGTATTGGTTATCAATGGTTAAACAATTATGGAGCAGCCATCTTTTATGAAATATTTTGGTGTCTCTTGGCATTTTGGTTTTTCAGAAGTCAAGCTGCTATTAATAAAATTGCTATTTGGGTTTTTATTATTACCTGTATTCTAGAATTTCTGCAACTTTGGCATCCACCACTATTAAATCAGATGCGCGCTACATTAATAGGTAAACTCTTGCTGGGTACCACCTTTGCTTGGTGGGATTTTCCTCATTATGCAGTTGGTTGTATTTTAGGCTGGTTGTGGCTAAAAAAATTACAGAAAACAGGTTATGCAAAAAAAGGTGAAAGTTAAACCCAACTCAAAACAGCAAAAGATTGAAGAACAATCTGATGGTAGCCTAACGGTACATTTAAAATCTCCACCAGTAGATGGTAAAGCCAATGAAGAATTAATTAAACTGCTGGCTGATAAATTCGATGTACCAAAATCTTATATCAGAATTAAGTCTGGCTTATCTTCACGACAAAAATTGATTGAAGTTGATGAATAGTCATTAGTCATTCGTGATGATTCTGTGCATGGCTCTAGTTCAATGCCTAATGCCCCATTACCAATCCAAGCACAATTGTGGTTCGTGAGTGATACTGATATATCTAGGTTGAGCTTTAACACGCTCTATCCAAGCTTGAATAGCAGGAAATTGTGTTAAATCAAAACCACCTTCATCGGCGATATGAGTGTAAGCGAACAGAGCAATATCAGCAATTGTGTAACGCTCATCCACAAAAAAGCTGTGGAAACGCAAGTGATTTTCCATTATTTTCAGGGCTGCATAACCCTGTTCTCGTTTTTGTTCTAAGGCGGCGCGATATTCTTCCTCTTTCCCTAAAATAGAAATCCAAAATCTTGAAGTAGCAATGTATGGTTCGTGACTATATTGTTCAAAAAATAACCATTGCATTACCTGCGCTTTTAAATAGCGATCGTAAGGCAGAAATTCTGTATACTCGCTCAGGTACAACAATATAGCATTTGATTCTGACAAATATTTTCCTGGCTCAATTTCCAAGACTGGTATCTTACCGTTAGGATTTTTACTTAAAAATTCTGGCGTGCGACTCTCTCCTTTTAAAATATTCACCTCTACTGTTTCAAATGGCATCCCCATTTGTGTTAATAAAAGACGTATCTTGTAGCCGTTACCTGAAGGTAAGAAATCGTACAATTTTAGATTTTCCATAGAAAAATATAGTGCAGAAGATGTGGACAATTAATGGTCTAAAATACAATATCTTACAAAATTATTTTTATTAAACAGGATATTTCATGGAAATACTATGCTTATAAAGCAGATATTAATTATTGATAAAATAAAAATCTTAGTAATATTTTATTCGGGCGTTTCAATGTTTAATTTGATGCAATAGTCAAAAAAAATTATGTGTGGAAGATTTACTTTAACCCAGTCAGCATCAGCATTAGCCGAATTTTTCCATGTTCAACCAATGCAAAATTTGGCTGCACAATATAACATTGCACCTACGCAAATGGTGGCGACAGTGTTACATAATGCTGAAATTAATCAGCGTGAATTGCGGCAGTTACGTTGGGGACTAATACCCTCCTGGGGCAAAAAAGCCAGCATCGGGACAAAGTTGATTAACGCCAGAGCCGAGACTGTAGCGGAAAAGCCAGCTTTTCGTTCTGCTTTCAGGCATCGACGCTGTTTAGTGGTAGCTGATGGCTTTTATGAGTGGCAAAAACAACCAAGCACAAAACAGCCATTTTATTTTCGTCTCCAAGATGGGAAACCTTTTGCTTTTGCAGGTTTGTGGGAAAAATGGATATCTCCTGAGCAAGAAGAAATTACATCTTGTACAATTTTGACAACAGATGCCAACGAGTTGCTACAACCAATCCATAACCGGATGCCAGTGATTCTTGACTTCAAAGATTACGATTTGTGGCTAGATCCGGAAGTTCAATCCCTTCCAGCCCTACAGTCCTTATTATCTCCCTATCCTGCCACAGCCATGACCGCCTACCCAGTAAGCAAACTGGTTAATAGCCCAAAACACAACAGCCCAGAATGTATCATTCCACTCCACGAGCAGAATAGCCACCCAAATCAGTTAAATTAGCTATTGAGTGTCATACCCAATCCTTAATCCCCAATCCCTAATCAGAAGCGAATATGCCAAGAACGCAGAAAAACGATAACTTTATTGACAAATCCTTTACAGTCATGGCAGATATCATTCTGAAGATGCTGCCAACCAACAAGAAAGCTAAAGAAGCATTTGTTTATTACCGAGATGGGATGTCAGCCCAGGCAGAAGGCGAATATGCCGAAGCTTTAGAATATTATGAAGAAGCCCTCACCCTAGAAGAAGACCCAAACGATCGCGGTTATATTCTTTACAATATGGGTTTAATCTATGCCAGCAATGGCGACCATAACAAAGCTTTAGAACTATATCATCAAGCGATTGAACTCAATCCTCGTCTACCCCAAGCTTTAAACAACATCGCCGTAATCTACCACTACAAAGGCGAAAAAGCCAAAGAAGATGGTGACAATGATGGCGGCGAAGCATTATTTGATCAAGCCGCAGATTACTGGATTCGAGCCATTCGCATGGCTCCCAATAACTACATTGAAGCCCAAAACTGGCTCAAAACCACCGGGCGGATGCAAATAGACGTATTCTTTTAGTCATTAGTCCAAAGTCAATAGTCCACAGTGAATAACTATTGACTATTGACTATTGACTATTAATCATTGACTATAGACTCTGGAATAACAAACCATGATTGATCGCGAACAAGTGCATAAAGTAGCCCTGCTGGCTCGTTTAGAATTGACTCCAGAAGAGGAGGAACAATTTACCACTCAGCTAGGTAGTATTTTGGATTATGTGGAGCAGCTGAGTGAATTAGATGTCACCGATGTCCCTCCTACAACACGAGCTATTGATATCAGCAATGTCACCAGAGAGGATGAACTACAGCCCTATCCTGATAGAGAAGCTATCCTCAACAGTGCGCCTGAACAAGAAGGCGAATTCTTTAAAGTGCCAAAAATTTTAAATGCTGAATAGCATAAAAAAGGTGGGTATTACCCACCTGATTCTCTACACTCTGATCTAAAATCTATCTGCGGCTACTCAACCACTTCGCTGCGGCAATCCCAATAATCCCCGCCACAATAGGATTACTGAGAAACTTGATAATGCCTGGTTGCTCCGCTAGCACTTCCCGGAAAATATCCGGATGGTTGTGATAGGCAAAGGATGCAAGTCTGCTGACATCATCAGCATTCATACGGCTAGCGTGGTGTGTGGAAAGTCCTAACTGTTGCTCTAGATGTCGCTCGTCTAATCCTCTTTGCTTGAAATGTTTGAAAAAGGCGCGTGCAACATCGTCACGTTCGTTGGGTTTAATTTGGGCGATCGCTCTTTGTAATTCTGGCTCCATTTGGCTGGGAGGAATCCGTTCTGGATTTAAAGAACGACTGAACAAATTACGCCGTTGATCTGCTGTTGTCCGTTGAGCAAAATCATCGAAGGTTTCGTATTGAGTACCGGCATCGGTTGTTGTATCATCCAGATATTCAATATTCCCTTCAGCCAAATCCTTCATGATTTGCCGTCTGTATTCTTCGCTGCTAGTCACTTCACTTCGCTCCGAATTCAAAATTTCTTGAGTGATGAGTCCTAAGTGCTGATTGTGTACTTTTTCTCTCCCAACTCCTCAATCCCCAGTCCCCACTACCTTCCTTCTACTTAGCTATATTGAATTTGACTTGTTTGCACATCATAATTAGCAGTCAAAATCAACTTTTTATCAGGGCCGTAAACCAAAACCGTTAAATCTTGATTAGGAAAGTTTTTGTGAAAACCTTGCAGTAGAGATTTTGCTAAAGGACGCACTTCGTTAGGACGCACTTGAGGGGCAATCACCACGCCTAACTTATTGTTATCGCGTACATACGCATCTTGTACTAAGCCTCTGGATGTTTGTACTACCCAGTTACCAAAACTTTGCCCTGATTGAGTATTGCCTCGTTCTAACTCTGAATATGTGACACTTCTACCAATAGCTGGTGGGGTAGTGGTGCGTTCGCTTTGTGTATATGTGCCACCGCCGCAAGCAGTAGTGATCATCAACACTGCAATTAAGATAAAAGTCGTCAAGATTTTGCGACTCTGCTGTAGCAGAATCATATTATTTCCTCCTATCAACTAGAGTAAATCACATAGAAAATATGTAGCTTTGCCTAGAATATTAAGCAGATATTTGGTTATTTAAGATAGTCTATGCTAGTAAATAAGGTTCAGAAATGTAGAGACATGATGCACACGTCCCTACGCTAAATAACTATTTAATCAAGGCTTTATTGTTCCAAGTAAAAGTCAAGGCTTAATCAAGCTTTTTCTTGATGTTATCTTTGACATCTTCAACGCCATGACGTACTTCGCTTTCAGCTTGCTTGGCTTTACCTTCAGTTTTATCTTCTGGGTCGCCAGTAACATTTCCTACTGTTTCTTGGGCTTTACCTTCAATATTTTTGGCTGTAGCTTTTGCCCGTTCTTCTAAACTCATTTTACACTCCTAATATTTCATAGAAAACTAATTTCAAAGCCATCAAATAACTTTGAATTCTTTGTTATCGCTTCTACAAGATAGCTTAATAAATCTATGGAAGCCTTCCCCCACAGGATATATTAATTACCTATACAAAAAGGGAGATATAGCAATCCGATTTGATTTTGGAATTTACTTGTGTAGTCAAAATCTTCAGGGAATTCAAAATCCAAAATTATCATGTTAATTAGCGATTACTTTTAACTAAGTAAGTCGGCGGGAATGAATAGACCTATTTTCATCTCTAAAGGAGGAGGGGTTGACTCATAACTTGTCAATCAAAAACCCAGTTACTATATAGAACTGGGTTAATGCAATTATTGAGGTGAATGAGATTTTTCTTTGACCTAATCTATAAAACCCATCAGGCTATCAGAATCATCAGTAGTATTTGAGGCTACCGGACGGTTCCCCATTACCGAGTAGCTGCTAGAAACCACTAACGCACTAGAAGCAATTGGGCGAATTCCAGAAAGATTAATACTGTCAACAACGTGAATTGTATTAGCAGCAATGGGGCGAATTCCCATAACATTCATTGTGTCAACCACTTGCAAATGACTGATACCAATTGGACGTAACCCAGCAATTGATACTGTTTGAGATACTTCCAAGTCACTCCCAGCGATAGGGCGCACTCCAGCAACAGCGAGTGTTCCCACAACCTCTTGTTTATCGGAATTTTCTACTTGCACTGATAAATTAGCACCTTGTTCGACTTGATCTTGATTCAAGCTATGACCTTGATTATTTTCAACTTCCACTGTTGTTTCTCCTTTAAGTTTGGCACGTCTTTGCCGAGGGCTGACCGTTTTGCCATTACTGCTGATGGTCATAACTAGACACCTCTGGTCTATTAACTGAACGTTACAATATTTAAGGAAAACTTAAATTATTTCCTATATAAGAGAGTTTAACTCTAAACAACCTTACATAGATATAAGTATCTTCAAAACTGATACATAAGTAAATTTAAACTGCAAATTTCTATAAAGTAAGATTGCCGCTTTGAAAAAAGGTGTGGGGTTGTGGGAGGAGACAAGGGAGAAATTCTTTCCCAGTCCCCAGTCCCCAGTCCCCAGTCCCCAGTCCCTACCCAGAAAATGAGGTCTTACTTCACGTCATAACCAAACAAATTGGGGTCAACTTCACCTAGTTGCAAATCAGCCAAACCATATTCAGACCATCGCCTTTGTACCATTGCGGCTACATCTGGGTCAGATTCTAAAGGCGCGCCCCATTCGTGGTCTGTTTCTGGGGGAATCTTCGTAGTTGCATCAATACCCATGCGTCCGCCTAAGCCAATTTTTTCGCTGGCAAAATCTAAAGTATCAAATGGTGTATTTGGCAGAATAAATACATCTCGTGTGGGGTCAACCTTGGAACTAATTGCCCAGACTACTTGACGCGGGTCACGGATATTAATGTCTTTATCAACAACAATCACAAACTTGGTGTAAGTAAATTGGGGTAATGCACTCCAAAAGGCTAAAGCTGCTCGTCTTGCTTGTCCGGGGTATGCTTTATCAATGGAAATAATTGCGGCTTTGTAACTCAAAGCTTCCATTGGGAGAAAGAAATCCACAATTTCTGAGACTTGTTGCCGCAATATAGGAGTATAAATCCGATTGAGCGCGATCGCCATCATGGCCTCTTCTTTGGGTGGACGACCGCTAAATGTCGTTAAATAAATCGGGTCTTTGCGGTGCGTCATACAATGGAAGCGAATCAAAGGCGAATCTTCCACGCCACCGTAGTATCCCATATGGTCGCCAAAGGGGCCATCTGGTAACACTTCCCCTGGTGTAATTGTTCCTTCCAAGACAAACTCGGAATCGGCGGGAACTTCCAAATCTACGGTTTTACACTTCGCCAACTGCACACCCGAACCACCATATAATCCAGCAAATAACCACTCAGATAAATCGACAGGGATAGGTGTAGCAGCTGCCATGATAATTAAAGGATCTACACCAAGTGCGATCGCTACTTCTAATTTTTTCCCATTTTCGGCAGCTTTACGTAAATGTCTCGCCCCTCCCCGCACCGATAACCAATGAACTGTCATCGTATTCTGGGATTGCAATTGCAAGCGATACACACCGACATTTGGCGTACCTGTCTCACAATCTTTAGTAATTACCAGTCCCAAGGTGATAATCTTGCCAGCATCACCAGGGTAAGGACGAATCAAAGGTAACTGGTTTAAATCCAAATCATCACCTTGAATCATCACCTGCTGACAAGCAGGAAAAAAGTCCCGTCCTGGTTTCGCTTTGACGACATCAAACAGCACTTTACCAAAATCTATAGCCTGAGAAATCTTTTTCGGCGGTTTTGGTTGTTGCAGCATACTCAACTTTTTCCCCAGAGTCTCTAACTCTTGGGGATGCTGCATATTCATTGCCCAGCATATCCTTTCCACCGTTCCCATCAAATTCACCGCCACCGGGAAAGATGACCCCTTGACGTTTTCAAATAACAAGCCAGGGCCACCTTGTTGCAGCATCCGGTTGGAAATCTCAGCAATTTCTAAATCAGAGTCAACTAACGCAGATATTCTCCGCAATTGACCTTTTTCTTCTAAAATCTTAATGAATCCCCGCAAATCTCTGGCCATAGTTCTAGTCAAGCTAAATATTTAAGAAGTGTAAAGCGCCTTCTTATATTATTAGCCATTAGCTACAGTGCTGTTAGCGGTAACACGGCGTTTAGCTGAGTGCTGAGTTGTGATTTGGGTATTGGATTTTTCTCCCCCTACTTCGCCCCAATCCCCAATCCCCAGTCCCCAATCTCCAATCCCCATAACTTTAACTACAAATTAACCATTTGCCTGGCTTCCCTTAACCCCTAACAGCATTAATTCAGTTATCCTAGATACGGATAGGCATTATTTCCTATAAATAAGCACTACCCCAATCAATCAAACATGGCGAGAAAATACCGTGCCATCCTGGTAGTCAGTCTGGTGAAATAGACTCTGCCAGGTTTATTTTTTTATCAAAAGAATAAGGTTCAAAACCTCACCCCTTGTGGGTGGTTTTTCTCTCCTGCTCCCCTGCTCCCCTGCTTTTCACCCTTCGCTAGTGGACGCAACACCGAGAAACATAGGTTTTTGGTTAAATTTGTATCTTTCTCTACCCCACTTTACATATTTGCGATTGCGATCGCCATCCCAAACTTATTGAATCCATCATCTCAGGGGTTATTTATACATAGACCCAAATAAAGCCTATAACAAAGGGATAAAAATGTCTTTTCCTCACTCCCCACTTCCTACGCCCTATTTTCAAGTGCTGTTCAAGCAAAAAATTACAATTGCTCAGGCTGTAGATATCAAAATCTAGCTAAATTAATCCTCTACAAAGATTCCATAACATTGGCACAATTGATTTTACTAATTGTATCCATAGTATTCTTGATGGATACTAATTTTAATTCATCATAACTTTACAAGATTTTATCTAATAATGCAAAAAATTTATGCAATCTGAGAAACATTACCACATGGTTATAACCGTTAGAGATGTGTGGCATCTTGCCTGATTGCATAAGACTGTCAATTTGATAATACGTTCACTCAGAATGATAATAATCAACTTCTAATCTGGTTTTCGTTAACTTACTAAAAACTAGGTTTTACAGACAATAAAAAGAGATTATTGCCCAGCTTTATTTAAACACAGTTTAAACGTTTATTTACCTTTCCTTAATCTAAATTAAAAACAAAAAATGTACCTTAATTAAGGTTTTGATTTAAGCAGTAAGTAGTCCTTAAATTCCGAGGCAATATGATTTTTTCAACCACCGTTCTTCAGCGTGTATTTAGCACTGCGGTTGTAGCAGCTGCTGTGACAGTTACTCCTATTTTTACAGCCACAGCTCAAGCTCAAACTCTCAATGGTGCAGGAGCAACTTTCCCAGCTCCACTATACGAACGGTATGCTCGTGAAGTGAGAAAGAAACATCCAGAGTTGAGAATTAACTACCAAGGGATTGGTAGTGGTGGTGGGATTCGTCAAACCATTGCAGGTACCGTTGACTTTGGTGGTAGTGACGCTGCCATGACAGATAGTGACATGGCTAAAGTTCAAAGAGGTGTGATTCTAGTTCCCACCGCAGGCGGTGCTGTTTCTGTTGTTTATAACGTTCCAGGTGTAAACAATCTGAGATTGTCTCGTAAGACGCTACCAGCAATTTTTTCTGGTCAAATCACTAACTGGAATGATGCAAGCATTAGAGCAGACAACCCTGGTGTTAACCTACCAAATCAACCAATTCGATTTGTAGTTCGTGCTGATAGTAGTGGTACAACTTTCATTTTCACTAACCACTTAAGTAGCATTAATGGTTATTTCCGAGGCAGAATTGGTGCTAATACGGCTCCTCGATGGACTTTGCCAAACGTCCTCAGAGGTAAAGGTAATCCAGGGGTAGCTTCTTTAGTAGCTCGGACTCCTGGCTCTATTGGCTATGTTGAATATGGTTATGCGGTTGCTAACAACTTAAGATCAGCTCAAATTCAAAACAAACGAGGAGAATTTGTTGCTCCTTCTCTACAAACAGCCAACGCGGCTTTATCATCTGTCACTTTTCCAGATAACTTCCGTACTTTCGTAGGAGATCCAGGACAAGGTTATCCCATTGTTGGTCTGACTTGGATGATGGTTTATAGAAACTATCCAACTGCTGCTAAAGCTGAGGCTGTGAGAAAGTGGATTAACTGGGTATTGACAGATGGTCAACAATTTAATGATGATCTGAACTACACCAGAATTCCGAGTGACGTAGCTAGACGGGTACTCCAAACAGTGAATAACAATGTTAAGCCATAGTTGGCAATTTTACTAATTTTTTACGTAGTATTGGGTGGGCTATTTGTCCACCCGAATAAATAACAAATAATTTCACAATCCAGTTGCAATGCTTTTATGGCAAATCTCTCTCAACCATCCAAACAACCTGCTTCAAATAATGAAAATTTTCAATTAACAACTCATGGTGATGTAAATTTTTGGCTAGACAAGGGATTTACTTGGCTAATACATATATTTTCTGCCATCACAGTTACTGTATTATTTGTGATGAGTTGGATTATTTTTTCTGAGGCTAAACCAGCAATTACACAATTTGGTATAGGATTTTTATGGAGTCAAGATTGGGATGTAGGTAATGAAATTTTTGGAGCTTTACCTTATATCTATGGAACTTTAGTCAGTAGCGCGATCGCTATTTTTTTAGCCTTTCCTATAGGCATAGCAGTCGCCTTAGTCACTAGCGAGGATTTCCTCCAACCAGCTGTAAAAACAACATTAGCTTTTGTAGTGGAATTAATTGCGGCAATTCCTAGTGTGATTATTGGGCTGTGGGGAATTTTTATATTTATTCCTTTTATAGAACCCTGGCAAAAATGGTTAGGTAGTACCTTTCACTGGTTGCCAATATTAAAATCAGATTTCCCTGTAGGCACAAATATGCTGACAGCCGGGATAATTTTAGCCATTATGATTTTACCGGCAATGGCAGCCATTACCCGCGATGTTTTGCTCGCTATACCTAGAGAATTACGCACAGCATCTATGGCTTTGGGTGGTACTCGTTGGGAAACAATTTTTCGGGTTTTGTTACCGGCTGGTTTCTCTGGAATTGTGAGTGCAGCCATGCTGGCTTTAGGACGTGCTTTGGGTGAAACTATGGCCGTCACTATGGTAATTGGTAACTCCGCTCAAATTAGTCTGTCTTTACTTGATCCAGCCTATACAATTCCTTCTGTATTAGCTAATGAATTCGCAGAAGCCAACCCAGGATTACATATTGGCGCTTTAAGTTATTTGGGGTTAATTTTATTTGCTGTAACTCTCATTGTGAATATTGCTGCTCGGTTATTAGTGCAGTTCGTAGTTAGAAAAAGTAAATAAATTTTGCCGAGAAAAATTATCTTGATGTATGTCCCAGTGAACAGCAAAATTGCCAAAAATGAATAACTTTGAACAACCAGAAATAGATAAAATTTTAGCAGCAGAATTATACAATCCTTTACCTAAAGGCAGGCTGTTATTCTCTTACTTCATGAATGGGGTTGCATTCGTATTTTCGATTTTAGCTTTAATTCCGTTAATATCTATTCTGTGGGAAATTATTGTTCGAGGCATTAGTGGTCTAAGAACAGAAATGTTTGTCACAACAGTCATTGACAATGGTTTTGCTAATGCCATTTTAGGAACAATTACAGTCGTGACTATTGGCTTTATATTAAGTTTTCCCATTGGCTTATTTACAGGGATATTTTTGGCAGAATTTGGTCAAACTAATGCGATCGCTCGTTCTGTACGTTTTATTACCAGTATTCTGACTGGTGTACCTTCTATTGTTGTCGGGATATTTGCCTATGGTGTGATAGTTTTAGTGACTAAACAATTTAGTGCGATCGCAGGTGGTTTTGCTCTAGGAACAATCATGCTACCCATTATCGTACTGACTACAGAAGAAGCCTTAAAGCTGATTCCCATAGACCAACGTCTCGCCTCTGCGGCTTTAGGCGGTACACGCTTCCAAACCACTTTTCGTGTTGTTGTCAGAGCAGCCATACCCACCATCACCACAGGTGTATTACTAGCTGTAGCGCGTGCAGCCGGAGAAACAGCACCCTTAGTTTTTACCGCCTTATTTAGTCTGGATTGGTCGGCGGGATTAATCAGTCCTACCGCTTCCTTGCCAGTATTAATTTTTAACCTCTACAACGACCCTGACCCCGCTAGAAACCAATTAGTTTGGACTACCTCCATAGTCTTACTTGCTTTAGTTTTGTGCGTTAGTGTGATTTCTCGGTTAGTTACAAGTAAGAAAAAGACCAAGTAATACCAATTCCAAATTGAATCATGAATCAACTAACCCCATCTATCAAAGTTAAAAACCTGAGCTTTTACTACAACACCTCAAAAGCAATTGAAGGGGTGTCTATGGATATTTACCAAAATCATGTCACCGCAATTATTGGCCCTAGTGGATGCGGTAAATCCACTTTTATTAAAACCCTCAATCGTATCAGTGAATTAGAAGGCCCTGTAAAAGTAGAAGGCAGTGTGGAATTTTTTGGTCAAAATATTTATGACTCTCGGATTAATATCAATAGACTACGCCGCCAAATCGGTATGGTGTTTCAAAGACCAAATCCTTTTCCCATGAGCATCTATGAAAATGTTGCCTATGGTGTCAGAATATCAGCTAGGTTGCCACAAGCAGAGTTAGATGAGATTGTGGAATCTGCACTCAAAGGTGCTGCACTCTGGATGGAAGTTAAAGATAAGCTCAATCAATCAGCTTTAGGACTTTCTGGTGGTCAACAACAAAGACTTTGTATTGCGCGTGCTTTAGCAATCAAGCCAAAAGTGTTGTTAATGGATGAGCCTTGTTCTGCTCTTGACCCCATCGCTACAATGAAAGTTGAAGAATTAATTCACAGTTTACGCTCTGAATTAACTATTGCCATTGTCACTCACAATATGCAGCAAGCCACTCGCGTTTCTGATTTCACCGCTTTCTTTAGCACTGATGAGAGTCGTATTGGTCAGATGGTCGAGTTTGGTGCGACAACGCAAATATTTAGTAATCCCCTCGACCCTCGTACCCGTGACTACGTTTCTGGACGCTTTGGTTGAAGTACAGGCTTTCAGGAAACAGTGCTGAGTCAGTCCAGTAGCGTGCGTTATGGACATTAGTCCTAACGCACCGAGAATATCAGATGGTGGATTGCGCTACATGACCTTTGATTCAGCCAATTAAAATATTATTACTCCATCTAATTCTGACAACATCTGCTCTAGCATATCTTCCATCGTTTCTTGATTTAGGGATTGTAGAGTTGCTGGGCCATTGAGAAATTCTTTAATGGTTATTTTCTGTGCTTGAAAATCTTTGACAAAATCACGAATTTCCGAGACTATATTAATTTGATATTCTATTGTCTCTAGCATCATAGTAACAGAGTCAAGACCTTTTTTAGCAGCTTTGCGGGCATCAGAAACCATCATGCCTTCAGGAGTATTTTTTGCTAAACGTAATTCCCGTTTCAAGTTCTCATATTGAGTTACAAGAATTTCATTTTGCTGTTCTAGGGTTCTACATTTGCGAGTTAAATCATCTTCACTATTATTATCAATAGCTTCTCCGATTTGATGCTGTCTTTCTATTTCTAAAAGTCTTGCTAAATCACCTTCTTGATAAGCCCGATTAATTTCCTTCATGATTTCCGTATGAGACTGAAGGGTTTCGCTATCTGTAACTCTATCGGGGTGGAAAATTTCTGCTAACCTTAAAAATGTCTGACGAATTTTTCTAGATTCATCGGTTCTGCTAGCAGAAGGAGATTCTAAAAACTCTTGTGTTTGGGAATGTTGATGGCGGTGTTCTGTCGTTTCTTGAGAGCCATCATTTTGAGCTTTAAAATTTTCAAACAGTTCATCTAACTCTGTATCTGCATCATCTTCATCATCACCATCGAATTTTAAACTAATGATGCCTGTTAACTGGAGTTGACGGTAAACTGCTTCTACATTTTTTTGAGTTTGTTTACCAAACTTCCTAGTAGTCAAAATTTCTTTGAACAGTGCATGAATTTCTTGGTCGAGTTCTGCCATCTTTTGGAATTTTGGCGTGGCTCGATGAAATATATCGGTGGCTAAAGAACGCATTTGTTCGACAAAGTTCTTTAGTTCAGTTCGCTTTCTTTTAATCTGTTTTAGTATTGATTGGTGTTCTTTTTCTAAAGCATCTAAGCGGATATGTAAATCAGATAGTGCCAGGGGGGTGGCTGTGGTGGTGGATGGAGAGGAGGTTTTTTTCGGCATGGAAGGTGTAGTTCAGTTGAGGGCTTAAACCAGAATAGAATTGTCAATGTCTGGGAACATCAACCTAGGGCATATACCTTTAGTTGTATTTAGTTTATAGGTAATTACTAAGTTTGTTAAAGTTAAGAAATTTTGAGTGCCTGAATTTTTTCAGCGACTGCTTCAGGAACGGGTATTACTGATAAGCGATTACCTTGTCGTACTACCATGAGTTCCTCGGCGGTAAACTTTTCTTTGAGTGTTGGTAGTAAGATAGGCTGGAGAAAAGCTTCTACAAATTCCACGACAACGGTTTGCCAACGCGGCGATTCAGGCGTTGATTTGGGGTCATAATATTTACTGCTGGCTTCAAATTGAGTAGGATCAGCAATATCTGTGTTCACTACACGCATTAACCCCACAATACCGGGAGGGTTGGCGTTGGAGTGGTAGAAAAAAGCTAAGTCTCCTACTTGCATTTGACGCAGATAATTGCGAGCTTGATAGTTGCGAACGCCATCCCAGATAGTTTGATGCTGCTGTTGTAAGTCAGCAATGCTATAGACTTCTGGTTCTGACTTCATGAGCC
This sequence comes from Nostoc sp. PCC 7524, assembly GCF_000316645.1. NCBI lineage: Bacteria > Bacillati > Cyanobacteriota > Cyanophyceae > Nostocales > Nostocaceae > Nostoc > Nostoc sp. PCC 7524. The sequence continues at coordinate 587,488 of NC_019684.1, forward strand.
AATAATTCATCGAATCCAGATGGTGAGGAAAATTTCAACTTCAGATGGCTTTCAGGTTTTGGTTAATGTCTATGCCAAAAGGGACAGAGCAGTCATGTCAAAACCAAGAGCAGACGTTATAAATACTACCGTCTTTCTGTCTCAGATAGTTCAAGAAGTAGTTTAACGCTCTGTTAAGCTGCGGTTAAAGAAATATTGCTTGCAGAGATGGTTAAGTTGATTTTGGTTACACGCATATGCCGTAGGCGTTCCCGTGAACTACCTACACTAACCTTCTCTTACGCAAATAATCTCATAATCAAGCGCAAGCAAGCAGCCGTGCGGGTGTCTCCCCAAATCTGGGACGCAATTGAGGCGCGGATGTTGTTGGTTGAGGATATTTAGTCAACAATAGGAGATAAAAACACGACGGTTCAAGCTCAGAACTCAAAATTCCGTGTTCGGAAGTCAAATCATCGTGTTCAGAACTCGAAACTTCGTGCTTAGAACTAGAACCGTCAAGCTGAGAACTCGAAATTCCGTGTTCGGAAGTCAAATCATCGTGTTCGGAACTCGAAACTTCGTGCTTAGAACTAGAGCCGTCAAGCTGAGAACCCGAAATTCCGTGTTCAGAACTCATCCCAATTTAAGTTTTTAGACTGGTTATCTCAGCAATTAGGTGAAGAGCAATTTTACAAATAGACCAAGCTCCTGCTCATATCAACTGCGAACCCGAAGGGTCAAGATGCTTGGCGAGGGGTTAAGCAATAGCTCCCTTTTGACCCAAGAATCCCCCGTTTTATAAACGGGGGAGTGTCAAGAACTCGCATACAACAACTATTCGAGCAATTAACATTTGAGCAGGTAACTCTATATCTCTGTATATTCAGTAATATACTCTACTATGCTACTGTAGCCAAAGACATCTGCCTTACAAGCTGATTATGCAAGAATTGTAGCAAAGGCTTAATATGCACATCTTCCAACCATTCACTAGCTATATCCTCAATAACATGATGTTCACAAATCAAATTTGCACCACAAAAACGGCGAATTATGGGATGCAGGCTAGGACTTTGTTCTGCATTTTCGACATCATCTTTATGGACACGCTCAAGTGCAAATGGATCAGGACTAGCATTTATGATATCCAACCCAAATTCTAAAGTAATTGTATAGTAGTGTGCGTACTGACCTAAATTGCTTTCATGCACATAATCTACTGGTATATCTTCATAGTAATGGGCTATTGTACCTTCTTCAGCAATCACAACTAGATCACATAAAAAGCCAGTTTGTTGCCACAATCCTGAACTGATATTTACCCTGTTAATAATAGCCTTGGTTAAACTTTCGGGGTTAGCATCAATTAGCTGATTAGGTAGCTCTTGATGATGATATTTGTACTCTAATATTTGGTGTAATGCTCTAATATTGTAACGAAAACCATGAATAAATCCAGATTGCTTTTTCTGATAATCTCTCATGTGCATCAGCACACCAGCAAAATACAAATCTTTGATATTGGTTGATTCCCATGTACTTGTCTGAGCAGGAAAGCGTCTATTAATGGCTAGCTGAGGTTTACATGATTCATCAAAGATAGAATCATTAAATTTAAAGCCTGTACATACAATTACACGATCATAAACAAGGTCTTCATCTTCATTTACATTTGTGTAAGAAACAGAAACTATAAATTTACCATTTAGATGCTCTATCTTATTGATAGTAGCATCTAAAATAAGATTTTGAGATTTTAGCTGATATGTATCCAAGAGGTTATTATTAACTGCTCTTAAATTGCCAACATACTTTGTCTTCCAAGCCATTTTTACAGAGTGGGGGCTAGCTATATGTATTAATGCTGCCGTTCCCATCAGATTATCAGCAGTTTCAAACCCAGAATTTCCTTTACCAATAATTAAGACTTTTTGATTAATAAAATCTTCAGGATTGATGGATACATCTGCGTAGTTTTCTGCGAGTTCTATACCTGGTATTGATGGTATGTATGGCTGAGAAATTCCTGTGGCAATGATCAGCCGTTCTGCACAATAAACGTTATCATTGCTGTCTACAACAAAGAATTTATCTCCTTTGCTAATCTTGACGACTCTGGAACCATATTTAATATTGAGATGAAAATGTTCAGCAAAATCGCCCAGGTAATTTACTAAAGCATCTGTATGCGGGAAATACTCTTTACTGTAATTTTTAAACTGCATCTCTTGACTATCATTTAGTAGAGAATTCCAGTCCCATCTCAAATTTATTTCTGGATCAGAATAGCCGGTATAAACCTTATTAATTGAAATTAGTTTTTGATGGCGAGGAAATTTTTTGAAAAAAGTTCCTGGACTATCGCCTGCTTCTAAAATCATGTAATTGTGATTAGCTTTTTCCAGGTAATAGCCCAGTTGTAATCCAGCCGGACCCGCACCAATAATCAGATATTCTAACTGTGCCACTAAATTTATGCTTGCCATAATTTGAGGTGAATGTAGTATTTCTAACAAGTTGAACGTCTTAGCAATTATCTAGAGAAATGGGCTTTATTTTACCCCCCTTAGCAAAAGAGGGGTAAAATATACTGTTGATTCACATAGAAATGGTATTAGCCTACTGATTGTGCTATCAAAGGTTGAGTAATAGAGCATTTCTCTGCATAATTCATCATTTCTTGCATAGCTTCTGTGAACACTTCAAATACTTTCTCTACTATTTCAAGTGCTTTAGCGTTTTGTTCTTCAGTTAGATTTATATTGGCAATAAACTCCTCTATACCCTGTGTTCCAGTAGTGTGGCCAGTTTCTACACGCAAATGATATGCACCGAAATAACGATAACTTTTATCAGTAATTTCTTGCAGTTCTGCTGATACTTTTGCAGTGCAAGATAATGCTACATTTCCAGTTGCTTCTATTGCCTCAAGTGCTGCCAGTACAACCACAGGTTCTGCTTGAAAAGCGTATAGTGCAATCTGATGACATACTTGACGTGTTTTCCTTGTTTCTTCACCCCAGAAAAATCTCATGGCTTCACTAAATTTCATGGAATAATTCAAACCTAATTTTTCCAGGTCTTCTAAAAACCATGCCCAGTGATGATCATCTTCATAGGTGTGCTTGTTAATTATTGCTTGAATAGGATCATTGGTTGGTTCTTTTCGCAGATCATATTTATTCAATTCTCCAAATCCCATTGCAAAGGGAGCTACACAGGGAACCCAAGCAAGTCTTTGCATTGGATCTATGGTTGTATCTTGCAAGAACTCAAATAATGGTAACTTAGCGAATTCTTGCTTTCTTTGTTCAACTAATGCTAGAACTTCTTTCATTTTAATTACCCAATCCTTTAATAATTTAGTGTGAGCTAAATTGCCGATAACAAGCCATTTATTCAAAATGTAGTTTTCTTTGAATCAGGAGAGCAAAAGAAAATGCTACTGCTTCAATCAGCTATGTTAAGTAGTGTTTTACTGCCTCACATAGTTTGTTTGGAATTAGGTTTTATTCCTATTACTTAAGTGAACCTACTTAAGTATTTTTTTATATTTTTGTTAAAAAGGTAACTGTAATTTTATTTAACTATTTAGTTATTTAAAACAATAATTATACAAAGTATTAAAAAATACTAATTTGCAAGAAGTTTCTTAAGTGTATTTTCGTAGCGTTTGATTTTCTTTTTAGAATAAACATATTTTGATCACCTCAAACCTTAAGAAACCCTTTAGTTTGAGGTTGCTTGCGTATTATTACTTAGTTTTCTGATAATTGAGTATTTATTGTAGCTAATATAACTAAATGTAACAGTAGCTTTACATTAATGTTATGTAATCATGACATAATTATTGGCTTACAAAGCCTTCGATAAGTTGTCTGGTAACTAAGCATACAGAAACTATGCCATTATCTACACTATTTTCCAGCTCAGGATAGATGCGAATTCCTGCAAACTTTTAATAGTAATAAATTATACTAAGTTAGAAATTAGTCATAAATCTGCGTGAAAATACTCTAAAAGATGGATGAAAATTAACAAAACATTTGATAATAAATAGTTAGACGAGAAGGTATTTATTTATTTACGCTGAACTGCGTAGTATTTTTTGCAATTGAATTTATATGTGCTGAAGTTTACAGACCAGCAAATATTAGGTTGTTGATTAGTTTATACCTAAGCAAGGCAAATTTTCCCAGATTTGGTAGGTATCTCTGGGATTGAGAGCAATTTCTATGTACTATATGTTTGTGAAAGCGTTGACTAAGGTTGTGAAGATCCCTTTTGTGTGGGCAAGTTCAAATTTTCAGCGATCGCATAAAAATAAGGTTGAAAGATCGCTAAATTTTCCAGCTTGTCAAAGCTACCTGTCACTGAACCTGGATCAAAAGATGTGGTAATGACGTACAGTTGCTTACCATCGTAGGTGACATGGCCAATCTGTTGCTCTTGTACTCCCCCATCGGGTTTGATACCTACGAAACCATAGCGGAGAGCAGGTAGTTCACCAATTGTTGTCTGTTGGGGTGGATAAGTAGAAAGAATAATTTTCTCAGCTTTGGCGGCTTGACGATCTTTGGTGATAGTAGAGTATAAGTCTGCAACCCAAGCTTGCAAAGCTTTGATGACTTTATTTTGGTACTCAGGATTTTGGAGATCTACCGGAGAACCGAAAGGAATACCAACTTCTGTTAAGTGCTTTTGGAAATCTGGATTGTTTGTTACTGGGTAAATTCCCATTTCCACTGTACCCAACAGTTTCCCATTGGCTGAAACACATAACAAAGAAACATTATCTTTACAAGGTAAAACTTCCCAGCCATTGGGAGATGAAGTTTTACCTAACAGTTTTTGCCAAGTATTTTCTGCTCTGGTATTGGGATTACTTGGGGGAGTAGTGGGAGGTGTAGCTGTGGGAGTAGGCGTTGGTAGATTATTGGATGGTGTTACTTGCTCTCTAGACAATTGGGGTAAAACAAATTTAGCCCCTACTGGGATTAAAACTAATAAAACAGCAGCAATGAGAAGATGATAAACACGTAACATTTTCTGAAAAACCCAAATAAAAAGATTGCATCGAGTTCGTAGTAAGGACTTTAGTCCTAACAGAAGGACTGAAGTCCTTACTACAAACCTTTAACGACAAGAATAATTTAATCGAGTTGATATTTTGTAATATTTACATTAACGCTATTAACGCCAGTAACGCTCTCAATTAAAGAGAGCGTTACTACTAGATATATATTTAAGCTAGTTGATGCTTGTCAAATGATGTGTAGCTTATCTGTAGCGAGAGCGGTTTCTATGGTTTTGCTTGTGTCTAGCAATTGCTTTGCGCTTTTCTTTTTCTAAGGGTGTTTCAAAGTGACGTTTCTTTCTCATATCTTGGAAAATTCCCGCTTTGGAAACTTCCCGTTTAAATCTTCGTAATGCTGACTCAATCCCTTCGTTCTCCCCTAAAACTACTTGTGTCATTCTCATTCCTCCTTGATGTGGATGAATCGTTGAAGACTGGAGACAAAAAAATATTCCAGCAGAGTCGAGCCTTTGGCTTTATCTGCTGGAGACTCTGGAGTTTCTGTTCTGGAAGCTTTAGTAGCGCCGATTGCTGCGGTTGTTGTTACCCCAGCCACCACTACGAGAAGAACTTCTTTCTTCACGGGGTTTAGCCTTGTTCACCTTAAGATCCCGCCCCATCCATTCAGCACCATCAAGGGCTTCAATGGCGGCGGTTTCTTCAGCCTCTGTTTCCATTTCTACAAAGGCAAAACCACGAGGACGACCAGTTTCCCGATCAGTGGGTAGCTGTACACGATTAACCTTCCCATACTCTGCGAAGGCACGCTTCAGGTCTTCCTCTGTAACTTGATAAGACAAGTTACCGATGTAAATTGACATACAATGTCTCCGAATTGAACAAGTGTAGAGAGTTAAATTCGGAGAGACGCTTTTTAGAAATCAAAAGGAGTTACTCAACCGAAAATAATTCTTATATCCACCAGCATAGCACGATGATTCAATATTAGCTCTTTTAGATTAGTATCTTGGCGCAAAAATCTTAGGACAGTGTGTTGACATACCAATTGCCCTAAATTTAGCCATTTGCTAACTGAGCTAATATTCTGGCTGCTTGTTGACACAAGATGTCGTGATGTTGACTATTGCTAGCTAGTAAATCACCCCACTGATTGATATCACCAGTGTTGTATTGTAATAAATTACCATTGAAATGGGTAAAATTGCCACCAGCTTCGAGCAAAATTAGTTCTGGTGCTGCTATGTCCCAATCTTTGGGGGCAGACTTTCCAGAAAGGGAAATGTAAATGTCTGCTTGTTGTTCCAGAATTGTGACAATTTTACAACCGACGCTGCCCACGGCTTTTTGATTGCCAAAGGGTAAATTTTGCAAGAGATAATCTAATCTGTGATTACGGTGAGAACGACTCACAACTACAGTTAAATTCTCCAAATTTTGGTTGTGGTAATTTGATGATAGTTGCACAGGTATAACAGCACCATTGCGGGTTTCTGCAAATGTACCTCCGCCTTTGGTAGCGTAATATAACTTGTCTTTTTCTGGCACTACTACTACGGCTAGGACTGGCCTATGTTCATGGACTAAAGCAATGTGAATGGCATAGTCCCCAGTTTTGTCGATAAAGTCCCGTGTCCCATCTAAAGGATCAATCACCCATACCCAAGCAGGTGTAGGCTGTGCATTTTCTAGATCGATTTGGGTTTTATAGGTTTCTTCGCTGATATATGCAAAATCTTCTAGCCCCAAGGCGGCTTGTAGTTTCTGTAATATGTATTGACTGGTGGCTACATCCGCAACGGTGACAGGCTCATTCTGTTTGTACTGTACGTCAAGGTTGGGATCTTTGGCTGTACCGTGATAGTAAGATTGTAGTATGTCTGCTGCTCCCCAACCGACTGCACGGGCGATCGCCAGTATTTCTTGTAAATCTTTCATGCTATTTACTGTGTCCTTAAATCCATCCAGCGACGCGTACCAAAATATTTACAAGCTCTGGCAGCAACTTTCGCGGCTTGTTCCAGGGCATCACTAAAGCTAGCTTGTAAAATATAGTGGCAAAAAGCACCGTGAAAAATATCTCCAGCCCCTAGTGTATCAACTGCCTGGATAGGAGGTACAGCGATCGCGCCAGATTGACCATGACTTGAGTAGGCAATTGGCTGTTCTCCGTGGGTAATGGCGATGTGGGGAATTCTCAAGGCGTGGAGATAGGCGAAAACTTCAGACTCGGAGTGACAGTTGGGGGGGTGAAAGTTAGCTGAACAAATGGCGTAATCTACTAATGGCAAGACTTGCTCAAATCCTGGTTTCCAACTACCACCATCAATGACGATAGGGAGATGATGAGCCTTGGCCATTTGGGCGATCGCATATCCTACGGCCATTTGATGTCCATCTATCAAGATGATATCTATATTATCTAAGATATCTGGTGGAATAGAGGTGCTATTGGCTTGAGTTTTGACAGCGTTGATGGAAATGACCGCCCGTTCCCCGGTGGTTTGGGTGACAATAATTGAAGATACAGGTGGAGGTGTATTGATACTGGGTTCCAGATCAGCGATCGCTACATTATATTTAGTTAAATCCCCCCGAATTAACTGCGTCATCGGGTGTGAACCCAACACACCTAAAACTGTAGCTTGATTACCGAAATAACTAAAAGTTACAGCCGCATTAGTAGCCGGGCCGCCTGCTGCTACAGTGTAGTCAGATGCAACTAACTTTTGATTAGTTTGCGGGGCAGATTCCGCTAAATAAATTAAGTCTAAAGTGATTAAACCGATGAATAAACAGTGATTGATCATTAGGTAATAGGTAATAGGCAATAGGCAATAGGCAATAGGCAATAGTTATTCTCCCCTGCTTCCCCTGCTTCCCCTGCTTTCCCAGTCCCCAGTCCCCAATCCCTCATGCAGACAGATCCCAAACCAGCAACACTATATATAGTTGGTACACCCATTGGTAACTTAGAAGATATCACCTTTAGGGCGGTGCGGATTTTGCAGAATGTGGATTTGATTGCTGCGGAAGATACGCGCCATACGGGGAAACTGCTACAACATTTACAGGTGAAAACACCACAGATAAGCTATCACGAGCATAATCAGAGTAGTCGTATCCCAGAATTATTAGAGCATCTGCACAGTGGCAAAGCGATCGCTCTAGTTAGTGATGCGGGGATGCCAGGAATTTCTGATCCAGGGTATGAATTGGTGCAGGCTTGCATTGAGGCAAAGATTTCTGTAGTTCCTATCCCTGGTGCAAGTGCAGCGATTACAGCGTTGAGTGCGGCGGGTTTGCCAACAGATAAGTTTGTGTTTGAGGGTTTTTTACCTGCGAAAAGTCAGCAACGGCGAGAATATTTAGAGACTTTACAGACAGAATCCCGCACTATAATTTTCTACGAATCACCCCACCGTTTGCGGGATACTTTACAAGATTTAGCAGAGATTTGGGGAAGCGATCGCCAAATTGTCCTGGCACGGGAGTTAACTAAATTGTATGAGGAATTTTGGCGAGGTAGTATTGGGGATGCGATCGCCTACTATCAACAACGGGAACCCCAAGGGGAATATACCCTAGTGATAGCAGGGAACCCACCCAGCCAACCACTACTCACAGAAGCACAATTGAAGGACGAATTAGAACAATTAATTCGTCAAGGTGTATCGCGATCGCAAGCTAGCCGACAATTAACCAAATATACTGCCCTGAACCGTCGCCAAGTTTATCAAATAGCTCTTTCGATTGTGATTAATGAAGGGAGTGGGGAGTAGGGAGTGGGGAGTAGGGGACAGAGGAGCAGAGGAGCAGAGGAGCAGAGGAGGATGTAGCATCAGCTTGTCTTACGATGGCGTAAGCCTACCCGCAGGGTGGGAGTGAGGGGAGATAAGGTAGAAAAGCTAGAATTTTTACCCAATCCCCAATCCCCAATCCCCAATTCCCAATCCCCAATCCCCAATCCCCCATCCCCATTTTTGCTAGGCTAAACTTATAGGACTGAGAGATTTGCTGCCATGTCTGTAGCTAAAGATTTAACAAACCCAGAATATGTTATCTTTCCTCCAGGGGATTTATACAGTGACGAGCCGCCTTTGGAAAGTTATCTACATTTACAGCAAATAATCCTGTTATTAACCTGCTTAGAATGGTGGTGGCAAGAACGCAATGATTTTTTTGCTGCGGGTAATCTGACGATTTTTTACAGTCCAAAACAGTTGAAATCTGAACATTTTCGCGGCCCGGATTTTTTTGTCGTGCTGGGAACGGAACGCAAACCGCGTAAAAGTTGGGTTGTCTGGGAAGAAGAAGGTAAGTATCCCAACGTCATTATCGAACTACTATCAGATTCAACTTCAGCTACAGACAAAGGCTTAAAAAAACAAATTTACCAAGATATATTTCGCACACCTGAATACTTTTGGTTTGATCCCAATAACTTAGAATTTGCTGGCTTCGTTTTACTGGCTGGTAAATACGAGCCAATAGCACCAAATCCCCAAGGTAGATTATGGAGTCAGCAGTTAGAGCTATATTTAGGGGTTGAGCAGCAAAGTTTACGCTTTTACACTGCTGACGGGGAACTTGTACCCACACCTGACGAAGTTGCACGGCAGCAGATACAGCGCGTTGAAGAAGTAAAACAGCGTGCTGAAGAAGCACAACAGCTTGTTGAACAGGAAAAACAGCGTGCTGAACAAGAAAAGCAGCGTGCTGAACAGGAAAAGCAGCGTGCTGAACAGGAAAAGCAGCGTGCTGAACAAGAAAAACTACGCAGCGATCGCTTGGAGGCGAAGCTGCGAGAATTAGGTATAGATCCAGATGCTATTTAGCTATCTTCTGGTAAAACCCATTTTGGCGGTTCCATCATTTTTTTTCGCAGACGTTCTTCTGCGATGGCTAACATTTGGTCTAAAGAAGTCTCAGCAATGAATTTTGAGGCAGCCTCTCTAAACTCAATGTTTGGGCATTTATCGCCTAAAACGCAACCGTTGACGCAGGCTTGAGCGCAGTTAATTTTCTGCTCCACAGTCAATTCCTCTCTAAATCGGGCTTTTTTCTACCCTGAAGGTAAATTTTACCTTGCTAGTTGTTTACAAATTGGTCTAAATACTTACCATTTTAGAACAAGAGTGAATAGGCAATGGCTAATAGGCAATAGGCAATAGGCAATAGGCAATAGGCAATAGGCAATAGGCAATAGGCAATAGTTTTTTCTCCCCCATCTCCCTCATCTCCCCAGTCCCCAATCCCCAATCCCTGTTACCCTATCTATATATATGCAATCTCTGGCTCAAAAGATAGCTCATGTCGCAACTGTTGGCTACAACTGGAACTATTGCCGCGATCGCTACTGCTGTTGTCCCCCAACAGGGTAGTGTAGGTATTGTCAGGGTTTCTGGTTGTCACGCAATGGGGATTGCTCAAACTTTGTTTGATGCTCCAGGCAAGCAAGTTTGGGAAAGCCACCGCATTCTTTATGGTTACATCCATCATCCCCAAACACGCCAGTTGGTAGATGAAGCTTTGTTACTCATCATGAAAGCACCCCGTTCTTATACCCGTGAGGATGTGGTGGAATTTCACTGTCATGGTGGAATTATGGCAGTGCAACAGGTATTACAATTGTGTCTGGAACATGGCGCAAGGTTGGCGCAACCGGGAGAGTTTACTCTCCGTGCCTTTTTAAATGGACGATTAGATTTAACTCAAGCGGAAAGTATCGCGGATTTAGTTGGAGCCAAATCACCCCAAGCTGCTCAAACAGCTTTAGCTGGGTTACAGGGAAAATTAGCCCATCCCATCCGTCAGTTACGCGCCAACTGTTTGGATATTTTGGCAGAAATTGAAGCTCGGATCGATTTTGAGGAAGACTTACCTCCGTTGGATGATAAACAGATAATATCAGATATTGACAGCATTGCCGGAGAAATCAGCAAGTTACTGGCAACTAAAGATAAAGGTGAACTGCTGCGTACAGGTTTAAAGGTGGCAATTGTCGGTCGGCCAAATGTCGGCAAGTCTAGCTTGTTGAATGCTTGGAGTCAGAGCGATCGCGCGATCGTGACTGACTTACCTGGGACAACCCGCGATGTTGTCGAGTCTCAGTTAGTCGTGGGGGGAATTCCTGTACAAGTGCTAGATACAGCAGGCATTCGGGACACAACAGACCAAGTAGAAAAAATTGGTGTGGAGCGATCGCGTCATGCTGCTAACACAGCAGATTTAGTCTTGTTTACCATCGATGCTGCCACAGGTTGGACAGATGGCGATCGACAAATCTATGAACAGGTGCAACACCGTCCGTTAATTCTCGTAATTAATAAAATTGATTTAGTAGAAAAGCAACGCATTCATGCTTTAGAATATCCCCATCATATAAGCCATATTGTTCACACAGCAGCCGCCCAAAATCAAGGTATTGATGCCTTAGAAACTGCAATTTTAGAGATAGTCCAAGCAGGAAAAGTACAAGCTGCTGATATGGATTTAGCTATTAATCAAAGACAAGCGGCTGCACTCACGCAGGCTAAAGTTTCTTTAGCACAAGTACAAGCAACAATTGCCCAACAATTACCCCTTGATTTTTGGACAATTGACTTAAGAGGCGCAATTCAAGCACTCGGAGAAATCACTGGGGAAGAAGTGAGTGAATCTGTACTTGATAAAATTTTTAGTAGATTTTGCATCGGTAAATAATATAACTAACACAGTATTAATATGTCTTTTATTGATGAATTGAATCATGCCAATACATTAATTGTAGGAGCTAGCCAAGGCATTGGTTTAGGTTTTGTGAAAAAATTGCTCCAAGATGACAGAATCAGCAAAATTTATGCAACCTATCGACAACCAAAATCATCTGCTGAGTTGCTAACTTTAGCTAATCAATATTCTAACCGTCTAACTTGTTTAATGTTAGATATTACTGATGAATTACAAATTGCTGAAACTATACAAAAAATAAGCACTCAAACCGATAAATTACATTTAGTAATTAACTGCGTGGGATTGCTACACGACAGTGATTTACAACCTGAAAAAAGTTTAAGACAAATAAATGCCGATAATTTATTACGTTACTTCCAAGTAAACAGTATTGGTGCTGTACTGTTAGCTAAACATCTTGTACCGTTGTTTCGCCATCATGAGTCTGCTGTTTTCGCTACCATATCAGCTAAATTAGCCAGTATTGGCGATAACCAACTTGGTGGATGGTATGGCTATCGTGCTTCTAAAACTGCACTCAATATGTTTATGCGAAATGTGGCGATTGAGTATGGTAGAAGTTGTCCTAATACAGTAGTTGTAACTTTACATCCCGGTACAACTGATACACAACTTTCTCGGCCATTTCAAAAAAATGTATCTGCGGAAAAACTATTTTCAGTTGAACGCACCGTTACCCAATTACTCGCTGTTATCGAACAACTTCAAAAAGTTGATAGCGGTACATTTTTCTCATGGGATGGAAGTAGATTACCTTGGTAAAGGTAAAAATCTAAAGGTAGAACCAGTTATAAATAGACCTTGAATAATCTATGGTATAAATTTTGTTATCGTGGAAATTGAACGAGTAAGAACCAGTATAGTAGGTATTCTCAGTACCATTTATACCACCACTAATATTGGTTACATGAACGTACATATACCCTCCCGATACAGTTTCAGCTTGAAATGAAGGTAGTTCGTGTATCAACAACCCTATATTATGAACATATAATTGAGAACTTACTATTTGATCCATTGTCCTACTTGAGTGGTTAGGTTTGTGATTTAGGACATTTCAGTTGTTAGCTGAAATGGCTTACAACATTTTGGCTGAGATGTAATGTTTGAACAACAATTGTGCTGATATAATGCAGGTAAATTTCCCAGATTTCCTACATTTATTAAATGGAGTAATTTAATAACTACTCTGTTACGCTAACTATCGTAAGCTCTATGAGCAAGTTTTTACTTTCAAGTCTCAACAAGTGTCGAAACTAATAAATAAATGTATTATAGATTGACCTTGAATAGTCTATTGTATTAATTTTATTATCGTGATAGCTAACCGAATATGCACCACCAGCTTCAATTGTATTATCTCCTCCTGAATTCTTGATATTTACACTATCAGTAATGTTATTAATATAAAATCCGTAGGGATAACCACCTCCTGCTATAGTCTCTGCTTCCTCTGAAGTTAGATTGTAGATAAATGTCTTTATAGGATTAATATATAAACCAGTAATTACAATTTTAGCCATGATTTTAGTTCCTCCGAAGTAAGTAGCTGTCATGAATTGCGTACACCGAAACACAATAAATCTTAAGTTAGAGAGTATTTTCGCTAAATACTCTGCTACACTTATTATCATCAGTCCTATCAATAATTTTCTAGTTTCAATTCTCAATAATTTCTACAATCTACTAAATAAATCTGTTATGGATTGACCTTGAATAGTCTATTGTATTGATTTTATTATCGTGGTTGCTGACAGAATATATACCACCAGCTTCAATTGTATTATCTCCTCCTAAATTCTTGATACTCACCTCATCAGTAACATTATTAATATAAAATCTGGAGGGATAACCACCTCCTGTTATAGTATCTACTTCCCCTGTAGTCAAATCGTACATAAATGTCTTTATAGGACTAAGATGTAAACTGGAAAGGACAATTTTAGTCATCATTTTATTTCCTCACAAGTAAGTAGTTGTCATGAATTGCGTAAACCCAAATATATAAAAAACCTTCACTCAAAATTGACCTTTAATTTATTGTATTAATTAACTTGCTTACAAGGTTATTATATATGAAACTCCATTGTGCAACCATTATTTTACGATATTTTTAAGACATAAAACAATTTTTTTGTCCATAAAAAAGATTGTCAAATTAGCAGGTTTTATCTAAAATAAACCAGTCAAATAACTACATAAGTAAATTGGCTACGCCTCCCATAAGGGATACAGAAATCAAATTGGATTGCTTGGAGCGATCGCTGTTGTTAAGTGCAAGTGCAATGGGGTAAATCTATTGCAAACATTACAGCTTTCGGAAGTGATTCCTAAAAAGCTTTTCCATATAATCATTCTTAACACACCACAACCAAGGTGTTCATTGGATAAGGTGATTCCTTAGCTTCGACAGATAATTATAGATAAAAACAAGTTGTAATGTATGAAACTTACTCAGTACATATCATCAACAATCTAGTTGATAAAAAATTACAACGCATCATATTTTGCTTTTGTACATATCTTAGTAATCATCTCTATTTTGTCATTTTCTTTCGTGAGATTTAGTCTCCAATCCCGCATTGATTCATGATAGTGATATTTAGCTAATGCTTAATAAGCATACAATTATCTGAAATAGAATTCAATTTGCTCCTTATTTAGAGAAAAAATAATGGCTAAAACAATTACTCCTGACTCACCTGCAATTGATGTCAAGGCTTTGCTAAATGAGATACTTCCAGTGCAAGCAGAGACTGTATTAGGGGGTGCTACTATTGTCGATTTAACTAATATTCAGGATGGTATAAATACCATTTCAAATAGCTTGAGTATGCTCTCTGTCAGTGGCAACAAGCTCTTTACTATTGACTTCTCCAGAACGACTATCAATCTGGTAATAGTGTTACCTCAATCAGAACCAACTGTTCTAAGTTGGCTTCTGTAGATTGAATTAATTAAGCAGATGGCATAGATATCTGCACAAGCTTTCTACTGTTTTGATCCATTTATAGTATTCACAAACTGGAATGAAATAATTATGGTATATAAACAAAGGCAGCCGTTGACAAAACCTAACGGTTGGTGGTCGATCATGTTGACAGCCTCTACTGCTGTAATTGCTAGTATAATTTCCGTCTACAGCTTTTCACAATATCAGTTGAAATCTCAATTGGACTCACCAACACGCAGCACTTCTCCTGTTATCACTGCTGTTACAGCTTTAGGATATCTAGAACCGGAAGGAAAAGTTATTCGTTTATCTGCTCCTAATTCTCAAGGAGGTGTTCGAGTAGCAAAGCTCCTTGTCAATCAAGGAAGTTCGGTACGTCAGGGACAAACAGTTGCTATTCTTGATAGTTATTATCCTCGTCTTGCAGCCTTAGAAAAAGCACAAAAACAAGTCCTAGTTGCTCAAGCTACTCTTAATCAAGTGAAAGCTGGTGCAAAAACTGGAGATATCTCTGCACAGAAAGCAATCATTGCTCGCCTGGAAGCTGATTTGGATGGAGCGATTTCTGTACAAAAAGCCACAATTACTCGTCTAAAAGCTGAGTTACGTAATGTGGAAAGCGAAAATCAGCGATATCAACAGTTATACAAAATAGGTGCGATTTCAGCTTCTGATTCAGAAGCGAAGAATTTACGTGTCGAAATTATTCAACAACAGTACAAAGAAGCTAAAGCTGATCATAAGCGGATTATAGAAAACATTCAAAAGCAGCTAATGGAGGCCAAAGCCAAGTTTAAGAGTATTACAGAAGTTCGTCCTACTGATGTGCAAGTAGCGCAAGCTAATGTCGAGAGTGCAAAAGCTTCAGTGAAACAGGCTCAGGCAGAGTTGGAACTAAGTTCTGTGCGATCGCCTATATCTGGACAAATCCTGAAAATTAATACTCGTCCTGGAGAAATTGTCAGTGCTACAGGAATAGCAGACTTAGGTCGTACACAGCAGATGTATGTAGTAGCAGAAATTTATGAAACCAATATTAAAAAAGTACGTCTAGGTCAGTCAGCCGTTATTACTAGCGATGCGTTACCAAAGGAACTGCACGGAACAGTTACAGATATTGGTTTACAAGTCGGCAAACAAAATATTTTCAATAATTTACAAGCTGACACAGATAACAAAATAGTTGAGGTCAAAATTCGGATCAATAATATGGAGGATCTCAAACAAATTACTGCTCTGACTAACTTACAAGTGCAGGTACGCATTGATATATAGAGTTACAAAGAAAGTTTTGTTAATACATCAAACAAAAAATCTTGTAATATTTAACAGATAACTAACTTTAATTGGAAAATAAAGTTAACTATTACTAGATAGCATTTACGTGTTTAAGTTACAGCATAAAGATTATTACATTGCAATCAGCAGTCTTGCTTTAATTAGGATAGGAGCTTAATTTGTGCTGATTTTAGTGAAGTCTAGTGTCTATTGTTCAAGTATTTTAGTCAGCAATATTATCTTAATATATTTGGGTTTCTAAGATGATTTTAACTATATCTTTAGCTTGGCTACAACTGGCTAGACAAAAAGTTCGCTTTTGTGTAGCCTTAACG
This sequence comes from Nostoc sp. PCC 7524, assembly GCF_000316645.1. NCBI lineage: Bacteria > Bacillati > Cyanobacteriota > Cyanophyceae > Nostocales > Nostocaceae > Nostoc > Nostoc sp. PCC 7524. The sequence goes on from NC_019684.1 coordinate 603,806, forward strand.
GGAATTGCTTTTATTGCAGTATTAATGTTTGTACAAATTGGTTTCCAAGATGCTCTATATACCAGTGCTACACAGCTGCATCATAATCTCGAAGGCGATTTATTTATCATTAGCACTCAATATCAATCTTTGACATTACATCAAAGCTTTTCACATCGGTATTTATATGAAATATTAGGGTTTGATTCTATAGAATCAGTTACCCCTTTATATATGCAATTTGCTAAATTAGAAAATTCTATTAATGGATTGAAATTACCAATATATGTTTTAGGCGTTAATCCAGTTAGAACAGGTTTAAAATTACCAATCAGTCAGGAAAATCTCAGCTTAATACAACTACCATACATGGTTTTATTTGACAGAAATTCCAGACCAGGTTTTGGTTCAATTGTGCAAGATTTTGAGGAAGGAAGAGATGTAACAGTTGAAATGTTTAATTATACTTCATCAATTGGTCATAAAGTAAAAGTTGGTGGATTATTTAGCCTAGGGCCATCTTTTGGGGTGGATGGAAATTTAATTGTTAGCGCCTCGACTTTTTTCCAAATATTTCCAGATCGTTCAGCACAAAATGTAGATATAGGCTTAATTAAACTCAAACCCAATACTAACACCCAAGAATTTTTGGCTCATTTGTCAGCTAAATTGCCTCAAGACGTAATAGCAATTACGCATCAGGATTTTATTAATTTAGAAAAAAACTATTGGCAGGTCAGAGCGCCTATTGGATTTGTGTTTCAATTGATGGTGACTATGGTATTTATTGTTGGTGTAGTCGTAGTCTATCAAATTCTTTATAGTAATATCTCTAGTCATTTAGCTGAGTATGCAACTCTCAAAGCAATGGGATTTAAAAATAAATATCTTTTAGTTGTAGTTTTTCAACAGTCTTTAATCCTAGCACTTTTTGGTTACATACCTGGCTTTGCTATATCTACAGGTTTGTATGATGTAGCAAAAAATACTACTAATTTACCGATTAGTATGAGTGTAGATAAAGCAGGTATAGTATTAGTCTTTATAATTTTAATGTGCTTGGCATCTGGTTTCATATCTACAAAAAAACTACGTAATGTAGATCCAGCTAACTTTTTTTAATCTCATTTACTTAACTTAATTTCTTGTGTAATATGCTCACAACAGACTTTATTGTTAGCATCAGAAACCTTAACCATTACTTTGGTAATCAAATATTGAAAAGTCAAATTCTATTTGATATTAATCTCACGATTAAATATGGAGAAATTGTTACCATGACTGGTCCTTCGGGTTCAGGAAAAACAACCCTGCTGACTTTAATTGGTGGATTACGTTCTGTACAGAAGGGGAGTCTAAAATTTCTCAATCAAGAGCTTTATGGGGCTAGTAATGAAAAGTTAGTACAAATACGTAGTCAGATTGGCTATATTTTTCAATCGCATAACTTACTAAATTTCCTAACATCTCGGCAAAATGTTCAAATATCGCTGGAATTAGACAAAAATATAGATAAATTGGAAGCTCGTAGAAAAGCAGAAGCTATGCTCCATGCTGTTAAATTAGGGAATCGAATGAATTATTATCCATCTGAACTGTCTGGAGGCCAAAAGCAACGGGTAGCAATTGCCCGTGCTTTAGTAAGACATCCTAAATTAGTTCTGGCTGATGAACCTACTGCTGCATTAGACAGTAAATCGGGGCGAGATATTGTTAACCTCATGCAGCAATTAGCTAAGGAACAAAATTGTTCCATCTTAATGGTTACTCATGATAGTCGAATTTTAGATATATCTGATCGAATAATTCATATAGAGGATGGCCGATTAATTAAAGAAGTTTCCTGACACCTTTACAAAAGATTGTCATGATATCTTAGCGATCAGTTAAGGCTCTATCCTAATTGTCAGAGCCTGACTTTTTTCAGAAATATATATAGTAATTACCTGAACATTATTAATACTAATTTAAATTAGTTATTATAGGTTCAAATGATTAATAAATTAGTTCCTTATCTCAGGCTTGTTAATATAGTTATTATCTTCATATTTATATTAACCAATAATTTCATAGCAGGCAGAGCGAATGCTAAAAAAAAGTCAGACCTAAAACTGCCAGAATCTAGCAAATTTGTTAACACAATCATAGAAACAAGAACTGAAAATAATTTATTTCTTTTTTTAGACAATTTAAAACCTACAATTATTACACAAGAACCTAAGACTATACAATCAAAGATTCATAAGAAGCAGAATCGAAAGCTAATTCTGCAACACAAGAATTTAACACCATTTATTTTAAACGCAATTACTAATAATGAATTTAAATATTATTGGAGTATTGATTATCAAGACAAATTTACTGTCCAAAATGCCAATTTTAATTTCATAGAAAACACCAACAAAATTGAATTTTCAATTAAGTTCTCATCAGAATATTCTGTATTTAACCGATTTGTATTTGCCGATTTTCCCCAACCAGACCAATTTTATTGGGTATTACCTGGCAATCGAATTGTAGTGGTAAACCGAGGTTGGCAGAGTGGAGTTTTATATCAAGGAGAATCAACAGATGTTCAAACCATACAGAAAATTAGTTTGGATCAAACAATTGGGACTATGGAAGCAGCTTTCTCTCTTCCCCAATCTTTCCAAGAATCAACAGATAGTATTAACCAATTTGCTATTGAAGGAATTGTAGAGGAAACAAGTAATCCAGTAGGTGTTACTGCTGCTCCTATTATTACCGATAGTCAACGTAAGTTATATGACTTAAATTCCTTATATGGTGATGATTTAAGCGAAATACAAAATAATTTAGAAGTTAGTCAAAAACTTGAAACCTACAGTTGGCATAGATTGTATTTTAGTTATCCTCAAAATCAAACTTTATTAGAATACGATTCTTCAGAAGCTAAAGTAACCTACACTAATATTTATGTCAATCCAGGAATGTCTTTATTTTTAACATTTTCTGATAGAAGAATAGATGAATTACAAAGTGCAAATTCTACGCTAGGAATGCTCGTTGGAGGCATTTTTAGATTAATTGATTTTCCGAATTTAACACAAAGTTTGGAGGAAGCTCAAGAACGTTTCTCCCGACAAGAAAGTTTGGCAAATTTATACTCTAAAGCCACACCAGAGCAAAGAAGACAAATTTACCAAACACTAAATAGAACCCTATTATTAGGTAATCGTACCAGTGGATTAGAACAAATTTCTGGCACAGTATCCTTTCCTAGTATAATTACACCCAATAGCTCCAGTATTTTACAAATACGTACTGGTAATCATCGACGAGCAGTTCAGTTTTTAGATGAAAGACGTACTTGTAGAAATGAAGTTTCTCATAACAGTTTTGGTGGTTTGACATCTGTTATCTCTCCTGTTTCTGCACAACAAATATCTAACCATTCATCAGATACACAGATGGATTTAATTACACTTAATGGTGAGCAGTATGTTCAAAATTGGAGTTCATTTGATATAACATCAGTTCCAATTGATATTCTTTCGTTCAATATGGCATTTGACTGCCTTGGATCAAGTCAAGATAGTCAACTCATAAGTTATTTACAAACTTTTGATGGATACTTATCTTTACCTGCTATAGAAGGTTTATGGACTGGTTCTTCTGGCAGATGGAATTACAGTATTAATTTAGGTATGTGGTTTAACCTCAATGCAAACACCGCACTTAATATAACAAATAATTTTGGTTTTTTAGAGCCAACACTAGGTATTTATACAAATGGAGCATTGAATTATGTCGATACTCATGTAGAGATTGATGCAGAAGGTGAAACTCAAGCTATTACTACCAATATTCCATCCTTGCAATTTGCTTGGAATAGTGCGGCTGATTTTCAAAATCCGGCTTATCTAAATTTGAGCTACTTTTTTTCTAGTCAAGATAGAAATAAAAATTATTCTCTATCCACAGCTATTATGCTTATGGATGATCAATACAGTCTTATCCCTTCTGGATTTCTACAGGGTAAATTAGGATTCAATACAGGTTTAGAATTTAGCACTTCTTTAGATATAGGAGAGCAGTTTTTTTACACATTAGAAAGTATTCAACAAGTAAATACTCATTGGTCTTTAGGAATTTATCTACAGAACTTTAGAAATATTGATCGAGGTATAAAAAACCGAGATATAAATTTTTCATATGGCTTGATAATTCAGCATGATACCCCAGGTAGTAGTTCTTTTTGGGAGTCACGTATTGGGATGAATGGAGATATATTTGAAGTCAATTTTGAAGGAGGTGTGAGATTTTGATATTTGTTTTGTAAATGGTCGTCAAGTATATTTATTACAAGGTAATTTACACGATCACAGCACATTCAAACCCCACTAATATCCTAAAATTAATCATGTAATATACACAATTTTCGACTCATCACAATACACACAACTACAACTATCAAAGCAACTTCAGCTAACAAAAATGCTGCTATTGATGTAATTCCTACCTCTTGAATGAGTAAAGATACTAAAGCTGTACCGCCAGCAGTACCACCAAAATATAGTCCTGTACCTAAACCTAGATTACTAGGGTGAAATTTAGCTAATATCACAGGAAGAATACTGATAATAACTAAGCCAAGGCTGATACCAAAAGCCAATATAAACCCAATGACTAATGTATGGCTGTCGTTCAATACTGCCAACCCCATCAAGGCTGTCATAGTTCCTAAACCCAGTAAAATCGACTTATCAGCACATCGTTTATCTGTCCAATCCCCTAAAGGAATCGAAGCGATCGCAGATACTAAAAGGATGGCAGAAGTAATAAATTCTACTGTCAAGTTTGGTAGTTGTGTTTGCAATTGTTGCGGAAATATAGATAACAGTAAATTTACTTCTACTCCTGTAGCTACACCAATGACAAATATTACAACCAACATCTCTACAGGAGTATTCACAGATTGATCATGAGTTGATCTAGATGGGTAGAAAGAATTTTTGGGAGTCAACGATCGCAAAATGTATGCGCCTAAAACTAAAGCGATCGCTCCTAATAGAAAAGTCAGCGATGCACCCATACTATGCAGCACAGTGTTCAACAATGGCTCTGTAGCCCTGATCGCTCCCAAGACAAACACTAGCAACGCATTAGCCTGGGGTAATTCGGTTGTGGGTACTAATTGAGTTAATAGTGCGATCGCTGGGCTGCGAAAAATGATGATTGTCATCACCCAAGCAGTCATTAAAACTGGCACAATCCAACGTATATCTGTGGACAAATTCTGCTCTACTAACAGTGATACACTCACAAAAATCAAACCTGCTAGCACTACTCCCACACTAATCATTGGTAAGCGGCTACCCCAACGCTGTTGGATGCGATCTGATAGTCCCCCAATCATCGGTTCTATGAATGCTGCAAGTAATCCTTGTAATATTCCTAACCAGCCTATTAGTTCAACAAATTCTAATTTTTGTAAAATAATTGGCTGATAAAAATTATAGGACATCCAACTCAAGATGATCGCTGCTAGTAAAGCAGCTAATCCCCAAACTTGTCGCCATAAACTTTCAGGTCGGGTATTGACAGAGTGAAACATTATTTTGTCTGATTCTTCTTCATGGGTGATGGGATTGTCTGACAAATTTTATTACTAAGATTGCATGAGCAATTACATATCTTTTCGTGGTAGTAAAATCACTCCTTACAAGATATCACACAACAACAGCACCCATATCGTAAAGAGTTTGCAGAATTATTACATCAAAATTTATGCAATAATTATCTAAAAAAAAGTCATATTTATAATTACATATCAAAAAAATAGATGCTATATACTAGAAATATTTAATTAGGTGGTTGCATCTTTACCCAATTAACTGCCCTCTGCCATTTAATCCTGATTTTATAAGTTTTTATATCCAGTTTAACTGTATTACTTTAAAATTTAATTTTGGATTTTTTCTGTTATAAACAATACAATAATTTGAATAAATTCGCAGGTGAATTTATCTTGATAAGTTTGTTATTTTTAACATAAATAATTCTTGACTTTGTAACCCTCTCAACTCAGCACTCCCCAACGCCACTTGCTACAAGTCGGCATAGCTGCCCAACGCAGTGACTTCTCACCACTCAGCACTGACTTGATCCCCAAGATACCAATCCAAGATAGGATGGACGTTGATTTACGTAGGTTTGACATAATGCTTATGAATCGCTATTGGTCGCGTCTGCTTGCCTTAATTTTAGTTGCAGTGATTGGCTTAGTGGGCTGTGGTAGCCTGGATAGCCTGACAGGGGATTATCGCCAAGATACGTTGGCTGTAGTCAATATTTTGAGAACAGCCATAGAATTACCTCAAGATTCCCCAGAAAAAGCGGCAATCCAAGCAGAAGCCCGACAAAAAATTAATGATTTTTCTGCTCGTTACCAAAGGGTTAACTCTGTTTCCGGACTCAGTTCCTTTACCACCATGCGAACCGCCCTTAACTCCCTAGCCGGACACTACAGTTCTTACCCGAATCGCCCTGTACCAGAAAAACTCAAGAATCGCTTAGAGCAAGAGTTTAATCAGGTAGAAGCGGCACTAAGACGAGGTGCTTAAACAGTTAAGTAATCAACTTGACATCAGGATGTGGGCAGAAGGGGAAATGAGGAAGAGAGACTAGCGATCGCCCACCCAAATTTCTGTGATTGGTAGATACTCAAGATTCTCCACCTCCCCCTGTCCTCTTAATCATTAGGTGACAAAGCACACAAATATCCCCTTAGTAGGATGTTATGGCTGAAGTAGCTTTAATAAAACTTTAATAACTTCACAAATAAACATTCATTCACATCATGGGGGCGAAGCAGTCTTTCCTCGTGTAGACTGCAAAACCCCTATTTTGGGAATACAACATTTAATACACATTCGCCAGTTTAGGGGAATGGGTGTAAATTGTTGCTTGCTTCTATTTTTTAGTTAGTTATGTCTAACTTTCCTTTGAACCGTGGCAGAGCGAAATTATTTTATCAAAGACTGTTCGCTGCTATATGCAGCAGCAGTATATTGCTTCTGTACCTAAGTAGTCAACCAGTACAGGCACAACTAACAGCGCATTGTCAATTATCACAGACAGCAGTCAAAACAAAAGAAAACTTACGCCTATTAGCACTCAAGGGGAATAAAAATGCCCAAACACGCTATCAGCAGTTAATTAAAAAACACGCTCAGGAAATACAGCAGTGTCGCCAACGCACCTGGCCAAACATCCAAGCCCTTTGGATACGTTTATATCCCTGCGATCTGAAGCCAGGGGCTATAGACCAAATTATGGATCGGATTGTCAACGGTGGTTATAACCAAGTCTATTTAGAAGTGTTCTATGATGGACGAGTATTATTACCCGCAGCCGCTAACCCCACAGTTTGGCCTTCAGTAATTCGCAATCCGGGAGCAGAAAAAGTTGATTTGCTGGCTACAGCCATTCAAAAAGCCAGACAACGGGGGTTAAAAGTTTATGCTTGGTTGTACACGGCTAATTTTGGCTATAGCTATGCCTTGCGACGAGATAGAGAAGGGGCGATCGCTCGCAACGGTAAGGGTCAAACTAGCTTATATGTCGTCAATGATAGCAATCAAGTATTTATCGACCCCTACAACGAACAAGCCAAACGCGACTACTACCGCATGGTACAAGAAGTCTTACGCCGTCGCCCAGATGGTGTATTGTTCGACTATATTCGTTATCCCCGCCAAGCAGGTAGTGATTCCATTGCTACCAAAGTGACGGATTTATGGCTATTTACCAAGGCTACCCAAGAAGCATTATTTCGTCGCGCCCAAAATAACAAAGGACTAGAGTTGATTCGGCGTTTTTTAGGCAAAGGATATGTGACAACCGGAGATATTAGCGAAGTTGATCAACTCTATCCCCAAGAAAATGAACCTCTATGGCAAGGACGTGTTCCATCATCACAAGAAAAATCCCTGCTGTCACCTAGCGATAGACAACCACTACTGCAAATGGAATTATGGTTGTTGGCTGTAGCCCATGCTATGCAAGGGATTGTAGATTTTGTCGCCTTAGCCAGTCACCCAGCGAAACAACAAGGCATTCCCTCTGGGGTGGTATTTTTCCCAGAAGGCAATCAAAGTGTGGGACAAGGATATGATTCCCGCTTGCAGCCTTGGGATCAGTTCCCTAATTCCTTGCAGTGGCATCCCATGTCTTATGCAACTTGCGGTAACGTTAGCTGTATTGTGGAGCAAGTGCAACGGGTATTGAGTTTGGCCAAGCCAGGGACAAAAATCATTCCGGCTTTAGCTGGCAAATGGGGAGGAGAGATCAGTAATCGTCCGTCATTAGAAGCACAAATGCAGGCATTGCGACAATATGCCCCCAAACTCAAGGGAGTCAGCCACTTTGCATATTCTTGGCAGTATCCAGAACATGATAGCGATCGCAAGGCTTGCCGTAGTCAGTAAGCGTTAGAGGTGAGAGACTAGAAACTATAGTATTGAATTGAATTGAATTTTCACCCCCGCCAATCTTCCAATTGTGTGGCTAAAAAATAACGCACATGATCAACAAAAGTTGCACCCCATTGTCTAGTCCCATGTCCCATTCCAGGAACGACATAACAAGCACCATCGGGAAAGTTTTGAGCGCAAGCACGGGCATCTTTAACATTTACCATTGGGTCGTTAGCACCAATTAAAAAACGTACTCGACGCGGTAATTTGACTGATGCAATATAGTTCATGGGATTGCATTTCCACGCAAATTCATCTTGATATTTGAGATTATTAGCTAGTTGCAAAAGTTTGATTACAGGTGTTAAATCAGGTTGCAATCGGTCTAAAATTGACTCTGCTAATCCACCCACAGGAGACGCAGCGATATCTGGTAGAAAGTTATACCCCCAACTTTTAGCAAAGGATTTGAGATCCGCATGGCCAATAGTTCCCAATAATCTCTCTCCTAAACCATTGGCTGTAAAAGCGTAGGCGGACAGCAACACACCCATACTCACCCCAAATAATGCCAGTCTAGAATCACAAAGTCCATAGCGATCGCCGCAAAATTCCCTGACTCTAGCGATATCATTCGCTGTGCTGCAAAATATCGACAGCAGCATGGCTGTATCGAAAGCAATTCCCTGGTCAAGTAAGGGTTTAATCTCGTGCTGTGCCAGACTTGTAAAGGTGCGTACTAAACTCCGTTCACCGGCTAAGGGGGTATCGAATAAAGCTACTGCTATACCCATTTGGGTGAGTGTGGGGATAATAAAAGCATTCCAACCATAGGGCGCACACATCCCTTGTAAACCTATGACTAAGGGTGTGTCCTGTCTGGGGCGATGGTGTGGCAAAAATATCGCCACAGGAAAGCCGCTTAATTGTTCATCGATGTCACTTACCCCAGTATAAGGATAAGGCTCATAAAACCAATAGCGATCGCCTCTTACTCCTTCAAAAGTAATTGTATCCGGTGCGTAAATCGGCATATTGTGGTAGATAAAAACAGTAATGGTTAATCCTGTGACTAAGATTAATTTACTTTGTTTCCATCCAGTTTTCACCTGCTCTGACTTCTACTAACAACGGCACACTTAAATTTACTGCTTTTTCCATGACGGATTTAATTTGTGGTTGTAATTCTTCCCACTCATGGGGGGGAACTTCAAAGACTAATTCATCATGAACTTGTAGTAATAACCGCGCTTGATAGTTTCGCAAAACTTCATGCAGTTGCACCATGGCAATTTTGATAATATCTGCACTCGAACCTTGAATTGGTGCATTGGCGGCGGAACGCAATAAGCCTGCATCGTAAGCACCTAAATTTTTTAATTTACTCAAGTCAATATCTGCTGGATTGCTACCTTTGAGCTTGCGTAAACTGTTGCTGGTAAACTCAAAATAACGCCGACGACCAAGGATAGTTTCGACATAACCTTGAGAGATTGCTTGTTTTTTCACTCCTTCTAAATAAGCGAAAACTTCAGGGTAGCGATCATTAAATCGTTTAATAAATTCATTGGCTATGTTTTTATCAATTCCTGTAGAACGGGAAAATTTCAGCGAACCCATGCCATAAATTACACCAAAGTTAATTGTTTTGGCGATTCTACGTTCATCGGCTGTAATATCTTCTTTTTCAAAGACCAACTTTGCTGTCACCGTATGAATATCTTCATTCTGCTGATAGGCTTGCACTAAAACTGGTTCTTGACTTAAATGTGCCAAAATTCTTAATTCAATTTGCGAGTAATCAGCCGCCACCATTAACCAATCTGATTCCGGTAAAAATGCTTTGCGAATTTGGCGACTAAAGGCTGTCCGAATGGGGATATTTTGCAAATTGGGATTAGAAGAAGATAGCCTACCAGTTGAGGTTGCTGTTTGATTAAAATTAGTATGTACTCTGTGGGTATCTGAACGGACTAATGCTGGTAAAGCATCTACATACGTAGACTTTAATTTAGATAAAGTCCGATACTCAATAATGGCATTAACAAAACCTGTTTCATCAATTTCTTGCAGTTTTTCTAAAGTGGCTGCATCTGTAGAATAACCAGTCTGAATTTTCCGTGAATATTTGGTACTTAAACCTAATTTTTCAAACAATATATAACTTAGTTGTTTAGGAGAACCTAAATTAAAACTTTCTCCGGCGATTTCCGTCGCTTGCTCATGTAATTTGGCTAGATCTGTTTCTAATTGCTGGGAAAGTTCTTGTAAATAAGCAGAATTAATCCGGACTCCAGTATATTCTATTGCTGCTAAAACTGCTTCTAGGGGCTGTTCTATCTCTGTTAATAGTTGAGATAAAGCTGGAATTTTATCTAACTCTTCGCGCATTTTCGGCACAAGTTGCCATGTTGCATAGACTTGCAAACAGCAATAATGAGCTACAGCCGAAATATTTATATCTGCGATGGTTTTACCTTTAGGAACTAAATCAACATAATTGGTTAATATTAATCCCAAATAACGCAAAGCTAAATCAGTGAGATTATGGCTAGTATCTGGATTCAAAACATAACTAGCCAACATAGGGTCAAAGACAATTCCCGCCAAGTTAATTCCTTGAGTGCGAAAAACTAAACGGTCAAATTTACCGTTTTGAAAAGTTTTGGGATATTTAGCATCTTCTAGAATTGGTTTTAGTGCTTGGAGTGCGACATCTTTATTTAAGTTATCTCCAATTTTATGAGCCAGGGGAATATAGGCTAATTCATCAGGTGCAGTTCCCCAACAGCAGCCAATACCGACTAATTCAGCGTCTCTAGGTTCTAAATCACTGGTTTCTGTATCCCAAGCAACGGGATTCTCTGTATTAGTGAATGTCTGTAATATCGCAACTAATTCTGTGAGTTTTGCCTCAGTATTAATGATGTGTGGTTGAATTGGAGAATCAACTGGTTGAGAGACAGCTGCTGTGTCATCAGCACTGAAAAACCATAGGTCTTCATCTTCTTCATCTGTACTGATTGATGCGGCTGGTATTTCTTCAACTTGTCCACCAAACTTTTGCTGTAGGTCGCTGATTTTTTTTAAATAGGTGCTAAATTCTAACTTTTCTAAGATGGGGATGAGAACACTATGATCAAAACCTTGCAGTTTGCTATGTTCTAAATTGACTTCTAGGGGAACATCTACAACTATTTTGGCTAAATATTGAGATTTATATGCGTCTTCTTTCCCCTCTATCAGTTTTTTTTGAGTTGCGCCTTTAATATCATTGATTGCTGCGTAAATCTGCTCTAGGGAATCGTAAGTATTAAGTAATTGGACTGCGGTTTTTTCTCCAATCCCCCTTACACCGGGAATATTATCTGATTTATCCCCACACAAAGCTTTAAAATCAACAACTTGTGTGGGTAAAATACCAAGTTTGGCTTTAACTTCTTCTGTACTGAATTCAGTGATGCTATTTGTAGCTCGCTTAAGCGCATCCGGGCTAAAATTTAAAACAGTAATTTCCTTAGCGGGGTCGATGAGTTGAAATAGATCGCGATCGCCTGTTAAAATCTTCACCCTATACCCAGCCGCAGTGGCTTGCTGTGCTAATGTCCCTAATACATCATCAGCTTCATAACCAGGTGCGGTGTAAATTGGCAGATTGAAACCTGCGAGTAACTCGTGCAGATTTTTTAAATCCGGGACAAAATCTTCTGGTGTTCCTGGACGATCAGCTTTATAGGTATCGTCGGCTTCGTGGCGAAAAGTTGGCAAACCCAAATCAAAAGCAACTGCCATTGCTTGCGGTTGTTGTGTATCCATGACTTCCAAGAGTGACTTGAGAAAGCCAAAACATACACTGGTAGGAATTCCCGTTTTAGTACGCAGTCCACCGTCTCGTCCTTTAGCGAAAGCAAAGTAAGAACGAAAAGCCAAGGAGTGTCCATCCACGAGGATGAATGTAGGACGGGTAGTGGTTACAGAAGTAGAAGTTTGAGACATAGGCTTATTTTGACATACTCCCCGCAATTGAATTGCGGGGATTCTAGGCTAAAACAGCGATTGCTGGCGTAGCCAGTCTGACATCACCTAACCCAATGGTTGATGCCCCAACCATTTGAATATTACGTGCGGCGTTTTCGTCTCTTCCGTTAACTGACTGACAGGAAGGACAACGCCATTCTCTAACGGACAAATCAAGACTTTCTAGAATATGCCCACAGTGAGAACAAGTTTTAGAACTTGGATACCATTGATCCACAAACACCACTTGTTTATGTTTCTGTTTGGCAACCCATTCTAGAATTTGCAGAAATTCACCAAATGCCAAATCTGATATCTTCCTACCCCAAAGTCGTTGCATTCCTTTAAGGTTTAAGGTTTCAAAACAGAGAACATCAAATTTATCCGTTAACTCATGAGCTAACTTCCAGAACCAGTCACGACGACGGTTAGAGATATCTTCATACCTGCGTACTAAGTTCTTTCTAGATTGCTCCCGATTGGCTGAACCTTTTAATTTCTGAGAATGTTGTCGGTTGGCTTTTTTAATTGCATTTAGGGATTGCTTAAAAAACTGGGGAGACCCAATTATTGTACCGTCTGAGCAAGTAAGAAATGTCTTCAATCCAAAATCAAAACCAGCGATTTTACCCGTCTTAATCTCAATTTCTGATTTACTACCTTCTCTTTCAGAGACGAAGAGAGAGCGAACATCAACAACAATAACCATAAACAGTTCACCTAAAGGAGTTCGTTTAATGGTTAGAGTTTTAACCGTTCCCTCAATCTCTCTAGACTTCCAAAATTGATAAACTCGACTACCAATTTTTACTCTGTTGCCACCCAAAAACTTATAACCTGCTTGCTTAAGGGTGAAAGATTTGTACTTTTTAACCTTCTTAAAACCTGGTGGTCTAACTCCTTTCTTATTGTGTTTAAAGAATAGTTGGTAGGCTTTCTCAATGCGTTGGCAAATATCTTGCACTGACTGAGAACCTACTGATTGCCAAAACGGATTTCGCTTTCTCATCTTGGCAATATGAGACTGAAGTTTTGCACAGTTTAAATGCTTGCCCCACATCCGGTAGTACCGTTTATGCAAAGCAATGCAATGGTTATAAATCACCCCAGCAGCGTTAATTGTGCGCTTGAGGTGTCTATTCCGTTTGTGCTGATATAACTTAAACTTCAGAGTTTTCATGGAGTTATGATATCATCTATTGTGTAGATAATCAACACTCATCTACATGAAAACCGTTTACAATCACTACAACTACGCTATTGGTTTGGCTATTGTCCATTTAGTTTGGATACCATGCCGAAGAAGAAAAGTCTTTGCTAACAATGAACAACTAAAACTCAGATGTATTGAGATATTTCAATCTGTTGCTAAAGATAATAAATGGGTGATCAAAGCGTTGGAAGTTGCACCAGATCATGTTCACCTATTAGTTGAGTATGACCCGCATCATTCAATATCCCAGGTTGTTAAAGCCTTCAAGGGTCGGTCATCAAGATATTTAAGGCAAGAGTTTCCAGAATTAATGAAACTGCCTAGTCTGTGGACGCATTCATATATGTTCGACACCACAGGAAAAGTTAGTACCCAGAAAGTCTTGGAGTACATTAATGACCCACATCACGGATGAATAAATTCATCCTGTTCGCTTATATCCCCCGGCTGTTCGCGCAGCGTGCCGAAGGCAAGCGCGGGGGCTTTACGCATCACGACTCGTAATGAAAGGCAATAGGCAATAGGCAATAGGCAATAGGCAAGAGTTATTAGTTTTTCTGCCCTGCTCCCCTGCTCCCATATCTCTATCTTTAAGATATTTTGTGAAAACTTTACAAAAAATTACGTATATTTATCAAACCTTTTAATAAACTTCCAGAGTTAGAAATGGGTGAGTCATCTTTTTAGCCGTCGTTCTTTTGAGAAGATTATTACCCATGACAACAACACTATTTAAAACACTCGGTGCTGCTACAACATTGGCAGGTATGATTGTTACTGCTGGCTCTGCTAATGCAGCTTCTATTAGCTACGACAGTTCAACTAATTTTCAGCTCACAAATATCTCCAACGCACCTCTCAGTGTCCAAAAGTTTGACTCATCCCTTGGTACACTCAACAGCGTAACTTTAACATTTACTGGCGACCTGGAAGGAAGCGCAAGATTTGAAAATCTCGGTGCTAGTTCTACTCCCATAACCGTAAATCTTGCAGGTCAACTCGGCTTAATATTTGCTGGTCAGTCTTTGTTTAGTATTAATCCACAAGAAACTTATCCACAAGACTCCTCTGGCTACCAAGTTGGAGCTTTTGATGGCACAATAGACTTCGCAGGTACTTCTGGAAAAACAATTCAGGGATTGACCGCCCAAAAGTCAGAAACTCAGAGCTTTACTGATGCTCAATTCTTACAAGCTTTCACGGGTACTGGTAACTTAGATTTCTTATTCTCAGCTCTAGCCACCTCAACAGTTTCTGGTTCTGGAAATATGATTTCCCAAATTACAACTCTTGCTAAAGCAGGTGTTAAAGTCACTTATGACTATGATCCTGCTCAGTCTGTACCAGAACCATCTGCTGCATTAGGATTTGGTCTAGTTGCAGGTGTTGGTTTATTGTCACAACGCAAAAAAAACTGGCTCAAGACTTCCCATTCATAAATTTTTTTGAGTAGATGATTTTATCTACTCGCTTGATTAACCGCTTCAAAAGTGAATCAATTACTGGAAACAATTGTTGTTTTTAACAACTCATCTCAAAAAAATTAGATTAAAAAAACCCAGGTTCACTTTGTGTAATCTGGGTTTTTTATTGTTCAAAGTCCTCACAGATGTAGAGGTATAGGGGTTATCCGAGAGAAGAATTTTTACACATTGCCCAATACCCCATACCCATTTCAAAAAGGCGGCAATTCATTGAGAATCGTAAACCGGATATGATTAATCGCTAAATCACCTATAGGGATATCTTCCTTAGTCAACCTGATACCTTGACTACTCAGGGTTTCAAAAGGAATGCCTTTACCGATTTCAATGTGATACCAGCATAAGCCCATGAAAAAGCGCGTAGGATAGGGGCCATCATTACCCAAATCATCGGGATTAGATTCCATTGGCAACCAGCCAATACCCGGTATGTAGAATTCTAACCACACATGATTAAAATCTGGTTGCAGAGGCACCCCTTGGTGTTCGCCGTAGGGAGGGCATTTGTATCTACCAACAGTACGGCAAGGAATACCATTTAAACGACAAAGTGCCAGTAAAACACCTACATACTCACCACAGGAACCTACACCCCTCTCTAAAACGATATCTGGTGTATCAATGTAGGGTTTAATACCGTAGGATAACTCATCATAAACATAGTTGCGGATACTGTACATTTTCCGCAGAATATTGGTTTCTGACCCAACAGCATCACGGGCAGAACGGCGGACAATGGGGGTATCCATTGCTAAATCATCATTATCGACTAAATAGCGGGTTTGAAATTCCTCTGGTAATTCTGGAATATCTTCCACATCTTTAGGCGTAATGCGATACTTAATTCCTCGCACTTCTAACAGTGCTTTCCAACCAAATATGTGACGTTCTCCGGGAGTGAGAGCATCGAATTTAAAGACTGCTACCCGTTGCCCATCAATGATTTCTTCTGTAAAGGGTATACCGATCGCTTCAACGTGTTTGACTTTTTGACGTTCGGTTTCTGAGGGGAGAGCAATCCGCCATTCCACATCAGGCAGATATACCTCGTCTAACGGGGAAATTTCCTCAGCATAGGACATTTCGATCAGATAGCCATTAGAAAGGGCATATTTTTGATCTGGCTCATGGTGATAATACAGGGGATGAATAAAGGTGCGATCGCGGTATGTTAATTCATGATTAGGATCAGCATTGGGGTTATCTCGAATATACGGTTCCTCGGAAGCATAGGCGACAAACAGACTTTCTTTGCCAGTCTCAGTATCTAGATGTACTGCTATACCTGTAGGTGAGTCAAAGGGAGTTAACACGCTAAATCTGACTTCCCCAGTTGCCCTATCCATAGAGTAGACTGTTTGTTCTGTGCGATCGCAAATCCACAGGGTGTCCCGATTTACTGCTAAATTCTGTATTCCCACCCCTGGAGTATAAAATCTCGTAATTTCTTTACGCGTATCACGATCAAAAATCAGGATGTAACCCACTTTTTGACAACTTACGTAAACTGTTGACTCCCAAACAGCAACACCATTGGCAGGATAAGGCAAGGTGACAAAATGCTCTAAACCCCAAGACGAAAGCTTGGATAGATAAACACTGTTACCACGAGTTACCCAAAGTGTGTCTTCCCAAACAGCTAAACCTGTTACCTCACTAAATTCTTTGGTTTGGTGAGGGTTGAGAATTCTACTATTATCGGTATGAGGGTCAATTTCTAGTAAATGTCCCTTGATGGTATCAATCGCAATCAGTTGATCTTGAATAAACGCAATGCCGCAGATAGTAGCAGCAGTCAACGGTCGAATTGTCCTTTGCCCAAACATTTGGCTAGCTGTCAAACTAATGGGTGCAAAACTCATATTAAGCATATTTGTTAACGGTTTAGCACTCCTAAAATTAATTGTGGCATATCTTCTGTGACTCAATTTGAGACTTTAATACCCATTCCTATTATCAGTACAATGTTGTTTTAAAAACTCTTACCTCAGAAATAATACACAAGTGTGCAGCCCAAAAGTTAGTCCCATCTGGGAATGACATTTCATTCTTATACACCTTGACAACAGTTGTAATGTAACTTTAGTAGATGGTTTTTCAGCCATCACTAAATTATGATCGAATCTTGTAACTATTTCCTGTGACTTACACAATGTCTGCTAATTCTTTGCCTGAAGGTGTCGCCATTTGGCATAGTTTGGAAGTTGATAAAGCACTCAACCTGCTCGATAGTAATGCAGACAGTGGCTTGACAACCCCAGAAATTGAAAAGCGATTGCAAAAATATGGCCCTAACGAACTAGAAGAACACGGGGGTCGTAGCGCCTGGGAAATTCTGCTGGATCAGTTCAAAAACATCATGCTGTTGATGCTGATTGCTGTGGCTTTCATTTCTGGGTTATTAGATTTCCTGGCTTGGCAAGCAGGGCAACTCAAACCTGGGGAAGTGCCATTTAAAGACACGATCGCTATCTTAGCAATTGTAATTCTCAATGGTATTCTGGGATACGTCCAAGAAAGCCGTGCCGAACAAGCCCTAGCAGCACTAAAAAAACTGGCTTCTCCCTTAGTCCGCGTCATCCGTAACGGCAAACTGGAGGATGTAGCAGCTAAGGATATAGTTCCAGGCGATGTCATGTTTTTAGAAGCTGGGGTACAGATATCCGCCGATGGACGCTTGATTGAACAAGCTAATTTACAGGTGCGTGAGTCAGCACTAACAGGTGAAGCGGAAGCAGTTAATAAACAAGCAACTATACAACTACCAGAAGATACATCTTTAGGCGATCGCATTAATTTAGTGTTTCAAGGTACGGAAGTTGTCCAAGGGCGCGGTAAGGTACTGGTGACGAACACTGGTATGCAAACCGAACTGGGTAAAATTGCTGCCATGTTGCAGTCAGTAGAAAGCGAACCCACCCCCTTGCAGCAACGCATGACTCAACTAGGCAATGTCCTAGTTACAGGTTCCTTGGTTTTGGTGGCGATTGTTGTCGTCGGTGGAATTATCCAGGCTAGAGGTTTTAGCAATTTACAAGAACTGTTAGAGGTTTCTTTAAGTATGGCGGTGGCTGTAGTACCAGAAGGTTTACCAGCAGTGATTACCGTCACCTTGGCACTAGGAACCCAGCGCATGGTACGCCACAATGCCTTAATTCGCAAATTACCTGCGGTGGAAACCTTGGGTTCTGTCACCACTATCTGTTCTGATAAAACCGGAACACTGACTCAGAACAAAATGGTCGTGCAATCGGTGTACACCAATGACAAAAGATTTCGGGTGACAGGAGAAGGTTACGCGCCTGTGGGTGAGTTTCAGTTAGCAGGTGCAACCATCGACCTAGAAGATCATCCCGAAATTACAGCCTTGTCAGTCGCCTGTGCTATTTGTAACGACTCGGTACTGCAAAAAGAAAAAGGGGAATGGGCGATTTTAGGAGACCCCACTGAGGGTGCTTTAGTCACCCTAGCGGGTAAAGTGGGTATTGAAAAAGACCAGTGGAGCAGTAAATTACCCCGTGTAAGTGAATTTCCCTTTTCCTCAGAACGCAAGCGCATGAGTGTGATTTCACAGGTAGAGGCAGTCGCTACAGGGGAACAGTCCTTGACAGCCGTTGATCCCGCGATCGCTAACTTGGTGAAATCTGAACCTTATGTCATGTTTACCAAGGGTTCGCCAGAATTAATTTTGGCACGTTGCAGTGAAATTTATACAGGTACAACCTCAACACCATTAGATGACGCACAACGTAGCCAAGTTTTGGCAGAAAATGACCAAATGGCAAGTAAAGGTTTACGGGTGTTAGGTTTCGCCTACAAACCTCTGTTAGAAGTGCCGCCGGAAGGTTCAGATGAAACCTCTGAGCAAAATTTAGTCTGGTTGGGTTTGGTAGGAATGCTAGATGCACCCAGGCCAGAGGTGAGGGCAGCAGTGCAAGAATGTCGGGAAGCGGGGATTCGTCCGGTGATGATTACTGGTGATCATCAACTAACAGCACGAGCGATCGCTACCGATTTGGGTATTGCTCAAGAAGGTGACAGAGTTCTGACGGGGCAAGAATTACAACACATGAGCGACCAGGAGCTAGAGCAGCAAGTTGACCTCGTAAGTATTTATGCACGGGTAGCCCCAGAACACAAACTACGGATTGTGCAAGCCCTGCAACGTCGGGGTAGATTTGTCGCTATGACTGGGGATGGTGTCAACGATGCCCCCGCTTTAAAACAAGCTGATATCGGCATTGCTATGGGCATCACGGGTACAGATGTCAGTAAAGAAGCCAGTGACATGGTGCTTCTAGATGACAACTTTGCTACCATTGTTTCCGCCACGAAGGAAGGTAGAGTAGTTTACACTAACATCCGTCGCTTTATTAAATACATCCTCGGTAGTAACATTGGCGAAGTTCTCACCATTGCTGCCGCTCCATTGTTAGGACTGGGAGGTGTTCCCCTGACACCATTACAAATCCTTTGGATGAACTTGGTGACAGACGGTTTACCAGCCTTAGCCTTAGCTGTGGAACCCCCAGAACCAGATGTAATGAAGCGTCCCCCCTTCAGCCCTCGCGAGAGTATTTTTGCAAGGGGTTTAGGTTCTTACATGATTCGCATTGGGATTGTTTTCGCCATCATTTCCATTATTTTGATGCAGTGGGCTTACAATCATGTCCAAACAGTTACAGGGGCAGGACTTGACCCTGAACGGTGGAAGACAATGGTATTTACAGCCTTGTGTATCGCCCAGATGGGTCATGCTATAGCAATTCGCTCCAATAATCAACTAACCATAGAGATGAATCCCCTCTCAAATCCTTTTGTATTGGGGGCTGTAGTCGTGACTACACTGTTGCAGCTCATGTTGATTTACGTTCCACCCCTGCGAGCATTCTTTGGCACTCACTGGCTACCTCCCACAGAGTTAGCGATTTGTGTTGGTTTCAGTGCCTTGATGTTTGTGTGGATTGAAGCAGAGAAAATATTCTTCCGCTTTACGGGCAGAAAGAGCGTTTAGAGGGTGCGTAGGGGGATGAGGGGGATGAGGGGGATGAGGGGGATGAGGTAGACAAAGCAGGTAGAAATGATTTCTCTATTTATCTCTTCCCCCATCTTCCCCTACCTCCTCATCTCCCCCACTCCCTACTCCCTACTCCCTACTCCCTGTTATGTACTTAAAAACCCTACAACTAAGGCATTTTCGCAACTACCAAGAACAGAAAGTTGAATTTACTGCTGCTAAAACGATTTTGGTAGGGAATAACGCTCAGGGAAAGTCAAATTTGTTGGAAGCGGTGGAGTTACTGGCAACATTGCGATCGCATCGGATGGCACGCGATCGCGATTTAGTCCAGGAAGGGGAACCCATAGCCCAAATTTACGCCATCCTGGAAAGGCAAACTGGAGATAGTGAACTCAGCTTAACCCTCCGGCGTAACGGCCGCCGCAGTGTAGCTCTCAATGGTGAGTCTGTGCGGCGACAAATGGATTTTTTGGGTGTTCTTAATGCCGTAGAATTTTCTAGCCTGGATTTAGAACTGGTGCGTGGTAGTCCCGAAGTCCGGCGTAACTGGTTAGATACTCTCTTAATTCAACTCGAACCAGTGTATGCTCACATTTTGCAGCAATATAACCAGGTTTTACGCCAACGTAACGCTTACTTAAAAAGCATTCCTGACTCAGCCCCCAGTATTGATAAATCAGCCCTCGCCATCTGGGATACCCAGTTAGTGGCTACAGGCACAAGAGTAATTAGAAGACGCGATCGCGCCCTCCAAAGACTTGCCCCCCTGGCTGCTGCTTGGCACGCCAGTATTAGCGGCAGTACAGAAGTTTTGCAAATTCAGTACGCCCCCAATGTTCCCACAACAGACAACCATCCCGAAGAAATACAGCAAGCTTTCTTAACCAAAATCCAACAACGAGCCAACGCCGAACTCTACCGAGGTACTACTCTCATAGGGCCGCATCGTGACGAAGTAGAATTAACCATCAATCAAACACCTGCTCGCCAATACGGTTCCCAAGGACAGCAGCGCACCCTTGTATTAGCACTAAAACTAGCAGAACTACAGTTAATTGAAGAAGTTGTCAAAGAGCCGCCCCTACTGCTGCTTGATGATGTGCTAGCCGAATTAGATCAATCCCGCCAAAATCAATTACTTGATGCCATTCAAGACCGTTTTCAAACTTTAATTACCACCACTCATCTCAGTTCTTTCGATTCCCAGTGGTTAAAATCCTCTCAAATTCTCCATGTGAAAGCAGGAGAAATCCTCCCCACAGATTGACAGAATACAAATCCCAGTCCCCAGTCCCCAATCCCTCAATAAGTACATCTTGCATATACTCATATGTATAATAAAGTAAATTTTTGTGAAGCGAGGACTACGAATGTACATTGTACAGATTGCCTCGGAATGCGCTCCTGTCATTAAAGCAGGAGGTTTGGGGGATGTTGTCTACGGTCTCAGCCGGGAATTAGAAATTAGGGGTAATTGTGTCGAATTGATCTTACCCAAGTATGATTGTATGCGCTACGACCATATTTGGGGATGGCATGAAGCTTACTTAAATCTGTGGGTACCCTGGTATGGTGGGGCAGTTCACTGTACTGTGTATTGCGGTTGGGTACATGGAAGAGTGTGTTTCTTTATTGAACCCCACTCCCAAGATAATTTCTTTAATCGCGGCTGCTATTACGGTTGTGATGATGATAATATGCGCTTTGCTTTCTTCAGCAAAGCCGCTTTAGAGTTTCTCCTGCAAAGCAACAAGCGTCCTGATATCATCCATTGTCATGACTGGCAAACAGGCTTAGTACCAGTGATGCTCTATGAGATTTACAAGTATCATGGCATGGAGCATCAACGAGTTTGCTACACCATCCACAACTTTAAGCATCAGGGAATAGGTGGTGTACAGACGCTCTGGGCGACAAACTTAAATCGGGAATCTTACTACTTCCAATACGATAAGCTGCAAGACAACTTTAACCCCTTTGCTTTGAACTACATGAAAGCGGGTATTGTCTACTCTAACGCTGTCACCACAGTTTCACCCAACCACGCCTGGGAAGCTCAATGTACAGAAGTAGGATGTGGTTTAGGTCATACTTTGCATTTGCAACGCGACAAATTCCGTGGGGTACTTAACGGTATTGATTACGATTTTTGGAATCCAGAAATCGATCGCTACATCCCCCATAACTATAACCAAGAAGATTTTGAACAAAAACTTTATAACAAAAAAGCCTTACGTGAACGGTTGATGCTGCGCCAGAGTGATCAACCACTCATTGCTTACATTGGTCGATTAGATCACCAAAAAGGTGTGCATCTTGTCCACCATGCCATTTATCATGCTCTCAATAAAGGCGCACAATTTGTATTACTGGGTTCTGCCACAGAAGCAGGAATCAATGCTCATTTTCGCCATGAGAAACAATTTTTAAATAACAATCCTGATGTCCATTTAGAACTCGGCTTTAATGAAGAATTATCTCACCTAATTTATGCGGGTGCAGATATGATTGTTGTTCCCAGCAATTACGAACCTTGCGGGTTAACACAAATGATTGGTTTGAAGTACGGCACTGTACCAATTGTACGTGGTGTTGGTGGACTGGTAAATACAGTATTTGACCGAGACTACGACCAAAATTTACCACCAGAAAAACGTAACGGTTATGTATTTGAACATACCGATAACTATGCTTTAGAATCAGCTATGAATCGGGCAATTGATTTGTGGTATCAGTCTCCTGATGAGTTCCGCCAGTTAGCTATTCAAGGTATGAGATATGACTACTCATGGAACTATCCAGGTGCAGAATATTTAGAGATTTACGACTGGATTAAATGCAAGTGGTAGTCATACAAATCCTATGAGAAGCTGCACCAAATAAATTCTGTAGAGACGTTGCATGCAACGTCTCTACAACAACCTATAAATTGCATCTTCATAAAGAAACGGTATCAGTGTTAATTAGGGTAGTTAAGCCAGTTAGTATCTACGCTACTGGCTTTTTTATTTGAAGGAAATGGGGACTCTTAATACCAATTCACAATCCGCAACGATGCTCCTGCCCCGCTCCGCTCTAAGCGCAGCTATGCCGCAGGCTTTACGCAATTGATCAATCCTGACTTGACAAAGGTTTTCGGATTTGAATCTGTTTCAAGATTTTCGTGAATTGGTATAAGAAGCAGGGGATCAGAGGGGAAAAATCCCATGCCCAATACCCCACACCCAATCAGAAATTTTTTATAACTTCATGAATATTACATCTGTAATCGGGAACTATATAGACGCACCATCAGTATTTGATGTCATATTTATGGTTTTTCTAGAAAATCACGGCAATATTGCTGAATTTGCTGATAAATTAGGGTTGACTTGAGTCAATTAGTTTTTGTTTACGTAGATGTACGGATAAAAACTGAGTTAAATTCTGTTAATTTTGCAGTGTTGTTTCTGTGTTTATAGCTTAAAAGTTACTGATAAGGTATGTGGCTTGCTTGAGTCTTTACCTTTTCTTGACTTAATTCAACTCAGTATCTACTAATCTCAGTAAAAATATCTCAAATAGCTATAGCTTAACTATTGATGACAATTTCATCATCTTTGATGAGCATAATTTTAATTGAGTTTAGCCACAAGTATCTGGTTCACGGTTTTGCATTTGCAGCTATACAAAGCTAATGACTGAGCCTTGATAGGAATTGTGGTAAGGCTGTTACATAAATTTAGCTGAAGTAAAAGCACCATGAACGCAACTCCTATAAGTAGCTACAGGTTAGCCCAGAAACTACATCCGATATCTCTATTGGCACAACTAACCAGTCGTCGTGCTAGTGGTTGTTTGCGTATATTTACAGATACAGCTTTTTGGTCAATTCACTTAGAGGAGGGTAAACTTACTTATGCCTCTTACTCCGATAAGGTGTTTGAACGGTTGGATAATCACCTGCGGCGTTTGAGTCAGAAAATTCCCCATCTCAATAGCGCCACTCGTGTGCAGATGCGCTTAATGTTTGAACCCCAACCTGAGACTCAGCCCATACCATACGCTGATTATCAAGCCATTTGCTGGTTAGTTGAGCAAGAGCATCTCACACCTAAACAAGCAACTACCCTCATAGAAGAATTAGCGAAAGAAGTGCTGGAATCATTTCTGGTATTAAAGGAGGGAAGCTATGAATTTTATCCTGAAGCAGCTTGGGATGAATTACCAAAGTTTGGTTATTTGGACTTGCGTTTATTAGTTGAACACTGTCAAAAAGAATTGCGAAATAGACAACGTGTTCAACCTGCAATTAATACTGGTGGGAGTTCCCCTGTTTTCTCTGCAAATAAACCACCGCAGACTCAAACACCCCCACAAACTGGACAACAATTAACAAAACCAGAGGGCTTGGAGGGGTTTGATAGTCGAGGACAACAGTTTGCCCAGCCACTGGTGAGAAAAAGTTTATATACAATAGCTTGCATCGATGATAGTCAAACAGTATTGAATTCCATCAAAAGCTTTTTAGATGAGAATGTATTTGCAGTTGTGACTATTAATGATCCAGTTAAGGCTTTGATGCAAATTTTGCGGAGTAAACCAGACTTAATTTTATTAGATGTAGAAATGCCAAATTTAGATGGTTATGAATTATGTTCTTTATTGCGGAGGCATTCGGCTTTTAAAAATACACCTATTATTATGGTGACTGGTAGAACAGGATTTATTGATAGAGCTAAAGCAAAAATGGTGAGGTCTTCAGGCTATTTAACTAAACCATTTAATCAATCAGATTTATTGAAAATTGTGTTTAAACATTTGGGATGAAGCGAGGAATGAGGGGTGCATGGGTGTAGGGGTATAGGAAAGAATAACTATTGTCTATTGCCTACTAACTCATGACTAATCACTCAGCACCGACTCAACACCTCGCTACCGCTAACATAACTCTTGTATTGTAGGAGATTTAGCAGTGACTTTGACTTTAGTCGGCACAATTTTGATTGTCGAAGATTCGCCGAGCGAATTGGAATTAATGAGCCATTATTTACAAGAAAGTGGTTACAACGTGATTAAAGCATCTGGAGCAAAGGAGGCTATGGACAAAGCTTTGTCACAACAGCCAGATGTGATTGTGACTGATGTCGTCATGCCGGGGATGAGTGGATTTGAGTTGTGTCGTTCTCTGAAAAAAAATCAAATTACTGAGAAAGTGCCAATAGTTATTTGCAGCTCTAAAAATCAAGAAATTGACCGTTTATGGGCTATGAAACAAGGTGCGGATGCCTATATTACTAAGCCATATACACGGGAAAATTTGCTGCGTGCGATTAAATCAGTAGTGCTTTAAATCAATGAATAATTTCAAAATTAAACTGGCTATAAAACCTAACCAGCATAAATCAGGAGATGGTTATCTCAAGTTTCAACTAAATCATCAAACTGCTGCTATGTTAGCTATGGGCTATACGCAAGAGGCAGTGATTGTAGCTGTTGATGCCATAACACCCATGCCAAATATGCCTGCTTGTATCTTGGGATTAATGAATTGGCGCAGTCGGATAATTTGGGCAATTGATTTACCGAGAATGCTGAATTTAGAATCTATAGATCATAGGTTGCGGCAATACAATGTGATTGTGATTAAAGCAGAATCACTTTTATTGGGATTAGTTGTGCAAGAAATTAAGGGGATAACTAAATTTATGCCTGATGAAATTCGTTCACCTATAGGACAGGTGGCATCTAGTTTAGTACCTTATTTGTGCGGTTGTGTTGTGCAGCAAGAAGAAATATTTCTTGTATTAGATGCCCAATCTATTGTGAATTCTTCTGTGCTATACAAGATTTAACTAAGTAGCTCAGTGTTAAAAATTATCGCTATGGCAAGGCAGGAGGCAGGAGGCAGGAGGCAGGAGGGAAGAGGGTTTGAGCCTAGTTTATTTTTCTTAACATAGTTGTGTTTTTTCCCACCGACTTACTTATATTAGACAAAAACATTTTTAGTGTTCTCTTTTACTATTTAGGATTTTTCACTATGTTTCATAAAACCGACATGGCTAAGAGTAGAGATGCACAAAATCAGTCAGCGTTTATGCCAGCCCAAAATCTGACTGATAATGTAGTACAAATTAGCAGTAGTCTTAATCATCAAATCAATAATAAATATTTAAATAATACAGTTAATTATTTAAAACGCCTGAGTTTGAGTACGAAAGCCATAATTTTAGCGATCGCAGTCGGTACACTACCTATATTATCTATAGGAGCGATCGCCTATAATTTGCTCAATAAGTCCATCAATGAACAAATAACCAAAGCGCAACAAACAGAAGCTATAACTTTAGCAGATACAGTTAATCAATTTATTTCAGAACGTTATCAAGATATTCAAACTTTGTCGAATTTGCCATTTTTGACTAATTATAAGGTGAGAGAAGTCAAGACAAATGCCGACAAACAAGCAGTATTAAATCAAATTATCCAAACGAATAGAAACTATGACAGCATTGCTGTCTTTGATATGGAAGGTGAACTCATCGCCCAGTCGGGTGGCGAACCTTTAGATACTCAAAAATACCAGAACTATTTTCAAGAAATACTCAAGAAAAATGTTCCGGTTGTTAGTCAAGCAGAATTATCGAGTCTTTATCTGGCTGCACCAATTAAAGATGCAATCACAAATGAAACTATTGCTGTGGT
This sequence comes from Nostoc sp. PCC 7524, assembly GCF_000316645.1. Lineage (NCBI taxonomy): Bacteria > Bacillati > Cyanobacteriota > Cyanophyceae > Nostocales > Nostocaceae > Nostoc > Nostoc sp. PCC 7524. The sequence goes on from NC_019684.1 coordinate 630,644, forward strand.
GCGAGTGCGGATGCCCATGCAATCCTTAGCAGCAGTGATGCGAAACTACTCAGCTAATGGACAGACATACAACTTACTTGATTCATCCGGTAAAATTATTCTCAGTTCCAAAACGGCATTATTAAACACAGCAGTCACAACTGAGTATCCTAGTTTAGCGCCAATACTAACTAATCAGAAAATTGCTAGTGTAACGACAGTCGGACAATTACAACAAAAAGCCGAATTAGTTAGTTACATTCCCTTGCCAAAAATAGAAGGTTTATCCAACCTCAACTGGCAAGTTTTATTAACCACAGATGCAACAATTTTATTTGCACCCCAAAGACAATTACTGTGGACGATCGCCATTGGTACCGTATTGACAGCCTGTATAGTCAGTGCGATCGCAGCTTGGTTAGCCCAGCGTATCACACAGTCTCTTATCCAAGCAAATGCAGCTTTAGCAAAACTCGGTCAAGGGGAATTCCACACTCGCTTGCAAATAGAAGCTGAAGATGAACTAGGGTTATTGAATGCCAATATTAACCAAGTGGCAGAAAATTTGCAGACTTTGGTGAAACATAGAACATTTGTTATTCCCAGTTTTGACAATGAACAGCAACCAGAAGCTCTGCAACTGCAACTTTTAGAACTACTGAGTAATGTCGAAGGTGCAGCGAGGGGTGATTTAACAGTTCGCGCCGACGTGACAACCGGTGCAATCGGTACGGTTGCTGACTTTTTCAACTCGATTGTGGAAAATCTGCGGGATATCGTCACCCAAGTGAAGCAAGCTGCCAGTCAATTGAACACAGCCATCGGTTCTAACGAAGGGGCAATTCGCCAGCTAGCCGAGGAAGCACTCATCCAAGCTGCGGAAATCAACCGCACCTTAGAAGCAGTTGACAACATGACTAATTCCATGAAAACCGTAGCCATCAACGCCCAACAAGCGGCGATTGTCGCTAATCATGCCGCCCACACCGCCACGTCAAGTGAACAAGCAATGGATTTGACTGTACAAAACATCCTCAATTTGCGGGAAACCGTGGGTGAAACCGCTAGGAAAGTGAAGCGTTTAGGGGAATCTTCCCAAGAAATCTCCCGTGTGGTATCCATCATTAACCAAATTGCCACCCAAACCAACTTGCTAGCGATTAACGCCAGCATTGAAGCGGCGCGGGCTGGGGAAGAAGGGCAAGGTTTTGCCGTCGTGGCGGAAGAAATTGGCGAGTTAGCCGCCAGAAGTGCCACAGCCACCCAAGAAATTGAATACATCGTGGAGAATATTCAACGGGAAACCAGCGAAGTAGCTAAAGCAATGGAAATTGGTACTACTCAGGTAGTCGAAGGTACACAGATTGTCGAAACAGCTAAACAAAGCCTGAGTCAGATTTTAAATGTCTCCCAACAAATTGACAGTTTAATTCAGTCGATTTCTACAGCAACTACATCTCAGGTAGAAACATCACAAACCGTCAATCAATTAATGCAAAATATTGCGGCGATTTCCCAACGCACCAGTGATTCCTCACACATCGTTGCTAAATCTCTACAACAAACTGTAGAAATTTCCCATCAGTTACAGGAAACTGTTGGTACTTTTAAAGTGAGTTAGGGGATAGGGGATAGGTGACAGGTGACAGGTGACAGGGGAGCAGGGGGGCAGAGGAGCAGGGGAAAATAACTATTGCCTATTGCCTCTTAACTAATAACTATTAACTATAGGACTCCTATTTGATTTTTTTTGGCGTAGCCTGCGCTGGTGCATAAAGAACTCAGTACACCTCTACCCTCTCCTTTCCTATTGCCTATTGCCTAACTACGCAGATAATTTTAGAAATCAAATCGGATTGCTATATGTCAAAAGATAAAGAATTAGAAATTCAGATGCAGTTTCTGGAAGAAGCAACAGATTACATTAATACCCTAGAAGGGGTATTGTTGGAAATCGATACCAGTCACCGCATTGATTTAGATAAAATTAATGGTGCTTTACGGGCGGCTCACTCTATTAAAGGTGGCGCAGCGATGATGGGCTTTCGGGCTTTAAGTGATTTAGCCCATCGTTTAGAAGATTCTTTTAAAGTTTTAAAAACCAGTAAAAATTCCTTAAAAATTGACACCCAATTACAAAGTTTACTGCTTTCTGCTGTTGATTGGTTGCGGCAAATTGTGGTATTACTGGCACAAGGAAATACTATAGAAGAAGATTGGTTAGTTTCATTTTGTTATCCAGTTTTTGATCAATTACACGATCGCTTAGGTGATCCTACTCCAGAAGATGCAACGACGCTACTATCCTCAGATGAGGGGCAAGATATTATTCCCTTACTGTTTGAAACCGAGGTAGAAGGCTGTTTGCAGCGTCTAGAGTCGGTGTTAGCTGATAGCCAGCAGCCATGCTTACAGGAAGAAGTGGCGATTATGGCGGCGGAATTAGGTGGGTTGGGGGAAATGTTGGAGTTAACAGCCTTCACCCAATTGTGTGCATCTATTCAGGAACATATAGAAAATGCTCAAGGCGATCGCATTGCGGAAATTGCCCAATTAGCATTACAATCATGGCGGCGATCGCAAGCCCTAGTTTTAACGAATCAACGGCATAGTTTACCAACTAAATTATCTCTAGAGGAATTAGCGTCTCCATCTCAACCACAATTAAAACCAGCAGAAATTACACCTGTTATTGATGAATTTCTCCCAGTAATTACGCCAGAAGAATTAATTACAGCAAAGGCAGAATTTAAAACCGTAGATACTATCAGTGAGCTAGCTGCCGTTGATTTCCCGGAACCTCAGCCGATATTGGTGATAGAAAATAATCTCACAGATACTAAGATTAGTGAACCTAAAACAGAGAATATTCCTGTTAGTCAGGAGAAAGAGCATCAACAAGATAATATAGTCCGCATTTCTAGCAAACAAATAGAACAAATTAATGATTTATTTGGAGAATTAATTATTCAACGTAATGGGTTTAATTCCCAGCTTGATAGACTGCGTAAACTGGTGCGAAATTTAAACCAGCGTGTGCGAACTCTAGAGCGAGAAAATCAAGAACTGCGAACAAGTTATCATCAAGTCAGCGCCAAAAATCTCATTCCTGTTGGTGTACCATCCTTAGCTCATAGTGCAGAACATCCCCCAGGCATAGATACTGAATTGGATGCCTTAGAAATAGAACGCCACAATGAAGTAAACTTGCGATCGCAAGCTGTACTGGAAACCATTGTCCAAGTTCAGGAAGTCACTACAGATATTCAACTCAGTGTTGACGACACAGACCAAATTGTTCGCAAATTTAACAAAACATCCAAACAGTTACAAACTAAGCTCAATCATATCCGAATGCGTCCCCTATCGGATTTAGTCGAGCGTTTTCCCAGAGCCATCCGCGATTTAAATGTCGAGTATGGTAAAAATGTCCAGTTACAAGTTATCGGCGGCAATACCTTAATTGAACGCAGCATTTTAGAAGCTTTAAATGAGCCGTTAATGCACCTGTTAAGAAACGCCTTTGATCATGGTATCGAAGAATCAACCACCCGTCGCACCCTCGGTAAACCCGAACAAGGATTAATTGAAATTACCGCCTCACACCAAAGTAATCGCACCATCATTACCATGCGTGACGATGGACGGGGTATTTCTCTAGAGAAAATCCGCAACCGCGCTTTAGAAATGGGTATCGATGCGTCACTACTAGCTAACGCCACCGATGAAGAACTGTTATCACTCATCTTTGAACCAGGATTCAGCACCTCGGAGCAAGTCACGGCATTATCTGGGCGTGGTGTGGGGATGGACGTAGTACGCAATAACCTGAAATTGGTACGCGGCGATATCAAAGTCGATACAGAAGCAGGGGTTGGTACAACCTTTACCTTATCAGTACCCTTTACCCTCTCCATTGCCAGAGTGCTGTTAGTAGAAAGCAATAAAATGCTGCTGGCATTCCCCACAGATGTAGTCGCAGAACTATTTTTATGGGAAAACGAGGCAGTATTGGCAATGGCAGATAGCGAAGTCATCAACTGGCAAGGAAATATGCTGCCATTGATTCGCCTAGGTAACTACTTAGAATTTAACTGCCCCCGCTACGATAACCCAGAACTAGAAACGCCCCCAGCCATTAATGCCACCAGCATCTTAATCGTTAAAAGTAATCAACCAGTGGCGATACAAGTGGACAGGTGTTGGGGTGAGCAAGAAGTCGCCATTCGCCAAGTTGAGGGTAATATACCCCTACCCACAGGTTTTAGTAATTGCACTATTTTGGGAGATGGGCGAGTAGTATCCTTAGTCAACACCAACGAATTGCTCTATTGGGTTGCTACCCATCAGCGCACCCCTAAAAACAATCAACTACCATCAGCCAGATTGAAAACGCCGTTCCTGTTCTTTCACAGTGCTAAACCAGCCGCCATTGAGCAGAAAGGCACAATTTTAATTATTGATGACTCGATTAACGTCCGCCGCTTCTTGGCATTGACTCTAGAAAAAGGCGGGTATCAAGTAGAACAAGCCAAAGACGGACAAGATGCCTGGGAAAAATTAGAAACAGGTTTACAAGTCCAAGCTGTGATTTGTGATATTGAAATGCCGCGCCTTGACGGTTACGGCTTCTTAGAGAAGATTAACTCTAGCACTGCTACTAAAAATATCCCCGTAATTATGCTGACATCTAGAAGCAGCAATAGACACAAGCAGCTAGCCATGCAATTGGGAGCGCGAGCTTATTTCTCTAAACCCTATAACGAGCAAGAATTACTCCGCACGCTAGAAGAAATCATAGGGAATTTAGCAGAAAAATTAACATCGTAATTGAAATACATTATGTTTCAAGAAAATGTCATCAAAAATACATCTTTTAGCAGTCAGTTTGTTATACAGTAGTCGCCAACCTAGTTGGGAATCCCCTGAGTCTGGCTTAAAAATAACCAAAAGCCTGTACTACTATACCTCCGCTTAATTGTCATCAACTCGAATTGCAGATGGATTCAAGTTATCCATCTGCAAATTCCTTTTAAATTCAACAACTGTAAGTAGCAATGTCAGAACAATCGGATTTTCTCTCTAACCTCTCTGACTTTCTCTATCCCCGTAGTTGCTATCATGGTCAGTTCAAGCCAGAGTATTTAGTATTCAATGCTAATCTGCAAGAATTTTCCCAACGGGTGAGTTATATTACCCACCTGCAAACTAACGGTAAACTTTCACCTCAAGAAGCTTACCATGAAATCAAAAACCTGTGGAAACAGTTAAAAGCAGCTAAAAAGCAACTGGAAATTAACTCTACAAATGATGTTTCTGGTTCTTAGTGTTGGAGGAGGTAGGGGATTGGGGATTGGGATTTTTATTCAGCACTTTCAAGTCAGCCCAAACTCTAATTTTGCTGAAAGAGCGATCGCCTGAGATGATGCCAAATTAACCCTGCTACAATTAATCCTAAACCGACTTGCCAGATAGCAGACTCTACCCAAAAAGCTAGGAATAAACAAGATAACAACCCTATCCAACCAATCCACACCGGATATAGGCGTTCAGATGCAGGGAGTTTTAAAGCCGCAAAGTTGGTGATGGCGTAGTAAATTAAGACGCTAAAGGCACTAAAAGACCAGGTTGTTTTGACATTGCCTAATAATACAAGAAAGGCGATCGCTACCCCAACAACTATCACCGCCCAGTAAGGTGCTGTTTGGCCTTGATTCAGCCGGGCTAGAAATTTGGGGGCATCTGTACGTCTACCCATTGCCAGTAATACGCGTGATAAGCCCAAAATTAAATTTAACAATACTCCTAACATAGCTGCGATCGCACCAATAGCCAAAACGAAAGCCGCACCAGCACCGCCGACACTACGGGCGACAACTTCCAAAGGTGCAGCTTTTGTCTGCCCTGTAGCATCAGCTAAAGTATCTGCACCTACAGCCCCAATACCTACAGTTGCCACTGTTATGTACAGCAACATAGTCAGTACCAAGCAGACAATCATGGCTTTGGGGATAGTTTCTCTCGGAGAACGTGCTTCTTCCCCCATAGTTGCAATCCGGCCATAGCCTGTGTAAGCTACAAACATCAAAGCACTGGCATGAAGTACATCACCCCAAGAACTACTGAAAAAAGGTGTTAAATTATCTACGCCTTGCCCAACAGCATGAGGCAAACAAATCAGAATAAAAAAGCTCAAAGACAGCAACGTTACCGACACAATGACGATGTTAGCTAGATTCGAGCGTTTAATACCACTCAAGACAACTAAAGTCATAATTATGACAGCTAAGACAGCGAGAGGAATCACCCAAGTAGAACTCCCACCCCAGAGATTTAGCAAGTAACCGGCAAAACCCAAAGCAGCCGTCGCCGCCGAAGCTGTCTTAGCAACTAAAAACATCCACCCGGCGGTGAAACCAAAAGCCGGAGTGAGATACTTATAACCATATTCATAAGTGCCGCCACTAACTGGGTGATTAGCTGCCAGTTGGGCGCTGTTAAGTCCATTACAGATAGCCACTACTGCCCCAATCGCTACCGCCAAAATTACCGCCGAGCCAGCAATGCCAGCCGCAATCCCAATACTGACAAATACACCCGTACCGACAATCGAACCCAACCCCATGAGTGTCGCACCAAAAACCCCTAACTCTCGTTTCAGTTGGGGTGGTGAATTGCTGACGGACATTTGAAATATCTCCCTCTTGTAGATGATGAAGATGTAGCTTTCACTTTGAGGATACCATGACAGTTTTGAAAACCTCGTGAGCCTTCCCTTTCCTAGCTCTGCCTCACCCTCTCTCCTACGAAGAAAAGGGAAAAAGTAGAAACGTTAAATGCAACGTCTCCACTTTGTGTTTCTATAAATCAGGACTAAGCTTCGACTTTGACACCTCGCCAAAAAGCAACATAGCCCTCAATATTCTTAGCTTTTTCCTTGGTGCTGGGATAGTACCAAGCAGCATCTTTGTTGACTTGTCCATCAACAGCAATGCTGTAGTAACTGGCAACACCTTTCCACGGGCAAGTAGTGTGAGTATCACTCTCTTGGAAATATTGCTTGTTAATTGCGTCGGGGGGGAAATAATGGTTGCCTTCCACAACAACGGTTTGGTTGCTTTCAGCTACAACAGCCCCATTCCAAATAGCTTTCGCCATAAGTGCGTTTGTTAATAAAGTTTACACATATTATTATGATTTGTAATGCCAGCTTTCTGCTACCAATTAAATCTTAGATTGACCTTGTTCAAATTGATCAATGGCTTCAATATCATCGGAAATCTGGACACATTGTTCTAATAAAGCAATATTTAATTCCGGCAATAATTCACTTACAGTAATCTGTTCGTAGCCGTAAGTATCTAAAAACCTAGATGGTGTTTCTTCCCGTAAATGGTAAAGTCTGACTTTATTAACTTGCCACACCCAAACCTCAGCAACTCCTAAACGACGATAAATTTCTAGCTTGTCAATGCTACCACTGGTAATGATGACTTCAATAGCTAAGTTTGGGATATTTTTCTTCTCACCAATAGAGTAGCATTCATCTGGTTCAACCCCAGCTTGCTTGAGTTGTTTCTTAATAGTAGAACTCCCCATCGGGCTAAATCGAATTCGCTTTAAATAGAGATAGCGTTCTATCAAAATAGCTAAACGTTTTTTCAGATTTTCATGTCTGATAGATGGGGACACAATCTCTAAAATTCCATCTAAGTAGGTAACACGGTAATGAGAGTTATCTTCCAGTTTGGCTAATAATGCTTCATACATTTGCCAGTTTAAGCCACTGGTGACAAATTTTTCCTCTGGGTCATCAATACTAGCTAGTTCTGGGTCGTTTAAGATGTCTTTCAGGCTGCTGACCATTGTTTTCTATCTCCTAGTCGGGTTTGGCTGGGTTACTGAGGTCATGCCTATACACAATTTTAGCTCAGAGATTGTCTTACGCAGAAGCTAGAATTGCAGCTCACGCAAAGGTACAGAGAAAAATCCATGACTTCCAGACGTGAGATTGTTACAATCATCCTGTTATCCTCGTAAATACTTACACAGAACGCCATCAGAAAAGCGATCGCTATGCTTCAGTATCCCAATCTCGAACAGGCGCTAAAATATCACTTCGGTTATGATCAGTTCCGGCCGGGACAACGGCAAATTATCGAAGATGCGCTGCAAAATCGGGATTTATTGGTGGTGATGCCTACAGGTGGCGGTAAGTCTTTGTGCTTTCAGTTACCTGCACTGATGAAGTCAGGACTAACTGTGGTGGTATCACCGTTAATTGCTTTGATGCAAGACCAAGTAGAAGCACTACGAAATAATAATATCTCGGCTACGTTTCTCAATAGTAGTTTGAATCCTTATCAGGTGCGATCGCGTGAAGATGCCATCCTCAACGGTAAGGTAAGATTACTCTACGTCGCTCCAGAACGTTTACTCAGTGAAAGGTTTCTGCCATTCCTCGATTTAGTACACGAAAAAATCGGCATATCTATTTTTGCTATCGATGAAGCCCATTGTGTTTCTGAGTGGGGACACGATTTTCGTCCAGAATATCGTCAGTTGAAATCTTTGCGGAAACGTTATCCTAATGTCCCGATGCTTGCCCTTACCGCCACCGCTACAGATCGCGTCCGGGCTGATATTATTCAACAATTAGGATTAAAGCAGCCTAGTATTCACATCGCTAGCTTTAATCGGCAAAATCTTTATTACGAAGTCCGTGCTAAAAGTAAACAGGCTTACGCGGAATTATTAGAATTAATTCGTGATACTGAAGGTTCAGTGATTATTTATTGTTTAACTCGCAAAAAAGTCGAAGAACTGACTTTTAAACTGCAAAATGATAAGATTGCTGTCTTACCTTATCATGCCGGATTACCTGATGCCGAACGTAGCCAAAATCAAACGCGATTTATTCGGGATGATGTGCGGGTAATGGTGGCGACTATCGCCTTTGGCATGGGAATTAATAAACCCGATGTGCGGTTAGTGGTTCACTTTGATATTCCCCGGAATTTAGAAAGTTACTATCAAGAATCAGGCAGGGCTGGTAGGGATGGCGAACCTTCAAGGTGTACAATCTTTTTCAGTTTTGCTGATATTAAAACTATTGAATGGAGTATAGAACAAAAAACCGAACCTCAAGAGCAATTGATTGCTCGGCAACAACTCCGGCAGATGATAGATTATGCTGAGGGGACAGATTGCCGCCGCACAATTCAACTGGGTTATTTTGGTGAACGTTTTGCTGGTAATTGTGGTAACTGTGATAATTGCCGCTATCCCAAACCTTTAGAAGATTGGACAATTGAAGCCATGAAGTTTTTATCTTGTGTGGCGCGATGTAAAGAAAGATTTGGGATGTTACACATTATTGATGTGTTACGCGGAGCAAAAAAAGAGAAGATTACTCAATACGAACATGATAAACTTTCTACCTACGGCATAGGTAAAGATAGAAGTGTAGATGAGTGGCGAATGTTGGGGCGATCGCTTTTACATCAAGGTTTACTAGAACAAACTAGCGATGGCTATTCTGTTCTCAAATTAAATGCTTTGAGTTGGGAAGTTATGCGCCGCCAACGCCAAGTCTTATTATCTGTTCCTGTGGCGCAGAAGGTGCGGTTAGTAGAAGATCACCCCAAAGCAGAAATAGCAGAAGCATTGTTGCATAGACTGCGATCGCTACGTAAACAATTAGCTGATGAACAGTCTGTACCGCCTTACGTAGTCTTTCATGATTCTACTTTAAAACTGATGGCTCAAGTCCAGCCGAAAAACCTGGCTGAGTTCGGTAAACTTTCTGGTGTAGGTAGCCACAAACTCGCCCAATACGGGGAAAAGTTTCTGTCAGAAATTCGCGCCTACCGTCAAGAACAAAGTTCAACAGATAAACCTGTGAATTCTACACCCTCACTCAGCTTAGTTTCTGGCTCTGAATTACAGACATTACAGTTACATCAACAAGGTTTAAATATTGCTCAAATAGCCCAAAAACGCAACCTGAGTCCATCTACCATTGCTAGTCACTTAGAAAAACTCATTGAAAAAAATCAGCCTGTAGATTTAAATCAATTAGTACCTCTAGAACACCAGCAAAAAATTTGGCAAGTTTTGGAAGTGCTGGGTGATATTGCTTTGACACCAATTAAAGAACAGTTAGGCGACAGTTATACCTTTAATGAGATTCGCCTAGTTCGGGAAAAGTGGCGGCGACAAAATCGTAAGTAGATTAGAAATACTCTTTTCTAGCCTCTAATCTCTAGAATCTAGATGGCGATGATGAGCGATCGCATCAATCAATAAAGCTCACTATTTGTTCAACTTATAGCTTTTTCTCAGTATTTAGGCGATGGGCTGCGCCGCACCGGAAGCGATCGCTGGCTACTTTGATCAAGAAACTACATCTACATAACTAGGGATACTAGCACCAGTATTTTGTGATTCCCTAGCAGGCTGTGATGATACAATACTTTTGGTTTTTGTAGCTAAAACTACAGACAGTACCTTTGGCAGTACAAGACAGACAGCAGTGTTTAACAGAGTCAAGAGGATAACATCCATCGAACTCATAGACCTACCCCTCTTTGCAAATTTTTGAATCAATCTTTATATTACTGTGAATTACAAATTGCATCAGGGATAACATATTTTATTTTTCTTCTAGTATCTATAAGCTTCATCTATATATATTTTTGTTAAGCATTCATATAGTGGGCTTTGGCTACCAAGACCTAGATATAGCAGGTGACAGGTGACAGGTGACAGGTGATACAGCAGATTCGATATTTATGAGGTACAGCAAATAATTGAAAAGTAATGAGTAATAAGTAAATTTTTTACTCATTACTCATTACTCATTACTCATTACTCGTTTACGGGGCTACGGTATAAGTTTAGAAAACGGTGGCTTTACGCATCACGACTCGGAAATTATGCAGAGACTATAACCCTAAAATAGTCCATCAATTCGCAGAACATTTAGAACAGAAATGAGGGCTGAATTTACAAAACTCATTGCCCGTTAATGGGTAAGTCGTGCAGTATGGAAAACTGGTAATTCCTCTGCCTGTTTGTCGCAACTTTGCACCCTTGGGTAATCTGTAATGCCGTTTACTTTTAGGAGGGGACAGAATCAATGATAAAAGCTTGGGTAATCCCAAACAGGCAACAACATTGATCAGCGTTAGCAAGAAAGCGTCTAGTAAAGCTATGGGTAATCACCCCCAGGCAATAATTAGGTGGACACTATTGATACTTGCAAATGGGATTTAGCAGTCAGAATTCCAGCGTCAGACCTATTACCAGTATCGGAAAATTATTTCAATTATGAGTTGCTCAACGATACCAAACGCCGAGCAATCATCAGTTCCGACTTCTGTGTTCTGAATTCCTCTCTCAAAACCATTGATTTTGGTTTATATAAATTAACTTTAGCATAAGTGTAGATCAATCTAAATGTTAAAGTTGCGAAACTGACTACAAAGTGAATGATGTAGATATAGGGAAGCGATATTGTAGCGTAATAAGCAGAATCAATTTAGACATAGCCAATTTTGAAGTTGAGGTGATATGTGATGGTAACTATCCAACCAGGATCTTCTCTTTTAGCCAATATTAGTAAGCAAGAAAGTCTATCAATCCAGCGTTTGGTAGATTACACCAATGTCGAGTCACTACCAGAAATTTGGCCTTTGGCAGCTAAACAATTTGGTGACATTGTGGCACTGCACAACCCCCACGCTCAACCAGAGGTAAAAATTACTTATACTCAGCTAGCAGCAAAAATTCAGCAATTTGCGGCTGGTTTACAAGCCTTGGGAGTGCAAGCAGGCGATCGCATCTCCTTAATAGCAGATAATAGTCCACGCTGGTTTATTGCCGATCAAGGCATCATTACCGCCGGGGGAGTAGACGCAGTACGGAGTTCCCAAGCTGAACGGGAAGAATTACTGTATATTGTGGCTCATAGCGGTAGTACAGCCTTAGTAGTGGAAGATTTAAAGACTTTACACAAACTCCGGGAACGTCTCAACGACTTACCAATTAACTTTGTAGTCTTACTTTCCGAAGAAGCACCACCCGCCGCAGAAACTTTGAGAATCTTAAACTATGAGCAATTACTAGAACTGGGTGCTAATCATAAATTAGTCAAAGTCAAGCTAGCTGCTGACAACCTAGCCACCTTGATTTACACCTCCGGGACTACAGGTAAACCCAAGGGAGTGATGCTATCCCACAGCAACTTGTTGCACCAAGTCAAAACCTTGGGAACAGTGGTACAACCCCAACCAGGGGATATGGTTCTGAGTATTCTTCCCACTTGGCACAGCTACGAACGCAGTGGTGAGTATTTCTTACTTTCCCAAGGTTGTACCCAGGTTTACACTAATTTACGTTCCGTTAAAAAAGATTTAAAAGACTTTAAACCCAATTTCATGATTGCCGTTCCCCGACTGTGGGAATCGATTTATGAAGGTGTGCAGAAGCAATTTCGCGAACAACCCGCCAAAAAGCAACGCCTCATCTATTCCTTACTGGGTGCGAGTGAGAGATACATCAAAGCCAAGAGAATTGCTCAAGGCTTAAGTTTAGATCATCTCCATGTCTCATCTATGGGACGTTTAGGGGCAAGAATCATAGCATCGGCTTTATTTCCCCTCCACGCCCTAGGAGAACGCCTAGTTTATGGTAAAGTCCGGGAAGCTACGGGGGGACGGATCAAGCAAGTAATTAGCGGTGGCGGTGCCTTACCCCGACACATAGATAACTTCTTTGAAATTATTGGCGTAGAAATTTTACAAGGATACGGTTTAACAGAAACTTCTCCCGTAACTAACGCCCGTCGTCCCTGGCACAATTTACGCGGTTCATCCGGACAACCAATACCCGGTACAGAAGTTAAAATCGTAGATCCTGAGACTCGCCAGCCTTTAGCAGCAGGCAAACGAGGCTTGGTGTTATTGCGAGGGCCGCAAGTCATGCAAGGCTATTATCAAAATCCCGAAGCCACAGCCAAAGTCATTGACGCTGAAGGGTGGTTTAATAGCGGTGACTTGGGGTGGATTACACCATATAATGACCTAGTGCTGACAGGCAGGGCAAAAGATACCATTGTCTTAACCAATGGGGAAAATATCGAGCCGCAGCCCATCGAGGATGCCTGCTTGCGATCGCCCTACATTGACCAGATTATGCTAGTTGGACAAGATCAACGCTGTATCGGCGCTTTAATTGTCCCCAACCTAGAAGCTTTGGAAAAATGGGCTGAGGCTCAAAATCGCACTTTAATTACAGAGGATAATAATTTAACCTCTTCATCAGGTGAAACAATTACCCTGGAGAGTAAAATGATCCAGGATTTATTCCGGCAAGAATTGAATCGGGAAGTGCAGAACCGTCCAGGTTATCGCCCAGATGACCGTGTTGGGCCGTTTAGACTGATTCTAGAGCCGTTTTCCATTGAAAATGGCTTAATGACACAAACGCTGAAAATCCGGCGACACGTTGTCATGGAACGCTACCACGATCTCATTGCCGCCATGTTTGCCTAATAATTCCACACTACAAACTATAGAGTGAACGCGAAACTTTTATGACTGATGTCTCCAATCCTCAATTGCTTTTAAAGCGCGTCGTTAACGTCAAAGTTATTGTCACCCCCCTCTGGAAAGAGGAAGTACAACAACAACTGCAAGCACAGATCAACCAACTTGATCAGCAATTGCAACAGTTGGACATGGAAGGACAAAGAGCGATCGCAGCTGTACAAAAGCAAAGTCTCCAGCCACCAGGACCCCAAACCCTCCAACAAATCGATAACATCCAACTGCAAGTCAATCAAAAGAAAAGTGAATTCCTAGAGCAGAAAAACCAAATGCTGCAAAACCTCCAGCAAGTACAATTGCTTGAGTTGGATCAAGAAGTCAATCAATTCCAAATGGAAGGTTTTTTCCGTGTGGAGCGGGGCGATAATTTAATAAGCAAAATGCAAGTTGAAATCGTTCTCCGTGATGGAGTTGTCGAAGACATTCGTGGCGATATTTAAATAAATCAGTGTGAGCGCGTTCCTAATTTTTAATTGGGAATTTTGAATTTTCGTCAAGGGTAGGATTTCCAGTTCGACCTGGAATTTGGGAACCTACCCAAACAATTTGCCAGATTGGCGGTGAACTAACTAAAAGCGATCGCCCAAAAACAGACATCTCCAGACGATATTTAATCACCTCAGATGAATTACCCTGCTTTTGAATTACCGTCACTAAAACTTGATTCGGTTGCGGATAGATAACCTCCACCTGGCGATCGCCCTTAGTTGAAGTCAAATCATCTAAAACATTCATCGCCAGCGTTTGCGGGTCGGTACCTTGTAGAGGGTAGTTGATCTTTTCTAAAGGTATAGTTTGATATTTGGCACGTTCTGGGTGTTCTACAACTTGTTGAGAATGTTGAACTACTGATAATTGTTGTGGTTGCACGTTAGTAGTATCGTCAACAATCAATAATGGTGTCTGGTGTTGAGTCATATAAAAACCAACACTTACAGTAGTAAAGATACTCAGTATCAGAATTAAAAACAATTTCAGCTTTACTGGCATAAAACTAAACAGGTATTTTCAATTGCCCAGGGACTGGGGACTGGGGACTGGGGATTGGGAACTGGGGATTGGGCAGATGAATTCAAAATTCAATATCTTCTGTTCCTCTGTTTGCCTCCCCTAAACTCCTACACACCCCTATCCCCCACTCCCCATTCCCTACTCCCTATTCCCTACTTTCATGGTTTGATTGTGTAGACTTACTTAATTTGAAGTTTAAGGACTAATTACCCTTTATCATCTCCCTTACGAAAGCTTCTAATTTCCGATAATTAGTGATCAGCGATACAAATCTATATGAAAATTGCATCGGACTTGTGAAAAACTCAATGGTATGGAAGCATAGACCCCAAGGTTAGCTGGAGGTTCCAAGAGTTTGCCAGATAAGGGAGAGCAAAGGAACCAGAGGAGAGATTTTCTTTCCCAATCCCCAATCCCCAGTCCCCAATCCCCAATCCCCAATCCCTAACCTAAAATAGAAAAACTCAACCATAAAACCCTCTTGCCAAGATACAATTCGATCTGGCAAAAGCTGATAAAGTCCATAAACCCATTGATTCTAGAACCACCATATGAGCATTCACGAAATATTCATGCCGGCGCTTAGTTCCACCATGACTGAAGGCAAAATTGTCTCCTGGGTAAAATCGCCAGGCGACAAAGTGGAAAAAGGCGAAACAGTGGTGGTTGTCGAGTCAGATAAGGCAGATATGGATGTGGAATCCTTCTATGAGGGATATCTGGCACATATCGTAGTACAAGCCGGTGACAGTGCGCCTGTGGGGGCTGCGATCGCTTATGTTGCAGAAACTGAAGCCGAAATCGAAGCCGCCAAATCTATGGGGAACTCCGGCGGTGCAGTAGCGACTCCTACCTCTGCACCTGAACCAGTTGCAGTTGCAGCCTCAGTAGGAACACCTACCCTAGCATCTCAAAATGGGTCTAACCACAAAGAAGGCAGACTCGTAGCTTCACCAAGGGCCCGCAAATTAGCCAAAGACCTCAAAGTTGATTTGACCTCTCTTAAAGGTAGCGGCCCCTACGGTCGGATTGTCGCTGAGGATGTGGAAGCAGCTACAGGTAAAACTTCTACCCCGCCTGCTCCCATTACTGCCGTCCCAAGCATTACCCCAGTTAAACCAGCTGCACCAACACCCGCACCAGCACCCGCAGCAACTGTCCCCGGTCAAATCGCCCCATTCAATACTCTACAAAATGCCGTCATTCGGAATATGGTCGCTAGCCTAGCAGTACCAGAATTCCGTGTTAGTTACACAATCACCACTGATGGCTTAGACAAACTTTACAAACAAATTAAATCCAAGGGCGTAACAATGACAGCCCTACTGGCAAAAGCCGTAGCGGTGGCATTACAAAAACATCCACTTTTAAATGCTAGCTATTCTGATCAAGGTGTAGTTTACCACTCCGACATTAATATTGCCGTAGCCGTAGCTATGGATGATGGTGGTTTAATTACACCCGTATTAAAAAATGCCGACCAAGTAGACATTTACTCACTCTCACGCAATTGGAAATCTCTTGTAGAGCGCGCTAGAGCTAAACAACTGCAACCCGACGAGTACAACAGTGGTACTTTTACCCTGTCTAACTTGGGGATGTTTGGCGTAGATACATTTGATGCGATTCTACCACCAGGACAAGGTTCGATTTTAGCGATCGGTGCAGCCCGTCCCCAAGTTGTCGCCAGCCCAGACGGTTTGTTTGGTGTGCGTCAACAAATGCAGGTAAATATCACCTGTGACCACCGGATTATTTACGGCGCACACGCTGCGGCGTTTTTACAAGATTTGGCTAAGTTGATTGAGACTGATGCCCAATCTTTAACACTTTAATTGGCATCCGGTTGAGTTAACCATAATTTGGATCAATAAAACCCCGGTTTCTTGAAGAAATCGGGGTTCTATATTTGTAATGCAAGATGATAGCATTAGCATCTCTTCAAGAAAAACCTCGTCGGTGCGCCTTGGCTTTAGAATATTTTGTGGCTAATAGCGAAAGTCAGATATATCTGAACTGTAATCATACTGAGCTATTTGCTAAACAACAGCATGGTACTCAAAATCAATCAAACCCCTACTTTTCCAGCATCTTTTGCTAGTATCCGGATGAATTCATAAGAAATTATTAAAATTTTACGGCGGAATTTGTGGTGATTGTGTAGCAAAAATTATGATTTTGCAAAGTTCCAGTAATGGTACTAGCATAGAAAAAAAATTGTGGTTAGATTAATAACACCACAAAGTAGCGATTGTTGAGCTATGAATCGTTTTTCTGGGAACATTACAAATATTCGTGCGTACAGTTTGGAACAAAATCACCTGGCTCAAATGTGTGGTTCCAAACAGTTATTTCGCGATCGCTATGTCATCTTACGCATTATAGGTAGAGGTGGTTTTGGTATCACTTTTTTGGCGCAAGATGCGGTATTACCCGGAAATCCCTTGTGTGTGATTAAACAACTGTGTCCCAAAGTTACTAGCCCTAGAAGTTGGCAAAGCGCCTGTCAAAGATTTGAAAAGGAAGCTAAAACTTTAGCTAAACTCGGTAGTCATTCTCAAATTCCCATGCTGCTAGACTACTTTGAAGGCAATGGGGAATTATATTTAGTGCAAGAATACATCCGGGGTTGGACTTTAGCGCGAGAAGTCAGACGTAATGGGATAAAAACAGAAGCCGAAGCCAAGCAGTTTTTGCGGGAATTACTACCCGTTTTGCAATATCTTTATCAAAATCAAGTTATCCACCGAGATATTAAACCCCTGAACTTATTGCGCTGTGTAGATGATCAGCGCATAGTGTTGATAGATTTTGGTGCAGTTAAGGAAAACCTAACTGATGTTGGTGCAACCTCACTCAATCACAACATCAATACAAATTTTGTGGGGACAATGGGATTTGCACCACCAGAACAATTTTCTCTACGTCCAGTGTATGCCAGTGATATTTATGCCCTGGGGATGACTTGTATTTATTTATTAACTGGCAAAGGGCCATTAGAAATGGAACATGACAGCCAGACTGGTGAAGTGTGCTGGTATAACTATGTCAATGTTAGCGACAGCTTTACACGCATTTTAAGCAAAATGGTAAAGATTTCCCTCAATGAACGCTTCCAAAAACCTAGTGATGTCATGAGGGCTTTGAACGCAGAAAATGATTTTCCCCATTTGGCACACTGTTTAGCCACCCAACCACTCAACATTCATCCCCCTGCACCAGTAGAAGCTACTGAGGAATATATATCACCCACAGCCAGAACTGCGATCGCTATCCGTCAATGGCAAGCTAAACTCAAAGCTAAACAGTCACATTTATCTTAAGACAGGGGGCAGGAGGCAAATCTTCAGTAGTGGCGTGGCGTGGCAAGGCTAAAATAGTGTATTAGATATAGGTTGGGTTTCGCCTTGCTCAACCCAACCTACAAATTTTTTGCATCATTTTAGTTGTGTCACGCCACTACATTTATTTAGTGCATAAATCCTTTTACCTGATCCTCTAGCCCCTAGACTCTACACCACGGCATTTTCCTGCGGAATATTCTATAATCAAGAGAATAATTAACGAGGTAGAGAGAAATCCATTCAGGAACGTGCTTTTACTTTGTCTCCTACCTCCTTTGCAAATGGCTCTCCTAGTTTTCCATGATTCAGGAAAACTAACTAGCATTTACCAAGATTTACCATCATCAAACCCCACATCCCAACTCAGTGTTATCTACTATAAATACATGAGAGCCACTCTTCATTAAGGGAACGTTGGGGTGAATTTAACATTATTTGTCATGCAGACACGCCTATCAAAAAATGATCTGCTGCTTAAATCCAGACTGTCCAAATCCACTAAATCCCAATGGTAAAAAAGTGTGTCAAACTTGTGGCACTACCTTAATACCATTGTTGAGAAATCGCTTCCGCGTCATCCGAGTGCTTTCCGATGAAGGCGGATTTGGTAGAACCTATTTATCAGAAGATAAAGATAAACTCAATGAACATTGTGTCATCAAACAACTAGCACCGAAATTTCAAGGAACTTGGTCACAAAAAAAAGCGGTGGAATTGTTTGCTGAAGAAGCTAAACGATTACAAGAACTGGGAGAACATCCGCAAATTCCCACATTGTTAGCTTACTTTGAACAAGATAACTGCCTGTATTTAGTGCAGCAGTTTATTAACGGGCATAACTTGTTAAAAGAGTTACAACAGCGTAAAACTTATAGACCAGGGGAAATACAAGCAATCCTACTGGATATAGTACCTGTTCTCAAATTTATTCACGATCGCGGTGTCATTCATCGTGATATCAAACCAGAAAATATTATCCGTTGTCGCAGTAATGGGCGATTAAATCTCATCGATTTTGGCTCTTCTAAGCAATTAACCGCCAAAGCCCAAAATTTTGGCACATCGATTGGTTCACATGGTTACTCTCCACTAGAACAAATCCGCGATGGTAAAGCTTATCCAGCCAGTGATTTGTTTGCTTTGGGGGCTACTTGTTTTCATTTATTAACCGGTGTTTCCCCCTTTCAATTGTGGATGGAACATGGTTATGGTTGGGCAACAAATTGGCGGCAATATCTGCGTAGTCCCTTAACTCCAGAATTGGATTTTGTTCTGGACAAGTTGTTACAAAAAGACTTAAAGCACCGTTACCAATCGGCGGATGATGTCCTCAAAGATATCACCCCCAAACCCACACTCGCACTACCAGCCGCCGGACAGACATCGGGAAAAATTCCCGCAACTCAAATAAATCAGGTAAATCAGCAATGGCATTTACCTATCATCCACGGGCTAATGCGGACTGGGGTTTTAGTGTGTGCTTTGGTCTTATTATTTGGGTTTAGTGAATCTTGGTATAACCAATATCGGCGGATTTACAGCAGTTTATCCTCAAGACTAATTCAGAATCACAAGAGTTCAGCACCTGGGGAAGTAGTTCTAGCACAACCCCAAAGGACAACTTTGGGGGATATGTCCCTAGTTAATACCCTCGCTGGTGATGCCAACACTATTGTTAGTGTTGCTATCAGTCCTGATGGCCAGACTATAGCCAGCAGTGGGGACGATCGCACTGTTAAAATATGGAACATGACCACAGGTGAAGAAATCGCCACCTTAAAAGGACATTTCCGCAAAGTGAATGCAGTAGCCATTAGTCCTGATGGTAAAACTTTAGTCAGTGGTAGCGACGACAACACCATCAAAGTCTGGAACTTCAAAACCCGTCAAGCCCTCAAAACCCTCAGAGGGCATAGTGACGCAGTTCATGCCCTAGCCATTAGTCCTGATGGTAAAACTTTAGTTAGTGGTAGTGATGATCAAACTCTCAAAGTTTGGCATCTCCCAAGTGGTAGACTAATCACCACCCTTACAGGTCATCAATTCTGGGTGCGTTCAGTCGCAATTAGTCCTGATGGTACAACTATCGCCAGTGGTAGTTTTGACAAAACCCTCAAAATTTGGGATTTACAAAATCAATCTCTCATCCGCACCATAGCCAGTAATGGCGAAACAGTCACAGCTATAGCCTTTAGTCCAGATGGTAACACTCTGGCCAGTGCCAGCCGCGATCGCACCATCAAACTCTGGAATTTAGCCAAAGGTACAAGACTGCGGACATTAAGAGGTAGTACCGAAACAGTGACAGCGATCGCCTTTAGTCCAGATGGTAACACTCTGGCTAGTGCCAGTCGCGACCAAACTATCAAACTTTGGCAGCTAGAAACAGGTGAAGAACTGCGTACCCTTACAGGACATGAAAACACTGTCACATCTGTCACTTTTACACCAGACGGTCAAACTCTAGTTAGTGGTGGTGAAGATAACACCATTAGAATTTGGCGCGTTGGTAATTGAGTCGAAAACATATCAAGTTTTGGGACACAACATTGTTATGTCCCTACTTTTGTATGTTGAACAATTGTGTATGGCTATATTGATACGTATTTCAACCGTAAATTAACTATAAATCAAGATATTCAAAATAAATACATCTAATTGCATAAGGGTAATTACTGGTAATTTTTATTATAAAAACTCACTTGCCATTTTTAGATACGCAAGATTATAACTAAGTGGGATTAGTCAAATAACACAAAAGCTTTGATACAAAATCACTTTGTAGGTTAGCATTTGTAAGTTTTTGATTAAATTAACGAGTAAAAAAGGCAGAAGTAATACCAATTCACAATTCGCAATGGAATAACGTCCCGCTTCGCTAACGCAATGGACTAACGTCCCGCTCCGCTAACGCAATGGACTAACGCCCCGCTCCGCTAACGCAATGGGCTAACGCCCCGCTCCGCTCT
The DNA here is from genome assembly GCF_000316645.1 of Nostoc sp. PCC 7524. Classification (NCBI taxonomy): domain Bacteria; kingdom Bacillati; phylum Cyanobacteriota; class Cyanophyceae; order Nostocales; family Nostocaceae; genus Nostoc; species Nostoc sp. PCC 7524. The sequence continues at coordinate 651,557 of NC_019684.1, forward strand.
AAGCGCAGCTATGCCGTAGGCTTTACGCAATTAAAAAAATTAGATGCAGCAAAGCTTTCATGGTTTACATCTGTATCAAGTTTTTCGTGAAATGATATAAAGATAATTTTTTTTGCAAATAGATAGTTATTTCTATCACTTGAAAGCACAGGTTATTTGCCGCTTATCATGATTGATAAGCCGATAACCATAGATTGCTATGCCCAAGCATTAAATTATCTATTTGTATTGATAAAAACTTTTTCAATCAATTGCAATAACTACATCTATGGCATCTATCAATTTGAGTCTAGGCAAGATGGCGATCGCATCAAACACCCAAGTAATTATAGTTCATCCGTTAGCGATCATACTTGAATCACAAGTCATTCAACTTAAATTAGTAGTAATTAATTAGTTAATTATTTATTGATGCAGCACTTTTACGTAACTGATTATCCTTACCGAGTGCTGGATTATTTGTGAGCTAAGTGGCAGTTTGGCTAGTTTTTCAAGAATCTAAAACACACTAAAAAGGTTAAATTTATATGGCTTTAGCAGCAGGTGATATTGCAATCATTGCCTACAACTCTGATGGTATTGATGACTTTGCTTGGGTAACACTGGTAGACATCCCAGCAAACACAACCCTTAATTTTACAGATTCGTCTTGGCAAGATAATGGCTTCCGCACCAGTGAACATTTGGATGCAACTGGGGGAGGTCCTCTCACTTGGAGTCATAGCAACACCGTAACCGCAGGAACAGTGATTAAATGGAGTGGTTCAGCTTGGGATCTGGGTACAAGTAGCGGAACTACCTTAACTTTATCAGCATCAGGCGATCAGATATTTATATATACCGGAACAGTAGCTAATCCAGTTTTTATTTATGGCGCACATTTTGCCACTGCAACAAATTGGTTGTCGAGTGGTAGCAATTCTACTAATACCAGTAATATTCCTCCCGGTCTTTCCACAGCAGTAGGAACAGCGTTTTATGTGGGCAATTTTGATAATGGTTATTACACTGGAACCACAACAGGAACTAAGGCAGAATTACTAGCAGCTATTTCCAATACAACCAACTGGCAAAGAAATGATACAGGACCTTTGTCTCAGTCAAACTGGAAAACTGCTTTTACTCTTGCGGGTGGATTACCCACAGTTAACCTATTAGTTAGTTCCAATACAGGAACAGAAGCAGGACAAACAGCAATCACTGTCACGGCTACTGCTTCTAGTGGAGTTTCTGGCAACCAAACTGTTAACTTAGATATAACTGGAACTGGTATCTTCGTAGAAGATTATACTCTCAGCAATACTACAATTACCATTCCTAATGGACAAACCGAAGGTTCTGTCACCTTCAACATTGTTGATGATGCTTTAATTGAGGGGACAGAAACCGCCACATTAACTATCAGTAATCCTTCTGCTGGAATTACATTAGGCGGTACTACCACCCAAAACATCACTATCACAGATAATGATGTCGCACCTATAGTTAACTTGTCTGTCAGTTCTAACACTGGCACAGAAGCCGAGACAACGGTAATTACTGTTACTGCTACTGCTTCTAGTACGGTTTCCGGTAATCAGACAGTTAACTTAGGTGTATCGGGAACAGGTATTACTACTAGCGATTACTACCTCAGTAATATCACAATTACTATTCCCAACGGACAAACCTCTGGTTCTGTTACCTTCATTGTTGCCGACGATGCCATAGTTGAAGGAACGGAAACCGCTATATTAACTATTTCTAATCCCTCCGCAGGTATTAGTTTAGGTGCTACGACTTCCCAAAACATAACTATCTCTAACAACGACTCCAGTTTTCTAACGAAAATTGGAGGTATCACCAGTGCTAATGGGGCGGAAATACCCGCCTTTGATCCAGAGAGCGATCGCCTGTTTGTAGTAGCTGGCAATACTGTTGAAATTTATACCGTCAGCAATACAGGTTCTCTCGCTGCATCTGGTAGTTTAACTCCCGGAATCACTTCTTCTGCTAATACAGTATTAATTCCCAACAGTGTGGCAGTGAAAAATGGTGTGGTGGCTGTGGCTTATGCAGTGCAAGACACTACAACCAACGCCCAACTAACGGGTAAAGTCGCTTTCTTCAATGCCGCAGATGGTAGCTTTATCAGTGCAGTAGATGTGGGTGCATTGCCTGATATGCTCACTTTTACTCCCGACAGCACAAAGATATTAGTAGCCAACGAAGGCGAACCCAACAGTTACAGCCAAGCCAACTCAGTTGATCCAGAAGGTTCTGTTAGCATCATTAACATTACTAATGGTGTTGCTAATGCCACAGTGCAAACTGCCACCTTCACCAGCTTTAACAGCCAAATTAACTCGCTCAAAGCTGCTGGTGTGAGAATTATCGGGCTGGGTGCGACAGTTGCCCAGGATTTAGAACCAGAATATATTACGGTATCTGGCGATGGTTTAACAGCGCGTATTACTCTACAAGAAAATAATGCGATCGCTATTCTAGATATTGCCAGCGCCACCATTACCCAAATTTTGCCCCTCGGTAGGAAAAATCATAATCTTCCTGGCAATGGCATAGATCCCAGCGATCAGGATGGGGGCATCAATATTCGCAATATGCCTGTGTTTGGACTATATCAACCAGATGCGATCGCTAGTTTTACAGTTAACGGCCAAACCTACTACATCACTGCTAACGAAGGCGATTCACGCAACTATACAGGATTTAATGAAGAAGTTCGGGTTGGTAATAGCAGCTATATTTTAGATCCAACAGTTTTCCCCAATGCCACAACCCTGAAGCAAGATGCTAACCTGGGAAGATTTCAACTAACCAACGCCACAGGTGATACAGACGGAGATGGAGACTTTGATAGCATAGAAGCCTTTGGGGCGCGTTCCTTCTCCATTTGGGATACCAATGGTACTCAGGTATTTGATAGCGGCGATCAACTCGAACAAATCACCGCAACCAAAACTCCAACCCTATTTAACTCTGATGGTAATGCCGTTAGCTTTGACGCTCGCAGCGATAACAAAGGCCCAGAACCTGAAGGCGTTGTAGTCGGTGTGATCAACAACCGTACTTATGTCTTTATTGGTTTAGAACGCACAGGCGATGTCATCGTCTATGATGTCAGCAATCCCAACCAGCCAACATTCGTTCAGTATATCAACACACCCGAAGATATAAGTCCCGAAGGACTAACCTTTATTTCCGCAACAGACAGTCCTACAGGTAAGCCCCTGCTAGTTATCGCCAACGAAGTCAGCAAAACAGTGGCTGTGTTTGAAATCAATCCACCAATTCCCATCAGTTACATTCAAGGTACACCAGGAGTGGACAAACTTCATGGTACTGCTGATGATGATGTCATTGATGGCTTAGATGGCAATGACTACCTCTTTGGCAGAGCAGGTAATGATACCCTTAACGGTGGTAGTGGTACTGATTATGGTTTTGGCGGTGATGGCGATGATAGCATCAGTGGTGGTGATGGCTCCGACTTCCTCTATGGCAACACCGGAAATGATCACCTCTTAGGTGGAGAAGGTGGTGATAACCTCGACGGTGGAGAAGGTGATGATAGTCTTGAGGGTGGAGCAGGTAATGATATTTATACTTTAGATAGTCTAGGCGACCAAGTAATTGAGGTAGCTGATGGGGGTATAGATAAAGTCAACGCTTCAATTAGTTGGGATTTAGGAAATAATGATCATGTAGAAAATCTTACCCTGATGGGTAATATCACCATTAACGGTATTGGGAACACTCTCAATAATCACATCATCGGTAACAATGCAGCTAATACCTTAGATGGTGGTGAAGGTGATGATTGGTTGATGGGTACAGGCGGTGACGACAACCTGATTGGTGGTAATGGCAACGATAGGTTAGATGGTGGTACGGGTTCTGATAGATTAGAGGGTGGAGCAGGTAACGATATTTATGAAGTAGACAGCCTCCAAGATCAGATCATTGAAGCCCCAGATGCAGGTACAGATACGGTAATCTCGATCATTACTTGGACTTTAGATGATAACTTAGAAAACCTGACTTTGGTAGGCAATCAAGCTATTGATGGTACGGGTAATGCTGCTGATAACCGATTGATGGGTAATAGTGCTGATAATATTTTGCAGGGTTTAGAAGGTAATGACCAACTGTTTGGCAATGCAGGCATTGACATACTCAGAGGTGGTCTAGGTAGTGATAGGTTAGAAGGTGGTCGTGGTGCAGATATCTTTGACTTAACTGGTGTTCTTAATGGTGGCTTTGATACGGTGGTTGATTTCAAACCGGGTGAAGATATTATTCATATATCTGCATCTGAGTTTGGATTGAGTGCAGGGACATTAAACCCTGGTTTGTTTGTACTCGGAACAAGTGCGAATACAGATAGCCAACGCTTCATCTACAATCAAGTAAAGGGTGAACTGTTCTTTGATGCTGATGGTAGTGGTAGCAATGCACAGGTGCAAATTGCGCTGTTCTCTAATCGCGTAGCTTTAACATCTGATAGTTTTTTACTCAGTAGCACTGCTGTTCCCCTAGCTAGGGCAGGAAACAGTGATGTGTTTACTATCAGCAGCAGCAATCAGAAAGCAAATTTGACAGTAACTCTAGTAAATACTAACGCGTTCAATGCCAATGGATCTGCTTTTTCTGTCAACGAATTAGGATTGTTTATCGTTGATGATGCTCAAGGTAGAGTTAATGGTTTGCTTCCTGGTGAGGCTGGTTACACCCAAGCCGCTTTAGGTCGCGCTCAGGTACTTTTGTCTGGTGTGCCTAACTTTCCTGGGCAAATGAGTGGCGATCGCCAAAGACTGTTAGAATTAAACTCTGGAGAAAACTTCCGATTCTATCTAGTCCGCAACACTTCATTGGATAACGTTAATCAAGGAACTACTCCTGTTTCTGAGGTGTTATTTGGAACTCCCAGCCATCTACAGATTACAGATTTGGGTTCTAGTGTCTTTTCCATAGCTTGGGAAGATGGTATTGGTGCTAATGACTTCCAAGATTTAGTAGTCACAATTGAGAGTACCAATCAACCTCTAACCCCAGGTACAGAGTTGCAAACCAAACCTCAAGGAGAAGTATTAGATTTACGTGCATTTACTGGAGCAGTAGGGGCTGAATTTACTGTCACCCGTGATAGTCTTTATAATAACTACGTTGGTTTCTATCGAGTAGCTAATGAAAATGGTGGTATTGATACTAATGGGGATGGCGTAGCAGATATATATCCAGGTAGTGCTAACTACATCACAGAAGCAATCAGTAGAAGAGTTTCTGGGATTGATTTAACTTTAGGTGCTACACCAAGTATAGCAATATATCAAGGATCTTTCTTAGGAGATGCAATGTATGCACCGTTTATCATAGCTGATGGTAGACCTAGTGATCTCTTAAATGGGGTTTCTATCGATGATCCGGCGGTTTACTTCCCATATTTGGGAGCTAATGTAGACGGACGAGATCATTTGCGCTTACTAGGTGATAATTACTTTGGTTTTGAAGACTTACCTCTCGGTAATACTGATTTTGACTTCAATGATTTTACCATCAAAGCTAATTTGTTGATTTGATGCAATTATTTACAATTGATAATCTTATCAAAAGAAATGGGACTATTTTGATTTCTGACTAAAATCACGCTACTGTCCACACCAGAGGCGATCAGATCGCTTCTGGTAAGTTAGTTTCACAATGCAACATTACCGTCAGAAAACAGTGATTGTGTCACTTGCTCTAAAACTTTTAATCCTTGTAAAGAACCGCGAATTAGGCGAGTAGCAGCAATAGGTTGAAGCATGAATCTGAGTGCTAAAGATAAAGGTTGGAGTGAACCATCGGGATTGATGGCTGCGGAGATGTCGGGGATATCATGGTGACAATCATCGCTGACTACCCGCAACATGGCTACTTCTACCCCAATTTGATTAAAAAATTCTAGGGCAGCAAAGCCCTCCATATCAACCACATCAACCCCCATCGTTTCACCAAGATAGCGTTTTTCGGTGGCAGAACAAATTACGCGATCGCTTGTCAATGATCTGACACAATAGAGCGGGGCGTTTAGCCAGTGATGTGTTACCGAACTTCTGAGCGGAGGCTTCCTCCGCTCAGAGTTCTCGCTGAGTGCTGAGTGGATCTTTGCGGTGAGTGGATGATTGCATTCTTGTACTTGTTGCTGATAGAGACACTCTTGATACAGCACAATATCCCCAACTTTGTACTGTTGGTTTAAACTACCGCATAAACCCATGACTAAAATCTTGGGTGAAATATGCTGACGAAAGTCCTCTGCCTTTGACCATTGTTGCAAATATTCTTTGACAGGCTGAATACCTATGGGTATCGGCTGCACAATTGGCTGTTTAGCGTTGACTCGCTTTAAGCCACGACACACAGCCATATACTCAGAACCTTGTGGTACTAGAATTTTATCCACCAGTGCCAGATTAGACATTAACATTTATTCCCAATCCCCAATCCCCATTTCCCCATCCCCATTTGTAGTAGCATGACAAATAATTATGTCTTCCGCGTGATGATTTTCCAAGATGGCAAAGCTTAGTGGCTCAAAATCTGCACGAGAGCGTTTTAATATTTCTCGATTAGCCATTGAGTTTTCATGGCTAACGGTGAGTTTCTGGATAGCGGTGGCTGTAGCTGGGTTTCTGGCTTTCAGTTCACTCAAGTATGCTTTGTTTCCAGATATTACCTTTCCGGTAGTAGTAGTAAATGCTACTGCACCCCTGCCAAATGCTGTTGATACTGAAGCGAAGCTAGCCATCCCGATAGAAGAACGCCTGCGTTCTCTAGAAGGATTGGAGGATATTCGCTCATCTAGTTATCCTGGACAAGCGGCTGTGAGTTTGTCGTTTGCTGTGGGTACGAATCTAGAAACATCAACTGGCAATGTTGAAACTGCACTCAAGCAGCTGACTTTACCCCAGGGAGCAAATTATAAAATTATTCCCTTGAACTTAAATGAATCAGCAGCCGTGAGTTATGCCATTGAAAGTTCTACCAAGAATCTCAATGATTTAACGAAACTGGCAAACGACAAGATTATACCAGCGATCGCTAAATTACCAGGAGTTCTGAAAGTCTCACTATTAGGCGCTCCTAGTCCATCGTCTCCCATCAACCCCACAAGTACCACGACGGCTTTGCCTCAAGGGGGAGCGACTTTAGTCAGATTTAATGGTCAAAACGCATTAGCATTTCAAGTCATCAAGCGTGGTGATGCTAATACCTTGGAAGTAGTCAGTCGAGTTGAAAAGGAAGTCCAAACACTCCGCAATAACCTGAAAGATATTAAACTCACCCTAGCGGCTACCCAAGCTGAATATATCCGTGATGCTACCCAGTCAACCATAGATGCGTTGATAGAAGCTATAGTATTGGCAATTGTGGTGATTTTTCCGTTTTTATGGAATTGGCGCGCCACTCTCATTTCTGCCTTAGCAATTCCGACATCTTTGTTGGCGACGTTTATCGTCATGGCGATGTTTGGCTTTAACCTAGAAACGATTACCTTATTAGCTTTAGCCTTAGTTATTGGTAGTGTCATTGATGATGCAATTATTGATGTCGAAAACATCTTGCGGCACATCGAAGAAGGGCAAAGCCCTCGCCAAGCCGCACACCTAGCTACAGATGAAATCGGCTTAACAGTCGTCGCCACCACCGCCACAGCCATAGCGGTTTTCTTACCTATTGGTTTGATGGGTGGAGTCGTTGGACAGTTCTTCAAACCATTCGGGATCACTGTTTCCGCCTCCTATATCGCTTCTACATTGGTGGCTCGGACTTTATCACCAGTCCTATCTATTTACTGGCTAAAACCACCTGCGACAACTTCCCAACGCAGAGAACTAAACATTGGGGCATATTTTACCGAAGCTTATCGCAACTTACTGGCTTGGTCTTTGAACCACCGCACAATAGTTATTGCTTTAGCCGTCCTCAGTTTTGTTGCTGGAATTGCCATAATTCCCTTCATTCCCAAAGGCTTTATCCCTAAATTAGATCGCGGCGAATTCAACATTACCTACACTGCGCCTCTGCCTAAAATTCCTGATTTGGTGGACTTGCAGCAGTTAGCAAGACAAGGGAGCAAGGGAGCAGGGGAGCAAGGGAGCAGGGGAGAAAAAGTTCTGCCCAATCCCCAATCCCCAATCCCCAATCCCCAATCCCCAGTCCCCAATCCCCAATCCCCAATCCCAATCCCCAACCCTCTCAACGAATCCCTGGAGGTGGCGAAAAAACTAGAAGCGGTAGTGAAAACATACCCAGATGTGGAAACGGTGTTTACTACCGTTGGTTCTCGTGAGGGTGAGCCAAATAAAGGGACGCTCTATGTCAAGCTGAAGGAAGACCGCACAATTAAAACGGCGGAATTACAAGACCAATTACGCCAAAATTTACCTAAACTCCCTGGTGTAACTACCAGCGTGGAAGATATTCAATTTGTGGACACTGGCGGACAAAAACCTTTACAGGTAGCACTGCGGGGTAATGACCTGAAAGCTTTAAACGAAACCGCTAAGACCATTAAAGACCGAATTACCAAAATCCCAGGATTTGTGGATGTCACAGTTACAGGCGATACCAATACATCAGACCAAGTTTTTCAGATTGAACGGCTGAATAACGAACGGGTAGCATACATCAGTGCCAATTTAGGTAAGGATTTAACTTTGGGTGATGCTACAGATCAAATCGTCGCGGAAGCAAAATCTGTGTTACCTGCTGGTGTCACTTTAGACTTAGGAGGAGATTCTGCCCGTCAAAATGAAGTTTTTGGGAGTTTTGCTTCAACTTTGGTCTTATCGGCGTTGTGTATCATCGTTGTGTTGATACTACTGTTCAAAAGCTGGGTAGATCCCATAGTCATCGGTGTTTCTCTCCCCTTAGCGGTGGTGGGAGCAATGCTGGCGTTACTCTTTACTAAAAGTGATTTCGGGATGATTTCACTGATTGGCTTTGTGTTCTTATTGGGACTGGCAAACAAAAACGCCATTGTGTTGGTAGATTACATTAATCAATTACGCCAAGCTGGGTTAACACGTACAGAAGCCATCTTGAAAGCGGGGCCAGTCAGACTCAGACCAATTATGATGACCACTGTTTCCACTATCTTAGGGATGCTACCCATTGCTTTGGGTTTTGGTGCGGGTTCAGAATTGCGATCGCCTATGGCTGTAGCTATTGCCGGTGGTTTGGTCACATCTACCATTCTCAGCTTGATTGTTATCCCGGTAGTCTACGCCATTCTAGATGATTGGTTCCCCCGATTTAAAAAGGTGAAAAACTAATGCAAGTATTTGTCACAGGGGGGACTGGTTTCGTTGGCTCTCATGTGGTGCGCTTATTGTTGCAACAGGGATACCAAGTCAAAGCACTGGTACGCCCTAACAGTAACTTGGGCAACCTGCAAGGGTTAAACGTGGAAATTGTCAAGGGTAATCTCAATCATCCTGAATTGTGGCGACAGATGCTTGATTGCAACTATCTATTTCATGTCGCCGCCCATTATTCTCTGTGGCAAAAAGACCGGGATTTACTCTATCGTCACAACGTGGAAGGTACAGAAAATGTGCTAAATGCCGCCCAAAAAGCGGGGATTGAACGCACTGTCTACACCAGTTCCGTTGCAGCGATTGGCGTAGGTGCATCCGGTCAAGCAGTTGATGAGACGCACCAAAGCCCTGTAGAAAAGCTGATGGGGGATTACAAAAAATCTAAATTTCTGGCTGAACAAGTAGCTATCAAAGCCGTAGCCAATGGTCAAGATATCGTGATTGTTAATCCCAGTAGTCCAATTGGTTCATTGGATATCAAACCCACACCCACCGGTGAAATTATCTTGCGGTTTTTGCGACGACAAATGCCCGCCTACGTCAATACAGGACTCAACTTCATTGATGTAAGAGATGTAGCCTGGGGACACTTATTAGCGTTGCAAAAAGGAAAAACAGGCGATCGCTATATTTTAGGTCATCAAAACCTCTCTCTCAAACAATTACTAGAACAACTCGCAGACATCACAGGTATGCCAGCACCCCAAAGGACAGTCCCCTATTGGCTACCTTTCGGTGTCGCTTGGATTGACGAAAAGATCCTCGCTCCCCTAGGCAAAACTCCCTCAGTCCCCTTAGATGGTGTACGGATGGCACAGCAAACTATGTATTACGATGCCTCCAAAGCAGTCAAAGAATTAGGTTTACCCCAATCCCCAATCAATGTTGCCCTCAAAGAAGCGGTGAATTGGTTTGTAGCAAATGGCTATGTCGATTAAAGTTCGTAGTCAGGACTTTAGTCCTGACTACAAACTGTGGTTTGATCTATACAGAGAGGAGTAATTAACACAAATGGCGATTAATCTACAACAAGCTATAGACATTGGTAAGTATCTAGTAACTCAACGTCTTTTAGGACGTAAAAAGTTTCCTTTAGTATTAATGTTAGAACCACTATTTCGCTGTAATTTGGCCTGTTCTGGTTGTGGTAAGATTCAGCATCCAACAGAGATCCTCAAGCAAAACTTAACCCCAGAACAGTGTTTCGCCGCCGTGGAAGAATGCGGCGCACCGGTGGTATCAATTCCAGGAGGCGAACCGCTATTACATCCCCAAATTGACGAAATTGTCAAGGGATTAGTAGAACGCAAAAAGTATGTTTATTTGTGTACCAATGGTTTGTTGTTAGAAAAAAGCCTTGATAAGTTTCAGCCTTCCCCCTACTTAACTTTCAGTGTGCATCTCGATGGGATGCGGGAATGGCATGATCAATGTGTAGACCGTCAAGGGGTTTTTGATATTGCTGTCAAAGCCATCAAAGCCGCTAAAGCCAGAGGTTTTCGCGTCACCACCAACACAACTATTTTTGAAGGTTGTGACCCCAAAGAAATGCAGGAGTTTTTCGACTTTCTGGAAACCCTAAATACAGATGGGATGATGATTTCTCCTGGTTATAGCTATGAATGGGCCCCAGATCAAGACCATTTCCTCAAGCGGGAACAAACTCGCGCTTTGTTCAGAGAAATCCTTGCACCCTACAAATCAGGTCAGAAAAACTGGAATTTCAACCACAACCCCCTATTTATAGACTTTCTCGTTGGGGAAAAAGATTATGAATGTACACCTTGGGGTAGTCCTAGTTACAGTGTTTTAGGTTGGCAAAAACCCTGTTATCTATTAAATGAAGGACATTACACCACCTTTAAGGAATTACTAGAAGCCACCGACTGGAGTCAATACGGTCGCGCCAGTGGTAATCCCAAATGTGCTGATTGTATGGTTCACTGCGGCTATGAACCAACAGCCGCAATGGATGCGATGCAGCCGCAAAACATAGCCCGTTCTCTAGGGACTGTGTTTGGGAAGTAGTGCTGAGTAGGGAATGGGGCATTGGGCATTGGGAATTTTCTAGCTTGTCTGCCTTGTCCCCATTTCCCTGACTTGAAAGAGCAGGGGGAGCAGGGGTAGCAGGGGTAGCAGGGGAGGCAGGGGGAGAAAGACATCTTTCATGTTTGACTGTGAAACTTGCTTCATCGGGACTACCTTGATAAATGAAGAAATAGCAAACAATACCAAGAAAATATAGGTAATTACAAATGGCAGAGGCTAAAAATGTACTCGGTACAGACTTAGAGGTTTGCTGTACTTCTCCGATGACTGGGTTTTACCGTGATGGGTTTTGTTCCACAGGTGCTTATGATATGGGAATGCACGTTGTTTGCGCTCAAGTCACCGCCGAGTTTTTAGAGTTTACCAAATCACGAGGCAACGACCTCAGCACACCTTTTCCTGAGTATAATTTTCCTGGATTAAAGCCGGGCGATCGCTGGTGTTTATGCGCTTCCCGTTGGCAAGAAGCTCTAGAAGCTGGTGTTGCTCCCCCTGTAGTGCTGACTGCTACCCACGCTAGAGCTTTGGAAGTTTGTAATTTAGAGGATTTGAAAAAACACGCCTTCAGTGCTGAGTGCTAAGTGCTGTTAGGAGAAGCGGGGCGTGAGCAGTGTGCTGAGTGGGTAGAAATTCTCCTCTGCTCCTCTAATCCCCCTGCCTCATTGAGGAATGCGTTGGTGAGCTGTAACACTACACCATACGCCTGATAACTGATTACTGATTTAAGTACATCACCCAGCTGTCAAGTTGACAGTGTTGAGTTGCTTCAGTAGTGCTTCTACATCATTGCGACTGAGTTTTTCTTTACCGTTAGCTAAAGCTTCCAAAGTGCCATGTGCTAAAGCTAGGGGAATTTGGCAAAATTGCAACGCTGGGCCATTTGGTAAATTGCTGGTATAAGCATCTGCTAAAGCTAAATTACGCAGGGCATACTCTTGCATATTGGCTACACTCCAACCATCAGGAAAGAAACTTACCCCACGCCCTAAATCTTCAACATGGTTACGGAGAATGTTGACTGCTTGTAAGCCGCGACCAAAGCCAATGGCTTGAGTCCGGTTGGTTTGCGTGCCATCGTACCAAGTCCACAAATCGGAGAGTAATAATCCTACTGCACCCGCCACCCCAAAGGTATAACGGTCTAAGTCAGACTCTGTATGAACTTTCCAGTTAATTTCTGCCCAGTGAGCCATCCGGTCTGACATCGCCGCCGTTGCATCCCAAATGCGTGGTGCGATCGTCTCTGGTGCTAGTAGCGACCATTCTCTAATTCTCAAGGTGACTTCTTCTAAAATATCCTCGTAGCCGCTAAACCCTGCCGTAAAAGCATCTACGGGAAACCCATCCACCCCTGTCTGTAATGTCAAGCTAATCATGTTTAATAGCTTGGCTTTCGTAGAATTGTCTAATTCTGGATGATCCTCAATTTCATCTATGGCACGCATACACAAGTATGCTGATGCAACTGCCTCTTGTAATCCTGGCGGTAAAATACTAATGGGAATATAAAAAGTTCTGCTAGTCTGTTCGAGGATTTGCAAAGCATCACTACGTAAATCCATGTTTTCGCTCCTCTGTTGATTTTTACACCACACACAATTCACACAATTGGCAGTTTTTTTGATGATACTGGATATTGTTTTTACTAAACCTAAAAAAATGTATGTGTATTAGTATTACTTGGCAATTTTAATCTATTTTGGTATCAAAATTAACAAATTATCCAATCATCAAAAAAAGGCAGTCCCAATGAAACAAGTTTCATTGGGACTGCCTTCCGCCTTCTTCAAGCCAGATGCCAGATGCCCTATGTCCTATTGCCTCTCTCCACTACTGACATATCTGCAAGAGCATTAATAGCTGGCCCGTTGATGACTTTACCTTGGGCATCAAAGCGAGAACCGTGACAGGGACAATCCCATGTTTGCTCTGAAGAATTCCAACTCACAATACAATTGAGATGGGTACAAACTGCGGAATGTTGGTGCAATTTACCGCTTTCATCACGATAGGCAGCCATTTTAGTTAAACCACTCCGCACTACTGCGCCTGTACCTGGGGCAATTTTTTCCACAGAATCTACTTCTCCTGGTGTCACCCAATCTAAATATTGAGAAGCAACGTTGATATTTTCCGAGATAAAATCACCAACTGCACCGACTCTAGCCCGTGATGGTTCGTAAACTTCTGCCCAGGTGTTTTTTCTCCCCAAAATCATATCTGATAACAGGATGCCGGCAATTGTACCGTGGGTCATCCCTAAACCAGAATCACCTGTAGCGATGTAGATATTGTCTGCATCAAAAGGATTTTTACCAATATAAGCAATCCCATCATCAGCATTCATTACCTGACCTGACCAGCGAAATAAAATTTCTCCTGCCATTGGGAAGCGTTCTTGTGTCCACTTCTGGAGTTTGGCATAACGTGCATCAGCATCGTCAGCTTGACCTGTTTTGTGGTCTTCACCACCGACAATTAAGACATCATGTTGCTCATCTAAATTTTGCAGGCGCACATAATGATAAGGGTCAAGGGTATCCCAATATAATGCTTGAGTAACGGAACCACGAGGCACTTCTGCACCAATGACAAAGGTAATGTAAGCAGCCTGCTTAAAGTGCATAGTAGCCAAATTACTAATAGGAGAGTTGGTTGCTACGACTACAGCATCAGCAGTTACTACTTGACCATTGCTAGTTTCCACACGGGCAGTTGCACCACCCTGAATTTTTTCGACATGAGTATTGGTATAAATTCTGCCGCCACGACGTTCTATAGCTGCAATCAATCCCGTGAGATACTTCAATGGGTCAAATTGCCCTTGCTGGGGAAAGCGTAGACATACACCTGTGTCAAACCCTTCTAGGGGTGCTTGTTTAACAAGTTCGACACTACTAAGTCCAGCGCGATGGGCAGCTGCTAATTCTTTTTCCATCTCATCCAAGGATTGCAGGTCAGGGGGAAAAAGATAGCCATTTAATCGGGTAAAGTCACAGTCAATATTTTCTTGGGTAGCGATCGCCTCTATAGTATTAATTGCTGTAGTATGACTTTCGGCAATTAATTTGGCACGTTCTTCACCGTGTATTTGTTCTAGTTCATAGTAACGATAACTCAAAACGTTTGATAAATGTGCTGTGGTGCGTTCTGTTTGACCTCCGCCGACAGGGCCATCATCTAGCACTACCACAGATTTACCTGCACGAGATAGCATATAGGCCGTTGACATTCCCGCCATCCCCGCACCAACAATACACACATCTGCATGAGTATTTTCTACCAGCGCAGGTTGGGCTGGTACTGTTGCCGTAGTCATCCAAATTGATATAGTTTTTCCCGAATTACTTTGCATAATTTTTATGATTTTTATAGCGTTTCAATTATTAAGAAAGGCAGAAGGCAGTTTGCAAAAGCGTTGCCACAGGCTAGGAAAAAGGGGTTTAGTTCTAAATTTCCTACTAGGAATGCTCAAGTTTTTCGCCTTTATGCACTTATCACTAGCAAGGTTAAGCCAGACTTAATACTATTTATTTACTGTCACATTTTAGACTGTTATTTTTATTGAATATATCTACAGTTCGATAGAATTAAACAATCTACTTTAATGAAGATGAAAAAGAATTTTGCGCCGCGTGGTGCGCTTCACGCAGCGAAAATGCTATGGGTAGGCACGAACTTGATATTAGGGACTTCCAAGTAAAAAATATTCCATCAGTGTGTCAGCAGAGGAGCAGAGGGAGAAAGTATCTGAAAATTTTCTTCTTTAAACACATACTACAAAATTGCTATTTTAAATTTAAAATTTTATTGGTTTGAAACCGAGATTGTGAATAATTTATAAAGGTTGCCAGAATGCAAACTCGATACTACCAACATTGTAGTGACGAACTTTATTAAAATCAGACTGAGTTATCAACAGAAGTATATATATCGATAGATATAATTTTGCTTAAATAGTAGTATTTTAAAATACGAAAAAACGTATGTTAAATCTAAAACATACTGCCTAACTATTAAAATTTAAACAAATGCGGTTTTAGAGATATCAATGTTAGAGGTCAACCGCTTGCGACTACAAGTAGCACGTAATTCACTGGTGGCAAAAGTTGCGAGTGCGATCGCGGTTTTGGTTGGTAGTTTGGTATTGATTGGCTGGTGGCTTGATATCGAGGCGCTGAAGCTTGTTTTCCTGAATATCCCAGCAACAATGAAACCGAACACGGCACTATGCTTTTTGCTATCAGGAGTTGCATTATGGTTTCTGTCCTGGAGACAAGTACGGGCTGCTTTCAGGAACTTAGAACCAGAAGCAACAACTAAGAATCATAAAGTTAACTACTTACGTCTGTCAGAAGTTTGTGCTGTAGCTGTTATCGTCATTGCCACCCTTACCCTCAGTCAATATATCTTTGGTGGGAATTTAGGTATTGATGAGTTACTTGTGGGTAAATCGTCGATGCCATTGACGACATTGCATCCGGCAAGAATGGGATGGAATACAGCCCTCAATTTTCTCTTGGTAGGTACTGCCCTGGAAATATTAGTTTATGAACAAAATAAACGTAGCTACTGGTATGCTCAACTGCTGAGTTTGATTGCGGCTGTGATTGCTCTACAGGTAATCATTGCCTATGTGTATAAAGTACAAGTTTTTTATAGTCTGACTACCTCTAATATTCCATGTATGAGTTTGTACACAGCAATATTATTTATGGTGCTGTGTATGGGACTTTTGTGGGGATGGGCAGAACAGGGATTGATGAAGATAGTCATCAGCGATACCTACGGCGGCTTAATGGCTAGGCGCTTATTAGTAGGCGCGATCGCTGGGCCTTTGCTGCTAGGGTGGTTGATTGTGGAAGGACAACGAGCCGGACAATATGGCCCGGCTTATGCAGTTTCTATATTTGCAGTGATTTTAATCGTCATTTTTGCCGTTTTGGTATGGCAAAGTGCTGTAATTATAGAACTATTGAGTCAACAACGCGATCGCGCTCAAGCCACAGTCAAAGCCTCTGAACAAAAACTCAGAAGTTTTGTAGATGCCAACGTCATAGGGATTCTCTTTGGCGACATATACGGCGGTATTCAACAGGCAAACGACGCATTTTTAGAGATGGTGGGTTATACCCAAGAAGATTTATTGGCAGGGCGCTTAAAGTGGAATCATATCACACCACCAGAATATCTGACCTTAGATGAGCAAGGTATCGCCGAAGCCCGTGCTAATCCCAAGGGTGCTTGTACACCCTATGAAAAAGAATACATCTGCAAAGATGGTAGTCGTATTCCTGTGTTAGTAGGTTACGTGCTACTGGGAGAATACAAAGAAGAGTCAGTAGTCTTTATTATCAACTTGCAGGAATCGAAACAAGCCCAAGAAAAAATCCTCCAACTCAATAAAGATTTACAGCGTCGCGTTGTAGAGTTACAAACTTTGCTAGAAGTCATCCCCATTGGGATTGGCATAGCGGAAGATCCCCAATGTCACACCATCAAAGTTAATCCCGCCTTTGCCAAGCAATTAGGTATATCACCACAGATAAATGCCTCCCTCAGCGCCCCCCTTGACGAAAAACCGACACAATTCAAAGTTTACCGTCAAGGGAGAGAACTTTTACCAGAAGAACTACCCATGCAGTATGCTGCGGCTCATGGCGTGGAAGTTTTAGATTTTGAAGTCGATGTAGTTCATAAAAATGGGCAAATTACCAAGCTGCTGGAGTATGTAGCCCCATTATTTGACGAAGAAGGTAAGACTAGAGGCTGTATCGGCGCTTTTTTAGATATTACAGAGCGCAAATACACAGAAGAACTGCTAAGAAATCAGCAACAATGGCTAGAAGCAGTGTTAAATTTAATGCCCAGACCATTGTTATTGATTGAACCAGGAACAGCGAGGGTAACTTTTGCCAATCGTGCGGCTGACGAATTAGCTGGGGGCGAATTTCCTAAAGGTGTACCAGCCGCAGAGTATCACACAGCCTATTACTACACAGATGCAGCAGGTAATCGTATTCCTGACGAGCAAATGCCAGGGGTAAGGGTTGCCCGTGGAGAAAGTTTGCATGGACTAGAGATGGACTGGCATACCAAAAATGGTATTCGTTCTTTACTGATATTTGCTGATACCCTGCCGGCTATGCACGACTATCCAGCTACCTGTGTATTAGTATTTCAAGATATTACTAATCTCAAGCAAGCAGAAAAAGCCCGGTTACTCAACTATCAAAGGCTGCAATTACTATTTAGTACCGCTAGTGACTTGTTATCTAGCCAAGAACCTTTGGCACTTATCGATAGTTGCTTTGATAAACTGGCAGAGCAGATCGGATTGGATGTTTACTTCAACTATTTAATAGAACCAGCAAATACTCAGGTAATGCGATTAGCCTCATATAGAGGTTTATCTCCAGAACTAGCAAAAGAAATTGAGTGGTTGTCTTTAGGACAAGCAGTATGCGGTATTGTCGCTCAACAGCGTCAGTCAATCTGTGTAGAAAGTGTACAGCAATTAACTGATACTACAACAGAATTACTGCGCTTAGTCGGTCTAACGGCTTATTACTGTTACCCATTAAAAGCCCAAGGGAAAATTTTAGGAACTTTGGGTTTTGGTAGTCGCACGCGGACTTCCTTCACCGAAAATCAAAAGGGCATGATGCAGGCGGTATGTGATCAAATTGCCATTGCGATGGAACGAGCTGAATTAATTGCTTCCTTGCAACAGCAAACTGAACAGCTCACAGAAGCCAATCGCATGAAAGATGAATTTTTGGCTATCCTATCTCATGAATTGCGATCGCCTCTCAATGCTATCTTAGGCTGGGCGCAGTTATTAAAGTCCCGCAAACTCAATGAAATTCAGACAGCTAAAGGCTTAGAAACTATCGAGCGCAACGCTAAAGCCCAAACCCAGCTAATTGAAGACTTACTTGATATCTCCCGAATGATTAGAGGTAAGTTGCGTCTCAATGTTTGCAGTTGCAATCTGGTATCTATCGTTAAATCAACCATTGAGAATATCAACCTAGCTGCTCAAGCCAAAGATATTGATGTGCAGTTTTCCTTATGCTCTAACTTGGAATCACCGCAACCCCCTTCAGAAAATCTCCAATTCCTAGTTTCCGGTGATCCAGAGCGTTTACAGCAAGTTATCTGGAATTTACTGACAAATGCCATCAAGTTCACACCTAGAGGGGGCAAAGTAGAAATCAAGCTCTCGGAAATCATTGAGAGAGAACCAACGAAACATCACAACAAGGAACTACCAATTACCTACTATGCTCAAATTCAAGTGATGGATACAGGTATTGGTATTAGTCCCAGTTTCTTACCTTACGTGTTTGATCGATTTCGCCAAGCTGATAGTTCCAGTACCAGATCCCACGGTGGCTTGGGTTTAGGTTTAGCAATTGTCAGGCATTTAGTAGAGTTGCATGGTGGTACAGTCCATGTAGACAGCCCAGGCGAAGGGCAAGGAGCAACTTTTACCGTCAAGCTACCACTTCTAGATTGTTGTAAAACAGCTATTGAACCAGCCATGACAACAGCAGACAATTCTACCCCTTTACCAGCTTTTCCCACATTATCAGGAGTGCGGGTGCTGGTGGTAGACGATGAAGCAGATTCTCGTGATTTTGTCAGCACAGTTTTACAACAATGTCAAGCTGAAGTCCGAACTGTGGAGTCAGCACAAGCAGCATTACAGATGATGATCAAGTGGCAACCAGATGTATTAGTCAGTGATATTGGGATGCCCCAGGAAGATGGTTATGCCTTAATTCGTCAAGTGCGATCGCTACCTCCAGAACAAGGAGGCCAAATCCCCGCCGCCGCCCTAACAGCCTATGCTAGAGCCGACGATCGCACACGAGCCATACAAGAAGGGTATCAACTACATTTGCCTAAGCCGATTGAGCCGACTGAGTTGGCTACAGTTGTTGCGAGTTTAATAGGCAATAGGTAATAGGTAATAGGCAATAGGCAATAGGCAATAGGCATTTCTTCTCAATCCCCAATCCCCAGTCCCCAGTACCCAACCCCCAGTCCCTACTAAGAACCTGGTTTCTTCTGTAGCCGGATTAATGTATTGTAAACTTGTCTTTTTAAATTGTTATTACTTTGCAGTTCCATCGTGATCTTATTAAATGTATCAATACTTAGACCATGCTCTTCGACAATTTGCTGAGATTGGTTACAGTAATTAACGGCAATATCTCTAGCCTGACTTGGCAACCCATTCATACTTTTGGGGTCATTACAAACTATCTTGGGAATATCAGCGTTACCAATAACTTTTTTTATTTCCCCAAAAGCTTGCTGACGTGCTGGCTCCATTGCTAACACGGCTTTGGCGTAGTTAGTAATTTCAATATTGTTAACTGAGGTAACTTGAGCATCAACTTTTAAAGTGCTAAAAACCAAACTAGCACTTGTAATCATGCCCACAAATAAAGTTTTGGTAAGTATCTCTTGCATTCTAGTTTGGTAGAACAAATTAGCAATCTTCTTCATAAGGTGTGACACAGCGCGACAGCAGGGATATTGTAATAACTGAGAATTATTTTTGGAGTGAGAAGTTCCAGAGAAACTTACCATCAGTTGTGGTAATTACTGTCAATTGCGTCGGCATACTTGACATAATTCTATGACTTTAGTTTGAAGTGTTGATATTTCCCCAAAGCCTTGTTTGAGACTAAACTCTAACTCTAGTAATAGTGGTAAACAAGACAGAAGTTGCCGTAAAGAAAGAGATTGAACTTCTTGCTGTAAAAAGTAGATCCGCTTAGGATTGCCAACTTCAGCCGCTTGAGCGATCGCCTGGGAATTGCGTTCACCACTTTCCATCATCAGTTTCACCCATAACCAAGTGCGAAATTGACCAATCAAAGTAGCAACTATCCGTAATCCTGGCTCGGCGGCATTGATTAAATCAGCCAAGACAGTCAAAGCTTTTGCCGTGTCCCCAGTTCTAATAGCTGCGGCTAGTTGCAGACTATTCTGGGTATTATTCCTGACTAAAAGTGTAACAGTATCTACTTCGATAGGTTGATTACCATCTTCAGCATAAAGACGTAACTTCTCGATTTCATTGTAAAGTAGTCGTGTATCATTACCTACAGCTTCCGCTAAAACTTCCGCCGCCTTAGCTGTCAGTCTCACCCCCACAGTTTGAGCAGCTTGGTTAACAGCTTGTATGAGTAACTCCGTCTTCCAAGGTGGAATCAGGGGAAACTCCCGGTACTCAGTAGCCAATTGTTTGAACAACTTCGTAGATTTCAAGCGTTCATCTGGTTTGTTGCGGGAAGTCAGTAATAAAACCGAATTTTCAGGGATTACTGACAAAGTACGCGTTAATTCTGCCAACAGATGATCAGGACACTGCTGAAAAACAGTAGTATTATTCAGCCATACCAAACGCCCTCCAGCACCAAAGGGTGGAGTCATAGCTTGATTTAAAGCCGCAATCACCGCATCGCTTTGTTCGGGTGGAAAACCAGTATAGTTAAAACTAATCCAGAGGGGATCGAGGATGCGATCTCGCAACAGCGTCACCGCTTTTTCCAGGGCAAAATCATCCTCACCCCAGTAAACGTAGATGGGCATCGAATAACCTCGGTGGGGAGCAGGGGAGCAGGGGAGCAGGGGAGAATAACTATTGCCTATTGCCCATTGACTATTTTCCGCCTTCTTCCTGTACCCTTAATTTAAACTAACTGTTAACATACTTAAATTTTCCCTAAAATCTATCAAGTGAGAGCGCGAGGCAACGAAGATTGGACGACAATTACCAAACCTATTTAAATCGGGTAGCAAGAATGACGCTACCAGAAGCTTACAGATCCCAAGTTCAACATATCCAAGAATCTTATAAATTTCAGCCGTCTTCAGGATCTAGAAAAGCAGTACCTTTTCCTGGCTATACCCTAATTACTCCAAGTGCAGCAGAAGATGTAGATAACTCAACCTTCTACGCTACTTTAGCAGCTTATCAGCAGGAGCTTTTGCAGTTACCGTTAGGTAAAGATTTGATTGTCCCTGTACCTGCGGCAAGTTTTCATCTGACTTTAGCAGACTTGATTTGGGACAGTGCTTATCGAGATGCTTCTGAGAATAATCCTGACTTTGAGCAACAATTACACTCTTGCATTGCAGAAACATTTCAACAGTATCAACAATCCCTGACACAAGAAAGTCATGGAATTTCTTGGCAAACTTTGGGACTGATAGTAATGCCAAGGGCTATTGGTGTGTGTTTAGTACCTAAAGACGAACGTTGCTATGAGCAGATTATTAAATTCCGTCGCACAGTGTATCAAAATCCCAAACTAATCGCTTTAGGAATTGAACAACATTATCATTTTACAGCCCATGTCACATTGGGTTATTTCGGGGATGTCACACCGGAACTAGACAGAACAAATCTCGGTAATTTACTGACTGAGTTGAATCAAAAATGGCTAGATATGCCAGAAATCCTCATCCGTCGTGTTGAACTGCGGAAGTTCGACGATATGACGCGCTATTATCGTCAAACAGACTGGCCGAGTTTAGAGTTTTAGTTGGGATTGGGGACTGGGGATTGGGGACTGGGGATTGGGGATTGGGCTAGATAAATATCAGTATTCTCCTCTGCTCCTCTGTTCCCCTGCTCCCCTGCTCCCTTGCTCCTCTGCTCCCTTGCTCCCCTACTCCCCACTCCCTACTCCCCACTCCCTATTTCGATATGCCAGATAAACTGCTTCTAAAAGTACATCGGGAGAAACCTTTTCTGGTAGTTGTTGGATGTTGAGAATGGCTTGGAGTTGTTGGGCTAATTTCAAAGCTAGTGCGTTTCTAGCTTTGTGTGACATTGCACTACGTCGTTTTAAATACTCACTAATTACAGCAAAATCATCAGGTAATAGTATTGATAAATCAGTAATTTGTGACAGTTCCTCATAAAATGACTTTGCTTGCTCAGAAATTATAAAGTTTGCTGATGTTGTGGGTATTTCAGCTTGAATGACAATTGTACCGGCAGCTAAATCACCAAGGCGTTTTTCTTGGCGACTAAAAATTATTAAACAAGCTCCAATAAATAAAAATTCGTCAAATGGGCGTAGTAAAGCTCTCAGGGTTGCTTGTTGCAATCCAATTGGTCTACCATCATCACGAACTACGCGAATGTTTGCTGCTCGTTTACCTGGGGTTTGCCCTTGCCATAAAGTTTCAAAAAAGACAAAATAACCAGCATAAATGACAAAGCTAACAATAAATGTAATGGCTATTAACCACAAGCCAACTGTAGAGCCAAAGACTTGCTGCCAAAAATCTGATAACTGTCCGGCAATAATAATCCAGGCAATTAAGAAAATGACCAAAATAGCAGCTAATGCTAAATAATCAATCAATAAAGCCCAAGCACGATTACCAATGCCAGCCAGGGTGAATTCTAACTCTACACTTTCTGGTGTGTGGTATTTAACGCGGTTAAACAGGTGCATAATTTCAAGTAATGCTGGCGGTTAAATTTCGCGATCGCGTAGTTTTAAGCCTAACCCTTCCCGACGACTCCGCAAGTCATAGTAAACCACGGCTTTGATAGTTTGCAACAATGGCACAATCACCGCACCACTACTAAAACTGATAGCGAAGACTAATACAAGATAAGGCAAAAGATATACAGTACCCCCCTCTTGTATCAGGGGTAAGAAAACAAGTTGTAAAATCCTAGTCAAAATTTGCACCACAATTTGGATTGGAATGGTGATTAAAAATCCGACAAAGGAAATCAATAGTATTCGCCAGACGTAACCTTTAGTTAATTCCCAACTGCGACTGATCGCACTCGCACCATCAATGTTATCTTCCACAGCCAAGGGTAAATCTACTAAGTAAAATCTTGTCACTAGCCACAAAACAGCTAACAAAGCGACAATCCCCACCACAAAGGCAATCAAACCTATCACTAGAAACGTAGCAGGATTTCCTTGCTGTCCTATTCCTCCCACTAGCGCCGCCGATAACAACCCTAGTATGGCAAATATAATTACCATCCCTATGACAATACCTATACCCACGAGAAACAATAACAGCATCGCCAACAAAAACTGCCACAGCCGTGAATTGACGAAACGTTTACCCGATGAGATGCTTTCTGGTTGATTCACCAATTCACCAAAAGCCAAGCGGGAAATTAAGGATGTGAGAGCATAAAATTTAGCCCACCCATATACAGGCACCAGTATCCATAGGTAAGCTTGGAGAGCTAGTAAAAAATATTCCTTCAGATGAGAACGATACAATCGCATTCCAGCACTGACAACGTTACCTACACTCAGTGGTTGTATAGGATCAGGAGAACCAAGATTGCCTGCCATAAGGTAGAACTTTCCTTGAAATTACGGGTATGAATTTGAAGCTATCTTAAGCTACGTTAATTGCTAATATGCCCAAAATTTATGAATATTCAACGTTGGATTGCACGACGAGAAGCAAACTGGCAGCGTTTAGATGCTTTGTTAAGGCAAGCAGAGACAAAAGGGTTAAAGTCCCTGAAAGCTGCGGAAATTAGAGAATTAGCAAGTTTATATCGTTCCGTAGCGGCAGATTTAGCCCGCGCCCGCACGCAACAAGTTGGTAATATTTTGATACAAAACTTGCAATTATTGACCACTCGTGCATATACACAAATTTACCAAGGTTCACGACGGCAGGAATGGCAAGCTGTGGTGGAGTTTTACCGATGGGGACTACCAGAGGTGATACAGCAAACATTTCCATATACTGCTACGGCTACAGCTTTGTTTTGTTTGGGAGTGATAGTTGCTTGGTGGTATGCGTGGCAAGATCCGACATTTATGTCCCTCATAGTTCCAGAACAATTAATTTCCCAAGTGCGAGATGAAAATAAATTGTGGATGGGTTCGATTGTGGGGATTGAACCTTTGGCTTCTAGCGGCATTATGATTAACAACATCAAAGTGTCCTTTGGTGCGGTGGCTGGAGGGATGACAGTTGGAGCTTTTACGACCTATATCATGGTATTTAATGGCTTATTAATTGGTGCGATCGCTACTTTGGTAGGTCAAAACAATTTAGCTTATCCTTTTTGGGCTTTTGTCTTTCCCCACGGTGCTTTAGAATTACCCGCTATCTTTTTCGCTGGGGGGGCTGGGTTTTTATTAGCAAAAGCAATTTTATTTCCTGGTCAATATCGCCGGGGAGATGCCTTAAAATTTTATGGTTCTCAAGCAGTACAATTAGTATTTGGCATTGTGCCAATGTTAGTAATTGCCGGGATAATTGAGGGCTTTTTCTCTCCTAATCCTATAGTTCCAGACCCATTAAAGTATCTATTTGGTTTAGGATTATTCATAATTTTAGTCATATACTGTAACCGCAAACGTACATCCGTCAAAAGTTAGAATTTTAAAGATTGAATTTCTCTGTACGGTTATTGCGATCGCCCCTGTTCATAAAACCGAACCTACAGCTATTTAACAGTGATCTAGTGTGTTAGTGAGGAAGCTTGAGATTGAGTTTTTCACCACTAAAGATTAATCGGAAAAATATACTGTCCACCTAGCACTAAAAAGCGTGAAATTAGGCTTCCTAAACCCAAATAGTGGATTGTAGAGGTGATATTATGGCACTCATTAGATGGGAACCATTCCGGGATATTGAACGCTTAGAACCATTCCGAGAAATTGATACTTTGCAACGGCAAATGAACCGTCTGCTGGAAAGATTAATGCCAACAGATGGTGGTGAAAGAACCGGATTGGCATTCATACCTGCGGCTGAACTCGAAGAAACAGATGATGCCGTTCATCTGAGACTAGAAGTACCCGGTTTAGAATCTAAAGATATTAACGTCGAAGCCACTCCTGAATTTATTGTGATTAACGGTGAACGCAAAACTGAAACTAAGACTGAAGAAGGTGGCATGACTCGTTCTGAATTTCGGTACGGTAGATTCCACAGAGAAATACCATTGCCTTGTCAAATTCAAAACGACAAAGTACAAGCTGAATACAAAAACGGCATTCTCCGTCTTACCATGCCGAAAGCAGAATCTGAAAGACAAAAAGTTGTGAAAGTTAATCTCGGTTAATTTGAGGGACTGGGAATTAGGGACTCTAAGGGACTTACAACTAAAAAAATATACAATCGCGAGGGGGAGCAGAGGAGCAGATGGGAAAATCCAATCCCCAATCCCCAGTCCCCAGTCCCCAGTCCCCAGTCCCCAATCCCCTACACCCCTAAACAGAGGAAATTCTTATGGCAAAAGTAGTTGGCATTGATTTAGGGACGACGAACTCTTGTGTTGCTGTTATGGAAGGGGGACAACCAAGCGTCATTGCCAATGCAGAGGGACAACGGATTACTCCCTCTGTTGTTGCATATACCAAAACAGGTGAACGCTTGGTGGGACAGATTGCCAGACGGCAAGCTGTGATGAACCCAGAAAACACTTTTTATTCTGTCAAACGCTTCATTGGACGCAAATTTGATGAAGTTACCCATGAAGCCACAGAGGTTTCTTATCGAATCATCCGTGACAGTAATGAGAATGTCAAATTGGACTGTCCCGCAGTTGGTAAACAATTTGCCCCTGAAGAAATTTCTGCCCAAGTGCTGCGGAAATTGGTAGATGATGCCAGCAAATATTTAGGAGAAAAAGTTACCCAAGCAGTAATTACAGTTCCGGCATACTTTAATGACTCCCAACGTCAAGCTACCAAAGATGCTGGAAAAATTGCTGGTATAGAAGTTCTCCGCATCATCAACGAACCAACAGCCGCCGCCCTCGCCTACGGTTTGGATAAAAAGCAAAATGAAACTATCTTAGTGTTTGACCTTGGGGGTGGAACCTTTGATGTTTCTATTTTGGAAGTAGGTGATGGTGTATTTGAAGTTAAATCCACCAGTGGCGACACCCATTTAGGTGGTGATGATTTTGATAAAAAGATTGTCGATTGGCTAGCTAATGAGTTTCAACACAACGAAGGTGTAGACTTGCGAAAAGATAAGCAAGCACTGCAACGATTAACAGAAGCCGCCGAAAAAGCCAAAATTGAACTTTCCAGTGCGACGCAAACTAATATCAATCTCCCCTTTATCACCGCCACCCAAGCAGGGCCAAAACACCTGGATATGACCCTGACACGGGTGAAATTTGAGGAGATGTGCGCCGATTTATTTGACCGTTGTCGTAAGCCTGTCCAACAAGCATTACAAGACGCTAGACTTTCTAACGCTGAACTGGATGAAGTTGTCTTAGTTGGTGGTTCAACGCGCATTCCTGCGGTGCAAGCATTAGTCCGGCAACTAACAGGGAAAGACCCATGTCAAGGAGTGAACCCAGATGAAGTGGTAGCGGTAGGTGCAGCCATTCAAGCGGGTGTGTTATCAGGCGAAGTCAAAGATATCCTGCTGTTGGATGTCACACCGTTGTCCTTGGGTGTGGAAACTCTGGGTGGTGTGATGACTAAGATTATTGAACGCAACACCACCATCCCGGTGAAGAAATCAGAAACCTTCTCTACCGCCGCCGATGGACAATCAAATGTCGAAATTCACGTCCTCCAAGGAGAACGAGAATTAGCTCAAGATAACAAAAGTTTGGGTAATTTCCGTTTAGATGGCATTCCCCCAGCACCTAGGGGTGTACCACAAATTGAAGTCACCTTTGATATTGATGCTAATGGTATTCTCTCGGTGACGGCAAAAGACCGGGCAACCAGCAAACAGCAATCGATTTCGATTACAGGTGCTTCTACACTGGATAAACGTGATGTGGAACGCATGGTGAGGGATGCAGAAGCCCACGCCGCCGAAGATCGTCAGCGCCGTGAACAAATTGATGCCAAGAACATAGCAGACTCTCTGGTATATCAAGCAGAAAAACAAATGCGTGATTTGGGCGATAAAGTCAACGCCAGCGACAGGAGTCGAGTGGAAGGATTAGTCAACGATTTACGGGAAGCGATTAATCAAGATCATAGCGATCGCATTAAGTCTTTAACCAATGAATTACAACAAGCCCTGATGCAAGTTGGTAGTGCCGTTTATGCCCAAGCCGCAGGAACTACGGGAAGTACAACCCCAGGTGAAGAAAGAGGCGGCGGTGACGATGTGATTGATGCTGATTTTGTCGAAAGTAAATAGTGGCGAGTGCTGTTAGCGGAAGCGGGGCGATGAGCTGCGTAATGAGTGCTGAGTAAAGTATTTTTACTCAGCACTTTCAGTAGATAAACATCGAAAATGTAAACTCCTTACTATTTTGGCAGATGAACAAGTCCACTAAATATAGATCATATTTGATTGCATCCTGCTAAGAGCATAAAACTTGAGTAGCAAAAGTACAATGTGGACACTCTCATTGGTTTGTTATAAATCTTTGTAAAGAAACCCGGAAAATAGTGATTTCCTAAATTGTTCTACTTTTTGTATTTAATACTTCAGAGATATGGAAGTAAATAGTACCTAGATGTTGATAATGAACTATATGCTAAGAAGATGACTAATTTATGACTCCCGGTTTCTACTATGCCAACTTGACATTTATTGTTCTGCACAAAATTGCTGATTAGAATCGAGTAGATAAGTAAACACACACTGATCCCTGTTTGTTTGCTTGAATAGCTATATTGATAGGATTGAAATTCAACATTCTTGATTATGGCCAGTAAAGTAATTAATGTTAGAGAATATACTGTCAAAGCCCATCAAAGGCTAATTCACACACGCGTTTTTAACTTCGTCTGTAAAGAGTGCAACGAAACTACAAAACGCGAGACTTTTGGGCCTCGTCCTTTATATTGCGAGAGATGTCGCCCACCACAACCACCCAAAAAATCGCCGCAGCCAACTCACAAGGCTAAACCTCGTCCAATGACTTACCAAAGTGATACTGATTTGGGTTGATTTGAAACTACATGATGAATCCTCAATTGCATTTAGAACCCCCTCCCCAAGACTTTCTCTCTCCCTTGTTAGAACTTAGAGACTACTATGCAGGTTTGGTAGAAGAGTACGAAAGTTTATATACACAGGCGCGATCGCAGCTGGATCATGTACAAGCTTTATTATCTAGCTGGTCTTCTGATTCAGACCCAAAAAACCAAATTCCCGCAGTTAAAGTAACGCCGCAATTATCCCCATCTCCTCAAGATGACTCTGTGCTATCTACATCTGATAGTGCTTCTTTCTCACAGATTGATGCGTCAGAGTTGCGCCAATCTGACATCGAAAGCGCAGACTCCTTGGAAATAGAGGATTCTGCTACTACGGTTATAGATACCGACGAGCCTTCCACACCCGATTTATCCGAGATCACGCCGGAAACTATTAAAGGCGTTGACATTCCGATGTTACCCCAGTATCAATCTCTGTCTCGGATGGATGCGATCGCTCGGTTATTGCGAGAACATATTGGTGTTGTCTGCCATATAGATTTCATTGTGCGATCGCTGTATGGTGAGTTAGAACCATTTGTTTTCAAAGTCGTCAAAGGCAGAGTTCAGTCTTCTCTCACCCAAGGTAGAGAAAGACAAGCTTGGTTTGGCATCCCTGACGAACCCGGTTGTTACACCTTAGATTTAAGTTTGGTAACTTCTAATCGTACTCATAGGTACTCTCAACACGGCAGAAGTAAGAAGAAGAAATCTGTAGTAGTGCCGAGTACGAATGTCATACCCATGCTCGAAGCTTATGAAGGGCAATTTTTGATTGATGCGTTGACTGTCTTCTTTAAACAAAATCCAGGCACAGTCTTTAGCGTTGCTGAAGTGATCACTGGACTTTATGGAGAACTAGATGAAGAAGAAGTCAAAGAAGTCAAGAGCAAGGTACTCAATGAATTATCTCGTGGCTATCGTATAGGGAGATTCGCCAGAATCCCAAACAAAGTTGGCTTTTATACCTTGGATTTGAAGTTAGCAGCTAAATCGGGGTAGGGGATTGGGGACTGGGGATTGGGGACTAGGCAAAAACTTCTACCTTGTCTCCCTTGTCTACCTTGTCTCCCTTGTCTCCCCTCACTCCCACCCTGCGGGTAGGCTTACGCCATCGTAAGAGAAGCTGATGCTACATCCTCCCCTGCTTCCTCTGCCCCTCTGCCCCTCTGCCCCCCTACTCCCTACTCCTCCCACGCCAGAGAGCGTTTAACGGCTTTCTGCCAGGTGGTGAAGTTGGCTGTGGCGCGATCGCTTTCTTTTCCTGGCTCAAATATGCGATCAATTTGGCGTTGGTTTACCAGTTGTGGATAACTATCCCAAAATCCGATGGCAATACCTGCGGCAAAGGCTGCACCTTGTACGGTTGTATCGCGCATGGTAGGGCGTTCTACGGGAATGCCTAAGACATCGGCTTGCAACTGCATGAGAAAATTGTTCTCACAAGCGCCACCGTCTACAATTAAACGCTGCATGGGATTGCTACTAGAAGTGTTGATTGCTTGTACTATTTCTCTGACTTGATAGGCGATCGCTTCTAATACAGCCCTGACTAGATGCTGGGGTTGCACACCAGCCGTAATCCCAAAAAATGCTCCTCTGGCGCTCATGTCCCAATAAGGTGCGCCTAGTCCGCTCAAGGCAGGGACAAAGTAGACTCCACCATTATCAGGAACTTGCTCGGCCATGGTTTCAGTTTCCGCCGCAGTTTTGATTAACTTGATGCCATCACGCAACCATTGGATACAAGCGCCACTGGTAAACATACTGCCTTCTAGGGCATAGCCAACATCTAAGTTATTGCTGTCATTGGCTTGTGTCCATGCCACTGTAGAAATCAGTTGATTTTGGGAACGCACAATATTACTACCAGTATGAGCCACCAAAAAGCTACCAGTGCCGTAAGTACATTTCATCAAACCGGGGCGATCGCAGCCGTGACCAAATAAAGCCGCTTGCTGATCACCTAAAATAGCTGTAATGGGGATAGCCGCACCGATTAACTCGGTATCAGTAACGCCAAATTCTCCTAAACTGGGTTGAATTGTCGGTAAGATATGCGCCGGAATTTGGAAAATATCTAATAATCTCTCATCCCACTTGCAGGTTGTGAGATTCATTAACATGGTGCGGCTAGCGTTGCTGTGGTCGGTGGCGTGGACTTTTCCGCCTGTGAGTTGCCACAGCACCCAAGTATCAATTGTACCAGCGAGGATATTGTTTAAATCAACGCCTGTAATCTTGTCTAAAAGCCATCTGAGTTTAGTTGCAGAAAAATAAGCATCGATTACTAACCCAGTGCGATCGTATATTTCCTGAGCGTAACCTTGCTGTTGTAATTGGTGACACAGGGGAGCAGTGCGGCGGTCTTGCCAGACAATAGCATTATGTAATGGCTTACCTGTGGTTTTATCCCAGAGTAGACAGGTTTCTCGTTGTACAGTTAAACCAATGGCTGCAATTTCCGATGGGTTGATTTGGGCGTTAGACATGGCAGTTTGCATCACCCAACAGGTATCCTGCCAAATAACTTCCGGGTCATGTTCCAACCATCCGGGCTGGGGATAGTATTGTGTGAGTTCTTTATATGCCTGCCCGATAATCTTACCATCGGCGTTAAAGATAAAAGCGCGGTTGCCTGTTGTACCTAAATCTAACGCTAGGATATAGCCGGATGATTTTGTGCTACCCAATGTCTGCATAAACCCTGATTAACATCACAATAAAATCTTAGTTTGTAGTCAGCAATAAATTCGCTTATAGACGGGATGAACAGGACTAAAGTCCTTACTACAAACTGGAAGTTACGAAGCGTGATGCGTAAAGCCCCCAAGTATGAGGTACAAAACCAATAAGTTTTGTACCTCATACGTCTTTTAACCTCCTAAGATTTGGGAGGTTGATAGTAATATCGCATTTTTTGTAGGGTGTGGGGGTGCGATCGCTAATTGATGCTCTCCCTACACCCTTGTACTAAACTAACCAATACCATCGATAACTGGGTGAAAGTAAAAGGCAAAACCTAATACTGTATAGGCAGCTAATAGCAAAGTGCCTTCTAACCAATTGGACTTACCATCAGAACTAATACTATTAGCAATTAACACCGCTACAACTACAGCTACTAATTCAAAAGGCTGGAAATCTAAATCCATTGGTTGACCGAATATCCACCCAGCAATGACTAACACGGGGGCGACAAATAAGGCAATCTGCATACTTGAACCCACAGCCACAGACAAAGAAAGATCCATTTTATCTTTCATGGCTACAGTGACGGCTGTGGCGTGTTCGGCTGCATTGCCAATAATGGGAACCAAGATTACCCCGGTAAACAGTGCGGTCAAACCTAGCTGGGAGGTAGCCACTTCTAAAGAATCAACCAATAATTCTGACTCTAACGCCACAAACAGGGTACATACTAACAGTACACCACTCCATAACCAAATATTGGGCTTGGTATGAGTTTCGTCTGCTTCGGTTTCTGCTATACCCACATCATATAAATAGGCGTGGGTTTTCATGGAAAATAGTAGCGTTAGGGCGTAAACCAAAATTAATACCACTGCCACAGCCAGGGATAAATATTGTAAAACTTCTTCTCCGATTCCCTTAGCGGTATAGTTCATGGCTGTGGGTAGCAAAATCGCAATTACCGCTAAATTCATCACAGAAGCATTTACCCGCGCCACAATCGGCTGAAATGTCTGTTCTTTATAGCGCAGTCCCCCCAAAAGCATAGCAAGACCCATTACCAGCAGTAAGTTACCGATAATCGAGCCGGTAATACTGGCCTTGACGACATTCACTAGCCCACCTTTCAAAGCTACTAAAGCAATGATCAGTTCTGTCGCATTGCCAAAGGTGGCGTTTAACAATCCCCCTAAGCTTGGCCCTACCACCACAGCAATTTCTTCTGTCGCGGTACCCATCCACGCCGCTAGGGGCAGAATAGCTAAACCGGCGGTGATGAAAACGACTAACTCTCCCCACTCTAGAAAATGGGCGGCTAAGGAAATGGGGATAAAGAGTAACAGAAACAGAAAAAGAATGTTTTTGCCTGACATTTGTAACTTTTAGTTGAGAATATGATTCACAGATATCTGTGCCGAATCAAAATATACAAACAATGTACAACTAGACTCTAAAATACTCTTAACTTTCCATAAACTTACTCAGGAATTATACTGTTCATAGCTTTAATGACAATTATGTAAAGTATGATTGCAATTTGTTTACCTTTCGCAATTTTTTGTAGCAAAACTATCAATTAGAAATGCAATTTTAGCGTAAAAATGGGGTTTAATAATTAAAAGATAATTAAATCTTTGATTGGCTCTGCCAACTAAAGAAGCTAACTGAGGCGTTGTTTAATGGCTGATGGTTTCGTGAGCTTTGGGAAACAGCTGTGCAATAACGCAGATTTACTATCATAATAAAACTACTGGCTTTGTAATTGAGCTGTCACCCATCACCATCGTTTTTGTTTATACCGGATGTTGCTTTTAAACTTCTGTAGAAAGTTGTAAATTCGATGTTTCCGGCATAAGTGTAAGTTTTTGTTTTTGGATAAATATACATGACTTCTGCTGCTGAACTGCCAGCTAGTTCTGGCTCAACATCAACATCACATTTAACTGTCAAAGAGACTCATCAAAGTGATTCCCTGAGTAAAGCTACAGGGGTATATGTCACCGTGCATGGTCACTTTTACCAACCACCACGAGAAAATCCCTATTTGGATGCGATAGAACGTCAACCGAGTGCTGCACCTTTCCATGATTGGAATGAGCGCATTCACTGGGAATGCTATCGTCCGAATGCTTTCGCCAGAATCTTAAATGACCAAGGCGAAGTCATGGGGATCGTGAATAATTACGAATATATGAGCTTTAACATCGGCCCCACGCTGATGTCATGGCTAGAACGCTACGATGTCGAGGTTTATCAACGAATTTTGGAGGCGGACGCGAAAAGTTGTCAGCGTTTGCATGGTCATGGGAATGCGATCGCGCAAGTATATAATCACATCATCATGCCTCTGGCTAACGAACGTGATCAACACACCCAAATTCGCTGGGGTAAGGAAGACTTCCGCAGGCGTTTTGGTCGTGATCCCGAAGGAATGTGGTTGGCGGAAACGGCTGTAGATGCTGCCACTCTCAAGGCTTTGGTGGCTGAGGGCATTCGGTTTATTGTCTTAGCACCATCTCAAGCCCAGCGTTGCCGTCCTTTGCCAAATTCAGATGATCCCCAACCGGAATGGCACGAAGTTGGCGGTAGTCAGATTGATCCCACCCGTCCCTATCGTTGCTATTTGAAGTCCACCCTCAACACTGCATCTTCCCCACTCAGTAGCATTAAAGATGGCGCGATCGCAGACACCGATCCTGTATCCTTGCAAGCATTACCCTATATTGATATCTTCTTTTACGACGGCCCCATTTCACGAGACATGGGCTTTAGTGATGTGGTTTATAATTCCCACCACTTTGCAGGACGCATAGGTTCAGCTGTACGCGGGGATCACCGTCAGTCACAATTAATTTCTGTGGCTACAGATGGGGAAACCTTCGGACACCATAAGAAGGGAACAGAAAAAACCCTCGCCTACGCCTTTATCAAAGAGTTTCCCCACCATGATTGGACGGTGACAAACTTTGCTCACTACCTCAGCTTAAGTCCTCCAGCTTGGGAAGTAGAGTTAAAACCTGTGACAGCCTGGAGTTGCGCCCACGGTGTAGACAGATGGCAAGATGACTGTGGTTGCGGTGGCGAAGGTGGGGTATGGCATCAAAAATGGCGGCGGCCATTGCGAAATGCTTTAAATTGGCTAAGGGATCAATTGGTGACAGTTTATGAAGAATATGGTCAACAGTTGTTTCGTGATCCCTGGCTAGCACGGGATGAGTATATTCAAATCATAGGCGATCGCTCCTCTGCCAATGTCAGCCGTTTTCTATCTCGGCATCAAAACCACAAACTCACCGCCGCCGAACAGGTAGACGCTTTGCGCTTGTTGGAAATGCAGCGTCATAGTTTGTTGATGTTTACCAGTTGCGGTTGGTTTTTTGAAGAACTTTCCCGCCCAGAGGGTACACAGATTCTCCGTTACGCCGCCCGTGCTTTGGAACTAGCGGGAGATGTGGCGGGTGTGCAACTAGAAAAAAGTTTCCTCAAACGCTTGGGTTTAGCCCCCAGTAATGTTGAGACTTTTAAACATGGCGCAGAAGTTTATCGCCAACTGGTGCAAACTGCCCAGATTAGTTTTAAACAAGTGGCTGCCCATTATGCGATTTCTTCCTTATTTCATGGGCAGGGATCAGCCCCCGGTAAGCATCACAAGCAGATTTATTGCTATACCGTCAATGACATTGATTACCAATTGCAACGGATGGGAGCATTAACCCTGGCAGTGGGAAATTTAAAGCTAGTGTCTGATATTACTTGGGAAAGTGAGAATTTAGTGTTTGCAGTGCTGCATTTAGGTGGCTGGGATTTCCACTGCGGCATTCAACTATTTACAGGTAGACGCGATTACAGCCAATTGAAAGACAAGTTGTTTACTTCGCTGCAACAGGCTAGTGCCGCCCAAACTATCTTAGCGATGACACAACTCTTTAGTGGGGAAGCTTATAACTTACAAACTCTGTTTGCTGAGGAACGCCACCGCATCATGCGGTTACTTAGTCATGAAACCCTAACACGGTTAGACCAACTCTATACCCAAGCCTACCGCGATAATTATGGCGTAATCATGGCGTTTCACCGCGATGAATTACCAGTACCGCAGGAGTTGCAAGTAGCAGCCGAGATTGCTTTAGGGTATCGGTGTATGACAACATTGCGATCGCTAGAGCAAGATATTACCGAGCCGTCATTGATTTGGAATGACATAGTAGAATTGGAGGCGATCGCCACTGAAGCTAAACATCTGCGTTGTCGCTTAAATATTCCTGAAGGTAAGCAAATACTAGAACAGGTAATTTTGCGCTTACTGTGGAGATTGCTGCACGATAGTAATGGTAGTTTTGCTACAGATATTCAATGTCTAGAACGATTAATTGATGTGACATATCAGCTAGATATTAGTGTTTCCTTACACCAGTCTCAGGAACTATACTTTAGCTGTTTATACAGTCAAATCATGCCCTTGTGTCTGACTACTCAAGCTCATCAAGAGGGTACTAATCAGTGCCTTCAGTTGCTGAAATTGGGGCAGAAGTTGAAGGTTGATGTAAGTAAGATTTTGAGTCAAATCGGGTAGCAGTTTTATATACCTAGCTTCAGCCAGACGTTTGATTGGTAAAACGTCTGGCTTTTGATTGAAATTATTAGTATATCAATTTAGTGCGATCGCAGATGCTACTCTTCTACAATCAAGTCGCTTTTAATTAGGCGTTTTTGTAAAGCAACAACGACAGCTTGAGCGCGATCGCCTACTCCTAATTTCTGCAAAATTGCATGGACATGCACTCGGACTGTTCCTGGTGTAATGTAGAGTGCGAGGGCAATTTCTTGGTTAGTTTTTCCGGCTGCTAGCAATGACAAAATTTCTTGTTCACGTTCGGTGAGTGGATGGGAGGGTTTTGAGAGATTTTTTGAGTCAAATTGGCCAGAATTAGATACAAAAGTGGCACGAATTTCTTTAGTTGCCGTTTCATCCCACCAGGAGGCTCCAGCTGCTACGGAACGAAGTGCTAATACCAATTTTTCCGCCGCCACTCCTTTGAGACAATAGCCCTGAGCGCCTGCTTCAATTAACCGTGCAATTAAAGATGTTTGCGAATGGGAAGTCAAAACTAAGATGGGCAACTGGGGATTTTGCTGCTTAATTTGTTTACAAGTCTCAATGCCTCCAATTCCTGGCAATCCTACATCTAACAGCACTACATCGAGAGGATTTTGATTGACTAATTCAATAGCTGTTTCACCATCTTCAGCTTCAGCAATAATCTCTAATCCCGTCTCTTGTTGCAATCGCACACGCAAGCCTAAGCGGAAGAGTTCATCATCCTCAACTAGAAGAATTTTAATCGGGGTAGATGGCATCTCACGCAGTTAGAGAAGATGAAAACGGGTAAACAGGGAGCTTGAAAGCAAACATGGCACCGATGGGTAATTTGTTCTCTGCCCAAATTATACCGCCGTGGGCTTCAATAATTTGCCGAGACAGGTAAAGCCCTAATCCAGAGCCTTTGGCTTGGCGGTTGCTATGCCCCTGGTAAAATCGTTCAAATAAATGGGAAAATTGTTCGGGCTGAATACCTGCACCGGTATCTAAAATTTTCACCACTTGAAAGTCAGCTTGTGTTCCTAATACCACTTCCACACGTTCACCACGCCGGGAATGATAAATAGCATTAACCACAAGATTAGTAAAAACTCGTTGAAGTTGTAGTGCATCACCTTTAACCCACAGCGTGCGCTGCCAATCAGAATCACCATAATTAAGTGAAAGATAAACGCGACGGCTGGCTGCTAACTCCCTGAGAGTTCCAGTTGCTTCTTCGGCTAAGGTAGCTAAATTTACAGGTGCTAAGTCTAGTTTCAAGCCTTCCGTATCATTACGATAAATATCTAACAATGTGTCTAGCAATTGTAGGGAAGTTTGATGACTACGCATCATTGTAGCTATAACTTTTTGCTGTGTTGGTAAGACAGCACCAAATTTTTCTTGTTCAAAAGCTTTGAGAGTTTCAATTGCTCCTAAAAGGGGCGTTTTCAAATCATGGGTGATGGTAGAAGCAAAGTCTTCGCGCACCCTGGACAATTCCTCTTGAGCTGCCAGTTTAGCACGGGTGGTGGCGATCGCTTCTTGGGAACGACGCAGGCGATCGCTCAAAACCCCAGTAACAATCAAGGCGATCGCAGCGATTACTCTACTAGCAACTGTAGAAAACTTAATCACCTCACCTCCTGGAAGTATAAGATTCAGCATGATTAAGCAAACAGCAACGAATGTAGCTTGAAAGGTGGCACGCCTACCTAACCAGGAGTTTGTTAATAGAATTGGACCCGTGTAAAGATAGCCAAACACATATTCAGTTGGTGTAGAGTATTCCAAAAATAATAAAACTATAAATAGACTGACAATCAGCAAAGAACTGCCTCTTGGTGTTTTTTTATTAGGTAATCTGCCTGGGGAATCTACCATTTAAGATGTAACGGCTATTCAGCATTAAGTCAGTTAATATAGATATTCTCTTAATTTAGCATAATCTTCAATTATTCTAAAGTGTTTATCCGCAAATAAATGTTTGATATAGATAGTTTATAAACATGATAAACACGCATATATATTAATAGTTTAATATTAATATCAAAAACAAACCCTTATTTATATCCTTCTGATACTTGTTTTTTCTGATAAATTAATTCACTATAAAAGTTATTACTCAAAAACAAGAATTTTTGGCTTTAAATTGCAGAAATTCATTTATGAAATTCGGTTTAACCAGTGTGCGAATATCCAGTTGTAGCTGCCATTGTGGCAAAGCTTTAACTAGCTTACAATTACCAGAAAAATGCGTAATTATCGGCATTCTCAGAGAGCAGCAAGTCATACTAGTCAGCGCAGAACCCACCATTTGGCATGGGGATTATATACTAGCTGTTGCTCTAAATTCAGCCTTAGTCCCTATGCTCAATTTTGCCCTAAATAAAAGGCATTCAGTTCATTATTCACCACCAAAATGTTTGATTAAAAAATCAACAAATATATATTAGGAGTTTTTTGAAATTCATGTTACAAGGATGGATACAAATTGCTTTAACGCTACTCATCGTCATAGCAACTACACCCTTACTAGGTAAATATATATTTCGTGTTTTCATGGGAGAAAAAACATTATTGGATGCAGTAATTAATCCCCTAGAAAGAGTTATTTATGCCTTTAGTGGCATACGTTATCAAGAGGAAATGACAGGTTGGCAGTATGCCAAAGCAGTGCTGTATAGCAACCTGATTATGGTGATTTTAGTTTATTTCATCCTGATGGTTCAGGGATGGCTACCACTTAATCCCACAAACTTAAATGCGCCTAGTTGGGATTTAGCCCTACACACCACTATTTCCTTTGTTACCAATACAAACCAACAGCACTACTCTGGTGAGACAACTTTTAGCTATGCCAGTCAAGTTTTCGCCCTTGGTTTTTTGATGTTTACCTCAGCAGCCACGGGTTTGGCAGTAGGAATCGCCTTTATTCGCGGTTTAACTGGTAGACCATTGGGCAACTTTTACACTGACTTGATTAGGTCAATCACACGAATTTTGCTACCCATATCTATTATTGGGGGATTGTTGTTAATTTTGGCAGGTGTACCAGAAACCTTAGCAAGCCCAGCCACAGCCACCACCCTAGAAGGTGCAACTCAAGTAATTGCCCGTGGCCCAGTTGCCCATTTTGAAATTATTAAACAACTAGGAGAAAACGGGGGTGGCTTTTTTGGCATTAACTCAGCCCATCCCTATGAAAATCCCAATGGTTTCTCGAACTTATTAGAAATGTGGGCAATGATTTCTATTCCTGCGGCATTGATTTATGCCTATGGGATGTTTGCTAATAACCGTAAACAAGCATGGTTAGTGTTTTGGATGGTCTTTGTCATCTTTGTCTTTTTAGTAGGTGTTGCCGCAGTAGGGGAGTTTCAGGGTAATCCCTTGGTTAATTCTTTATTAGGGGAACAGGAACCCAATTTAGAAGGCAAAGAAGTGCGATTTGGTTGGGCGCAAACAGCACTATGGGCAGTTATGACTACTGCAACCATGTGTGGTGCTGTTAATGGAATGCACGATTCCTTAATGCCACCAGGAGGGTTTGCCACTCTGTTTAATATGTTTTTGCAAATTATTTGGGGAGGACAAGGAACTGGTACAGCCTATCTATTTATCTATTTAATTTTGGCAGTGTTTTTAACTGGGTTGATGGTGGGACGCACACCAGAATTTTTAGGACGCAAAATTGAGAAAAAAGAAATTGTCCTCGCTAGCGTCATTCTATTAGTTCATCCCTTTGCTATTCTGATTCCTTGGGCAATAGTCTTTGGTTTTCCCGATACACTCTCAGGCATTACTAACCCAGGTTTTCATGGAGTTTCCCAGGTAGTTTACGAATACGCTTCAGCTGCTGCCAACAATGGTTCTGGTTTTGAAGGACTAAACGATAACACCCTATGGTGGAATCTCAGCACCAGTATCAGCATTTTGGCAGGGCGTTATATCCCCATTACTGCCCTACTGCTACTGGCAGATAGTATGTCCCGCAAGCAGCTTGTTCCTACAACCACAGGAACTTTAAGAACTGATACCAGACTCTTCACGGGAGTTACAGGAGGGGTGATTTTGATTCTGGGTGCGCTCACCTTCTTTCCTGTACTTGTCTTAGGCCCTATAGCAGAAGCATTCCTGATTGCCAGAGTGGGATAAATCAGCAATTCACAGTTATAACTACCAATGAAACTATCTACCAAACCACGACAAGAACGCAAACATACACCTAAAGTCAAACAAGCCGGACTCTACAGACGTGCGTTTCAACAAGCATTCGTTAAATTGTACCCACGTCATACGCTCAAAAATCCGGTGATGTTTGTCGTCTGGTTAGGCACAATGATTACAGCATTAGTGACCATTGCTCCTAACCTGTTTGGCCCAACTCCTGGTGACAATCCCAGATTATTTAATGGTCTAATTACCTTAATTCTGTTCTTAACCGTTCTGTTTGCCAATTTTGCTGAAGCTGTGGCTGAAGGACGAGGTAAAGCTCAGGCAGATGCTTTACGCTCTACAAAATCCGATGCCAAGGCCAAAAAACTCCTTCCCGATGGTTCTATTCAAGAAGTTAGTTCTACAGCCTTACGACGTGGCGACCAAATCAAGGTAATCGCTGGTGATATTATTCCCGCCGATGGTGAGGTGATTAAAGGTGTTGCTTCTGTGGATGAATCTGCCATTACGGGAGAATCTGCACCAGTATTGAAAGAACCAGGGACAGATATTGCTAGTTCCGTGACTGGAGGAACGCGGATTATCTCCGATGAACTGACTATTCGCGTTACCACTGACCCCGGACAAGGCTTTCTCGATCGCATGATTAACTTAGTAGAAGGAGCGTCCCGCAGTAAAACTCCCAATGAAATCGCTCTGACGGTTTTATTGGCAGTCCTGACCCAAGTATTTTTAGTAGTTATGGCAACTCTACCTACAGTGTCAGTTTACGTAAACTCACCTGTAAGCATTGCTGTATTAATCGCCCTCCTAGTGGCATTGATTCCAACCACCATCGGCGGATTATTAAGTGCGATTGGGATTGCTGGCATGGATAGAGTTGCTCAGTTTAACGTCATTGCCACCTCCGGGCGTGCAGTGGAAGCCTGTGGTGATGTAAACACCTTAGTATTAGATAAAACAGGGACGATTACTTTTGGCAACCGTATGGCAGAGGAATTTATTCCCGTCAATGGTTATTCTGTGGAAGAGGTGGCAAAGGTGGCTTTAGCATCGAGTGTGTTTGATGAAACACCAGAAGGAAAATCCATCGTCAAGCTAGCAACAAAATTAGGGGCAGAATTAGATTTTGATCCCAAGCAAGCAGAAGGTATTGAATTTTCAGCCAAAACGCGCATGAGTGGTACTGATTTAGCCAACGGCGTGGAAATTCGTAAAGGCGCGGTGGATGCAATTAAAGGATTTGTGCGTTCGCGTAATGGACAATTAACACCTGAACTTGATGCTGCTTTTGAACGAGTTTCTAGATTGGGTGGTACTCCCCTAGCACTCTGTCAAAACGAAGTGATTTACGGTGTTATTTATCTCAAAGACATTATTAAACCGGGCATGAAAGAAAGGTTTGACCAAATGCGGCGCATGGGAATTAAAACCATCATGCTGACGGGAGATAACCACATCACTGCATCTGTAATTGCTGGGGAAGCAGGAGTTGATGATTTCATTGCCGAAGCCACACCAGAAGACAAAATGGAGGTGATTCAAAAAGAACAAGCTCAAGGCAAGTTGGTAGCAATGACTGGAGATGGTACTAACGATGCTCCAGCCTTGGCACAGGCCAATGTGGGGGTAGCGATGAATTCTGGTACGCAAGCGGCGAAGGAAGCGGCTAATATGGTAGACCTAGATTCTGACCCTACCAAGTTAATTGATATTGTCACTATTGGTAAACAACTGTTAATTACCCGTGGCGCGCTAACTACCTTTTCTATCGCCAATGATGTGGCCAAGTATTTTGCTATTATTCCTGCCATCTTCGCTGGTATTGGTGTTGGCAGTCTCAACATTATGGGTTTAGCCAGCGCCCAATCTGCTGTTTTATCAGCTTTAATCTATAACGCCTTGATTATTCCGGCATTGATTCCCTTAGCTTTGACTGGTGTTAAGTTTCGACCACTCACAGCAGATCAACTTTTGCAGCGCAACATCTTGATATATGGATTGGGTGGTGTGGTTGCACCTTTTATTGCTATTAAATTCATCGATGTTTTGATTGTGGCTGTCGGTTTGGCATAGTTTCATTGGACTTTAAATTATGGAATTTTTACCACAAGCTTTTTCGGAAGTGTTTGACTTTATAGCTAGCAAACACAATCGTATTCCTCTATCTCTGTTTGTGCTGCTGTGTTTTAATGTCATACTCGCGCCAGCAGTACAAGCAGCAACACCTGGAGAAATATCACGTACGGCATCTTACGCTCTTGCTCTTTTGGGATTGGTGACTGTGAGTGTGTGCATTTATTTGTTCGTTGTCATTTTTCAACCGGAGAAATTCTAATGAGTCACATACGTCAACTCAATAAAGCTGTGCGTTCTACCTTGGCACTGTGGTTATTAACAGCATTAATTTATCCTTTATTTATGTTGATTTGTGGACAGATAGCATTGCCTTTCCAGGCTAACGGCAGCTTAATTACTAATACTCAAGGGCAAGTTATAGGTTCAGTATTGATTGGTCAGCCTTTTAATAGCGATCGCTATTTCTGGAGTCGTCCCAGTACAGTTGAGTATAGTACAAGTCCAGAAGTCCCCATTACAGGAGTATCGGGAGCCAGCAACCTTGCACCCGCCAATCCCGAACTCCTTAAACGGATTCAACTAGAAATAGCACAGTTGCGACAAGCCAATATTCAACCGACTGGCGATTTAGTTTATACTTCTGGCTCCGGTTTAGATCCACACATTAGTATTGCCGCAGCCCAAGCACAAGTGCAACGTGTCGCCACTGCCCGCAAGATTAACCCGTCCCAAATTCAAAGCTTGATAGACGAAAACATTGATGGTAGATTCCTGAGTATTTTTGGCGAACCTGGAGTTAATGTTTTAAAACTAAATCTGGCATTAGAGACTTTGCAACCCAATCTTTAGCTTGTTAAGGCTGACGAATCTGATCTAAGTAAGTCGGTGCAATAAAACCAAACTATGTGAAGAAAAGTAAATAAGGCTCAAACTCTTTCTCCCCCTGCTCCCTGCCCCCTGCCCCCTGCCTTATTCCAACAATAATTATTTACGCCGACCTACTTAATTCATTTTAGGGCGATCGCAACGGTAAGGATACAGCCATTCACAGCGAAACAGTCCGCCTGTATGTTTCTCAAAAAACGTCCCAGCGTGACGACTCTTTGATATGTTGATGCCAGCTTTTGTTTTAATTTCGTATAACCAAGGAAAAGCTACTACAAAAGTAGCCATTGTGACAAAAAGATAGATAAATTTAGTTTTGAATTTCAAGAACTTTCGGGAATTGCTATAACGATTTTGCGGCATAAATTCTCAAGCTGAGAGTTAATCTCAAATATTAGACTAGCTTAAGTTTCAAAATGTTGCCGAAATCGGTAATCAGGTTTGTCAGTTTTACGTCGGTTACAGGTGAAGCAAAGAGTATGCAAGTTGCTGATATCATTTTGTCCCCCACGAGCCAAAGGGATAATATGGTCAATAGTTAGTTCAGTTTCTAAGCCTGTTTTACCACAACTTTGACATTGGTATTTGTCACGGTGAAATACATATTTTCTTACT
Organism: Nostoc sp. PCC 7524; assembly: GCF_000316645.1. Classification (NCBI taxonomy): domain Bacteria; kingdom Bacillati; phylum Cyanobacteriota; class Cyanophyceae; order Nostocales; family Nostocaceae; genus Nostoc; species Nostoc sp. PCC 7524. The sequence continues at coordinate 694,951 of NC_019684.1, forward strand.
TCTGACGGAATGCGAATCCGTGGGGTTTTGTTCATAATTTAATTAATTATTACTCGTTCATCATACGACGGAGGTCATCAAGAGGTGATTCTGGTTCAGGAATATTAGGTTGATCAGGTATAAACTCTAAGGTGACTTTAATTTTTAGTTTTCCTGTTTGCCAACCTTGACTACCAGGCTTTAGTATTTCACAATCTATTCCTTGATTAAACCATTGATTGTTACATCTATAAAACTTATTACCTACTAAATATCCCCCAGGATCTATAGATACTCCACAATTATTTAAGGCTTTGTAAAGTTCATTAGACAATTCTCCAGAAAATGATTTTTTAATTGCTTCCTTAATTTGAAGTATTTTAAATACTTTATCTTTCACAGATAAAGCATCATCATTACTACAATTACTTAAACTAAAGTTCTCTTCCATAACGACATAATTAGGTAATTTGATTAATATTTCAGTTACTTAAAGACTGAAGTTGCGTCTATACAAACAAAGTCCGCCTGCGCGGACTTTTATAAACTCAATAATCCTAAATCTGTGCTAACCCACCCAACAAACCATCTGAGATAATCACACCATTAGTAGCAGCAATACCGTCAGCCAAATCGAATTCACCTATATTAATCATAGGTAAAAGATGGTCATATAACTGCATTGCTTGTAAACAACCATTAATATGACTTACCGCCAAATTGTAAACTTCAATTTTTTGTTCTACAGCACCGAGTAAACGCCGATTATTAGCAATTTTCTCCTCAGCCTCTTGTTGCAGAGTTTTTTCTAAATAAACTCGCGCTTGGGGATACTGTTGTAAAATCTCGTCGGATTGTGTCTCAGTCATTGGCAATAATTGAGTTTTGAGAATTTGGTTAATCGTCTGACGAAAAGTTTTGCGGATGGTTTGCGAAACCTTCGGCTCAAAATCTAACTTCAACAATTGCCTAATTGCTGGTTCCGCTTCTACCATACTTTCACAGTCATAACTTTGGGAAGTTTGCAGCAAAGTTTGCCGGAATTGATATATAGAAAAAGTCCCCTCATCATAGAATAAATGACTTTCTCGAACAAAGCGATCGCACTCTACACTCGCTGCATCTACTAACGACTGAGATACCTGTTTTTCTAAAGCTTTTAACTCTTGTTCAATTCCCGCATCACTACCTAACAAACGATACAACTGACGATAATAATCTGATTTACGCACCCTTTCTATTAACCTTTGGAAAAGATTAGCAATCAGTTCACAGGAAGCTTCTACTAAAATATCTTCCAATTGATTCGCTAAATAATAAAACGCCTCGACTAAAATTGCCAGTAACGGCGCGGTAGCATTGCGTGGATGACTCATGGTTGCACGGCGATAGGCATCAGCTACAGAAAAGGTGTCTAACAACTCATCTAAACGGCGAATCATCCGCGATTGTAATTGTTTGAAATCTGCTTCAAAACCATCACAAGCATTGTTAATTACTTGGTTAACTTCGTCTGTAATATGCTGACTAAAATCTCTACCCACTTGTTGGAGTTGTTGATTAAGACGTTGCAATTCATAGGCTTTCATCGTCTCGATTTCACGGGGCTGACTATCTAAATTGCGGTGGCATAATTGATAGTGTTTTTTCAGCTTAATACAAATATCTTCTAAGTCATCTGCCAGATTTTTAAATAGTTGGGGACGCTTTTCTGCTGTCAGATAATGCGTGATAGCTGTGCGAAATTCCTCAATACCACTGTCTTGAATTAGCTGATTAATTAGTGGTGTTCCCTGTTCATGTAAAATCCGCACATAGTTAGCATTTGGTGATTCAAAACCATTAAGGGATATGCGGAAATTAGTAGAATTCAGTTTGCCAGAGTTGACACAATAGTTATTAAAAGCGTAAACAAACTGTGGTGTTTCTTCCTGACCATTGAAACCTTTCACACTATCTGCAAAGATAGAGTCTAGGCCAAATCTATCTTTTGCAGTTGTCTGTTTAATCTGACTTCCGTAAAACCCAAGTAAGCCACTGGTTTTATAAACTCGACTGTGATCGCGGAACTGTCCGTTAATTAAATTATCCAGTCGTTGCCTTAACTGGGCATTATACCAAGTTTCGTCTATGCGGTTGAACACATAAAACACGCGATCGCGTATCCCGCCATTCTGCCGCATTTTTTCTAAAAGTTCCGTTTCTTCCTTCGTCATATCCCCAGCCGACGCAGGTTTTAGCACACACACCACCGCCGATGTATCGGGATGTTGAATTTTGGCGTAAGTTAACTGTGCATCCTTCTCGACTGGCGCATCAATCCCAGGGGTGTCAATAATTACGTTACCATCTTGTAACAGGGGATGATTGCAATAATATTCAATCTGTTTTAAAACTGCGCTATTGCTGCCACGCCGTGCATATCCCGCCGCTTCTTTCAGGTTAGAAAAATTAAATTGCTCCATTGAATAGGTAGCATTATTGATGGTATGAAGATGTTGACGGTTAGCCTCAAATCCTTGCAACAATAATATTAATGCTTTAGCTTGTTTAGCGCGTTCTGATTTACTTTCTCCACCTTCTTGCTGAATGATGGCTTCACATCCTTGATATAACAAGCCCACAACTTCAGTTTGATTCAGATTAGCTGCTGTTTTAAATCCTAATTGTTGAGACAAAGCAGCTGCTTGTTCTTGAATTTCTGCCTCACTTAAAAAGGTTAAAACTACCCGTTCTTGATTTAGTTGTGCATATTCAATTTTGCATTCTGTACCTGTGGCGTGTCCTTCTGCACTGTAGAGTAACTCCCGTTCTAATAGGGCATTAATCAACATGGATTTACCTGCACTAAATGCACCTGCAAAGACAATTTCAAACCTGGGAGAAATGGCTTTACCTAAAGCAGTTTGTACAGGGGTAATATCTTGCGATCGCAATGATGGTTCTTGTTGTAAAAGTTGTAATATAGACTCAACTTGCTCTTTTAAATTATGACACTGAAAAGGTAAGTCTGGCATACAATAACCTATAACATTTTCAGCATATTTTAATAAAAACATTTATACTCTTGCTTCAGTATTATTACATAGGGGATAAATTGCCACTTTAGAAAGAGGAGAAATAATTTTTCTCGGATTACGATGATTGCAGACAATCATCATTTTTAATATCACACTTTAAGAACCATGAGACTGCTAAGTAATAGTTTTTCTGCTGATGGCATGATTCCACTCAAATTTTCTTGCGAAGGTGAAGGAATTTCCCCTTCATTAAAGTGGGAAGATGCACCCATAGAAACACAAAGTTTTGCCCTGATTGTCGATGATCCAGATGCACCAAATAGAACCTTTGTACATTGGGTTCTTTATGATTTACCTCGTCAAACCAACAACTTACCAGAGGCAATTCCTAATACACCTACGGTAGATGGAAGTGGTATTCAGGGTAAAAATGACGGCGAACAATTTGGTTATTTTCCTCCCTGTCCCCCGAAAGGAATTCATCGTTACTTTTTCAAGCTTTATGCTCTCGATGGGACTTTAGGGCTAGATTTTGGGGCTACCAAAGAAGAAGTAGAAGCTGCTATGTCAGGTCATATTTTGGCAAAAGCAGAGTTAATTGGACGTTATCAAAAACATCATTCTTAAGTAGGGCTTACTGAAAAAGTCTTATAGTTGAGGTAGGCAATAGGCAATAGGCAATAGGTAATAGGTAACAGTTTCATCCTGATTTTTTGTGTTTTTTTGTAACTCAATCAATGATAGATGCAAGATTTTGGAGCCTGATGGTTCTGATTTCAGTGAATTAGTGTGAGAGGGTCTGACTTTTCACGTTATGTGGAAAAGTCAGAGGGTGTGGGGTGTAGGGTGTAGTAAGGCTTTCAAGTTTTCCCTACACCCTACACCCTATCCCCTACCCCCTGTCTTGACGTTCGTGTAGCGTGCCGTAGGTAAGGTTTTGGGACTTACCGTGAAAAGTCAGGAAAGGGTGGGGTAGTTGATTATTCAATTTGCAAGGTAGAACTGGCTGAACGTCCAAATTCTTCGGGTGCGTATTGCAAATGAACTTCTGCACCAGGCCAGAGGAATGTACCAGGAGTTACAGAACGGACTAAGTAGTGCAGGCTATAAACTCCTGGTTCGAGGTGGTTAGCATAGGCGATAATGCGATCGCGGTAGATATTTCTATAGCCAATTTGCCAACTATCGGCCTGTGCTTGTAATGCGGCTGTCGCAGTTTGAAAACTTTGATCTACTGCTTCTAATCCTGCTGGTAATGGGTCTTTAATTACGATATGATCCACAGGATGGTCAGCAATAATTTCTAAACCGATATCAAATACCTGTCCACTTTCTACATTTAATGGTTTATCAAAAGCGTAAATACCTGTTTTTTGCAAAGGCTTACTTTCTCCAACTTTGCTAATGGCTTTTGTCACTCGTAAACCGTTAAATCTTCCTGGTTGGTTTCCTGGTAAGCGGTAACTATAAGCTACTAAATAATGTAACTTACCATTTCCAGATTTTTGCAAGGTTAAATCATGCCGACCACGAGGTAATTTATCCATCGGCACATTTAGCTGTAAACTTGGATTTTGATAGCCATTAAAGCGATTTTCTCCGAGTTTCTTGCCTGCTAATTGCACTGTGGCTAAAAAGTTTGGTGGGGTGGGTTGAAGTTGGCTATATGCTACTAATGCTGTTAATGCTTGGGCATTATTATAGTTAGTTTGCCATGTACCATTTCTGCGTTGTGCTAAGAGGCTTTGAAATAATTTATCGATAACTTCGGGTTGACTTTGGTTAGCGATAAATAATTTTAAAGCCTGTGCTTGTATTGCGGTATTTGAACTCATCCACCCCCAACTCTTGGGTAGGCTAATCACGGCTGTACGTCCAGTTTCGTAGATATTTTCTTGCAACTGGCTCAACATTTGCTGTGATTCATCTTGCCATTCAGAGAATTGAGATAAATACCTTGCTAGTTTGATTTGAGTGACAATATCAAAGTTATTACGTTGTTGATAAATTTCTCCTAAGAAACTATTGCGTTTATCTCCAAGTTCTGATAGTGCAATTAAAGCATTAAGTTGGAGTTGAGTTCTACATAATTGCTGTTTACAAAACTCATATTGTCCAGGGTTCGCCAAGACTTTCTGCAAGTAATTCTTTAAGCGCGATAGCATGGCAGTATCTACCCCATTGGGGAAGGCTTGCTGGGCTTGAATTAAAGATTCAGCAGCGTAAGCTGACACCCAAGGGTCTGATTTTTGTTGTCCTGGGAAGGCTGCAAAACCACCATCGGCTATTTGCAGTTTTTGTAGTTGAGTAATGGCTTGATTCGCCTGTTGCGGAGGATTGAATTCTGCAAAAGTTTGACTATATTTTTGTGCCAAAGTTTGTAAATTAGCCGCAATCATTAACTGACTCGCCGCCGGTTCAGCAAAGGGTAAATCATCATTTGCTAATACTTGTTTGGCTGGTGCTTTGATTTCTGGGATTAAGGTACTCGCCAGTTGAATATCTAAACCGCCAGCATTGGGGTAGACATTTTTATCAACATTGAGAGGAATTTTGACTTGCTTTTCAGTTACGCCAGTTTCTACAACTTGTTCTGTAACTTCCAAGGGCTTGACTTCTAACGGCACAGCAAAGGCATCGGCGGCTGTATTATTTAGCTGGGTAGTAAAGCGGACTTGCGCCACGCCAACATTTTCTGCCATCATCGGGAAGCGATAGGCTTGAGTTGCGGATGTGGTTTTGGTTTGTAAGTTGGTAGTGTTGGGGTTCTTCTGGGCAAACTTGACAGTTCCGTTAAGTTCACCGTTAATTGTTAAGTGTCCGGAAGTGCTTGTGTTATTGGTGACAGATAAACCGGCGAGGATGCGATCGCCTGGACGGACAAACTGTGGCAAGATGGCATTAGTTAGTAGTGGCTTGGTAGTGATAAATGTCGCCTCACCATTGCCAAAGCGGAGATTGCCATCGGTAGCGACAACCATCACCCGCCATGTCGTTAAGTCATCTGGTAATTTAAAGGTGATTTGCGCCTTACCCTCAGCATCGGTAAGGACGGAAGCATTATAGTAAGCTAAAGCTTGAAAATCTGTGCGAACACGGGTATTAGCTGCACCGGCGGAAAAACCGCCACCATAACCCCAACCTTTGGGTTTAGCTACATCTTGGGGTTGTATCACCACATCAGGACGATTATCACTAAAGCGGGTAGATATGGGTTGTTGTGCGTAAACTGTTTCTACCAAATCCGGTGGACGATAACCAGACAGTTGTAACACGGCTTCATTTACCACCATGACTGTTAATTGTCCTTGCGTGGGGTTGTTTTGGTTATCTTTTAGTTCCAGTTGTATCGTTGATTCTGCACCGGGTTCTAGTGATGCTTGCAATGGCGTAACTTGCACTTTTAAATATTTCTCTTGCAAGTTGACTTTAAAAGGTGTAAACCCAATTTTGACTAACTTATCTAAACTTCCTGGTTCTACTTGGTTAATAGGTGCGCCTTGTCTGACTAACACAGCTTCTACTGCTGCATTAGGTAACATTTCTGGCGTAACTTGAAATTGAATTTGGGGTGCGCCACCGGAAACTTTAGTTAGTTGTTCATACAGGGGTTTATCTTTAATGACAGCAAAGTATAACTCTGCGTCTGGGTAGGGAGATTGAATTAAAGCGGTGGCGATTTCACCGGGTTGATATTCTTGTTTATCTAGTTTCACTTCTAGGCGATTCTGTTCTTCTGAACCCCAATAAACTGGGTTATTTCCTGTCACCCAAATTTGGCTATCTGTGGCTGTCAATTCTTCTTGAGTATTGCTGAAATTAGCTCGAATGCGGTATGAACCAGATTCAGTTGGTTTTAAATTGACAATTTGGGGACTATCAGATGATGTAATTTCTGCTTTGGCGACTGTCTTGTATTCAACTTGATTTTTCGCTGTGCGACTCCCTTCTACTACCTGAGTCACACTACTATATTTCATCTGTTGTAACTCAACGCGCACCCGTTGATTAGTAATTGGTTTACCTGTAGGTTCAGTGACAATTACTTCTACAGGAAAATCTTTACCAGCATTGGCGATAAAATTAGTTTTTAAACCAATCAGACGGTTACTTGGTAAAGCTGTAAAAGATTGAGAACTAGCCACAGATAAATTAGAAACATCTGCAACTTGTACATCCACACGGTAATTCATGGGATAAGGTAAATCTTTCGCTACCGTTACCGTTTGACTGGTTTTACCGTTAGCATCTAACTTGGCATTAGTTTGCAAGACATCACTAGGTACTGAAGGACTTTCCTCCGGCCAAAACCATTGTCTACCAAAACTAAATGCTTCCCAACCTTTCGGGATAAAATTTTCCTGGCGACGCGTTACGAAATATTTGGCTTCTCCTCCCCCTACAGGCGCACCAAATAAATAGTTACTCGCTGCTTTCACCTCTATTTGTTCACCTAACAAAGCAAATTCTTTGTCTAAATCGAGTTCGACTTTAAAATTCGGTGGTTTAAACTCAGCAACTCGCAACTCACCGGAAATTTCTCTACCATCTTTACCCTTGGCTTGGACTGTATAGTAACCTAATTTTTGAGTTTTGTTAATTGGTAATTCTAGAGAAAACGTCCCAAATTCATTTGTAGTTTGAGTCCCTAAATCTGTTTTCTGTCCGTCTGGATTTACTAGAATTATTTGATAACTAGCATTTTTATCTTGCTGAATAGTGCCATTTTCTAAAAAGTCAGCGAACCCAGTCAACCAAGCTTTTTCTCCTGGTTGATATAACTGCCTATCTGAAAATATCACACCGCGAGAGACAGGTTTATCTTCTCTCCAACCTGCATCAATACCATAACCATAAACACCGCTATATTCTTCAGTTCTCGCAAATGCCCAATCTTGATTTTCACGGGCAATTACTAATAATTCTGGTGATTTAACAAATTTATTATTATTCCTATAACACAACTGTAAATCTTGACGCTGAAGCCTTAAATTACCATCATTATCTGTTTTACCCGTAGCACAAGGTTGCACTGGATCACGATATTTAGTATCTAATCTTAATTGATAAATTTCAACAGGCGCAGCTTTTACAGGTGAACCATCACTGAGATGATTGACGCGAATTAAACCAGAATCAGGAAACCATTGACTAAATACACCCAAATTTGTTAATTGTACTAAACCATAAGTTGTAGGTTCTCGCCACAGTTCTTTACCGTTTTCCTGATATTTATTGGTGCGTGCCTGCACCCCATAGGCTAACATTCCGGTATTAGCACCAAGCTTTTCTCGTAGTGGTACTGTGACATCTAATTGCTGATTATTTTTACCTGAAACTTTAAAGCTTTGCCATGTATTTGGTTTGGGTAATAAATCATTTTCATTACCTTGGGGATAAGCACCTCTGGCGGAAACTAAATCTGTCGGTTGAACTACCCGATAGGCGGCTTTATATTGAGATTCTGGTAAGTTAACGGTGCTAATATTGAGTTGTAAATTCTGCCCCGATGGGAAAATATGTAAATCTGAAGGTACCCAAATATCACCAGCTAAATCGCCAGTATTATATTTGAGAGTAACAGGTTTAGCTAAGGTTTGACCAAATTTATCTTTGAGATTTTTACCAATAGTAATTGTATAGTTAGTAGCTGGATTTAAAGCATAGGGGTTGATAGCTACAAATCTATCTTCATCACCGATTTGTAGCAGACGAGAAATATCTCGCGGTGCAGGCTCAATTTTAATATTCTCTCTAGCAGAATCGGCTACTAATATATTATTAAATTCTAGCTGGGGACTTCCTTGGACAAATCTGCCAAACGTGCCGCCTGCATCTGGTTGTCCGTAAAAGTTAATTTGTTTAAATGCTAGGGGTGAATAAGTTGCTAATTTACTGACAAATTCTTTCTCGGTGGGTAAGTTACCAGTTGCAGGTAAGATACCAGGAGAAAAAATCAGGCGATAATTAGTACCTTTGTCTAAACGTTGCTGGGGAAATAAATCATAAACCCAATTGTGTGCTGAAGGATCGAAGTTTTCTAAAGGATCTTCACTTTCTTTTGGTTGTTCTGATTTTGCCAATGCTACTTTAAAATTAACACCTTTATTTTTACCTTGAGGAATTAATTTGAGATGTTCCTGTACAGAAGCTAAGTTAAGTTCTGTATTGGAGGTAAATTGCAGTTTTGGCTGTAAATCAACTGGCTGAATTTCTGCTGGTTCTACAGGATTTACACCGGGTAAGTTAGTTAGTTGAATTGGTTCTGTGTTAAAAGTCCAAGCTAAATCTTTGTCTAGGCGATGGTTTTTTAAGTCTGCTAATCCGGCTTTGAGGGTAACTTGTAATCTGGTGGCTTGGGGTAAGGCTTGCTCTGGTTGAAAGCCTACCATGCGCGGTGTCAAAAAGCGAAATTGACCGGGTAAGGGTGGCCAAAGTGCAAATTTCTGTAATAGGTTTTGTTGTTCGGGACTATCTAGTTGTTCGACAGGAATTAATGCTTCTTTAAAGCGGATGCGAATTTGGTTGAGAGGTTTGGCGTTACCTATGGGGCTAATTTGTTCAATCCAATCTGGTAAGTTGGGGGGTGTTAGTGGTGTAACAGTTGGGAGTTGTTGTTTTGTCGATATGCTGATAAAGTTGCACCCTGCGATTCCTAATGTGAGTGTACAAATGAGTAGGAAGCGCATCAATATTTTAATAATCATGCTTGGTTTATTATGTGATTTTAAATAGGGATTTACCTCACGCAGAGACGCAGAGGAGGACACTTGCATGGGCGGGTTTTCCGACTTGTTCGCAAAGCGTCTGTCACACAGAGAGTGAGAGTTGGAGAGTTTATACTTTGATTATGGAACAGCTACATTATATGGATAACCAATTTTGTATGATTGTTTCCTGAAATCATTACATTTTTTAACTATTTAGTTTTGATAAATTTTTGTAAATTAAGGCAGTGAAAAAACGTTAACTTGAAAAGGGGATGTGTATTTATTTAGTTGAGATGAAATTAAAGCTAATGATGTGATGAATAGGGTAAAGGTTTGGCGGCGGAAAATTACACAACAACTTAGACACCGTAAAAGTATTAAGGTGGTTTTAGCTGTGTTGTTGATGTGCCTATGTGTGCGATTATTGCCTTATTTTGCACCGATTCGTGCTGTCGATATTGCCCAAAATCAGTTGGCGTTGGAATTTAGCGATCGCAATGGGCTACCATTAGGAACAATCCTCACCCGTGACCAAGAACATACCGCAGTCGTCCCACTCAAGCAAGTTTCACCCCAATTTACCCAGGCAATTTTAGCTGCGGAAGATGGTAGTTTCTATCATCATGGTGCGTTGGATATGAAAGCGATTATCCGCGCTATCCAACAAGCGATTCATGCCCAAAAGGTTGTTTCTGGTGCTTCGACAATTACAATGCAATTGGCGCGAATGTTAGAACCATCACCTCGTAACCTCTCAGGTAAATTGCATGAGGTTTGGTTGGCTTGGCGGTTAGCAGCAGGGATGAATAAAGATGAAATTCTCTCTGCATATATTAACCGTCTACCAATGGGAGGTAATATATATGGTGTAGAAGCCGCCGCCAGAACTTATTTTTCCATCCCCGCCAGTGATTTAAATATCGCCCAAGCTAGTCTCCTCGCTGCTATTCCTAATAATCCCACCTACTTTGACCCTTTGCAACATTGGAACAGACTTAAGCAGCGACAAAAATATGTCCTCAACCGCATGGTGCAGGATGGGTATATTACTAACCAAATAGCTGAGAAAACCCTTACTGAAAAAGTCGTCTTCCAGTCACGTCACAGAGGAATCCTCGCCGCACCTCATTTTTTATTTTGGTTAGCCAATCAGTTATCTCAGACAGAAATCACTTCCCCCATCCGCACGACTATAGATAAACCTTTACAGCAATTTGTCGAAGCGCAAGTACAGCAAGTCATTTCTACCCTCGCCGCTAATAACGTTCACGACGCGGCGGCTTTGGTAATTGATAACCACACTGGAGGAGTTTTAGCCTACGTCGGTTCACCTGATTATTTTGACGACAGCAAACTTGGACGCAATGATGGTGTACAGGCTTTGCGTCAACCAGGTTCTACTCTCAAGCCGTTTGTGTATGAGTTGGCTTTAGAAAAAGGTGTAATTCGCCCGAATACCATCTTGGCAGATGTCCCCACTCATTACGCCATTCCCGGTGCCAGACTTTATAGTCCCACAGATTACACGGAAAAGTTTCTCGGTCCTGTCAGAGTACGCATAGCTTTAGCCAATTCCCTCAATATACCAGCCGTACGCGTGTTAGAAAAAATCGGCGTACCATCTTTCTTAGCACATTTACATCAACTCGGTTTTACTCACCTCAAGCAAACCCCAGAATATTACGGTTTAGGTTTAAGTCTGGGTAGTGGCGAAGTCACCCTCTGGGAACTCGCCCAAGCCTACCGCACAATAGCCCAACAAGGAAAAGCCACACCCTTAGTTACTACCAATCCCCAATCCCCAGTCCCCAGTTCCCAGTCCCCAGTCCCCAATCCCCACTCCCCAAATCCCACCACATGGCAACTCATCACTGATATGCTCAGTGATAACCATGCCCGTGCTACAGCCTTTGGGGTAGACTCGGTGTTAAACTTGCCTTTCCCCGCAGCTGTCAAGACTGGTACTTCCTCCAATTTCCGCGATACTTGGACAGTCGGCTTTACTACTGACTACACCGTGGCGACTTGGGTAGGAAATTTCAACGGCGAACCGATGCGCCAAGTGTCGGGAGTTATGGGTGCAGCACCTTTATGGAATCGCATCATGTTACACCTGCATGAACGCCAGGAACCAGCTGCTTTTCCCTCTCCATCTGGGTTAATTCAACTTCCTATATGTGCTGTCTCTGGGTTGAAACCGACACCAGACTGTAATTCTGTGGTGCAGGAGTATTTTTATCCAGCAGATAAAATTGCTTATGAAACTCAGCAAGAGTTTAATTTACCTTCAGAGTATGATGAATGGTTGGCGAAACAGCCGTCATCAAGTTTAGTGGCTGATAGTTTGCGGATTGTCTCTCCTCAAAATGGGGATTTGTTCTTGCTTTATCCAGGTGGGGAAGGGCAACAAAAACTAGAATTTAAGCTGGCGGGAAATTCATCTACATCTGTGAAATGGTGGTTGAATGGGGAAAAGTTGGATAGCGAAGTGAATTCTCTGTTTTGGTATCTTCGTCCTGGTAATTGGACTTTGGAGGCTAGAAGCGGGGAAATGGAGGATACAGTCAGCTTTCAGGTGGAGTTGGCTAATATTCGTCCTACGCGTCGGGGATTTTCTGTGGTGAAGGGTGGTTTGTAATATTTTTTGGAACGCAAAGGGAGCGCGGAGAGGGGTTTTTGAGCGGTGAAGGGTGGGAGTGTATGAATTTATATCCACTCTGCTGAAGATTTGGGTATGTTTGGGGTTTTTTTTGTGAATATTTTTAGTACAATTGTACTAAAGAGAATTTTTCATTGGGGCGAAGCTGGTTGTCGCCTCTCACAACTACCTTAGTAAAAGATTATTACTATGATGACATCAATGCCAGGTGTAGCTCCCAACCCAGTTAAGTCACATAAGTTTGAACAATCTGATGCGAGTGAAAATTTTTCGTTTCAAACCCTTGCTGATGTAACTAAAACTATTTTGCACCATGCTTTCTGGTTGGCTGAACAAAAACAAAGGTTGTCTCTTAAGGAGTATAAAAAATTACTTATTAATCAAGGCTGGCAAGGTGAGGAAAAGAAGTACCTTAAAATTGCTGCGGCTTTTGGGAAGTTTACACCACAAGATTTTTCTCAGGTTGAGCCTAGAACTATATATCAGTTAGCAGAACGGAGTAACAAGTATCAACCTGTGATAGATAGGCTGCTGGATTTAAGTAATATCAACCAAGAAACTGTACGTTCTCTGATTAAGAAACAGCGTACTCCTAGAGGTAAAAGAGGGGAAAAACCGAGTATTTGGCGGCGGTTAAAGAATGGTGGTAGATACTGTCAAATTCCGCCAATTCATGAGGAGGCTGAGAAAACTGGTACTACTTTGCAAAAAATGATGGATGAGGAGGGATTATCTGCACAGCAAATCGTAGCAGAGGCGATCGCTCTCAGGCAAGCATATAAGTCAGGGCAATTGGTATTAGTCACAGATTAATGGTATTTGTCTCACCCAGAGAGTAAGAGTTGGAGGTATGAACCTCAAAAATTTCATACCTCTGTTGAGGAACGCTTTGCTTTTTTACCAGATGCTTAGTCTATCCTGGAAGAGTGCAGTGACATCAATTACTGTCAACCATGACTGGTATTAAGCAAACTCCGAAAAAAGGTAAGTCTCTTCCTCCCAAACTCATCATTGGGATGGGTAAGTTTGTGTGGACAAGTCTTTGGCAGATAATGATGTCAAAACTCGCTCCTCGTAATCAATCTGGCGCATATATTCGTCCTAGCAGCCAGTTTAGAAGTTTTATCAAAGCTAGGGAAGATAGCCTTTACCCACCAGCAGCCGGGCGTTATACTCTGTATGTTGGTATGGGTTGCCCTTGGGCGCATCGCACACTGATTGCCAGAGCTATCAAAGGATTAGAATCAGTTATATCAGTATCTGTAGTTTCTCCCTCTGCGGAGACGGGAGGTTGGGTATTTGACACGCCAGAGGAAGGTTGTCATACTCTGGCGCAATTGTACGAACTGTCTCAACCCGACTACAATGGACGCGCTACAGTGCCAGTTTTATGGGATAAACAAACTCAGACGATTGTAAATAATGAGAGTGCGGATATTATCGTTATGTTGAACTCGGAATTTAATGAGTTCGCCGCACATCCCACGCTGAATCTCTACCCAGAGGAATTAAAGCCTCAGATTGATGGCTGGAATGACAAGATTTACACTAATGTAAACAACGGTGTGTATCGCTGTGGTTTTGCCCAGACACAAGAAGCGTATAATCAAGCCTGCGAGGAACTGTTTACAACTTTAGATGAAATTGACGCTGTACTGGCTAAGAGTCGATACCTTTGTGGCGATAGTCTGACTTTAGCTGATGTGCGTCTGTTCACTACTTTGTTCCGCTTTGATATTGTGTACTACGGACTATTCAAGTGTAACCGCCGCCGCATCAAAGATTACGAGAATTTAGGAGCTTATTTGCGGGACTTATATCAAATCCCAGGCGTTGCTGACACTTGTGATTTAGAAACCATCAAACGAGACTACTACGGTAATCTGTTTCCTCTCAATCCTGGTGGCATTATACCATCTGGCCCTGATATGTCTTATTTATTAGCATCGAGCGATACCTTCTCTGCGAGACGCTATGCGTAGCTTGCTTTCCCGGAGGGGTACAGTAAGCTACGCTAAAGCACCACTACCAGATATTAAGTGATGAAAAACAGAACAATTTTCTATTCTTGAACCCAGACTGAGACTGAACCGCCTTGACAACGGAATTCGCCCCAACCCCATTCGTTGGTGTACACAGGTTCTTTAATATGTTCAGTTAAGTCAATAAACTTAGCATTGGGTTTACCAACTTCCATCCACTTAGAACCTTCTGCCCCATCACTCATAATTACAGCCATTGCTTGAGGATGATTGGCATCCCCTAAACGTGTCCAACCAATAGTATTCCAGTGGTCAAAATAGTCGTATTGTGGCCCATAAGCATAGTTTTGGCGTGCATAGAGGAACTTATCAATGAGCCAACGATGAGACGGCATATAAATTTTATATCCTCGATCCTCGTATTCTGCGCCGTAGTAATCAGCGTGAAAGACACAGGGATAGCCTTCGCGCCGCAATAAAATAATGGCATAAGCTAAAGGCTTAAACCAAGGTTCAACTACGGATTCCAATGCTTGCAAAGGTTGAGAATCATGATTTTCTACAAACGTCACAGCATGGGTAGGACGTTGCTGCATCATTGTGCCATCTAAAATCCGGCGCATATCATAGTTACCCCCGGCTTTGCTGGCGTAATGGAAGTTGTAATGCAGTGGTACATCAAATACTGACATTTTGCCAGCCACAGCATCAACATACCAATGCAGAGTATTAACATTGTTATACCAATACTCTCCAACGAAAAATAAATCTTTACCAGTGTAGCGTTTTAACTCATCTATCCACTGGGGAAAGAACCAAGAGGAAATATGTTTAATAGCATCCAAACGGAAACCATCTACATTTGTGGTGTCAAGATACCATTTACCCCAGTAAGTAATTTCACCACGCACCCACTCCTGTTGGAAATCCAAATCGCAACCCATCAAATAAGCAAAGTTGCCCCTTTCTAAGGCTACGTAGTCATCAAATACTTTCCCTTCTAATAAATAGACTGTATCGCGATCGCCACTGTTGTATTCGTTATAATCAACAGCATCAAAATGCCACCAATGCCACTCAAAGTTAGAATACTTGCCTTGTCTACCAGGGAAATAGAAATGGGAGTATGTCTTAATTTCTTGTAACCAGCCTTTAGGATTGAGGCGATCATTTTGTGGGAAAGGAGTTGCTTTTGGTGTTTCTACTCCATCACCACCCATCTTATGATTTAGCACCCCATCAGCATAAACTTGAATTCCTTGTGCTTTGAGAGATTTAACCGCATCTAAATACTGCTGACGTGTACCGTACTTAGTGCGAATTGAGCCTTTTTGATCAAACTCACCTAAATCAAATAGATCGTAAACACCATATCCGACATCATACGATCCGGCAAATCCTTTATAGGCTGGTGGTAGCCATAGGGCTGTGAAACCTGCATCTGCCAATTCTTTAGCTGCACTCTCTACTTTACTCCACAAGTTGCCATCATTGGGGATGTACCAGTGGAAGTATTGCATCATTGTGCCATTTAGCTCTGCCATGTCTCATCCTGCTTGTACACATTGAGAAATATTCTACATAAGTACAGTAAGTATTGAGACACTGGCTTTTGGAAAAAATACTTAAGAATTTTCGTAAATACGTGTATCTATGTGGATAGCAATCCTAGGTGATAGGTGACAGGTGACAGGTGATAGGTGATAGGGAAGAAACTCTCTATTCTGCCAATGGGCAGTAGAATTATAAACCGTGAGAAAAACTAGCATCTCTTACCAAAGATCATTAAAAATAAATCATGTCAAACGAAACCATTCAAAAGGCTGTTGCTGCTTACTTTGCCAACATTACAGCTATGAATCCAGAAGGTTGGGTAGATAATTTTGCCAAAGATGCTGTTAGTCATGATCCAGTTGGGGAACCACCTGCAAAAGTTCATGAAGGATATCGTGAATTCATCGGACAGTTGCAAGCAGTATTTGAGAAATTAGAAGCAACCATCGAGCATATATTTATTGCTAGTAATGAAGCAGCAGTCAAATGGACAATGGCAGGAGTCAGCAAGAGTGGTAAGTCAATCAAATTTGAGGGAATTACAATTTTTGAGATTAACGTTGAAGGTAAAATTCAAACAACTCGCGCCTATTGGAGTCCCGCGCAGATGATAGCGCAATTGCGTTCTTAACACTTTTTATTTTTGCTGGTAAAAAGCCTTTGATAACTTGAAACCACATCAAAGGCTTTTTGATGATTATAATTGTTGTTCTTCTTCATAGAACCAAATTTCTGCTAACAGGCTCAAACCCACTAGCCAAATAAAACCAATAATTGCCAACCAAAACATCGTCATCATTGTTATCACCTCCAAAGTTATTTTGTTAGACAAAGAAGTTTGAACAACGGAATGAAACCTAAGCTTGATAGGATTGATGGTCTAATTTAATTGTTCCTTAGCAACTTGCTAATGAATCACATTTTTAATAAAAATAAATTTTAATTAAATATCAGCAAAAATAAGAATCAGATTTGCTCTTTAAAATATACGTAGGGTGACATTGCCCATCAAAACCTCTAGAATGGGTCAAGCTACGCTACATTACTTATGTCTTCCGACCTGCACCCCAGAAAATCTGCGCTAAACTAAAAGTATTGACGATAATTACATCTGTAGCCATTATTTTGACCATTGGGATAAGAATCTCTGGCAGTAAGTTCAACAGACAAACATCTTTCACCACTAAGCGTAAAAATGTCTCAAGAGCATGACGAATCGCTTCAGATTCAACAGCTAGCTATTCTTAAACCAACGCACTTTGCTGATTTAGTCAGAGCTGCACAATTAATTTTTGATCCGGCTGGCGGTGTTTCAGGGAGATACATAGAAGTTGATTGGGAAGAATTCGGTATTCCCGATCATGTAGTGGAAAACCTGAGAACACTTGGTTACAAGTATCGCTATGCTTCACCAAGTATTCCCGGTAATATTATTTGGGAACAATTGACCCCAGAAACTCGAATCTGGTTTATCAACAATCGAGATGAATTATGGAAGTTTGAGGAAATTTTTCCAGCTTTAGACGAAGACTAATTCCTCCAGTAGTATTTTTACACAAATTACTGTGTATCTCTCAAAAAGGATGCAATCTGAAAGTGGGAGCATCAGCATCTGTTCCCACTTTTGATTTTGCCAGTAAATTAATCTCTGGTTATGGATGCACCACTCTTATCAATGAGTCTATACTATGCAGCATATAGAGGTATGTTATTCAAAAAACTATCAACCACTATTAATTGATGTTATGGTTGAATTTTCTGGAACATTTATGTGTTTTATTTAATACATAATTATACTAGAAACTGAGAATCGATGAGACTTAGGCGATCGCTTCCCCATTGCCCAAGACGGGGCGGAGCATCGTCGCCTATATTTAAGTGCATAGTTAAATTAATTTTAAGAAACGCGTATCGATGAATCAAAGTGTAAGTGTTGCTCCTGCCATAGAAGAAGCCACGAATGAAGATTTTGGAGTTGCCCAACCCCAGCTAATTATGAAGCGACTGGGAATTCTCTGTTTAGAAATGTTGCTGGCATTGCCTTTAGGTTTAGCTTTAACTCAATTAAAGATTGGCGGAATTGTCTGGATATTTGGCGGTATTGCTTCTGGTATAGCAGTTTTGCAATGCTGTCGAATTTTTTATCAGTTTTCTGTGCCACCAAACCGCATTGCGAGAAAAGTAGGCATGGTAATGGTGGGAATGGCTGTTGGTGTTGCTAATAGCAATAATGATTTAACTAGCCTTGCGGCTGGAATTCCTATATTTATGTTGCTGACATTATTCTTACTTGTATGTGGTAGTTGTATTGGTTACATTTACTCTCGTGTGAGTAAAACCAACCTCTTAACGGCGATGCTAGCTACAGTTCCCGGTGGTGTAGGAGTAATGTCATCAATTGCCGCCGATTACGATCGCAACGTTACCTTAGTAGCGTTAGTACAAGCGATTCGTGTTACTTCTGTAGTTTTACTGATTCCCTTGATTGCCAGAACAGCAGTTGGTAACTACTGGAATCTACAAACCTTGCCAGTGAGATCAGCTTGGATAAATTTTGAGCCTGCACAACTACAATTACTTGGGGTAGCGTTGCTCATCACCGGCATCATAGTTTATTTATCTCTACTCTTGAAAATTCCAGCTGGTGATTTTTTTGGTGCATTGTTGATAGGATTAGTGTTTAATTCAGTTCTAGATTGGTTGCCTTTTGTGAGTGGTGTTCACTTCAATCCGCCACCATTGATGAACATAGTCGGGCAAATGCTGCTGGGAATTACCATTGGTGAATATTGGGGAGAAAAACCCAATTTTGGCAAAAAAACCGTAGTTTACGCTTTAATGTCTGTAGCCTTGACCTTGATTGCTGGTGCGATCGCTACTATTTTAGCCATGCAATTAACCTCATGGGATTGGTTAACTTGTTTGTTAGTTACAGCCCCAGGAGGAGCAGCAGAAATGATTTTGGTATCTCTAGCATTAGATCATAATGTAGAGATTGTCACCACAGGGCATTTAGTGCGACTCATCGCCATCAACAGTTCTTTACCCCTATGGTTATTTTTATTTCGCCGTTTAGATGAACAAATCTCAAAACCTGCGTAGGTAGGTGACAGGTGACAGGTTACAGGTTACAGAAAAGAATGTAGGTGGTTTTTCTCCTCTGCTCCTCTACTCCCCTGCTTTTTATGCGCCAGCACATAAAAACTCAGTATACCCCTATCCCCCTTCTTTCCTATTGCAAGAGTGCCTATTGCCTATTGCCTACCCATGCAAATCAGTTCATTAATCAAACCGGATTCCTATAGGAGTCTTATATTTGATTTATTCCCTAATTCCCCAATCCCTTAAAATTTGAAGGATACTGTAGATGGTTGCTCAAATCCAAGAATTAGAAGCCCAACATTGGGTAAAAACGCGTTCTTCCCTTGATCCTACCCAATCGACATTCCTCACCTGGACAGGTAAAATTTACGCCTTTACTCCCGGTGAAAAACGAAAACTACTGTTTAAGATGTTAGGGGTAAGTATCAGTAGATGTATCCCTACAGAAGCAGATAGTTGGGACTTTACTTCTAGGGAACTCACCTACTACTTAAATCCAGAGAACAACGAGATTTTAAGAAAATGGGAAAATCCTTGGACTGGTGAGATAGTGCCAGTCATGCACGTAGCGAATAATCCGGTGCAAGGCCAATTTAAAGGCAAATTCCCCGCACAATTAGAGGGAGCCACCACAACCTTTGTCTTTGATATTTTCCCCACTTACCCTAATCCTTTAGCCGAAGATCCCCAACTTGCCGAATATAGCCCCTATCAAACGTATCAAGCCGCAGAATTATTTAAACTCACAGTACCAACCGCAGATTTATTTAACTTAGAACTAAATTCGGTGTCGCAACTGAGGCTCAGTTGGGATAGGATTGGTCAATGGTTGCCCTGGATGAAAATGAGCGATCGCCCTGGTCATCTAATATATAGTGCATCTGGTAGTAAAGTGAATGGTTTAACAGAATTACCCCAGTTACTCCAAGATGAAATTAATACCCGCGTACCTTTGTACAAGCAAGCCCCAAAAGCTTTTATTGATGGTGAAGATATGACATCTTGGTTGTACTTCCAAAAGCACTTTCAAGCCTACTTAGACGGCGCAACCTTCCCCCTACCCGCCGCAGAAGAAGCTTAATGAGCTTTCTTCTCTCTCCTACCTGTAACCTGTCACCTATCACCTGTCACCTGTCACCTGTAACCTGTCACCTGTCACCTGTCACCTGTCACCTAAAACTTCCGCATATTTCTACTAATAGGGTCGAACCCTCTAGAAAAGCTGGTAGTTTCATCGTAACAAGCTCCAGTTAAATCTGCTCCATACAACTTAGTAAAGTTAAGTTTGGCACCCCGCAGATTTGCTTCATTGAGCTTGACTCCACATAAATTTGCCCTAGTCAAATTGGCATTGGCTAGATTCGCTCTACTCAAGTCAGCTCCCCATAATTTAGCTTGAGCTAAGTTAGCATCACTTAAGTCTGCGCCCCAGAGATTAATACCAGGAAGATAGGCTCTAATCAGCCTGGCTTTACTTAAGTTCGCAGCTGGAAAATATCTCTCACCAGCAGCATAACGCCGTTTTATATCCTCAGCATCCATTAGTTGCATTTGCCTTGATCAGCAATAAAGAAGTTATTTGTTCCCATTCCTGGTTTAGCTCCCCGGTAAACTCTGGCTGATTACTGCGTCTGTACCAGTAATGAGCATTATTGATATCACCTTCTTTGCGGTGCAAATAGGCGTGAACCCAAGCACTATCAGCATCGCTGGCATCTTGTACAATGTCATGGGCTTGGTTCCAATCACCTCTTTTGTCATACCACAGAGCTTGTAGGGCTTTCGGTAGCGTTTGAGGACATGGGCGTTGTTTTTCCATCAATCGCAGGAATTCCTCTGTATTCATAATCGCCACTCAACAACTATCAAACCTCTATTTCCAAGATACTCCGTTGCTGGGCTGGTGTGGTGATACTTTTAAAATCTTTTTTTAACGTAGAGGGACGCAAAGAGAGGTTTAATGAGAGTGAATGGTTTGGGATATGTTTAAGTGCAACGAGAAATGAATCAGGCGATCGCTTAATTTGAACCCTTTATTCAAGATAAAGCCCAGTGATTCAGATTCAGCATCTTTGCTAAACTAGGACTAGCAAAGAGAGCCGTAAATTTAATAGTGTGATGACACCTAATAGTTTATCCCTTCCTCAACACTATACAGTTGATATTGAACCAGAAGGTCGTTTAACTTTACCCAAAGAAATACAAGAAAGGTTGAATTTAGAACCAGGCGATCGCTTAATTTTAACACTTCAAGATAATGGCAAACTTCAGTTAGTCAGCCTCAAACAACAAGTGAAAAAAATACGAGGTTTGTTAAAAGATAAATCACCTGATATAAATCTAGTTAATGAATTTATTCAGGAACGCAGGGTTGAAGCTGCCCATGAGTAAGTTTGTTGTAGATGCTTCTGCTTTTTTAGCTTATCTGAGAGATGAACAAGGTGCAGATATTGTTGAAAATGCTTTGATTAATGGGTGCTATATCAGTATTATCAATTGGGTAGAGGTACTATCAAAAATTGTTGATTTAGGAGAAAATCCTGAAGAAATTATTCAAAAATTAAAAAATGAAGGAATATTAGGAAATATCCTAATAATTATTGATTGTAATGAAGAAGATGCTATAACCATAGCTCTATTAAGAGCTTTAACGAAAAGTGTGGGCTTGTCATTAGGCGATCGCGCTTGTCTGGCTTTAGGTAAACGCTTAAACATACCTGTATTAACAGCAGATAAAATATGGAGCAGTTTATCTGTTGGAGTTGCTATTACTGTGATTCGTTGAAGAGATTAAAAGGTTATTATTCCCACAGATACGCAATTTTTTACAGCTAATTTCAGCGTGCAGCCAAGGTAACATCCGATGTCAATCTTTGCAAAACTTGCTTTAATACCATCGCTGTCCAATCGATATCGGCTTGGGTAGTATCTCGTCCTAGGGTGAGGCGGATTCCTCCGAAGGCTGCTGTTTCGGGATAGCCCATCGCTAACAGTATGGGGCTGGGACTGAGTTTACCACTGTGACAAGCTGAACCTGCGCTGATACCAATGCCAGCTAAGTTGAGTTGGCGGACTAAGGTTTTACCACTGAGTTTTTTCCCGTCGGCGTATTCTAGAGAAAAACTAACGTGGTGGGGTAAGCGATGTTCTAAATCCCCTGTGGGAATTAAACCGGGGACATCTGCTAACAAAGAAAATATGCGATCGCGTAACTTGATTAATCGTGGTGTTTCTTGTGGTAGTTCTTGGGCTGCTAGTTCGGCAGCTACACCAAAACCAGCGATCGCAGGTAATGCTTGTGTACCAGAACGCAAACCCCTCTCTTGTCCACCGCCACCTAATAAGGGTATTAACTCGACATCAGGACGGATATACAAAGCCCCTGCACCTTGAGGTCCATATAATTTATGACTAGATAAACTCAGTAAATCTACAGGTAGCTGCTGTACATCAATGGGTAAGCGTCCCACTGCTTGCACTGCATCGGTATGAAATAAAGCTCCATGTTGTTGGGCTATCTTTCCTAATTCTGTGATTGGTTGGACTGTGCCAATTTCACTTTGTCCGTAAATTATCGACACTAAAACAGTGTTATGTCGCAGTGCAGCCTTTAAAGTTTGAGGATTGACTCTACCTTTACTATCTACCGCTAAACGGGTAACTTCCCATCCCCACTTTTCTAGTAGCTTGGCTGGTTCAGCAATGGCGGAGTGTTCCACCGTAGAAATAATGATGTGTTGCGGTACGGCGTACAATCGCGCAATACCCATCATGACTAGGTTATTGGACTCTGTACCACCAGAAGTAAAAATAATTGATTCTGGAGTAGCCGCGTTAATCAAACCAGCTACTTGCAGTCTCGCTTGTTCTACAATAGTTGCTGCCCGTTGTCCCCACTCATGCAAGCTAGAAGGATTCCCCCATTGTTGGGTGAGTGCTGCTTGCATAGCTGCGATCGCCTCTGGGCGAGTGGGAGTAGTCGCGCTGTAATCTAGATATATTTGCATATCAATAAATAATTAGGTAAACACACACTAACAACGGGCTATCTATATTCTCAGCATAGATTAGGCCAATGGATGAATCAGGGAAAAAACTAAATTAATGCTGTTAATCAAGCTATTCATCTCATTAGTTTGGTATAGATGATTTTGGGAATTATAAATATATTGACTCCCAATCCACTTTTAGCAGATTACCGTGCAGATTTTTCACACACTCAAGAACTTTTGGGTATGTTCTCTAGTATTGACAATCGCCGCTTGTCAACAAGTCCAGTCCCAAACTCAGCGCCCAGAAGCTTTACCACAAGATCCATTTGTCCAGGTTTATTTTAATCATTCCGAGTCTGCCGAATATCAAGAACCGTATCGTCAGCAAACTCGACTGGGTGATAACTTAGAACAGCAAATTATTGATGCGATCGCCCAAGCTAAATCTACAGTAGATGTGGCAGTCCAAGAGTTGCGTCTACCTAAAATTGCCCAAGCCTTACAAGATAAACAAAAACAGGGTATCAAAGTTAGGGTGATTTTAGAAAATAACTATACCCGTCCTTGGAGTAGCTTTACTTCTGATGAAGTCCAGAAATTAACTCCCAGAGAAAAAGAACGGTATCAAGAATTTTTTAAGTTTATTGATCAGAACCAAGATAATCAACTCAGCCCAGAGGAAATTAATCAAAGGGATGCTTTGATAATTTTACAAAATGCCAACATTCCCTGGATAGATGATCAAGCGGATGGTTCAGCAGGTAGTAACTTGATGCACCACAAATTTGTCATTGTTGATAGTCGAATTGTTATTATTACTTCCGCTAACTTTACATTGAGTGATGTACACGGCGATTTTACTAATCCCAAAAGTTTAGGAAATGCCAATAATTTCTTAAAAATTGATAGTCCAGAACTAGCCAAATTATTCATCGACGAATTTAATCTCATGTGGGGAGATGGCCCAGGCGGTAAACCAGATAGTAGATTTGGCTTGAAAAAACCTATGCGTTCTCCCCAAACCATGACATTAGGTGACAACAAAATTACTATCCATTTCTCACCTATTTCTCCGATTCAACCTTGGAATAATACCAGTAATGGCTTAATTGGTGAAGTCTTAAATTCATCTACTAAATCAGTTGATATGGCCTTATTTGTATTTTCAGAACAACGCCTTGCCGATATTCTAGAAAAACGTCATCAAACAGACATATCAATTCGGGCTTTGATTGACACACAATTTGCTTATCGTCCCTACAGTGAAGCCTTAGATATGATGGGTGTGGCTTTGAGTGAAAAGTGTAAATATGAATTAGATAATAATCCTT
Organism: Nostoc sp. PCC 7524; assembly: GCF_000316645.1. Lineage (NCBI taxonomy): Bacteria > Bacillati > Cyanobacteriota > Cyanophyceae > Nostocales > Nostocaceae > Nostoc > Nostoc sp. PCC 7524. The sequence goes on from NC_019684.1 coordinate 719,280, forward strand.
GGAAAAATCCTATTACTACAGTTGGTGTGGCAACATTACCCAAAGGCGATTTATTACACCATAAATTTGCTGTTGTGGATGAGCAAACTGTGATTACAGGCTCTCATAACTGGTCAGATGCAGCTAATCATGCTAATGATGAAACACTAATTATTATTGAAAATACTACTATTGCCAAACATTATAGCCGTGAATTTGCACGTCTTTACACTCAGGCTAAAGTTGGTGTACCAGAAAATATCCAAGCAAAAATTCAACTAGAAAAAAAACAATGTCCTCAAATTATTACTCCTAGTTCTAACGTAGATAAAGTCATACAAGTAGTCAATGTCAACACCGCTAGTTTAGAAGAATTAACAACCTTACCAGGGGTTGGTAAAAAGTTAGCCGAGAAAATGATTATCGTTCGTCAGCAACAAAAATTTTCTTCATTACAAGATTTAGAACAAGTCCCAGGAGTAAGTAATAAGATGATAGCTAATTGGCAAGGTCGTATTGAGTTGTAAAAATTTTAGATTTACTTTACCAAATAAGGAAAAACTGTAGGGTGTGCTAGGCACAATAATTTAATATGATTAATGAAAAAATATGCAATAATCGCCTAACACACCGCCATATCAAATGGTGCGTCAGGCTAAAGCAGTGACACACTCTACTTCAGATTGACTTATTGAGATGTAAGATTTTTATTAATGACAAAATCATCAAAAGAATGAGATAAAAATTATTTAACTCCTCCCAAAGTATGGTTATTTTGCAACTCTACTTACAGAAAGAGGAAATTTAAACTTGAATTTTTTAGCATGATCTCACATATGAAATCATGAGAATCAGTTTATGCCTTATAACAAAGTAGATGATCTACCCCAAGATATCAGAGAACAATTACCAGAACACGCCCAACAAATGTTTATGGCGGCATTCAACTCTGCTCAAAGGGATGGTATGAGTGAAACAGGTGCTTCTGATGTGGCTTGGAACAGCGTCAGAAATGAATATGAACAAGGTGGCGATCGCCAATGGCACAGGAAACCAGATGATCCAGCAATACACAATAAAGCCATCATGTCTGGTGGTAATTAGTTTAGTCAAGTAGATCTGAAATTCAAGGCGGTTTGTAAATTCTACAAACCGCCTTATTTATTCCCCATCAATAACTTCAATTTTGTTAATCAAGACGGCTTGTTTGCTTTTACCGCAAGGTTCGGCACTTTCGCAATCACTAACAGTTTCTACTCCGTAGGATAAGTTCACTTTCTGATTCAAAAATTTATCTGGCTCAGTACAAACATCAAAAATAGCATTTAAATATTGCTCTTTGCCATTTTCATCCTTTAAAGTAATATTGCAATCAATATCACCAATAACTATACCTGTAATTGTGCCAATTTTTGGTTGATCATTTATATCTCTTTCATTAGCATTATTTGGCTCAGGAATCTGTGTTGCGTCTGGCTGAGGAGATTCAGTTTGATTGCCTGAACTCACATTATTTTGGTGATAATTACAACTCACAATTGAGAAAGAAAAAATTAACAATGCAATGGTAGTAGTCATTTTATTCATGAATAACTTATAGTTAATTATCCGTAAAATTCATAGAAATTTATGGAAATAGTTAACTATACCTCCACAAAATTAGTTTTTCGGTTTAAGTTACATCCAAAGTAACAATTTCTACAATCAACGTCAATCATTAATTAAAAATCTTAAATTAGGTGTTAATTTTTGCATATGCTGTTGCAAACCGATAAAATTAAAATTCGTCTCATGAAAGATGATCTGAATGATTATCAGCTAATGGCAAAATGGTTGTCTGATGAAAAAGTATTGGCATTTTATGAAGGCAGAGATAATCCGTTTTCATTAGACAGAATTATAGAAACATACCAACCTATGGTAATAAAAGATGAGCCTGGAAATCCTTGTCTTATCTATTATGACGATATTCCTATTGGTTATTTACAATATTATGCTCTTGATGATTTACCAAAAATCGATAGGCAAATGTACTGTCTAGAAATAACAAATAATGTTTATGGCATAGACTTGTTTATTGGCGAAACCAACTATTGGAATCAGGGACTGGGGACAAAAATACTCACACTGGTTGTAGACTATTTGTTCACACCATTATCCGCCGAAAAAATTGTCATCGACCCCCACGTTGATAACACCCGTGCTATACGTTGTTATGAAAAATGTGGTTTTGTGAAAGTCAAGTTGTTACCTGCCCATGAATTCCATGAAGGGAAACAGATAGATTGCTGGTTAATGGCCATAGAGAGAAATAAATCATTACACTGAGAGTTAGTTGCCTTACTGGGATGAAACGTCCTATAAAACCATGACTGAAACAACTATGAGAATCGTGATCCTTGGTGGAGGGTTTGGTGGACTCTACACAGCTTTGCGTTTAAGTCAATTACCTTGGGAATCTGGGCAGAAACCGGAAATTGTCCTAGTAGATCAAAGCGATCGCTTCCTATTTTCCCCCCTACTCTACGAATTACTCACCGGAGAATTACAGACTTGGGAAATTGCTCCTCCTTTTGCAGAATTGTTACAAGGTACTGGTGTCCGTTTTTATCAAGCAATTGTATCTGGTATTGACATCGATCAACAACGGGTACACCTGCAAGATGGCCCAGAACTTCCCTGCGATCGCCTAGTATTAGCCCTAGGTGGAGAAACCCCCCTAGACTTAGTTTCCGGTGCAACATCCTATGCTTATCCATTCCGCAGTATCACTGATGCCTACCGTTTGGAAGAACGTCTACGAGTGTTAGAAGAATCAGATGCAGAGAAAATCCGAGTAGCAATTGTAGGCGCTGGTTACAGTGGTGTTGAGTTAGCCTGTAAATTAGCCGACCGACTAGGAGACAGAGGACGCTTCCGCCTGATTGAAATTAGTGACCAAATCTTGCGGACTTCCCCAGAGTTTAACCGCGAAGCCGCCAAGAAAGCCTTAGAAGCGCGGGGTGTATTCCTAGATTTAGAAACGAAAGTTGAATCAATCGGGCAAGATACCATCTCTCTCGAATACAAACATCAAATAGATACTATTCCTGTAGATGTGGTCATTTGGACTGTAGGAACACGGGTGGCACCTGTAGTCAGAAGCCTTCCTTTAAAACAAAATCAGCGTGGTCAAATCACTACTACACCAACTCTACAAGTCCTTGACCATCCAGAAATCTTTGCTTTAGGAGACTTAGCCGACTGTCTTGACGCTGAAGGTCAACAAATCCCCGCCACTGCACAAGCAGCATTTCAACAAGCTGACTATGCAGCTTGGAATATATGGGCTTCTCTGACTCATCGTCCTCTGTTACCTTTCCGCTATCAGCAACTAGGGGAAATGATGGCATTAGGCAAAGACAACGCTACCTTAACAAGTTTAGGAATTAAACTAGATGGTACTTTAGCTTATCTTGCCCGTCGTCTGGCTTATCTCTATAGAATGCCTACTCTAGATCATCAACTCAAAGTTGGCTTTAATTGGTTAGTCCGTCCTATTATAGAGACAATTTCTTCTGTAGCAGATGGCAAATAGTCACTACAATGTTTACCAGCCCAAATTCTACATTTAACATTCGTGATCGTTAGTAAGTTTAATGGAAAGACCCAAAGTGATTTTTTTAGATGCTGTGGGTACACTTTTTGGTGTCAAAGGCAGCGTCGGTAAAGTTTATAGTCAGCTAGCCCTAGAGTTTGGTGTAGAAGTTTCCGCCGAAACTTTAGATCAAGCATTTATCAAAAGCTTTAAAGCAGCACCCCCACCAATATTTCCTGATGCTGACTTACAAGATATTCCCCAGAGAGAATTTGATTGGTGGCGCATCATTGCTGTAAATACCTTTGAAAATGCTGGTGTGATGCCGCAATTTTCTGACTTTCCTAGCTTTTTTGGGGAACTTTACATTCATTTCGGCACTGCTGAACCGTGGTTTATCTATCCCGATGTTGTGCAATCTCTGAGCAACTGGAAACATTTAGGTATTGAATTAGGTGTAGTATCTAACTTCGATTCCCGGATTTTCTCAGTTTTGCAAGCTTTAGGATTGAGTGAGTTTTTCAAGTCTGTAACAATTTCCACCCAAGTAGGTGCAGCTAAACCCGATCCCAAAATTTTTGCTGTGGCCTTAGAACAGCATGATTGTTCCCCTGAGTCAGCTTGGCATATTGGTGACAGCATAGTAGAGGACTATCAGGGGGCTAAAGCGGCTGGACTCAGAGGCATTTGGATTAATAGGCAATAACTAACTGTCTCCCCTATACCTTGGCTGAACTAATAATTTTTCATTGCCCGTTGAATATCGCGTTGATCTTGGCGGCGTTTGAGGTCTTCTCGCTTATCGTGGAGCTTTTTCCCTTTACCAAGGGCGATGCTGATTTTTACCCAGCCCCGCTTTAGATACATTTTTAAAGGTACTAATGTTAACCCTTGCTGTTCTACTTTACCAATTAGTTTCCGAATTTCCTGACGATGTAGCAGCAGCTTACGGGTACGGCGTGGTTCATGATTAAAATACTGTCCACTGGCATTGTATGGTGAAATATGCACGTTAATTAGCCATGCTTCACCATCACGAATCAAAGCATAACCATCTTTGAGATTGACTTTACCGGCGCGAATTGACTTAACTTCAGTCCCTGTCAACTGAATCCCGGCTTCATAGGTTTCTAGGATTTCATACAAAAAACGGGCTTGGCGGTTATCACTAATAACTTTGTAACTTTCGCTCTTATCACTCATTGAAAATTAGGTTTAGTTGGACTGACTGCAAAAATAGTTGGGATTAGCTAATAAATTAAAAATTGCATATTAAACCATGAGCAAGGCTTTAACTCAGGTACTAGGGTGATTCTAATAATTTAGCTTTTTCCAGTTATATATCAAAATTTTCCAGTACACCTGCCACTGAAATATTATTGATTAACTAAATATTAATTTATATTAGGGTAGTTAATGGTCGGGAATATTGGATGGTCTGTTAAGAATTACAAAATTATTGGTGATTTTACATGATAGGGCTTTAAAGAGATGTTGAGATTTGTTAATCTTTTTATGGATTTAAGATTTTCTTTATAAATAACTCCTAGGGCGGTCACTGACTGCTGATCCTGTCATAGTATGAAACATGAGAACACTATTGTAACTTGTGTTTGTAGATGGAGCTTGTAAAAGGAAATTTTTGAGTATAGACAATGCTAGGGGTGTACTTTCCATGCCCTTGACGATCCTTGTGGCAGATGACGATCTGGGTACTCGTCTATCTATTAGTGATTATCTTGAACTGTCTGGCTACTCCGTGATTACGGCTAATGACGGTCAGGAAGCTTTAGCAATGGTAGAAGAATACCAGCCTGATTTAATTGTGACTGATATTGTGATGCCACGGATGAATGGCTATGAACTGGTACGTCGGGTACGTCAAAAACCAGAGTTCCGTTTATTGCCTGTCATTTTATTAACAGCCCGTACTAAGACCCAAGAAAGAATTTTGGGCTATCAATCGGGGTGTGATTTATACTTACCTAAGCCTTTTGAACTAGAAGAGTTAGCCGCAGCCATTCGTAATCTGCTAGAGCGATCGCATATTATTCAATCTGAGTACCGCTTTTCGCAAAAAGAAGGTGCTGCTAGTCCTGTCTCAACCAAAGCGATAGAGACTAATAACACTGTATTTACTCATCTCGACAAATCACAGTTAATCTCGTCTTTGACTCTCAGAGAGCAGGAAGTCCTAGAACTATTAACTCACGGTATGTCTAATGCTGATATGGGACAACAGCTCCACTTGAGTCCCAGAACCGTAGAAAAGTATGTTAGTAGTTTATTGAGAAAAACCGACACCAGCAATCGGGCGGAACTGGTGCGGTTTGCAATTAAGCATGGTTTAGTAGATTGACATTCTCACCACTAAGGCGAAGCCTTTAGCGGGAGCTATAGGCTTGATGACAGATAGCTGGAGTATTTAATTTTTGAGGTTCTGGCTGGTAATGTATTGCAGCAGACCTTCACAAGCATCAACCAGTAAATCAATGACTTGATTAAATCCTTCTTGACCACCATAGTAGGGGTCTGGAACTTCTTTGAGGTTGTGCCGAGAGCAAAATTCACACATCAAATACACTTGCTTGTGATACTGCCCAGTAGGATCAAGTGCGATGATATTGTCATAGTTTTCTCGATCCATTGCCAAAATTAAATCAAATTCCTGAAAATCTGATGTTTGTAACTGTCTAGCTCGCCCCAGTAACTTAATTCCTAATTTGGCTTGTGCAGCCGCACTCATGCGCCGATCAGGAGGGCTACCGATGTGATAGCTAGATGTGCCAGCAGAGTCACAAATAATACTCTCGCTTAAGCCAGCTTGGTCGATTAAATAATTCATGATGTTTTCTGCCGAAGGCGATCGGCATATATTACCCAGGCAGACAAACAACAGCTTGTAAGGCATAATGCTCAGATTATAATTGACAACATCAAATTTTAGTCATTAGTCATTAGTTATTGGTCATTATTTCCCCCTCATCTCTCTCCAATCCCCAATCCCCAGTCCCCAGTCCCCAATCCCCTGCTTTACAATTATTAAAAGCTACTTCACATTTCTTTGTAATATGCAGGCAATACAAGCCCCATCTACAACTCCCATTCCTGGACAATATTGGCAGTGGCGAGGGCATAAAATTTACTACGTCCGTGCAGGAGAACAACAACCGCAACGTCCACCGTTGCTATTGGTGCATGGCTTTGGTGCTTCCACAGATCACTGGCGCAAGAATATCACAGGTCTGTGTGCTGATTTTGAAGTATTTGCGATCGACCTGTTGGGATTTGGACGTTCTGCCAAACCTAAATTACAGTATGGCGGCGACTTATGGCGCGATCAACTTCGTGATTTTATCAGTGAAGTAATTGGTCAAAAAGCCGTGTTAGCAGGTAACTCGCTTGGTGGTTATGCTTGCTTGTGCGTTGCAGCCCAGTGTCCTGATAGTGCGGCTGGTGTAGTCTTACTTAATAGCGCCGGGCCATTTAGCGAAACTCAGTCTACATCTGAACCAGAAGCCTTACAATCACAAATTCAGCCACCTAAACAACCCTCAGTTTTACAAAAACTTCTGGGTGATGGTGTGAAATGGATGTTTCAACAACCTTTAGCCCAGTTTTTATTATTTCAATATGTGCGGCAACGTTGGGTAATTCGCCGAACTTTAGAAAAGGTTTATCTTGATAAAACTGCTATCACAGACCAATTAGTAGAAGAAATTTATCGTCCTGCTTACGATACTGGAGCTTTAGATGTGTTTGTGTCAGTTTTTAGTTCTCCGCAAGGGGAAAAAGTTGATGTTTTATTAAAACAATTAACTTGTCCTTTGTTACTACTTTGGGGAGAGGCTGATCCTTGGATGAATGCTAGAGAACGTTCACAAAAGTTTCGCCTATATTATCCTGAATTAACAGAACATTTCCTGATGGCTGGTCATTGTCCTCATGATGAAGTTCCAAATCAGGTGAATCCGCTTTTACGAGATTGGGTACTATCGATTTCTTAGTAAGGAGTAGAAGGCAGGAGAAAACACAAGAAAAGCCTGTTTCTTGTCGATTCGGATAAATTGGTTAGGGGCGCAAGGTTGTTCGCCCCTTAAGGTTTTAGATGTGTTGCTGAATTGTTTATTTAAGAATGTGAGATTTGATTTTTTGCTCGATTTGCTCACTAATAATCTCTGTACCCATACTTGGTTGATCAAGATTGACTCTGACAAAATTTGTTTGATCTAATTCTGTAAATTTATTATCGTTATTCGAGTCTTTGTGAATTTTTATAAAAATTGCATTTTGACTAGGAACAAGAACCCAATTAATGATTTTGGTATTATTGGGAGTGACTTGTTGGAGGTTCTTGCCTGACAAATCAGACATATAACCAATCACCGCATCTTGTTGATTGAGTTTTTTATCTTTGTTGGTATCTTGGTCAATAATTTGATAAAGCCAAACTCTTGTCGGCGGTTTACCTGTTGATTTGGTTTCGATTAAATCAAAGGAACTTATGAGGGCTTTTTTATCTAGGAGAAGGTGAGTGTCACCATCTTGTTTACGATAGAATATTAAGTTATACAATAATCTATAATCTCGTTTATAAGACGCAGAAGTTTCTAAAAAACTTTCTTTCTTTGAATTCTGTTCTATAACGTTAACTGGAATCATCAGATAATCTGACTGCTCTTTAATAATTAAGTCTTCATAGCTAATTTTTGGCTCTGGTTGTTGCTGTGCTACAGCCTGTGATTGCTCGGCTTTTCTAGCTGTATTGAAGTCACACGATAAAGACAGGCTAGCTGCAAACATTGCTAATGTAATATTCTTCAAACAGCTCTTGATTTTTTTCATGTATGTTTCTAGCAGGATATGTTGCTGTCCTATTTTATTCGCTGCTAGAAAATCAGGCAGACTTAGCAATTTTTAGTAATGGTAGCAATACACCATATCCAACTGAAAAACCCGGTACAGGTTGACCGGGTTTTTCAAAGTTCACAGGTTTCAAATTTTTAAATTTAATAAAGAAAGTTTTGAGAAAGTTTACAACTAGGGTGGACATTAGAACTCACAAATCCAGCAATTTCTGTTTTTCCGCTTTGGGATTTGGCTTCGCCCTTTTTAGGGTTTTTGCCACATCACATAAAATATGCTGTAATTTGCGTGGGCTGATGATGGGAGACACCGAATCATTTGCCCTTTAGTTTTTGTTTGCCTTGTTTGGTGTCTTGATATTTAAGTTAGCACCGAGTTCAGAGATGATCAATCGGTAGTTTACTAAAGTTGATATTTTGTAGATTTTCGCAATAACATCTGAAAATTTTGATCCCCAACTATCTTTTGTCGATAGTTAGGGTCTTATTCAAGGGGTTGTTACCAATTCCACATGACGGAACTATCATCAAGATGGTCGGTGACAATGCGACCGATCGCATCAATTTCGGCAATTTCGTCCGTAGAAAGTTTCACATCAGCAGCAAGGGCGTTATCTTTGGCTTGTTCGGGATAACGCGCACCTGCGATCGCATGGGTTTGGGGTTGGGCAATTAACCATGCTAGAGCCAACTGAGCCAACGTACAATCATGCTGTGCTGCGATGGGACGCAGTTTATCTAGTGCTTGTTGGGCGCGTTCATAGTTTTCGCCTTGAAATAGTTTATTTTTGGCGCGGTTGTCTTCTGGATCAAATTTATCTCCCAGCCCAAATTTTCCGGTTAATAATCCTTGGGCTAAGGGTGAGTACGCCAAGATGGAAATATTATTTTCTATGCAATCAGGCATAGCATCTTTTTCTACTTGCCGCCAAAACAATGAGTATGGAGGTTGTAAACTATCAATGCGTCCATACTGGGCGGCTTGGGCTAATTGGGCGCGGGAAAAATTAGAAACTCCAATGGCGCGAATCTTACCTTGTGCTTTCAGATGGTTGAGGGCTTGCATGGTTTCCTCAATTGGTACAATCTCGGTATTGAAAGAACCAGTCGGCCAGTGAATTTGGTAAAGGTCGATGTAGTCAGTTTTGAGGTTTTTTAAAGAGCGATCGCAAGCCTCAATTACTTGGTCATACTTGAGATGGTTAGCAAACACTTTCGTGGCATACTCTACTTGATCACGCACATCAGAGACAGCCTCGGCGACAATCCGCTCAGAATGTCCATCACCGTAAACTTCAGCCGTGTCAATTGTGGTTATCCCTGCTTCAAAGGCGGCGCGGATGGCTTTAATTGAATCAGCATCCTCAATGCCCACCCACCATTTCTTACCTGCTTGCCAAGTTCCCATGAGGATGGGTGTAATGTGTACGTCAGATGTACCCAGTCTTCGCTTCTCCATAACCTTTCCTTAATTCATATCCCTGGATAGTTTTATACTTTAACGGTCTGAGCTACAAATTAAATCAGAGTTAAAGTAGATCCTCATGTTGATGGAATTGGATAAAACAGTGCATACGCTCAAAGAATGGGCGATTGCAATTAATGCTTTGGAAGCTGGCAAAACTATTATGTTGCTGCGTAAAGGCGGGATTCATGAAAAACAAGGCCGTTTCCAAGTCGCTCATCAGCAGGTTTTGCTTTATCCCACCTTTGAACATCAGCAAGCTTTCTTACTCAAGACTGAATACGCTCATCTGGTTCAGCCAGTCACATCAGGATGGCATCCAGAAACGTTAAGGATTGGAAGTTGGGCTGAGATCACTGATATTTTGCCAGTACGTGATGAGTCAATTGTCAGCAGATTATTACCTTTTCATATCTGGAATGAGCATTTCATACGCGATCGCCTGAAGTGGAAAGCCCAGCAGCCATTATTTATTCTCCTTCTGCGGACTTACACACTTCCCCAAGTACAAGAAATTCCCTATCGTGCGGAATATGGTGGGTGTAAGTCATGGATTGACATAGCACAGCCCATTCAGCTACAAAGTTCGGAACCTGTGTTGTCTGACTCTTATTACATAGAAATAGTCAAAGAGATTCGGGCGATTATTGGCGACAAATCCTATGTTCCATCTGTTTAATCGATATCCGATGAAAAATCTTGTAGAGACGTAGCTACATCTCTACAAAGATTTCGGGTAACGCATCATTAATTTTTGGATCTGATTAGCCAATTCCCAATCCCTCAGTCATTGCAGCCATCAAAACTCTATTTTTGCAACAAAACTTAAAATGTAAGCAAAATAGTAACTCTTGATACATACAGTAGCGATAACCGCAGATAACATTAAAAAAATCTTATTCTGATAGTTGCCTCAGAAAAAACCTTTATCACTAATTTTGAACCGTGGAGCTTATTATAAGCAATCTAAATGAATGACATTTATTTAAGTAATTGTACGATTTTAGATTGTAGATAAGTTCACATACTCTAGGAGGATTCAAAAGTATCCCACAAGGCTGACGAAGTATTGACAAAAATCTGCGAATATGCAATATAAGCTAAATGCAAAGGAGTGTGCCATGCAACGACAAATGTGCTGGATATCCAAGACTAGCGGTGATGGGGACAAAATCTTATATCTGCAAGTGTCACCTGGCCAACCTTGGCGACCTTACACGGCTTTTCCACAATTTTCAGTACCAGACTATCAAATTCCTGGTGGTTCCAAAGGCTGGGCAACTTATCAAAAACTACTCAAAGCAGGCTGGACATTAGTACCGAGCGCACGAGCTAACGAATTTGGCAGCAGTGTTTATGCAGAGTCAACGGTTAATAGTTAGTAACAATTAAAAACCTCTAGGAGAGCCTTCGCCGCGAGGATCGGCTGCACTCTCTAATGTACCATCAGTAGTAACAGCGATCGCGTTAATATTTCCCCAAGGCTGACTTTCTTTGATATTGTGTCCGCGACGGCGTAAATCTTGCAGAGTCAAAGCATCTAAACCCCAAGGTTCTATTCGCAACTCATCGGGAAGCCACTGGTGATGTATGCGTGGCACAGATACGGCTGCACCAATATCCATATTATATTCCAGCACATTGAGCATCACTTGCAATACCTGAGTGATGATAGTGCTACCGCCAGGCGCACCTACTACCATGCGGAGGCGACCATTTTCAGTAATGATTGTTGGTGTCATGCTAGAAAGGGGAGTTTTGCGAGGTGCGATCGCATTGGCTTCGTTACCTACAAGTCCAAAAACGTTGGGTACTCCTGGTGCAGCTGCAAAATCATCCATTTCATTATTGAGTAAAATACCGGTTCCCGATGCCACTACTCCAGAACCATAGCCGTAGTTAACGGTAAATGTCAGACTAACGGCGTTGCGTTCTGCATCGATAACGTTTAAATGGCTAGTTTCGGGAGATTCGTAACGATTTGCTAGTTGCAGTTTTCGAGTGAGGGGAATCTTAACTTGGGGAAAGCCTTGGAGGATTTCCGGTGCAATTGGCTTAATTTGTGTTGCAGGTGTAGCTTTGTTTAGATCAATCTCAGCACGGCGTTTTTGGGCATAGCTGAGACTAAGTAATGCTTGCAGAGGAATTTTGACAAAATCGGGATCACCTAAATATTGCGAGCGATCGCTATAAGTAATTTTCATCGCTTCCGTCATCAGATGTAAAGCTTGGGGATGATGCCAACCCCAGGATTTTAAATCTGCATCACCAATGATGTTTAACATCTGCAATAACAATACACCACCGGACGACGGTGGTGGCATAGAACAAACTTGAGCTTGGCGGAAACTTCCACACACAGGAGTCCGCCATATTGGTTTATAGGCTTTGAGGTCTGCTAGAGTGATTAAACCGCCGTTTTTCGCCATATCATTGGCAATGGCACGGGCAATATTACCATTGTAAAAACTTTGGGGATTTTGGGCGATCGCTTTTAAGGTAAGTGCTAAATCTCGCTGTACTAATCTTTCCCCTGGTTGATAAAATTCCCCGTTGCGGGTGAATATATCCCGTGCGGTTGGGTTTTTCAAGACTACTTGCAGACGATTATTATAAACTGCAAGTGAACGCCAAGTGGGTTGATGACTGATAATAAAACCATCTTGAGCTAGTGCGATCGCAGGTTTGACTACTTCTTGCCACGGCAGCTTACCATAACGGCGGTGAACTTCATACATTCCGGCGACTGTTCCCGGTGTCGCCACTGCTAAATAACCATTCACACTTGCATAGGGACGCACCTTTCCTTCTGCATCTAAATACATATTTTTTGTGGCTTTCAGGGGTGCGCGTTCCCGAAAGTCTAAAGCTTTGATTTCGCCTGTTTTCTCGTTACGCAATAACAAGAAACCACCGCCACCAATTCCGGCGGAAAATGGTTCAACCACAGAAATAGCAAAGGTTGTGGCGACGGCTGCATCAACTGCGTTACCACCTTGGCGTAAAATTGTCAGTCCCGCCTCACTCGCCAAGGGATGGGCAGATACTACCATTGCTTTTTTGCTGCGTAAAGGTAGGGTGATGGTGGCTGATGCTATTTGGCTGTAAGAGAGAATTCCGAGGGAAAAGATGGTAAATGCAATCTGTTTGGTTTGAGTGAGAATAGGCATTTTTATGCTTGGTTTTTTGGTGTTTTTTAACGCAGAGGGACGCAAACGGTTACGCAAAGGTATATGAAGGTTTAGTGAGAGTTATTGGCGGGTTATTTCTAAACATTTGGAAGTTTAATTGTATAATTTGTTTAAATTACTTGAAAATGCGTAATAATTATACAGTAAAACAATAAATAATTATTATGAATTTATTTGAAAATATACATATTAAGGGCTATCGTCGTTTGTATGACGTACCTATCAAGATGCGGCCATTGACGGTGATGATTGGTGCTAATGGTGTTGGGAAAACTTCGCTCCTAGAGATTTTTTTACTATTAGCGGCTTCTGCTAAAAGTCAGTTAGAACCTAAAATTTCCGACTTGGGCGGATTGAGTGAGATCATTACCCGCGATCGCTCCCACAGTTTAGCTATTTCCTTATCGATGAGTGTACCAGGATATGCACCTCTAAATTATTATCTCGAAGTAATTCCTAAAGGTTTAGCTTATGAAATTGCTTTAGAAACTCTGACTCAAAAAAATGATATTCATGCTTCTGAACCATTTAAGCATATAGAATCTCGCGGTTTAGATGTAAAATATTTCAGTCTAGATGAACGGGGGTTATTACGTCCCAATTGGGAACACAATCCTTTAGAAACTTCTCTGTCTCAAGTTCCTAAAATGTACCAAGAACCTGAGAATTTTCGTAAAAGATTAGCTTCTTGTACTTTTTATGGTGCATTGAATGTTGCGCCTAAAAGTCCAGTTAGGCTTCCGCAATCAATGCGTCCAGCGACTTTACCAGGTTCTAATGGCGAGGATTTAATATCTTGTCTTTATTACTTGCGAGAAACCGATTCCGAGAGATTTGAAATTATAGAAGATACCCTAGCTGCTGCTTTTCCAGATTTTGAAAGATTAGGATTTCCACCAGTAGCCGCAGGAACTTTAACAATGACTTGGAAAGATAAAAACTTTTCTAAGCCTCTTTATATGCACCAGTTATCTGAGGGAACTTTACGGTTTTTGTGGTTAGTAACGCTGCTACAAAGCCCAGATTTATCGGCGGTAACTCTGATAGATGAACCAGAAGTTAGTTTACACCCGGAATTATTACGACTATTGGCAGAATTAATGAGAGAGGCGGCTCAAAGAACTCAGTTAATTGTCGCCACTCATTCAGATAGATTAATCAGGTTTTTACACCCTCAAGAAGTTCTAGTTTGTGATGCTGAAGACGGACTGACTACCATGAATTGGGCTGATTCTTTTGATATAGAAAAGTGGTTACAAGAGTATAGTTTAGATCAGGTTTGGGCAATGAATTTAATTGGTGGTCGTCCATGAAAATAGTTATTTTGGTTGAGGGTGCAACAGAAACAGCTTTCAAACCGATTTTACTAGATTTTCTCAAATCACGCTTGCAACAGAGAATGCCCAAACTGCAATTTATTCCCTATGATGGACGTATTCCGAAAGCAGAAAAACTCAGGCGGATTGTTGAAAATTTACTGAGTGGTAGTGATCCTGCTAATGCAGTGATTGCACTAACTGACGTTTACACAGGAACAAATGATTTCCAAAACGCCGCAGATGCTAAGGATAAAATGACAGCATGGGTGGGTAATAATCCTAATTTTTATCCTCATGTAGCTCAGTATGATTTTGAAGCGTGGTTGTTACCTTATTGGGCAACAATTCAAAAGTTAGCCAAGCATAACAAATCAGCACCAGGGAGTTTACCTGAGCAAGTCAATCATAATAAGCCTCCTTCGTATCACATTAAAGAAATATTTGAAATTGGTCAATGTAAACGCAGTTATAGTAAAACTCGTGATGCGGCAAGTATTTTAAGGAAAAATAATCTGATGGATGCAGTTAACCAGTGTCCAGAGTTAAAATCTTTTTTAAATACTATTTTGTCTCTTTGTAAAGCGGATTTGATTCCGTGAACGATATTTTTCACCCATCTTGTAAACGTCCGTCTTCCATGTGAACGATACGATCGCCAATATCTAAAATCCGAGCATCGTGGGTGACAATTAACACAGAACAATGTTCTTCTTTGGCGAGACGCTGAATAATATCCACTACATCCCGCCCGGTTTTACTATCTAGTGATGAGGTGGGTTCATCGGCTAAGACTAACTTGGGTTGCGCTACTAATGCACGCGCGATCGCCACTCTTTGTTTTTGTCCTCCTGATAATTTCTCTGGGTAATAATCCACGCGATCGCCTAATCCCACCGCATTTAAAATATTGATAGCCCGTTGTCGATATTCATTTTTAGGAATTTCTGAATGTAGTTTTAAAGACATCCGCACGTTACCATAAGCAGTCAAGCATTTGAGTAAGTTGTGATGTTGAAAGATAAAGCCAATTTGATTTCTTACTCGCGTTAACTGCTTTTTATTACAACCTTTGAGTTCTTGATTAAATATTTTCAAACTTCCCTCTTGTACTGAACGCAAACCACCAATCAGTGAGAGTAAAGTTGTCTTACCGCTACCGGAAGGGCCTGTGAGAATGACAATTTCACCTGGATAAATTGCTAAATCTATATTTGTTAAAACAGGTTTTTGTAATGTTCCCTGTCCAAAACTGTGGTTGAGATTGGTGACAGTAACAGTGGGAGAAGTATTCATACAATTTTGAATTGTTAAAACACGTCGGCGGGATCGGCGGAACGAAGTTTTGTGGTAGCGATCGCACCGGAAACGCTACACATAATAATAGTTAACAGAAAAACTTGAATGGCGACACTCGTTTTCATCACTAGGGGAATGCGTGTGAGTGTGACTAATAAATCATACAGAGCGACAGAGGCGAAAAAGCCGGGGATAAATCCCAATACGCCAAGAATGACAGCTTCTTGTAAAATGACCATGAGTAGGGAGCGATCGCTATAACCCATTGCTTTTAAGGTTGCATATTCTGGTAAATGATCGCTGACATCAGAGTAGAGAACTTGATAGAGAATAATCACACCTACTACAAAACCGACAATCGTACCAAATTTGAGGATGATTCCCTCTGGTTGGGAAGCGTGAAACTGTTGTTCTCGTTCAATTAATTCCTCGTGGGTGAACACACTCATCTCTGGGGGGAGACGTTGACGTAACTGTGCTTGGACTGTTTTGATATCTGCGCCTGGTTTCAGTTTCACAACTCCTAGTCTCACTGAGTTGAGACTGTTCTGCCCATTTCGCAAAGCATAGTTCCAATCACTAATAATCACATTCCCTTTATCGTTCATCGTGCTACCCATGCTAAATAGTCCGACTACATAAGTGCGCTGATTTTCCATGAGAGTGACTACATCTTTTTGCTGAGTTAATAATTGCGGAATGTCTCCTAAAGAAGCTTGGGAAAGACGATCAAATAAAACTGCATCTGGTGTAGTTAATTTCGGAAGTTGTTGCTGAATTTCTGGTGATTTCAACACAAAAGATTGGGTAGGGTTGAACGCAATCACTCGGACTTCGTTACCAAAAAACCCGCGTCTGCGTTGTGTTCTCTGTCTGGAACTGCTGGTTTGAGATAATTGGTTGGGATTCGCCCAATTTGCTCTATTAATATAAACTGGTGCAACAACTTCCACGCCATCAACTGAGGCGGCTTGATAAAGATAAGCACGGGGGAAGGAAATTCTAAACTGTAAACTGGGGCTAAATGTGGAAACTAAGATTAAGTCGCCTCCCAAGCTTTCATGTAGTTTAGTTGTTCCCTCTGTCAGCATTGATAATAATCCCATTTGGGAAAACATCAGGATATTGGCAAAGCATACACCTGTAGTAGCGACGGCTAGACGTACCTTTTGATGGGACAATTGCGCCCAGGCGAGGGGAGTTTCTAGGTGGAGGTGTTTGAACATAGTAGGTGATAGGTGACAGGTGACAGGTGACAGAGGAAGGTAGATGAGAAATTTGAAGTTCTAAGATTTAAGGATGAGTTCGGAAGACGGAATTTGGGGGTTGGAACATGAAACTTGGAGTTCTGAGGTTGAGGTTTGGAGTTCTGAACATGAAACTTGGAGTTCTGAGGTTGAAGTTTGGAGTTCGGAACACGAAACTTGGAGTTCTGAGGTTGAAGTTTGGAGTTCGGAACATGAAACTTGGAGTTCTGAGGTTGAGGCTTGGAGTTCAGAACATGAAACTTGAGGCTTTGAACATCAACTTTGTTTCTTCTAGTTCCTTTTACCTCCTGAAAAGTGTAGGTTTTTAATTAAGGAATGCGTGATGACTGTAAAATCAACCTCAAAATCATCATTTCTTCAACCCCTACACCCCTACACCCTCAAACCTCAATCCTCACCCTCACCTGCATCCCAGTCAAAGCCGCGACTTTGGGGCTATCTTCGGGATCAATGCGGATTTTTACTTCTACTACTCGCGCATTTATATCATTAGTGGGGTTATTTTGGTCTTGATTGAGGCGTGTTTTACCGACTTGCAAGCCAATTTGAGCGACTTTTCCCTGCAATTCGCCACTAAAGCCGCCATACTCGCTAGTAATGATGGCTGGTTGTCCTAGCTTCACTTTGACGATATCAGTTTCGTAGATTTCCGCGATCGCATACATTTGTTTTGTTTGTCCTAATTCTGCGATTCCTTCTTGGGTGTTCACCTGTTCACCTACGCGGGTATTGATGCGTAAAATTTGCCCCGCTACGGGAACTCTCACTTGGGTATCTTCTAATTGGGCTATACTTTGTTCTACTTGGATTTGCGCTTGTTGCAGTTCGGCTTTGGCTATCTCGACATCAACCGGGCGCACTTCCTGTAGTCGCTTGAGGTTAGCGGTTTCTTTAGCTAATTGGGCTGTTAATGTAGATGTCGTATTTTCTAATTCCGCTTGATTTTGGGCGAGAATAGCTTTCGCTCTAGCAAATTGCTCCTCTGCATCATCTAATTCTGCACGCTGAATTGCTCCTTGGGCGGCTAAGGTGACATAACGTTGGTATTTTAACTCGGCATTCCGCACTGTGGCTTCCGCTTGGGCGATAGTTGCTTGTCTTTGTTTGGTTTCGGTGCGTAACCTGGCTGTTAGTTCTGCGATCGCAGCTTTTTGAGCTGTAATTTCACCCTGTTTAGCATCCCCTTGTTGGATTTTCTGCAATTGGGCGCGTTTAATGGCGACATTCGCCTGTGCTTCTCGTAGTTGCTGCTTGACTCTATTCTGTCCTTGCAGAATCGCAATTACTTGATTGGCTTGTACAAAGTCGCCTTCTTTCACCAGTATTTGGTTGACACGGCTATCTTGAGCATTCACCACCGAAATTTTAATTACATCCCCTTGAGGAACTAACTTACCTAAAGCCACCACTTGCGAAGATGCAGTAACTTGCGTTGGTGTGGGGGAATCACGGGGGCCATTTTGTGCTTGCATTGCACCGCAAGCAGTACAAGTAATTAAACTGAGAATTGCTGTACTAGCAACACAACGCCGCCAAACAGCAGATACACCTTGCTGGAACTGAACCATAGTGTTGGATGGAGAGTCTGAGTTTTTTTGTAAACAACAAATATGTCAGAGAACAGCACCAATTAAACCAATTCGCAATTCGCAATTCGCAATTCGCAATGTTAAATCCAGGCGATCGCGTTAATTCTCAATTGAATGTATCACATAGTTTATTCTTTTGCCCCCTGGTTTCATGATTTAGATTTACTCACAAATACAAAGCCTCGTGTTTTAGCTGAAACTGAATCAACTGTGTTCATAGCTTTCCATAACTCGGCTGTCTTTACCCAAACAGGTGGATATTTATAACGGGAAACATCCATAATTAAAAATCTATCTGTCTGCTCGTTATATGCAGCTAAAGGTGATATGTGTCCGCCTCTTTCTTGGTTGATTTCTCTGCGTAAATAATTAACAATGATAAAATTTCCTGGTTGTTTTAAATTCTTTGCAGCTAAGGTACGAAATTCTTCTAAGCTAGTATCGCCAGCATGATAAACTTTCACATCCACATCATAACTAGCAATTAATCCACCTAACTCCTCTAAAGTCATACCTTGACGAGAGACTTTTTCGGGCGTGATCACTGCTTGAGTTTTTTCATTACTAAAAAAGTTTTCTTGGGTGAATATGCGATAGGGAGAATATTCTGGTGCATCTGGTGCAGGAATTCCTAAACCATTTAATACCATGACAATACTTGCAACACCGCAGTAGGCTTGATTATTCTGAGTAACAAATTGCATACTCAAAGGAAAAAAGTCTTCTCTGGCGCGACTTGTAAGTAATAAGCTTTTCCCTGGATCAGAATTAAAGTTAATTAAGTTATTTGATAGTGGTAGAGTTTGAGATATAGCGTTACCGCTAGAAATAGACAAGCCAATAATTGTGGCTGGGAGCAAGGTTTTAATTTTGTTTTTAAAAGTAAAATTCATAGTTACGAAAACTGTATTTCATGCAGAGATGCAGAGAGAAATTTTATGAGAGATTGAGCATTGCTTTGGATTTACGGAAGTCGCGTACTACTGTTTTGATGTCTTGGAGTTCTCCTTCTACTAAATAGTTAAGTTGTCGCATTTCATCGGCGGAAATTTTCCCGGTGATTTGATTAATGGCGTTTCTGATTTGTGGATATTTTTTTAAAGTTTCTTGTCTGACAATTGGTGTGGCTTCGTAAGGGGGAAAGTATTGTCTATCATCTTTGAGAACAAATAAACCCAAGCGTGCAATTTGCCCGTCTGTAGAATTCCCTGCTACCATATCCACTTGTTTTTGAATTAAGGCTCGATATATTAAACCCAAGTCCATAATTTGGGGTGGCTTGTTAAATTCCAAATTATAGGTTTTCGCTAAACCCGGAAAACCATCTTCTCGTTCTAAAAATTCGTAACCAAAACCGCCACGCCATTGGGGTGTATATTGGGCTGCTTCTGATAAGGTTTGAATGTTGTAACGTTGAGCGTCTTCTCCTCTAATAATTATGGCAAAGGTATTTTCAAACCCCAAGCTAGGCATTACTTCCAGTTGAAATTGTTGAGCATAGGCTTGTTTAAGTTTCTCATAAACTACTTTGGGGTCATTAATCACTGCTTGCTTTAAAATTCCTGTAAATGCTGTACCTGTATATTCAATATAAGCATCAATTTTGCCCGCAGTAATTGCTTGATGACAGACAAAAGAACCACCCAAGCGAGGACGGCGAACTACTTTTAAATTAGTCGTGTCTTCAATTTGTTGGGCTAAAAGCTCACCTAAAATATCTTGTTCAGTAAAGTCTTTGGATGCTATAATAATATCGCCGCTATTGCTAATTGGGTTGGTTTTGCAACTAGCGATCGCCATCACTAACGTCAAGCTTAATAAAAAAACTATCAAAAATTTTTTCATAACCTATAGTTATTTAAAACTATTAACTTTTAACCTTTAATTTCTTCTCCAACCATCCAATTAATAAATCAGCTAGTAGTGCTATAACCGCCGCCGGTACTGCCCCAGCTAAAATTAACTGATTATTAACTACTGCAATTCCCCGAAAGATAAACACTCCCAACCCCCCAGCACCAATTGCGGCTGCAATCGTTGCAATGCCAATAGCGATGACTGTCGCCACCCTTACCCCTGCTAAAATCACACCCACTGCTAAGGGAATTTCTACTTGTAATAACAATTGTCTATCTGTCATCCCCATCCCTCGCCCAGCTTCCCGAATCGCAGGATCTACCCCTGTAATACCTGTATAAGTATTACGAATTATCGGCAACAGGGAATATAAAGTTAAAGCAACAATGGCAGGAACAACACCAATTCCACCAATGACAGGCACAGGAATTAATAAACCGAATAATGCCAAACTGGGAATTGTTTGGAGAATATTAGCAATACCCAAAATAGGCTGACGTAGTTGAGTTTTACGGGTGATTAAAATTCCTAACGGAATCCCGATAATAATGGCAACGCTAATAGCAACACCCACCAAAAATAAATGTTCTAGGGTGTGTTGTAAAATTTCTGGTGCGTACTTAATCAGGAAGAAATCTTTCATAAGTTGTCTTGCAGGGAACGCAGACATTGTAAGAAGGCTAGACTTTCAGGATGTTGCGATCGCATAAATTCATCCTTTGTCCCTAATACTATCAATTCTCCCCCATACATTAACCCAATTCTAGAAGCCAAAACAAAGGCTTCTTGAATATCATGGGTGACAAAAACGACTGTCTTGCCTAATTCTTGCTGTAATCGGTGAAATTCTTGTTGTAATTCTAAGCGGGTAATAGGATCAAGTGCGCCAAAGGGTTCATCCATTAATAATACAGGCGGATCTGCGGCTAAAGCCCTGGCTACACCTACCCTTTGTCTTTGTCCCCCCGATAATTCATGGGGATAACGCCTAGCGAACTGTGCCGGATCTAAACCTACCAAATGTAATAATTCGTATACTCGCGTTTTAATTTGTTTTGGTTGCCACCCTTCCAAACTAGGAACTAAACCCACATTACGTTCTACCGTAAAATGGGGAAACAAACCAGTTTCTTGAATCACATAACCAATCTTGCGCCGCAGTTTAATTTCATCCCACTGAGTTGTCGGTACACCATCAAATAAAACCTCGCCCTGAGTAGGTATCAACAGCCGATTAATTAACTTCATAGTCGTAGTTTTGCCGCTACCACTACGCCCCAGCAAGACTAAAGCTTCCCCCCGATGAATAGCAAAATTGAGCCGCGACACCAAAGGACGATGATTGCGGCTCAAAGTAACATCACGAAATTCAATAGCAACAGAGTTATTTGGCGGCATTAATCTTACGACAAATTATCTTGCCTCTTAACCTCAAACTTTACCACTCTGCGTTCCTCTGCGTAAACCTCCGCGCACCTCCGCGTTTAAAAATACCACTAACTACCCGCTAATAAAACTCTTGTCGCCGACTCACCCACCTGCTTTAATTGGCGCGTCATTCGGAACAACATCAAACCTAAAATACCCATGTGTCCCATTATTGCCAAAAAAGTTGTGATTGCTGATAATTCCCCTGACGGATACAAAGCAATCAGAGGCGCAGCTACAGACAATAGCCACCAGAAAGTGTAGTTTGTGGGATTGGAAAACAATATGGCTAAAGCAACTACTGGCAAAATAATTACAGCACCCAAAATCCCATTAGTCCAAAATAGCCGTTGTCCATTTTTCATCAATAAAAGTAGCTGAGTTAAGGCTGCATAGATAACAGCAAGACTACCAGCAAAAATTAAAGCTATGAACGAGTGGAATTTGTGATCTAAGCCGCTAGAAGAGATGAGAACGAATAAACTTAAACCGCTAATAGCGATTATGGCATTAAGAGCGATCGCAACTACACCTGGACTTTTTTCACCCCAAATTAAATCTTGAATTAAATTTCGCTGCTCACCCTGCTGATTACCGAAATGACGATAACGCGCCCAATCTTGTAAGGTGTGACGATGGGGAGTTAATGCAGCGATTAAATACAAGAACAAAAACAAATTCAGAAACATCAGGTAAGCCATGTTTTCTGTCAGGGCAGAATTAGAATTGTAATCACTAAAGACTAATTTTGGCCAATCTGCACAACCGATGGTGATAATTGTGAAAGCAATAGTGAGTAAATAACTCTGCTGTTTACTCAGCATGGTAGCATTGCGATCGCCAAAGCAACGTTGCAAAGATTGCCAGATAAAATAAGCCCCTAACAAATGAGTCAATACAGCAAAGCCAATGATTGTTACCCAACTATTTCCTAACGGTAGAGCAAACCAATGGAAATTCTCCAACTGCAACTCAGTAGATGAATTATACAAAGAGTTAGGAATAAAATAGTATGGGTCAATCAGTTTTAACACAGCAAATGGGTAATTATATGATATTTCATCTCTAAGTCCTTGCTGCGTTAACAGTAACAATCCTAAAACCGCACCACTGCCCAACCAAGATTGAAAGCCGCCTAACCAAGAACCAACTAAACCAAATAACAGTGCGCCACTGAAATAAAACAGGCTAGTAGTAATCACAATTATATAAAAGCTAAAAATCGAGCGCCAAGTAATTTGGGCATTTAAACCTAACCACAAATGCACAGGAATTGCTAGCAACACCCCCAAATATATCAGTATAGGAACTCCTAACATCTTACCTAAGAGAATACTTTGGGGTGATTGAGGACTCAAGCGAATAAAATTCAGAGTATCGCGCCGCTCTTCTGTAGATAAGTCGTGGATAATTAAATAACTACCTGCTACTAGAATTGCCAAGAATCCGATAATACTCAGCGAACTAAATATATCTTGAAACCATAGCTGCCAGTTAATTACTACATTACCAAAACCATCTAAAAAACATTCCTGTGCGATATCTAAATACTTACCTGTACAGTATCTATTTGAGTTGACATATACGATACTGTGACTATTGGGTAAGAGACTTTGGAAATATAGGAATACTCCCAACTGAGTTAAAAACGAGGTGGTAATTACTAACAGGACATTACGTTTCTGTAAGCGCCCTTTAATCTCCCGTAATAGTTGAGGATTTAAATCTCCAATTTGGCTAATCCAGTTGGTATACATAGTTAAAACTCGCTTGCTAATTGGTGATTGTTAGTGACTCATCACAGACTGACGCAACTAAATATATAGTTTTAAGTTCGTAGTAAGGACTTTAGTCCTATTTTTCGCGTAGCGTCTCCTAAGTAGGAAATAAATAAAGTCCTCACTACAAACAAAAATTAACGTCCGGCGAGTAATGCTTTAGTAGCAGATTCTCCTGCTAATTTTATTTGCTGATTGAGTTTAAAATTCAACAATCCTAAGACAGTTAACTCAAATAATAGTGACATAAAAACGGTCATAGTTGCAGCATCTTGTATCGCCACCCACGGAAAAGTAGACAGCAACCAAATTAGGGAGTTGCCAGAGGGGGAGACGCGTAAAAACCCTAAGATAGCAGGTGGTAGAAACATGATTATGCCTACAGTTCCAATTGCCCAAATACCGCGTTTAGGGGTTTTCATCATGAGCATCATTTGAACTATGGTGCCATAAATCATCATCATACTGATAAACAAGGCGACACCTAAAATTGCTTTCATTCTGCCAATATCATTCACCCAATCAATGGCACTATTATGTTTGATATTCAAAACAGGTGCCAGAATAATCCAAACTACTAAGGGAATAATAATGATTAAAAGATTGATAGCCATTGCTATCAAAGCTGGACTTTTTTCACCCCAAATAGAATCTTTCAACCTGGAACTATGCCAAAAATTTTTGCTGCTAGCAATTTGCTGATAGCTATATCTTGACCAATCTTGGATTTGTTGCCGATGGGGTGACAGAATTACCAATAGACTAAACAACAACACCAAGTTAAATATTACCAAGATAGGAAAATTTTGTCCTATTTGATAATTTAAATCATAATAGCAATTTCCCGATGAACCACTATGATAAGGTGGGCAGTAATTGTTGGTATTTTGTAGAGTGAATCCCCAAAATACTAATTGACAGCAAGCGACAAACCAATAACTTTGAGCTTTACTAATAATTGCTGTATTGGGATTACGAAAACGACGTTCTAATGCTTGCCAAGCCCAATAAATACCAACACCATAGTTAAATAAATGCAAACCAACTAAACCCACCAGACTTTTTCCAACTGGTAAGTATAAAAACTGCAATTGGTCAAGAGATGATTGATCATAGCGGCGGAATAAGTTACCAAATAGATAGCCCATCATATCAAAGGGGCTTAAGAGTCTCAACCATGTAGCTGCATTGTAAATGTTGGGGCTATATGATGCTAAATTCATCATTGTGAACAGAAACATGAGAACTACACCACTAGCCAACCAAGGTTGAAATCCACTAAACCAACGACTAGCTAAACCAAATAGCAGTGCATAACTGTAGAAGAAAACACAACTAGCCACAAGAACTATATCAAAACTCAGAATGTGACTAAAAGCGATTTTAGCAGATAATCCAGCCCACAAATGTAAAGGCAATGCAGTTAAAACTATCAGATAAATGACAATTGGTACACCTAACATTTTGCCAGTTAAAATACTGACTTCTGATTGGGGAGTCAGACGCAAAAAATTGAGAGTACCACGACGTTCTTCTTGAGCTAAATTATTGATGAGTAAATATGTGCCAGCAACTAACAGCGTAAAGACAAACATCACACTGAGACTTAAAAATATATACTCCCAGTGATCTCGCCACCACATCTGCATATTTATTTGCTCCGTGGGGCAGAATTTATCATATAGTAACTTATTCAGATTAACCTGCTCACTTTTGAAGTCAGCTAGTTGTGTTTTTAGTGCCTGAAGTCTGACTGGATCAAAATTGGCTTTACCACTATAGGTATTGATTTTTTGCTGGACTTGATCAATTAATTGGTAAAGTGATTGTAGACGTTGTTGATAACCTGCACTTAGATTACAATATGTCCCTGACATAGCATATTTTTCGCCAGGATAATTACCAAATTGATATAGAAAAATTCCCAGTTGAGCTATGAGTGATAAGCCAACAGCGATGACTATATTAAAAACTTTAAGGCGACCTTTGAGTTCTCTAAATAATTGAGGATTCCATTCACCTATTTTGTCTATTAAATTGAGCATCATCGGAAAAATCTCCTTAGTAAATAATTAAGATGCTTGTTTGTGACCTAGTTTCAAGAAAATACTTTCTAAATCTTCTTGTGTGCAGTGAAAATCAGTTAGAGGAATGCCAGATGTAACTAGCGATCGCAACAATTGAGCGCAGTCTTCCTGTGTACCTGAAAAATTCACTCTTAAGCTATTTTTTCCTGGTAATTTCTCCCACTCTTCCACACAAGGATGATGTTTGATTTCACTTAAAAGTGCCTCTAAATCACCCAAAGTTGATAAAACTATTTGTTGACGGGACAGCCGTTGATAAAGTTGTTGCAGTGAGGCACTTTCTACCAGAAAACCTAACTCCATAATGCCGACAAAACTACACAGTTCCGCTAAGTCGCTGAGAACGTGGGAAGAAATTAAGATTGTCATCCCTGCTTCTTGCAGTGCTTTGATAATTTCCCGGAATTGCATCCTGGCAATGGGGTCAAGTCCAGAAACAGGCTCATCCAATAGCAGTAAAATTGGCTCATGGATGATAGTACGTGCTAAACTTAAACGCTGCTTCATCCCCCGTGACAGGGTAGAAATCAGACTGTGGCGCTTATTACCCAGTTGAATGAGTTCTAAAACCTCGTGTAAGCGTTGAGTGCGGCGTGGTTCTCGCAGACGATACAAACGGGCAAAATAATCTAAGTAATCCCAAACAGTTAAATCTTCATACAGAGGATAATCATCGGGTAGGTAGCCAAGACGACGTTTGAGAGTTGGGTTACTCTTGTCACGACGCAGGCGATCGCCGTTAATATAAATCTCACCCGTAGTTGGTTCTTCTGCTGCTGCCAACATCCGGATGAGAGTTGTCTTTCCTGCGCCATTTGGCCCTATGAGTCCGTATACCTCACCTGCTTGGATTTCTAAGTCAACATCATTAACGGCTACATGACGTTCAAATTGCTTAGTCAGTCCACAGGTGCGAATTGCTAATTCTTTTACCATAGCGGCTGGGGTGCGGCTGTTGTTTAAACTTTAACCTAACCTCTCTCTACAACTTTCGTCAGCCTTGTTTCGGAAAATGAAACTGAGGTTATGTAAAGTGGTGATAAATAACGAGCATAACTTGATACCAACTTTATTAAAGTTTTAAATTATACATTAAATAAATTAGAAAAAGTAGGTAGAGTATATCCTTTACCTACTTTCGATTAATATTTCAGCTAATGAAGAAAGAGTTTTTAAACAAAATCTTGAATTTAAGAACTTCTTAAAGATGCAGAAGGAATAAAAGGCTTGCTGCCATCCTCAGAGGTATTGCTACTAAATGCGTAACGTTGTTCTGGAACTGGATAACCAGCCTGAGCAAAGGTTTCTCTTATAGCTTTATTTGTGTCAAAATAAACCTGCCAGTAATCTTCATTATTACAATAAGGACGCACCGCTAATACTGGTCCTGCTAGATTGAAATCTAAAATTTCTACATCTGGTGCAGGATTATTTAACACATTGGGAATTTGGCTGATTTTCTGTTTTAATAACCTAATTGCTTCGTTATGATCGACATTATGATGTAATTGTGCTTTAAGATCAACACGACGGTAAGGATTGGCAGAAAAATTCTCAATGTTATCTGAAAATATTTTGTTATTAGCCACAATCGTCATCACATTATCAAGTGTATTGATAGTTGTTGTAAATAGTCCAATTTCCGTTACTTTTCCTGTTACTCCGGCGGCTGATATCAAGTCACCTGTTTTAAATGGACGAAAAATCATCAAAAATGCACCAGCTGCAAAGTTGGCTAGTAATCCACTCCAAGCTGCACCAATGGCAATACCTAGTGCTGCTAATAATGCCGCAAAAGATGTAGTTTCAACACCAAAAAAGCCCAGAATTGCGACAATTAAAATAATTCTTAACGTTACTGAAACTATATTGATTAAATAGTTAATCAGTGTTGGCTCAATCTGTTGGCTACGGAAAGCACGCCGCAGCAATTTTAATCCAAAATCAATCAATCTTTGAGCAATCAGCCAAATAGCGATCGCGCCCAGTAACTTTAGTCCAAATTGCGTTAAAAGGGCAATAGTAACTGGCCAAAATTGAGTTAAATTCATAAATTTTTCTCTGTCTGCACGTTGACCAAAAAGACTAAAAATTCCACACTAAAAAATGCTGACTATCTTTTTAATTGTTGGTACTTGTCATAATGGTGTGGATAAGCATGAGAACCCACCTCTTTCTCAAGATAGGTTTTGTAATTTCTGTCCTTTGGAAGATACAGCAGATTCGATGTTTATGAGGTACAGCAAATAATTGAAAAGTAATGAGTAATAAGTAAATTTTTACTCATTACTCATTACTCATTACTCATTACTCATTACTCATTACTCATTACTCATTACTCATTACTCATTACTCATTACTCATTACTCATTACTCATTACTCATTACTCATTACTCATTACTTAATACTTAATACTCATGGTGTATCTTACTTCCTTCAAAAGTGCTGTATTTATAGGAATTTGTTATAGCCTGTGAAACTAAAAAGAGAAGATCCCCGATTACTTCAATAATCCGGGGATCTGTTTCTCTCAAAACATAACTAAGTAAACAGTAATAATACTAAACTCTAGCCTCTAAATTCTACTATGAAATAAACTCACTTAGAGAGCCGGTTGGAACAATAGCATTCGCTGCAACTTCTGAAGAACTGCTGACAGCATAGCGTTGTTCGGGAACTGGATAACCAGCTTCACCAAAGGCTTCCCGTATGACTTTATTAGTATCAAAATACACCTGCCAATAGTGGTTATTGTTGCAGTAAGGACGTACAGCTAATACTGGCCCGGCTAAATTGAATGTGATAATTTCTACATCTGGTGCAGGATTATCTAAGACATTGGGGATTTGGCTAATTTTCGCTTTTAATAGCGCGATCGCTTGATTATGATCAACAGTGTGATGGAGTTGAGCTACTAGGTCAACCCGACGGTAAGGATTGGCAGAAAAATTCTGGATATTGTCAGCAAAGATTTTGTTATTCGCAACAATTGTTAACACATTATCAGGAGTATTGATACTGGTGGTAAACAGTCCGATTTCTGTAACTGTGCCAGTCACTCCTCCGGCTGTAATAAAATCACCAACATTAAATGGACGGAAAACAATTAAAAAAGCACCAGCCGCGAAGTTTGCCAATAGTCCACCCCAAGCTGCACCGATAGCTACACCAGCAGCCGCTAGTAAGGCAGCAAAAGAAGTAGTTTCGATCCCAAAAAAGCCCAAAATTGCCACAACTAGGACAATTCTTAGGGTGACACCAATGATATTGAGCAGATAACTAATCAGCGTCGGCTCAATATTTTGACTGCGGAAAGCTCGGCGTAGCAACTTGATGGCAAAATCAATCAGTTTTTGAGCTATTAGCCAGAGTGCGATCGCACCTATAACTTTCAAGCCAAACTGTGTTAACAGTTGAAGAGCAAGTTGTCCAATCTGCGGGAAGTTCATAAATTGTACTTATGATTGATATTTATCAAAGAACATACTAGAAATTCACCCAAAAATGCGTATAAATACTTTTTTTTAATGTTTACAAATTGTCACTTTTCTCTTGTTGTTGTCGCTCCGCAATCCAGGGGACTTCCAGAAAATAAATTATCCAATGTTGATAGCAAAGAAGATGAGAAGCTTCTTTCTCCCCCTGCTTCCCCTGCTCCCTCTGCTCCCCTCCCTTCGCGTAGCGTCCCGCAGGGAAGTTCCGAGCGGAGGAAGCCTCCGCTCGGACTTCTCTCTGCTCACCAAAGCGATTGGATATTTTTTTAGTTGGAAGTCCCCAGTCCCTCTGACTTCCCTACGGGACGCTGCGCGAACTGCCTCCTGCCTTTCTTCTAATTAAAAACTCCACGGGTACATCTTGCTCGGTATGATATTTGATCTGCAAGCATTTACCTTATAAAAACTAGCTATGACTCAGAACTACCGTATTACCCTACTTCCTGGCGATGGCATTGGCCCCGAAATTATGGCCGTGGCGGTAGACGTGCTGCAAGTCGTAGGACAGCAATTTGACATTCAGTTTGATTTTCAAGAAGCTTTAATTGGTGGTGCAGCCATTGATGCCACAGGTGAACCTCTGCCATCTGCTACCCTCGAAACCTGCCGCAACAGTGATGCTGTCTTACTTGCCGCCATCGGTGGGTACAAGTGGGACACTCTACCATCTCACCAACGTCCAGAAGCGGGATTATTAGGACTCCGCGCAGGCTTAGAACTATTTGCCAACTTACGTCCAGCCCAAATTTTACCCCAGCTCATCGATGCTTCCACCTTAAAGCGGGAAGTCGTGGAAGGCGTAGATATTATGGTGGTGCGTGAACTTACTGGCGGAATTTACTTTGGCAAACCCAAAGGAATTTTTACCACCGAGACAGGTGAGAAACGCGGTGTAAATACAATGGTTTATACTGAATCAGAAATTGATCGGATTGGGCGTGTGGCATTTAAAACAGCACGCAAACGCCGGGGTAAACTTTGTTCAGTAGATAAAGCCAACGTCTTAGAAGTATCGCAGTTGTGGCGCGATCGCATGATTAAATTATCCCAAGAATACCCAGATGTAGAACTCACCCATCTATATGTAGATAACGCGGCGATGCAGCTGGTACGCGCTCCTAAGCAGTTCGATACGATCGTCACAGGTAACTTGTTTGGTGATATCCTCTCTGATGCTGCCGCCATGCTCACAGGAAGTATCGGGATGCTACCATCTGCGAGTCTTGGGGCTTCCGGGCCGGGAGTCTTTGAACCAGTCCACGGTTCTGCACCAGATATAGCAGGGCAAGATAAAGCCAACCCCCTAGCCCAAGTTTTAAGTGCTGCCATGATGTTACGCTACGGCTTAAACCAACCCCAAGCCGCCGACAGAATTGAAAAAGCCGTCTTGCAAGTTTTAGAACAAGGCGATCGCACCGGCGATATCATGTCTGAAGGCATGAATCTTAAGGGTTGTCGCGCTATGGGTGACTCGTTAATCAAGGCAATAGGCAATAGGCAATAGGCAATAGGCAATAGTTACATCCCAATCCCCAATCCCTAACCTTCCCGATAATTTTCCAGCCCAATTAGCCAAGTTGGCAACCTTTACTAAAAGTTTCAGCTAAACTAGAAGCAAATCTAGCAACTACGCAGAAGTATAGTGTACGCTTTACGACAAGAACAGGGAAAAGCTAATTTTACTGCCCCCAGAAATCAGTCTCCTTTGATTGATCCTGCTGTTATCAGAGCTGCGGGGCAAATTTACTACACTCATTGTGAAGTACACCCTGAAATTGCTGGGCAGCCGTCAGGGGTGGCAATCAATCGCGTGACTTACCGGGGTAAGGTAATTTTTACTAACCAACCAGTTCTCTTACCTCAAGAGTGTTTTGTGCCGTTGAGCCAAATTGAATCTCATATGTATTAGTTATTTAGTCATTAGTCATTAGTCATTAGTCCAGAGTAAAAGTTAACTTACTCTCGACAAAGGGCGAAAGATCAACGACAAATGACTCAGGACTTGTGACAAATAACTATATGGATACTTTGATAGTAGCCCTGGCGAGTCTGATTGTTTTCGCCTTGGGTGCATCTGTTGGCAGCTTTATTAATGTTGTAGTTTATCGATTACCTGCGGGTTTATCAATTCTTTGGCCGCCTTCCCGTTGTCCCCATTGTTTAAACCAGCTCAAAGCTTATGATAATGTGCCTGTACTGGGTTGGGTGTGGTTGAAAGGGCGCTGTCGTTATTGTAAAAGTAAGATTTCTCGGCGTTACCCAGTGGTAGAGGCGGTAACAGGGATCATCTTTCTCCTCATCTACTTTTTATTTAACGTTTCCATTCTCACAATCGGATACTGGACGTTTTGTAGTTGGTTATTAGCATTATCACTAATTGACTTAGATACCATGACTTTACCCAATCCCCTAACTAAATCGGGGTTGGTGTTGGGAATTATCTTTCAAATTGTATTTGGTTATATTACCGAAGCCAGCATTGCGGGAGTCATCAAACACCTAATGATGGGCATAGTGGGAGCTGTATTAGGCTTGTGGTTATTTGAGGCGATCGCGCTTCTAGGTATTTTCCTCCAAAAAGAAGCAATGGGTGCAGGAGATGCCAAACTAGCCGCCATGATGGGTGCGTGGCTAGGTTGGAAGCACTTACTCTTAGCCGGATTTATCGCCTGTACCCTAGGGGCTGTAGTAGGTATCGGTGCAATCATACTGTCACAACGCAAATGGGGGCAGAAAATCCCCTTCGGCCCCTTTTTAGCCGCAGGTGCATTCTTCACCCTATTTGGCGGCGAAACAATTTTATCAGCTTACCTGCGATTGTTTTTTTAGAGAGTGTTGTTAGCGGAAGCGGGGCGTGAGCAGCGTGCTGAGTTAAAATCCCAGACCCCAATCCCCAATCCCCAGTCCCCAATCCCCAATCCCCAATCCCCAGTCCCCATAATTAGCACCCGAAATTTTTCACGACTGTAGCGTTGATTACCCCATTGCCTCTTGACATTTTGGTAATATCAGCTTGTGATCAGTATCACTCTCTTAACGAAAACTACCTGTTGGCAAGCACAACTCAATGTACGTAAATGCTAACGGCTCATCAACTAGCAACAAAAATGATCATCTTGGGGGCAAGACTTCTAGCTAGGGGTTGAGGAAAAGCGTCTGGTTTTGGGGGTTGATATTTTAATGTCTTTGATTTTGCCAATACATTTCTCCAAATGAGATGAGCAAGAGACTTGTATTGGTATCGGTATTTTCGTTAAGCTGGCAACCAAAGATGCAAAATTAGGTCTGATTGCTTATAAGCGTAGTTTGGCGATGGAGTCAAGAGTTAAGGATAAATAATCAATAGCCCATAGGTATTGACTGAGGGCTAAGATATTTAACTTCCCATAACTATTTGACCTATTTTCGACCTCGTACCCACTTGAATAAGATAAAAATGGCAAACAACGAAGAATCACGCGGTTTAAAGTCTCTATTTGATTGGTTTGCAAATAGACGTAAATCGGGAGCAACCCATCCCGAACGTCAAGAACGTGAGATTGCTGATGGACTTTGGCATAAATGCCCTAAGTGTGGTGTATTGACATATACAAAGGACTTGACAGCCAATCAAATGGTGTGTGTGGAGTGTGGACATCATAATCGTGTGGATAGTGATGAACGCATTCAGCAGTTGATAGATCAGAATACTTGGCGGCCAATGGATGAAAATCTGCGGCCTACCGATCCCTTGCAGTTTCGCGATCGCAAAGCCTATAGCGATCGCCTACGGGAAATGGAAACCAAACTGGGGTTACTAGACGCAGTTAAAACTGGTTTAGGACAAATCAATGGTTTACCGATTGCCCTAGCTGTCATGGATTTTCGCTTCATGGGCGGTAGTATGGGTTCTGTTGTGGGTGAAAAAATTACCCGCCTCATTGAACAAGCCACCCAACGACGTTACCCAGTAGTCATTGTCTGCACTTCTGGGGGAGCAAGAATGCAAGAAGGTATGCTCTCTCTGATGCAAATGGCAAAAATCTCCGCCGCCCTAGAACGTCATCGCGACTCCAGATTACTCTACATCCCCGTGTTAACCAACCCCACCACAGGCGGCGTTACCGCCAGTTTTGCCATGTTGGGAGACATAATCTTAGCAGAACCAAAAGCCACCATCGGTTTTGCTGGGCGGCGCGTTATTGAGCAAACCTTAAGAGAAAAACTACCAGAAGATTTCCAAACTGCTGAAGACTTGCTCAAGCATGGCTTCGTTGATGATATCGTACCCCGTACCCAGTTAAAGGCTACCCTAGCCAAACTCATTGCTTTACACCAACCCATCCCCACCGCCCCCCCTATGGTGCTGTGGGAGACGATGAGTCTTAGTTCCACAGCTGTTGAGTGAGAGGATGAGGGAGATGGGGGAGATGAGGGAGATGAGGGAGATGAGGGATATAGGGGAGATGAGGGAGATGAGGGAGAATTTTTAAATCCCCAATCCCCAGTACCCAATCCCCAGTACCCAATCCCCAATACCCAATCCCTAACTTCCCTCTTTGACAAAGACTAACGGAATCAAAGCCACTAGGCGCAACATCCCAGACAGCGCAAACAGTCCCAATAAACCGCCGTGTTGAGCAAATTGGGCGATGAAGCTACCGATAGTTGTGCCTAAAGCACCACTAAAGCCAGCCACAGCCGAAGCGATCGCAAAATAAAGTGACTGGTTTTTTATTGGGGCAATTTCTAACTGCATATTGTTGTTACATAAGTCAATAGCTGCCCAACTACCACCAGTTAAAATATGTAACAGTGGCAACCATAACCACAAGCCAAAGTTATTAATATTTATCCCTAGCCATAAAAATGGTGTGACTGCTACCAAAACACCAATAAAGATTAAAATCAAACGATTGCCAATCTTATCTGCTAACTTGCCCCAAAACATCATCATCAGCAAATTAGCTCCCGCCTGCAAACTGGCATAAAGCGTTACCCAACTCACATCTAAATGCAGCGTATCCAGCATATAGAGGTTAAAAAAAGGGGCGCTGAGATTTACTGCTAGCATCCACAAGGCAGAATAAAACAGAAACATCAAAAAGTTAGAGTTTTTCCAAATGCTGCTGGTAACATCTGCCTCTGGAAATATGGTTTTGGGTAAGGATTCAACTGTATTGCTAGGTTCGGCTTGCTGGCGAGGATACTGAACAATGGCATTTTGTGCTTGCGGATTAATATCTACTTTAAAATACTGACACCCTAAGCTTAGAATCCCAAAGACGATACTCACCAACAGCACTACACCATAACCTTGGAGAGTACCCCCGTACCAATGGGAAATCAATAAACCCCCTAAAGGTACACACACCAAATTAGTCAGACTAGCCGCACTATTACGTATGCCAAAATATCGGCCTCGTAATCGTCGGGGAACAATCATTGCCAGCCAACTTAACCAAGATGCACTTCCCAATCCCCCTAACAGGTGGGTAAATAAGACAATTAACAAAGTCAAGATTTCTAATTCTTGGGAATTTACCCATCCCCAACTAAAACCCCCAACCCCAATTAATAAAATCAGCCACAGTAGCCGAGCAGTACCAAACGTCCACAGAGAATAGTAAAAGCGGCTGGTATTGCGTTCAGACAAGTAAGCACCCAAAGGCTGAACCAGATTTACCAGCATCGGGATTGAAGACATCATCCCAAACACTACCGGACTAGCATCTAACTCTACTAAGAAATTACTCAGCAAAATGCCACCAGTCGCCAGAGAGAAAATTGCGGCGAACACTGCATCTACAGTTGAGGCTTTTAAACTGGTGCGAATCGCATTCTTAGGAAATCGGGTGCTAGATTTGGAAGTAGGAGCGACTGTAATTTGGGGTTGAGGAATCTGGGGAAGTTCCAGAATTAGAGGAGAAGTTGTTTCAACCGGAACCGAATCCATAGACAGTATTTATTAGGTAACGCACCCTGGTATGAGTTAATTGCTTGAGTGACTCAGTTTACACTCAAAAGCTTTGGTGATAATTCTTCGATATTTTACCTTGCAGTTCGCAACAAAACTTCAGAAGAATTAAATATCAGTCCGTAGTTACAGAAGTTGTTATGAGAAGAAACTGGTTGCGCTTTTTGGGAATAGCGATCGCGATCGCTGTTATTATAATTAGTCTGCATAGTCTACAAATCCAAAGTTCTCAACCAACCTCAGTCACAGTGAAACTCAGTGGCTGGGGAGGTTCACCAGTAGAGCAAAAATTATTAAAACAAGTTCTGCAAGACTTTGAAGCCCAACATCCCCACATCAAAGTCAAATATGAGGTAATTTCTGACCAATATATGGATGTAATGAAAACTCGCTTGATTGGTGAAGCTGCGCCAGATGTGTTTTATCTGGATGCGCTGGAGGCTCCTTTCTTGATGAGTCAGAATGTCCTAGAACCCCTAGAGAATTACATCACCCCAGAATTTGACTTAGCCGACTTTGAACCTAACTTATTAAACACCTTTAAGTATCAAAATCATATCTACGGTTTGCCTAAAGATTACTCCACCTTGGCATTGTTCTATAACAAAAAAGCCTTCGCGGCGGTTGGGTTGGACACTCCGCCCACTACATGGAATGAACTACGCAGCTATTCAAAACAGTTAACAGGAAAACTCAACAGATATGGCTTTGGCGAGATGCCAGAATTAGCACGTCAGATGTATAAAATCAGAGCCTTTGGTGGACAAGTCGTTGACTCTAATGGTTATGCTACGTTTGCAAGTCAGCAAGCTGTGCAGGGATTACAGTTAGTTATCGACCAATATCGTCAAGATCGTTCCTCAGCCCAAAAATCTGATGTGGGAACAAACTCAGGTAGTGAAATGTTTGGACAGGGTAAGGTAGCAATGGTTATTGAAGGTAATTGGACAATTCCCTATCTGCAAGAAACCTTTCCTAAACTGGAGTTTGCTACAGCAGAAGTACCAAGTATTAATAATCAGCAAGGCACAATGGTTTTTACCGTTGCCTACGTGATGAGCCAGCAGTCCAAACATAAACCCGAAGCTTGGGAATTGATTTCTTATCTCACAGGTAAAGCCGGAATGCAGAAATGGACTGGTACAGGATTTGCTTTACCAACACGCAAATCAGTAGCCCAGCAGTTAGGATATGACCAGGATGTGTTGCGATCGCCTTTAGTGGCTGGTGTTAATTATGCTACACCTTTACAAGTTGGTAAGTATCCATCTGCCATTGTCAATAATTTTGATAACCAGTTTATCAGTGCTTTATTAGGGCAGCAGCCATTACAGCAGGCAATGTTACGGGCGCAGAATGAAGCTAATCAGCAGATTAAAGCTATGCAGTAGACTTGTCAGGCAGTCACTCTCACAGCCAAGCATGAGGACTTCCGCGTTACGTTAACTATTGATACTTGTATAAATTCCAGCAAATTCGCCAGATTCTAGTATAAAAATGATTATGATAACCATTTTTATCTGTGGTAAACACGGAATTTTTACCTGATATTAAACATTATTTAGAGAATTATTAACTTTGGATCTGATAGATTTTTGCAGGAATGTACAGGTATTCAGGTATTGAGAATGGTGCTGTCAGCACAAAGGCATCCAATAGAACGCTCAAAATTTGAGTTAACCTCCATTAGAGGGTTAGGTGCAAAGCCTACAACCCCTATTCAGCAGAAGTTTCAGGCTTTGTGGACTGCATTAATTCTACTGAGCATCTTTTTTTGTGTGGAACTCAGCGCAGGTATTTGGAGCCATAGCTTATCTCTTTTAGCCGATGCTGAACACATTCTTTCAGATGTAGCAGCGTTAGGTCTAGCACTGATAGCAGCTTGGTTATCTCAATCCATATCCCAGAAAACCATCCTGGGGCGCTATCGATTGGAAGTCCTGGCAGCCTTGATTAATGGCATCAGTCTAGCTGCTGTTGCTGGCTGGATTATTAAAGAAGCTTTGGTGCGCTTGCAATCTCCTACCAATGAGATACTTGGTGCGCCAATGTTAGCAACTGCCCTGATTGGTCTAGCTGTTAACGCTTTTAATGCCAAGTGTTTACATAAATGTAGTCATCATGACCTCAATATGAGAGGTGCTTTGCTGCATTTGTTAGCAGATGTAGCCAGTTCAGTAGGAGCAGTCTTAGCAGCGATCGCAGTTATCTGGCTAAATTGGACTTGGGCTGATGGTGTCATCAGTTTAATTGTGGCAGTGCTGATAGCTACATTTGCGGCTTATTTAGTGATTCAAAGTGTACAGTGTTTGCGCGGTCAGATTACGGATGTGACTTGCATTTGTGATCTGAAAGCTGAAGATTGTAGCGAGCGCCAGCAAGCAGAAAAGCTATTATTTCCGACTTTAGAGGAGCTTGTGCAATGATTTCATTACTAAAACGCCATCGGCGTTTATTAGCTGGTTTCGTCTCCGGTTTGGTAGTGGCAATTGTATTTTCCTTCGTCACACCAGATCAACAACCAACTATAGCCTCGATCCAAATTCCTACTCAGGTTGCTATTAAACCTGTAATCGTTGGTCATCCAGACTCTTACTATAGTCACCAAGAACCCAACTTCTACCAATAAATCATCAAAATACCAATTATCTTAGGGCATTGGGCATGGGATTTTTCTCCCCCTGCCTCCCCACTCCCTACTCCCCACTCCCACAAATTGGTATTGCACTCATTCAATTAAATCCAAGGCATACTGCAATGATTTCATATTTGGAAAAGTTCAGGCGAGTGCTAGCATTTGCCATGACTGGCCTTTTTTGTGCCATTTTGTTGGTATTGGGCAATCCTGGCATTGAATCTGCCCTCGCTGCTGGTAATGGCATTAACGTCATCATCATGATTGGTGATGGTATGGGTTGGGAAATGGCACGAGCCGCAGCTTTGGCTAAAGGCGCACCTTTTTACACCAGTGGTAAAGGTTCTGGACTAAGCTTTCAAAAACTTACTGGTTATGGACTGGTGACAACTTACGGCACAACTGTACAAGGCAGTACACCAGCTAATCCAACTAATCAGACACACTCCACAGGTAACTCTGCGTTAGATGGGTCTAATTCTTTCACCGGTTTGAGTAATGTTCGTCCTGGTTTTGCGTTCCAACCTACTCCTTTTAACCCAGGCGATCGCGCTGATGGCAATAGCCAAAAACCCGGTAACTTAGTAGGTTATGACCCCACTCAAGGTGGGCCTGCTCCTTGGATTCCTCTATCTCCTGCTAATCCTGGTAGCTACAACAAAGAGTACATCAAATACAGCTATCCCGACTCTGCTAACACCGCTACAACGTTGTATACAGGTGTCAAGAGCTACAACAACGCTATGGGGGTAGATGTATACGAGAAGAAATTGAAAACCGTCCTGGAAATTGCTAAAGAACAAGGCAAAGCTACAGGATTAGTCACATCCGTACCTATTAGCCACGCTACACCATCTGCGGCTTCTTCTTATGTTAATCGTCGTAGCAAATACGACAGTGTTTATGACCCGAATAAAACTAACCAAGACAGCATCCTACAGCAGACATTGCTAGAATTTCAGCCCAATGTGTTGTTAGGTGGTGGTCATCCTCTAGATATGCAAAATAGAGACAGCACAGGCCCAGCCTATAACTATACCTTCATCACTCAGGACACCTACGAACACTTAAAAGATAACCCCAATCCAGCATCCAACCGTTACGGTTACACTTTCTTAGAACGCGGCCCAAATGCTACTCAAACCTTATTAAACACAGCCGCTAACATTGACCCCAATCAGGGCGGTAAACTTTTTGGTCTATATGGCGCGCGGGGACAAAATGGTAACTTACCTACCAGTTCCTCTAAGGGGGACTACAGCACGACAGGTTTAGACAACTTCTCTGTCTATAGCACCGTAATTAGAAGCGGAACACCAGCTACCTGCCCATCCGGTAAGATCATTCCCGGTTCTATCAGTGAGTGTGTTCCCGTTCTGGATGCTAACGGCAACCCAGTGACTGGCCCTAACCCCGATACAGTCCGTCCTCTATCTCCTGGTGAAACTGAGGCTAGTTTTGTTGCCAGAGAAGTCAACGAAAACCCCACCTTGGTTGATTTAACCAAGGCTGCTCTCAATGTTTTAGGTAAAGACAAAGACGGCTTCTGGCTCATGGTGGAAGGTGGCGATATCGATTGGGCAGCCCATGACGACAACATGGATAACCTCATAGGTACAATGAATGACTTCGACAAGGCAGTTGAAGAAGTCATCAGTTGGATTAACAAAAATGGTGGCTGGAGCAAGAACTTACTCTTAGTGACTGCTGACCATGACCACTATCTCACCCTCAATAATGACTTCGTATCGAAGTTGAGTCCCAATGCTAATCCCAACTTGGCTAGAGGGTTAAAATACAACGCCAAAGAGATTACCTACAACAAACACAACCCTCAAGATGCTGGTCACTTCTGGGGTTCTGATCCTACTCAAAAGTACCTCTGGGGAAGCCACACTAACCGTCCTGTACCCGTTTATTTCCAAGGTGCTTACTCTTCCGTCCTGACTCGATACTTGGGTCAGAAAGTCCAGTTTACAGATAGCTCCGGGACTTATACCGCGCCAGGGATTCGCGGTTTGCTTGATCAAAGCCACATCTTCCAAGCCATGAAAGCTGCTCTCACAACCCCAGCATCGTAATTAAAACTCACTCGCAACTCAGCACTGATTCTTTTACTAAGAGAAACAATGATTGACTCCATCTTCAAAAAGCTAGCAATTGCCACAGCCGGAACTACCCTCATGTTCACCTTGGGGGAAGTTATGCCTGCCCAAGCAGCCAACATCTCTTATAACTTCTCGAATGCTGATCAAACTCTCACTGGCTATTTTTCCTTTGATCAAACTGCTGCTGCTGATCAATTAGTAGAGGTTGCCGAAGGTTTAAAGATTGTTGCTAATTACAACGGTCAAATATTTACCGAAGCCGATGATCCACTAGCAACAGTTTGGACTGACTTTTTAGGGCAAATTCCTACTGGACAAGGATTGGGCTTGCAATATGTAGTCCCAGATCAGTTTTTTGTATTTGGTGATACCTATCTGAATGCTGATGCAACTGAAAGTCAATCTGTAAATTACAGTCGTGTTCCCGAACCAGGCTCAATGCTGGGGTTATCGATTGTGGGATTGGGTTTATTTTTGGGTAGGAAGAAACAATAAACTAGGATTTGTGGTTTGTAGTAAGCACTTTAGGGCTGAGAATAATCAGGACTAAAGTCCTTACTACAAACTTTAATTTTTTGCTAATAACTAATGACTACCTTGGCAACATTCTTGAGGATATTCATCGGGGTTTGATGTTTGAGTAGTTCCATTTCTGATTCGTTTTTTACTAGCATTGCACCAGCGAATCCTAATGAGTTAACAGAGATAGATTGGAAATGTTCTTGCGATCGCGGTACGATTAACATCCATTCTCTGGTTGCTAGTAAGTTATAAGCACCCGCTTGTCTGTCACCATCAATTGCACCTAAACCTACAGCCCGCAGTAAGTGGTAATAAATTTCTAAAGTAGCCTTAGCGCCTGTAAATGGAGAATCTGCCCACGTAGGATCTAACTTAGCAAAAGCGTGTATAAATGGTAGTCCGGGTATAGTAGCGATCGCATCCTGAAATTTGGCTGAGGCTAAAAGCGGTTCGATGGGTATTTGTGTTCCTGAAGGTGTCAGGGGTAGGGGTACAAGTTGCAAATGTTTGTGTCGTTGACTTGCGCCTGCATTTTTACCAGCGTTGTAGAATACTAAACCATCAATCCCTGCTAAACACGCCCACATAGCGGCAAAATCTTCTAGGGTGAGTAAGCTTTCTTGCTCTTCAAAAGCACGGGTGATAATTAATAAGTGATAGTCAACAACATTGAATTTATTCAATATACATACATGAGTCTCTGAGATATCTGCTACAAATAAGTCTTGCTCGTAAGGGAGGAAGGGATTAAACTCCTTACCGGTAGCTGTGGTTTGTTTGTCTTGTTGTTTTTTCGCTGTATCTTTACGGACAAGGTTAGATAAAATTCGCACCAAAAATTTAACACCATCCTGTTCGACAAATTCAAACTTCGTCGGTATAGATAGCAGCGCACCACATTCTAAAGCATGGTTAGTCTGTTGTTTAACACTGTCCCATAA
Organism: Nostoc sp. PCC 7524; assembly: GCF_000316645.1. Lineage (NCBI taxonomy): Bacteria > Bacillati > Cyanobacteriota > Cyanophyceae > Nostocales > Nostocaceae > Nostoc > Nostoc sp. PCC 7524. The sequence continues at coordinate 760,636 of NC_019684.1, forward strand.
TGTGCTAGGTTGCAGTAATATATTTTCTTCAGGCATGGTCAAGGATGTTTGCAGTATCGCCACTCACCAGATTTTAAGGTTAAACGTTGCAAACTTTGACAATTCTTCGACGGGAGCAGGCGATCGCTTGATTTAATGGGTGTAAAATCCCATCCATAAGGAAATGGGACGCTTGACCAAATCACTATTTTTCATGTAACACTAATTAGGTTTTTAACTCATAAAAATACTTTTATGAAACAAATAACACCAAAAAATTGGATACTACTGAATCAAAAACTGACCCCTTATTTATTTTTACTCCCGGCTTTAACTCTCCTAGGTTTAACAGTATTTTGGCCTGCACTACAAGCATTTTACCTCAGCTTCACCAGCTATGAAGACATCAGCCAAGCACCGCAATGGATCGGAATGAAAAACTTCCTGCGTTTGTGGCAAGATCAGGTTTTTTGGAAAACTTTAGAAAACACTTTTATTTATCTTGTCGGTGTAGTACCAATTTTAGTAATGGTTCCTTTAGGGTTAGCAATTTTAGTTAATCAAAAATTGCGAGGAATTACTTGGTTTCGAGCCGCATACTATACCCCGGTAGTGATTTCTATGGTAGTTGCGGGGATAGCTTGGAAGTGGCTGTATGCAGAAAACGGTTTATTGAATCAATTGCTAAAAATGCTAGGTCTTTTTCCTGAAGGTATTCCCTGGCTCACCAGTTCCGCTAAAATTTTTGGCATTGTGCCAATTTCTCTAGCCAGTGTGATGGCTGTCACCATTTGGAAAGGACTAGGTTATTATATGGTGATTTATTTAGCTGGTTTGCAATCAATTCCGGCTGATGTGTATGAAGCTGCCGCTATTGATGGTTCAGATGGGATTCGCAAACATTGGGATATTACAGTACCTTTAATGCAGCCTTACTTAGCTTTAGTAGCAGTAATTTCGGCTATTTCTGCAACTAAAGTATTTGAAGAAGTTTATATTATGACTCAAGGAGGGCCGCTTAATAGCTCCAAAACTATTGTTTATTATCTCTATGAGCAAGCATTTAGTAACTTGGAAATTACCTATGCTTGCAGCATTGGTTTAGTTTTATTTTTGATAATTTTAGGACTATCAGTTTTACGTTTGGTAATTAGCCAACCAGGGGGAGATAGTCTTGTTTAATTGCTGATACCAATTTAGCAGTAATTCACTTGAGTCTGTTCCTTCGTTTTCCATTCTTTATTATGCCAAACTTCGAGAACCAAATAGAAACCTTCCATGCCATAAATCGTCAAGTATGGCGGGAATGGTTGGAAAATAACCATCAAAATTCTGTTGGTGTATGGCTAATTTATTACAAAGTTAACAGTGGTAAACCTAGCATTAAATATAGCGAAGCAGTTCAAGAAGCCTTATGTTTCGGTTGGATTGACAGTAAAGTTAAATCTTTAGATTCAGACCGTTATATGCAAATATTTACGCCGCGCAAGCCGAAAAGCGTGTGGTCTAAATTGAATAAGCAGTATATTGCAGAACTCATCGGGCAAGGTTTGATGAGTGAGGCTGGTTTGGCAAAAATTACAGCAGCCAAAAAAGATGGTTCATGGAATAGTTTAGATGGGATAGAAGCCTTAATTATCCCAGATGACTTACAACAAGCATTGGCAGCCAACGAAGCTGCTAATAAATATTTTGCAGTATTCAGCAATTCGACTAAAAAGAATATCCTCTTTTGGATTGAAAGTGCTAAACGTCCAGAAACAAGGAACAAGCGGATTGAACAAACTATAAATTCAGCAGCACAAAATAAAAGTCCCAGGTGATAAATATCGGCAGCAAGTATTTGAAGATTAGATAGAAATCCTAAATTAAACAGGGAATTGAAGTAGATGCGGTTGGGGTGAAAGATATGATTATTCCTGGTGAAATTAAGACAATTTTAGTTAATTCAGATTAATCGGAATTCTTAAAAAATGAAAATTACCTGCAAGCCCCAATCTGGAGTTTGACGTACAATCTCAATTTGTTTAATGAATTCCCGAAAGTAAAATCTGCGTTCTGCTTCCGATAAATCTAACCAAAATTGGGGAATAGAAACCGCTTGCGCGACAGAAAGCAAATTCACAGGGGGGAGGGTAGCTAATTTGGCTTGGAGTGCGGAGATTTCTGTGCGGAGTTTATAAGCTCTTAACTGTGCTGTTTCTGGATCTAAAACTCCAGTTTCCACTAAAGCGGGTAACTGTTGGAGTATTTCTTGCTGACGAGCGATCGCATCCCCTAAACTATTTTTTACTGCATCCAATTGGGGAGAATTCAACCCGGCGACAGCTGGGGGTAAATCACGGCAAACCTTAGTAATTGTGCATTCCAAAATTTCCTGGTAGGAAATAGCCCGACATTTAGGACTTTGAGAACAACTAATGGGACGTAAATACAAATACTCTTTATCTTGATGGCGTTGAGTCACACGGGTAATTGTCATGTGTGACTGACATTGATCACAGATCACCAACCCAGCCAAAGAACGCGGCGCACTAGCAGCGCGAGATGGTAAGCGACTATTACGGCGTAAAAGCCTATCAACTTGAGCCGCTTCTTCTCTAGAAATAATTGGAATATGGGTGTCAGAGATAATTTCCCCATGCTGATAAGCCGTATCACCCCGATAAACAGGATTTGTTAACCACCGCCTACCAGTAGTGACAGAGATTTTTTTACCGTACTTCTTCGCCAGATAACGCACCGCACCCCGCAGAGAACCGTAGAGTAAAAATTGATCAAAAAAATCCTTGACTACTGGTGAAGTAGTGCGATCTATAGTGTACTTTCCCTTACCTCTACGATAGCCATAGGGAGGTTTACCTGGTGGTGGTGCAGCATCTAGACGATTACGGGCGTGTCCTTGACGGATGCGTCGGCTACGTTGTTGATATTGGATTTGATGTAATAACTTCAGCAAGTCTCGGCCAAGATGAGGAGTTTCAGAGTTGTAGCCTTGCTCAGTAGCGATTACAGCTATACCCAAACCTGTCAGTTGATTAAGGCGATCGCTTACCTGTTCTAGATTATCCCCCAATTCTTCCAAACGACGTACCAACAGACAATCTACAGATTCAGTTTGACAGTCCGTCAATAATTCATATAATCCTGAACGCTTACCCAAATCCTCATATACCCGTTCTACCTCCCGTCCCCAATCAATCGACACAGGAGAAGTTTCTAACAAAGGATTAGTGTAAACGTAGGCAATAATTTTCATTAGTCATTAGTTCTTAGTCATTAGTTACCTTGTCCCCATCTCCTCCACTCCTCACCCTTGACTCAACTCCACCACATTCCCATCTGGATCTTTAACAAAGATAGCAGCTCGACCGGAAGCACTGGCTTGAATGGGATAATTATGATCGAGTAATTCTTGCTTGGCTGCTTCTAAGTCTGCCACACAGAAAGCAAAGTGGGGGTTGCGTCCCCATTTTTCGCCCTGGTTGTCTGTGGGAACAGTTGACGCAACTATCAGGTGAATTTGATAGTTTCCGACTTGATACCATGCACCAGGATATTTTAAAGTGCGGTCGATTTTGGATAATCCCAAAACCTTACCATAGAAGTGTTCTGAGGCTTGTAAGTCAGTGACGAGAATAGCTGTATGGAGACTCTGAGTAATCTGCATTTTTGGTGAAGTGCGATCGCGTTTATTTTAATTTTGACTTAGTTTGCGTCACAAAATCGATGAGACTGACATAATAAATTACACAACGAGGGCAGGAAAATCTCTCTTTCCCATCCTCAGTCCCCGTCAAAATCCCCTCTTATGCTTCCTATTATTTCTACTATTTCACTGCGTCAAATGGCTTCAGGCGATCGCCTGTTTTTACAAGTATACAAATTCATCGGTGCTAACCCTGGTAAAAAGGTTTATATTCAATCTAATTTACACGGGGCAGAAATTTCTGGTAATGCGGTTATTCATCAATTAATTGAGTTTTTATTATCAATTAATGATACTGATTTAGTGGGAGAAATCTGGTTGATTCCCGTTTGCAATCATAATCGGGAAGAGAGCGCCAAATATTTCTTACTAGATTTTGGTATTTTGCTCGGTGAAGTACCACAGGTTCCGCTACGCTGCACCTGTGGCTTCCTGTCCTGAACCAGTATCCCGGTTCATCCCTAGTCTTGCAACTAGCTGATCAGGCGTAGATTTCCCTTCTTCCAAGGGTATTTTTGACTTCATAAACAGCATCAGATTCAGAGCAGCATTAATGTCTCTGTCCCAAAAACAGCTTTAGAAGATTGTTTTGCAGAACTAGGTAGAGAAGTTAAATTTGATATAGAAGCTTGGACATTAGAATTAGGTGCAGGAATGCAAATGAATCCTGATTCTGTAAAGAAAGGTGTAGCTGGTGTAAAAAATTATTTATTACAAAAATGTGTATTGCAAAATACTAGCCTAACTTTACAAGCAACTACATCTCATGAGATGTACTTTGCTAGGAGTAGCAATCGGACAAAATACTACGCGATCGCTGGGGGTATGATTCAATATCGAGTAGAATTAGGTACAAAAGTTAAAGCAGGTGACAGGCTCTATCAAATTCTCAGTTTTAATAAGGAGAGTCAGCTACCTACAGTCATTGATGTCTGTGCGGCTGAAGATGGATTAGTTTTTGACGTGGCTACCAATCAAGCGGTAAATCAAGGCGAGTTTGTTTTAGGAATTATTTATTAAACAGCCCCGGCTAAATCCGTTCCTAAGTGTGCCGAAAAATACTGACAATATAAGTGATAATGCGGTTCAACTTGATTCCCAGACAATTGCACCAGTCCCATACTCTTTAATTTGTGAGCATTTATCCATCAATCAGCGTTGGGCAGATGTCATCCCCTATCGAAAATATTGTACTATTAGCTACAACTTGTTATCAGGCGATCGCTAGCTTAATCGAAAATCGACAACCGCCACCAGGACAACTGATTGATGTGGGTGGATATCGCTTACATCTCTACACTGCGGGAAAGTCTACCCCTACAGTAGTTTTAGAACACAGTTTAGGCGGAATTGAAGGTTATTTACTTGTGCAAGAAATAGCCAAGCTCACACGAGTTTGTATTTATGATCGTGCTGGATATGGGTGGAGTGATCATAGTCCTCATCCGCGCACGAGTCAGCAAATTGTCACAGAGTTAGATTCCCTCCTCACACAAGCAGAAATTGAGCCGCCTTATATTTTGGTGGGTAATTCTTTTGGTAGTTATAATGTGCGTTTGTATGCTCAATATTTTCCAGAAAAAGTAGTTGGCATGGTACTTACTGATGGACTCCATGAAACGGGAATGCTGAAAATGTCCATCTATTTACAAGCTTTGAAACTGTTTTTTGTTTCTGGCTTTGTCATGTCAATTTTAGGCTCAATACTTGGCATTATCAGATTACTCAAAGTCATTGGTACGTTTGAGATTATTAAACCAGAATTAATTAAATTTTCTTCAGCAGCACTAAACCCAATTAAGCGTTCTTTTTGCCGTCCTAAACACTGGATTACCATGAGTCGGGAACTCTTAAACCTTGATAATAGCAGTCGTCAACTCCTGTTAAACAGACAATTGGGGGAATTGCCTGTAGTTAGCATCAAAGCGAAGACTTTTTTTCAGCCTTCTCTGTGGACTATGCTTTTACCTATGAAAGCAGCTAATCATTTACGAGAGCAAATGCACAAGCAAATACTCAAGTTATCTACAGATTGTGTAGAAATTGCGGCTGATAAAAGTAGTCATTTTGTTTGGATTGATCAACCAGAGTTAATCGTAAATGCTATTCAGATTATTTTAGAAAAAGTTGATTTTATAAATACTAATTCGTAATGAATCAATTTCCACAACCAAGTCTCTATTCTCTAACCCCTAGCCTCTATTTTCTAAGCCCAAATGTTGTCTCAATGCTTGACGCATAACATCTACAGGTAAAGTTTCCCGTTGCAACCAAATTTTTAAGGCGGCGACTCCTTGCTGAACTAGCATTTCTAAGCCATCAATAGCGATCGCACCTTGTTGTTGTGCATATTGCAGAAATTTTGTTGGTTGGGGAATATAAATTAAATCATAGGCGATCGCACCCGTTTGTAAATTCGCCATTTCCTCTACACTCACAGGCGATTCATCAACGTGGGGATACATCCCAATGGGGGTGGTATTTACCAATAAGTTAGCTTCGGGGATGAGTTTGGCTAAGTTATCCCAAGGATGCACTTGTAAATTATCAGCAATGGGTGAACTTTCCCAACTATGCTGGAATTCTTTTAACCGTTGCGGATTCCGCCCTATCACATGAATTTCCGCAAAACCCAACTGATAACAACCTGCGACAACAGCCCTAGCTGCACCACCATTGCCTAAAATAACGGCGGTTTTCTGACTCCAATCTTGTTGATAAGTTGTTTGCAAAGGGGAAATAAACCCTTCTATATCTGTGTTTGTCCCCACCCATTGATTATTGTGACGGGTAACAGTATTAACTGCGCCTATAGCTTGAGCGATAGGACTAATTTCAGCCAGTAGGGGAATAATTGCTTGTTTGTGGGGAATTGTCACGCTAAAGCCGACAACATCAATAGCCGCCAAACCAGCGATCGCCACTTCTAAATTCTCTGGTTTGATCGGAAAAGGAAGATATATGTAATCTAATCCTAGTTGCGCGATCGCTGCATTGTGCATCACCGGTGAGAGCGAATGTTCTACCGGATGTCCAATTACCCCTAATAGTTTAGTTGTGCCTGTAATCATTTTTTTATTTATTAGTCAATAGTAATTTCCTCTTCTCCCCTACCTCCCCCATCTCCCCCCACTTCCCCCACTTCCCCACTCCCCACTCCCCACTCCCTACTCCCCAATCCTCTCCCCTATCCTTAATTTGGCAGAACGCGATCGCGGGTTATTGACAATCTCGGCTTCTGTTGCAGTAATTGGTTTTTTTGTCAATACTTTTAATATGGGTGAATTACGTAAACTATGTTTTACTAAACGGTCTTCTAGACTGTGAAAGCTGATAATGGCAATTTTGCCACCTGGGACGAGGGCATGAGGTGCTTTCTCTAAAAAAGTTTCGAGGGACTTTAACTCATCATTGACGACTATTCGCAATGCTTGAAACACACGGGTAGCAGGATGAATTCTACCATAGCGGTATTTAGGGGGTACACAAAAGGCGATCGCCTCGGCTAATTCTGTAGTGGTAGTAAATGGGCGTTTTTCCACAATCCGTCTAGCAATGCGTCTTGATAGCCTTTCTTCGCCGTATTTAAAGAAAATATCTGCTAAATCCACCTCATCCCACTCATTAATCACATCAGCAGCTGTCACAGGCTGTCTTTGATCCATTCGCATATCTAAACTAGCAGTATGGCGAAAGCTAAAACCTCGTTCTGGTGTATCTAAGTGGTAAGAACTGACACCCAAATCTGCCAGAATTCCATCAAAACTAGCTGTAGGGAACTCATAAGCCGCAAAATTACTGCGGATAAACGTTACCCGTTCCCCAAATTCTGCTAATTCTTTTTGGGCTGCGGCTAAAGCGTCTTCATCTTGATCTAGCGCCGTTAGTCGCACATCCGGTGCAGCCTCTAAAATTAAACGACTATGGCCACCACCCCCTACCGTTGCATCGAGATAATTTCCCCCACAACGTACCGCTAAACCTGTAATTACTTCCTGCGGTAACACTGGTAAATGGGAAAATGTCGGTTCTTCGATATCTGGTAAGTTGGCAGTATGAGAATTCATCAGATTTTAGCAGCAAAAGATACAGTAATAATATTTCAATCCCAAAAAATCGCAAAATATAACTTGATGATTTTCTGTATTTAACTTGTGAATTTGTTATTTAGTTTAGTTTTCATTGTATTTGTGATAACTATTTGAAATCATATTTGTGGATTATTGAGGAATAATATAAAAATTGTAGCAATGGCATTAATCATAGCCCTTAAGTATTGAACTACTGAATATAGAACATCAAAAATACTCTATTTGCCGTTAAAGATGAAAATCAAAATGCAAATTTAAAATGTACAGCAGTATTTTTTCTGGTAAATTCAAATGTGATCACCAAATTACTTGTTTAACATCTACACCTAATCATCAAAAGTTACTTACCCCATCTCCTGAATACCCATTCCCCACTCCCCAGTCGGGAGAGATGAAAAAATCCCGTGCTTTAATTTATTGGATATCGAGCTTTCATATAATAGTTGAAGAAGTGAAACAAAATGCAACATCAAGGAAAAGCCCTCTGCTGCCACCATCCCTCCAACATACTCCCGTATGGGCAATAAATACCGGGCTTGCCCCAAAGATATTGCCTCTACGAACATGATATTGGCAGACATGAAACTCGTGTCTGGATGGCACTACGCGGTTCAACTCAAAATTTTCTGAATGGGAGAACACGGAATTTATGGCAAGAATAGAAACCCGCACTGAACCTATGGTGCTGAACATGGGGCCACACCATCCCTCTATGCACGGGGTTCTGCGCTTAATTGTCACTTTGGATGGTGAAGATGTAGTTGACTGCGAACCGGTGATTGGCTACCTGCACCGAGGCATGGAAAAAATCGCTGAGAACCGCACCACTGTGATGTATGTCCCCTACGTTAGCCGTTGGGACTACGCGGCAGGTATGTTTAATGAAGCTGTCACCGTCAATGCACCAGAAAAACTCGCAGGTGTAGCTGTCCCTAAACGCGCCAGCTACATCCGTGTCATTATGCTGGAATTGAATCGCATTGCGAACCACCTGCTGTGGTTTGGCCCCTTTCTAGCTGACGTAGGCGCGCAAACTCCCTTTTTCTACCAGTTCCGGGAACGGGAGATGATCTATGATTTATGGGAAGCAGCTACAGGCTACCGGATGGTAAACAACAACTATTTCCGTGTTGGTGGTGTAGCGGCTGATTTGCCCTACGGTTGGGTAGATAAATGCTTAGAGTTCTGCGACTACTTCCTACCCGTAGTTGATGAATACGAAAAGTTAGTTACCAATAACCCCATCTTCCGCCGTCGTGTCGAGGGTATTGGTACTATCAGCCGCGAAGAAGCCATTAACTGGGGACTTTCTGGCCCGATGCTACGCGCTTCTGGTGTGAAGTGGGATTTGCGGAAAGTTGATCACTACGAATCCTACGACGATTTTGATTGGGACGTGCAGTGGGAAACGGCTGGTGATTGCTTGGCACGTTACATGGTGCGGATGCGGGAAATGCGCGAATCCGTGAAGATTATCAAGCAAGCCATCAAAGGATTACCCGGAGGCCCCTACGAAAATCTCGAAGCCAAGCGTTTAGTAGCTGGAAAAAAATCAGAGTGGGATGCTTTTGATTATCAATACATTGGCAAGAAAGTTTCTCCTACCTTTAAAATGCCCAAAGGCGAAATTTATGCCCGTGTAGAAAGTGGTAAAGGCGAACTAGGTATTTATCTGGTTGGCGATGATAACGTCTTCCCTTGGCGTTGGAAGATTCGCCCAGCAGATTTTAACAACCTCCAGATTTTGCCTCATTTACTGCGGGGTGTCAAAGTTGCTGATATTGTGGTGATTCTCGGTAGCATTGACGTAATCATGGGTTCCGTAGACAGATAGCTATCTTTTGGGTGGGTTCTGCCCACCCAGCTATCCTCAGTAATAGTGGCAGAGTATTTAAGTATTAAATTTTAATTAATTAATATTAGATTTGTAAATATAAAGATATATTTATTTAAGTGGCAATTAAGTCAAATAGCAAAAGTTCTGTTTACTATTCTATTGGTGTAGAAATATATAACCCTATTTGAATGACCGTGATTTCCCCATAAAATCTGATCAATCACTATATAAAACTAACAAGTCTGACTGACTGATACATTATTTACAACTGTGCCAATTTATCGTCACCCAGAATTTGATCCTAATTCAAATACCACTGTGGAAGAGGGCTTAAAAAAGGTTCTTGATCGTCTTGTTCAAACAATGCAACGGGACGCATTAATTCGACAAACGACAAACCAACTTCGTGACTCGCTTCAGGTTGATCGTCTCGTTTTATATTATTTTTATTGGCAGTGGCATGGACAGGTAACTTTTGAATCCTTAAGTTCTCAGGAATTTTCCATCATAGGATCAACAGGGCCTGATGAATGTTTTAAGGACGAGTATGCTGCTTTGTATTTAGCAGGGCGTGTGAGGGCGATCGCTGATATTGAGACAGAACCGATAGAAGCTTGTCACCGTGATTTTCTGCGGAAGTTGCAAGTACGTGCCAACCTAGTTGTACCAGTTGTCATACCCAAAGGATTATGGGGATTGTTGGTGGCACATCAGTGTCAAGAGCCGCGTTATTGGACACAATCAGATGTGGAACAGATGCAAGTAGCGGCGAAAACCCTGGCAACATCAGCCTATATCTTGGCAAGTTGAACAAAATATACGCTATTAGCAGGTAGTTTGTGATTGTGGAGGCGATCGCTTGTTGTGTAGGGATGTTATCATGGCACAAGGAAACTATATCTAAGTAAGTTTCCTAAATCTACTACTTCTAATAGCTTCTGGAGAGGTGGCAGAGCGGTTGAATGCGGCGCACTCGAAATGCGTTTTGGGGCAACTCAACGGGGGTTCGAATCCCCCCCTCTCCGTTTAGTAATCTAACTGGGGTGAATGTTTAAAGTCTTATTAGTTTTGCAGAAATTCTGTAGCTATTTGCTGTAATTCTTGGCGGTTGATTTTACCTTGCGCGTTACGAGGTAATTTTTGCAGAGGAATCCAGTGTTTGGGAATTTTAAACTTGCTGATTTGATTGTAGAGTGCGTTTTTAATTGCTTCAGCAGTGATATCTGAATTTTTAGGAATATAAACGGCTGTTAATGCTTGTCCCCAATCTTGATCTTTTATTCCCATCACACATACATCATTAACCATTCCAGTACGACGAATAGCTGATTCTACTTCTACTGGATAAATATTTTCTCCACCTGAGATGATTTTATCGCTGTTACGTCCAACAATATTTAAATAACCTTGTTCATCTATAAAACCTAAATCATCAACTGCAAAATCATCTTGATGATTCCAGATTCGAGGATAGTAACCAAGGGCTAAAGATTGAGCTTTAATTTTGATGCTACCGATTTGATTGGCTGGTAAAACTTGCCCTTGGGAATTACAAATTTTTACTTCAGCGTGGGGAAGAATTTGACCACTGCTAGTTTTATCATTTAAGAAATCATCTGGTTTGAGGGTAGCAATTTGGGAAGCAGTTTCAGTCATTCCATAGGTTGGTGCTAACCGGATAGCGTGGAATTTGGCTTTTTCTAGTAATTCATCCCAAGCAGGCGCACCTCCTAACAGTACAGTTTTAAATTGTGCTAGCCATGCGGTTGATTCTGGATTTTGTAACAGACGTTGTAGCTGTGTTGGTACTAAAGATATGAAAAATTCTTTAGGGTTAATTTGGTATTTATCACCTAATTGTACCGATTTAAATGGCAGAATTGCTAGTTTAGCACCAGTTATAAAAGAACGCATAAACTGCATTAAACCACTGACATGATACAAGGGTAAAACACAAAAGGAATTTACTTGTTGTAGTTGAAAATATTCTGTAAATCCTGTCACTGATGCTGTCAGAGTTTCCCAAGTGTGCATGGCAAATTTAATTTGTCCCGATGAACCGCCAGTGGGAATCATGATTAGGGGGGAGTGGGGAGTGGGGAGTGGGGAGTAGGGGGATGAGGGGGATGAGGGGGATGAGGGGGATGAGGGGGATGTAGCGTCAGCTTCCCACAGGGTGGGAGAAAGGATAGTGTTTTTTTCCCAGTCCCCAATCCCTATTCCCCAATCCCTACTCCCTAATCCCCAAATAATATCAGGTTGAACTAAATTAAATACCTGATGCCATTCTTGTTCTCCCCAGTCGGGGTTACACAGAAACACTGAGCTATTGGCTGCACAAGCGGCGATGAAACCTGCTAGAAATTTGACTGTTTCACGTTCGGCTAGGATGATTTTTGGGGGTTTATTTTGCCTTGATAATTGGGTGAGTTGTGCATATAAATTTGTTGCTATTTGCTGCAATTGTTGGCTGTCGTAACCAATTAACCAATCATGGTGATGCAGGTGATGGAAATAATCTTTGCAGCCAGGTTTCATCTTCTTCTTGAGTAAAAAAGTGATTGATGCCAAAACCAACAGCCCGATTGCGGCGAGATAATTCTGTTGCTAATTGGAGTGCGGTTTGTCTGGCGATCGCAGTTTCAAATACAGAGGAAAATACAGCGTCAATTTCATGCTCTTGGCAAAATTGGCGCAGGCGTGAAGGATAACCAGCGATCGCCGGTTTAATCACAAAAATCCCTCGCCAACCTTGTTGATAACAAGCAGCAAGTTGCTTGAGGGTGGCGACAGATTCATCTAAAGCGATCGCAGTAGCATAACTCTCACTCAATTCCGACATCCTCGAAAATTCTGCTACGGGTAGAGGTTGTTCAATAAATTCAATTTCGCAAGCTAATTCTTGATTTTTTCGCAAATTGTCACAAGTTTGTAGCCATAACTTAGCTGCGTCATAGCTAAGTCCACCGTTGGCATCTAAGCGCAGTTTTACGGAGTTTGGTAAAGCTTGCGTCAATAAATCAAAAACTCTAAGTTCTTGGGTAATATCATCCACACCAATTTTCCATTTAAACGTGCGATATCCCTGTTGCCAAAGACTTTGCCATTGACTTAATGCTGCTTCCCCTGCTGGGAGTAAGGCACTGTATTGGGCATTGCTAGAAGACAATGTAAGGTATCCTTCCTCATCTCCCCCATCTCCCCCCACTCCCCACTCCCCACTCCCCAATCCCTCTAATGCTGACTCCAAGCCAAATTGACAGGCTGGTAAATTATCAGAAATGGCATAAATCGTTTCTGCTGTGATTTTTTGGGGGAGTTGGCGGCAAAAATCTAACGCCTGTTCTAGAGTTTCCGAACCGAACCAGCTAATAGGGGCGATTTCTCCCCAGCCGACTTTACCTGTAGCATCACACAGCCGCAAAATAATGGCTTCACGAATCTCCCAGACACCGTGACTGGTAACAAGCGATCGCGCAAATTTCCTGGCTATGGGACGAAATTCAAATTGGTAAAGCATGGGAGTAGGGACTGTCTCTCTAAATCTTCCACCCATACCCAATCTTTATATTCCGGCGATCGCAAATCCTACACCTAATAACAAGCAACTCCAAAAATGCACGGCTACGGCGATAAATTTACAGTTACTAACTTTTTCTGGTTGGTTGTGATTTTGCTGAACGTGGCGACACAATTTAAAGGCGTAGGGTAAACTCAGCCAGCTTAAGAGTGTCCACAGGGGGAAAAAGCCCAATAGGACAAACACCAAGGTAAACGGGTAAATAATGCCTGTAAACCAAATGAGAACTTTCGCACCTGTAGCTGTGCCTAAACGGACAATAGGCGATCGCTTACCGGCGGCGATGTCATCTTTAACTTGGTGAAAGTGTGAGCAAAATAAGATTAAACTGGTGACGATACCGACAATTACTGAAGCTGCTAGACTGGTTGCTGACCAAGTTTTGGTTTGACTGTAGTAGGCGGCGGTGATGCCTAAAGGGCCAAAGGCAAAAAAACACAGAACTTCACCTAAACCTTGGTATCCTAAACGGAAGGGAGGCCCTTGGTACATATAGCCCAAAAAGCAGCATAACAGAATTATGCCGATGATAGTAGGGTCTTGTTGCCAAGTAGCGATCGCGAGTATTCCCAACAAACCCGCAATCAAACACAAATTTCCTAACCAAAAAACTAAAGTCTTCTTACCAGTTAAATTTACCAGTGAATGATGTTTATTGACATCGATACCTGTTTCTGAATCAAATACATCATTACTAATATTTTCCCATGCCAGAATTAAAATTGCGGCGGCTATAAAAGTAGAAAATATCCCTACATTCACAATTTTATTTTCGGCAAATGCTACAGATGTTCCCACCCAAATCGGCATAATCGCAACACTGTACATGGGCGGTTTAATTGCCGCCATCCATAATTTACTCTGAGAACGAGAAATTTGCTTTGTAGTCATCAGTCGTGATTAATTAAATTGCCAGAGACTCATTCATAATTGAGTTTTTACGGTTTTGAGAAAACCCCAATCCTACTGAAGCAGGAAACACTTTTGTTTTTACCGTAACTACTTAACCTCCTCATGGCAACTTTGACAATTTGTGTTTGCAGCCCAAGCTCAAGTATGGCTTGTCAGGGTTTGGGAACACCAACAACAACGCAAACCATACTCTGGTGAAATGGTGACTGAATATGTTACCTGTAGAAATACGACCATGTTTAATTACACTTTAGGAAGATAACTTAAAAAAAATTTACTATTTATAGATCCATGACAGTTTCACCATGTCGTAGTAACTTCTTTGTAGAACACAAAGACCTATACCAATTTTTGTTAGCTGTTCAGGAAAACTGCCTCAAAAGTAGTTGCAGGCAAATTGTCAGCATTTCCCTGGAAATTGACTTAATTGATCCTTTGGTAGTATTAGATCAATTAGCGCAAGCAAATGCAATAAATTTTTACTTTGAGCATCGAGGCAAAGGTGAGGCGATCGCCGCCATCGATGCAGTCAAAAAAATCCAGATTAATGGTAAAGAACGGTTTACACAAGCTGAAATTTTTATCAAATCTCATCTAAAAAATATAATTAATTTTGGTATTACTAACGCAGCCTTTAGCGGCGCTCACTTTTTTTGTTACTTCAGCTTTTTTGACCAACATAACCAAGTAGATTACCCTTTTCCCTCAGCTACGGTTTTTCTACCACGTTGGCAAGTATCTATCAAAAATCAGCGATGTATATTGGTAATGAATACAGTCATTCATGCCAATGTTAATATTAAAATATTAATCCAAAATTTACGTAATAAAATAGATGATATTAATGCTTTAAGACGTGATGCCCACAATATTGATTATTTTCCAGCCATATTTACGAAAAAATCTGCTGTTAATGCCGAAAAATTTAAGCAATCTGTAGTATCAGTTTTAGATAAAATAAATTCTCATCATCTCAGAAAAATTGTCTTAGCAGATGTCTTAGATGTCAATTCCAATCAGGATTTTAACTTATTTAGTTCATTAAATAATCTCCGGAAAATTCATCCTAACTGTTATATTTTCTCTACCAGTAACGGCAAAGGACAAAACTTTATCGGTGCTAGTCCTGAAAGATTAATTAGTATCAACAATCAACAGTTAATTACTGATGCTTTGGCAGGTTCTGCACCACGGGGAAAAACCCCTGCGGAAGATGCAGCCAACGCCAATCGTCTACTTAATAGTGACAAAGAAAGACATGAACATTTATTAGTCATGGATTTCATTACCCAACGCCTCACCCAACTAGGTTTATTACCCCAAGTTTTAGCGCCACGTTTGCGACAATTATCGAACATTCAGCACCTATGGACACCAATTCATGCCTTAGTTCCGGCTAACGTCCATCCGTTAAAGATTGTCTCCCAACTGCATCCGACACCAGCTGTTGCAGGTGCAGCTAGAGATGTAGCCTGTGAGGAGATTCGCCGTTATGAAAGCTTCGAGAGGGGTTTGTATGCTGCGCCTTTAGGTTGGGTAGACTCCCAAGGAAATTGTGAGTTTATTGTGGGGATTCGTTCGGCGTTGATAGATGGCGATCGCGCTAGACTTTATGCAGGTGCTGGTATTGTCGCCGGTTCTGATCCTGAGAAGGAATTTGCAGAAATTCAACTTAAGCTTCAGGCTTTGTTAAAGGCTTTGGTTTGAACGCAGAGTATCGCAGAGGTTCACGCGGAGGTACGCAAAGAATTCTCCGCGTCACTTTGCGTTTACCTCCGCGCCCCTACCCTGCGGGAACGCTTATCAGCGAATGCGTTTATATTTTTACTAAAATTTACTCTAAATCCTGATGAGTAAAAGCTTTAGCATTTGCTCCTGTGTAGGTGGCGACAATATGTCCATTACCGATTAGTTGATACTTATATGTTACCAATCCCTCTAAACCAACAGGGCCGCGGGGTGGCATTTGTTGCGTACTAATCCCCACTTCTGCACCAAAGCCATAGCGGAAACCATCAGCAAATCTTGTAGAACAATTATGAAAAACTCCGGCAGCATTTACTAAGCCAAAGAATGTTTCTACTGTGGCTAAATCTTCGGTGACAATGCCATCTGTGTGACGAGAACCGTATGAGTTAATATGAGCGATCGCCTCTTCTAAAGAGTCTACAACTTTCACCGCTAAAATCAAATCACTGTATTCTGTTTCCCAATCTGTGGCTGTGGCAGCAGCAATATTAGGTAATACATTTAAAGTGCGTTCATCACCTCTTAATTCTACATCAATTGCCTGTAAAGCTTCAGCTACTTTGGGCAAAAATCCCGCCGCAATTGCTTGGTGAACCAACAAAGTTTCAATAGCATTACAAGCAGCAGGATATTGAATCTTGGCATCAACAGTAATATTTACAGCTTTAGCAATATCAGCAGCTTTATCTATATATAAATGACAAATTCCATCAGCATGACCTAAAACCGGAATGCGGGTATTTTCTTGGACAAACTGCACAAAAGAATTAGAACCTCTAGGAATAATTAAATCTACATATTTATCTAACTTTAAAAGTTCAATAGTTTCTTCTCTAGTTGTGAGTAACTGTACAACATCAGGACTTACCGCAGTTTTAGATAAACCCTGTTTAATCGCTTTGACTATCGCCTCACAAGAGAGAACAGCTTCCTTACCACATTTGAGAATTACACCATTCCCCGACTTAATCGCCAAAGAGACAATTTGAATTGCTGCCTCTGGGCGTGCTTCAAAAATAATCCCTAACACACCCAAAGGGCAAGTAATCCGCTTGAGAACCAAGCCAGCATCAAGTTCACGATGAATTTGGACTTGTCCCACAGGATCAGCTAGCTTACCAACATCCCGCACCCCAGCGATCGCATCTCTTAATTTATGTTCATCTAACTGCAAGCGTTTATAAAGCGGTTTGGCAATTCCCGCTACCGTCGCCGCCTCACAATCAGCAATATTCGCTTGTAATATTTCATCCTGAGCCGATTCTAAAGCTTGGGAGATCGCCGCGATCGCTTGGTTTTTCACCTCAGTAGACAGCAGCGCCAGTTTACTAGCAGCTTGGCGGGTTTGTTGGGCAATAGCAGTCAGGGAAGAAGCAACTTCAAGAGTAGTCATGATTAAACAGAAACGTTACTGATAGCACAAATCTTCAACTTTTCCCCATCCTATCAACCTTATGTGATAGATAACATTGGTAAATTCGTAATGAACACTGTTAATTCAAAACAAGAAATGGCTTTAGTGATTGCTGGGGAACGGAGTGGGGTAGGTAAGACAACAGTTACACTGACACTATTAGCATCTTTATGTCGGCGTGGTGCGGTGGTGCAGTCTTTCAAAGTCGGCCCAGACTACATTGATCCGATGTTTCATACCTATGTTACAGGTCGCCCCTGCCGCAATTTAGACCCAGTATTAACTTCAGAAGCATACGTTCAGCAGTGTTTTACTCATCATCACCAAAAAAGTGAATATGCCTTAGTAGAAGGGGTGATGGGGTTGTTTGATGGGGTAAAGGGAACTGGGGATTGGGGACTGGGGACTGGGGAAGAAAACTCAATCAGCACTGACTTTGCTAGTACGGCGCACATTGCACGTTTGTTAGATTTGCCTGTGGCGTTGGTGATTGATTGTAGCCGCTTGTCTGGTTCTGTAGCAGCGATCGCTCACGGTTATTGTTCCTTTGATCCTAGAATTAAAATTGCTGGTTTAGTGCTAAATCGTGTAGGTAGCGATCGCCATCTCTCCCTCCTCAAAGATGCCCTTAAACCTCTACAGTTACCCATTCTGGGCGTGCTACGTCGTCAAGATAACATCACAATTCCTGATCGTCATTTAGGCTTAATCCCCACGGAAGAACTCCCCGAACTAGATGCTGTCATAACTCGCCTTGCCGATTTAGGAGATACTTGCTTTGACTGGCATCATTTATTACCTCTATTAAAAACTGAACATACAGAAAACAAATTAAAATTATCTCCCCCATCTCCCCCCACCTCCCCATCTCCCCCCACTCCCCAACGCCACTTGCTACAAGTCGGCATAGCCGCCCAATGCAGTGGCTCCTCCCCACTCCCCACTCCCCCATCTCTAAAGATTGCCGTAGCACGCGATCGCGCTTTTAATTTCTACTATCAAGACAATCTGGATATACTGCAAAATTTGGGGGCGGAATTAGTCTTTTGGAGTCCTTTAGCAGATACGGAATTACCCCAAGGCGTGCAGGGGATGTATTTTGGTGGCGGTTTTCCAGAGGTATTCGCTCAACAACTAGCAACCAACAGCAACGCCCGTCATACTGTCAAACAAGCGATTCTGGCAGGAATGCCTACCATTGCTGAGTGTGGAGGATTAATGTATTTGTGTGAGCAAATCGTTGATTTTGAGGGTAAATCTTGGCCGATGGTGGGAATATTGCCCACATCTGCCACAATGGATAAAAAACTGACTTTAGGTTATCGTCGTGCTGTAGCTTTGCAAAATAGCCTATTAGTAAATGCAGGGACAAATCTTTATGGGCATGAGTTCCATCGTTCTCATGTAATCTCACATTCTGAGCAGTCTTTATTTACTACTTATCGCTATGATATGGAGGAAAATTTGGGATGTGAGGGCTGGTGTTTACCGATAAATGTTCATGCTTCTTATATTCATCTGCATTGGGGAAATAGTCTAGAGATTCCCCACAGGTTCCTGCAAAAATGTCGGAAAATTACGAGTCGTACAGCGTAAAATTGGTAAAAAAAGATCCCTGCGATTTGAGACTGGGGATCTTTAGCTGAAAATCTCATAATTTTCAACAATACAAAGCTTTAATCCATTGCCATTCCTGAATTAAACCCTCTCGCAAAGAAACTTGCGGCTGATATCCTAAAATTCGCCGCGCCTTAGCAACATCAGCAGCTGTGTGTCTAGCATCTCCCATTGCTTTTTCTATATGGTTTCTCTTGATGGGTTTGCCCACAATCTCTTCCATTGTGTTAAGAACCTCTGCCAAAACTACTCTACTACCACCACCAATATTAAAAATTTCCCCCACCGCTTCCGGTACAGTACCAGCAGCTAAATTGGCAACTACAGCATCACTCACAAACGTAAAGTCTCGCGTTTGTTGTCCATCACCATAAATGGGAATCGCTTCATCCTGCAAAACAGCTTTGAAAAACTTATGAAAAGCCATATCAGGGCGCTGTCTGGGGCCGTAAACTGTGAAATAACGTAGAGCCACAAAAGGCACACCAAAGTTTTTATAATAGAGTCCACACAAACGCTCGGCAGCTAGCTTAGTAATGCCGTATGGTGATACTGGTTGCGGTGGAATTCCTTCATGGGTAGGTAATGTTTCGGCATCACCATATACACTAGATGTAGATGCAAATACGAATCTGGTTAATTGTTTCGCATCCTTGGCGGCTTCTAACATCACTTGGGTAGCATTGATATTGCGTTCAGTGTAAGCACGAAAACCTTTACCCCAACTGGCTCTCACTCCTGCCTGTGCTGCCTGATGATAAACAACATCTACATCTTGTAAAAGTTTTGACCAATCTAAAAACTGAATATCGCCTTCAATTAAGGTAAAGTTAGGTGAAGATTGTAAATGTGCAATATTCTTGTGTTTTAACGTCGGATCGTAGTAATCGTTAAATTCATCAATACCAATTACTTCTTTGCCTTGTTGCAGGAGTGCTTCCACAAGGTTAGATCCAATAAATCCGGCTGCTCCAGTTACGATTATTTTAGTCATGTATCCTAACGTTATTAGTATTTTGTTACCTCAGTATTCATAGATTAATCCTGATAATGATTGATCGTCATTATTTCTTTGTGATTTTAAAATCAACTGAGTGCTAGGTGTATATTTTCTCTCCCCTGCTCCCCCTATTTACCTTCACCTAGCAATTCTGAGATAGTCGAGTCATCGGGGGCTTGCATAAGGGTAAAAATTGGTGAAGAATTGATCCGCGAGCAGTCCAAGATTCTCATTTCACCAGGGACGCAAGAGGAAATCAGTGAAAGTTTTAGTTGTAGGTAATGGAGGGCGCGAACACGCTCTAGCATGGAAAATGTTGCGATCGCCGCAAGTTGAAGAGGTTGTCTGTGTACCAGGTAATGGTGGGACAGCCAACATGGCACGTTGCAAAAATTTACCTTTGGCAGTGGATGATTTTGATCTTATCAGCCAATACGCCTTAGAAAATGGCATTTCTCTGGTGGTAGTAGGGCCAGAAGTCCCCCTAGCTAAAGGAATTACCGACTATCTGCAAGATAAAGGTTTGATGGTATTTGGCCCCACCAGAGCCGGGGCGCAGATTGAAGCAAGTAAGGCTTGGGCAAAAGCCCTGATGCAAGAAGCCGGAATTCCCACAGCCAAAGCTGCGGTATTTACGGAGGCAACGGCAGCTAAATCCTATGTCAAAGCTCAGGGAGCGCCGATTGTTGTGAAAGCAGACGGACTGGCTGCTGGTAAGGGTGTAACTGTTGCTACCACAGTTGCAGAGGCAGAAACAGCCATTGATGCCATATTTCAAGGACAGTTTGGCAGTGCTGGGAAATTTGTAGTTATTGAAGAATGTTTAGTAGGGCAAGAGGTTTCGGTTTTAGCCTTAACTGATGGCATCACAATTCGCCCCTTATTACCAGCACAAGACCATAAGCGGATAGGGGAAGGGGATACAGGCGAAAATACTGGAGGGATGGGAGCTTACGCCCCAGCACCCATCGCTACACCGGCAATCATGGCACGGGTACAAACGGAGGTGTTAGAAAGAGCGATCGCTGCCTTAAAATCTAAAGGCATTGACTATTGTGGTGTACTCTACGCTGGCTTGATGATTTCACCCGATGGCGACTTGAAGGTTTTAGAATTTAACTGTCGTTTTGGCGATCCTGAAACCCAAGTCATTCTCCCACTATTGGCAACACCTCTAGAAGAATTGATTTTGGCTTGTATTCAGCAGCGTTTAGGTGAGTTACCGCCCATAGCTTGGCATGAGGCAGCAGCTGCAACAGTAGTAGCAGCATCCGGTGGTTATCCAGGGGATTATGAAAAAGGCAAAGTTATTACAGGCATAGAAGAGGCAGAGGCCGCAGGCGTAACTGTATTTCATGCCGGCACAAAATTAAACCAGCAACAACAAATAGTCACAGATGGCGGACGAGTTTTAAATATCACTGCCATTGGCGACAACTTTGACCAAGCCCTAGCCACAGCCTACAAAGGCTTGCAATCAATTCAATTCTCCGGGATGTATTACCGTAGAGATATCGGGTATAGAGTTAAGAGTCACTAGAGAGGTAGGGGTGTAGGGGTGCAGAGGGAGCAGAGGAGCAGAGGAGCAGAGGAGCAGAGGAGCAGAGGGGAAAAATCCAATACCCAGTCCCCAGTCCCCAGTCCCCAATCCCCAGTACCCAGTCCCCAATCCCCAGTACCATAACTATTGACTAATAACTAAGTTCTTACCTGTTTGGCGAATAAACTGTTAATTTTTTAGTTGTTGGGGTTGATAACTGGAACGACTAACAACTGTATTTGAGATGCTGGCGCTGTTAAAAACAATTCGAGAAGCGATCGCCAACTGGTGGTCAGAATTCACTCTCCAAACTAAACTGTTGGCTGTTGCCACTTTGGTGGTTTCTTTGGTGATGAGTGGTCTAACTTTCTGGGCGGTGAATACCATTCAGCAAGATGCCCGGATGAATGATACCCGCTTTGGGCGGGATCTGGGACTTTTACTGGCTGCTAACGTTACCCCCCTAGTAGCTGATCACAATCTCACAGAGGTAGCTAAATTTTCTCAACGCTTTTATGGCAGCACCTCTAGTATTCGCTATATGCTCTACGCGGATGAAACTGGGAAAATCTATTTTGGCATTCCTTTCTGGGAACCAGAGGTGGAAAACTCCCTGACAATTGAGCGACGGATACAACTCCCTGACGATTACTCAGGAGAAGTGGAAAAACCAATGGTGCGGCAACACATGACCCCAGATGGGGCTGTGACCGATGTGTTTATTCCCTTGATTGTCGATAAAAAATACTTAGGTATCTTAGCGATCGGCATCAACCCCAACCAAACATCTGTCATCTCGACTAATTTCACCCGTGATGTCACTATTGCTGTGTTCATCACTATTTGGGTGATGGTGATTTTAGCTGGAGTGATCAACGCTTTAACTATTACCAAGCCCATTAAAGAACTACTGGTAGGTGTCAAACAAATCGCTGCCGGGAATTTCAAGCAACGCATCGACTTACCTCTAGGTGGTGAACTAGGAGAGTTAATTTTTAACTTCAATGAAATGGCAGAACGCCTAGAACGCTATGAAGAACAAAATATTGAAGAGTTAACAGCAGAAAAAGCCAAGCTAGAAACCCTAGTTTCTACGATCGCCGATGGTGCTGTTTTAATTGACAACAATATGCAGGTGATTTTAGTCAACCCCACAGCCCGGCATATTTTTGCCTGGGAAGGTAAGGATGATGTAGTTGGTGGCAATGTTTTACATTACTTACCGCCGGTGGTGCAAATGGAAATCACCAAACCTTTGTACGAAATGGCAGCCGGAGAACGAGAAAGTGCTGAGTTTCGTATTCCTCTCAATCAACCGATTAAGCGCACCATCCGCATCCTATTGACAACGGTACTCAATCTCCAACGGGAAAGTATCAAAGGTATTGCCATCACTGTCCAAGATATCACCCGCGAGGTGGAACTTAACGAAGCCAAAAGCCAATTTATTAGTAACGTTTCCCACGAACTCCGCACACCTTTATTTAACATCAAATCGTTTATTGAAACTCTGCACGACTACGGCGAAGATTTGAGTTTAGAAGAAAGACGGGAATTTCTGCAAACGGTGAACAATGAAACCGATCGCTTAACTCGTTTGGTTAATGATGTTTTAGACTTATCGAAGCTAGAATCTGGCAAGACTTATAACTTCGATGGCGTAGATTTAGCCCAAGCAATTGAACAAACACTGCGGACATACCAACTCAACGCTAGAGATAAAGGTATTGAAATAATTCAGGACGTTGCTCCTAGCTTGCCCCTAGTTGTAGGAAATTATGATTTGTTGCTGCAAGTCTTAGCTAATCTAGTTGGTAATGCCTTAAAATTCACTCCATCTGGTGGCAAAGTCGCAATTCGTGCCTATAAATTAGATATCAAACCCACTGCTCATAATAAGCCCGCTCAAGTGCGAGTAGAAGTTGCTGATACTGGTATTGGTATCGCCCCAGAAGACCAACAGGCAATTTTTGACCGCTTTTTCCGTGTAGAAAACCGAGTTCACACCCTCGAAGGCACAGGTTTAGGTTTATCAATTGTGAGAAACATCATAGAAAGGCACCACAGTCAAGTACATCTGGTGAGCGAGGTTAGCGTAGGTACTACTTTTTGGTTTGACTTAACTTTGGTTGAGTGACAGAGCGATGGGGAGATAGGAAGATAGGGTGACTCTATGATACAGGAGAATTTTTATCCAATCCCCAATCCCCAATCCCCAATCCCTACTGCATTCTATCTATCGTGCGATAATGAATTGCTTCCGCCACATGATGAGCTTGTAGTTCCTCATCACCTGCTAAATCGGCAATGGTACGGGCTACTTTGAGAATGCGATCGCTGGCTCTAGCAGATAAACCTAATTTTTTAATCGCTGTTTCTAATAAAGTGCGGCTAGCATCATCTAATTTACACCATATCTGCAAATGCCGACTTTGCATTTGGGCGTTGCAACGCAGATTTGACTCTCCTTGAAACCGGATAGTGGCGCGATCGCGTGCTTGTTGTACCCTTTCCCTAATTGAGAGTGATGCTTCTCCTAAAGGTTGTTGGGTAATTTCTTCTGGTTTCAAGCGATTTACTGCTACTTGCAAATCAATCCGATCCATTAACGGGCCAGAAAGCTTGGCCCAATATTGTTCTCGTTGCCTTGGGGAACAGCTACATTGTTGAATCGTATCGCCGTAGTAACCACAAGGACAGGGGTTGGTGCTAGCAACTAAAGTAAACTGTGCCGGAAATGTCACTGATTGTCTAGTGCGGGAAATAGTCACATAACCGTCTTCTAAAGGCTGACGCAGAAATTCCAACACATCTCGTTTAAACTCAGTTAACTCGTCCAGGAACAGTACACCGCGATGAGACAGAGAAATTTCCCCAGGACGAGGAAAACTACCACCACCCACCAAAGATGGCCCCGATGCTGAGTGATGGGGACTGCGGAAAGGGCGATCGCGTACTAAAGAACCACGGTTTTTCAGTAACCCAGCGACTGAGTGAATGCGAGTGACTTCCAGTGCCTCAGCGAAGCCCAGAGGTGGTAGTATCCCAGGTAAACGCCTTGCTAACATGGTTTTTCCGCTACCAGGAGGCCCGACAAAAATTAAGTTATGTCCACCAGCCGCCGCAATTTCTAAAGCACGACGGGCATGAGCCTGTCCTTTGACATCTTTTAAATCTGCACCAGGATAAGATGCTGGCAAAAACTCCTGTGATTCACTTAACTTCACAGGTTGGTACTTCCCTGGATTATTGAGTAAATCAACCACATCAGACACATTTTTGCAGCCATATACAGCCAACCCTTGTACTACTGCCGCCTCTTGAGCGTTATCAGCAGGCACAACTAAACCTGCAATTCCCATTTTCTCCGCAGTAGCAGCAATGGGTAAAACACCAGCCACCGGGCGCAAACTGCCATCTAGGGAGACTTCTCCTAAGAAAATATAATCTCCCAACAAATCAGGGCTAACTTGCTCAGAAGCAGCTAAAATCCCTACACTAATAGGCAAATCAAAACATGGGCCTTCCTTGCGTAAATCTGCTGGAGTCAGGTTAATCACGATTTTTCGCATGGGAAACGCGAAACCTGCATTTTTCAGCGTGGCTTTAACTCTCTCCTTGGATTCTTGCACAGCACTGTCTGGCAGCCCTAAAACCACAATTCCTGGTAAACCTCCTGACACATCTACCTCTACGCCGACTTTGACAGCATCGATGCCGACAATTGACGCACTCCAGACTCTTGCAAGCATTGGTTAAATATTTCTTCTATAAACAGTAAACCTTTAGAATCTCTAGCAGATGAGTAATTAGAAGCGCATGAGTGAAACCACAGAGACAATTTTCAGCAAAATCATCCGTCGGGAAATTCCAGCCAATATCGTTTATGAGGATGACTTAGCCCTGGCTTTCAAAGACATCCACCCCCAAGCACCTGTACATATTCTGGTGATTCCCAAACAGCCAATTCCCAAACTAGCTGATGCTACACCTGACGATGCAACTTTATTGGGTCATCTTTTGTTAACCGTCAAGCGTGTGGCTGAAGAAGCAGGACTCCAAGATGGCTATCGTGTTGTGATCAACACGGGTAATGATGGTGGTCAAACTGTTTACCACTTACATCTGCACATCTTGGGAGGACGACAGATGGCTTGGCCTCCTGGTTGATCAAACCCCACCAATCGCGTCTTTCGACGCGATTAATAAGTTAATTAAATAATTAATATAAGCAATACTTAATTTAACTGCATTTACAAAACTCAATCTTAATTTTAATGTAGTAAACAGGTAGGAAAAACTACTTACCTCAGTCATTAAAAATCGAAGCAATCATAAAAAAATGACCACAACCTTACAACAGCGCAAAAGCGCCAATGTATGGGAGCAGTTCTGCGAGTGGATCACCAGCACCGACAACCGGATTTACATCGGTTGGTTCGGCGTGTTAATGATCCCCACCCTGCTAGCTGCAACCACCTGCTTCATCATCGCCTTCATCGCTGCACCTCCAGTAGACATCGATGGTATCCGCGAACCCGTTGCAGGTTCCTTAATCTACGGAAACAACATCATCTCTGGTGCAGTTGTTCCTTCTTCTAACGCTATCGGTTTGCACTTCTACCCCATCTGGGAAGCAGCTTCCTTAGATGAGTGGTTGTACAACGGTGGTCCTTACCAATTGGTAATTTTCCACTTCTTGATCGGTTGCGCTTGCTACCTAGGTCGTCAGTGGGAATTGTCCTACCGCTTAGGTATGCGTCCTTGGATCTGCGTAGCATACTCTGCACCTTTGGCATCTGCTACAGCAGTATTCTTGATCTACCCCATCGGTCAAGGTTCCTTCTCTGACGGTATGCCCTTGGGTATCTCCGGCACCTTCAACTTCATGATCGTGTTCCAAGCAGAACACAACATCCTGATGCACCCCTTCCACATGTTAGGTGTGGCTGGTGTATTCGGCGGTAGCTTGTTCTCTGCAATGCACGGTTCCTTGGTAACTTCCTCCTTGGTGCGTGAAACCACCGAAACCGAATCTCAAAACTACGGTTACAAATTCGGTCAAGAAGAAGAAACCTACAACATCGTTGCAGCCCACGGCTACTTCGGTCGTTTGATCTTCCAATACGCATCTTTCAACAACAGCCGTTCCTTGCACTTCTTCTTGGCTGCATGGCCAGTAGTAGGCATCTGGTTCACCGCATTGGGCATCAGCACAATGGCGTTCAACTTGAACGGTTTCAACTTCAACCAATCCGTGATTGACTCCCAAGGTCGCGTTATCAACACCTGGGCTGATATCATCAACCGCGCTAACTTGGGTATGGAAGTAATGCACGAGCGTAACGCTCACAACTTCCCCTTAGACTTGGCTGCTGGTGAAGTTGCTCCTGTTGCTTTAACTGCACCTGCAATCAACGGCTAATCTTTAAGCTTTAGCTAATTAAAAAGCGTCTCTCTTCAAGAGGGGCGCTTTTTGCTTTGATCATCAAATCAGAGAATGTGTGAACCGAATCAACAAGAATATAGGTTTTGAACTATGGACTATTGACTGCCCAAATCAGAAAGTTATGATAATTGCTCATGTTTTGCTTTTATTTCATCTACCTAAAGTAATAAAGTTACTTTTATATCCCGTGATTTTACAGTTGCAATAGTATTCAATACTCCAATAGTATTTACCTCATCGTTTTTATTATTGCTACTATTGTGAAATCTATTCTAGAAACGTACCTAGACCAAGAAATCTGGATACTGATCCGAGATAAATGGTATTTCGCCAAAATTATTCGGGTTTGGGACGATTTGTTGTGGTTTAAACACAGAACTCACAACAAAGATACAGAGGAAGATACTTTGTGGGAAATGGTTGTCAAAATTAATGAAGTTGTTGCCATTGATAAAGTGATATCAGTTGTGAGTAGAAAACCTGATGTGTTTATGGCACGACTACAAGAAACTGATCAACCTACCAATAATCATCAACAAGAACATGAAAGTTGATATTCCCTAATATACCGCTCGCGGCGAGCGGTATATTAGAGGATAGTAAGAATTACTACTTGGTTTTTTTGTAGCTACAATACCTTTGCATGAATGAGGTGTTAGGTATTATAGAAACAATCTGAGTAGTTTTTTATTTAAGTCTTGCCTCTGCGTTTAAGTTTGTTACCTCCTCACCTTGATATTGCATAAACACTACGGGAACTCTCATCAGCTTTTGAGCGAGATGAGACAACCTAAATTTTTGCTGGAGCGATCGCGGCAATTCTTCAAAGGTTATTTGAACAAAGCCAAAGTGCCTGTAAAATTGTTTTAGACGTTCTCCAAGACATTCGAGATACAGAGGTTGCGTAGCTTGAGTGATCAGATGTTGTGTCAGTAAAGTAGCTAAACCTTGACCTCTCCAGATTGGTGCAACGACCAAACTACCCAGTTCTTGCGCTTCTGAGAATTGGCGTAATTGTCCGCAAGCTATAATCTTACCCGCAAATTCAATTACCCAAAATTGCTGCCAATGTAATTGAGTGGGATCAAGTATGGCTGAAAACACTAACCATCGAATTGAAGCTTTATCCCCAGATGTTGCCTTACGAAATGTACATCCAGGCGGTGATGATAAGTCTTTCTGTTTCATAGATTAATTGGAAAATGTGCAATTTATGCAGTAGTTTTTAGCTATAAAGCTTTTGTTTAGGGCATTTCTGAAAGCATATATGATTAAAACTAAACAATACTTCTGGTAGAGTAATTAATTAGCCATAACTAGATTTTAGATAGATAAAATCACAACTCCTATTTTTTACAATAGTGGCTGAATTAGATAAAGGAGTATAGTGATGTCTGAAGAGAAAAAACAAAAATCTAAAAATCAAGAGACTACACCTAGTGCTTCTGGTGGCTATCAAACTCCTATCCAAGAGGATATCCGCAAGACTGGTACTGCTGCTCAATCTGACGCAAGAGAATCTGCTACACCAGAAGCACCAGGAGAAGATGACGTAGCAGGTAGCCCTAATCAAGGTACTGAGTCACGTTAATAGTGCAAAAATATTGGCAGTCAAAAGAGTTAACCTGACTCTTTTTGTAGTTGACATGATGCAATAAATTCTGGTGGATAGGTGGAATCGATCACA
The DNA here is from genome assembly GCF_000316645.1 of Nostoc sp. PCC 7524. Lineage (NCBI taxonomy): Bacteria > Bacillati > Cyanobacteriota > Cyanophyceae > Nostocales > Nostocaceae > Nostoc > Nostoc sp. PCC 7524. Next base: position 789,200 of record NC_019684.1, read on the forward strand.
CTTATCCACATATTTTTTAGTTCATGTTCTAATATTTTAGATTTGTAAAAAGAGCATTCAGCAAAGGGTTAAATATTGATTCACTTATTGGCTACCCTCCTGCAAATATGCCATGAAGAAATTTACAGAAAGTGAAACACGACTTAGAGGCTACTGTGTACCTCATGTACTTAGGAACTACTGGAATTTTTATAAGTAACTTTAATTGAATTAAAGTGAGATATTTCCTATTCTCATAGAATGTATTTAATTTAACACTAATATCTAACATAGGATATATTGACAAATACAATAAATTTTCTATGAATAATTTTTTTAGCTATAACTTGCCTTGACAAGCAAAAACATGGCTGTTGAGTCATTTTCAGTAATTGTAAATAGCTAGCATTTCCAGTTAAAAGTCTTGTAATCTAAGATAAATCAGGGTTTTTGGGATGCAGCATTATAGATCAGTATTGTTTTATTTACCCGCAAATACCGCAGTGATTGCCAACAAAAAACTTATTATGGTTATCGTTTCTTTATCAAGACTTTACAAAGTTAACGTTAATTGAAAACAATAGGTAAAGATACTGCTTCTGTATAGCAGTGATTTTCATTAAGTGTTATATATTATCGAGAGGTTAATCGAGAAAAACTTCAGTAATTTCACTGGAATTTAAAATGGCAGCACAGCTAATATCATCTGATCATTCCAGGATAGTAGCCAGCAAAGAGCAAGTTTACTCCGAACTCCAAGGAGAAGCAGTGATTCTTGATACCAAGTCCGGCGTTTACTATGGGCTTAATCAGGTAGGGGCTAGCATCTGGAATATTATTCAATCTCCCAAAAGTTTGAAAGAAATTCATGAGGCATTGTTGGCGGAGTACGATGTTGAACCAGATGTGTGTGAGCGTGACCTGATGGTTCTAATTGAAGATTTAGCAGCTAAGGGGCTGATTGATATTACCAATGAAGCGTCTGCTTAAATTTTTACTCCTCAATCATAGCGATCGCCTACTGTTGATCAAAACGTTTTTCCTGTTGTGGTTTATCCATATAGGTTTGTGGTTATTGCCGTTTGGCCAGTTACAACAACTGTTGGCTCAACTGAGTCAACCCAATCCCAAAGTATCCCAAACCACTATCAGTAAAATTACCTGGGCTGTTGATGTCAGCACCAAGTTTGTACCAGGAGCCAAGTGTTTACCTCGTGCATTGACTTGTAAAGTTTTAATGACTAGGCGTGGTTACTCTGCGGAACTGCGAATTGGCGTTGCTAAGGATGAGGCAGGAAAATTACAAGCTCATGCTTGGATTGAAAATCAAGGAAAAGTTGTCATTGGTTATCTGACAAATCTCTCATCTTACACACCATTACCATCTTTACCAAGGAACGGACTATGAGTGGTATTGTCGGTATCTACCACCTAGATGGACAACCAGTAGATAGTAAACAATTGACACCCATGGTTGATGTTCTGGCGCATCGGGGGCCAGATGGATCAAATATATGGTGTTCTGAGTCTGTTGGCTTGGGACATCGAATGTTGTGGACTACTCCTGAATCTTTATTAGAAAAGCAACCCCTAGTTAATCAAATTGGTGATCTAGTTCTGATATCAGACCTACGCATAGACAATCGGGATGAATTAATCTCTGCGTTACAATTCGATGGCTGGGCATCAGAAAAAATTACAGATAGCCAATTAGTGTTGGCAGCTTACGAAAAATGGGGTGAACAATGCCCAGAAAAGTTACTAGGAGATTTTGCCTTTGCAATTTGGGATAACAGAAAGAAGGTATTATTTTGCGCCAGAGATCATTTTGGCATCAAGCCTCTATATTACTTTTACCGACCTGGTAAGCACTTTTACTTTGCTTCTGAGATTAAAGCCCTTTTGTGTTTACCACAAGTTCCCACAAGGCTCAACGAAGTAGCGATCGCCAATCACTTACACCCTTTTACCCAAGATAAATCTATTACTGCTTATCAAGAGATATTCCGATTACCACCCGGACACGCGATGACAGTTAGCTACAAAACAGGGTTAAAGACTAGCTCCTACTGGACTTTAGCAGTGGGTGATGAACTAAAGTTGAGTTCTGATGCAGAATACGCTGAAGCTTTTCGGGAAATCTTTACGGAAGCAGTACGTTGTCGTTTACGTAGCGCCTTCCCTGTAAGTTGCCATTTAAGTGGCGGACTAGATTCCTCATCAATTGCCTGTGTAGCACGGAATATATTACAGCAAGAAAAAGGTTCACAACTGCACACCTTATCTAATATTTTTGATGAAGTTCCTGAATGTGATGAGCGCCCCTATATTAATGCAGTTTTAGAACAGGGTGGTTTGATCCCTCATTATGTCAATGCAGATCAATCCGGCCCCATATCAGAGTGGCAGCAATATTTTCAATATATAGATGAACCATTAATTGGGCCTAGTCACTATTTAGTATGGGGTTTAAATCGTGCTACGCAACAAGCAAGTATACGAATTGCTTTAGATGGCTTTGATGGTGATACAACTGTGTCTCACGGTGCTGTATACTTTGCGGAGTTAGCACGTCAAGGTAAATGGGCTACCTTTTTAGTAGAAGCTCAAGCAGTCTCCCAGCATTTCAATACCTCAGTTGTGGCAATTTTGAGTGAATATGGCCTGACATATCTAGAAGAATTGGCAAAGCAGAGGAAATGGGTAAAGTTTATTCAAACTGCTAATCAAATTAGTAAATATTTTCGGGTTTCTCGTCAGAAATTATTTGTATCATACGGACTAAAAAATTTAGTACCGCGCTACATATTACAGATGTGGCGATCGCTGCGGGGTTACAATCACCATCAAAATTATCCCAATCCTTTGATCAATCCCAACTTGGCAATCAGGCTAGGTGTGAATCACTCTCACCAACCTCCAAACAATACCCAAATGCCAGCAGTGACAGTGAGAGAGGATCAATGGCAAAGCCTCACCTCACCCCTATTTACCACAGTTCTAGAACTTGTAGATCAATGCGCTTCAGCATTTTCGATGGAGTCACGTCATCCTTTTATGGATAAACGACTGATCGAATTTTGCCTATCTCTACCACCAGAGCAGAAGCTCAATCAGGGATGGTCTCGCATAGTTATGCGTAGAGCTATGGCAGATATTCTTCCTGAACAAGTGCAGTGGCGTGGTGGTAAAGCCGATATGACTGCAAATTTTCAACGTGGAGTCCGACATTTTGATCATCAACTCATGGATAAAGTGATTATGGATGATCCTAGTAGGATTCAAGAATTTGTGAATCTCAATTCACTACAGGAATTTTATAACCAGCTTATGTATAAAACAGAGGTGACAAATGAAGCCGCAATAATCCCCGTTTGGAAATCTGTCGTACTAGCTCTTTGGCTGAGTCATACCCAGATACAACCATAAGTCGGACTAGGGGCATTGCTGATTATGCCTGCTCCTACCTGGACTTAATTGGTTAATACCTAATAAATAGCTAAGTCCAACAATCAGTAAAACAAGCAACTTACAAAATAGGAAACTAAAAACATGAAAAAAGCTTATGCAGCTCCCCAACTAACAGTCCACGGTAATGTTGAAGATGTTACCAATGCTTTTGGTGCATCAGGCGCTAATGATACAATTCAGTTTAACGGTAACACTTTTCCTGGTTCTATCATTGGTGCTAGTGGTTCTCAAAACGGCACAATTAATCCTCAGTAAAAGTTATTGCAAACAACCTAGAAAAGTTAGGGTGCAGAAATATTCACCTGGCTTTTCTTTCCATATCTAACATACACAAGTTGTTCCCAAAGGAAACTAAAAACATGAAAAAAGCTTACATTGCTCCCAAATTGACAGTTCACGGTAGTGTTGAAGATGTTACCAATGCTTTTGGAACACCCGGCGCAAATGATACAGTGCAATTTGCCGGTCAAACTTTCCCTGGTGAGCTATTTGGTGCCAGTGGTTCTATAAACGGTAGTATCGACCCTGCATAATCTTTAGTTCTGATAACATAGCAAAGTTTTTGGGCGTAAAAGTAATTTTTTACTTTTACGCTTTATTAGAGATACAAAACCAATGTTTTTAAAGGCAGAGGAGCGCAGAGTCAAGCGCAAAGTGACGCAAAGGGTTGCCCAATTTTATTAGCGACGTAGCTAGTACCTCAGATGGACTATTAAAACTTGTGTAAGTCCTGATATTGCAAACTATGTTACACAAACATATTTTTTACACAAAGCCATTAATATTTAGATGTATATTTACACAGCCTATAACTTAGGAATTCATTCGGAATTACCTCTACCTGAGCTTATCCCTAGTGATCAACCAGCAGATGTTAATATCCGCTTTGGTAAGCTAACCAAACTACCGCACAAGCAAAGTAATGGTGGTGATTATATATTAGCTAAGGTAGCAGGATTAGGTATGGTGTTGGTGCAAGGGGGTAGAGAAATTATCCTTGATCCTGATCCAGATATTGATGAAGCAATGATTCGTACCTTTCTTTTGGGTGCGGTTATTTGCGTACTACTCCGCCAAAGAAGGTTATTCGTTCTTCATGCTAGTAGTGTGGTGATTAATGGTAATGCTGTGGCCTTTATGGGTGAATCCGGATGGGGTAAATCGACTCTAGCTGAATGTTTCCATGCTCATGGCTATAGCATTTTGACAGATGATGTTTTAGCAATTCAAGTAGACTCACAACAATCTTTAGTTATCCCTGGTTTTCCCCAAATTAAATTATGGCCAGATGCTGCTGCTTCTTTTGGTCATACTGGTGATAGCCTACCTCTACTGAACTCGCAGACAATCAAGCGTGTCCACAGACTGCAAGAAGGTTTCAGCCAAAAACCTGTACCTATTAGCAGAATTTATGTCTTAGCTGGTGGAACTCACCCAGAAATCGTGCCTTTAGAACCTAAGCAAAGCTTTGGGGAATTAGTGAAACATTCACGGGAAATGCAAGCACTAACTGCGCCAGAGTTCTTGAAAAACCATTTTATGCAATGTACTACCCTGGTTAAACAGGTTCCTATATTGAGTTTACGGCGGCAACGCTCGTTAGCAGCCCTGCCAGATTTAATTAAGTTAGTTGAAAATGATCTAGCTGAAAATCCCTCTCCAGTCAACATCACAGTTTGACAAGATTCTGTAGAGTCTGGAACAATAGGCTGGTCTAAGTTCTGACGAAGAAAAAAATTCGATTGCGATCGCACCTGTAACTATGCAACTAGGCAAAATATTTCAAGCCAAGCTACAAACAACATTACGCCTTTTGCCTGCATTGCGTCTAGTTTGGCAAAGTAGTCCTGGTTGGACGATCGCTCGTGTAGTCTTGTTATTGATTCAAGGCATACTACCAGTAGTATCAATTTATCTCACCAAACTGATCATCGACACAGTAGTTGCTAACCTCAGCATCACTGATAAAGCAGCTGCTTTTAGCTCCGTGATTCCTTGGATTTTACTAGCTGGTGCAGCCACTTTATTAAATAATGTTTGCAACTCTTTAACTGAATTAGTCATTACTGCCCATTCACAACGGGTAACTGACTATATGCAGGGGATCATTAACGCTAAATCCATTGCCTCTGACCTGGAATATTACGAAAACCCCCTATACTACGATACCCTACAACGAGCGCAACAAGAAGCTCCCTACCGACCACCGCAAATCCTCAACCGCTTGGCTCAGGTTGGTCAAAGTAGTGTTTCTTTAATCGCAATGGTGGGTTTATTACTGTCATTGCATTGGGGAATTCTTGGTGTATTATTCATAGCTGCGCTGCCGGCTCTGTTGGTACGGATCAAATTCAGTCGTGTGATGTATCGCTGGCAACGCCAATGGACACCATCAGAGAGAAAATCTATGTATTTGGCATGGATGCTGACATCGGATCAGTTTGCCAAAGAGATTCGTTTATTTGATATCGGTGGCTACTTCAGTCAATGGTATCAGCGTATTCGTCAGCAGCTATATAAGGAAAAATTAGCAGTTCTCACTAAACGCTCCTTAGCTAATTTTGCCGCCGAAGCGATCGCTGGTGTAATTATCTTTGCCATCTATGCTTTGATTATTTATCAAGCTATCAATGGAGTTCTCCGCCTAGGTGATTTAGTCCTCTATTACCAAGCTTTGCAGAAGGGGCAGAACGATATTAAAGCTTTATTAGGTAGTGTTTCGGCTCTCTACGAAGACAATCTTTTCCTCAGTAATCTCTATGAATTTCTGGATTTACAACCGAAATTAGTTGATCCTTTAGAGGCTCTACCCATTCCCCGACCGATGCAAAGCGGCATTGTATTTCACAACGTCAGTTTTCAATACTCTACCACTACCCGTCAAGCATTAAAGGATATTAATCTCAGGATTGGGCCAGGGGAGGTAGTAGCATTAGTAGGAGAAAATGGTTCGGGTAAAACTACCTTAATTAAACTTTTGTGTAGATTGTATGACCCCACAACCGGGAAAATTACTATTGATGGTGTTGATGTCAAACAATTTAAAATAGCAGAATTGCGGCGAGAAATTAGTGTTATTTTCCAAGACTACGCCAAGTATCACTTCACAGCCCAGGAAAATATTTGGTTAGCCAACATTGATTTACCACCACAACAGGAAAGCATTATTGCTGCTGCTCGTCGTTCTGGTGCAGATGATGTAATTACTAAGTTACCCAAAGGGTACGATACCATATTAGGTAAATTATTTGATCAAGGCGAAGAATTAAGTATCGGTCAATGGCAAAAAGTTGCTTTAGCGCGGGCATTTTTAAGAGATTCCCAATTAATTGTACTGGATGAACCGACCAGTGCAATGGACCCGAAAGCTGAGTATGAAGTGTTTGATAAATTCCGCCAACTCATCAAGGATCAATCTGCTATTTTAATCAGCCATCGCCTCTCTACAGTGAAGATGGCCGATCGCATTTATGTCATGAATAATGGCACCATTGTAGAGAGTGGAACCCATGATGAGTTGATGCAGATGAATGGGACTTATGCCTATTTGTTTGAAACTCAAGCTCAACAGTATCGGATATAGTACGAGTGCTGTTAGCGGAAGCACGGCGTTTAGGGACTTCCAGAGAAAAAAATATTCCAAATGTAGGGTGCGTCAGTATGAGTAATTTCTTGGTGTAGTTAGGTTTTCTGACACTGACGCACCCTACTAAACTGCGCCCCTGCTTCCCAATCCCCAATACCCAATCCCTCGTTTGTTGTTGCTAATCTACAACTTTGAGTAATCCTTTTTGTACACCATCAAATACTCGGCTAATTTGCTGCCTTTCCTTTTCATTTAAATCTTCTTTAGATAGCAGCGTAGACATCAGTAACTGCTGATCACGGCGCGTAATTCTGCCAATAGCAAATATGCGCTGCAATACTGTCTCTAAAGACAACGGAGTTAAGGTACTGATAGCTTGCATATTACTCACCAAAACTTTATGTATTTTTTAAAAGTAATTTTTAATAAAATAACAATTTTTTATAAAGTATGACATGAGTAGCCATACGGAATCACGTAGGCTTAATAGTTCTGGTCTTTCTGCCTCCTCTGATACTTACCTTTTAGGTAAAATAACTTGGCAGGTTAATAAGCAATAGGTCAAGGATTATGGCTCACGCTCAGATTGGCATCATTGGTGGTAGCGGACTCTACAAGATGGATGCCTTGAAAGATGTGGAAGAGGTGCAAATTCAGACACCCTTTGGTTCGCCTTCTGATGCGTTAATTTTGGGAACTTTAGAGGAAACAAGAGTAGCTTTTTTAGCACGTCATGGTCGTAATCATACGTTATTACCTTCAGAGTTACCCTTCCGTGCCAATATCTACGCCATGAAACAACTAGGTGTAGAGTATTTAATCTCAGCCAGTGCGGTAGGTTCCTTGAAAGCAGAAGCCAAACCACTGGATATGGTAGTACCAGATCAATTTATAGATAGAACCAAAAATCGGGTTTCCACATTTTTTGGTGAGGGGATTGTGGCACATATTGCTTTCGGTGATCCGATTTGTAAAAACTTGGCGGGAGTGTTAGCTGAGGCGATCGCATCTTTAAATTTACCAGATGTCACTCTACATCGTGGTGGTACTTATGTGTGCATGGAAGGACCAGCATTTTCCACCAAAGCCGAATCCAACCTTTACCGCAGTTGGGGTGCAACCATCATTGGTATGACCAATTTACCAGAAGCCAAACTAGCCAGAGAAGCCGAAATAGCTTATGCAACCTTAGCACTGGTGACAGATTACGATTGTTGGCATCCAGAACATGATAGCGTCACAGTGGACATGGTAATTGCGAATTTACAACGCAATGCTGTTAACGCCCAAAAAGTAATTCAAGAAACCGTGCGCCGCCTGAGTAAAAACCCCCCAACCAGCGATGCACATTCAGCTTTAAAGTACGCCATCTTAACTAACTTAGCCAACGCCCCAGCAGCCACAAAAGAAAAATTACAGCTATTGTTGCAAAAGTATCTCTAGAAACCTCCCCACCCCTCTGCGTAAACCTCCGCGCTCCTCCGCGTTAAAAAATCAATCCTACTTACGCCACCTGAAAACTAAAATTGAGACTAGCCCAATGACTCACATCTAGGATGTAAGAATCAGTTGCCGTACCATTCATCTCAGCTTTGATACTGCTAGCATTGTGCAAGTCTTGTAGCAAGGCTTGAGCAGTGACTAAAGGATTAACCAAAGCACTGATAGGCTGTTGATCACCTGTGGGATACTTAGCTGTAGCTAAGGCTTTCAAAGTTTCGGGAAAAGGCGCAGTGCTAAAAATTAATTGGTGTTCACATTCGTAGGTAGTTCCGGAAATCATCCAGCCTAATGTAGTTGCAGTTTGTGGTAAAGTCACAGTCTCATTGGGAGCAATGACTACTGGTTTCAGTTGAGGTTTATTGTCTGGAGTATCAGATTCTGAGACTACCTGCCAAGGATAGAAAGCGATCGCACTCCGATGGTTATTGAGTCCCACAAGCATCAAATATAGTGTTTGCTGGCTTTTATTTTGTATCCGGTACTGCACTCGACTCCCAACGGGAATTGTAGGCATGGCGGTTGGTTGGTTGCGGGCAGTAGGATGATTCTGCTCATTGCTAAGATTCCGCAGTGTTTCCCGTTGCAACACCACTCTGGGTGCAATCCCCACAATCTCCAATGTTACCTTCACAGGCAAGCGGGAAGAACCTTCATTTTCTGTGAGTCGCCATAACTTTGTCGCTAACAGAGTTGGTAATTTTGTGGCTAACCGCAGTGCAGCTACTTTCACGGCTTCGCCAAATTCCCCTGTAGTATTGGGAATTAGCTCACCACCCAAAGAAAATAAACCATAGCGGCTCGGAGTTTGCAGGAGTTTACCAAAGATATAATCGGCTGGTTGTTCTCCTTCCACTACCTGAGAAACATGGGGAAGTGTAGCAAAGGCACTTGTAGCATCTACGCGCTCAATTCTTTCCAGTTTAGGATCTAAGGCTACGGTTAAGTTAATGTTACGAGGTAAGACGCGTACTACTTCTTGTAGGAGTTGCCCAACTTTCAGAGGGGTAATATCTGCAACTTTAGCAAGTTGGGCTTTAGCTGTTAATCCATTGCGCGATCGCACTACTAAATGTTCCCCTGATTCTAGAGCTAGCTGGGAATTGATGCCGTAGTATTCTAGTACCTGGGCAGGTAATCCCCCTAACCAGACTTGGGCGGTTTTACCATCATCTTCGGTGGCGATGATTGCCCCCTCTGCCCCCATCGTTCTATCTGGGAGCAAATTGGCAATAGTAACTCCTCCCTGTTGATTTTTCTTTTTACTGATTAATCCTGGCTGCTGTTTGCTCCCTAATTGGAACATCGCACTAGCTACGCGGGAGAAGCTAACTTGAATTGTGGTAGCTGGGGTAGATTCCCACAGTTGTTGAGTTAAAGCGTAGGTGAATAAACCAGCACTAAAACCAGATAGTAAGACTTCCCTTGCGGATTCCTTGAAATCTGAGGTAGCAGATAAAACTACAACCGGACTCACATCAACATCTTGAGTCTTCAGAGCCGCTTGGGTTTGGAGTTTTTGGAGAAACTCTAGTTCAGCTGATGCTAACTGTACCTGTGCTAACTCTTGACGGGCGCGAATTCTTAGCCCAGATGTTTGGGCTGTGTTCGGGGGATAGTAGCTAGTATCTAAGACTGCCGTGACACGTTCTGTGGGCAGCGATCGCAATAATAATAGTAAGGTTTCTTCTAGTAAATAATTCGCAACCTGAGAACCTTGTAAATCTTGATTCTCATTAGCTGGTACTAAAGCATTTTTTACCGTATTTGAGTCTACTGGAATCCGCGTACCGTAGCCGCTAAAGTGGAATACCACCACATCCCCAGGCTGGGCTTGCTTAGTGAGATGATCTAAAAAAGCTGCCTCAATGAATTCCCTGCTAGCTTGTTCCTCAGTCAAGGTGAGAATATCTGAGGATTGGAAGCCAAACCGATGAATCAACAGTTCTTTTTGTAGTTCTACATCGGTGAGACAACCATTAAGAGAGGGACTTTTTTGGTATTGATTGATGCCGATTAGTAATGCCAGTTTACGGGGAGTAGGTTGTGCTAAAGCTTGAGAACAGCGTAACCACTCAGTTTCAGTCACACCCAACACCGCGAGTATTGAGCCAATCCGTTGTAAAAAAGTCCGACGCTTCATAGTTAGCTATCAACCTTCAGCCCCTCAGCATCAAGCTTTTGGGGCTGAAGTGTAGAGTGTACAGTTAAAGTCTATACTGTTTGCTCACCAACAACTTAGCTTAACTCTTGAGAAACAGAGGTGACAGGTGACAGGTGACAGAGGAAGGCAGGGGGAGCAGGGGAGGTTGAGGAGCAGGGGAGGCAAACTAGGGTGTTGACTTTGTACCTTTTCTGGGGTTAAAAATTCATGCCTAATCCTTTCCTTCTTTAAGTAATGAGTAATAAATAATGGATATTTACTCATTACTCATTACTCATTACTCAATTTAATTTTAAGCCAAGACTTGGACTCGCATTGCCCTTGCCAATTCTGCCGCCACTTCTGGACGAGAAAATTCTGGTGGGGGTAACTCACCGCGACGCAGCATTTCTCTAACTTTAGTTCCTGACAGGTGAACTCGTTCCTCTGGTTTGCTGGGACTGGTTTTGGTTGTCGCCATTTGTTTGGTGCGGGTGCAGTAGAAGGCGTGTTCAAACTTCATGGGTACAATTCCGATTTCACTCGGCTCAAATTCATCAAAGATGTATTGAGCATCATAAGTGCCGTAGTAGTCACCCACACCTGCATGATCTCGTCCCACAATAAAGTGAGTACAGCCGTAGTTTTTGCGAACTAAAGCATGGAAAATCGCCTCACGGGGGCCAGCGTAACGCATGGCGGCGGGATTAATTGCTAAAATTACTCGGTCTAAGGGGTAATAGTGTTCTAGCAAAATTTCATAGCAACGCATCCGCACATCCGCAGCGATATCATCTTCTTTGGTTGCCCCTACCAAGGGATGTAAAAATAAACCGTCAACGGTTTCCAAAGCACACTTTTGAATATACTCGTGAGCGCGGTGAATGGGGTTACGGGTTTGGAAACCAACAATTGTTTTCCAACCTTTTTCTCTAAACATCTGCCGTGAAGCAGCTGGATCGATTTGGTATTTGGGGAAATAAGGGTGATCATCCCGTTGCAGCAGCCAGATATCACCAGCCAGATTTACAGCACCTTGGTTATAAACTACTTGCACGCCAGGATGTTTAGCGTCATCAGTGCGGTAGACGTTGATTGCTTCGCGGGCTTTATCGTAATGATATTTTTGTGTGAGTTGCAAAACCCCGATATACTCACCTTGGGGATTATCTAGACGGATGTAACCACCTTCGTGTAAAGGTGCAGCTACTTCTTCTGTTACAGAAAGTGTAATCGGAATTGACCACACCAAACCGTTAGCGAGGCGCATTTCTGTCACTACGCGATCGTAGTCTTCCTGGTTCATAAAACCAGTCAGGGGACTAAAACCACCGATCGCAATCATTTCTAAATCAGAAACTGCTCGCTCGTCAAGTTGCACTCGTGGCAAAAAATCAGCCTTGGAAAGAAAATCTGCTTTTTGCTCTGGCGTAGCAATGCGGTTAATCAACTGTCCACCATGTGGTGCAATGGCATCTGGTTGCTGACTCAACTTACAATCCCCCCTTAGCGATAAGTATGTGTAATTGTTGCGAACTATGTACTAACTTATCAAAATGCAGGTACAGAGAGATAAATAGTTTGGGAATTGGGAAGACAAGGGTAAAATCAACTTCCCTGATTAAGGTAAAAATTACCCTCATATTATAGAAGAGACGTTGCATGGAACGTCTCTACAAGGTTTTAAAAAATTCTTTTGTGGTTCATTTACCTGAAAATCGCTGTCAGCTAAGAAGGGGTAATTTTGGCGTACATCAAAATCTAGACACAGTTAACTAAACTGTTCAATAATCCCGCCACCTAGGACTTTTTCCCCGTCGTACCATACCGCAGCTTGTCCCGGCGTAATACTGAACTGTGGTTCATCAAACACCAAACGGACACGGGAATTTTCTAAAGGAATCACCGTCACTGGTTCGGGTGTAGAACGATAGCGAATCTGCACCTCAGCACGAATGGGAGCAGCAGGTTCCGCCATAGATACCCAATTGACTCGCCCGACTGTACACTCTGCTTGAGTAGCTTTCGTGCGATCGCCTACAATCACTTTATTATTCACTGCATCTAAGGCAATCACATACAGTGGTTCCGGTGCAGCAATTCCCAATCCTTTCCGTTGCCCAATGGTGTAATGATGGACACCATCATGCTGCCCCAAGACTTTGCCTGTGGTATCCACAATATCACCTTGCTTGGGAGCTAGATACTTATCCAAAAATGACCGCATAGAGCCGTTACTTTCCACTAAGCACAAATCTTGACTTTCTGGCTTATCGGCAGTTTTTAGCCCATGTTCAGCCGCAACGCGACGGGTTTCAGCTTTCTCCATTTCCCCTAGTGGAAATATTGATGCTGCCAGCAAATCTTGAGACAAATCATACAGGAAATAAGATTGGTCTTTGTTGCGGTCAACAGCCCTTAATAATTGGTAACGTCCTGTGGCTGCGTCGTAGTTGATGCGGGCATAATGACCTGTGGCGATGCGATCAGAGGCCAACTGTTCACGGGCATACTGTACCATAGGGCCGAACTTGACGGTTTTATTACATTGAGAGCAAGGTAAGGGTGTAATACCGGCACTATAACCCGTGACTAAATAATCAACAATATGAGTTTGAAAGACATCCCGCATATCTACAACTTGATGGGGAATGCCCAATTGTTCACAAATATAAGCCGCGTCGATCATCCCTTCAGAGCAACATTGCCCTTTGCCTTTCATCAGCCAAAGGGTCAAACCGATCACTTCATAGCCCTGATGGTGTAAAATAGCGGCGGCGGTGGAACTGTCAACGCCACCAGAAAGACCAACGACGACTTTTTTCATATCTCTAAACGGTGCTTGGCTAACCGCCTTGCAGAATGGAAAAATTTAAGTTTTCAATAATTAACTTGGGGTTTTAGGCAATCAACGCAAATCTCTAGTTAAAAGAATTGCGATCGCTACCTAAAAGCACAATACAAAAGATTTTTGACTGCTCAATTGTAGCATATATCCTTCAAAGCCTTGCTGATTAGGGATTGGGGAAGAAGCAGGGGGGCTGGGGGGAAAAATCCAATGCCCAGTGCCTCATGCTCCAAACTGCAATTTTTGGAAATGTTTTCATTGCCACTTAGACGGACTCAATTTAAGCTAGCACTAGGTAAGTTCTACTGAATTACTTAGTTACTAATATGTCCAGTCAGATCACAGCCAAATCTCTTATATTACCAATCATGCCTGTTTTTCTGGGCAGTTGGTTTGCTCTTATTGCCTCTACTCCCGCACAAGGGCAAGTTAATCACAATGACAGAATGCTACTAGCTCAAGCAGTATTTGAAAGTTTACCACCGCCGCCAGGATTCGTGCAGGATCAGCCTGTGGAATTTAATCAATTCGGTCAAAGTTCCGAATTCTATCAACCAACACAGTCTCAATACAACCAAAACTTTCAACGTTACTCAGTGTACGTGGAAAATCGAACCTCTCAAACCCTACAACAAGTACGTCGAGTTGAACCTACAGCTTATCTTAGGCAATACAACGGACGTTCTGTAGTGCAGGCAGGAGTGTTTAATAGTTTATCTAATGCTCAACAACGAGTCTTAGAATTACAGTCTATGGGTATTTATGGTGCTAGTATTGCCGGATTTTCTAGTGGACAGCAAACACCTGATTATTCTAATTATCCTGCCAATAGCAATAATGTCAGTAACAGACCTAGGTATTATGTAACTATTCCGGCAAAATCCCAGGATTTACCCACAATTGCCGGCCAAGTTAGACAAATTACTGGTTTATACAGTTTGGTCAATCAAAGAACACAACCGCTAGGGCCACACGTAGCCGTGGGGCCTTTTAACCAACGAGCTGAAGCCACAAGGGTAAACAAGTTTCTGCGCGATCGCGGATTCGGTAATGCTAGAGTTTTCTACGGTAAATAAAGTGAGCGGTGGTGTAATGACATCATTCATGCCTGGAAGCATCGGGCATAATTGCATTGTGAAAATTTACACCACTGAGGTTAGCACCACTCAGATTAGCTCCTCTGAGGTTAGCACCGCTCAGATTAGCTCCTCTGAGGTTAGCATTTTTAAGATTTGTCCATCCCAAGTCAGCACCACTTAAGTCAGCTTCTGTTAAATCCACCCGCAATAAATATGCACCGCCCAAATGAGCCTGATTGAGACGCGCTTTATATAGATTGGCTTTGTAGAGATAAGCGCCCATTAAGTCTACTGCAAATAAGTTGGCTTCACTGATATCAGCCTCAATTAAGTTAGCTTCTATGAGGTTGGCAAAACCAAGATTAGCTCGATTTAATTGAACTGCACCTAAATCAGCTTCCCTGAAATTAGCACCGCTTAACTCAGTCCCAATCAAGTTAGCATTGGTGAGAGTTGCACCTCTGAGATTAGCCCCACTCAAATCAGAGCCGATGAGAGTAGCCTGGCTTAAATCAGCCTGAGTCAGTACAGCTTCGCGCAAATTAGCCACACTCAAATTAGCTGCTCTTAAGTTAGCTTCACTTAGTTTAGTTCGGTAAAGATTGGCACTACTGATGTTAGCATGACTGAGGTTAGCACGTACCAGTAAAGCATGACTTAAATCTACTTTGTTTAAATTTACACCTTGAAGGTTAGCGCCTCTAAGGTTGTTTTTTTGCAGGTTGGCGGCACTCAAGTCTGGTTCAATTTGGGGATATGTTTTTCTCCATTCAATCCACTGGACTGCACCCGCTTGTAATAAAGCCAGATGCTCTACATTTGCCATTTACTCTCTACTCTCCTTGATTAGTGTTCAAATCAGTCTGTTTTTCTTCCCGTACCTCCCCTGCTCCCCCTGCTCTCCTACTCCTGACGGCCAATTGGGGAACTACTCCGTCCAGCTACATTTTCAATCGCGGCTTTTGCCCCGGCTGCACCTGCGAGAATATCCCGTTCTGCTCCACCCAAATACAATCGTCCAAAGCTTCCCACAGCCTGCACTTCCAAGATATTAATTGATGCGGCTTTTTCCGCTTCATTGGCAGCTAGAGCAGCGTAAGCAGCAGGTTCAACTTCTAAGACATATAACGTTTGCCCTGCCAGTAGTAGCTGTCCTCGGCGGGTGCGATTGATTAGTTGTGCTTGATAAGCATCTATGTTGCGAATAATCTGGCTAGAAACAACACGGGGTTTGAGACATTCCTCTCTTTTAACTCCTAGTGTGGCTAAAATTGCTTGCCCTGCTGCCCGCGTTTCCCCTTGAGAGCCTGAATGCACTTCTAATAATCCATATAATCTTTCCACTACCTGCACCCCAGGACGAACGGAAGCAGCTTTGAGGGCTACATCTGTAATTCGATTAATTTCGATACCAGGGGAGATTTCAATCCATAGTGATGTATCACCTGGTAAGGGTAGGAAGCCTGGGGCTACTGTTCCTATGTATGCTGCGTGTTGTGGTTGCAGGCTGTCGAGAAATACGAAACTGCGTAGTTCTATTCCCAAGGCTATGCTCTCCAGTCATGAAGGTAAAGTTATATTTCGCAAATGTAACTTTAAACTACCACAAGCCCGGATATTGTCTGAGTTTTTTACCTCATTTGTACACTACCCGAAAACGCTCACAGACTAAGGGCATATCAGATGTTGGTTCTTTTCCAATCAGGGGTAATACACGGGAGAAATATTCCCAGTGTGCTGTTCTCCAAGCATCAAGGGAGCGATCGCCTTCACCTTCATCATAGGCAAACTGGGCATCTACTTCTCTAAAAGCTCTAATTTTCACCTCTGTAGTTTCAATGATGCAGAGTGGTTTGTTTTTGCCATCAAGCACAATTGTTTTTAATCCCACCTCTGGAAGTGGGCTGCCCTCAGCCTCCCATTCCCATAGTGCTGAACAAGTAGCAGTTTTAACTCCTACTAACACCAATTTACCCAGTTCATCTGCTAGCTGGAGATTGTCTCCAAATGGTTCTGCATCATATTGCTCATCGCTAGATGAGTTACCACCTGCAACCATCGTTAAATAACTTTGCCAATAATCTTCTATTTGTGCCTGATTCATAAATTTTTATATCTAATGCTACAGCGATCGCATCATACATAAAATTTGGAATAGGCTGGGAGTAGGGAAGACAAGGTAGAATCATTTCTCAATGCCCCAATCCCCAATCCCCAATCCCCAGTCCCCACTCCCCAGTCCCCACTCCCTGAAGGATTTCCGTAGCTTTATCAGCAGATAGGGGCTTATGGAACAGGAAACCTTGTACATTTTCACAATGGATAGATTTTAAGAACTCCAGTTCTTCTGGCTTTTCTACACCTTCGGCGGTAAGTTTTAACCCTAAGCTTCTACCTAAAGTGACGATCGCTTTGACAATATGCGCTACCCTCACATCTGTAGTCAACTCGCGAATGAAAGAACTATCAATTTTGAGATTATGCAGTGGTAAAAGTTGTAACCTTGAGAGGGATGAATGACCTGTACCAAAGTCATCAATTGACAGATGCACACCCATCTGTTCCAAATCATGCAATACCTTTTTGGTGAAATTTATATCTTCAATAGCGGTTGTTTCTGTAATTTCTAACTCTAAAAATTGCGCTGCTAACCCTGTTTCTGCAAGAATTTCGGCAACAATTACTACTAAATTTGGTTGGCGGAACTGCTTAGGGGAGAGATTCACGGCAATGATTAAAGGGGGAAATCCTGCCTCTTGCCAAGCTCGATTTTGCTTACAGGCTGTCCGCAATACCCATTCTCCAATCGGGATAATTAATCCACTTTCTTCTGCTAAGGGAATAAAAACATTAGGTGCTACGATTCCCATTTCTGGATGCTGCCAGCGTAACAAGGCTTCCATACCAGTAATTTTTCCGGTGTGAATATTAATTTGGGGCTGATAGTACACCGTGAATTCTTGCTTTTCTAGGGCATAGCGTAAATTCTTCTCTAAATTTAAAATATCAGGAGTCTTGTCACTCAAGGATGTACTATAAAATTGATAGTTATTTCTTCCTTCATCCTTGGCATGATACAAAGCTGTATCTGCGTGCTGGATCAAAGTTTCCGCATCCTGACTATGTTCATCTAGTAAGGCAATCCCTAAACTAGCACTGACATATAATTCATGTCCTTCCAAACAAAAAACTTTCTCGAAGGCCTTTAATATTCTCCAGGCGACTTGGTTAACTTCTTCCAGATAATTAATGCGGGGTAAGAGGATAGTAAATTCATCTCCCCCCCAACGTGCTACCGTGTCTCCGGCTCTCAGAGATGCTTGTAATCTCTGCGCTACGTTTTGGAGTAAGCGATCGCCCAAGGTGTGACCCAAGGTATCATTAATAATCTTAAAGCGGTCAAGATCCAGGAAGATGACGGCTAGACTTTCGTGATTACGGGCAGCATTGGCTAAAGCTTTAACCAGTAGTTGATCAAACAATAACCGATTGGGCAGTCCAGTCAGGGAATCATGAAGGGCTTGGTAACGAATCTTTTCTTCTACCTGCTGACGTTGCCAAGCGCCACTGATACTAGCTGCCATTGTTAATAGTGTAGATTCTTCTTGCTTTGACCAGACACGCTCTTGGTGACAATCCGCTAAACCCAAAGCACCCCAAAATTGGTCTTCTAACCGCAGTGGCACTAACAGCAGGGATTGAATACTGTCTCGCATCAGGATTTCAGTTTCGGCAACAGGAAATTCCTGAGTCAGTCCCTGAATTGACTGTCCACTAGATAGAACAGTATACCAACGTGATAAAGCCGGAGACTGATAAACTTGATTTTGCCAGTGATGTTGTGAGGATTCTAAAGGTGAGCGTGTCCATTCACATTGCAGGCTGACTGCTATTTCTGCTGTTTGGGGATGGAGATGATTCTTAAATAGATAAGCACGATCTGCTTGGGCTGCTTCACCTAGTACAGCCAGGGCTTTTTCTAGGGCAGTTTCGTAGTCCATTTCTACAAGCAAATAATTGGCTGCTTCTGCCACTGCTTGCAGTAAGCGATCGCGTTGGCGCAGTTCTGCTTCCGCTTGCTTTTGCTCAGTAATATCTCTGATAATATAAGTTCTAATTAAATCACTTTCCGCTAAATGATGGACGGATTGTTCAAAAACTTTTTGACCAAAGGTGACTTCTCGGACAAAAGAATTAACTTTACGGCTTTTTACTTCAGTGATGATTTCTTTTAAGATGGGATGGTGTTTTCCCAACTCCCTCAATCTGGGAAACTTCACAGATGCGGCTGGATTGAGATAAGTTAAGTTACCCTCTAAATCTGTCTCAATGATGGGATTGGGGATGAGTTCAGGAAAAGATGCTAAACGAGCTAGAGCCGTTTCGGTAGCTCCTTCAAATTCAGGATCAACTATTGCGGTTTGAAAAGGTTGGACAGGACTAGATTGCTCAGATAGAAAATCTGATAAGTCTTCGACGTTAACCGATTCAGAAAAGGCCTGTTCTGATAGATTGGAAATAGCATAGTATTTAGCCTGAGCTTGGTTGCAACCAAAGGTGATGACATCTCCATGTTGGAGATTATGGGAGACGCATCTGTTGCCATTCACAATTAAGCCGTTGGTACTGCCTTGTCCCTTGAAGTTACCATCAATAATCCGAAAGCTATATTGCTCAGTTTTAGGAAGAGTTACCCGCAATAAAATGGCGTGCTGCCTTGATACTGAGCGAGAATGAAGGACAATGGCGTTACTGCTATGCCGTCCAATAGAATATGTCGCCTCTTGTAAAGGTATAGTTCGTTGTCCTTGTAAGTCCTGAACAACTAACAGGTGGCGTATTTTTTCTCGCTCTTTACCAGACATCGTTTCCTCTCACACACTCATGTCTTTGGATCTTTGATTTGCAATATACTCATTACACTAGGCGTTAACTTTTAGCTTTTATCAAGAAAGGCAGAGGGCAGAGGGCAGGAGGCAGAAGGAATACTGGCCTCTGTCCTCTGCCGCGACCATTCCCCGAAGGGGTTCCCGCAGGGTAGGGAGCAAGGGTTTAAGACCCCCACCAAATTGAAAATTTGGTGGCTCTTGTTTAGGAGGGGTCGGAATCCCCTTCTAAACAAAACCTTCTGCCCTCTGCCTCCTGCCTCCTGCCTTCTTCAATTTCCACAACAGCTATATTACCCAGATCAATGACAATGTATGAGGTTACTGGTGTTCTTCACAATGGACAATCCTCTAGAGGAAGATACTCATTTACCAGTCGGTTCTGCCATTAGACATCTCCAGAAATTAAATATGCGTTTTCCAGAAACCTTGTAGAAACGTTCTATAGAACGTCTCTACATTCTTTTTTGGAGATGTCTATTGTAAATCCTGTTATTTGTTTCCCCTCCCAAACAAATTAGACAAATCTAGGACTTGCGGCCGCTCTCTTTGACATTAGTCTTCTTAACTACCAAGAATAAATCAAATGCGTAATATTATACTTGGTATATTTGCGGATTTTTGTGTGAAATATCAGAGTGTGATTTTTAGCGTATACATATCTAACTTGTTAAAATTAGGAATTTTAACAAGTTAGATAACGCAAAATCATCATGAATGCAAATACTACTTATCTTATGTAAAAAAAGGCATAAGGCGACATTTTTAACACACGATTAACACTGATGATTGATATTTTGAACCATTCTCAATCATTATAGGGTGGGGAATGCCAACGCCCCTTGGAGCGATTGTGTTGGGCAGGGTAACAGTCCCCGTCCAACACCTTCCCTGTTGCCTCTTGCCTGTTCCTTGTTCCCTTTTAAGCTGTCCCGTTCGCGGTAGCGTTGCGTATTCAAGGAAAGGGCGATGCGGGGAGTATGCCAGTATTACAGTTTCTATTCATTAATTTAGGTTTTGGACAAGTTTTAGTATAATCAGTGGCCAAGCGCAAATAAAAATTTAATTAAAACAATCAAAATTTTGAATAGACCAAGCTAAGTTATTTTTTTAAAGGTCTTCTGTTGGGGAGCATCCACTTTGGCAAGAAACACCGGACGATTGGCAATCACGCCTATACAAACTAAACCCGCACAGGCGAGTTTTAGATAGTCGGCAAAGGCTGACTTCCGTACCAGACGCTACGCAAACGTTTGCGTACCCCCAGACTTCAGTTTGTTAGGGAGGCGGTACTAAGTATGGATCTATTTTTTCAGTGAGCTTTTTAATGATTGAGGAAAAACAGAAAAATGACAGTAAATTTACGCAAAAACATAAACGATTTTAGTCAAAAAAGCGAAAATTATGTGATGTGCTTTTGAAGCAATTAAGCAAAATTATTTATCAACCCTGGGGGGAGATAATGCTTTGAGGTTGCTACCGACCACACTCCGTATCAGTGAATGTAGCTTCTTTCTTGAGGAGTGGAGTTGCCACATTTTCCGAAATTCCACTGATATGTACGTCTGTACGATAAAATAATAAAAACTTCGCTGAGAACCTAACCGTGTCGAGACAAACAGACTAATCTGAGGTACTATCACCGCAGAAAGACCGGACTTAGGGAATGAGTAAACTTAAAAAACTTGATATTTCTGTTTTTGTTACTTCATTTAAAACAAATCTATAATTTATGGACGTTCAACAAGCCTTAGCCTTTGTTGACACTTTAATCTTTGAGAAAAAAGGTAAGCATCTAAGTGATTTGCAAAGGCTACTTCTGCATTCATCTTGGTCAGATCCGCACTTACGCTACCATGATATCGCCAAAACCTATGGCTATTCAGTGAATTATCTGAAGCAGGATATTGGTCCGAAGTTATGGCAGCTGCTGTCGGAGGTTTGCGGTGAAAAAGTGAGTAAAAGCAATTTTCGCTCGGCCTTAGAAAGGCGATTGCATCAAACAGATGTTACTGCTGTTGTTGAGGACAGTTTACCGTTGACAACTTTGAGTGAGCAGGTGATCGACACGCCAGATATAGTCAACACCCCTGTATGCGAGATGACAAGATACCAAGACTGGGGAGATGCACCTGATGTTTCCGTGTTCTACAATCGGACTGAAGAACTGGCAACCCTAAAACAATGGATAGTCGGTGATGGCTGTCGCTTGGTAGTTCTGCTAGGTATGGGAGGAATCGGCAAAACCCATCTCAGCGTTAAGTTGGCCGAAAAAATTCAGGATCATTTTGAATATTTGATTTGGCGATCGCTAGTTCCTGCCCCTCCGTTACAACAACTTGCCCTGGAACTCCTGAAATTTTTGACACAAGGAGAAGAAAACAATTTACCCATCAGACTTGAGGAGCAAATTTCTACTCTGATGCAAATTTTGAAAAAAAAACGGTGTTTATTAATATTAGATAATGTTGAGACAATTTTGAGAGGTGGTGTCTTAGCAGGTCAATATCAAGAAGGCTACGAAGACTACAGAATGTTTTTCCAAAGGTTAGGAGAATGCCATCATCACAGTTGCTTGCTCTTGACTACGAGAGAGAAACCGAAAGAAATTACCTTCATGCAAGGAGAAACCTTACCAGTTCGCTCTTTAAAAATAGAAGGACTAAATTTTCAAGCAGGACAACAACTTTTACAACTCAAAGGATGTTTTTTAGAATCCGAAGCATCTTATGAAGAATTTATTACCAACTATGGTGGTAATCCCTTAGCCTTAAAAATTGTTTCGGCAATCGCCAAGGATTTATATAATGGCAATATTTCCGAATTTATTAGAAATAAATCATTGATTCTAGGAGAGATTAACGGGATTTTAGATCAACAATTTAATCGCTTGCTTTTTTCAGAAAAGAGTTTTTTATACTGGCTAACTATCGAACAAGAAGCAATCTATGAGAGCGATTTGAGCGCGGGGATAATTCCCGAAATTTCCCCTGGAATCATCATTGAAACTGTTCAATCTCTTTTGCATCGCTCCCTGCTGGAGAAAAAAAACAAAAAGTTCTTCTTACAACCTGTAGTTAGAGAATATTTACAAAATAAGATAGTTGAGCAAATTTTTGCAGAGATAGAGAGCGAAAATATTCGCTTATTAAACCAATACCCTTTAGTAAAATCAGCAGCTAAAGAATATCTCAAACAAGTTCAGATGAAGCTATTTATCCAACCTTTAGCAGAGAGGTTGTTAACATCCTATAAAAATCTTGAAAAAATTGCCAGAAAATGCCAAAAAATTCTTGCAGATTTGCGAGATAACGTGAACTTAGAACCCGGATATGCGGCGGGAAATATCATTAATATCTTATGTCACTTACAAGTGGAACTCACGGGTTATGACTTCTCTAACTTAACTGTTTGGTCTGGCTGTTTACAAAAAACCAACCTCCACAATGTTAATTTTACTCACGCCGATCTTAGTCAATCAGTATTTGCCAAACAGTTAACTAGCATTTTATCTCTAGCCTTTAGTCCCAATGGTAAATTACTGGCTACTGGCGATGTGAATGGGGAAATTCATCTCAGGGAAATTGCCAATGGGCAGCTAATTCTCAGCTGTAAAGGACACGCCGGGTGGGTACATTCGATTACTTTTAGCGCCGATGGCAAAATGCTTTGTAGTGCTAGCAGCGATCATACTGTGAAACTATGGGACGTGTTCGACGGCAGTTGTCTGAAAACACTTGTAGGGCATCATCAGCGAGTGCGTTCAGTCGCCTTTAGTCCCGATGGCAAGCTTGTAGCTAGTGGCGGTAGTGATGCCACAATTAGGGTTTGGGATGCTAACACTGGTGAATGTCTCCAAGTTTTGTTAGGACATGAAAGTTATGTTTGGTCTGTCGCTTTCTCTCCTGATGGCAGAATGATCGCCAGTGGCAGTGAAGATAAGAGTATTAAGCTTTGGGATGTGAATAGGGGTGAATGTCGGCAAACCCTATTAGAACATCATCGTTGGGTGCGGGCGATCGCCTTTAGCCCCGATGGTAAACTGCTAGCCAGTGGTAGTGGCGATCGCACCCTCAAAATTTGGGAAACCGACACTGGCAAATGTTTACGAACCTTAACCGGACATACCCAAAGATTGCGATCGGTCGCCTTTAGTCCCGATGGTAAGCTGGTGGCTAGTGGTAGTGGTGATCACACAGTCAGGCTGTGGAGTGTTGCTGATGGACAAAGCCTCAAAACTCTACACGGTCACAACAGTCTTTTGACATCTGTTGCCTTTAGCCCCAATGGCACAATCTTAGCTACTGGTGGAGAAGATCGGTCTGTGCGACTGTGGGAAGTTAGCACGGGTAGCTGCATCGACATTTGGCAAGGTTACGGTAGTTGGATTCAATCAGTCGCCTTCAGTCCCGACGGCAAAACCCTAGCCAGTGGTAGTGAAGATAAAACCGTCCGCTTGTGGAATCTGGAAAAGGCTGATTCTGTCAAAACTCCCCCCGATTCTATGGTCTTAGAAGGACATCGCGGATGGGTTTGTTCTGTCGCCTTTAGTCCCGATGGCAAACATCTTGCTAGTGGCAGCAGTGACTATACTATTAAGCTTTGGGATGTGAATACGGGTCAATGCCTGAAAACCTTGCAAGGACACAGCCGTTGGATTGGTTCAGTGGCCTTTAGTCCCGATGGACTCACACTAGCTAGTTGCAGTGGTGACTACACCATCAAGTTATGGGATATCATTACGGGAAACTGCCTAAAAACTCTCAAGGGACATGAGGGTTGGCTATGGTCTGTGCAATTTAGTCCCGATGGAGCTACCTTAGCCAGTGCTTCTGAAGACAAAACTATTAAACTGTGGGATGTTGCCACGGGTAAATGTATCAATACGCTGGTAGGACATACTAGCTGGGTACAAGGTATCTCTTTTAGTCCCGATGGTAAACTTTTAGCGAGTGGGAGTTGTGATTGTACTATTCGCTTGTGGGATGTCGTTACAGGAGAATGTTTAGAAACATTACGGGGTCATACAAGTTGGGTACAGTCAGTAGCGTTTAGTCCTCATGGGGAAATTTTGGCTAGTGGTAGTTGCGACCAAACCGTGAAGTTTTGGAATATCAATACAGGTAAATGTCAGCAAACAATCCCAGCTCATCAAAGTTGGGTATGGTCAGTGGCTTTTAGTCCCAATGGGGAGATTGTGGCAAGCGGTGGTCAAGATGAAACGATTCAACTGTGGGATATTCATACAGGAAAATGCCTAGATATTTTGAGAACAAAACGACCTTATGAAGGTATGTGTATTACAGGAGCAAAAGGATTAACAGATGTACAACGAGAAGCCTTAAAATTTTTAGGTGCAGTAGATTAGATCATGTGCTGTCTTCTCTGTCTGCAATCCCCTGCTATAACTTGATAAGAGTATTACCCATCCGCATCATCACCTTTCTGGGTTCGCTGGGTTTTTCCCCATTGCTATTTTCATGACTCCATTGAGCGATTTCCTGATCTAATACCTTCTTTAATATCTGACGGTAAGGAAATTTCAAAGCAAGGGGATCAGACATTTGTTCTTCATCTGGTTTAATGATTCCTTGTGAAGTGGGCAAGTATATTTTTTGAAATCTGCGATAGTAACCACCAAGATTAGCATAATCCCAACCTTTAAGTTGTTTTAAAATTCCATAAAGACTGGAAGCAGTCATATAAGTAAATAGATTTGCTAAAGGATTTCTACCGACTTGAGCTTGAATATTGGGTTCTGAAAAATCAAAATTCCAAATTTTCGAGCCATCAGGAAAAATGATTTCCAATTGATAAATCACCTGCCATCGGCAATGCTCTATAAACAGAAACTTTTTATTTTTATTAATAAATTCAGCTAGATTAACACTAATTTCTTGACAAATTACCTCCTGCATATAATCGAGATCATAATTATCGGGATTACCATCTATCATTTCATTCCCGACTTGCACTGGTGAAAAATCCAAATCTGCTCTCTGATCAGAAATTTTGTTGACAAATTTGCATTGACCTGTTAAATGATTAAATTCGCCATGCTCAAAATTTAAAATATCGCCAGGATCTAACGCAAAAATATTTTCACCTATTTCTGGACAAGCAATTTTGATATCATGACAAAACCGTTCTCGCGTTACCGGGAATACAATTTTATTCAGCCATGAAGCACCACCATTACATCTAAAAGCATTAGAACCGGGAGCTACGGCTTTGGGCTGAATCGTACTAATCGTCTCGATTAACTTGCCATAAATATAATAGGGAAAAGACAAACTCATATTCATCTGATAGTTCATCTCTAACATTGGTTGCCATGTCGCTAAGAGGAAATCTATTTTTTCATAGCGAGATTTAATCAGACGAATAGTATTAAGACTCACAACTGTATCAACTTGGTTCCAAAAACATCCTGATTCGTCAGTAAAGATGACACCATATTCAGGTACTCGGTTTTCTGAACGAGTGGTTAACAAACTTGTGGAACCAAATTTTACTTGATTAAAATCTTTTAAAGTGTAGATATAAGAATATCCTAATTGACGCAGACAGTCTTCTATCAATTTGTCTTCGGGAATTAGTACATCGACGTTTTTTGGTAAATAAGCCAGAGAACGAATATGAAAGTGATCTAAGTGTTGATGGGAAATGATTAATACATCAAATTCTGGAATATTTTCATGAATCACTTCTCTCTGTGGACAAATATCAAATAAGCCTTCTTGGTGTGGGTCCCAGAGAACTGGGTCCATTAAAATTTGACAATCTTGTGTTTTAACGAAAAGAGAGGCGTGTCCAATTACATGAATTTCCATATTCTTAAAAGCTAGAATTAATTTGCTAATTTTTGAACTAACATTGCAGCAGCAAGCTGGATGCGTTGATATTTTTTAGACATAGCTTGAGAATTAGATTCGTCTCCCATCTGGTGGTAAATTTTGGCGAGTACGTTCACAGGGGGACTAAATGCTGGCATTAGTTCGCTTACCTTCAAGAAATGCTCGCACGCCTGTTTTAAATTGCCTTGTTTGGCGTAAATTCTGCCGAGTAATGAATGAGCGCCACAGGCCGTCATATCATCTTGTAATGCGGCGTGCAGAAAGTTGGCTGCACGTTGGGGATATCCTGCTTGTAGAAGCAAATTTCCTAACCTAAAGTTGAGTTGGGGGTGGCGATCGCCTATTTTCTTGTAAATTTGATGGTGCTTGAACACCGGGCGCAAATCACCCAATTTGCTATACAACAGCCCTAACGTAAAGTGAGCGATCGCCAATTCCTGTTGATTCACTTGGCTTACTTCTAGACGTTGTTCCAATTCTTCTAAGTTTTGCCGCTCAAATTCTAAATTACGACTTGCTAATTCGCTGATGGAACGTAGAACACTATCCCGATAATTAGCATCTAAACTGGCCGCTTGGTTTTGATAGTCTTGGGTAAGTTCAGGATGGGATTCTGCTAGGCTGAGTAGGTAGTAAGTTGCAGCACAGTTAGGGAACTGTTGTAGTTCCTCCAGGCAACCAGTGACAACAGATCCAGCGTCTCCTTGTCGCAATTTTTTGTCGAGATCGAATAAGCGCGAGTAATGGCTGGAATTTTGGCGATCGCCTTGCCACAAAGCAGCAAGATAATCTGCAAAAAACCGATAACGCAATGGTGTGTAGCCACTACTAACTGAACGAGTGATAGTCACAAAATCGGATGTTAAAGGCAACTGTTGCAAGCTAGTAAATACCTCTTGCGGATCGATCCAAGGTTCGTCAGCAGGCAATTCAATAAAATAGTCGATATCGATATCAATTAAGCTGTCTTCTGGCAGCTGCAATTGAGCTAGATCGCGATAGTCGCAAATAACTACATCCAATCCCAGCAATTTGCCTTCTACGATATTACCAACTAGCTTAAAACTCGCTAAATCTTCCAGGCTGAGTCCTTCCATTGATTGCAACTTGCCGAGAATCTCTTGGGTTTTTCCTTCCTGATTTTGCTCTTGTTGTTGCGGGGGATTCACCCAAATCAAACGTGAAATCATGCCCAAGCGATAAGCCGGATATAAGAAATCTTCAATACTATAGCTGTAACCGCGATCGGGCAGCATATGATGGGGCTTATCTAATTTAGCTAATTCCTCAGCCGTCGTACAATTTTCTAGTGCGGCCATGCGCTTCTGGCTGACTACCTGAAGGTCTATATGTGCATCTAAATAAATTAAAGTCTTACCTTGAATTCTCTGCTGCTTCCACTCTGGTAAGACAGCAGAATGCTCTTCAAATATGATAGTTTTCATGATTTTTTTTGGTTTTATGGGTATTATTTTAGTAAATAACCACTATAAATTGCATTCTAAATGTATTTAAAAAAAAGGTAAGATACGTGTTAAAAAAGTTTACGAACTAGAGTTGTAAATCTCAACTCAAAATCAACATCCTGAACTTTCCATAACTTTTATCAACTTGCAAAAAAAAATTGCAACGAACTCCTGAATTTTTAAGAACTTATCCAGATTGCGGTTCAATAACGGTTGGATTATAAAAGGATTATGTCTGATTTCTGATGATTTGATTCAGAAAACATAAATTCAATCTGGTTAAATAATTACTAGGAGAATTCAAATGTCTAAAGAAGCTGTTGAACAAATGTTCCAAGCTGCTAGAGAAGATGCAGCTTTACAACAGAAACTAGAAAGTGCTAGTGGATATGCAGAAGCTGTGAAAATTGGTGCTGACAATGGTTTTAGCTTTACTGAAGAAGAAGCACAAGCTTTCCTAGCTGAACGTGGCTTAATAGAAGGAGCCGAAGGAGAATTATCAGAAGAAGCCCTGGAAGCTGTTGCAGGTGGACTGTTCGACAACTGGAGAATTAGGATCAGATGGGGTGGTGGCTGGTAGTTCCTAGTTGTGATAACTCTACAGCACGGTGCAGTTTTGACTTGCTAGCTCGATTCATTGAGTAGGTTTTGGTTACGTTAGAGGTAAGTCATACAATAGTCCAAGAGAAAAGGGTTTATATCATTCCAGTCATGAAACCCTTTCTCTTGCCTAACTTTAAAATTACAATTTTTAATTAAGCTAAAATTTTATCCTTTTTTTTAAGATGTTTTTAATTGATATCTCAGACAAAGCTCAAAATTTCAACTAATTTAATTTATTGGTTTAGAGTAATTTAATTAGTCTTTATGAATTCAGCCATGAGTGTGAGTAATAAACTGAGAGTTAATCATGTTCTCAAATAAAACTCACGCGATCGCCCAACGTTAAGCAAGAGCAAAAATCTGATGGATGTACTGAAAGCTTGGCAAGAACTCCTACAACCAGAGAATGTTTTAACAGACGAAGCAAATATTGGTGCTGTCCAAACAGCAACATTTGCCACCAAACAGCGAGTGCTGGCAATGATTCGTCCAGGCGATCGCACAGAAGTACAAGAATGCGTCAGAATTGCGAATCAATATCAAACTCCCATTTATCCTATCAGTCGGGGCAAAAATTGGGGCTTGGGTTCACGAGTTCCTGTTCAAGATAACTGTGTAGTGATGGATTTGAGCAGGCTGAACCGCATTGTTGAATATAACGAAAAGCTGGCTTACATCACTGTAGAACCTGGAGTCACCTTTCAACAAGTATATGAATACTTGCGTGATATTAAGTCCAACTTATTTCTGTCTGTGATTGGCGGTTCTCCCTATGCTAGTTTAATCGGCAATGCCCTAGAAAGAGGAGATGGCTTTGGGCCTTATGGCGATCGCGCTAGTTACGTTTGTGGTTTTGAGGTAGTTTTACCAACGGGGGAACTTATTCATACTGGATTTGGACGGTTTGCCCACGCCAAAACTACATCTGTGAGTCGTTGGGGAGTCGGCCCTTCCCTAGATGGCATATTTGCTCAGTCTAATTTGGGAATAGTTACTCAAATGACTGTGTGGTTAACACCCATACCCAAAGATTATCAATCTTTTAATTGTATTGTTAAAGATCATGATTCGTTAGAAAAACTTATAGATATTATTCAAAAATTAATACTGCAAGGTACAATTCAGGAAAACTGTTTTAGTTTTTGGAATTGCTACAAAGTTTTAGCCAGAGAAGGGCGATATCCCTGGCAACTTTTAGGCGGAAAAACACCTTTTTCCCTCAAAGATTTAAAAGGTGTCGAACCTTGGGTTGGCAGTGGAAGTTTATATTGCGCCAGTCGAGAACAAGGATTAGCAGTACGAAAAATAATTGAGGAAGCATTAACTGGACAAGTAGCTCAAATATTTTTTAGAGACGATGACGATAGCAGTGAATCATCAGATTTAGGCCTTGGTGTTCCTAGTGAACTCAACATTAAAAGCACTTATTGGCGCAAGAAAATCAAAATTCCTTCTCATCTCGATCCCGATAGAGATGCTTGTGGTGTTCTTTGGCTTTGTCCACTATTTCCTTTCGATGGAAAGCAAATTGTCACAGTCTTAACAACCATTGAATCGACAATTAAATCCTATGGATTTGAGCCAAATATTGCCATGAGTTGTGCAACAAGTAGAAGTGTCAAAATGTTTATTGCTATTATGTATGATCGCGATGAATCTGACGCAGATCATCGAGCTATGTCATGTCACGATCAGCTATTACAATTCTTGCTGCAATCAGGATATATTCCTTATCGGTTAGGGATTCAATCGATGAATTCTTTACCTGTCGCCACAGATGATTATGATCAGTTAATTAGAAACTTGAAAAAGCAATTAGACCCTAATAATATCCTGGCTCCCGGTAGATACGATAGTCAATAATCATTACTCATTAGTTTTTACCCTATACCCCCATTTCTTATACCATTTCACGCAAAACCTGATACAGATCTAAACCCTGAAAGCTTTGCTGCATCTAAGTTTTTAATTGCGTTAGCGGAGCGGGGCGTTAGCCCATTGCGTTAGCGGAGCGGGACGTTAGTCCATTGCGAATTGCGAATTGGTATTATTTATAGGACTATTAAATTTGGAGTATAAAATACTATGAAAATTGCTGTCATTGGTGGAGGCACAGCAGGATATATTGCAGCATCACATATCAGCAAACATTTTCCTCAGTTTAACCTGTATCATATTTATGACTCTACTATTCCCACAATTGGGGTAGGGGAAGGTACAATACCGTACTTTTTAACATGGTTAGATAAAATTACTAACTTGAGCTATGCCGAACTAGAAAAACGATGCCATATTACTCGTAAATTTGGTATTAGTTTTGAAAATTGGGGAGTCGAACACGAACAGTTTTTTCATCATTTTTACCCCGTCGGTGAGACGTATGCTTATCATATTTCTGCCGTTGAAATCGTGAATCTTCTCCAAGAGTATATTTGTGCTACAAAAATTGATTGCCAGGTGATTGATGTTAAAAGTAACGGAATTTCAGCCAATATAATCTTCGCAAATAATACTAATCTAGAAGTCGATTTGGCAATTGACGCGCGTGGTTTTCCCAAATCTTTTGATGATGATTACATTCAAATGTCTTGGATTCCTACCAATGCAGCTTTAATTCGCCAAACTCCAGGAGATAATGATCATCTGATTGAGCTAAAAATGGGCAGCCATTTGTTGAAGTATCAATCTGCTACTAGAAGTATCGCTCGACCTCATGGTTGGATTTTTACAATTCCGCTTACCAATCGCACATCTTATGGTTACATTTATAACCGTAATCTTAATTCTCTTAGCGAAATAGAAGCAGATTTTGATGAATTTTTTCTGCATGAAAAAATTACCTACAGTGGACAGCCTAAAAATATAAATTTTCCTAATTTTACTGTACGCAATTGTTTTGATGGCGCTGTTTTTAAAATTGGCAATACATCTGCATTTATTGAACCTTTAGAAGCAACCGCCATCGGATATATTTTGCAACAAGTAGAAGCAATATCTTGTTGGGTGCTTCGTGCTTTTGCTAAAGTTGATCAGCGAGAGAAATTAGATGAAACCCAGTTGAGAGTATTCAATCAATATTTTCTCAACTACGCTTATAAGATTTCCATATTTGTTGGCTGGCATTATACGATGGGATCTCGCTTCAATACAAAATTCTGGGAATTTGCTAAAGATAATTTTTACCAAGAAATTACCAAATTAGAAAACGATCAGCTGTTAGAAGAATTTTATAGTCTTTTAGAATTGGCAGCCCAATTACCTCATCCAATTGAAAACTTTCCTGAATTCTCATCAACATTAGCAGAGATCACAAATATTTTCACAGCTTTGCTCGCAGGCTTTACCAAAACATTCGGACAGTGGACTAAGCCAAGTTTTACCGAAGTCGGATATGGTATTGGATATTTTTCTAATTAGAATTATGGGAAAAATCTACAAACAAACATGAACATGGGTATGGGGCATTTATCCCTATTCCCTTGTTTCAAATAGGATTATTGTTGTTTCTAAGTTGCTCGGCACGTTGCTGCAAATTTTGAAAGAAATCCTGGTTAACAATCTCTGCCACTTCGCTTTCTTTTCTCGATTGATCAATTTGAATTTGTAATTCCATTACTTGTTGTTTTAGTTTCTGTTCTCGTTTGTGAAATTCGCGAGACATATGAATCGCAGCTGCGGCTTGGTTAGCCAAAGCACTCAAAAACTCTAAATCTTCCTCTGTATAGCGGACAAGAGGAGATAAATTATCGACGTATAACACCCCGATAGTTTCCTGATAGTTTTTGAGGGGGACACACATACAATTCTGAATTTTGTCTATAAAAACAGAGACAGAATCAGAAAATCGCTGATCGTGCTTGGGATCTTGAGTAATAATTGCATCCCCACTTTGATAAGCGACATTGACTATCCGGCGACTGTAAAACTGTTGGTCATGATTAATATAATCTCGTAACTTCACAGCTTTTGGTTCAAGTTGTTGAGACTCTTCGTCAAGCAAGAGAATTACTGCCCGATCAATTCCCATAGTTTGAAACAGCAAATCCAGGATTTTTTGGAGAATTTGTTCAGGTTCATCAGGAGAACAGAGCTGTTTGCTAACTTCTAACAGAATTTTGAGTTTGTTAACTGATTTCTGCTCACTATTGTGAGTATTAAATTTGAGAATTGACGCATCTTTAGGCTGCTGGTTGACTAAATTTTCTAGTTGAACTGCCATTTGAGGCAGAGGAATTTGTTTGAAATTACCGCTTAATACTTCTTTAGCATCGATATGATGCACCTGGGATGTAGTTAGGTGATGCACAAATTTGAACGGAGCTGTACCGCAACAAATAACATCACCATCACCCAGTTGATAGGTATTGATTGGCACTTGATTGACAAAAGTATGATTGCGACTTTGACAATCTTGAATAGTCACTCCGTTGGCGGTGACGTGAATCTGTGCATGGTAACGGGATACGGTTTCTTCTAGTAAGACAATAGTATTACCGATTTGGCGACCAATGGTGTTAACCCCTGGCTTTAATTCATAAACTCTCTCACTTGGCGTTCCAGGAGCGTAGATTAAATAAGACACGTTTACTGCTGGGATATTCTGTAGCTATTACTTTACATCAGTGCCAAAAAATAGACACTTAGCTGGTAACTGAAAACAATTAAATTGTAACTGTCTTGCTAGTAATTTGTTTAGCCATTTTTTGCAGCACTGTACTGATAGGATGGTTACTGTATTTAATTGTAAAGATACCTTGACTAGCTAAACGTAGCATATCTGGAGAGTCAGGTAGGATACCCAACACTGGCACATTGTAAGTAGCTTGGACTTGTTGACACATTTGCTCAAAGTTGTATTCAGGTAAGGCTTTGTTAACGATGAGAAACAGATTAGGGACTTTGAGCCGCCGAGCCACATCCACTGTTACAGCTGTTCCCTGAAAATCTTGTTGATCTGGTCTCAAAATTAACAGCACAATCTGGGAAACTGTTAAGGAAAGTAACGTTTCTTCACTTAGGCCTGGATGGGTATCAACAAATAGATAATCTAGTTTTAACTCCTTAATCAGCTGCTGATAACCTGCAAATAATAATTCTGCATCAAAACCTTCTCTTAATATCCGAGAAATATCATTGATTTTGACGCTGGCAGGCACTAAATACAGTTTGCTAGTGGGAGTTCCCTGTCCTTCAAGAACATGACTCACATCACAGGCAACATCGCTA
Organism: Nostoc sp. PCC 7524; assembly: GCF_000316645.1. Lineage (NCBI taxonomy): Bacteria > Bacillati > Cyanobacteriota > Cyanophyceae > Nostocales > Nostocaceae > Nostoc > Nostoc sp. PCC 7524. The sequence goes on from NC_019684.1 coordinate 822,844, forward strand.
ATTTTACTTCTACCCCAGAGAAAATCATTGAGTGTGCCATAGCCGTGCTTATTCCCAAATCCGAAGAGAATATGAATACCAGGGGAAGGCAAGTCAGTATCAATAATTCCAACGCGATTTCCCTCACGGGCAACCAGGGTAGCAAGATTAGCTGTGGTGTTAGATTTGCCAGTGCCGCCCCGATAAGAATGAATCGAAATAATTTTTGACATTTTGTTAACTAAGCTAAACATAACAAAAATAAAACATAGAGTATATTTTAAAACATCTTTTTAATTTAATATTATTCCTAACATACCTTTGTTGGCTTCTGCGGTAGTAATGAATTCTTTAAAGTTTTGTGCCGATATTTTGGCAGATTATGGAGCTAGCGAGTCAGAAATCCTAGAATTACTGACCTACAATCATAATGTCTTCGCTCCCCCTCTGCTAGAGCAACTGCACCAACCGCAGTCAGAATCCTATCTTGCTACTTGGGAGCAATATGCCAAAAATGCCGCCACCGTTGGGGCTTATGCAGCATTGCAACCGCACTTAGTGCAGTTACAGTTTCCCATTATGGCTGGTATCAGCGAAACAGAAGAATATCGCGCCGCAACGCGCAAAGGGAAATCAACCACTCAGATGAAGACTGCCACAGGGTTGACGTTGTTCCAACCAGAACAACTCCAACTGTATATTTATCCAACCTTAGCAGGTGGAATTCCAGTCTTAGTGGCAGGCAACCGACCTGATTTTACCAGCTTAGTCCAAGCACTGACCAGACGCAACGAACCCCATCCTGTGCCAGATTCAATGGGGGCTTGCATTGTAGCAGGATATAACAATTGGCATCGAGTCCACCAATATCAGCAACAATGGCTCCTAGAAAATCAAGATCATCAAGGAGATTGGGCAGCCGAGTTTCAAAGGTTAATTAAGCGTCCAGAACTGTATCAAGATCGGTTTATCTTGCTCAGTCGGGGGGCATATAGTAACGTTACCGCCACGGATTTAGGACTTGACGAGCAAACATGGCTCGAACTCTCTGGGAAAATTCGCTTAGAACACGAATGTACTCATTATGTAACACGGCGTTGGTTCGGCTCGATGCGAAATAACATCCTCGACGAGATCATTGCAGATTATCGAGGGATGATAAATGCGATCGCCACTTATCGGGCCGATTGGTTTTTACATTTTGTAGGTTTAGAAGCTTTTCCGACCTATCGTCAAGGGGGCAGATTAGAAAATTATCGAGGCGAACCGCCACTCTCAGACGGGGCGTTTAAAGTTTTACAAAGATTAGTTAAAAACGCTGCCGAAAATCTAGAAAAGTTTGAGCAAGAATATCGCCACGCAGTCAGAACCAAGCCAGAAGAGATGGCGATATTAATGGCTTTGACAACACTAAGGCTAGAAGAATTAGCCTCTGAGCAAGGAGTATCTCTGATAGAAACAGCCGTTAATGATCAAAAAAAACTTATTTTCAACGCCCATGAAATCGAAACTAGGTAAAAGGAAACCGTTGAGATATTCCCAATTAAATAGGTGAAATTTATGATAGATATTTTTCTCAAACAGTTAAGTAATAGTGATATCCAATGGCTCAAGCAAAACGGACACCAGCAGAACCTTCAGTCAGGAGATGTTTTAATTGAACAGGCGCGAACCTCGGATTTTTTCTACCTGCTCATTAGCGGCGAACTGACAGCCAGCATTAGTCAAAACCAAGGTGGCAGATTAGGCAATATTTTTGCTGCCCTAGAGGACGATCAAGATTTAGAACAAGAAATTGCCCGCTTTTCCCCTGGAGAAGTCATAGGCAAGATGCCTGTAGTCGAACTCACCCCAGCCGCAATGACTGTAAGAGCCGTAGAAAATTCGGCTTTGCTAGCCGTTCCCTATGAGTTACTCCAAGAACAACTAGAAGCGGATTTAGGTTTTGCGGCGCGATTTTATCGAGGCATTGCAGTGTTACTCTCAGAGCGGTTTGGGCGACTCATCCAACACTTTTTGCGTCACCAAAAAGGCCAAATTCCCCCACTACAGGATGTGCCACTAATTTTTGGCGAACTCAGCGATAGCGACGTTGACTGGATGCTAGGGGTGGGCAGATTGGAAGAAATATCAGCTGAAACAGTTCTGATCCGAAATGGTGAACAGATTGAAAATCTTTACATCATCCTCCAAGGTGGAATTGCTGTCTTCGTCAAAGAACAACAATCCAATCGGCTCCTCAGCCTCTTCACTGCACTAGAAAGCAATGAACAAACAGATGACTCCCTAGAAAGAGAAATCATGCGCCTCTACCGGGGAGAAATTCTGGGAGAAGCGATCACCTTAGATAACCCCATGTCAACTTACACCTTGAGAGCCTTAGAAAATTCTATTTTGCTGAAAATTCCCGAACAACAAATGCTAATCAAATTACAGCAGGATATCGGTACCGCAGCTCGCTTCTACCGTGTCGTTGCCATGTTGCTTTCAGGAAGATGGCAAGGACTAATTAGCCGTTTGGGATACGGGCGCACTCCCTACCAAATCGGGCAGAGTCTAGAACTAGGAGCAGAGTATGAAGATGAAATCGATCTCGATATCATGGATAACCTCACCCTCGGCGGAGCAAGATTTGACTGGATGCTCAAACGATTAAAAGTCAGTTAGACCTTTGTCAACGAGAAGTGCTTAGTTATTATGTCAGATTCATCAAACAAACTATTTCGTGAAGAAGCTTTAGAACGCCTATCCTCACCAGAGCGGCTCGACCAGCTCATGAACGTCGTCAATCCCAGAGCTTGGTTGCCTCTAGCTGGATTGGGATCATTAGTGGCTGTGGCTGCCGTTTGGAGCGTAGTCGGTCGGTTGCCCCTTACAGTCTCAGGACAAGGCGTGTTGCTCTATCCTCGCAGCGTTGTACAATTGCAAGCCCCAAGCGATGGGACAGTAGTCGAACTCAACATTAAATCTGGAGATAACATCAAAAAAGGAGATGTGATCGGTCTCATCAGCCAACCCGGACTGGAACAACAACTCCAGCAAGAAGAGAAAAAGCTGAGAGAATTATTAACGCAAGCCCAAGACAGCAATTCAGTTCTGACAACCAGACTAAATTCAGAACGGGCGAATCTAGCCAAACAGCGAGCTAACCTCAAAGCTAGCTTGCAACGAGAGTCTATCATCCCCACATTGCGCCAAAAAAACCTCAGATTACTCGCTCAAAATCGCGCTGCCATCGAAAAAAGACTGCGTAGCGACCAACAACTTTTACCGAGTTTGCGTCAAAGAAGCCTCGATTCTATTACACAAAAACGAGAAGGTCTTAACGATCGCTTAGAACAAATTAATAAATTACTGCCACAACTACAAACACAGCTAGAAGCTCGGCGCAAATTGTATGAGGAAAAAATCGTTAGTGCTGATGTGATGTTAAGCGCCCAACGAGAATACTTCGATAGTCTGGCCCAACTGTCTGATCTGGAAGCCCAACAAAAACAGCTAGAAGTAGAGCAAGCCAATACAGAACGGCAGTATTTAGATAGTCAAAACCAAACTAACGAACTCAACGTTAAAATCCAAGAAATTCAGGTTCAGCAAGTTGATATTGAAAGGCAATACCAGCAAAGTTTAAATACCCTGGACGAAATTAACTCTAAACTGCAAGACGTTAACAGTCAGCTGGCCAGGTTAGCTCAAGAAGAATTAGAAGCACAAATTAATAGAACCAATAATATTGAAGAGGTAAGAAGGAGAATAGCCCAATTAAAACGAGAAATAGAATTAAAAAGCCAAATTATCAGTGATTATGATGGCAAAGTCATTGAACTATCTGTAGTACCAGGGCAGATAGTGTCTGGTGGAACTCGTTTAGGAGCAGTGAATGCCAAAGGCACCGATGCCAAACTAATGAGCGTCATCTACTTCGCTGATAAAGATGGCAAACAAATCAAACCAGAAATGGAAGTGCAAGTTACCCCCAGTCTAGTCAAGCGAGAACGATTTGGCGGTATTTTGGGCAAAGTACAAACCGTGACACCTTTCCCGGTGACAGTGCAAGATATGTCAACCATCATCGGCAACCAAAATCTCGCTGAAAGTATGGCTGAAAGCTTGGCATCAGGCGGCGGTAAAGCGCCTATACAAGTGTTTGCAGAATTGGCAACCGCCAATACCAGAAGTGGCTATCAATGGTCGTCCTCCAAAGGACCTGACATCCAGCTGTCGTCGGGAACTACCGTACAGGTTCGCGTCAAAGTAGGAGAAATCGCGCCAATAGCTTACGTGATTCCGATCTTTAAGTCGATTACGGGGATTTATTAGGAAATTATGTCGATAGCACTGATTGGCAACTTTCTCAAACCCAGCGATCGCGGTCGAGTGCGAACTCCCACGATGCTGCAAATGGAAGCAGTAGAATGTGGAGCCGCCGCACTCGGCATTATCTTAGGCTACTACGGTCGGACAGTCCCCCTGACAGAATTACGGCGAGAGTGTGGCGTGTCTAGGGATGGCAGCAAGGCTTCTAACGTTCTCAAAGCAGCGCGGTTGTATGGTTTAAACGCCAAAGGATTTAAAAAATCCTTGGAGGAAGTGCAAACAATTAAACCTCCTTTTATCGTTTTTTGGAACTTCAACCACTTTTTAGTAGTAGAAGGATTTGCTGGTAAAACCGTCTATCTCAACGATCCCGGCACAGGGCCAAGAAAGGTTTCCTTCGAGGAATTCGACCAAGCATTTACGGGCGTAATCCTATTGATGGAACCGGGGCCGGAATTTCAAAAAGGCGGCAAAAAAAAGGGGATTATCAACGCTTTAACCTCTCGCTTGCAAACCTCACGTCAAGCATTGATGTTTTGTTTGATTGCCGGGCTGATACTGACAATTCCCCGCTTGGCGGTGCCAGCCTTTACGCAAGTGTTTGTCGATGAAGTTTTGGTAGAAAATCGCAGCGATTGGTTGCGTCCCCTACTTTTGGGGATGGTGTTCGTAGGGTTAATGAGAGGGTTGCTCGCTCGCCTACGACTGACTTATCTACGACGGTTACTGCTGAAGTTGTCCGTTGCCATGTCAGGGCAGTTTCTCTGGCACACAATCCGCTTGCCAGTTGGGTTTTATGCCCAACGCTTCGCCGGAGAAATCAGCAGTCGCGCTCAACTCAACAATAAAGTAGCTGAGGTACTCTCAGGGCGTTTGGCAACCACCGTAATCGACTCGATCATGATGGTGTTTTATGCCCTGATCATGTTGTTTTATGATCCAGTATTGACCTTGATTGCCATTCTCTTTGCTAGTGCCAACTTCGTTGCCTTGCAATCTCTGTCCCGCAACCGCGTGGATGCCAATATCAGACTCTCTCAAGAAACCGGTAAGGTAGCAGGTATAGCCATTAGCGGGATTCAAACCATTGAAACCGTCAAGGCAAGCGGGTTAGAGTCAGACTTATTTTCTAAGTTTGCTGGTTACTATGCCAAAACCATTAATGCCCAGCAGGAATTAGGATTACCTACCCGATTGTTAGGAACATTGCCGACAGTATTGACTTCCCTGGCCGTCACCTCGATTTTAGTAGTGGGGGGATTGCGAGTCATGCAAGGTTCCCTGAGTATCGGGGGACTGGTTGCTTACCAAGCCCTCACACAAGAATTTCTCAAGCCTGTTAACGACTTGGTGAATTTTGGTAGTACGCTGCAAGAGTTAGAAGCAGATTTAAATCGTTTAGATGACGTTTTAGAAAACCCAGTTGATCCAGAAGCAGAACGAGAAGTTGATCGTGACAGCAACAACTTAGAAATCTATAGCCAAGATTCCTTTAAATTGCAAGGATATATCAAGATACATGGACTGACATTTGGCTATAATCGCCTGGATGAACCCCTGATTAAAGATTTGAGCTTCAACTTAAAACCCGGTCAAAGAGTTGCTCTTGTCGGTGGTAGTGGTTCAGGCAAGTCTACCGTGGCTAAGTTGCTCACCGGACTTTATCAATCCTGGTCTGGCGATATCCTCTTAGACGGCATCCCTCGCCATCAAATTCCTCGCCCCATTCTGGCCAGTTCTTTGGCGATGGTAGAGCAGGAAATCTTTCTGTTTGCCGGCACTGTGCGGGAAAATCTCACCCTTTGGGACCCCACTGTACCAGAAGAAGATATCATCAGAGCCTGTCAGGATGCAGCCATCCACGATCTCATCCTCAATATGCCAGGGGGCTACAATACCCAGCTCAGTGAAGGCGGCAGGAATTTAAGTGGAGGCCAGCGTCAACGGTTAGAGATTGCCCGTGCTTTAGTGAGAAATCCCTCTGTCTTGGTTCTGGATGAAGCCACCAGTGCGCTCGATGCAGAAACCGAGTTAATTATCGATAGAAACCTCCGACGACGTGGTTGTTCCTGCGTCATCGTCGCCCACAGACTCAGTACCATTCGTGATTGTGATGAAATTATTGTCTTAGCGCGGGGAAAAGTTGTACAGCGAGGCACCCACGAAGAATTACGCAGCAGCCCTGGAGTCTATACCCGCTTAGTTGGTACTCAAGAAGGATAAATTATTGCACTATGACTATTGCTCGGCAAGGACGCACTGTTAAAGGTAACGAACCGTTGCTCTTAAATGATCCCCAGACCATCTGGTTCGTGAAATCGGGTTCTCTAGTCTTGCATGGCATCTTAGTAGAAAACGAAGAGATTAAAGGTAATCGCCGCTTTCTGTTTAACGTGGGTGCAGGAGAGGCCTTGTTTGGAGCTACTTTTGCACCCAGTACCGCAGACAACGAACAAAGAGGCATTTTGGCAGTAGCCCTGGAAGAAACCGAACTGCTGGAGTTGCCATTAGTGGAGTTGGTAGAGCAACTCAAAGATCGTAACTTGGAAGCGATCGCCCTCATTGAAGGCTGGCTTAGTCATTTAGGGGAATGGTTACAAGAGCAGCTAACAGCAGCCAACGCGCCCAATAATAGCATCATCGCCCAAGGCACACACTATTTATCACTACTCAAAGAGCAAACCCTAGTTCCGTCTCGCTCCTTGGGCAACCCCGAAGAAGTAGGACAAATGGTTTGGGTAGATGTGCGCCAGGGTAATACCCATTGGCAGGGTATTGCAGACTTTAAAGTTGATAGTTCTGCCCCACTCATGCCTCTGATGTTCGGCACTTGGTTAGAGGCAGAAAATTCCGTAGAAGTTTATACAACTCCCACCCTAGAACTAGAACAAGTCGAGCAGATTCCCGCCAGTCTTACCCAGTTACACGCTTATTTTTTCCACTACTTTAATCTCCTAGAGCAGCAACAAATCGAGTCAGAATTTCGCCGCTTTCAACAAAGGCAAAAACTCAACCGCCAGATGATTGAAAGCTCGATGGGAGAACTAGCATCAGTCTTAGACCCCCAAAAAGCAGAGTATTTTCATGAAGGGACTCCCTTACTGATTGCGGCTGGAGCAGTAGGGAGAGCAATGGGAATTCCCATCGTCGCCCCAGCAAAATCTGAAGACTTTGATCGCGTTAAAGATCCTGTGGAGGTAATTGCCAGAGCTTCCCAATGTCGTACTCGTCGGGTGTTGCTGATTGGGGACTGGTGGCAAGAGGAACATGGGGCTTTGTTAGCCTACACGAAAGCTAACCAGCCAGTAGCTTTATTGCCAGATCAAAATCAGCGTTATCTGCTCTTTGATCCCGAATCTTTGACTCGCAGACCAGTGGATAACGAGGCGATCGCTAACCTCAAACCAGAAGCCTACGTATTTTATCGCCCCTTGACCCACAATGTTACCAACGCGGTAGAGATTTTCCGTTTTGGCATCAAGGGCTATGAAAAAGATTTAGCCGCAATCATCATCTTGGGCATCTTAGCATCCTTGCTGGGCATGGTAACGCCCCAAGCCACAGCCATCTTAGTCAACGATGCCATTCCCGATAGCGATCGCTCTTTGCTATTCCAACTAGGACTGGGTTTGTTTGCGGCTGCTTTCGGCCAAGCCACCTTTCAGCTAGCACAGCAGATTATTACCCTGAGAGTCGAGAGTGCGGCTGATGCCTCTCTACAACCAGCCATTTGGGATCGCATCCTCAAATTAAGTCCGGCATTTTTCCGCGACTACGCCTCCGGCGATTTGGTGAATCGGCTGTTAGTCGTTAGTCAAATTCGCAGTCAAATCAGTGGTTCTACCCAGCGTACCCTGTTAACAGGTGTATTTGCACTCCTCAACCTCGTGCTGATGATCGTCTACAGCTGGAAACTGGCACTTGTAGCTGTTGGTTTGGCCGTTTTAGTCATCATCGTTACCGTAGTATCCAGTCGAATGATAGTCTACAAAAAACGCCTCCAAGAAGAATTAGATGGGGATATCAATGGACTGACGGTAGAACTCATCGAAGGCGTAGCCAAGTTGCGCGTTGCCGCAGCTGAAGAACGAGCATTTGCCTCTTGGGCGAAAAAATACAGCCAACGCTCAAAATTACAATCCGGAATCAAACGCATTGATGATAGCATCACGGTTTTTAATGAAGCCGTACCCGTTGTCAGTTCCGTACTCACATTTTGGTTTGCGATTCTATTTATTCAGATGGCTGCACTTGAGAGAACCTCCAGTGGACTATCACCAGGAACATTTCTGGCCTTTAATGCGGCTTTTGCTGTGTTTATTAGTGGCGCAACAGAAATCAGCAACACTCTGACTGATATTTTGGAAATATTTCCCCTGTGGGAAAGAGCCAGACCAATTGTACAATCACCCCTAGAATCCGATCCCAGTAAGGCAGATCCAGGGCGATTGACAGGACGCATTTCTCTAGAACACGTCACCTTCCGCTATCGGGAAGACGGTCCTCTCACCCTTGATGATGTCAGTATCCATGCCGAACCCGGAGAATTTATCGCCATAGTAGGGCCGAGTGGTAGCGGTAAATCCACAGTTTTTCGCTTGTTGTTAGGTTTTGAGACTCCCTTAAGCGGGACAGTGTATTATGACGGACAAGACCTAGCTGGACTGGATGTGCAAGCAGTGCGTCGGCAGTTGGGTGTAGTGCTACAAAATGTCCGCATTTCTTCTTCCCCCATATTTGACAGCATTTCAGCTGGGGCTTTAGTCACCTTAGATGAAGCTTGGGAAGCAGCCCGCATGGCAGGATTTGACGCAGATATTAAATCAATGCCAATGGGAATGCACACAGTGATTAGCGAAGGTGGTACTAATCTTTCGGGCGGACAAAGACAAAGACTTTTGATTGCCCGCGCCTTGGTTTTAAAACCCAAAATTCTCCTGATGGATGAGGCAACTAGCGCCCTCGATAATCAAACCCAAGCTATTGTCACTGCCAGTTTAGATCGAATGAATGCGACTCGGGTCGTCATTGCCCACCGTCTCAGCACCATTCGCAATGCTGATCGGATTTATGTTGTAGAAGCAGGGCGCGTCATGCAAGTAGGAAATTATGATGAATTGATGAAGGAAGAGGGGTTATTTGCTCGCTTAGTAGCTAGACAGTTGGATTGATAGGCAAATAGGCAAATAGGCAATAGGCAATAGGCAATAGGCAATAGGAAAGAAGGGAGAACAGTGTAAATAATTAAAGGTTTGTAGTCAGGACTTTAGTCCTAAAAAAAGGGCTAAAGTCGCTTACTACAAACTAATTTTCCATTATTTTATTTTGAATTTTGTTCGCCCTTGGCGTTCCCGTTCGCGTAGCGTCTCCGATAGGAGAAGGGTATTTTGAATTTTGAATTTATTTATTGCCTATTGCCTTTCACAAAGAGATTTGTCAAGATATCACGCTGATGAATATCTCTCAGATAATCAACATGATTAGGCAAACATTTTTTCAACTGTTGAGAATAGTTACTTAATTGAGTAAACAACTGTGTAGATAAACCTTGCTGATATGTGACAATAGGCAAAACTTTCTCAGGTAAATATCCCATTCCTGCCAAAATACAGACATAAGAATAATCTCCAAATAATGGCTGAGATACTGCCGAAAAATTCTGACTAGGCCACATGAATCGCCATTGTTCTAATCGCTGTTGCAATGAATCGGGAATCTTCAGGTTATATTTATTAGCTTGCCAAAATGGGGTGTCTTCTCTTTGAGTTAAGCAATAATGAAGCACAATAAAATCGCGGATATCTTCATATAAATTCTGCATTGTGCGATTGTAATTTTCCCTGAGCATGGGGTCAAATTTTTGGTCGGGAAAATTTTGGAGTAAATGATACAATCCCGCTTCAATCAGATAGATGCCTGTGGATTCCAAGGGTTCGATAAATCCACTACTTAAGCCAATGCTGACACAATTTTTTACCCATGTATTACGGGTTTTGCCTACCCTGATTTGGAGATGTCGGGCGGGAGTAGTATATTCTTGTAAGTGCTGTCTTAACTCCATTTCGGCTTGTTCAGGAGAAATAAAAGCACTAGCATAAACATAACCGTTGCCGCTTCTCTCTACCAGTGGCGTATTCCATGCCCATCCTGTACTTAAAGCGGTTGAGGTGGTGTAAGGATTAATGCCGCCCCGCTTTTCGTTATACTTGTCTCCACTTTCATATAATACTGGTAAAGCCACGGCGCGATCGCACAATAAGGAATCGCTATAAGAAATAAAAGGTTCTTGCAGTGCCTGATTGATGAGTCTGCCACTAAAACCCGAACAATCAATAAATAAATCTCCGGCAACTTCACCATGATTTTCTGTGACTAAATGGCGGATAAACCCGTTTTCATCGAAAGCAACATCTAAGACGTGATCAACAATTTGCCTGATACCTTCTGATTTTCCCTTCTGCTTGAGATAGGTAGCTAGCAATCCGGCATCTAAATGATAGCCATAGTCACCCACTGTAGTGTGAGGGTTGCGATTGTTGACAGACTTGGGTGATTTTTGAGCTGCACACAACTCGACGGCTGCAAAGCAACTAGCATCAAAAGCTGCCGAATTGCCCTGCAATTTACTTTGCAACCAATAGTGAAATAATGGTATCGATGAACCAGGAGTTTCTGGCAATCTAGTTAAGGGATGCCAATACTCATCCTTTCCCGGTAAACCCGACCAATTCACGAATTTAATGGCATTTTTAAAGGTAGCATTACATTTCACCATCCATTCACTTTCCGGAATGCCTAATAATTGCAATGTGCCAGGAAAGGTATGAATTGTGGCTTCACCAACACCAATGATGCCAATATCGGCAGACTCTATTAAGGTTATCTGACAAGGACTGCCTTGACCACTGTTTAAGATTTGATTTAAATATGTGGCAGATAACCAACCTGCTGAACCGCCACCCAGAATAACTATGTTTTGGATTTGTTGAGGATTTTGTAATTTCATAGTTGGTGTGATTTGTTGATGATTTGTTTAAGTGCCAATATTAAAAGCAATACAAATTCTTTCGTCTGGGGATTGATTGGGATGGACGTAATGATTGATATAAGAAGGAAATAACAGAAGTAGGTCTTGTTTAGGGGAATAAAAATAGCGATCGCTAGTATAAATACTACTTCTATTAATTAATTCATGAGGCATTGTCAAGCCTTGTTCTGATACTGGATTCAGAAAAACAATTTCTCCTGACTTTTCATCTGCTTGCAAATAATAAACCCCACTAAAAAAAGCATTAGGATGATTGTGGATGACATTATATCCCCCTGTAGGGTTGACATTAACCCAGGCTTTTTTAACAAATAATTGCTGTCTAGCTTCGACATCAATTTGATAATCTTTGCAAACAATCTCACTAAATACCTGCAAAATTACATCAAAAAATTCTTTAAAGAGCGGATGATGATTAATATCATCTCGACTTTGAAACGCATCTCTGGTGCTGCGATATTCCTGATAAATTCCCTTATCTAGATAAAGTTGATGAATTTCGTGAATGAGTTCAGCAATATAACTCTCTGATAAATTTAATTTAAACCCGTATATGGGAGTAAAAAATAAACGATTTTGAAATTTATGTTCAAATACCATATTTATCGTCGCCTATAAGTGTGGAAAAAGCCGTCCAGGCTTGATCAGCCTGGAGGCGAAGTTGTAACTATTCAACTCAATTTTTGTCCCCTAGCAACTACAGACTGTTTTATTTCGCTGCACCAGAGGTTTAGCATCAGAAACATAATTTTGATAAGCCTTGGCTACGTTATCACGGAAACGATTACCAAAACCATCACAATAGTTACTATGAAAATTACCAGTGTGATTCATCGCTAACACCGCACAACCACCACCACAGTAAAGGGCATAACGACATTTACGACAGGTAGGGTTACTGATCACTGTACGATTACGCCAAGTTTGATTTAACTCTTCGTTTAAAACTACTTCACTGTTTTCGGTGATATGACCAATGCGGATTTTTTTATCACCTGTTTTCTCCCAACAAGCATAGATATCAGCAAAGGGATCAAATACATACATTTTTTTATGTGCTTGACAAAAACTGGCTTTAAAAGGAGGCAGAGATTTTTTATTTTGGGATGGCTCTTTATATTGTTCAAATATCTCTCTAATCGTGTCAGGTAAAGCATCATCCGGAGGTAAAATAACTTCCATCTGCGGATATTCACGGCGCATTTCCTGTAAAGCCTTCTGCAAATGCCAGGAATTAAAAGTTGTTTTTACATCTGTGTTTTCATTAGAGGCATGGATGGGAGCAGTATAGGTAGCAAATTTTTCGTAGTTATGCCAACCACGCGCCATAATTTCCTCAGCTAACCGAGGCAATTGTTGGATATTGTTGCGGTCAATATTCATCCGCACACTCACCTGCACACCTAAGTCTAATGCCATGGTGATATTATCAGCTATTTTGTCAAAGGAACCACTACCATCTGCATAGATGCGGCGTTTGTCGTGTTCCAGTGCTGGCCCATCAAGGGTAATCTGCACGGATGAAATTTTATCAGGACTGAGTAAATCTTTATAAGCGTGTAACTCAGTTCCGTTACTAATGGCATCGAAACGCGCCTCACCGAGAGATAATGCCTTGTTAATAATGTATTCAATAATCGAGTGGTTTTCTGCTAGCAACGGTTCGCCGCCAAAGAAGGTGATACCGCGAGGAATATCTGCATCTGCTGGCACTCCATGACCTGCCTCAATTCGGGGCATAGCTGCAAAAATCCGATCAGCTATCTCCGGCTGCATTATTTGCAACAAGTGTTTAAAAGCGGGGTTAGTCCGCATATGATCTTGAAAACAATAAGCACACCGCAGATTGCAACTATAGGTGGGCATAATGATATAAGCTGGCATCAACAGGCTTTCAATCTGGTGCAGTTTCGTCGCCATTTTGACGAAAAATGCCTCTTCTTCTTCCTCCGTCATTTCGGTTAAGTAACCCCGCCGTTTAAGTGCGGCGATGGTTGCTGGAGAAGGTGCAACAATATCTGACTCCATAGGAGGTTCAGAAACCCATTCTCCGTACAGAGGTTTAGGGCGTTCCTTGACTTCAGCTGAACGTAAATAAGTAGCTATTGGTCGCTTAACTTTATCAAAAGCACCAGAGTAGCCATGCACAAGCAGAACTTCTTCTGGGTTGTTAGGCAAATCTACATAGATTGTATAACTACTTGTCCGCAGCATATTGTCTTTTCCTCATTGAATAAAGCTATGGAACTTTGGTTTTTTTTTATGAAAAGCTCTGAAAATAACAACCTGAATCGGTAAATATTTAAAATTTACAATTACTAATTAATAGACTTCTTGCATAAATATTTTTTGCCTCACGCAAAGACGCAAAGGAAAAAGTGAAAATCATGACTTTTGCAAGAAGTCTAATGTATTTGTTCTTGGATCATTAAGTAAGGCTGGTAAATCCCACCCTACATCAATGATTCAGAACATATCGCCCCTTATCTGTTACCAAGGACCCGGTATCCGACGTGACGGCCATCTTGAACCGTAACCACCAGCAATGGCTTCGAGAGCTTCATCTGTAAGTTCGCCCTCTACCCCTACTGTTTCAGATAGACTTTCTAGTTGACCATCAGCATTGACGCTGACTCCTAGGGATTCTAGTTCGCGCTGTAACTCTTCAGCAGTAAAATCAAGTCCTCGCTGTTTACCTAACTCTACAGTCAGATTAAATGCTGACTCAGAATTGGAAGTGCCACTTGTTATTTGGTTTTGCAGCGCCTCATCTTGCTGAATAGCTTCGATCATTTTTCTGGCATTTTCGGCGGACATATCTTCTAAATCTCCTGAATAAAACCGTTCAAGATAGTCTTAACCAGAGCATATGCAGCTTAGATAGAAAATGATAGAAAATATAGTCAATATTCTATCCACAGGGAAACAATGGGAGAGTCCAATTTTTGCAAGGATATGTCGAGAACCGACTTAAAGTTCTTGCCATCTTGGGATGCTCTCCCCTGCTAGACTGATATTAGAATGCAAATTGATGATGGGCAGATGTGTTGTTTTAGCACTAACCCAACACATTACCCTTCATCTTTTACCATTGACCGCATCTTGAACCACGACTATTGCCGTAATAAAATCCACCAGCAACGGCTTCGAGAGCTTCTTCTGAAAGTTCACCCTCATCTCCCATAGATGGAGAAAGACTCTCTAGCTGACCATCAGTATTAACACCAAATCCCCGTGCTTCTAATTCACGCTGAAATTCTTCAGCAGTGAAATCTAGTCCTTGTTGTTTACCTAACTCTACAGTTAGATTTAGTGCTGCTTCAGAGCTGGCGCTAGCACTTTCTATCTGATTACGAAGTGCTTCATCTTGTTGGAGAACGTTGATCATTTCTTTTGCATTTTCTGCGGACATATCTTTTAAATCTCCTTAATACAACTGCTCAATTGACTGTTTTTCAGTCTTGTTAAATCGTATCAAGGTAATAACTATTTGTGTTTCTGAAAAATTCAGGTCTTAGTTATGAAAAGTTCAGGAGTTGATAGTACGCACACGGAAAACTATCAATTCCGTAAATGCTTCATAATAAGTAACAATAATTTCATTGATGTTAATTTTTGTGAAATATTTGCGAAAAAACGTGATTTTGTTATGTTTCTTTACTCTTTATCATCATCTCGATTGTCAAAAATAAATAGTAAAGTTTTAATTAATAACCCAAATTTTGCTTTAATAGAAAGGTCTTTATTAGAATTAACTTTTAACGAAACACGATTGGAATACAAAATAAAGTCAATTAGTGATTCATCAAAATTATGAAAAATTAGTTGTTCTACAATACTGGCAGGAATTGAGAGTTTTACCAGGTATTCATTAGATATATCTGTTAGTGGTAAATTATTCACAGAAACTTTTGAATTTTTGAAATCCATTGTGTAGACGATATTATGATGATTGCCCATTACCTCAAGAGCAATAATTTGATTAATAAATATAGCTGGTACTTTTGCAGCTAAACGTCCTTGTAGATAACTGACAACTTTTTCTCTCTCTTTTTCAGCATTGCCAAAGTTGAATGTGGGGATATTTTCTGCTTGTACATATTCAGTAATATTTTGCAAATAGTCTTGGAGGGTTTCTCCCCAAAAGTTTTGTTTCTGAGCAAATTTGACCATATCTAGCTCTAAATTAATGATATCTCCTGGTTGTAATATCCAATGTTTCGCTTGTGGTAAATGAGCTAACAGTTTATTTATAAATATAGTTGGAGTCATTCTCTCAAAGCCATTTAAATGTAAATGATCGAGTTGACAATAACTCAACGTCATAGAATAGGGAATGATTTTCTCAGGCTTGAGAATTCTGATCAGGTCAATTTGGTATTGCAAAAACTTTTCTTCATCTTCTGCTACTTGTCTGCTGATAACTTCAGGCGAAGCATATAGTAAAATTGGTTGATAATTAGCAAAGTTAGTATAAAGCAGAAAAGCATAGTTAATATGAAATTTATCTGCGATTTTAGATAAAGTTTTAGGAGTTAATTGACAATCATTCTGATGGAGAATAACTTTATCTTTGATTTTGACTAGCAAAATAGTATCGACTGGATCATCCCAGTAACTGGTAACTTCTACTGAGTCATTAAGTTTGAGGGTTTCGCCATTCTGCAAAAGAATAATTTTGTCATAGCCTATATCTCGGTATCTTTTTTCTAAATCCGGTCTTTTGGCAGGTAAAAGAACTGTATCTACCTGATTTTTGAGTTGTCTGAGAGTTTCGGGATGGCTATGATCTACATGAATATGTGAACTATAAACATAGTCCAATTTACCAAACATCTCTGGTGTTAGTTTTCTGGGTGGGAAGTGAAATAAATTTGTAGCGAAAAAGGGTTCGAGAAAGTAACACGGATCAGTCAACAGGGAAAAATTTTCTGCTCTCAATAATAAAGACGCATGAGTAATATATTCAATATCCATTGTGGTTAGCTAGTTATGGTGATGAGGAAATAAATATTTTATAGCGGCGATCGCCCAAGGAAAGTTATGTAAAGTTCAGGTTTTCACTCTGAAAAATTCAGGTGATTAATTTCGATATTGGGAATTTTGGCAATTTCAACTAATATTATCGGTAATAAATCAAACTATATAGTAAGAAGAAAGTATAAGAGATGATTTATGAATCTCTAAATGTAGCTGTATTCTTAGGCCCGTCTTTACCCAGAAATCAAGCTAGTCAAGTTCTTGATGCTCATTACTATCCCCCAGCCAGCAAGGGTGATATTTACCGTATTATGGCTTCAGGTGTGAAAACAATCATTCTTATTGATGGGATTTTTCACGGTAAACCTTCTATTTGGCATCGTGAACTGATTCATGCCATCGAAGAAGGAATTCAAGTATTTGGTGCATCCAGTATGGGAGCCTTGAGAGCCTCAGAGTTAGAACCTTTTGGGATGGTTGGTCACGGTCAAGTGTTTACATGGTATCGTGATGGGCTACTGGAAAGTGATGACGAAGTAGCTCTTTTACACGGCACGGAAGAGTCTGGCTTTGTCTCGATGTCTGAGCCTTTAGTAAATATTCGCTATACATTACTCAAAGCAGTAGAAGCAAACTATTTGACGGTTGAACAAGCACACTCTTTAATCGATGAAGCTAAACAACTCTACTATCCACAGCGTTCTTACCAGCAGATACTTGAGAGTCGAGTAATTCAAGACTTACCAACAGAGAGCGTAACTAAACTTAAGCATTACTTACTCCACAGCCACACTAACATCAAGCAAATTGATGCTATGGGAGTCTTGAAACTATACGCCAACCTGAATCAAGAGCAAATATCAGAACCGAGGGGACGCTTTTGTTCTCCCTCTATAGATTTACAGTTCCAGCGATTAAACATGACTGGATTTGTGACTCCTACAGGAATGAGAGTTGGCAAAGATATTTTACAACTGCTCAAACAAGATATTAAACTGCAAGAGAGGATGCGATCGCAACTAGCAAAACGCTGCTTCCTGCTCACTTGGGCTAGACAGAATCAGATATGTTTTCCCACAGCACAATGGCAAACCTATCTTGCACAATGGCAACAAAAATATAACATTGTGAATGAGCCTCAATGGTTACAATCCAATGGCCTAACTGCATTAGCCTCCCAAGAAATCTTGGGAGAGTATTTTTTAGTTGATTGGATTATTCAGCAAGGGCCGAACTATTTCGGCATTGAGTGGAACTATCAAACAGCCCTGGACGCAGAGTTACGCTTAACTGGTAGTGTTGAATCACAGGTGAATCTGTGGGAACAGTTATCACAGCGTCGTTTGATTGTAGAATGGGCGAGACAAAATGGTGTTGTGTGTCCAGAAATAGAACTAAACAGTTATCTAGAAAAATGGCAAACACTCAATAGCTTGATGGATGCAGAGGAAAATCAAGCTTGGCTAGTAGAGAAAGCCTTGGAAGCCTGGATTGTTGACAAAGAACCGGAGTATTTTGGCATTTCATGGTCTTTTCCGCAAGCATTATTTCAAGAATGGCAAATTACCGGAAAAGCTGCACAAATGTTGGTAGTCAATAGTCCATAGTTAATAGTTCATAGTCCATAGTTATTATGAGTCTTGATAAAAATTACACTTATGGGACACATCGTTTAATTCCCCCAGAGCAAACTTTAGCTAATATCAAACCGCACTTGCTAGCGATGGGAATTACTCGTTGTGCTGATGTGACAGGATTAGATCGGCTGGGTATCCCTGTATACTGTGCGATTCGACCTACAAGGCCTTGGCTACAAGTCTCTAATGGTAAAGGCATCTCCCATGAAACGGCTAAGGTTTCGGCGTTAATGGAGGCGATTGAAGTTTTCCATGCCGAAACACCAGATGAGCGTTTGCGGCGCAGCAGTCTCAAATCTTTGCAGTCGAGCGGCAGAGAGGTTATAGAGCCTCATATTCTCCCAGAATACTGTTCTCCAGCCTACTTTCATCCCGAATTTATCCTGGACTGGGTACCAGGGCAAGAACTCATCACTAACACAGATGTCTGGCTACCCGCCAGTGCTGTTTATGATTGTTCTTCTCGTTATTCCCCTAACTTGTATCGGATTGGAACTAATGGTTTAGCCAGTGGTAATCATCTATTAGAAGGGACGATTCATGGTCTTTATGAGGTGATTGAAAGAGATGCGATCGCACACCTTGTAGTCCAAGGGCGCTTAAATCTGCAAACAAGATGTAAATTTATTGATATTAATACGATAGATGATCCCTTTGTACAACCTTTATTAGAACGCATCAATACTACTGAGTTTAAGCTTGTTCTCATCTGGGTAAAAAGCTGTATTGCTATCAACACATTTTGGGCTATTCTGCTTGATCAAAATCCCTATAACCCTGCACTCATCGTTAATGTAGGCTATGGAACCCATCTTAGCCCTAGTGTTGCAGCCACACGAGCTATTACTGAAGCCGCCCAGTCACGATTGACATTTATCCACGGCGCACGGGATGATCTCAACGCCGAGCAAATCTTTGAGAAAACTAACACCCATCGCCAACTGTACAATTATTTTGATCGCATCACCAGTACAACCTCCTGGCAAACATTAACTAACTTTGCTCAACATGATTTATGGGCAGATTATAACTATGTTGTACAGTCTCTCTCGAAAGCTGGTTACAACAATATTTATCGTGTCGATTTGACAAGAGAACCTTTTAATATTCCAGTTGTAAAAGTTTTCGTCCCTGGCTTAATCATGAATCATTCGTTATTTTGAGGGAATAGGTGACAGGTGACAGGTTACCTGACTTTTCACGGGATCTGGAAAACCCCTCTCCAAACCTCTCCCCTGCAAGGAGAGAGGCTTTAACTTTTCCCCCTTCCCTCGTAGGGAAGGGGGTTAGGGGGTTAGGTTTCGCGTTAGCTTTTCCACATAGCGTGAAAAGTCAGGCAGGTTACAGGTTACAGGTTTAAAAGCCTCTGATAAATCAGCTCAATCAGGCTTGAACCAACGATGACCAAAAGCTATATAAGCTTTTACTTCTAAAGGGCGACCGGGTTGATAAACTAGCTTGAGATGATTGATTGTTCGCCAAAAAACACTGATGCTACCTTGGCTGATCCATGAGTCTAAGTCTTGTAAATTAACAGGCCAAAGTTCTGGGTGATCTTTTTTCTGAATTAACCCAGGCCATTTGAGAAGGGCATCACGTTTTTGAGGTGTGCAGCATTCCATTGCTACTAAAAGGTTGAGGAATTCAGTCCAACGGGGTTCTTTTTTGGGTTGTTGATCCAAATAACATTCCAGTCCGATTCTAGAGCCAATCTGTTCTGCAATATCAAAGCACAAAACTATGCGATCGCTCAAGGGCTGAATCAGGGTGATCATCTCAGCTAAATCTGCCTTGACTGGTTCGCCTTGAATTTGAGCTAAGTAAGCGGGAATCATTTGAGCTGATAATCCACTGACATTGATTCGCAGTGGTTCTCCAGAACGCGATCGCATTGCCCCTATTTGACTGATGCCCACACCATCAGGTAAGGCGTTGACGCACTGCAATACTAAAGCCTGGCGCTGCTGCTCAATCGGACAATTCTGCAACCATGAGATGAGTTGGAAAAACTTGGATAAAGCTTCACTACTCTTATCTTTAAAGACTTCTCCCCGCAAACTAAAAAACCAACAACCTACCGTTAACCCATCTGTTTCGCCATCAAGATCAAATTCCAGCCAAATATCCTCAACTGCTTCCTGGGGTAGAGAATTCACAGTTGTCCATTCTTGACAGAATTGGCGGATTTCTTGCCAGAAGGGATATGATAAGAGCGATTCGGCGATCGCAATTTTCATAGGCTGTATGCCTACTGATAAATCTACTTGTGGTTGGTCAGCTGCCAAGCGGCATTCTAACAGTGTTGGTGACAAAGGTGGTAATAGTTGAGCCACCTGTTGTATAGAAGTTAATTGTTGTGGGGAAACGAGTACATCTGCGAGATAAGGAATAACTAAGCGCAAGTAATCTTGCAATAAGTAATTCATTTTATTAATAAATAATGAAAATTATTGAAAATTATACTTGTTAATTACCAAATTTTATTTTAAATTTTTTGATAAAAAATATTCTTGCTATGTTACATTTTTTACATTACTTTACATAGTTTGTTTTTTTCAAGTCGTTCTACTTACAATAAAAATCATTCTGAATTTCAAACTGATAAAAATAAACTGATAAATAATGAATTACGATTACGATCTGATTATAGTTGGTGGAGGACCTGCTGGCTCAACAATGGCTTTATCAGCCGCTAAACAGGGACTAAAAGTGTTACTCGTAGACAAAGAAAAATTTCCCCGTGACAAAATTTGTGGCGATGCTTTAACCGTAAGTTCTGTAGAAATTTTGCAGGAATTCCATCTCATAGATAAACTGCTGCTAGAACCTCACGGTTGTGCTAATAATATGATTTTTTACTCAGAAACTGAGCGTTTAATGCCTCCCAGTATGAATGACGCTCAATATATTTCTACATCAAGAAGATGGATATTCGATAATGTGTTATTTCAAGCAGCAAAAGCCTGTACTGAGACAAAAGAGGGATTTAAAGTTGAAAACTTGCTGATGCAAAACGGTTGGGTATTTGGCATTCAAGGAACATCTGCGGATGGGGAAAAACAGGAATACACCGCTAAAGTAGTAGCTGGCGCAGATGGTTGTAGCTCGGTAGTAGCTAGAAAATTAGGTTTATATCAATCTTTAAAACAGGATGGAGCAGTGGCGACTCGTGCCTACTATCGAAACCTTGATGTTTCGGGCAGCGAATTAGAATTGTACTATCTGCCAGAATGTAGACCTGGTTATTTTTGGATTTTCCCAGTAGATAAAGAAACTGTCAATGTCGGAGTAATCTTATTTGATCAAAACCTCAAAAGTACAGGTATTTTTCCGCCACAAATTCATCGCCAGTTAATCCAATCTCCCTTATTAAAAGCAAGATTTCTCCAAGCAGAACCAGTGGGAAATATTCAATGTTGGTATTTACCTTTAGCCAAAACAACCAGAACCATACATGGTAACGGTTTTATTCTATCAGGCGATGCGGCTGGTTTAATTGATCCGTTAATTGCTCATGGAATTGATCGAGCTATGGTGTCAGGAAAAATTGCTGGTGAGCTGTTAGGTTCGATTTGCAGAGGTAATGATTACAGTGCTGAAGCATTGCAGCCTTATGCTGATGCTGTCTGGAAACATTTTGGTTACATATCTCAATTTGCTGTTAAGTTTCGTGATCGTCTTCAGCACCAACCATTAGAGCCAATCAACTCCTTGTTTTACAAAAGTAAGGGAAAGTTGATTCCACATACTACGGGAGAAAATCTCTAATTACTTCTCTTGTAAAATATCTGGCAACCACAATAAGATAAGCATGAACAAGCAAACTACTACTAAGCCAATGCTGTAGCGAAATGCTTCTTTGAGATCAAAGGATTGTTGCATGAGATAGTGTGTCACGACTAGAGAAAAGTGGTGTGGCATAGTTACACAATGATTAGGTTGATTATGGATACAATACCGTAAGTCACATTAAAAAGGATTATAAACTACAGAAAAATATAACCCGTTCTCTTGCCATGTTCTGGCTTGGGAGTCAACAGATACCAGAGGAATACCCCAGTCAAGACGAGCAGTTAAGCGATCGCCTTGTGACCAGCGTAAACCCAAACCCACGGATGCTAAAGTATTAGGGTCGGGATTAGTTCGAGAATTATTCCAAACCATCCCAAAATCAACAAAAGGGATCACCTGCAATACACCACGCGACTGGGATAATCGCAGCACAGGTATTTGTACTTCTGCCGAAGCTAAAGCACCATTATCTGCCAAAAGAAAATCTTGGCGATATCCCCGCACACTATCTAAACCACCTATACCAAACTGTTCTAAAGGTAATAGACTTCTAGATGCTATTTGTGTATTACCACGTACAATTAATAAAGTTTCTGGTGCTAACAACCTCGCCCATTGGGCTTGTCCCTGCCAGGATAAAAACCGACTATCGGGAAGGTCATTATTAATCGTGGCATTAAATGCACCGATACCAAGATTAAATTGCGATCGCACTGCTATTACTTGGCGGCTATTGCGAGTCGTCCATTCTTGGAAAAACCGCAATGCAGATATGCGTGTCCGTCCTTCATCATCGGCACCCAAGGAAGGGAAAGGTAAGCGTTCTCTTTCTATATAAGTCGCTTCACTTTCCCGTCGGGAAGCCGTCAATCCTAGGGCGAATTCTTGGGTGGGAGTTTGCATCAGGGGTTGGCGAAGAGTCAATTCATAGTAGCGAGAGGAAGATTGAATATCGAGAATATTAAAAGGCTCCTCAATTACATTGCTAGATGAAGTGCCAAAATTAAAGCTGAGTGTACCGTTGCGAGGATTAAGGGGTAACGTGTAGCTGGTATCGAAGGTGTTGCTACCATCGGTGTTAGTATAAGCTAAACTTAATCCATCTCCCAAACCCAACACATTACCTTCTCTCGCTTGGATACGGCGGCGAAAACTACCCACACTAGGCGAACGACCATTATCTAAAGCTAATTGGCTGCTAAAGGAATTGGCTTCCCTGACTTGTACTTGTAATACACTCGTCCCAGGACGCGCTCCGGCTGACAGTTCAGCAGATAAATTTTGGATTAACGGATCAAGTTGCAGTAATTGTAGTGCTTCTAGTAACTTGTCTCGATTTAGCGGTGGGGATGTTGCAATAGCCAAGCGACTACGGACATAATTGGAGTTGAGTTTGCGCGTACCACTAATTTGGATATCTTCTAATTTACCTTCAACCACCTGAATTTTGATCACACCCGACTGAATGGTTTGCGGTGGGATATATGCACCAGAAGTAATGTAACCCTTACTGACGTAGAGTTCAGTAATTTTAGAGCGAGCCTGAAACAGTTCTGCTAAAGTAATTGGTCTATTGGTAAACTCAGCAGTCACTTTAGCTAACTCTTCTGGGCTAAATACCGTACTACCCACAACCTCAAACTGTTGGACAGTAATAGTTTGGGGAACATCCTCTGGTGTAGGTAGCTGAGGTTGGATATCTGGAGAAGAGGGCTGAAGTAGTTCTGCTGGTGGTGGTAGTAGTTGCGGTGGTTGCGGCGTTGGTAAAGGCGAAGGGGCGGGTGGTTGGACATCCTGGGGTGGTGGTAGTTGTTGTGATAGGCTGAAATTACTATTTGATATTTGTGTATTGTCAACAGTTTGAGCTTTTGAGGGTTGAGAATCGATACTGCTGAGTAATACAAAAATACCCAGAGTCAACCAAGATATTTTTAGCTTTTTTGGGCATTGATACATCATGCTAGTAGAGTGTTTTTAGCACCAATAAGATAGTTGTACTGCTAAGACTTCCGATGTAAATATTATTTCATTTATCGATTTCTTATAGGCTAAATACAACACAACATATATAGCAATCCGATTTGATTTGTGAATTTACTTGCGTAGGTAGGTGACAGATGACAGGTGACAGGTGACAGGGAAGAAAGATTATCAGGTGTACTGAATTTTTATGCGCTAGGGCAGGCTACGCCAACGTGAACGGCTCGAACTTCTCTCCTTGTCTCCCCTGCTCCCTACTCTGATGCGATCGCCTATCGCCTACCTTACATTGAGGCTAATTACCACTATCATAGAAAGTATCTTGTCATTATTAATACATCTATGCAGCTTACTATTATTCCCTTAATATTAAATTTAAAGCCCCTGCATTTTATGCAGGGGCTTTAAGCATCATGTATCGTAATAATTAAGCGTTGTGCTGTTTGCGTTTTAAAACTGAACTTGCACCAAACGCACCAAATGCCAAAAGACCTAAAACGGAAGCAGGTTCAGGAACACTTTGAGTAGCTACAGTATATTTAATATCGCCAATCCCAATCCCATGATTGGCAGGATTTCTCGTTGTCCCGTTGCCATCACCATCGGTAAAGACTAATTCAAAACCATCAATAGCACTAGCAAAACTCACTAGCAAACTACCCTGATCTCCGTTGTCATTATCTGACAAACCTCTAACACCATCTAGGGTGTAAGTATTAACTATCTGAATAGTATTTTGAGTTAAAACTGGACTAAAAATGGGATTAACAACTTGATTTCCTAAGAATCCTTTGATAATTACTCTGTCTTGCCACGAGTTTCTACTAATATCAATGTCATATACCATGAATGAAACATTGGTTAGGGGGCTACTAAAACCCTTAAAGGAAGTAGTCATAGTCATTGAGTTATCCCCTTTAGCCAAACCCACTCCTTCTGCATCTATTTGTAAATGCAAACTTTTGTTATCGTTTCCCTGGCTACCATTCAGAGTGCTGCTAATAGAGGGAGTTGTACTACCGCCAAAAGCAACAAACTTGGTTTTTGAACCTAACTCAAACTTGAAGTCAACTGTTCCTTCTCCGACATTAAAGCTGTTAACGTCACCCGACTTTGGAGTTGTCCATCCACTGGCTAGCTGATCCCAATCTATTAGGGTTTGAGTGTTATCTGCAACAGTTGCTTTGGCTATGCCTGGCATCAAAGTAGCTCCCGCTACAGCTAGAATACAACCAATGCGTGATACAAAACTTTTGTGGAACATATCAGTAGTTAACCTTAATTTTTCGAGGTAATAGATTCAGAACATTGAGCTAACACAGAGAATTGGAACAATGCAGAGATACAGCAAAGTTCATCAGAAATATCAGTATTACGTTTACAAAAGTTTGTATTTGTTAGCTTAAGTTCATCATGTCACAGCTAATTACAGATTGCCAGTAGCTTTTTTGTATCTTATTATTCTTAGTAATTATACTTAAAAATTTCAAAAACTAAAGTCTTTTTTTAAACTAACAGTGTAGGAAGCTGATTATAAAGGCTTTGACGATGATCCCAGCAATTTTTAAATTAGGTAGAGTAAATATGTTGCTGATGACAATTGTAAAATCTGTGTAAAGGCACAATTGCTGTAGAGTATTCAAGCGATAGATATGAGTAGGCAGTATAGCTATTTCTCAACTAACATCAGATTATGCCAAGCTAGTATGTTACCTAATCTCCAAATTACTTATTAGAGGTAATAAACAATGGGTCGAATCAATCCCTACACACTGCAAATGCAAATTACTCGAATGTTTGAGCAAGGACAATCATTCTTTGCTATGACCAAAGTGCAAGAATGGTTAAAAGAACGTCAACATAATCCATTAGATTATGAAATTATTTTCCATCAAAAACCTGCTCCCCCTGGTTCTCAAGAGGTGATGGTAGTAGAAATTGAATTGCGTCGGAAAGATGGGCAACCTGTAGATCCCTGGTTACAAGAACAAGCTAATCTTCATGCTTGATTAGGCTGGGGACTGGGGAATGGCGAGCCAAGTAACTAGGAAGAGGTATATGAGGTTTATTGAGTGTTTTCAGTTTGTAGTCAGGACTAAAGTCCTGATGTGGTTCGCCTAGCTTTTCAGGGAAAGGACTGAAGTCCGTACTACAAACTAGAAATTAATTGTTTTGAATTTCACGCGCCATTTTGATGTAATAGTCCATCTTGGCATTAGGACGGCGACGATCAGAAGTGGATATGTTGGGTGTGGTATCTGCCTGAGTTATTGTTGGCTGTTTCTCTGAATATTTCTTAACACTTTGGGCTTCTTCAGATTCTAGAAAATAACTGGGCTTATTAAAGCCAAATAACCTTGCTACAGCATTAAATACGTTTCTTATCAAACCAAAAATGTTTTTGAAGAGAACCGATACAAAAGCAGTAACACGAATTAAAGTGTTTTGAATGATTTGAGTTAGACGAGCCATAGTAGTAGTTTTTTATATTTATTGGTTATCTTAATATCATTATAATAATGTTATATATGATTTTTAAATATCTCTATAGATAGATGTGTTATTGTTAGCATCACCTCTTGGAATTGTGAATTAATTACTTTAAAATTAGAAATATATTGTTAACAATCATTTTCAAAAAATAACTCCATGCGATCGCCTCGAAATCGAGTTACGCCATATTCAATCACGTTACTTGCTTGATCAATGTTCACTGATTCAGCTAATAAAATAGGTTGATTGAGGGGGAGTTGTAGCCATTGGGCATCTTGCGGCTGGACTAACCGGGCTGAAACGCACGTACTCCGGCGCATATGGTCGCATCCATACACTAGATGCAGGAAACCAGAGATTGATTGTTTTTCTTGCAAAATTTGGATGTTTTTTGGGTCTAATATCTCAGGAAATAGCTTTAAAGGGAAATAGCCTGTACCGATACTAATTGGTTCTTCATCTGCTAAACTCAGACGCTCAATTAAAGCTACTGGCTCACCTAAATTAATTTCTAATCCGTTCGCAACTGCACTATCCGCAGGCACTTCTAAAGCACGCAGTAATTGATATCTGACTTGCCAACCTTGGGCTTTGAGGGTTTGGCCGTAACGGACTCGCTTACCAATGGCGTAGCGAATAGTTTGAGCAGCTACAAATGTTCCCCGTCCCCGATCAACTCTGAGCAATCCCTCATTTTTCAGGAGTGCGATCGCCTGTCTCAATGTATGACGATTAACGGCAAATTGTTCTGCTAGCTTACTCTCTGTCGGCAATTGCTCCCCCACTTGATAAACCCCTTGGTGGATATTTTGGCGCAACTGAGCAGCAATTTGGGCATAGATTGGCATTACGTCTTGGCTCATAAATTAATTATCAATATCTGATTGTCAAGTTATCGAAATTGAGTTAATCTAAACATCATCTAGATGTCTAGACAAATTTAAGAATAGTTTAAGCCATAGCACAGACAAATCAATATGATTGTGTAGGAAATTAATTAATTTTCCCTACACAATCTCCAGTTCATTAAAGTATCGATTCAGTAGTGAAAAACCTAACCCCCCAACCCCCTTCCCTACGAGGGAAGGGGGAGAAAAAATCCCCTCTCCTTGCAGGGGAGGAGTTCTTCTAGGAATACTGAATTGGTGTTCTAATCTCCAATCCCCAATATGCAAAGACAAACTTGGATGGCAACACTAGCAAAAGCTGAATTACAGCAACTAGAAAAATTAGTAAACAGATTGGGCAAATTGCCTAGTTATAGTTTTTTACGACCTCCAGAGATTGGTTTAGCGATGGTGCGTGGACGTGCGGGTGGTAGTGGAGAGCCATTTAACTTGGGAGAAATAACCATGACTCGCTGTGTGGTACAGCTAGAAAGCCAAGCAGAAAATCCAGGGTTTGGTTATGTCGCTGGGCGATCGCAACGTCATGCTGAACTAGCAGCTGTTTGTGATGCTTTACTGCAAACTCCAGATTGGCATGATCAGGTTCAAACCGAAGTCATTCAACCACTGCAACAAACGATCCAACAACAGCAAGAACTTAAACAACGTCAAACTGCTGCTACTCAGGTGAACTTCTTCACGATGGTTCGGGGAGAAGGGTAAAAAATTCAAAATTCAAAATTCAAAAAATGAATACTATAATTACGCATTTACCAGGATTTAAAGAGCCTATTCATGATGCCCAAAGGACTTTTCGGGGGCTGCTTGATGCTCATGCTCATCCGGGGAAAGAGTATGCAATCACAGCTAGTATGAATGCGCCTGCTGGGTTAACGGCTGCTTGTGCGGCGGCTTGTTTAACTCTGTTGGATTTAGATGTACGGGTGTGGATACAGTCGAGTTTTGCTCCGCAGGTGAAAGCTTGGTTGGTGTTTCATACAGGCTGTGGTTTTACGCAGCAACCACATGAGGCTGATTTTGCATTGATTCAAGATGTGACTGTTTTACAAGAATTATCTAGTTTCAGTTGGGGGACAGCAGAACAACCAGAAGCCTCAACTACATTGTTAATACAAGTAGCAAGTTTTATAGGAGGGCAACCTGTAACATTGACAGGCCCAGGAATTTTAGACAAGCAAGAGATTCAACCTACACTTCCTCAGCATTTTTGGGACTTTGGGAAAAAGAATCATCAAGCTTATCCCTTGGGTGTAGATGTGTTTTTATTTACAGATGATGCGGTTATGGGACTACCGCGTACAGCAAAAGTAGAGGTAGTGTGATGAGTTTTGAGATTCGCATTGCTAGCTGTGATGATTTACCATTACTGATTCATCTGTATGCAGAGATGGATGGGGAATTGCCTTTATCAAGCGATCGCGCCGCCGAAATTTTCGCTCAAATGATGCAAGTTCCTAACTATGACATCTATCTGGCTTATTTGAACCAAGAACCTATAGGCACTTTTAGCCTGTTGTATGTTCCCACAATGATGCACCGGGGATATCACAAATTTGCAGTGCTAGATGCTGTTACGGTAAGTCCTAAATTTCGGGGACAGGGGATTGGTAACCAAATGATGAAAGCTGCTATTCAAATGAGTGCTGACGCTGGGTGTTATAAAGTAACGCTGTCTTCAAATCTCAAACGCGATCGCGCTCACCAATTCTATCAATCATTGGGGTTTGAGCAGCATGGCTGGAGTTTTAAATGTGTCGTAAATCAGGGGAATGGGGAGTAGGGAATAGGGAGTAGTGAGTTAACAAGAAACAATAGAGAGAGATAAATATTTATGCCGTATGTTGCAGTTAAAGGTGGAGAACAAGCCATCCAGAATGCAGAGAAGTTGTTACAAAGCAGAAGACGCGGTGATACTAGCATTCCTGAACTAACTATAGACCAGATTGAACAACAACTAACCCTGGCAGTAGAACGGGTAATGTGTGAGGGTAGCCTGTACGATCGCCAATTGGCAGCCCTAGCAATTAAACAATCTTGGGGTGATTTAGTCGAAGCGATTTTTTTATTACGAGCTTACCGCACCACACTACCACGCTTTTACTACAGTCAACCTCTAGATACCAGCAAAATGCAAATTCAACGGCGAATTTCCGCCATATTTAAAGATGTACCAGGAGGACAACGACTAGGGCCGACCTTTGACTACATCCATCGCCTATTAGACTTTAAATTAATGGCTGAGGGAGAAGTTCCCACCGCACCAGAAGCCGAAGCCGATACAGAACCAGTTCCCCGCGTCATTGATACGTTAGATCGAGAAGGATTAATGCAAGCAGAAGGGGTACAAGAGGAAGAATTATTAACTGCGTCCCCTTCGTCTCCCTCATCCCCCCCATCTTCCTCATCCCCCTCATCCCAACCCTTCGATCTCACCCGCCAACCCCTAACTTTCCCAGCCGCACGGGATGCGAGACTGCAAAATTTAGCGCGTGCAGATGAGGGTTTTTTACTATCTCTGGCTTACTCGACACAACGGGGTTATGGGAGAAATCATCCGTTTGCGGGAGAAATTCGCATGGGGGAAGTAGAGGTAGTAATTTTTCCTGAAGAATTGGGATTTGAAGTAGCGATCGCAGATATTACAATCACCGAAGTCCAGATGGTGAATCAGTTTAAAGGCAGTAAAGAATTACCTGCTCAATTCACCCGTGGTTATGGACTTACCTTTGGTTATAACGAACGCAAAGCGATGTCAATGGCCTTAGTAGATAGGGCAATGCGTGCTGAGGAATTGGGCGAAACTGTAGACAGTCCGGCGCAAAATGTTGAGTTTGTCATGTACCACTCGGATAATGTGGAAGCTCAAGGATTTGTGCAGCATCTCAAACTACCCCACTACATCGACTTCCAAGCAGAGTTAAATTTAGTTCGTAAAATTCGCCAGCAACAAATCAATAGTCAAGTATCACCAGAAGTAACAGATTGCCCGGACGAGAACCAGGAATTAGTGATGGAGATAGCCAAATGATCACGGGTATTAATCACATTACCTTATCTGTTTCTGACTTAAATAAGTCCTTTAATTTTTATACCAATGTTCTAGGTTGTATAGCAGTTGCTAAATGGAAGAGGGGGGCTTATTTAATTGCAGGTAACTTGTGGTTGTGTCTATCTTTAGATCCCCATACCCGAACCAGTCCCAGCAACGAGTACACTCATATTGCTTTGAGTGTTGCTGAGGATAAATTTCAGGAATATAGCGATCGCCTGAAAAGTTTGGGTGTAAAGCAGTGGAAGCAAAATAGTAGCGAAGGTGATTCTTTATATATTCTCGACCCCGATTACCACAAATTAGAACTTCATCTAGGTGATTTGTTATCCAGAATTTCTGCTGCTAGAAAATGTCCCTATGAAGGGATGGAGTTTTTCCTCGATATTTTATAAACAGAACTCGAAATTATTATGACAATACAACAAATTACTAGACAAACAACAAAAAAAATCGCTATTCAAGGATTAGATGTATTAACTCCAGATGGCTGGGTGAAAGATGTCACAGTGTTAATTGCCGATGGGAAATTTATTAGTATTGATCAGGAAATCAGTCCCGATGAATATCAATTGATCAATGCCCAAGGGCTGCAAATGTTACCGGGGATTATTGATTTACATGGTGATGCTTTTGAAAGGATGATTTGCCCTCGTCCTGGGATTAATTTTCCTTTACCAATGGCGATCGCAGATAATGATCGCAACTTGTTAGCATCTGGTGTCACCACTTTTTACTGCTCAATCACAGATTCCTATGAACCGGGTTTACGCAGTCGCGATTCAGCCCGCAATTTAATTAACTTTATTTTGGGTGCAGGAGCGCAGATTTTAAAGTCTAATCATCGCATTCACATTAGACATGAAGAAGCTAATACTCAAGGACATCAAGAGTTATGTGATTGGTTAACCTCTGGGAAAGTTCAGCTTTTATCGATTAACGATCACCTTCCACCGCCAGGAAATCAGCAGCGATTGCAGCGACATTTGAAAAGTTTGCGCCAACGCTCAACACTATCTGAGTCAGAAGTTGCTGAATTACTCGCCCAAGTTACAGCTAGACGACAGGAAGGTGATGCACAAGTCGCACAATTAGTAGAACTAGCTCATACTTACAAAATCCCCTTAGCTTCCCATGATGATGACACCCCGGAAAAAGTCGCACTCAGCCAACAACGCCAAGTAGCGATCGCAGAATTTCCCGGTAGTATTTCTTTGGCTGCTCAATCTCGCGCCTATGGTGCAGCCGTGCTGATGGGTGCGCCTAATTTAATTCGTGGTGGTTCCCATGTCGGCTATATGAGTGTAGCCGAAGCTGTCCAACATGGAGTTGTGGATTGTCTTTGCTCCGATTATCACTATCCTTCCTTATTTGTAGCTCCCTTTAAGTTGCAGGAACTAGGCTTAATGTCCTTTGAAGACGCTTGGACATTGGTTTCCAGTCGTCCTGCTGCCGCCGTCGGAATTGGCGATCGCAAAGGTAAAATCGCCCCTGGTTTAGACGCTGACTTTATCTTAATCTCACCTGAACATCCGGTAACTTGTGCGATCGCTTCTGTCTACATAGCAGGACAAGAAGTTGCTAAATATCCCCTCAAATAACCACACCACTCCCCCTTTCTTTTATGAAACCTATCATCGAAGATATTATTCACCTGTTTAACGAAAAAGGTGCCGAGTTGTATGGTGCGGAAGCTGTCAGCCAGCTAGAACACGCGCTGCAATGTGCCGCCCTAGCCGAAATCGCCGGGCAAAGTCAGGAATTGATTAGTGCTTGTTTATTGCATGACGTAGGGCATTTAATTCACAGTTTAGGGGAAGATGCCGCCGCCAAAGGCATTGATGATCGCCATGAGTTTCGAGCCATACCCTTACTGCGTCAACTATTTGGCGCAGCTGTCACCGAACCTATACGTCTACACGTCGCCGCCAAACGCTATCTTTGCTCAGTCAACCATGAGTATTGGGACAGCCTCTCACCTGCATCCAAACGCAGCCTAGAACTACAAGGTGGGAGATTTTCCCCAACAGAAGCAGAACATTTCATCAGTCAACCCTACGCCCAAGATGCAGTGCAGTTAAGGATTTACGACGACTTAGCAAAAGTTATCAACCTGCAAACCCCCGATTTAACCCACTTTAAAAAGTCTCTTACCGCCTGTTTATTATGACTCCCACTCCCCAATCCCCAGCCCCAGGCTTTAACTTCGCCTACCTAGACGAGCAAACCAAACGCTCAATTCGTCGCGCCTTACTCAAAGCTGTTGCGATTCCAGGACATCAAATCCCCTTTTCTTCTAGAGAAATGCCCATGTCTTACGGTTGGGGTACTGGGGGGATTCAGGTAACAGCTGCTGTGATTGGTGAGTCTGATGTTTTGAAAGTGATTGATCAAGGTGCAGACGACACTACCAACGCCGTCAACATTCGCCGCTTTTTTAAAAAAGTGTGTGGCGTGGAAACAACAGAACGCACAGAAGACGCAACCCTAATTCAAACTCGTCACCGCATCCCCGAAACACCACTCAAAGCTGGACAGATTTTGGTTTACCAAGTCCCCATTCCTGAGCCTTTGCGTTGGTTAGAACCTTCGGCGGTGGAGACGAGAAAAATGCACGCCTTGGAAGAATACGGGCCGATGTACGTCAAGCTTTATGAGGATATTACTAAACATGGACACATTGCCACATCCTACGATTACCCGGTAATGGTGCATGACCGTTATTTGATGAGTCCTAGCCCAATTCCGCGTTTTGATAATCCCAAAATGCAGATGAATCCAGCACTGCAATTATTTGGTGCGGGGCGGGAAAAGCGGATTTATGCAATTCCGCCTTATACGAAGGTGAAAAGTCTGGATTTTGAGGATCATCCTTTTACGGTGGAACGTTGGGATAAGGCTTGTGAGTTGTGTGGTTCTACGGAGAGTTTTTTGGATGAGGTGGTGATTGATGATGCAGGGGGGAGGATGTGGATTTGTTCGGATACGGATTATTGTGGTCGGCGAACGCAAAGGGGCGCGGTGAACCAGCGTTGTAGGAGGGTTTCCCTCCGTAGACGACTGGTGAACCCAAAGGGAGGTTTACGCAAAGGGGCGCGGAGAGTGGAGAGTGAGTGATGAGTTGTGAAGGTTTATCTATGAAGTCTCTTTTACGAGTGAATGAGTTGAGTAAGAGTTATGGTGTGATTCGGGCTTGCGATCGCATTTCTTTTGACCTCTACCCTGGACAGGTTTTGGGGATTGTGGGGGAATCTGGTTCTGGGAAGTCTACTTTGTTGCGGGCGATCGCTCATCATATCTCTATTGACCAAGGTAATGTTACTTATAGGAGTCGTAGCGGTGAGGACTTGGAAATTACTGAGCTTCCTGAATCGAAACGGCGTTGGTTGATGCGAACTGAGTGGGGTTTTGTTGAGCAGAATCCTCGTGATGGTTTGCGAATGAAGGTGAGTGCTGGGGCAAATATCGGCGAACGCTTGTTAGATGTGGGTGTGAGACACTACGGCAATATTCGCGATGAAGCGGCTCACTGGTTGCGACAGGTAGAAATTGATCCCACAAGGATAGATGATTTACCTTCAACTTTCTCTGGGGGGATGCAACAAAGATTACAGCTTGCCCGTGTATTGGTAACACGTCCCCAGTTGATTTTAATGGACGAACCCACCGGGGGGTTAGATGTTTCCGTACAGGCGCGGTTATTGGACTTGTTGCGATCGCTAGTCCGAAATTTCCATCTCAGTGTAATTTTAGTCACTCATGATATAGGCGTTGTTCGACTCCTAGCCCATCGTCTCCTAGTCATGCAACAAGGACAAGTAGTGGAATCCGGTTTAACTGATCAAGTTCTCGATGATCCTCAACATCCCTATACCCAACTACTTGTCAGTGCGGCTTTAACTCCT
Source organism: Nostoc sp. PCC 7524 (assembly GCF_000316645.1). NCBI lineage: Bacteria > Bacillati > Cyanobacteriota > Cyanophyceae > Nostocales > Nostocaceae > Nostoc > Nostoc sp. PCC 7524. The sequence continues at coordinate 856,932 of NC_019684.1, forward strand.
TAAATCAGTGAACAGTTAAAGAATTCGACACAGAATTTCACTCCCATATATGAAACAACTATCTTCCCCCTACACCCCTACACCCTTACACCCTTACACCCCTAAAGAAAGTACACTGTTAGAAGTTGAAAATTTAACCAAAAGCTTTACTCTGCACCAACAAGGCGGTATTCGCCTATCAGTCTTAGAAGGACTATCCCTAAGTGTAAATTCTGGCGAATGTGTGGCTTTGTCTGGCGCATCTGGTACAGGGAAATCTTCATTTATGCGCTGTCTTTACGGTAACTATCGCGTTGATAGTGGTGCCATTTGGGTAAAACATGAGGAAAATTGGCTGGATTTGTGTCAGTTACAGCCCCATGAACTTTTAGCAGTCAGACAGAAAACCATTGGATATGTCAGTCAGTTTTTACGGGCAATTCCTAGAGTTCCAGCTTTAGAAGTTGCAGCTGAACCGCTTTTAGAATTAGGCATAGAAACCGAAGCGGCTTTTGATCGAGTCAAAGCCTTATTTCGTCGCCTCAACTTGTCAGAAAGGTTATGGCATCTCTCCCCTACAACCTTTTCTGGAGGGGAAAAGCAACGGGTAAATATTGCCCGTGCTTTGTCAGTCAACTATCCTATTTTGCTGTTAGATGAACCAACCTCAGCTCTAGATGCTACTAATCGCCAAGTAGTTATAGAACTTTTAGAAGAACGCAAAGCCGCAGGTTGTGCATTAATCGGCATTTTTCACGATGAGGAAGTGCGATCGCAACTCTGTAACCGGGAATTAACCTTTGGTGAAGATAATTAGGCTAATTTACATTTTGAATTCCTACAGTCATGAATGAACAAGTTTATACTAACTATCGCCTACAACTAACAGATCAGGAAGTGTTGGGTACTCTCGTTGTTAGAGATGGTTTAATTGCAGATATTCAACCGGGAGTAGTTAATCATGGTGAGGATGGCGAGGGAGATTATCTTTTACCTGGGTTAATTGAATTACACACCGATAATCTAGAACGGTGTATGTCCCCCCGTCCCGGTATTCGCTGGCCTTTAGCAGCCGCAGCCGTGTATCATGATCGCGATTTAGCCAGCGCGGGAGTGACAACTGTCTGTGATGCGATCGCTATTGGTGATGTGTCGCCTCAGTCTTCTCGTTTGACTGACTATGCACCGATGATTAATATCATCACCCAAAATCAAGCCGCAGGCAGCTTTTGTGTGGAACATCGCATACACCTACGCTGTGAATTGGCTTATGAACAGGTTTATGAAATCACGGAACAATACGCCGACAATCCTCTGTTATCCATGATTTCTTTGATGGATCATACTCCCGGACAACGGCAATTTGTGCATTTAGACAAATTCAAAGAATACTACATGGGTAAACATGGAGTAAAAGCAGACGAAATTGAAGACTTGATCATTACTCGTCAGCAACAACAACAAATATATGCTCAAAAAAATCGTCAAGCCTTGGTAGAACTCACTCAAGCTAAGGGTATTTCTCTCGCCAGTCATGATGATGCTACTGTCGAACACGTCCAAGAGGCTGTGCAAGATGGTGTAGTCTTAGCGGAGTTTCCCACTACTTTAGCCGCAGCCACAGCAGCACATAATTCTGGTTTACAAGTCTTGATGGGTGCGCCTAATTTAGTTTTGGGTGGTTCTCATTCTGGGAATGTTTCAGCAATGGAATTAGTTTTACACAACTTAGTTGATGTTATTTCTTCTGACTACGTGCCGCAAAGTTTGTTACAGTCCATCTTTATCATCACTCACAAAACTGGTAAACCGATTTACGAAGCTATGCGATTATTTACCAGTAACCCAGCCAAAGCCATTCATCTATTTAGCGATCGCGGTAGTCTAGAAGTCGGTAAGAGGGCTGATTTGATCACTGTTCATGATGATGGCATCGTACCCCGTTTGAGTGCAACTATTTGCCAAGGTTGCCGTGTTGCCTAAATTAAGTGTTTTTCAATGTGATGAAAAATACCATGTTTCTGATGAGTCTTTTTGAAAATCCCGAAATTTGACAACATTAGGACTCCTACTTGATTGACAAAAAATTCAGTAGTTGCGGGTTCCCCGAAATAATTATTAATAATTGCTGATATTTTGCAACCCGCACTTCATCAAAAAAGGTTCTTGCCTACACTCTTACACCCCTATAACCTTATTAAAGCTAGCAATTAAACAGCCAAAACCTGCTTATAAAGCACTCAAAACAATATTATTGTTACTGTTGTAACACAGTATAAATTTTTGACCTATCGAAATAATATTTTTGTTTGCGTATATACTCAATCCCTCGATAATTATGCGTTAAACTTTAACAGATATCGCTCTAGTGTAATTATGTAGAATAACAGTAGTGCCGAAGCATAATTATTGACTAAAAGTGCTGTTACATCGGGGGAATATGCCTTTAATCAAACTTTTAGAAAATAAACCTAAATCATTTTCAATCATACTAAGTATATTTTTGGTTTGTATTATAGGCTTGATAGACTGTTATATTTCCCCCGATATTTCTATATCATTTATATATTTAGTTCCCATTGGTATTGCTACTTGGTTTGCTGATAAATACATCGGGTTGCTAATATCAGTCTTCAGTGATGTCATTATTATCATAGCCAATCAAACTCAAGAGCAGCAGAATTTACATCCTTTTATTCATTATTGGAATGGACTGGTAACTTTAGCTTTTTTTCTATTTGCTAATTATTTATTAGCAGAGCTTAAATCGACATTGAAACATTTAGAAACCCTAGCACAAACTGATAATTTAACGGGGTTAACTAACAGACGATTTTTTTTAGAGATAGTAAATAGTGAAATTGAGAAATCTTGCAGACATGAGGAACCTTTAACATTAGCTTATGTAGATATTGATGATTTTAAAAAAATCAACGATAAGTTCGGACATGGTTTTGGCGATCGCCTGCTACAATCATTAGCTAACTCAGCTAAAAGTACCCTGCGTAAAATTGATGTGATTGCCAGAATGGGCGGTGATGAATTTGCTATCTTATTACCTCGTACTGATTATGATGCAGCAGAAGTAGTGCTGCATAGAGTACAAAAAGTTCTCTCAACATCAATGCGGGAACAAGGTTTATCAGTCACTGTTAGCATCGGGGCTATTACTTTTAGTCATCCTCCACAATCGGTTGGCAAAATTATCGATAAAGCAGACTCATTAATGTACACTGCCAAAAAGAAAGGCAAGAACCTATTGCAGCATGAGTTATTAGAAAAGATTGAAATTTGAAGCAAAATTCAGGTAATGAGAAATATTCCTACTCCTTTACTACTCAATGTAAACAAAAAACCTCGGCTATGAAACCGAGGTGATTAGGAGAAGTCCAAATGTCGATGGAAGATACCGATACTGAAGTCAGCTTGATATGAACTAAATTCACAAGAAACCTTTTTTAAGAGCGTTGACAATTCAGTTGATAATTCCGCCTAGTCAACTTAAACAACCTTGCTGCTTTACGGAGTGACAGACAACTTGGTTGATTTTTGGTTTGTTAGCTTTATGTAAATGATTGTAACGAATTTGCAACGAATTGGTCAATAAGACTTGACATAGAAAACCAAATATAAAATATAAGATTTCTTTATAAAATATTTTGATGCTAATAACTAATTTTATGAGAAGCTGCACCAAATAAATTCTGTAGTTGTAGAGACGTTGTATGCAACGTCTCTACAACCTATAAATTGCATCTTCATAAAGAAAAGATAAACGTATAAATCTAGTGTTATGGTAATCTAATTGACAGATTCATATCAGACAACTAGATCCCAACTAGCTTTCTAGTATGACTTCCTCCGGAATTGAATGGAGCAAATTAGGAGGCAAATATATCGTGGCAAATAGTTCAGAAGGACTACATCCACAAAATGTGACATATCACTTTTATTCACTAGCTGGATTACATATTCTTGTGGTAGATGATAACGATGATAGTCTATTTTTAACTGCTTGCATTCTGGAAAGCTACGGTATTAATGTATCAACTGCTACGTCTGCCTTACAAGCTCTAGAGGCGATCGCTCAATTTAAGTTCGATGTTTTAATTTTTGATATTGCTATGCCGGATATAGACGGATATTCATTAATCCGTAAAGTTAGAGAAAATCAGCTGTCAGAAGTCCGAAATATTCCGGCTATTGCTCTCACGGCTTTAGGTTCGGAAGAAAGTCGCAATATGGCATTAATATCTGGTTTTCAAAGCTATATTAATAAACCCATAGATCCCAGTATTCTTATAACAGAACTTATGAAAATCATGAAAAGTTCTGCCTCAGAAAATGGAAAAGAATTGGCATAATACCAATTAGTTAATAATTCAAAGTCCAGAGTCCATATTTATTTCCCCTTCCCCCTGCCCCCTTGCCTGATTCAATTACAGCAAATTCGATGTTTATGAGGTACAGCAACTAATTGAAAAAAGTAATAAGTAGTGAGTAATAAGTAAATTTCTTACTCATTACTCATTACTCATTACTCATTACTCATTACTCATTACTCATTACTCATTACTCATTACTCATTACTCATTACTCATGATGTACCTCACTTACTTCAAAAGTGCTGTATCCATTGAGAGTAGTCCTGGGGGAATTTCTCTCACTATGCGAAAAGGAAATACCTTTGTAGAAGCTACTTGAGCATAATCGGGGGTGAGAAAAATAGCGTATTTCTCGGCTTCTGGTGTGAGTTGTGCTGCCATTGCTAAAGCGATCGCCTGGACAAATTTGCGAACATCGGCAGCCTGTTCACCAACAACTTCACCCCCAGATAAAGGTGTATTGGGTTGATTGGCTTGATCTAAAGTCGTGCTGGGGTCTTTTACACTCAAATGAGTACCACCAATGACACCAACTAACCATTTTGGGGCAGGAATTTTACTAAATCCAATCAATTGTTCAGTTAAAGCTGGAGTAGTTTTATCGGCAGAACTTGCCACAACTAAAGTAGGTACTTGTACCTTAGTTAAACCAGTTTCACCAAAAATCAAAGAAGTTGTAGGATTGAGTGCGATCGCTTGTTTAATTCTGGTATCTCGTAGTTGATAGCTGTTGTCTGGTAGTTCTTGGGCGATACATTGGACAGTTTCCCCAATACTAGAAATAGCCAATTTCTGCTGACAGCGTTGTTTGAGTCCCGCCAATTGTAACTCACCGCCAGCCACTGCTAAAGCTGTACCACCCCCAAAAGAATAGCCTACAACCATGACATTATTAGTTGCTAGTTTGCCTTGCAGGGGATTATTTGCAGTTTGATTGAGTGTTGTCAACTCATCCAGGACAAAACTAATATCTTTGGGGCGCTCCAAAAACTCCTGGGGTTTTAACAGTCTGGTTTTGCCTTGAAGAGCTAAATCAGCATTGCTTTGATTACTACCAGGATGCTCTAAAGCTGCAACTATATAACCGTGAGAAGCTAGATGTTCTGCCAAATAACGTAAATCAGTGCGAACTGAACCCAAACCATGAGAAAATACAATAACAGGCTTTTCCCTAGTAGCAGCAGTTGACCAGTAAATATCCACAGGAATATTACGATTCCGTTTTTGGTCATTGAAACTTAACTTCTGCACTTGTACAGAGGCGCTACCTGATTGGCTAGGATCAAAAGGTAAAGAAATCTGTGCTTGTCTAGGAGCTAATTGCGGAGCCAGAGCAAACATCAACTGTTGTGTCCGCCAAAAAGCAGTATTTAAACTCCCCATCACAGCCAAAGCTTGGGGTAAATTAATTTCTAGGCGTTGACTAGGATAGGCAGAAATAAAGCTGAGGACGGATAACCCTTGGGGAGAACTAGCGCCGAGTACCAATGCAGCTCTGAGGCTTTGCACACTAGCTTGATCTTTGCGAACTACAGCTGTTGATAAGTCGTTGAGAATAGTTGTACCAATCTGAGTGTTAAGTAATCTGCTCAGAGTCACCACATTCAAAGGAACTCGCATTCTCAGCATTCCCAACAAAGTACGGCGTTGTTGTTCAGATAATCTCTTCGTAAATAAGTCTAAACTCCTGGGAAATTCGCCAGTTGCTGCTGCTGTTTTTAAATCAGCCAAGGGAATAGATTCCGCAAACAACCCGTAACGTATCACAATCGTCTCAGCCGCCTTGGCAGACGTGTTTAACCCAAAAAATTGTGTAAGAGCCAGTGCGCTAAAGAAACTAGCAATTAATTTGAGACTTTTTCTACTTTTTACCATAAAATCTTCACCAATTCCTACTAGGGGAATATAGCGAATATTTAGTGTCTTTAGCTACCCTTTTTAGAAGAAGCAGGGGAGCAGGGGAGTATGTAGCATCAGCTTCTCTTACGATGGCGTAAGCCCACCCGCAGGGTGCGAGTAAGGAGAGAGACAAGGGAGAATTTCTTCCTAACTCACCAATCCCCAAGCATTCTTTACTTTTGAATTTTGTAGCTTGCTTCTCTAACGATGGCGGAAGCCTTGTCGTAGACTATTTTGAATTGATTTGTCTCAGTCCCCAATCAAGATATTGATACAGCTATGAACAAACAGATGAATAACAAACCCAGTATTAACAGCAAAGCCTGATTTCGTTTGATCCAAGTGTTGACAGTTTCTGCCAAACTACTAGCAGCGCGCTGTTGTTCTAACTGCGATTTCCTTTCCGCAAGATTTTGGTAAAGGGTACAGTCTTTAGCGTAGGGACGTTGGGGAAAGTTGCAAGTATGATCAGCATGATACGTACAGCTATCACACAGATACTCATTTTTGTTAGCACGGTGTAGGGGAATACCTGGATGCCCATATGCTTTGAGTGCTGTGCGACAATAGGGACAAGTAAGAACCTGACTATCAATAATTTGCTGACAGTGGGGACAAGATACAGTAGCCACAACTGAAACCCAATTCAGTAAACACTCTGATTCTAGCTATTTTCCGGAGCTAATTAATCAGCGATCGCCCACCGTACATAAGGACGAAAAGCTGTCACAGTTTTGTAAACAATCAAGCTGTCTGGGGCATTAATATTCCGCAAATCTACACGAAAATAAGCTTTTTTATGTTTAAATTCTACGTTGTAAAAAGCATATTCTTGTGAGCTAGCTTTGCCAATACAAGCAGCATAGTTACTGTTTAAATTGGAAACAAATTCTACAAAACGCTGATTTTTAGATGGCACTAATTTTGTTTCATCTGCAAAGGCTCTAGTATCTGCAATAACAGTATGTTCTGCACCGCCTTCATAGGGTAGCCCAATCCACCACAGCCCAACAGTTTTTGGACAACTACCACTGGTGCGTTGTACCTGTAATTGGACATTGGGTGTAAAAATCGGCCCTGGTTCTGACTTTGGCTGTGCAGATGTTTTAGTTGTGATTGTTCCTACTACAGCTAATGAGCCGAAAATACTGGCAAGAGTGATAATTTGAGTGAGTTTTTTCATCAACTTAAGTATTTAGTTTAAGCTATTGTCATGACATTGACTGGATGTTTTGGATAAAAGTGCCAATAGGTGTGGAATTATCGTGTTTTCAGTTACAGTTCTGCTTCCAGGAAGTGAGCCACAATGTTGATGAATCAATATGCAGCCCTTGCTAATTAATCATGCTGCTTACATGAAACCTCGAATTATCGTTTGTGGCTTAGGACTTACAGGATATAAAATCTTTCGTTTGCTCAGACAGCAGGGCGCGTTCGTGATTGGCATTCATCACAAACCTATTCCCGGTGAAGCAGCAGGCGATGTGATTGTTGGTAATTTATGTGCAGCTGCTACCTTGACAGCAGCCGGAATTCAACAGACACACACTTTAGTCATAGCCAGTTCAGATGATGAGCTGAATTTATCAATTATGATGCAGGCGCGGGTGCTAAATCCCCGCATTCGGATTATCAACCGCTTTTATAATACAAACTTGGGTGAACGCCTAGATCAAACTCTCCCAGATCACTTGAGCATGAGTGTTGTTGGTTTGGCAGCACCATTATTCACTTTCGCAGCTTTGGGAAATCAAGCGATCGGGCAGATCAAGATATATGAGCAGACTTGGCCGATTCAAGAAGAATATATTGATGAAGATCATCCTTGGCTGGGGCGCAAGCTGAGTGATTTGTGGGAAGATCCCACACGGATGCCGATTTATTACTTACCCGTAGAAGGTGAGATGAATTTGGTGGCGGCGGTGCTGTCAGGATCAGAATTAAAGGTAGGCGATCGCTTAATTGTGGGCATTCAACCTCGTATCCGTCAAACACGCCGTTCCCTGATTAAAAAACTGCTGAAAATCTTGACCAGTATACGGCAGTTTCAGCAACACGGGCAATCGGTCGTAGCGGGTGCGATCGTGCTACTAGCAGTGATTTTGACTGCTACTCTCACGTATATGTCTACTGAGTTAAGTTTGTCGATGGTTGATGCCCTATATTTCTCCGTAGGCATGATTACCGGAGCCGGTGGTAACGACCAAGTTATAGAAAACGCTCCTAACAGTATTAAAGTATTTACCGTGGTGATGATGTTGGTTGGGGCAGTGGTGATTGGTATTTGGTACGCCATGCTCACCGATTTTGTCTTAGGTAGCCGCTTTAAGCAATTTTGGGATGTAGCCCGTGTACCACAACGTCATCATTATATCGTCTGTGGTTTAAGCGGCATTGGCAATAGAATTGTGCAGCAACTCCATACTAAGGGTTATGAAGTGGTAGTCATTGAAACTGACTGTAATAACAGATACATTAATTCTGTGCGTGGTCAAGGTATTCCGGTAATTCAAGGTGATGCTAGTTTCCGCACTATCCTGCAAACTAGCAATATTACCTTGGCTGCTGCTGTACTGGCTGTAACTAACAATGATGCCACTAATCTAGAAATTGCTCTCAAAGCCAAAGGTTTAGCGCCCAGAATCCCGGTAATTGTCCACTATGCCGATCCTGATTTTGCAGGTATGGCACAACAAGTATTTGACTTTGAGGCTGTACTTAGTTCCGCAGAATTGGCAGCCCCGGCGTTTGCAGCTGCGGCTTTGGGTGGACGCGTCCTTGGCAATGGCATCACCGCAGATCGGCTATGGGTAGCTTTCGCTACTTTAATTACACCTTCACATCCTTTTTGCGGCAAGTTAGTCAAAGAAATAGCCATGTCTGCTGACTTTGTACCTTTGTATGTAGAAACCAATGGTCAAAATATCTACGGATGGGATTTATTAACAAGTTATCTAAGTGACGGTGATGTTTTATATTTGACTATGCCAGCGAACAAGTTATATCAATTGTGGCGCGATGAGCGAGTCTGTGGTACACAAGCCTATCCTTAGAGCAGAACAAAAATATCAATGATTTTTAGAGGTTTTCTTAATTGGGAATTGAGAATAGATAATTTTGAATGTTGACTTCCTCTCGCTGGCAAGGAATTGTGACTATAAACTGACTACCAACGTTGACTTCACTTTCAACAGTAATCTTGCCGCCATGAGCATCGACGCACTTTTTGACAATTGATAAACCTAAACCTGTCCCTGGAATTTTACCGACATTGATGCCGCGATGAAAAGGGGTAAATAGCTTGGCTAAATCTTGAGGAGTTAATCCAATACCTTGATCTGTAATTTGAAATTCAACATAGTCTGGCTCACACCGTAATCTAAAAGTGACTGTACTATCTTCTGGAGAATATTTGAGGGCATTTTCTAGTAAATTGCTCAGGATATGTTCCAATAGCTGGGAATCCAGATGATAGAAAAGATGCCCTGTATTGTCACATTCTGCAACTGTAAACCCCAGTCTATTAGCAGTTTGAGGACGAGACTGTAAATCTTCTACAAGACTGGAGCAGAAATAATAAATATTTATGGGTATTGGTTGACACTGAAACTGTTCTTGCTCCAGTTGTCCCACAACTAAGACATCTGTCATCAGTTGTGCCATATGCTTGATAGCTGCTTTACCTCGTTCAATATGAAGCCTTCTTTTTTCGGGAGTAAGTAAATCCGGCTGTTCCAGAAGTTCGAGGCTCATGAGTAGTGAACTCAACGGGTTGCGAAATTCATGGGAAACAATGGAAATGAATTGTGATTTGAGTTCGTTGAGTTGTTTTTCTTTTTCTAAAGCTTGCTGTATGGCTTGTTCGGCGCGATGGTTAGCCAAAGCCACCTGGATAGCAATACCGAGATCCTGTTCCTCGAAGGGTTTAACAATGTAGCCGTAAGGATGGGCGGCGATCGCTTCCACTAATGTAGACTCATCTGCATGGGCAGTCAGAAACACCACTGGTAAATTAAACTGTTGGAGAATTTTTTCTGCTGCTGCAATGCCAGTTTGATCACCTTGTAAGTAAATATCCATTAAGACTAAATCTGGTTTAGTTTTGCCGACTAAATCCAGAGCTTTTTCCGCCGAATTAGCAGTTCCAACGACGTTATAACCTAATTTGTTGAGATGCCGTTTAATATCTAAAGCAATCACCCATTCATCTTCAACAATTAGGATACTAGAGTTAGAAGTAGTGCTTGCCATACTACAACCTTTTTGGAAAGAGAATTTTAAACTCACTACCTCCTTGCCTATGTAATTGGATTGTGCCTCCAATTTGTTCTGTTAATCCATATACAAGTTGCATCCCTAGTGAGGCAGTACACTGAGGATCAATATGGGCGGGAATGCCAACGCCATTATCTTTAATCACCAAGCAATAATATCCGCCATCATCCCACCAGAACCTCAGCATAATTTCGCCTTTGTGATCGGGAAAGGCATACTTGAGGGCATTGGAAACTATTTCATTGATGATTAAGGCGCAGGGAACAGCAGTATCTAAGTCTAGCTCTAAGTCAGCTACTTCTAGTTTTACACGTATTCGTGAATGAGTGGAGGTATAGGATTGGACTAAATTGTTAACTAATTCTGGAATATAGGTAGCAAAGTTAATGCGAGCTAGGTTTTTAGAACGGTAGAGCCGTTCGTGGATGAGTGACATTGTTTTGACTCGACGCTGGCTTTCGGTAAGTAATTTCAGGATGGTGGGATCTTCAATGCTGCTGGCTTGCAGGTTGAGGAGGCTGGAAACCATTTGCATATTGTTTTTAACTCTGTGATAGATCTCCCGTAGTAAAACTTCTTTTTCTTTGAGTGATGCGCGGATCTGTTCTTCAATTTGTCGGCGTTCTTGAAGTTCAGTTTGCAGTTGCTGATAAAGTTCCGACTGCTGGATGGCGATCGCTAGTTGATTGGCTATCTGTTGCAGCAGTTCTATCTCCCAGGATTCCCAGTGGCGCGGAGCGGAATTTTGGTAAACTGCTAACAAACCCCAAAGATGATCTCCTAAGAAAATAGGCGCTATGGCATAGGCTTTGGCTTGAAACTTTTCCAAAAAAGCGATGTGGCAATCCTGGTGTCCAACGGTGTAAATATCTGTGACGGCAAAGGTTTCGTGATTTTTGTAGCGTCCGCCTTCAGTTGCTTGTAAATAGCTATCTTCCCAAACTTGTGGAACATCGTTTTCCACCAGTTTCACCCAACCTGCACCAACGGACTCCACAATACAACTGCCACTCCAATCGGGATAGAAGCGATACACAACAACCCGATCTGCTAGCAAAGTTTGCCTGACTTCGGTGACAGCCGTTGTGAGGATGGCATCTAGATCTAAAGACTGACGAATTTCCTGGGTAATGAGCCGAAGTAATTTTTCCTTTCTGGCTTGTTGCTGTCTGGCTGCTTCTACCTGTTTGCGCTCTGTAATATCATTACCTGTAGTCAGACAACAGGGAATTCCATCGACATCAATGTATTCGGCAGAAGCTAGAAAAGTGCGTACCTCTCCAGTTTTGGAACGAATCACACATTCGAGATCACGAACACTGCCATTTGCTAATACTTGCTCACGGATAATCCCTCTATCCCCAGGATTAGCCAAAAAGGTGAATTCATCTACATGATGGCCAATCAATTCCTCATGGGAATAACCAAAAAGCCGACAAAACGCGTCGTTAACTTCCATAAAGCATCTTGATTGTAAGGAAGTAATTACAATGGGATAGGGTGAAGCTTGAAAAATTTGCTCAAACCTAGCCTCGGCTTGCTGGAGTTGTTGGGTACGTTCTTGAACGCGCTGTTCTAGTTCTTGGTTGAGTTGTTGTAAGGCGGCTTCGGCTCGCTGGCGTTCGATCAGTTCTTGCTGTACTTGTTGATAGAGTTGGGCTTGTTGGATAGCGATCGCTAACTGATCTGCCACTTTTTTGGTAAGTTCTACTTCTTCATTTTTCCAGGGAATCTCAGTTGCCGATTTAGTCAGCGACAAGCTGCCCCAAATTGTACCGTTGACTACGATAGGCGTTAACAACCAGACTGGTGGGAAACTCTGGGCGATTTTTTGGTTAACTGGATCTTGAACCTCATCCATGCCATTAATCCGCACTACTTGGAGTTGCTTCAGTTGGGCAGCATAAAGATTGCCCTCATCGGGAATTTCTAAACCTGTTGGATCTGGTATTGATTCATTTAAGAGATGAACTGCCACAATCCGCCAGCACTGCTCATCGGGCAAATACTGCACGATAGTAGTTCGTTCTACTCCCAATAAATTTGTGACTTCTGCCGTTGCTGTCGAAAAAATAGTTGTTAAATCCAGGGAACTGCGAATACTTTGTACAACTCGATTTAAAGCTTGCTCTTGCTGTGCCTGACGCTGTAAAGCAATTTCGGCAGCTTTACGTTCAGTCACATCCCGCGAAATACACAGTATCGACTCAATCACGTTCTCATGAGTCAACTCAGGTGCGATCGCCATCTCAAAAGCACGCAGTCCTTGGAGTGTCTCTACTTCAAATTCAATAATCTGTTTTTGTCCGGTTGACAACAGCAATTGGGCGGCATTTTCCCAGGTGTTAACCATCGCCTCAGACATTCCGAGTTCCCGACAACTTTTCCCCAAAAATACCTCCGAGGAAATGCCTGTAATTTGGGTAAGGGCTGGACTAACGTAAAGATGCCGCAATTGGGGATCGAAACGTTCGATAATGTCAGGAGAATTTTCTACTAGGGTTTGATACTGTTGTTGTGACTTTTGTAATGCTGTTTCAGTAGCTTGGCCATCGGCTAGTTCAGTTTGTAATAGCACACTAGAGCAACGACTAAAGAAATTCTGCCCAGCCTGAAGCACTACTTGCAGAATTCTTAGCAGCAAACAATTTTGGCTCATATCAGCGAGGTTTTGATAGTGTCACAAAAGCAGTATCACTTGCTTTTGATCGTAAACCGCTATGTTCCCGGACGAGAGCGGAGATGATCAGGTATATGATGGCGATCGCCTAGTATTTCTAACAAAGGGCCATTAACGTCAAATTTAACCATACTTACCGACGCGACCAAAATATTCACCCGATAGCGATAGCGTCCCAAATCAATCCCCAGTAAACTACAAAGCATAATCCGAATCGTGGCTTTATGGGAAACTACTAAAACATTGCCTTGGGGATGTTTTTCTTGAATTTCCGCAATGACAGGCATAGAACGGTTAGCAATATCTACCGCAGTTTCTCCACCTATTGGTGCATTCCAAGCTGGTTCTGTCAACCATTTGACATAGTTTTCTGGGTAATTCTCTTGGGCAAAGGATTTACTCTTAGTTTCCCATTCGCCGTAACTACCTTCTCTAAGTCCGTCACGCAACTGCATATCTATACCGATAGCATCACAAAATGGCTTGGCAGTGGCAATTGTGCGCTTCATCGGGCTAACATAAACCGCTTCCCACTTCAATTTTTGATAAATATTGGCAAAACTTTCTGCCATCTGCATCCCTTCAGAGGTCAACTCTGCATCAGTTTTACCGCAGAAATTACCACTTTGACTAAAAGTAGTTTCTCCATGTCGCAGTAAATATAAATTGAGTGTCATAGCTGGTATCGCGATTGGGATCAAGGAGTTTGTGCAACAATAAAATACCATCAATCTTCCAATCAAGTATGTTAGACCACGACAAAGTAATCAACCAAAAAAGTCAATCAACCACAAATTTTTGAAATCGAAGATAAGTATTTACTCGTACAAAAAAGATAAGGGATTGCTCATATTTTCAGCAAAACCCAGAATACCGCGATCGCGATGTTCGTAAATTAATTTACCTTGAGAATCAAATAGAAAAGTTCCTCCCCGTTGTGTCAAATAAGATGAGTCTGGTACATAAATATTCCAGTTGCTCAAAACTTCGGTCATGTTTCGCAGACGCAGGGTTGCTAATTCAAAAGGACGTTGAAAGCCTTTCCCTCCAGCAGCTTTGAAAAACGCACCTTTGATGGGTGGTAAAGGCGTATCTTTCACAACTTCCTCATCAGCAATTAACTGTGGTGCTTTCTTATCACCCCTATAACCCCGAAAAACCTCCTTCAGCGTTCCAGGGCTACCAATCCCAGCACACATTAACATTAAATTCAGCCAAGCTGTTTGTGACGTTGATAGCATGGGGAATTGTATAGATAAACCGCGATAAAGACCTAACAAAGCGTGTATTTCTGCTTTTGCATCCACAAACAACCATTCTTGAGGAAATCCCGTATATTCACAAAACTTGATTCCTGAATTACGGTTTCCAATGCCAATAGCTCGAATTGTGATGCCTCTAGCTTCAATTTTCTCTTTTTCTCTGAGCAACCACCAAGCGTATTCTAAATTATCAAAATCTCCCAACTGCGACCAAATAAGTACGAGCAACTTTGAAGTATGGGTGCAGCCATCTAAAACGGGTTTAATCTCTCCATCACTAACTCGCAAGCGTTGAGTGTGATTCAAAATTGAGTAAATATCTGGAGAGGCGATATATGCTGTTTCTTTCATCATTTGAAAAACTAGGATAATTGGTGTAACTTAATACTCGAAAATTTCTTAGAGGAAAAACTAATCACTAAATTTTCATCTAAGAATCAACCAAGTGATCGTTTAATGTCTGCCCTTCTTCTCAAAATATTGTTGATGTTCTTCTGTTGCTAAGTAGTATTCACTCTTGTGCTTAATCTCGGTGACAATATCGCGTTCAAACTTGCCTGACATCTGAAGCTTGGCTTTTGACTCCTTCGCCGCTTCTGCTTGCTGGGCATTGTGAAAAAATATCACAGACCTGTACTGTTCTCCTCTATCTGGCCCTTGGCGGTTTAGTGTTGTTGGGTCATGAATATCCCAAAACACTGCTAACAAGTCCTCATAACTAACAATTTGAGGGTCATATTCTATTTGCACCACCTCAGCATGACCAGTTATCCTCGATAACACATCAAGGTAAGAAGGGTTAGGAAAATGCCCTCCCATGTAGCCAACTGAGGTTGATACTACTCCTTTAACCTTCCGAAATGCTGCCTCCACACCCCAGAAACAGCCAGCCCCAAATGTTGCTTTCTCCATTATTGTTCTGCACTTCCATCTGTAATTATTAAGTTATGTAAAAATTCTAGCGTGTGGAGTATAGGCTAAAAATTAGATGTCTATATGTGGGCGTTGGGTTTGAAAACTTCAGTATAGTGCGATCGCCTGCGGCGGGGCGGAGCATCGTCGCGCCTATATTTTCCTTGCTACTGTCACTCCTAGATAAAAGTTAAGTTTCCAGTTAAGTGAGCTTTTACCTTTAATTACTTAATTTTTCTGTATCGACTTTTATCTTGGCAAATTTTATAAAAATAACAGAACAACTGCAATCATCGAATATTTCTCAAACAATAGAAAGGAATGGTTATGTCTATTCAAGAAAGATCTCGTGCGATTATGATACGCCAATATCAGCAAATCAAGAATCGTCAACAATCGATGCTGATGCGTGCTGCACAACAAATCGGTTTTCCAGATCAAGAAGCATCCTACTACTGGAACCCAATTCAAGGCGGGATTGATCCTACTACAAGAATGATTTACGGCCGCAGCAATGCGGCCATGAGCTAGGACAAAATAACGAAGTTCAAAGATATCGGGTAGGTGGATGCCTAAGTCATACCAATTCAAAATACCCTACGGGTAGGCTTGCGCCTAAAAAATCTTAAAACCCTTATAAAATCAGGATTTTAGGATTTAAATCTGTTCTATGATTTCAGTGAATTGGTATCAGGAAGATAAGTTAGGCATCCAGTTACTGGCCAGCAAAGGAATTTCTGAATACGGAGTGGGTAATCTAACGAGGTATAAAATCATGAATTTCCTCGCCTCAAAGAAACAATCATCGATGGCTGTAGTAGGAGCATTGATGATAACTCTAGGAGTAGAACAAAGTGCTGCTGCTGCTACATTTAACCCTGCTCCTCAGTTTGAGAGTGCAGTCAGTTACTCTACTACGATTCCTAGAAGTGACGGTGGTGTAGATCCGGCTGATATTTACTACCCAGTTTTGTCCAGTACAGATCCTGAGCAGAGTTCACTGCCCATTGCTTTGTTCTTACAAGGTGCGCTGGTTGACAAGTCCGACTACTCAACGTTTGCTAGCACTGTGGCTCGTTATGGGTTTGTAGTAGTAGTTCCTAATCACATCAGAACAGCAATTAGCCCAATGGGTGCAGTTACAGGACTTCTCGCTGAACAACAGCAAGTCAATGATGTTCTCTCCTACATCAGAAATGAGAACTCTACACCTTCATTACCTATTGCTGATTTATTCGACCCCAGTACGCTAGTCTTGCTAGGACACTCATTTGGAGGAGCAGTAGGAATAGCTGCAATCCAGGGCAACTGTTTTCCTGTCTTATGTACTGAAACTTTTAATCGACCCCAAGAATTGAAAGGGGGCGCATTTTATGGCACTAACTTCTTGATTGGCCAAGGTAGTGGGGGACTGTTTATTGATAATGATGGCATTCCTATGGCTTTGGTGCAGGGTAATCTAGATGGTGTTGCAATGCCCTTGAATGCTGAACTCACATATGCTGCTATTCAAGATCCTCCCAAGGCTTTTATCAGTATTCCTGGTGCTAACCACTATGGCATTACCAATGAAGATAATCTCATACGTGACCCTATCAGGCCAACACTAGAGCAAGATGTGGCAATTGAAACCATTGCTCGTTGGAGTGCGCTTTTTTTACGCGGAACTGCACTCAACGACAAGGGAGCATTTGATTATGTCTTCAATACAGGTGATGCTTTGGATGAGAATGTAAGTGTGGAGAGCGTTGCCAAACCTATACCTGAATACACTTCTGTAGTTAGTTTACTGGGATTAGGGGTAATGGGTGCCAGTTCACTACTAACACGTCAGCAGAAATTAGTTAAAAAATAAACGCAGTGATCAATTTGTGATCTACTCTCGGTAGGTAGCCGAGGGTTTTTCATTTGCAATGATGGAATTTAATTTTGAATTTTGAATTGATTCATTACCTATATTTTATTGGTAGCACCGCCCCTACACTTAGATGAAACCCTAACACTGTTGTTTTGCTCGTCTATGGTTTCGGCTTTGGTGATTGGGGAGATTATGTGCAGCAGTTCCAAAGCGATCGCTTTATCAATGGTATGAGTTTGGCATTTTGCCTTCGGTAAATGTGCGATCAGTTATGCCGGTTGTGGATATTGGTGATGGGGTGTGGGGGATTGGGAGCGACGATGCTCCGCCCCACCGCAGGCGATCGCAAGAAGCACCAGCAACCAACTTGATCTGGGATTGTAAGTTGCCTATTCAAACATCAACATTTATCTGTTCTATCTGTCTAGCAGCTTTATCCCATAATTTAGCTGTAATCTCATCTTGCCAATGTGTTCGGAGATTTTCGGCTTTTTTGTGACATATTCGCTCTAACATCTCTAAAATTGCAGCTAATGTCAACTTATCGATTAATGCTTCTACAACTTCCATATCTTCTGGTTTCATAAACGATACGGCTGGAAACCGCCTCTGTGTTTTACCAAAGAAAGGCAGAGGGCAGAGGGCAGAAGGCAGAAGGGATTTATCCCTTCTCTAATTGCCCGAACCGTCTCTTGCGACAGTCAGGAGCAAGGGTTTAAGACCCGCACCAAATTGAAAATTTGGTGGCTCTCGTTGAGGTGGGGTTTGAATCCCTATCTCAACGAAACCTTCTGCCCTCTGCCTCCTGCCTTCTGCCTTCTTCAATTGCTTGATGAAGTATAAAGGCAATTGTTCATTTACCTCTCTGTTCAAAGTAGTAAAAAAAATTGAGGAATTTGTGAGGAAGTAAATTTTTACATTTTCAACTTCACACCCCGAATTGCATAATCTAATAATTCCATCGGGTGCATCACAGAAATTTCCTTACCTTGCAATTGTAAATGCTTAGTAATTTGCAATGAACAACCAGGATTAGCAGAAGCAATTAATTCCGCACCAGTATTTAATAAATTCTGGACTTTTTGTTTACCTAATTCTTCAGCAACTTCTGGCTGGAGCATATTATAAACCCCTGCACTACCACAGCACAAAGCCGCATCTAATGGTTCTTTTAAACTCACCCCCGGAATTTGTCTTAATAACTGCCGTGGTTGTACACTAATCTTCTGTCCATGCAATAAATGACAAGCATCCTGATAAACTAAATTCACAGGTTTATCAGTCAATGGTGAAAGTTTCGCTGTTAAACCCACATTGGCTAAAAACTCTTGAGCATCTTTAACTTTAGCTGCGAAATCTTGAGCTTTCTCCCGATATGCTGAGTCATCTGCTAATATATGACCGTATTCTTTTAAAGTATGACCACAACCAGCAGCATTGATAATCACATAATCTATATCTGTATCAGCAAAGCTATCAATCATCTGTCTCGCTAAAGCTTTTGCCTGTTCCGTTTGTCCTTGGTGTTCTGGTAGTGCGGCACAACAACCTTGGGATTTGGGAATGACAACTTCACACCCATTCGCCGTTAACACCCTCACCGTCGCTTCATTCACAGGTGAAAAAAATAAGCGTTGTACACATCCCAAAATTACCCCCACACGATAGCGTTTTTTACCCTGTGCGGGAATCACAGTCGGTAAATTATCTTGAAATGTTTTGATAGTAATTTCTGGCAGAATTGACTCCATTGCTGCCAAACGTGGTGAGATTTTTTTGAGTAAACCTGTAGCCCGCACAAGTTTAGGAAATCCTAACTTTTGATAAACAAACAGGGGAATTAGTAAAATGCGTAAAATATCTGGGTTAGGGAATAAAGAGAAGATGAGTTGACGAATTAATTTGTCTGACAGACTGCGGGGATAATTCCGCTCAACTTGGTGACGAGTAGCAGAAATTAACTTGTCATACTGCACACCAGAAGGACAAGTAGACACACAAGCCAAACATCCTAAACAAGAATCAAAATGCTGGACTGTGGCTGTATTTAAAGCAATTTCCCCCTCATTAATCGCATCCATTAAATAGATTCGTCCCCTAGGGGAATCCATTTCTTTGCCAATCACTCGATAACTAGGACAAGTTGAAAGACAAAATCCACAATGTACACAACTATCAATTAACTTCGGGTCAGGCGGATGATTTTCATCAAACCCTTTCAAATTCTTCAAACTGGCAATATTATTAGTAGAATTGTCTGAAACTTGCATCTTAATTATTCCCCTCTCTGTGTCTGTTTAAATTCCACCAACAAACCGACCAGGATTTAAAATATTTTTGCTATCAAACTGTTCTTTAATCCGACGCATCAACGACAAAGCATTACCTGTGTATCCCCACACATCGATTTGTTGTTTCACTGCCACAGGTGCTTTAATCACCGTTAAAAAACCATTACGAGATTGACAAAGCGATCGCACTTTTAAAACCTGAATTTTATCCTGAACTTGCACTATACCCAAACCACTGCTGAGATGAACCAGTCCAATTTCCACTCCCGTCAAAACCTCCACAGCAGCAGTCGGTAATATTCCTATTTTGCAGGTAATTGCCGACTCTGAGGCAGGAGTATGTATTTGTTCTTGCAATCTCTGCCATAGACTGTCTTCATCTGCACCAGAATAAACTGCTCCTTCTAATCCTAACGTTTGCCCTAATTCTAAAACTCGATGAGATTGTTCTTTTACACTCTCATTAATACTTTGGAAGCGTGCAATTAATCCCATGCCTGCACCTAAACCTAAGCTAGATACTAATTGCATAGATAACAAATCAGCTTGGGTGGGTGTCAAAGCCGAACCGCGTAAAGTATTAGCTGCTTGCGAAATCGCCTCAGCCTTACCAGTCAACACCACCGTCCCCGATGTTTCCTGTAAGGGATAAACCCGAAAAGTAACTTGACTTATAATTCCCAATGTCCCGTATGAGCCAGTAAACAACTTCATCAAGTCATAGCCAGCCACATTCTTAACTACACGTCCGCCAGCTTTAGCAATTTGTCCATCAGCACGGATAAAAGTAATACCTAAAAGTTGGTCGCGCACACTCCCATAACGCTGTCGTAAGGAGTTAGTATCAGCAGTAGCAACAATCCCGCCAATGGTAGCTAACTCTGGTGTAGAGGGATCAAGGGCGAGAAATTGACGTGAATCTGTCAAAAGCTGCTGAAGATAGCCAAATTTCATCCCTGCTTCCACGGTGATAGTCAAATCACCCACAGCGTGTTCAATGAGTTGATTGAGGCGTTCTGTACTCACCACCACATCAATATCTTGCGCTAAACCACCCCAACTGAGTTTACTTCCACTACCGCAAGGAAGGACGCGCCAATTATGACTGTAAGCAGTGGCAATGACTGCGGCTAATTGTGCTTGGGTTTGGGGATAGACAAGACAACTGGGGGGTTTGCCAGTGATAATGGTGTTCTGCCCACCGTAGGCGATCGCCCGTAGAATCTGAGGATTGTCTTCTGGGTATACAGTGTTTTCTGCGCCCACGATAGATGCAAGAGTAGAAGCAATAGCTATCATCAGTTTATTCTTGAGTCCCTACATCTCATTCTCTGTGATGATGACACAAAATCAACAACCCTTACCCCAACTGTTCCATTTTCAACCTTGGCTGTGAACCATCACTGTAGCCCGGTTTGCCGCCGTACATGACTGGTGTGAGCGTAAAAGTAGCGACGTAGGAGCTTCACCCGAAAGGTACAACTCGTTTCAACGGAACTACCTTGATTCCGGCAAAAAAAACCGCGAAACTATTAAATATAGTTTCACGGCTTTTAGTGTGGTGTGAGGAGCTTAACTAAATATCATCATAGGTCAACTGCTCAGTGATGACACACTCGTAACAGTTTTGGTAACAGAATTTTTCTCCAAAGATTCAGACTATTGTCTCAGAAAGTTAATCTCACAATGAGGCTCAATATTAGAGATACCCTGCGGGTAGGCTTACGCCTGCGTAGCAAAGCAAGCTACAAAATTCAAAATTAAGCAAGTCAGATGCTATCTAGCTTTTACGGTTTGCATCTGGTTAGAGTGTACCTCATGTAACTAAGTTTATTGCTAATGGGAAATAAAAACCGTGAGATTATGAGAAATCCACGGTTTTATGTATGGTGTGAGGAGACTTAATATAGACATAATAATAAGCTCAGTTGAGCTAAATTGGCATATAATTAACAATGTTTGTCATAGAATTAGCTTTTGTTGACATAGAGCAAGTTTTGGGCAAATAAACTTATAAAAACTTGGTTATGCAACGTCTCTAAATTTAGACTAAAGTGCCGCCACAGCTAGAACCACATCCAGCCGTACAACCATAGCAATAGTCAGCAGTTTGAATCTCATCAATCAAGTCTAAACTACCAGCATCTAGCAATTTAGCAACCGTGATAGTTTCACCATTAGCAGTTTTGGCAGGCAAATTCATCATCTGATTAAAGTCACAATCATAGATATTTCCTAGATAGTCTACTGATAGTTGATCACGACACATTAAATGCCCAACTGTACTAGGATTGAAATGGGACTCTAAAAAATGCAAGTAGGTGCTATACAGTTTTTTTCGTTCTAAATGTAATTTTGTTCTGCCTACAGGTAAGTTAGTGATTGTAAAAAGATTATTAAAGACAATACCAAAATGTTCTTGTAAAAAGATTTGATAATCTCGTTCTAGTTTGGACTGTTCGGGAGCTAAGGAAAAATTTTCACTTGTTGGTAACTGTGGATTATAAACCAAATCCAAAATTAAGTCGGGATTTGTACCATAACCCAATTGATTCAGCCATTGCAAAGCTTTAATAGAAGCATTAAACACACCCGTACCCCGCATTTTGTCAACATTATCTGCTAGGTAGCAGGGCAGAGAAGCCACAACTCGCAGTTGATGTCTGGCAAAATATTCTGGTAAATCACCAAAACCATCTACAAAATAAATCGTTAAATTAGAACGGACAATTACCTGTTTACCATTCTTTTTAGCGGCTTCTACCAGTGGCTTAAAACCATAATTCATTTCTGGTGCGCCACCAGTCAAGTCAACAATCTGAATTTCGGGAAATTTAGCAATTAAATCAATTAGTTGTTCGCAAATTTCGGGAGATAATTCTTCTGTGCGTTTGGGACTAGCTTCTACATGGCAGTGGTTACAGGCTAGGTTACAACGCTTACCTAAATTAATTTGTAAAATATTAATCCCTTGTTTGCTAAAAGTTTCACTGAGTTTATCTTTAAATGGTGTGAGTTTTGAATCGTTAGCTACTTGATATGACATTGATATCTAATCCTTAAAACATAAAAAATCTGGTAATTTTTTAGCGTTGTAATAATCTATAGGTTATACCGCCAATAATTGTGGCAACAGGTAAGGTAAAAATCCACGCTAGCACAATTTGCCAACAAACCAATTTATTGACTTTATTAGTCATGACACCCACACCAAAAATCGAACCGACTGCAACATGAGTTGTAGACACAGGTAGACCGAAATAACTAGCTGCAATTACTAAAGTGCTAGTAACGACATTGGCTGATAAACCCTGTATGGAATTCATCGGTGTAATTTTGATACTGATAGTTTCAGCAACCTTTTGTGAATTGAGTAAACCACCTAGTGCCATAGCCATAGCAATGGTAATCATTGCACCTTTAATGGAAAAGTAATCAATAATTACAACTAGAGTGACGAGTTGATAAGTATGATGAAAACCTCTAGCAAAGTTGATCAGTCCAGCACTGATATAATGACAAATATCGATGAGTTTTTGGCTTGGTTGTAGATGGAATCGAGAATTAATATAGTCAACTAAGCTGTAGGTTCCTGTTGCCAAGGGAATTGCTAGAATAGAACTAAAAAATAGAGGTGCAATCAAGGAACTTCCTAAAACTGTAAAATTAGCCTTCAGTCCGATCGCAACTAATGCAGCACCAAGTACAGCACCGATTAAACTGTGGGATGTAGAAACAGGCAAACCTAAAAAGGTGGCAAGTAATACAGTTAAAGCTGTGGCAATTACTACCGCCAGATGAAATTCAGTCCGACTAGCGATCGCATCATCTAATATCCCTTGCCCAGAAAACTTGATCACTGATTTGCTTGTTAAAAAAGTAGATGTTAATGCCCCAGCAAAAGTCGTCAAAGTCGCCCATAAAATTGCTGTTTGGTAGCTAGTGGTGCGACTGCCAAACAGCGTTGCTACACCCTTAAAATTGTCGTTTGCTCCTTTAGCATAAGCCAGGAATAGCGTAGCGATAAATATACTTACTAACAACATTTTGGGGATGTGAAATTAACAGCAACCACCACCATCATAATGCCAAGTTGAATCGGTAATTATGATTTCTGATGGCTTTAAATTTCCTAGTTTAGCAGCAGTTTTGTCGCATACAGATGCCGGAATGCCACGTTGCAGAATATGGCCGGCTGCATCATCAAAAAACGGCTCAGAACCAGCATAAATTGCTGTTTTACCCGTGAAAATACAAGCGCCATCTTCTGGAATTGCCACTTTGAAAGCAACCGAATCGAGACTTTCTAACAGTAGATGCTTTTCTAACTGATAAGTTTCCGCATCTAGCAAGCGGTAAGGACGACGAGCGCGAATTTCAATTTGGCCAAAGCCAGCATCAATAATACGCTGAGTATATTCTTCGTAGGTAAGTGCGCCTGATAAACACATCGCCCGTAATCGCTCATCTTGTTGTAAATGCGCGGGTATGGGACGGGTAGCAATGGGATCACTCATTTGCAAGCGTCCACCCGGCTTTAACACCCGATAAGCTTCTTTGAGCGCACGAGTTAAATCTTCAGGTTCAAAAATATTAAACAGGCAATTCTGAGCCACGATATCCACAGAAGCATCAGCCACAGGTAAGTTGAAGGCATCACCTGCACGAATCTCGACAAAGCTGCTGTCAAACCAAGGATTGTCCTTTGCTGCCAACTCTAAGTTAGAAGCGGCAGCTGCTCGCATTGCCTCCACGGGATCAACCGCAATCACAGCACCCGGACGACGAGAGAAATAGGCAAATTGCAAAGCTTCCAACCCGCCACCAACTCCAACATACAAAACTGTGGGTTGGTTGGTGAGTTCAGTTGGGTGAACAGTGGTACCACAACCATAGTTCATTTCCTGCATTTTGCAAGGAACTTTCAATCCAGGGAGTTGCAAGGGTGTACTTTGAACACAGCAAAGTCCTACCTGTGGCGTTTGAGCAACTTCACTATAAAATTGTGCGGCTGTTTCTAAATATGTCATTACAGTCTAAGTTTGGCGTGTTTTGGTATATATGTCATTCTGTGCATCCTAATATATCTAACTATCAACTGCATGAGTTTTTGCTGAAAACAGCCTTAAGAATCTTGGTTTGTCAGGGTTTAGGAGTGTAGAAGTATAGGGCTTGAGAGAATAAATATTAAATCTGCAAACTCCCAAATATCTGCGATGTCTATAGCAGTTCCCAATTTTATAGGAGAAACGCTATTTTTCCTTGTTTTTTCGTAAATGAGTATAGACTCTAGCTAATAATTCCTCAACGGTGAAGGGTTTAACTATATAATCATCCGCACCAATATCTAAATCGGTAATGCGATCGCCTACGGTAGGGCGTAGCCCATCGCTCAGTTCATCTTTAGCCGTTAATAAAATTATCGGCACTTTATTACCTATACTTCGCAAGTGCTGGCAAAGTTCCCAGCCCGATACACCCGGTAATATCCCATCTAAAATAATTAAATCTAGATGTAATTCCCGTGCTGCCAACATAGCAGTTAAGCCATCGTAGGCGACGCTCACCTGATACCCTTCATAATTTAGTTCTAATTCTATAAACCGGGCTAGTTTGACTTCATCCTCAACTAGCAAGATGTGGGTCATATATTATTTGGCAAAAGTAATAAGGCAGGGTTAAAGCGATGAGATGCCTATACTCTGGGCTTATTACCGATTGCACATAGTCTGATTACTGCCACTGTGCCGTGCTAGCCAATTATATGGACATCTAAATAGCTGTAAGTTAGCTTAGTATACTTTTGCGTAAGTAACAACCGTAGTTCTGTAATTACAGATTTGGTAGGGTGGGTAATTTTTACCTTGTGGACATTACCTACCCTACAGTTAATAAATTACTAATTATCATGATTTAGCAATAAGTTGTGATATCTTCACCGCACTCATCAGCCAGATAACAAAGTGCCTTGAAACGCAAACCCACTACCTCTTCATAGAGAGGATTTAATTTACACATGGGCGGAATGTGAAACATCTGACGACCAAACAGCTTGACATCTCTTTCAAATGGACATTGAGCAGGAATAGCTTTGCACAACAAATGGGCTAGTTTGGCGTTATGAATTTCGGTACCTTCTAACCATCTACGAATAGGATAGAGTAAGTCATGGTGGCAAAGAACTTGAGTAACGCTGGTCATAATTAATCACCTGGATAATTCTCACTTGTTTTGTGTATTGGCACTTATATAAATAAATACGGTTGGGTTTTGTGTTTTTATGCAGTCGTGGTTGTTGTTTGAGTTCTTAACACAGATAACTTTGATCTTTGGCAACACTATTAGCTACACTTTCCGGCTCTGGAGTTACGGAAGCTCGTCAAAAAATAACCCCATACCTGTTGTCCTAAACGCTAGGCTAGAGATGGCTGGCTTTTGTTGTAATTCAATTTTTGGGAGGCGCAGCTAAAAATTCATTGCTGAAAGCAGCCAGCACAAGCAAACTGCGAAAACTAATGACTAACGAATTTCTCAGTACCAAAAAGCTAATTTTTGACCGTTGGGCCCCCAGTTATGACTGGCTCTTACCATCTGTGTTTTACAAAGCTGTCCACAAACGGCTCTTAGAGTACGTCGATTTGCCAGAGCAAGCCAATATACTGGATTTAGGTTGTGGAACTGGTCGCTTGCTGGAGCGCCTAGCTACTCAGTATTCCGAACTGCGGGGTACTGGTTTAGATTTATCTCCTAATATGTTGCGATTAGCACGACTGAGTAACCGCCACCATCCCCGGTTAATCTTTCTGGAAGGCAAAGCGGAAGCTCTACCCTTTGGTGATGGTCAGTTTGATGCTGTGTTCAACACAATTAGTTTCTTACATTATCAACAACCAGAACAAGTTTTACAGGAAATAGCGCGGGTGCTTTCTCCTGGAGGACGCTTTTACTTGGTTGATATTACTACCAAACGAGAGAAACAACCGCGAATATTGTCAATTTCTCATCAAAGCGTTAAATTCTACAGCCCTCATCAACGGGAAATCCTCGCCTCATCTGCGGGACTATCATGTTTGAATCACCATTATTTATTAGGGCCTGTCTTACTGACAATTCTAGCTAAACCTCAAAAAGATGTGCAAATGTCGTTTTAGCTTGAATATCGGGATGGGGGATTGGGGATTGGGGACTAGGAATTTTAGAGTTTAACTTTGGGATTTTAGCTTGAACTCATTCCCGAATACTCGCTCTATTGCATCTACTTGGCTAACGCAAATCCAAAATCTAGGGAGTGGGGGGTAGAGAGTAAGCAGGTGACAGGTGAGCCGGCGCGGTCTTGGGGGTTTCCCCCATGAGCGACCGGCGAACCCGAAGGGTGACAGGTGACAGGTGACAGGTGACAGGTGACAGACTTGAAAGCTCATTAGGGTAAAGGTTTTATGCTTGCTTGATGTCCTAACTTATATGGCGACTGGGGAATACCAAAACATAAATTATCCAGAATTGACAGTTTTAGTAGGGTGCGTCAGTGTGAGAAAACCTAACTACACCAAGAAGTTATTCATACTGACGCACCCTACATTTGGAATATTTTTTGCTTTGTAAGTCCCCTGCTATATCAATCGGCGTTCAAAAATTCTAAATAACCATTGCTGAGTTCTTTGACTGCTAATTCATAAAACTGTTTACCATGTTCTGGTGTGGCTAAGGCTGGATTAGAACCCATGCGTCCGTCTGGGTAATGAGCGCGAAAGTCAGTAGCACTATAAATCCTATGTCCAGACGCTACTTCTGGCGATAGGGGTGCTTGCTTAATTGCTTCTGGATAAACATATTGAGTTACAGCTACTTCACTAGGGGTAGCATGAGAACCTTCTTGATTACCGTATAATTCTTTTGCTAATTGGTAGACAGAACTGCACATAAACCAATTAGCAACTTGACACTGCACCTTTGAGGCGTTGGAAAGTTGCAAATCCTCCAGATGGGCGTAAGTTTCAGAGAATGCCGCTTTGAGAGTGGCGATGTTACCGCCGTGGCCGTTAATAAAGTAGAACTTGGTAAAACCTACTTTGGCGAGACTGATAACATAATCTCGGACTACCTGAATTAACGTACTGGGGCGGAGACTGATTGTACCTGGAAAGGCGGTGTGATGTAGTGCCATCCCCACATTGATTGTAGGGCCAACGATCGCCTGTGTCACTTCACCCACACCCCGCGCGATCGCCTCAGCACAAATCGCATCAGTACCAATTAAACCCGTCGGCCCATGTTGCTCTGTGGAACCAATCGGAAAAATCATCCCTGGGGATGTTTGCAAATAGGCTTCAACTTCTGGCCAGGTACTTAAATGCAGTAACATTTTGACTCAATATCCTCAAGATAATTTTGGCGCTAGCAACTTTTTGCGATTGCATATTCTTGCTAACTCACACATATTTACAAAAAATAGCAGGGGACAGGTGACAGGGGATAGGTGATAGGGTTAAAAGTCTCTTAGTGTGGGCGTTTTATATTCAGTTTATGTCCTAATATTATTGGCGACATCTGTATACCCAATACTCTTTACCCAAGTTATTTTTATACTTTTAACACATACAAGTGGAGACAATGTGATGATTTATCCTCATTTTCAATGTATGGTCAATACTGTTGCCTCTTCTGCTGTAGCTTTGGTTGTGCTGGGAATCAATTATTCATCTTTGGCTCAATCCCCACAACTAGGAAATTGCATTCAAACCACTAATAGTCTCAGTCTGTCTTCCCAAAAAGTTGTCACAAGTTGTCAGCAAATACTGAGCTACCAATTGTTAATTGCTGAGAGTACAATAACAAATTTTACTGATATTAGTGGTGTCTACGGCGAGAAAGAGATTAAACAACTAGCAGAATTGGGAGTGTTAAAAAACACATCCAGTGAATTTCAACCCCAAGCACCGGTTACTCGTGGTCAATTTGTGGCTTGGTTAGTCAAAACCTACAATGAGTTACATCGAGAGCCAATTCGTCTGCCTCAGAATAACAGTTCGGCTTTTCCTGATGTATCGTCCTCTCATCCCCATTTTACATTTATTCAAGCTGCTCATAATGCTGGTTTTCTGGCTGGGTTCGATGATGGCAACTTTAGACCAGATGATATTTTGACACGAGAGCAGATGATTGTTCTCAAAACCAACTTTGATTCTAATCCTAGACTGAGAAATTATCCAAATGCTCTGCGTGACTACCGTAACTTTATAGGTAAAACAAGAGGCTTTACTGATACTGATCAAATTAGCGATAGGTATGTTCCTTTCATCGCTTTTGACTTAGGTAATGCTGCTAGTGGTAGAAACTTTGCACGAGTTTATGGCCGTACCCGTATCTATGCACCTAAAAAAGCCGTGACACGAGCCGAAGCAGCTGTCATTCTGTCTCGGTTCCGTAAGGGTGGAACAGTAGAACAGGCTTTAAAAAGAAGAAATCGCTAAAAATTTGTAGTGAAGACTTAAGTCTTCACTACAAATTCTTATAGATCTATTACTAGGGATAGTGTTGCAGAAGCTAAAACCACAGGCAAAGTAACATTAGACAATAAAGAATTTGATTCATACATTGTGGTTATCAATTTTCAGCCATGTTGCCAATGAATTAAAACACCAAAAATTACGTAAATATATTCTCAGGACTGATTAGTTAATCAACTGTAGAGAGAAATGGCAGCAGAGCATGGCTTGATTCTTGATCTTACAACTGTACTAGGAGCTTCAGCATTGGGAGGATATGTTGCCAACAGACTGCGCCAACCTGTGCTGCTAGGCTATTTAGCTACTGGATTAGCAGTGGGGCCTTATGGATTTAAGCTGTTAAGTGATGTGCCGCGCATTCAAGCCTTAGCATCGATTGGTGTGGCTTTTTTGCTGTTTGCTTTGGGTGTGGAATTTTCTCTCACAGAACTGAAACGAGTCAAGGATATTGCTATCAGAGGCAGCCTACTGCAAATTGGGTTAACTACGGCTTTAGTGGCATCTTTAACAATTGCGCTGGGTTGGGTTGGGGGTTTCACTGAAGGGATTTTTGTGGGAGTAGTTCTTTCTCTGTCTTCCACGGCAGTAGTATTAAAAACCTTAGCAGAAAGAGGCGAAACGAATACACTCCACGGTCAGGTAATGCTGGCTATTTTAATTGCTCAAGATTTAGCTCTTGGCTTAATGTTAGCAATTTTACCTGCACTGAAACAACCGGAAAGTATTGCTTTGGCATTAGGTATTGCCTTACTGAAAGTTTTGCTGTTTTTAGGAGCTGCGATCGCCTCTGGTCGTTGGATAGTACCGAAGTTAATTAGTAACGTTGCTGCCACGGAAAGCACGGAGCTATTTGTCTTGACAGTGATTGCTTTGTGTTTAGGTGTGGCTTTGGTGACAGCTAAACTTGGTCTTTCGATTGAAATGGGTGCATTTGTAGCTGGGTTAATGGTTTCCGAGATTGACTATGCAGATCATGCTCTTGCCAAAGTTTTACCTTTAAGAGACACCTTTGCCTCTTTATTCTTTGCCTCCATTGGGATGTTAATTGAGCCAGGGGTATTTATCGAGAACTTGGGGTTAGTTTTGGGACTGGTGGCTTTAGTCATGCTGGGTAAAGCAATAATTGTCATGCCCATCATTTTAAAATTTGGCTACTCTCTTAAAACCGCCATCCTCACCAGTTTTGGGATTAACCAGATTGGAGAATTTTCCTTTGTCTTAGCCTTAGCGGGTTTACAACTCCAACTCATCCCAGAAAGAACTTACTTTCTACTGTTAGAAACCACAGCCGTCACCCTGGTGTTAACTCCCATATCACTCAATATCGCCCCGAAATTAGTCAACCATCTCACCCAGATGCCCTTGTTTGCCAAATCCATGCGGCAATTTGCAGAACCCAAAAGCTTGTCTATTCCCGAAAGCATTAGTGGCCATGTCGTAGTTGCAGGTTACGGGAGAGTGGGGCAAGTAATTGTGAATATTTTGCTCAATCAGGGTTATTTAGTCTTAGTAATTGAAAACAGCGAAGCCGCCATTCAAAGATTGAGAATGCACCGTATTCCTTACATTTTTGGCGATGCTGATTCCGAATTAGTGCTAGAGAAAACCCACTTAGAAACAGCCAAAGCCTTAGCAATAGCCTTACCTGATCCTGCCAGTTCGCGGTTACTGCTCCAACGAGCATTAGCGATCGCCCCAGAATTAGATATAATTGCGCGATCGCACCATGACCGTGAAATTGACTTCCTCACACAAATGGGAGCCAAAGAAGTTGTACAACCAGAATTTGAAGCCGCCCTAGAATTAGGCGCACACCTCCTAGCCACATTAGGAGAACCAAAAACTCAAATAGATACAGTCATCACCAATATTCGTACTGATAGATATCGCAGTATCCGTCCAGATAGATGAAGAAGAATTTCTTGAAAAAGTTATGTTTCTTTGCCAAAACAACTTCTTTCCTCTCCCATCATTCACAATATAAATATCAAACTCAGTCATTCAACCTTTGCGCCCCTACCCTGCGGGAACGCCTAAAGGCGAATGCGTTAACCTCCGCGTCCCTCCGCGTTTAAAAAACCTTAAATAAGTCCCTTCTGCCCTTCTTAATAAACCTAATTTGTGGAGAGGTAAATTCAAATGCCTCAACTAGCTCCGCATATCTTCGATATCTTATACAAACAAGGTGTACAACACGCCTTTGGCATCCCTGGAGATTTCGCCTTAACACTATTTGATGCCCTAGCAGCCAGCCCAATTACACCCATAGTCATGACTCACGAACCCTGTGTTGGCTTTGCTGCTGACGCTTATTCTCGCATTCGTGGCTTGGGTTTAGCCGTAGTTACCTACAGTGTAGGTGGATTAAATATGGTAAACGCCGTAGCAGGTGCTTATGCTGAAAAATCCCCCTTAGTGATTTTGAGTGGTTCACCAGGCATCAAAGAACGACAACAACATCACTTACTACACCATAAAGTTAAAACCTTCGATACTCAAAGACGAGTTTACGAAGAAATCACTCTCTACGCTACCACCCTCACAGATCCTAAAACTGCCGATACTAAAATACATCGTGCCTTAGACTACGCTATGACCTTTAAGCGTCCAGTCTACCTAGAAATTCCCCGCGATATGGTTTATGCAGAGATTGAGGAGGTGGAAAACTATTCCCCACCCATCAAGCGTACTGATCCGGATACCCTCACAGAAGCCCTAGCAGAAACCCTAGCAATGCTGCATCAAGCTCAATCACCCGTGATTCTTGCTTGTGCCGAAGTACACCGCTTTGGTTTGCAACCCCAAGTCATAGCACTAGCAGAGAAATTGGGTGTGCCTGTTTGCTCGACAATGTTAGGTAAGTCAGTTTTTCCGGAAAGTCATCGCCAATACATTGGCATCTACAACGGTGAAGCAGGTGATACCCATGTGCAGCAAATCGTGGAAGCTTCAGACTGTGTACTGATGTTGGGTGTGTTCATGAGCGATATTAATCTGGGTATGTTTACTGCCCATCTCCACCCAAGCCATACTGTTTATGCCACATCGGAACGAATTGCCATTAAGCATCACGAATACCCGAATGTGAGGTTTGAAGATTTCATTAATACTTTGTCTAGCAGCCCAGATTTACCACACAGAGAATTATCTCACAGCATGACGATGAAACCCCGTGTGACACCATCCGAGGGGCGGATTTCCATGAGTGGATTACTCTACGAACTCAACCAGTTTATTGACAATAAAACCTTACTGGTAACTGATGTAGGAGACACCTTATTTGCTGCCGATGATATTCAAACCCAGGAAGGCACATCATTTTTGGCTCCTGCCTTCTACGCCAGCATGGGGTTTGGTGTTCCTGGTGTGGTTGGCGCACAATTAGCTGATCCCTTCCGCAGAGCGATCGCATTAGTTGGTGATGGCGCTTTCCAAATGACGGGGATGGAATTACTCACCGCTAAACGCTTAGGATTAAATCCCATCGTCATCATTATTAATAACGGCTCCTTTGCCTCCCTGCGAGCAATGGCTCATCAGGATGCAGCATTTGTCAACATCCCCACCATTGACTATGCCCAATTAGCCCAAGTCTTAGGCGGTAACGGCTTTGTAATTGAAACTGGTAAACAATTACAACAAGCTCTACACACAGCACGAGACAGTAACACCTTCAGCATACTAGATGTGCGCCTCCTCCCAGATGATGTCTCACCTGCTTTGCACAACTTAAGCACACTATTCGCCCAAACCCTCAAGGGGTAAGGCAGGAGGCAGAAAGGCTTATTTAAAGACAATTGCTGTCATCTCCACCCAACAGAACTTAAGGAGAAAAACCCAAATGATGTCTCTAATCTCCAAACCTTCCCCCAATCTAAAACAATCAATAGCTCTACCCATTACAGGTGATTCAGTAAATATTTTTCAATTTGCCGATGACCTTGGCCCCTCCAAAATTATCCATATTTATGAACCAATTACTCAGTTAAAAGCCATTGTCGTTGTTGATAACGTTGCTTGTGGCCCGGCTATTGGCGGAGTTCGCATGGCAGCCGATGTCACCACAGAAGAAGTCTTTCGCCTCGCACGAGCCATGACTTTGAAGAATGCGGCGGCTGAGTTGCCCCACGGTGGCGGTAAATCTGCAATCTTAGCTGATCCAAAATTACCTTTACCAACTAAGGAAAACTTGATCCGTACCTTTGCCCGTGCCATTAAAGATATTCATGATTACATTCCTGGCCCTGATATGGGAACTAATGAACAGTGCATGGCTTGGATAAAAGCAGAAATTGGGCGCGCGGTGGGACTCCCCAGAGCAATGGGCGGTATTCCCCTCGATGAAATTGGTGCTACTGGCTTTGGTGTCAGTGTTTGTGCAGAAGTCGCTAGTAAGTTCTGTAACCTTGATTTGCATGGGGCGCGGATTGTTATTCAAGGTTTTGGTTCTGTGGGTAAACACGCAGCCCGGTTCTTAACTGCTGAGGGCGCAACACTAATTGCCGCCGCAGATTCCCAAGGTACAATATTTAACCCTCGTGGTATCAATGTTCACGAACTAATTGCTATTAAAGAATCAGGTAAGAGTGTCATCGAATATGCCCACGGGGATAAACTCCATCGAGATGCCGTCATTGATATCGAATGTGACATCTGGATACCAGCTGCCAGACCTGATGTCATTCATACTGATAATGTCAACCGCTTAAATACTCGGTTAATTATCTGCGGCGCAAATATTCCTCTGACAGAAGAGGCAGAAAGGATATGTCATGAACGCCATATTTTGGTAGTGCCTGATTTTATTGCTAATGCAGGCGGTGTGATTTGTGCGGCTGTAGAGTATGGCGGTGGTAAGCCAGCAGATGCTTTACCGGCTGTTGCCACTAAAATTCTGCACAACACTACGCTAGTGTTAGAAACATCTGCCAAAACAGGAATGCTACCAAGGCAGGTAGCTGTAGAACTCGCTCATCAACGCGCTAATATTGCTAGAAAACTTTGAAGCTATTATTAAATCTTGGGTGATTGTAAGGTACTCAATAGTATTAATGACCAAGGTACTTTTAGATCAGGAATCAGCCAAGAATATTTTCTCAAGGCAGGTACAGCTAAGGGGAGCAGAAACCGCAGAGAACGCAATGATGCTGGCAAATTGCCATCTTGATCTACAAGTCTGTATTGTTTAGCCAATTCAGCTACAATCTGCACGCGTCCTGTGCGGCGGATGACATTGGGTTCTGAAGCTAATTTGGCGATCGCCCGTCCTGTTAACAGGGGAGTTTCCCAGTTATATCGCTCACTGATGACAAAATTTTGTTGGTCAGTAGGATTTTGCTCCTCCATTTCAGAGGCTAGTCGAGAAATGTGTTCTGTACCAACAATACCTGGCCAAAGGGAAATAACAGTAATGTTATCAGGTTTTAGCTCTACGGCCATATCAGCCGTTAAGCGATCGCACGCTGCTTTACCTGCACCATAGGCTACACCAAATATATAAGACAAGCCACCCCAGGAGGAAATATTACAAATCAGTCCCCGTTGTTGTTGGCTCATCATCCTCGCCGCAAAAATACTGGCTACATAATGGCTACGTAGACCAACATTATTACAAGCATCCCAAAGTCGTGGTTCACTTTCCCAGAATGGCTTACCCTGAGCAGCTGTTAATGCCTGGACTCCACCATAAGCATTATTAACTAATAAATCGAGTTGTCCGTGCTGCTCATCTTGGATACGTTCAAACAGTATACGTACCTGCTCATCGTCGCTATGATCTACTTGGACGGGAATACATAAGCCCCCAGCTTGAGTCACAGCTGATTGCGTCTCACTCAGACTACCTCCAACATTTTCACTGCTAGCGGAGTTACTGTCTAACCTGCGCCCTGTAATGTATACCGTCGCCCCCGCTTCACCAAGTCCAATTGCAATTCCCTTACCGATACCCCGTGTTGCACCTGTGACTAATGCCACTTTTCCCTCAAGGTATTTCATGCTCGCTGGTTGGTAACTGTATGTATCCCATTGTGCCATGCCAAAGACTGGACATTTAGCCATCTATACATTAATCTAGTTCCGGAATACTTTTGCAGGCGATCGCTCACTTTTACTAAATAGCAGGCTGTAATATTGAGCCACTAGCTCACACAAGTCTGAAATTTTTCACTACTGACTAAGATATTTCTGAGCAAAAAAGCAGTTTTGCAAGCTGTCAGTGTATGCTCTATCCAGACGATTTTAACCTAAAGTTAAGATTTTATTAACTATGCTTTAACAATGCGTAATGGTATTGATAGATATCCTAAATTAAGACCTATAAGTTTTTGAATAGCGAGTGTTATGTCATGCTAAATTATCAAAGTTTAAACAATTGCCTAAACTTACATTGGGAATAATTAGTAGGAAAATTTATCAATGCCTAGACAGAGTGTTCATACCAAAATAAATTTAGTTCAATGTACTGATAAATCAATCAAGATATTAAAATTGTTACAGATGAAATTGGTGGAATCAGTACCATTTTTGTTAGCCTGTGCCGTATTGTTAAGCGTCATCAGCTTAAAAAGTCCCATTTTACTATTTTGTTTGCTATTTGGTAGTTTAATCGCCATAGTAATTCAACAAGTTGGACAGCAGTTAAATTTACCAAAGCGAGGGCTAATATTATGTCAGATATTAGCAGTAGCTATCATTCTCAGTTTATTTTGGTTAGATTATTTTGCTTACCCTGCACAAGCGCAATTTTTTGGCAAGGCAGAGAACTTTTTCAAAACTACATTAACATCAGGAGCTACAAATAACAGTAATAGCCAAACAGCAGTCAGTTTAATTTTTAATGTGTTACGAGGCATATTTTTACTGTATATTGCCATATCTCTGATTGGTGTGATCAATGCAGTCCGGAAAGACGAAGATTGGCAAAGTGTAGCGAGAACTCCCCTATTAGTAGTTATCGCTGTCACAATTGCAGATGTGTTAACAGGATTTGTTATTGGTGATAATAGTAGATAAATAATAGATAAGTTATGTCTGAGGAACGGCAACAAGAATTTCGTCCAGTTAATCAAATCTTAGGCTCTCAACCATCATTAGGGCCAATTCCTGCCGATCAAATATTTCCTTGGACAGTTATTTGCCTAAGCTCATACTTGATTGTCAATGGTATCTTCGGAGGAATGTTTCCAGATGACTTTCAAAGGTGGCTGTGGACAATTCTCATTGCTGGTTGGGGAATTGCTACTTGGTGGATATTATCTGGTGGTAGAAGTTGGCGTTTTTTAAGCAAATTTATGGGAGTTCCCACTTGGACAAGAGGCTTTGCTCGTTATCACAGCTTACTGGAAGTTAACCATGAAGCAAAAAATCGGAAAACAAAGCGTCGGTATCGCCGGACAAGAAAGTAGATTAACGCCTTTTGAAGATGCGTTACATTTGTCAACCATGCTTCGTATCGCCCTTGATGGGCGTGATATTGGCGCTTATATTTTAACCAAAGGAACTCAAAAAGATAAATTCTGCTTTGTTTTTGGTTTTGAATGTAGGGGCATTCATACCACCTTAAGAAAGGAACAAATAGATCCAATATTTAATAACATTGAAGCTGGATTAAAAGACATCCCGGACGGGGAAACAATGACACTACACATGGGATCTTTTAGTTCGGATCAACAGCGACAAGACGAACTAACAGATTTAATTAGACGCGCTCCCTCCCGTGATATTAAATATCTATTAATGGCTGAAAGAGCCAGGGTACAAGAACTAACAAAAGCCGGGATTCGCAAGCCCAAATTCTTGCAAATTTATGTGACATACACGATTGAACCCAGTGCTACCCAAGCCGATGATTGGATTGAGAAGCTGTTAGCTAAAGCTGAAGGCTGGTGGTGGAAATTTAAGGGTGATATTGCAGAGATTGAAAACCAGCGTATCGAAAGTATTATTACCAAAGCTTACCAACAAGGATTTTGCCGTTGGGAACAACTTTTATCTAATAAAATGGGTTTGGATATTCAACCTCTGACGGCAGCAGAATTGTGGACAAATATCTGGCGGAGATTTAACGATACACCAGCAATAGACATTCCCCAATTAGTGAATCTGGATGAAAATGGCTTGCATGAACAAGTTTATTCAGAATTAGCTAGTACAAAATTGCTGATTGAAAATATCCACAGTACAACCATGCTGATGGAGTCTGGTGTACCTTGTGCCGATCGCCGTTGGGTTAATGTTAACAATAAATATATTGGTGCGCTGACTTTTCTGGAAAAACCCGGTGGCTGGCCAAATAAATTTGCTCAACTGCGATATCTCTGGGAATTACTAGCTAGGGAAACAGTAGTAGACACAGAGATTGTTTGTCAATTGACAGCAGCAAATCCAGCTTTGGTAAAAACTACCTTGCAAAGAGTGCTGAAGCAGTCAAATATGACAGCACTGATGGCGCAGGAAAAAAGTAGAACAATAGATGTCAATGCCCAATTAAAGTTAAAAAAATCCGTCGCGGCTCAAGAGCAATTGTATGAAGGTGCAGTTCCTATTTATACGGGGTTAGCAATTTTTGTCCATCGCCCAACAGTGGAAAAATTAGATGAAGCCACAAGATATATTGAAAACTGCTTTCAACGCCCGGCGCAGGTAGTCAGAGAAATTGAATATGCTTGGAAGATTTGGTTACAATCGCTGCCGATAGTTTGGGAAGGATTGTTAGTTAAACCCTTTAACCGTCGTCAGCTGTATTTAACCAGTGAAGTACCGGGGTTAATGCCTTTAGTACAAACTAAAGCCGGAGATAAACATGGCTTTGAATTGATTGCCGAAGAAGGTGGTACACCGATACATCTAGACTTATTCAATCAACATAAAAATTTGGCTTTATTTGCTACCACCCGTGCAGGTAAATCGGTGTTGGTATCGGGGATTTTAACCCAAGCTTTAGCCCACGGCATTCCTGTAGTGGCGTTGGATTTTCCCAAACCGGATGGCACATCTACCTTTACTGACTATGCCGAGTTCATGGAGGGGAACGGCGCTTATTTTGATATTTCTAAACAGTCCAATAATTTATTCGAGCAACCAGATTTGCGATCGCTTGATCCAGAACAACAGCGCGATCGCTTGCTTGATTATACCGCTTTTCTGGAATCAGCACTCATGACAATGGTCTTAGGCTCATCCAGTGATAATCAACTTTTAGCACAAACCGTCCGTTCCCTTCTCAACTTGGCTTTAAGTGCCTTCTTCGCCGATGCAGGTATTCAAGAAAGATATCGCATGGCAATTCAGGGAGGATTCGGCAGTACAGCTTGGCAAAAAACCCCTACCTTAAAAGACTTTCTTTACTTCTGTTCACCAGAACATCTGCGCCTAGATGCTGTCAGTGGCAGAGTTGAGGATGCACTCAGTCAAATTCACCTCCGTTTACGGTTTTGGCTCTCTAGTCGTGTAGGACAAGCTATCTCTGCGCCATCCAGCTTTCCTACAGATGCTCAGCTGGTGGTGTTTGCACTGCGAAATCTCTCAGATAACGAAGACGCAGCTGTACTATCATTGAGTGCCTATTCGGCAGCATTGCGGCGTGCCTTAAGTAGTCCAGCTTCTATATTCTTTATAGATGAAGCCCCGATTTTGTTTGAATTTGACCAAATTTCGGATTTAGTTGGCAGGATGTGCGCTAACGGGGCGAAAGCGGGGATTAGGGTAATTTTATCAGCCCAAGACCCCGACACCATCGCCAAATCGAAAGCGGCATCCAAGATTTTACAAAACCTCACCACCCGATTAATTGGACGGATTCAACCAGTTGCTGTTGATAGTTTTGTCAACATCTTGAAATATCCCCGCGAAATTATTGGACGCAACGCCACCGAAAGCTTTTTTCCACGCAAAGAAGGAGTTTATAGTCAATGGCTACTAGATGATAACGGTGTTCCTACCTTCTGCCGTTACTATCCAGGCTACGAACAATTGGCGGTAGTTGCTAACAATCCGAATGAACAAACAGCACGTCAACAAGCTATGCAGCTTTACAGCAATAAATATGAAGCAATTTCCAAATTTGCGCGTCAATTAGTAGCTTCGTTACGTGGGAGTTAGTTTTTACAATTCAAAATTATATATAGGACTCGTATTTGATGCGTGAAAAACCCTGATAATCTTTCTTCCTGTCACCTGTCACCTGTCACCTGTCACCTACCTACTCCAGTAAATTCAAAAATCAAATCGGATTGCTATAAATGAAAAAAATTACTTTCTTCACATTGGCTTTTTCCACATTATTAATTTGGCCAGCGATGGCACAGTTGGGTAGAGTTTGGAGTGACTTTCAATATTACTCGGTAGATTTTCAAAACTATCTGAGAAATAATCTGAGTGATACGTTACAACCTCTAGAAGCCACTACTCAAAATGCTCTCAATAGTTCTAGTGGCGATTTAAATATACCTAATCCTGTGGCTGCGGGGCAACAAGCTAGGCAAAGTCTTTTATTTTTTAGCTCTATTCCCGATAAATTTGATAACAATCAGGCGGTACATTCTAATTTGGTTAGCAATGAAATGAATCGAGTAATTACCCGCAGTGCAGTAGTGGGTGTTTTGGGTAGAGAAGCACAAAATAGGACTAAAAATAAATTAGAAAATACGGAAAGAACTATAACTAATATTGAAAGGTATGTGCAAGAAGCTGATCAAGCGCAAAATTTGATTAGTAATCTAGTTAATGCTGCGGCTAATGTTGCTAACAATCCCCTGTTAGATGCTAATAAAAATCAAGCCAATTTACAATTACAAAGTATAAAAATTCAAAGCGAACAAGCGAAACTTGTCAGTGAAACATTAGCGCAATCTCTACAAACTAATCAGTTTTTACAATATTCCAACTTAAATTTAGCCAATATTTCGCAGCAGATGGAAGAAGCAAATAGAGCGCGGAGAGTTGATACATCGACAGAAGCGGCGCGATTGTTACGCACGACTTCCCAAATAGATTTATTTGGTAGAGATATTAATAATTAAAATTTTACCTACTTTTTGATAAATTAAAATGTGGCTTTACACACAAAATTTAGCTGAAATTGGCATCACCGATACTTTTAATAGTGGTGCAACAACTGCCCGCCGTCTGGCGGAAAGTTGGGATAATCAATGGCTTGATTTATTACAAAACAACACGAATAATAACTTGTATGGTGCTTTAACTAATTTGGGTGTA
This sequence comes from Nostoc sp. PCC 7524, assembly GCF_000316645.1. Classification (NCBI taxonomy): domain Bacteria; kingdom Bacillati; phylum Cyanobacteriota; class Cyanophyceae; order Nostocales; family Nostocaceae; genus Nostoc; species Nostoc sp. PCC 7524. The sequence goes on from NC_019684.1 coordinate 897,196, forward strand.
TTTTTTGCAGTTGGCACCCTACTTTTCTTCGTCATCCAGTGGTTTAAAGATGTTATTCACAGTGAATATTCTCGCCCAATATCAGCCCTTGTTTGGCCGTTTATCGTAGTTGTGTTGTTAAGTAATGCTGGTAATGGCAGTATTCTTTCTACTTTGACATTGGGAGTGAGGAATTTTATTAATACTGTCAATCAGCAAGTGATTACTACAGCCAATGCTAATCAAGTTTATCAACAAGCATTGAATATGAGTGTGGCGGAAGAAGTCGCCGGTTCTTTACTGCGTCCTTGTCAATCATTGACTGGTGAACAACAAAGCCAATGCTTGACTAGAGCCAGCGAAAGAATTGATCAGCTTTGGCGGGAATATAGAAATTTATATGGGAATCAAACATGGATAAATAGACTAGAAAATCAAGTCAATCAGATTAGATTTGGTACGGGTTTTCTCTCGGAAACTAACTTTAATGCTTTGTTAGGAAATACTGTTCAAACTACTATTAAAAACTTTTTAATCTCTTTGCAGTATGCCTTTCAGAATTTGATCGAAGCGACTATGTTACTAATAGCAGCTTTAGGCCCCTTAGCTGTGGGTGGTTCTTTGCTACCTGTAGCGGGTAAGCCGATTTTTGCTTGGTTAACAGGGTTTTTAGCGGCAGGAATTGCCAAGATTTCATTTAATATCATTGCGGTATTAACAGCCGCAGTCATAGTCAATGGTCCAGGACAAGATCCTAATGCTAATCCTGATTTAATGTGGTTCATCATCTTTCTAGGGATTTTAGCACCACTGCTATCATTAATTTTGGCTGGTGCAGGGGGTTTGGCAGTATTCAGTGCTATTAGTAATACCTCTAATTTGGTGAGGGAAAGAATCTAAGAATATGTGGCGTTATGGGATGACATAAATCAGCAAAATTAAGGTGGAAATCATGGTGAATTTGTTAACGAAAAAGCAAGAACAAAAAATCAGTGTTTTAACAACCTTTGCGATCGCCACTTTTAGTTTACATCTATTAGTATTATTTATATTTCTATCTCAAGGCTTGAATATTCGGCAATTGAGTGAGAGAAAACCCCCTAATTTTGTGCAAACAATCGATGGGCAACCAATTAGTAATACTGACGAATTAGCCAGAAACCCACAAGCCATACGGCAATTTGTCAGTAAGACTATGACATCAATGTTTAATTGGTCGGGAACTCTCCCACCACGAACCATTGAGGAAGTCGCTAAACCCCAACCAGACCCAGGAATATTAGTCAGAACACCCACAGGTGGAAGCCAAAAAGTAACCACTAGCACTTGGGTAGCCAGTTTCGCTATCTCAGAAGATTTTCGCAAAGGTTTTTTGAGTGTGTTGGCTGATATGACTCCGCCAGAGGTGTTTGCTAGCAATGCTAACCAAGCTATGTCAGCACAATTAATTATTAAGCGTGTTTATCCCCCTGTACAAATCTCGCCAGGGAATTGGCGGGTGGGAATGGTGGCGGATTTGGTACAGAAAAAACAAGTTGACGGGAAAAAGTTAATTACTCCTTTTAATAAAGATTTATTGGTGCGTGCAGTCGATTATTTTCCTTATCCCTTGGCAGAAAATAGCACCGATTTACAAAGAGCAATTTATAGTAGTCGTGCTGATAAGTTGGAAATTTATGAGATTCGGAATTTGTGTTTAATTGATGGCTATGACAATGTGAGCGGTAGTCAGTCTAATCCTTGTGGGAATAATTTTATTCGGTAAGGCTCATGCACAGACGCTAGAGAAGAGAAATAAGAGTTACCCAATCCCCAATCCCCAGCCCCTATGCAATTAATTAAATCTGAAAATAAAAAAAGTAGTATTCTGCCTTTATTTGCTGTTGCCACATTTGGGTTACATCTGTTGAGTTTACTGTTGCTATTGTTTCATGGGTCGATGTTACAAATATTAAATCAGCGACTTATGCCACGTAGTTTAATACAACTGGGTGATGGTCGTGCAATTACGGTAGACCCGAAGTCAAGTGTGGAGAGATACCCGGAGACGGTTCGTCGGTTTGTGGGTGAAACTATGACTCTGATGCTCACTTGGTCACAAACACAGCCACCTGCCACTATTTGGGAAAGTAGTTCACAACTGTTGGCGAATAATTTACAACCCAAATTTTTATCGGAAATCAATAATTTAAATTCTGCGGCTCGCATTGCTAATACTAATAGAAGGGACGAACATATATTGATCATTCAAAGAATTTCTCAACCAACTCCTATTGGTGATGGTCAATGGCAAGTCGAAATGCTTGCCCATCAATTAATTTTTAATAGTTCTGATAATTTAGGTAGGTCAATTCCTTTTAATAAACAAATTCTAGTGAGAGCGATAGATGAACAAAAACCTGCATTACCAACTTCACCATTACCTTGGCAATTAGCAGCTTACCGTCTGGGGGAAGCTCGATTAGAAATTTACAATATCTGCGAACTTCAAGATAACAACTGTTCTAGCAATTTCAACTAAGCAATACACCATGACTCCATACTCCGTCACTCCCGAAATTTCACCTAAACAACTACCTAATTTCACTCCTGATAATGACCAGTTAGCCGTCGATACTGCTGATTGGGAATCTACGATGGCAAGATTAGTTGGGTTGCAAGAAAAATCTCCTACTGTTGATGTTAAATCAATAGATGATGTTGCGATCGCCCAGCCATCTGCACCAACTGAGCAACCCCTAGCTACTAACCCCTTTGCCAAATTAGCCTTAGTCGGGACTGCCACTTTAACTATTATGGTGGTGGCTGGTGCATTTTTATCACAGCTGATGAGCGCCAACAATCAACAGCCACAACCCAATAATATAGTTGCATCACCCACTCCCTCACCCACTTCTAATCTCTCTCCACAAGCCAGCCTCCAGCAAGAAGTAGAAACTCTCAAAACGAAATTAGCTCTGGCTGAACAAGCCCAGGCTGTAAAAGTTGCCCAACAAAATCTCAGGAATGCCTCTACACCTGCTGTTCGTCCTACATTTACCCCTGCACAGAATAATAATAGTGATCAAAACAGGGTACAAACCGCCCAAGCAATCACACCTGCGCCACGGACTGTAATAGTCGAGCGAGTTCCAGCCAACCCCTACCCCCAACCACCCGTTCCTATAGCAGCTGCTGTCACACCGCAGTTACCACCCCCCCCAGTGCAGCCCAATCCTACACCCTCTCAACCTGACCCTTTCGAGGAATGGTCAAGATTAGCCAAGTTGGGTAGCTACGGACAGGTAGATATGGCATCTGAACCGATGAGGACTGCAACACCTCCAGCCCCGGTAAATAATACACCACCACAACCAATAAATCCTAGAGCAAACCAGGCGCAACGGACACCTGCTGTGATTAGTCGAGTCCCATCTCAAAGTCCGACAACCCTCAAGGTAGGAACAAGTGCCAAAGCAGTGCTAGCTACGGCTGTGTTTGGGGAAACTACCAGAAGCAGAGGAAATAGCGGTAATGACAACGATGATCCCAACTTGTTTGTTGTGCAGTTGCGAGAACCCCTCAAAAGTGCCGATGGTGCGATCGCTTTACCACCTAAAACTGAGTTATTAACGCAAGTCAGTTCCATTTCGGAACGGGGATTAATCCAACTCAAGTTAGTCAAAGCCATCTTGCCAGATAACGGCAACTTCTCAGAACGAGATATACCTGACAATGCCCTGATTATCCGTGCTTCTGGAGGTAGACCCCTAGTAGCACAGCAATATCCCAATCGCAGCTCGTCAATAGCTTCGATGGATGCAGGACTATTTATTTTAGGTGGGATTGCCAAAGCCGCAGAGTTATATAACCGCATCGATTCACAAGTTACCGTCAATGGCGGTAGCACCGTAGTTACCAATAACAGTTCTCGCCGTGATATACCTGCTGGGTTAGTGGAAGGGGGTTTGAACTCCATAGTGCCTCTGATTTCCCAGCGCAATCAACAGGCGATCGCGCAAATGATGCAACAAAGCAATGTGTGGCTTTTACCAGCCGGCACCGAAGTAGAAATATATGTCAATCAATCCATACAGTTGTAATCATGAGAGCTAATCACGGGAACAACCCACAACCAAATCAGAAAATAGGCATTGGTCATAGCAATTTAAAATTAGAGAATTCCGGGGAAAAAACCTCCCCCACTCCCTCATTCCAGCGTCATTTTTTATCTGGCGTATCCCTGATTTTTACAACTGCAATCTTACTACTAGCGGGTCGTGCTATAGCTAACAATGCCGTTCTGCGGTCAATTTTTTCCTGTCAAGCTCAGGGTTTAGGAGGAGTCATCCCTACGATTACAGTCTGGTATCAACAAGGGACAAACTTAAGCTTTATTCCCGCCGGTGAAACTATCAGAAAAGTCTGGCTCAATGACCCATCACAGGTAACACTAGACTTTGACGGCCCCATGTGTATGCAGTTTGGTCAAGCAAGCGGTGCTACAGGCGATTGTCAAAACTCAGCTGCCAATGTCATTCAACTGCGACGCATTGCCAAACTCAACATTCCCGGACTACCTAACACTAACAATACACTTTTAACAGTAATTACTGATGCTCAAGGTCAACCGAAGCTCTACACCTTTAGAGTTCTCTATGGAGATGATGCACCAGAGTATCATACCTTAGCGGTTTTTGCTGATCCCCCTCCGCCTGGAGAATCATGTGTCAGAGTTGCTCGCTGATGGGTTAGGGACTGGCAATTTAAAAAGCTCTCATATTGATGATGAGTGTAGGTTTTTTACAAAGATGCTCAAAGAGCAACAAGGGAGACAAGAGAAATCAGCCAATAAATTGTAAATTAGTCTGTTATCGTCACCGCAAAAATTAGCGCATTAAAAATCTTGATTCACCCTGGTGTGAAAGGGTGCGTCAGTATGAATAATTTCTTGGTACAGCTAGGTTTTCTCGCACTGACGCACCCTAAATTTTGGATATTTTTTTATCTGGAAGTCCCTGAGTGCTGAGTTATGAACTCAGCAATCTAGGCAATACAAAGCATCTTTATTCAGGTTTGGTAGCAAACTGTAATCTGGGATCTGGCATGAAAGTATATCTGAGATATATTCCACCCCAGACAAACAAGATAATTAATAAACCACCAATACCTAAAGGGCTAGGAAGCCAAAACACTACTTCGATGTGGTTCAGTTCACCGGGTTGGAGTTGCCATACTAATTGCTTACCTCTTTTCTCTGGTTCTACAGCCGTTTCTGTTTTTTGAATGTTCTTAGCTCCCCAAGGAGTTTTTAAGCCAAATTCTAAATTGAGAATAGAACCAGCATCAGCTAAGACGTTACCTTTACTGGCAATTAAAGAGAGCGATCGCAAGTCTAAATCGTAAATTAATTTATTCCGTACTACTAACAAAAAGTTATTTTGGAATAAGAGGAAATTAGACTCAATTTTGGGTAATTCAGAGTTGGATTCTTGTGGCTCAGACTCATTATTTTGCTGGTAATGAGAACTAAAGAAATCATTAAACTTGGTTTGTAATTCTCGACCATTACTAAAAGGAATTGTCACAACGACTTCCTCCTTAGAAATCCGTCTAGCCGTACCTTCTAGTTTACGAGCGCGTTTTTCTATACTGTTTAACCATTCATATACATAATCACCGCTAAAACTGGTAAGTCTTTCTCCTAACTTAATATGCTGTACCAGTTCACCACTATTAGAGTTATTAAAATTAACGCCTACATCGTATTGAACACACCCAGATAATAGTAGCGATATCAACAATACAAATGGCAGAATCCTGCGACTATTTAATTGTGCTAATACTAATTTAAATGGTCTAATTAACGCCATTAACCCTTTGCCAAAAATAGAATAGTTCATTAAATATAATCCTCCAAAAATTAAATAAATCTTCCTGTTTTGACAGTGCTGAGTATTAAATACTCCCCCCCTACTTCCCAATCCCCAGTCCCCAATCCCCAATCCCCTAAAACCCTTGCCAAACCAAGTAAGAAATAGTCAACCCAATTGCAATCAAAGCTACCCAGATAAAGCGATTATCTTTAGTATTCACCTTAGTCAAATCCACAAATTCGACTTCAGCAGGTTTGCGTGTAGGGGATTTGCGTGGCTTGGCGGCTATCCGGATTTTGGCTTCATTATCAGATAGTGCAGCCAAATCAGGAATCTCTGTCATCCAATTACTTGGTCGTTTCAGCTTGGGTGCTTGTAGGATATAAACTAACCTGCGTGCTTGCTCACGGGTTTCTGAGTGGGGATGACGACGCAGTTGTTGACAAAGCGCGATCGCATCTTCTGTGCGTCCAGAGGCTTCATAGGCTGTTACTAACCAAATATCTACTTCACCCCCCAAGCGGGAGTTACGTTCCAATAAAGCCCTTGCTTTCTCTAGATTTTCGACAGATTCCCGATATTTCCCATTTTCAAAGGCGATTTTACCCGCTTGGTATCGGGTTCTAGCTAGTTCTAAACTTTCTGTACTCACCACTTTTTATCCACCAATCAGCACTGCTTTTATTTTGCCAAGCGTCCTAATCTTCTTGGAATCTTTGTAAATGCCGGCAATTTTCAATTCGATAAACTTTTAAAATTTTATCTAAGTAGATGCCGCTATTTTCTTAATAAAAATTGAGATTCTCAAAATTAGGTAAGCAAATATGCTGAAAATTAAGCATTTTTTCCCTTTTCTAGGGGCAGGATTAACTCTAGCGGTGATCAACACCACAATTACCCCAGCTTCTGCCCAAAGGATAATTGTAATTGATGGCAGTCATTCTTTTGGATATAGCCAACAACCGCCAGTAAGTTCTTTTATCTATGGCAGTCCTATTCCTACCCCAATGCCTGTAGATCCTGCAACTGGACTCATGCCCAGAAGCAGCAGTTATCAGTCTTATCCCAGAGTCAGGCAGAAAGTCATCAATAATGCCACCCTATTTAATCCCACACTGATTAATCCCATCATCCAAGACTCAACGCTAGTAAATCCGGTAATCATCAATAATTCTTGGCGACGTACACCATTGAGACGATCCCGCGTAATTGTTCATCCGGCATGGAAGTATTAGGGATTGGGGACTGGGGATTGGGGACTGGGGACTGGGTATTGGGAAATCTCCCCCATCTCCCCCATCTCCCCCCACTCCCCCCACTCCCTCATCTCTTCCCAATGCCTTTTTCAACCAAACTGCGAACCGAGAATCATTGTCCCAATCCCAACATCGGTGAAGATTTCGAGTAATAAAGCGTGGGGAATGCGCCCGTCGATAATGTGGGCTGCACGTACTCCTTGAGCAAGCGATCGCACACAACAATTAACTTTGGGGATCATGCCACCACTGACTACACCACTGAGAATCAATTCACGGGCTTCCCGAATGTCTACTTTAGGAATTAAGGTTGAAGGGTCTTTATAATCTTTTAAAATACCTCTGGTGTCAGTCAGTAAAATTAACTTTTCTGCACCTAAAGCGGCGGCGATTTCCCCTGCTACCGTATCAGCATTAATGTTATATGCTTGTCCCGATTCATCTGCCGCTACGCTAGAAACTACGGGAATATAACCATTACTAGCAAGAGTTTCTAAAATTTTGATATTAACGTTACTGACTTCACCAACAAAGCCAATACCCTCTTGACCTTGAGGACGGGCAGTAATTAAGTTACCATCTTTACCACACAGCCCCACAGCCAAACCACCAGCTTGGTTAATTAAAGCCACAATCTCTTTATTAACTCGACCTACCAGCACCATTTCCACAACATCCATTGTGGGGGCATCTGTGACACGTAGGCCATTCTTAAATTGTGCTTCGATGCCTAGTTTATCTAACCAACTGTTAATTTCCGGGCCACCACCGTGGACTAAAATTGGCCGCAAGCCCACACAGGATAAAAACACAATATCACGGATAACTTGGTCTTTGAGGGTGCTATCTTTCATGGCAGCACCACCATATTTAACAACAACGGTACGACCGGCGAATTGTTGAATATAAGGTAGTGCTTCACTTAGCACACGCACCCGCGTCGCTTCAGTTTGCCTGATGTACTCAGAATCGTTGACCATCATGGATAGAAGTTGAGACTTACACATTTATGCAAGCCAGTGTAAAAGACTTTTTACCCAGCCACAATCTCTTATTACATATCTTTTTTGATTGGGGACTGGGGATTGGGGCAGAATAACTATTGCCTATTGCCTATTGCCTATTGCCTATTGCCTTTTTCAAAACACTAGGAATTGCCGCCATGACTTTTTCCGCAATCTGTTCTGGTGTTTCTCCCTCGATGACTGGAATTCGTAAATCTGCTTGGGCGTAAAGAGGTGTGCGCTGTTCAAGGAGCGATCGCAGTTTGCCTTTGGGGTCAACATCTTGTAGCAGTGGTCTTGTGGTATCCTCAGCTAAACGGTTATAGAGTAACTCCACTGGTACATCTAGCCACACAATTAAACCGTGGTGCAAGTAACTCCAGTTTTCTCGCCGTAACACAATACCCCCACCTGTAGCGACAGTCAGCTTAGTATAGGCGCAAACTTGCCCTAACACATCACTTTCCAACTGGCGAAATGTTGCTTCCCCTTCTTCAGCAAATATCTGGTTAATAGATTTTTTCGCAGACTGGGCAATGACATTATCGGTATCAATAAACCCATAACCTAATTGCTTTGCTAGTAATTGCCCGACTGTGGTTTTACCAGCCCCCATCATCCCAATTAGATATAGGTTGACTCCTTGTAACAAACTACTCACGCTAATTTAAAACTCCGTTTTCAGACGACTTGCTTGTGTGTGGTTTTTGTGGTGTGCTGTCAAAATAGTCTGCATTAATAAGCAGTTTTCTGGTTCGGCACTTAATTTAAAATTTTCCTCCATTAGTCGCTCAATTGTATACTCCATCCATGCTGGTGTTTGAAAAAATTTCCCAGCTTTTTGTTCAATCAGAGAACGTTTTTGTAATAAATCTACTGCTTCCAAAATTAATCTCTGTGAGAATTTTGGCGATAATCCTGGTATAGTATTTTCTTGTAACTTGCGTACTGAAACCAAATCTTGATGAATCGCCAGCCAATACATCACATTTCTTTCTAACTGCGATAAGCGATTAAACTGTTGGTCTAAAATGACGCGCATATCCCCAAAAATTACAGTACCTTGAGCAATAAATTCTGCAATATTACTACTAAATAATTCTTGAATAGCTGTAGCTACAATTTGCAAAAATAACGGATTACCTGTATACCAATTGAGTAATACTTGTAATTCTGGCTCAGAAATATTCTGTAAACTTTTAGCTTGGAGAATAGAGAAACTTTCTCGTTTACCTAGTCCTGTGAGTTTGAATGAGCGAACAGGTAATTTCTCCCCTTGTGAAGCAGCTATATCTGGAATTTTTTCCCGACTATTGATTACTAAACAGCTTTGATGTGTAGATTCTGCTATGCGTTTAATTAATTCTCCGTATAACTCATATCCTTGATGATATTTAATTGGCGCTAAAAGCTGAGTACCAGCAGAATTTTCTTCGCCAGAATTACTGTTATGTGCGTATCTATTTTCACTAATTAAAATCGTATCAAAACTATCTAAAACAATTAAACAACGTGCAGAGCGTAAACAATCTATCAATTGGGAGATTTTTTTTTCTACAGTGTCTGATAAAGGATGATCTGATTCTGGCTGAATAGTTGTAATGATTTGATCTAATATCCTCTCTAGGGTAGGTGCAAGACGTAGCGATCGCCAAATAACATAGTCAAAATCTTCTTGTATCTCTTGAGCTAACTTCACGGAAAAAGCTGTTTTTCCAATCCCACCCATGCCCAAGAGTACAACTAGCCGACAGTGTTCTTGTAAAATCCATTGTTGAATTTTTGTTAGTTCTGTTGTCCGTCCTTGGAAACTGCTAATATCAATTGCTTCACCCCAATCCATCACAGGGTTTGGTGCAATTTTTACTAAGTTAGTTGCTTCTGCTTCGTGAATTTCCTGATTAACATTCACTGGTTGTAACTGTAACCTATCTTTTTTATACCCTGCTTTTTCTAATAGATAAGTTACACGACTCCAATTCTTGACTTTAATTGCATATCCTGCTTGAGTAGTCAGCATTTCTTCAATATATTTATAAAGTCCGTTCGACAGATAAACTCTGACGGTGCTGCTACTACGACTTTGATACACGATATTGGCAATTTCGGCAGGACTACAGCCACAAAGTAAGCCTCTGAGGAATTTTTTTTCTACAGGAGTTAAAGCTTTCCCTTTAGTTGATGCCAAATCTATGTATAACTTTTCTAACTCCCAATTCTTTGTGGCCTCTATAAATTCCTCTATTTGATGGGAATCAAATGTTGTCATTACTATTTTATATGTATTTAATGTAACATTGGCAATATCTTAACGATTCTTCGATGAAGTGAGCATAAATCAAGAATAAATTTATAACGAATTTCCTAACTGTTGTTAGGTGACTTAGTAGTTATGAATTAGTTATGGTTAGGCTTAACGGAAAATTAATATAACTTGTTTGAAACTTTAAGAGTAAAAGTTCCGTCAATCATAACTAGGATTACTCTAACTTTAACAAAGCGGTTTTACTGGTGCATCTTACGGAGTTTTCCACAGCACAATATTAGGATTTTCAACTTTAGTTATGGCAGGCTTTATCAATTAAAAATTGCAGATCAAGGTGTAAAAAATGACTCAATTGCCAGGAATATTCAACATCTTTGCCACTTTCCAGGTTGAGGCATAAATAATACTACATATCTTACGGTCGATAGACCAAATTAATTTAATGTGGTGTGTAATGAGGCATCAACCATGACTCGAATTCGTGACGTTGTGCAACAAGCTTTAGTAACTGGTTATCTCACGATTGAGGCGGAAAATCAACTCCGGTATCTGTTGACTACGCAGTATGATCTTGAAGATTTGAACGCCTTTATGACTTTGCAAGAAGCTGCTATGAACGGTAACGTCAAGCAAGAGTCTCGTGAACGCTGCGGCATCTCTTAGGAATGGAGGTGATAGGTGACAGGTGACAGGTGACAGTGAAAAGGATTTGGTTTGTTTTTTTCATTGTTTGCTAGTCTGTCGCCGCATTAGTCGGTAGCTTGTAATTAAAGCTTCATTTGCGTGATTTATCATCTTCAAAATCATCATCTTCAAAAAATCCCCAATCATCATCGTCGCTTACATCATCAGCTATATCGTTGGCTGGTGGTTGATAGGGGGGAACAATGACTCGGTAATCAGCATCATAGACTGATTCCGTCTTGCCTGCGGCAGTATTTTTTGGCTCACGGTAACTATAAGAATAAAAAGAGCCAGATTGAGAACCGCTTTTAGGTTGTTGTGGGCGTTCGTAGGTGGAAGAATCTCGAAATGACTCAGATTGAGAACTGTTTTTCGGTGCTGTCTGTGGCTGTTCTCCAAAATCCCAATCATCGTCAGCATTACTATTCGTTTCCCAATCATCAAATTCGTTGCTAGGGGTAGACTCTGTTCTACTAGCTGACGGTGGAGGATTGGGTGGGGGAGGCGTAAATTCTTCTTTACGGCTAGCCGTGGTACGTCGGGAATTGTTAGCTGTGTTGAAGGGGATTTGGCGTGGTTGTCCCCCAAAATAATTTGATAATTGAAACAAGCTAGTAATTAATAAAGATGTGCCAGCACCAGCAGCCGTGCTGAACAAAATCCACAGAGCTAGCGGTATTGGCTGGCTACGCATACCCAAAAATACTAACGATATAATAGGCGACCAGTTTTGAACTAACAATAGTGTTAGTCCTCCCATGATTGTGATTAATAGAATTAAACGAATTACAGCCATAAATCAGGGATTGGGGATTGGGGATTGGGGTTAAGGAGCAATGGGGATTGGGGACTGGGGATTGGGGATTGGGGGGGACTTTCCCCTTTTCTCCCTGCCTCCCCTACTCCCTACTCCCTACTCCCTACTCCCTCTTTCATTTTTACTTCCTTGCCAGCGTTGAATGGGGATGCAATCAATCTCTAGTTGATCTAAAGTGCGGGCAACTACGAAATCAACTAAGTCCTCGATGGTTTGAGGATTGTGATACCAAGCGGGAATGGCAGGCACAACCCTGACTCCAGCTTCTGCCAAGGTGGTTAAGTTACGCAGGTGAATCAGGCTAAAAGGGGTTTCGCGGGGAACGATAACTAATTTACGTCCTTCTTTCATTTGAACATCGGCTGCTCGTTCTAATAAGTCGGAACTCAAACCTGCGGCTATCTTGGCGACTGTACTCATGCTGCAAGGGATAACAATCATCCCCAAGGTACGAAAGGAACCACTGGCGATATTTGCTCCAACATCACTCCAAGGATGGCAGCGCAGTTTACCGGCAAGAGCAACTCCGGCTTGCTCTCGCCAGAATTGCTCTTGTGCGGTTGGTTCTGATGGCATCCGAGTGTCCTGTTCGGCTTGCCAAACCATGTAAGTTGATTTAGAGGCAACTAATTCAATTTCATAGTCTGCTGCTAACAGGTATTTTAGGGCGCGAACGGCGTAAATCAGACCAGATGCTCCTGATACGCCGAGAATTAGGGGTTTGCTATGGTCTGTCACCGGTGCTTAATAAAAATTTACTCATCATCAGCATACGGTTCTAAATCATCAGACTCAAGATCGTTGCCTAGGTAGATATCCGCACTGTCACCATTGACACCGCCGATACTTAAACCTTTCACCATGCCATCACTACCTACGGTGACTAAATCTATTTGCTGGCGATAGTAATCAACGCTTTTTACTTGGACAGCGACGCGATCGCCTAATCTATAGGAAGCACGATTTTTTCTGCCAAATAGTGCCTGTTGTCTGGCACGGTACTCATACCAGTCATCTTTAAGGGAACTGACGTGTACCAGTCCTTCCACCCGTAAAGGTACGCCAGGATTTTTGGTTTCTAACTCGGTGGCTGGGACTTCAATTTCTACAAAGAAACCGTAGGATTGTACGCCAGTAATTACGCCTTGGAAGACTTGACCGATGCGCTGTTTCATTAATTGGGCTTTTTGTAACCCTGCTAAATCGGCTTCGGCTTCTTGGACTTCTTTTTCTCTGTCATTGATTTGGGTAATTACCCTGGTTAAATCGCTTTGCAGTTCCTGTTGTAGTTCTGGGGGCAGAACGTTCCAGTTAATTTCTTCGTGGCTGGAGGAGTGGCGCAGGTTAACTCGTTCTTTGACACGGGTGGTGCGGCGATCACGTCCGTGTTCTAGTAGCTGATAGTACACTCTTTGCATCAGTAAGTCTGGATACCGTCGCAAGGGTGCAGTACAGTGTATATACTGAGAAAGTGCCAAACCAAAGTGATTACCTTTGGTGGTGCTGTAAACTGCTGGTTTGAGGGTATCTTGCAACAAATAAGTCAGCACTTGTTCGGAGGGGGATTCTGCAAACGCTCTGGTTAGTTGTTGATAATCTAGGGGTTCGATGTCTACGTCTGGTTCTATTGCTAGTTCTACACCCAAGTTAATTGCTAACTTCAGCATTTCTTGCACATCTTCAGCATCTGGTGTGCCTTGAGTGCGCCAGATTGCCGGCACGCCTAATGCACTCAAATGATTAGCCATGAGCTGATTTGCCAATAGCACGAATTCTGTAAATAGCGATCGCACTGGCGAATCATTGACGACGACAGCGCCCAAAATCCCTTCATCGAAGTAGGGGTTTTGAGTGGAGGGCAGATTTAACTGCAAGCTACCACGGGAGAGGCGGGCTTGTTTCACGCTCTTGGAGATACTGAGTAAATTGTGCAGTAGTTCAATTACCTCTGGGGATTCTTTTCTGGCCTCCCCTTGGAGAATTGCTTCTGCTTGTTGTTTGCTCAGGGCTGTATCTACGTGGATCACACTGGGTTGGATTTCCCACTCTAAAACTTCACCAGACTGGGCAGAAAAGGTAATTAAAAACGACAGTGCCAGGCGATCGCTTTTCGGCACTAATGAACAGCGTTCAGCTACGGCATCTGGCAGCATGGGCAGTACCAAGTCTCCCAAATACACTGACCGACCGCGTTTGATGCTTTCTCTGTCTAAGGGTTCATCTGGTTGAACATAGTGAGATACATCGGCGACGTGAAAACCTAATTGCCAATTACCCGCCACGGTTCTTTCTAAACTGAAGGCATTTTCTACTAATTTAGTATCATTATTTACTTCTGTGATCGTAATAGTAAATAAATTACGTAAATCTAGCTTGTTTTTTAGGTCTGCTTTCAGCAACCTTTTGGGTAACTTGGCAGCTGCTTCTAATATTGACTCTGAGAAAGTCCGGGACAGGTCATGCTTACAAGTAACTAAATCTATATCAGCTGCGGCTTCGGCATCGCTACCGAGAATCTGCACAACTCGACCTACGGGAGGATATTGGGCTAAGGGATAACGTAGGACTTCTACATGGGCTAGGTGATCGAGGGCTTCATCCAGTCTCATCCCGTTAGCTAGAAGTTTGAGTTCAAACAGTAGCCGATCATCTAAGGGAACAGCCCGGAAACCCCCTTCTACCTGTTTAATCCGTGCCAGTAAAGTATGATTGGCCCGTTCTAAAATCAACTTGACTTCCCCTTCGGGAGAACGGCGACGACTACCTTCTTTCAGAACTCGTACTAAAACGCGATCGCCATTCCAAGCATTACTCAAATGACTTTCTCGGATATAAATATCCTCTGCCCCTTCCACATCTTGAATAGCAAAGCAAAAGCCTTTACTCGAACAACGTAGTTTGGCTTCAATGACACCTTCTTCTGAGATGCGGCGATACTTACCCCGTTCCTTCACCAACAGACCGATTTTCTCCAACACTTCCAGGGCAATGTGGAGTTTTTCTAAATTATCTTCATCCTCGCAACCCAGTTTCTTTTCCAAAACTTTGCGAGCTACCAATTTATCATCGGTGAAATTGGCAAGGAGTGTAGCGATTGAAAATTCCATGCAGTGAACCGACCTTTGGTCAAAACGTCATTGTTGGTTGAATCTGGTTCTTTGCCGTATACCCTCACGGCCTACAGTATATTAGCTGGAAACGAATTACCCTGAAACAGAGTTCCCGCAGTTCCAACAAAAGAAGCTAGCCCACCTTAGCAGGAAGACGCTTCTGAACGAGACGCTGCACGTAGCTTGCTTCTCCGGAGGAGTACACATCTAACGAACTTCTCACTGCACGTCAATCTCAGAGTTAGCCTGCGTTAGAGTCCTTTTACCTAGCTAATCTCATAGAGTACGCCTGAGATAATTTTTTCCACAATGTCATTACGCGACTGTTTTTGAGATCCTGGGTTGGGATGAATCTCCACATTACCCAAAAAAAGCGATACACAGTGGAAAATACAGGTGTTTGATTGTCTAGGTTTAGGGTACTTTTACGCCATCAGACTCTGATTTTTTACTAGGAGAAACTGCCGAATCATCCAATCTGCCCATATGTAGAATCGGTAACAATTGGGTGGCAGTCTAACAAGCAGTGAGGGCGAACCTTATCTCCATTATTGTAGATTTAGAGCGCACTTCCAGAAAATAGTTCTGGATCTCGAATTGGGTAAATAGTATAGCACTAATAATCAACCCACTGAGAGTTATTCAACTGCCGTAGAAATTAATCTTTTCAAAAGCTACCGCTAAAATGAGGACATACGAGCTAGATCATCATGGTGCTTTTATCTGCAAATTTGGTTGTTAGTAGTGAGTAAAAATTACTAGGCGATCGCCTACGATATTATTTTTCTACCGATATAAAATTGAGTAAATGTAACGTTAAAATACATATATTCAGCCCTGTTAACAAAGTTTAGTCAAACCCACAAAGATTTTCTTTTTGACAAAGCTTGGTTGACAACTTGGGTAAGATGAAGAATTGTAATGAATTAACAAGGTGGCTGGGCTACACCAGTAAAACCCCGTTATTTCCTAGACTTAGATTGGTGGCAGTATGATGTTGGCTCAATTCCACAGCTTGTATCCCAACGGCAGTTTAATCTCTGAATTAGTAGAAATTTTTCAGGGTAAATACATCGTTAGGGCTAGCGTGCAAATTGAAGGTGTAACTCGTGCTACAGGTATGGCAGCAGCTGAAACCGTAGAAGTAGCCGAAGACCAAGCCAGAACTAGAGCATTGATGGTTTTGGCAATGGCGAACACACCACAGACATCAGCCGTAACTGTTTCTCCCCAACCAGCATCTCAGGTACAGCTGACTCCTACTTTTAATGAGCCTACTTATACTGCTCCCAAAGAAAGTGATTTTAGCAATTATCAAAGGTCAATCAGTAGCGATCGCATCTCCTCTACAACTGATACACCTAGCACCAGCAGCAGCGATACCCAAAGCCCAGATTTCAGTCCCAGTTTACCTGTAACTAACTACCAAGAACCAGAATTCGATACCCCCATAGAAGACATACCACTGATGTCTGCTAAACAGTCAGACAGTGCTTCCTTACCAGAGATGACGGCTAGTAATGTCACCCCCTTTACACCTCGTGCGGCCAGTCCCCAAGAGAACGTTACCACTGTACCAAGCACAGGGAAGAGAAAGAAAAAAGCCGAACCTGTAGATTTATCTGATGTCATTGCCAAAACAGATGTCGAATTGCAGCGCCTAGGCTGGACACCAGAACAAGGAAGAGAGTATTTAATTAAAACCTACGGTAAGCGAGGACGGACTTTACTGACAGAAGACGAATTACACAGCTTCCTCAAATACCTAGAATCACTACCAGATCCCATTGCTGGGTTTTAAATTATATAGTTCCTTAATTTCCCTCCTCGCAATCCTGCACTGTTTAAACATTTGGGTGCTTGATGCAATAATATGTGGCTCGCTTTGCCTAAATCCCCCTTTTGCAGAGGGACTTTGGTTCTAGTTCCCCCCTTTTTAAGCTATGCGTTACCCACATCTTTCTTTACAATCTTAAAACCCTTGCTCTATAAGCATCTTAAGGACTGAAACTTTAAGCATACTTGACAAATCATCATTTATTCTTCTCGCTAAAACAGTGTTTTTATTGAGAATGAAAAACGAACGAATCAGGGTTCTAGAGACGTGAGTTAATACTCTCGAAATGTTAAGAAAGATGTTTATAATGGTTAGCTTTTTAAGGGGGGGTTAGGGGGGATCAAAATAATGCGGGATAAGGTGAGCAGACTTGTGACACCTTAGCCTCACTTGCTGAGACGAACTAGGGGTGAATTAACTAACTCACAACAGCCACCGGACGACTACCAGCAGAGCTTCTGTCAATCACTTGGTCAATCAAGCCATATTCCTTAGCTTCGTCTGGCGACATGAAAAAGTCTCGTTCCGTATCTTCTGCAATGCGCTCAATTGGCTGACCAGTGTGTTCAGCCAAATAATCATTTAACCGTTTCTTATGGTATAAAATTTCTCGCGCCTGAATTTCGATATCAGTTGCTTGACCTTGAGCGCCCCCTAGAGGTTGGTGAATCATAATCCGCGAATGGGGTAAACTCATCCGCTTGCCTTTAGCACCAGCACTTAGGAGAAACGCTCCCATACTTGCCGCCAATCCTGTACAGATGGTACAAACATCAGGGCGAATCTGTTTCATCGTATCAAAAATACCCATGCCAGCAGTCACAGAACCACCAGGAGAATTTATATACAAATAAATATCTTTTTCTGGGTCTTCAGCATCTAAAAACAGTAATTGGGCAACTATCAAGTTAGCCAAATTGCTGTCAACCTGTTGACCCAGAAAGATAATCCGCTCACGCAACAGGCGTGAGTAGATGTCAAAAGCGCGTTCACCGCGACCCGATTGTTCAATGACGATAGGAATAGTCATGCAGCGTATTTGTAGCTATTTTAAATTCCATTTTATCGAGGACAACGCTTTTCGGGGGGAATAGGAAGAAGTAGGGGAGGCAGGGGAAGCAGGGGAAGAAAAATCTCATGTCCAATCCCCAATCGTTCGATAGATGCCAAAAATCCCTATAGGCACTTTTGATAGTGAGAGTACGTCTAAAGAAATGACCATGCTGGTTATTTCTAACAAATCCGATAAACCAAGAGTACAGGGTGTAGTTAAATTCACCAAACTCACTAAAAATGCTATCAACTGAGGGAGACCTGCCATGCCAAAAAGACTTGTGCAAGCCGCCATCATCACTTTTTTACTCCATGTGATTGCAGGACTTAGCCCAAATACTAGACTTCAAA
The DNA here is from genome assembly GCF_000316645.1 of Nostoc sp. PCC 7524. Classification (NCBI taxonomy): domain Bacteria; kingdom Bacillati; phylum Cyanobacteriota; class Cyanophyceae; order Nostocales; family Nostocaceae; genus Nostoc; species Nostoc sp. PCC 7524. The sequence continues at coordinate 915,408 of NC_019684.1, forward strand.
CCAGGACGGTTTCACCCTCAACAGAAACACCAGTACAAATGATTAGTATGTTGTTGCGTCGCAATTAACAACTCTCAAAAGTCCCCAACTAGCGCAGCGACGCACTGACAACATATAAAATCAACACTCTTTTTGATTCTTATCTGTAACCTGTAACCTATCACCTGTCACCTCTGTTTCCAGAGAGATATATATTCAGGCATTGAGGTAAACACTGACAGCAGGTAGACTGGGCAAAGAAGGCAACTACCTGCATCAAAACCATGACTAATCGCCTTGCCCAAGCCCAAAGTCTCTATCTCCGCAAACACGCCGAAAACCCGATTGATTGGTGGCCTTGGTGTGATGAAGCTTTTGCAACTGCAAGGGCAGAGGATAAACCGATTTTTCTCTCCATTGGTTACTCCAGTTGCCACTGGTGTACTGTCATGGAAGGTGAAGCTTTTTCTGACCAAGCTTTAGCTGAATATATGAATGCTAATTTCTTGCCTATCAAGGTAGACAGGGAAGAAAGACCAGATATTGATAGCATTTATATGCAGGCTTTGCAGATGATGAGTGGTCAAGGAGGCTGGCCTTTAAATGTCTTTCTGACACCAGAAGATTTAGTCCCGTTCTATGCTGGGACTTACTTTCCCTTAGAACCACGTTACAACCGTCCTGGTTTTTTGCAAGTGCTGCAAGCGTTGCGCCGCTACTACGATACAGAAAAAGAGGAGTTGCGCCAACGTAAGGCTGTGATTTTGGAATCACTTCTCACCTCTGCGGTGTTACAAGGTGACGCTACCCAAGAAGCTGAAGCACAGGAATTGCTAGGGCGGGGGTGGGAAACTAGCACGGGGATCATTACTCCTAATCAGTACGGTAATAGCTTTCCGATGATACCCTACGCAGAATTAGCACTGCGGGGAACTAGGTTTAATTTTCCATCTCGCTATGATGCCCAGCAAGTTTGCACCCAGCGCGGACTAGATTTAGCACTGGGAGGCATTTACGACCATGTAGCCGGGGGGTTTCATCGCTACACAGTTGACCCCACCTGGACAGTACCTCACTTTGAAAAGATGCTCTATGACAATGGTCAGATTGTCGAGTTTCTAGCTAATTTGTGGAGTGCAGGCATACAAGAACCGGCATTTACTAGGGCGGTGGCTGGTACTATCGAGTGGCTACAACGAGAAATGACTGCACCAGAAGGTTATTTCTATGCGGCTCAAGATGCTGATAGTTTTACCAATCCTGCCGAAACTGAGCCGGAGGAAGGAGCTTTTTACGTTTGGAGTTACACTGAGCTAGCAGAACTATTATCACCAACAGAATTAGCGGAATTACAACAACAATTTACTGTTACTCCTAACGGTAACTTTGAAGGTAAGAATGTCTTGCAAAGACGTAATCCAGGACAGTTAAGTATCACCCTGGAAACCGCCTTGGATAAATTATTTACTGCTCGTTATGGTGCTGCACCGGATGCACTAGAAACTTTTCCCCCAGCCCGTGACAATCAGGAAGCAAAAACTAGCAATTGGCCGGGACGCATTCCTTCAGTCACAGATACAAAGATGATTGTAGCTTGGAACAGCTTGATGATTTCTGGGTTAGCCAGGGCTGCGGCAGTGTTCCAAGAACCTATTTATGGAGATATTGCAGCACGGGCAGCAAAATTTATTTTACAGCATCAGTTAGTTAATGGGCGGTTTCATCGGCTGAATTATCAAGGTCAGCCCACTGTTTTAGCTCAGTCTGAAGATTATGCTTTCTTTATTAAGGCTTTGCTGGATTTGCAAGCCTGTTCTCCTGAGCAGAGGTTTTGGTTAGAAAATGCGATCGCTCTCCAAACGGAATTTAATGAATTTCTCTGGAGTGTAGAATTAGGTGGCTACTTCAATACAGCTAGTGATGCTAGTCAAGAGTTAATTGTGCGGGAACGCAGTTATGCTGATAATGCTACACCATCTGCTAACGGTGTGGCGATCGCTAACTTAGTCCGTCTCACATTGCTTACTGATGACCTCCATTATCTAGATTTAGCCGAGCAAGGCTTAAAGGCTTTTAACAGTGTCATGCAACAAGCACCCCAAGCTTGTCCAAGTTTGTTTACAGCTTTAGATTGGTATCGTAACTGCACCTTGATTCGTAGCACCACTGAGCAAATCAATGTCTTGATCCCCAAATACTTACCAAATGTGGTCTTGAATGTGGTATCTAATTTACCCACAGATAGCGTTGGTTTAGTTTGCCAAGGTTTGAAATGTCTCCCCTCAGTCGCCAGTTTAGAGCAGTTGTTACAGCAAGTGCAGCAGAGCCAAAATAGGGGTATAGCAGTGTAAAAGTACAGTATATTACTTCAAATTTCACCCTTACACCCCCACACCCCTACACCCTCTTGAATGATGAATCAACAACCCGTACTCAAAAGCATCACCCCTCTTATTCCGGCTGGCGGTGATATAGAAAAATCTATTGCTTTTTATGAGCAACAATTAGGTTTTACAACTATATATACAGAAGGTAATCCCATTGAGATAGCAATCATCCGGCGTGATGCAGCAGAAATTATTCTGCAAAGAAATGATGACCGAAATCTAGCCGAATGGACAACCTTTCGTATTCAAGTTGAGAACATTGAGCAACTTTATCAGGAGTTGTTAGCACGGGGTGGAGAAATGATTCATCCCAACGGTAAGTTAGAAAGCAAGCCTTGGGGAATGAAAGAGTTTACTGTGCTGGATGTGGCTGGTGTGGGGATCACATTTTATGAGGTAGATAGTTAAACAAGTTCAAATTTCTGGAATTGTCTATGAATCAAAGTTGGGAATCCAAAATCCAAAATCTAAAATCCAAAATGGACATAACTGCTATTGTCTTAGCTGGTGGTCAAAGTTCACGGATGGGTGAGGATAAAGCTTTGATGTCTCTTGCAGGTATGCCACTGTTGCAAAAGGTGTGTGGTATTGCCGCCCAGTGTGCTGATACTGTTTATGTGGTGACTCCTTGGACAGAACGCTATCAACACCTAGATTTACCCAACTGTCAATTTATTAGAGAATCCCCCCATCCCCAAGGACCTTTAGTCGGCTTTGCTCAAGGTTTAACGCAAGTACATACTGAGTGGGTTTTGCTGCTGGCTTGTGATTTGCCGAAGTTACAACCAGAGTTATTACAAGAGTGGATAGCCAGACTTGATAGTGTAGATGATGATGCGATCGCAGCTTTAACTCATCACTCTAAAGGCTGGGAACCCTTGTGCGGTTTTTATCGCCGTCGCTGTTTACCGCAACTACTAGAGTTTATCAATCAAGGCGGGCGATCGTTTCAGCAGTGGCTGCAAAATTATCCTGTATACGTTTTACCCTTACCAGCACCGGAAATACTTTTTAACTGCAATACACCAGAGGATTTTGCTTTGCTCAGAGATTGAAGCTCAAGTTTTCTCTGAATGGTCAATACTGGTATAAAAATTCTTATATAAAAATTTTAAATAAAGTATGATTTGTTATCTATCAAACATTAGTTACTCAGTTTATTCCTGTATATTAGGTAAAGCTTTTCTCAAAAACCTTGTATACTTCAAAGCGAGTAGCACTGTCATCTGATTTTAGGGGATTTTGGCTAGTGTGTTTACTCGCTTTTTTTTACAGCCACGGTTTCGTATAAATAAATATAATAATTTTTTGTATCGAAAATTACATTTTTCACTATAGCTGTAGCCGATGAGATTAGGAAGTCAGGAAATCATAAAACCATTACCATCAGAGGCTTTTAAACCTGTCACCTATTACCTGTCACCTGTTACCTATCACCTGTCACCTGTCACCTGTCACCTGTTACCTATCAAGAAGTTAAAACTCAGGCTTTGATGCTGTTAGCATATTAAATAGTTAAATTATCTGCCAATCATTTCTTAACAGTAAAATGATTTGACCGATATTTCTCTATTTACAAAAACACAAGAATTACACTATGCTTCGTTCTTGGATATCATCTGCCTTAGCAATTATATTAAGTATAATTATCACTGCTTGTGCAACTACAACTACTCAACAGTCATCATCACAAATTACAAATAATTCTGAAATATCTAACACAAATCCCCAGCAATTACCCACAGTAAAGGCTAAAAGAGTTGTAACCCTTTCATCTTTGGCTACTGATATCATCTATCAACTTGATCAAACTAAGCTTGTAGGTATTAGTGGTAGCGCATTATTTAAAAATGATCCACGTTTCCAAAATATTCCTCGTGTCAGTGAGGGACAAACTCCTCCAAATTTAGAAAAAATTGTGGCTCTCAAACCAGATTTAGTTATTGGTGCAGCAGGTTTTTCTAATCAAGTAGTTCAACGACTGCAACAATTAGGAATTGCTACTTTACTAACGCAGGTGAATAACTGGGAATCATTAGAAAACCTGACAAAACAATTAGCTCAATTAATTGATGCCAATCCTCAGTCTTTATTAGACCGATACACAAGTTTTTTACCTGAGCAAGTAACTCAAAGTCCTTCTACACTTGTATTGGTCAGTGTACAACCGATTTTAGCTCCGAATAAAAACAGTTGGGCTGGAGATTTACTGGATAAATTTAAAGTCAAAAATTTAGCAGCACAATTACAAAATAAAAGCCCAATTGCCGGTTATGTCACACTTTCAGCAGAGAAAGTGATAGAAGCAAATCCTGAAGTGATTATTGTGGTTAGTCCACCACAAGGTGCTTCTCCAACAGAAGTTTTAAATACTTTTAAAAAAGCAGCTTTTTGGCAAAAACTGCAAGCAACTAAAAATAATCGAGTTTATGTTTTTAATTATTACGGATTAGTGAATCCGGGTAGTATCGATGCTATTGAAAAAGCTTGCCAGCAGCTTCATCAAAGCTTATTGAAATAATTCATCAGGTTTTAATCAACCATGTTATTTTTTTGACGCTACTGGGAAAAGTAATACTAAAGCTATGGTATTTTTCTCCAGTTTACGAGCATTTTGGCTGATGCTGAAAACTATAAACACTGGGAAAGACATAGCAATTAGTGCTTAGTCTTACGTGTGGTATGTATGCTCAATTCCCTAAATAGTCTATTAACGGGACTTAGACAAAAATCAAGCCCAAATGTAACCCAAACTAGCTTTGTAAGCAGCAAACACGTCACGATTTAAGTTCAACCAATCAATAAATCGAAAAGACATGGCTGTTCTGAAAGCTTCTAAAGCTTCAGTAAAAGTATTTAAAGGTTTGTTTGCCCACCGTCGTCTTAATCCTCCAGTTAACTGATGCCAAAGAATAAAAGTATAGGCACAGAAAACCAAAATAAAATGGCGCAGTAAACTCCTTTTATCACGAACTTGATATTCTTTAAGTCCTAACCATCCTTTAGCTTCCCTGTAAAAAACTTCTACCCAATTCCTTTGAGAATATGTATCAACTATCCATTGTGGTGTAACAATTGATGAAGATATATTAGTGATGAAGTAGTCAATATCGGTGGCTGCTGAGAAAGTAGAAGCATTCATGACGATAGCAATATTTCGCTTTCCAGTTAAACTTGATATTTCCACTTCACAAGTTACTACCCATAATGTTTTGGGTTTATCCAAATCTGTTTGAATTTCTGTGAAAGCCTCTTTGGGTAAGCTCTGGGCTAATTCATCTAACCGAATTGTTTGTTGAATATTATCTGTTTGATTAACTGTTACTTTTCGATTTTTAGCTAATCCTCCTAAATATTTTAATTGCCGTTTTTCCAACTCTAATAAAAATGATGTATTGTTGCCATATCCAGCATCTACAATTACTATCCCAGGTTGATATTTTCTGTTTAGGGCTTGATCTATTAACTTGATTGCTAGTTCTGGTTTTTTCTCAAATAGAGGATCTTGTTTTCCTTGAGCTAAAGAATCAGCGTGTTGATATAACTCTATATCTAACGGTAAGCTTTTTCTGCCATCATATAAATGCGTTGTTACTACTACGATTCCATTATCTGTTTTGCCAATTTCTCCAATATACTGTCTCCCCACACCAGCAGTAAAATTACCACTTTTTCTATGACCAGAATCATCAATTATTAAGCTAAAACCTCTACTAATTCTCGTTTGACTGCACTTATTCATGATTTCCAATCGACGCTCATTCACCTGCCCACTAGACCAAGGTGCTTCGGTCAAAAAGTGATGTAATCGGTGGTAAGTTACACCTACAGCATTATCCGCCATTTGAAACAGGTTTTTTCTCTCACTTTCCCCCAGTAATCCCCCTATATAGTGTCTAAACTCTCTTTTTTGAGCTTTATGAGTAAACACATCATCAAATCTTTGACACCATCTTTCAAAGCACGGGGGCATCGCTGTGGGAGTGGTTTCTTTCATGAGCTTTTTCTAACGTGAAAGCTATGTTAGTTAAGCATTATACTCTTTTTGGGCTTAATTTTTGTTTAAGTCCCGTTAAAGGTTCAGTTTACTCAAACTCCAGTCAAACTGAATTCTAAATTATCAACATGGTTCATATTGTTGACTGCGATTACAGTTGCGATCGCCAGTTCTGCTGCTATCTATAAACTTAACCAGATGGCAGAAGTCAGTAATAATACTAGGCTGCTCTTAACTCAGGTAAAAGAGCAAGTCAGCCGACTCAATGCTTTGGAATGGGAAGGTATTTCTAAAGGTAAAATTGATGAAGATTTAACTGAAGAACTTGCGGAAAATCAGCAAAGTACCGATGCGATACTTAATGATTTGCGACGAATTAATCAAAAAAATAATCTGAAAAATATTTTTGATTTATATAAAGTATATAAATCAAAAATTGACAGTGCGCTAGAACTAATTGCCCAAGGAAGAACCAAAGAAGCAATAGAAATTGATGCAGATTCCATTGATGAAATCTATGATGATTTGTATGCTGAAGTAGCAAACCTAGAAAAAGTGTATGTAAAGGAGAAAGAACAGACTAGAAAACTAGCAGATATTGGCACTACCTTGTCTTTAATCTTATCAGCAGTAATTATTGGCACTTTGTACCGTAATTTTAGCAAAAGCTTGTGGTATAAAAACCAAGATTTGGAAGCAGCTTTGCAAGAACTCCAGCAAACGCAAAATCAATTGATTCAACAAGAAAAAATGGCAGCCTTGGGGCAACTTATTGCTGGGGTAGCACATGAAATCAATAATCCTTTGGGCATTATCAAAGCATCAGCTAGCAATACTGGGCAAGCACTACAAGAAGCCCTTGTTGAACTTCCCTCGTTACATCAGCGATTGAATGTTGAAGAACAAAAAAGCTTTTTTCAATTGATTACTCAGGCACTCAAAAACCAAGTATCAGTTTCTTCTCAAGAAAGCCGTTCGTTGAAACGTAAAATTACTGCTTATCTTCAGGAACATGGCGTTAAAGATGCCAGATATATTGCTGATCTATTAATAGACATGGGTATCGGTGAAGAGCTAGAGTTTTTGTTACCTATCTTAAAAGGTGATCATGGTGAATGGGCGGTGCAGTTTGCCTATAACCTTACTTGCTGCTTTAGTAACAATCAAATGATTCTCAACGCTGTTGATCGCTCTTCCAAGATTGTTTTTGCCCTCAAAAGCTATTCGCATTTTGATCACAGTGGCAAGAAACAGTTAATGCAAGTGACGGAAGGAATAGAAACCACGATCGCAATTTATCAAAATCAACTCAAACGCAATATTGATGTGGTTCGAGATTATCACAATCTGCCCGACATTTGGGTTTACTCTGACGAACTGGTTCAAGTTTGGACTAACCTGATTTTCAACGCAATTCAGGCGATGGAATCAGGGGGAACATTGACTATTGCCACCCAAACCCAGGAACAAGGCATTAATGTCAGCATTACGGATACTGGTTCTGGCATTCCTCCAGAAGTACAGCAAAAAATCTTTGATGCCTTTTTTACCACTAAACCAGCTGGCGAGGGAAGTGGACTAGGGCTGCACATTTGCAAAAAAATTATTGACAAACACCAAGGACATATAAAAGTAGAGAGCCAACCAGGGCATACTCAATTTAGTGTTTGGTTGCCGATAGAATCTGTTTAGAGGAAATTTAACTATGTCTGATGCAGCTATTCTCTGTGTTGATGATGAAGCTTCAATTTTAAAAGCTCTCAAAGAACAATTAAAACGATTATTTGGCAATCAATATGTCTATGAGGTTGCCCAAAGTGCTGAGGAAGCCTGGATTGTAATTGATGAATTAGAAGAGGAGGAAATCAAAATTCTGATTATTGTCTCTGATTGGCTGATGCCAAATGTCAGAGGAGATGAGTTCTTAACTCAAGTTCACGAACGCTTCCCTGACGTGATTACCGTCATGCTGACTGGACAAGCTGACGAAGCAGCAATTGAGCGTGCCAGACAGCAAGCCAATCTTTATGCCTGCATCCGTAAACCTTGGGCTGAAGAAGAGTTGCAACAAGTGATTAACACAGCTTTAAATTAGACTGTAAAGTGAAACTGTCTTCAGGTTATTAGTGTTAAAGATTGGTTTTTGAAGACGCGATTAATCGCGTCTCTACAAATTTTTTGCAAATGATCTGGTTTTGGGGATTTAAATCTTTGGCAGAACTAACTGAGTTTTTGATCAATAGGGTGATTTTGAATAGATTTGGTTAAACCATCGGTTAAGCTGCGGAAATACAAACCGCCAACAGTCAGTAAAAATATAATATATCCTACTGCTTGTACAAGGTAGAGATGTTCTCTGTAGCCAAATAAAGATTTGAGAATAATACCAGGAAAATCTTGATCAGGTAATATTTTGTCAGTATTCCAAACCATTGGCCCCAAAATACAAGAATGGATTTTGGTAAAGTGTGCGTAATAAACACACAGACTTTCGGAAGCGCGACTGCTCAGAGCCAGATTAGCTACAGCATCGTCAAAATGTTTTAAAGCAGAAACTACTAATCCGGCGACAATCAACACCAGTAACACACCCATTACTTGGAAGAACTGGCGGATATTGATTTTGACACCTAATTTAAATAAGAGTACACCTATGGCTGCGGCTGTTGCTAAACCTGCAAGAGCGCCAATTGTCGGGATTAGTCCCTGTTGAAAATTGGCCGCGATAAACAGGACTGTTTCAAAGCCTTCACGCACAACAGCAACCAAAATTAAACTAAAAACTCCCCAAGCAGCATGAGAGTTTTGTTTGAGTGCGTCTGTCACTGCTCCTTCAACTTGCGCTTTCATGAATCTGGCTTGCTTTGTCATCCAGATTAGCATCCAACTGAGCATAGCGATCGCTAACACACTAAACACACCTTCTAGCATTGGCTCAACTACAGAGGTGTATTGTGGATTAGCTGCTCCTATGGCTTTAATTAACCAACTGAAAAGTACACCAATCAGCGCGCTGACGACAATCCCCACGCCGATACCAGCATATACCCAAATATTCAGGCGGGATTGTTTAGCTTTTTTCAAAAGTGCCAACACAATCCCCACCACCAAAGCAGCTTCAACTCCTTCGCGGAGTGTAATCACAAAAGTAGGTAGAGCAGTGCTAAAGTTCATTGTTATTTAGTCATTAGTCATGGATCATTAGTCATTAGTCCATAGTTTTTGACTATTGACTATGGACTATTAACTATCAGCTAAAATCGCGTAACATTTTTTTCAGTTCGAGGTTATGTAGTTCTTCTTGCCCAATCATGGTACGGGCAAATTCTTCCAAATAAATACTAGCATCGGCAACAGTATCGAGCAGGGTTTTATACATTTCTAATGCTTTTCTTTCGTGATTTAAGCTTTCTTCCAAGATATCTTTGACAGAATGCTTGTAAGTTTCTTCCATTGGTGCAATTCTCAGGGTGGGATGTCCATCTAAACCTGTGAGAATTTCACCTGCTTGTTGAGCATGAAGTAAAGATTCACTGGCTTGGGCTTTGAAAAAAGCTACAATGGGCAGGCGGTTAGGGCCAGTCACCATCAGGGAATAGTGTGTGTAGCGCACTACTCCTGCAAGTTCAAATTCCATGATGGCGTTTAATAGGTCGATGGTCTTTTTTTGATCAAGCTCTTGCATTAGTCGTTAATTACAATTACGAAGGGAAATTTATGAGTAAGGAGTTATCGTGTTAAAAGTCTAGTTGTAACTTTTCAAAATCACCTCACTGCTTACTCATTTTAAACTCCTTAGTTTGTTACTTATGGTACTTGACAATACTATCTTGGACACTATTTTTGTGCTTGGGGGCTAAATTAATCCAGGACTTACGCAGGTGTCACACTCAACCTATCTTGTAGGGTGCGTCAGATGCCAAGAATCTTTTGAGAATCGCGAAAAACTCTAATCTGACGCACCCTATGAATATGCCAGTTGCGTAAGTCCTATAAGTATTGGCAGTAATCAAGCTTAGTAAATCTCATTACCGTAAGCAACATTGATCTAATACAATCTCTACCTATTTTCTCATGAATCTTTCATGCTGTGCCTCCAATACACCGGCTTCTATTACGAATACAAGGCTTTCGGAATTAGATTTAAATAATACTCATGTACTATCTATTGGCGAGCGCATTGTGCCAGTTGCATAAGTCCTGAAATCGTTATCAGCAGAATATTTTATCAATGAACTAAATTACGTGAATATATTTAGTTTACAGTATTAATTAATGATGGTATTTATAACTGTTTTAGACCTAATTTTATGCTTTCACTTTCTCTATAGTGCTAGTAAGGTAAACAAGAGTATTCAGACATATCAGCATCAAATACCCTTGGTAAGCTTTAATGCAGTTATTTTAGTTGAATTCTTATTCATGAAATGAGGAATTGTCTGGAATTTTTAATTTTTAGTGGGAAATTGTTGACTAAGAGATATGCTGGTTTAAACTAATTCCTTGAACTACAATTTTTGAGGTATAAAGTGTGCTGAGAATGGTTCTCACGTCAAAACGCGCCTCGCTCATCTTGATGGGAGCTTTGAGTTTTTATGTAGTTATGAGTGCATCTGCACCAGCTTATGCAATGCACATCATGGAGGGTTACTTACCCGCAGGATGGGCAACTTTTTGGTGGGTGGTGGCTTTACCGTTTTTAATTTTGGGGGTGCGATCGCTAACTCGCATCACCAAAGCTAATCCAGAACTCAAATTACTGCTAGCGTTGGCAGGAGCCTTTAGTTTTGTTTTATCGGCTCTGAAGTTACCCTCAGTTACAGGTAGCTGTTCCCACCCCACAGGAACAGGGTTAGGTGCGATTCTGTTCGGCCCTTTAGCAATGTCGGTATTGGGGACGTTGGTACTATTATTTCAAGCGTTGCTGTTGGCGCATGGTGGCTTAACTACACTGGGAGCAAATGCTTTTTCGATGGCGATCGCCGGGACGTTTGCGGCTTACTGGATATATCATCTAACAATGCGGCTCACTGGTAAGCAAAAAATCGCCATTTTCTTAGCCGCCGCACTAGCAAATTTGCTCACCTACATTATTACCTCTATCCAACTCGCTGTAGCTTTTCCTGCACCTGTGGGTGGTGTGATGGCTTCGTTCGTCAAGTTTGCCGGGATTTTTGCGATTACCCAAGTTCCCTTAGCTATTAGTGAGGGATTATTGACTGTCTTGGTATGGAACTGGCTACAATCCTACACTCCTCAAGAACTAGAACTATTGCAATTAATTCAACGGGAACCTCAAAGCAATGAATCAATCTAAACAAGGAATGAGCAACTGGTTTTTGATATTAGCAGTCATCGCCTTAGCAGTTACACCTTTAATATTTGTCCGGGGGGCGGAATTTGCAGGTGCAGATGGCGAAGCAGAAGCAGCAATTGGTGAAATTAAACCAGGATATCAACCTTGGTTTAAACCATTATTTGAACCGCCTAGCGGGGAAGTGGAAAGCTTATTGTTTAGCTCACAAGCTGCTGTAGGTGCGGGAATTATTGGTTACGCAATTGGTTTATATAAGGGGCGTTCTCAGCAACAAAGGAATAAGGAATGACCCTGCAAATAGACACACTAGCTTATACAAATAAATTGCGGCGATTAGCACCAACACAAAAATTGCTGTTTGCGATCGCCTTACTCATTATCACAGCCTTTGCTCATCCCCCAGTGCAAATCTTGATTGCTATTTGGATTAGTATTTGGACAATATTTTATGCAGGTATCCCAGCAAAAACTTATCTGAGGTTAGTCTATATTCCGATAATTTTCTGGTTAACCAGTTTACCAGCGTTAGTAATTAATGGTATAGATACTTCTCAGATCAGTTTAGCGCAAAATGATACCATCCTAGGATTGAAGCTTGGTTCAAATTATATTTATATTAGTAGCCACGGAATTGAGCAAGGATGGCGAATTTTAACGCGGGCGATCGCTTCTATTTCCTGCCTGTATTTTGTCATGTTAACTATTCCATTTACTGACTTATTACAAACTTTAAGAAGAGTAGGTTTACCAGCACTGCTCACAGATTTATTATTATTAATGTATCGGTTTATTTTTGTTTTATTAAATACCGCCTCAGAATTATGGATTGCCCAGCAATCTCGCAGTGGCTACCGTACATTTAGCCTAAGCATAAAAAGTTTATCTTTATTAATTGGACAATTATTTCAGCGCACCATAGAAAAATATCGCCAAGTTTCCCTAAGCCTAGAATCACGGGGGTTTAACGGAGAATTTCAAGTGTGGCATTCTTCTCGTTATCATCTATCAAAGCGTTACGCCCTAGAAGCCATTATGGGATGTTTAATATTGTTAGAATTAGAATTTAGAATTGCTTTTTTATAAAAAATGCAGCAATCATTACTAGAATTTCAACAGGTACATTATAGTTATCCTGGTACACAAAAAGCAGCTTTAAATGGAATCACGCTGCGAATTCCATCAGGAAAGAAATGTGCCTTAATTGGTAAAAACGGTTGCGGCAAAACTACACTATTTCTATTAGCTAACGGTCTATATAAACCCCAAAAAGGTGTCATATCTTGGCAAGGTCAGCCTTTACAATATGAGCGTCATTCTCTCATGAAGTTGCGCCAAAAAATTGGGCTAATATTTCAAAATCCCGAACAACAATTAGTAGCCTCTACTGTAGAAGAAGATATTTCCTATGGCCTGTGTAATTTAGGATTACCAAAGACCGAGATTCAACAACGAGTTGAGCAGGCTTTAATAGAATTTGAACTGACTGAATTGGCTGAAAAACCAGTACATCACTTGAGTTTAGGTCAGAAAAAGCGCGTTTCCCTAGCTGATGTCATGGTGTTAAAGCCAGAATTACTCCTACTAGATGAACCAACAGCGTATCTAGATAGACCACAAACTCGTAATTTCATCGCTATTCTAAAAAAAATTCATACATCCGGTACAACGATACTCATGGCCACCCATGATTTAGACTTTGTTTATAGTTGGGCAGACTGGATTTTTGTCATGGATGAAGGCAAATTAGTTTTAGAAGGACAACCACAAGATTTATTTGCCCAAAGGGATATTCTCGAACAGCTACAGTTAGGCTTACCACTCATATATGACATATTATTTTCTGAAGGAAGAATTCCAGAAGAGTTAGTTCTAGATCAGTTTCGTCAAAAAATATTAAATATGTTGCTGTAGTTGTTGGGTTCATATACAGATAAAAAATGATTCACATCTTTTCCTCTGTTTCTTAGTGTCTCTGTGGTTAAAAAAACTGAACCCAATATTTTCAGAAGTTGATAATTTCTGCAATTTACAATTATTATGTTGGCAAAATAAATAAAAATTAATAACTTGCTAAATAACTACATTATTTGATGTGTATTTTATTGTCTATCTTCCCTAAGTAACAGGCTAAAATCCCCCAATAGGGCATTGAAAAAAAGTGAAAAATATTGTTTTTTATTAGTTTGATGCCTGAATTTGCACAATTAAAATTGTGTGACCTCATACTTTCGATACAGGGCATATTATGCACATACCTGATGGATTTGTTTCTGTACCAGTGGCTGGTGCTACTGGTTTAGCGAGTTTTGTAGCATTGTTTTTTGCCTGTGAGCGATCGCAAGCAGCATTTGGTGTCCGTCGCGCCCCTATACTAGGCTTAACTACTGCCTTTATTTTTGCGGCTCAGATGATTAATTTCCCTGTGGCGGGGGGTACAAGTGGACATTTGCTAGGAGGAGCTTTAGCAGCAATTGTCTTGGGTAGCCCTTGGGCGGGGATGCTTTGCATCGCCACAGTCTTAATTATCCAAGCTGTGTTGTTTGCCGATGGTGGGATCACTGCCTTGGGAGCCAATATCTTAAACATGGCAGTGATTGGCGTTTGGGTAGCCTGGATATTAACTCAAACTTTGCAAAGGTTACTTGGCGGTTCTAAAGAACGCTTACCATTAGCAGCTGGAATTGCGGCTGGTGTGAGTGTCGTCGTAGCAGCTATAGCTTGTGCTATTGAATTACTGCTGTCTGGAACCGCATCTATAGCCGTTTTACCAGCGATGGCTGGTGTTCATATCTTGATTGGTGTGGGTGAAGGGATAATTACTGGCGGCGTGTTGACATATTTAGCCAAAGCACGTCCAGATTTACTACCAGGGGAACAGGAAGAGATGCGCGGCTGGGTAGTACCTGTCGTTAGCATTGTCTTAGTGGCTGGTTTACTATCACTGGTTGCCTCAGCTTGGCCTGATGGCTTAGAAAAGGTAGCAGAAGACTTAGGCTTTATCGACTTAGCTGAACAAGTCAGGGTAGCTGTACCAACACCCTTAGCAGACTACGGAATTGAAGGGTTGGGTGTAATTGGTACAAGTATCGCTGGGCTGTTAGGTGCGGCAGTTTGCTTTGTTGTTGCCTTTGGGATAGCCAAAATAGTGAGTCCGAAGAATGCTTAATTAGGGGATAGGTGACAGGTGACAGGTGACAGGTGACAGGGAAAGACTAAATCTGATACATCTTAATTTTGAATTTTGAATTGCGTATGGCTTTACCGTTACGCTTGCATCTATCTCTGGTGATTGTTGTTGGAACAGCCTTATTAAAGCATCATGCTTGGTATTGGCTGGGTGTGTATGGTGCGATCGCTCTCATTTGGTTAGCAGTTTTACGCCCACCAATCCGTCAAATGGGAGGACTACTAGGCACAGAATTAATTTTCTTATCTCTAGTCGCCTTACCCTTGGGATGGGAACGAGCCAGTTTTCTTTTAGTTCGTTCTCTTGTCTGTCTCATCACCATGAATAGTTTTTTATTAACACTACCCCCCCACAGTTTCGGTATCGCCCTCAAGAGTTTACCTGTACCCAACGCTTTAAAGGAAAATTTACTTCTGGCTGGACAATACCTAGAAATATTACTAGCGGAAGTCAAACGGATGCAGCGTAGCGCCCAACTCAGAGGACTCAATGGCGCATCTGGCTGGTTGCGCTATGCCAGTGCAGCCATGATTGGCACTTTGTATATCCGCAGTTTGGAAAGGGCAGAACGAGTCTATGGTGCCATGATCCTTCGGGGTTACAACGGGCAATTACCCATAAATTCGACATTCCAAGCCAAAGAACGTTTTATTTTGCTGATGGCTTGGGCTTTTGCTATTTGTTTTACCCTCAGTTCCTATTGGCACAGTACAGTCGTGATATAGAGTTGTGAATTTTGAAATCTTTGACTTCTCACCCCCAACCTTTCACCCATAATCCCCACGCTGGCATAGTGGAGGTAAAAAACTTAGTGTATGCCTATCCGCACCAAGAACCTGTATTACAAAATATTTCTTTTACTTTAAATGCAGGCGATCGCGTGGCATTGATGGGTGCAACTGGTTCTGGTAAAAGCACCTTATTAGAAAACCTCATTGGCTTAAAACAGCCGCATTCAGGCAAAATATGGATTAATCATATCCCTTTAGAAGCCAAAACCTTACCCCAAGTCCGGCGATACATCGGCTTTGGCTTTCAAGATGCCAACGACCAATTATTTATGCCCACTATCTTAGAAGATATTACCTTTGGTCCACGCAATTACGGTGTACCAACAGCCATAGCTAGCGATCGCGCCCACCAATTATTAGCAGATTTTGGTCTAGCAGCCTACGCCAACCGTTCCGCCCACGAACTATCCGGGGGACAAAGACGACTAGCAGCCCTCGCTGCAATTTTGGCACTAGAGCCAACAATTTTGATTTTAGATGAGCCAACAACAGGATTAGATCCCGCATGGCGGCGACACTTGGCGCAAGTATTATTAAATCTACCAGTGCAAGTCATATTAATTGCTTCCCATGAATTACATTGGTTAGGTAAAGTAACTCATAGAGCTTTGGTACTATCTGGTGGTAGCATCGCCATCGACAGTGAAATTCAACCACTGTTACAAGACGGGGAAACTTTAGAACAATTAGGTTTACCCATAGGTTGGTAAGTGTTATGACTGTAACTGCCACAGACAGTCCCTGTTCACCATTAAAGCCACTCCTACTACTCCCCACAGGCTACAAGAGCCTGATACCCTCTTAACTAAGAGTTGAAATCTGGGGAATTTATGGTTAACGCCCAAGAGATTAAATTGCTAGTTGTCGATATAGACGGCACTATTTCAGGAGAGTCAAATACTGTTAGTCAGGCTGTCAAGGAAGCGATCGCCGCAGTCCAAGCTAAAGGTATACCAGTCGCGATCGCCACTGGTAGAATGTATCGCTCGGCGTTACGCTTTCACCAAGAGTTAAATTCTACTCTGCCGCTTATGGCCTATCAGGGGGCTTGGATTCAAGATCCCACTAGCCAAACAATTCATCAACATCTACCTGTATCTAGAGATGTTGCCGAGCAGCTACTAGACTATTTTGAACAGCCAACGCTGCGATCGCTGCTCTCTGTTCATTTCTACATCAATGATCAGCTGTATGTCCGGGAAGTCACCCCAGAAACTCAAGCCTATGCCGCCCGTTCTGGGATTACTCCCATTGCTGTAGGAGATTTGCGCCAAACTCTCTCTAATGAACCTACCAAGATTTTAGCCCTCTGTGACGATACCACTGTGATCACAGATTTACTAGGCAATTTACGCCGCCAGTACACTCCGGCTGAACTGTATATGACAACCTCCGTCGCCACTTTCTTTGAAGCTACCAATGCCGTTGTTAACAAAGGTAATGCTGTACGTTACCTCGCAGAAGAAATCTTGGGGTTAAAAAGTCACAATGTCATGACTATTGGCGATAACTTCAATGATTTAGAAATGCTGCAATATGCCGGTATTGGTGTGGCCATGGGAAATGCACCGGAGGATGTGCAGGCGATCGCTAATTGGGTAGCTCCTAGTGTAGAGGTAGATGGAGTAGCTACTGCGATTGAAAAATTTCTACTGTCTTAAGAAGACTCACTAAAATCAGAAAGAACACCGACGACTGGCCGTGTTTCGTCTCGGTGTCCTTGCTGGTTCGCTCCTCACACACCTGCTAATATAACCGAGGTCAATCATTGAGTCAATACCTAGTTATAAAAGTTTTTCTTTTCTTGCTCAGAAACAACACTGATCATTGACACAAAGTAGGAAAACCCAATTGTGCGGGTGTGATTGCAGGAGCGGAATCTAGAGTTAGCAAAACACAGTAACAAGATTTCACTTCCGACTGGAGTTATAAAATTAGCTGTATCGAAAGTTATAGCTCCCAAGGTGCGATCGCTCCTAATTTGTTGACTAGCAAAAATCTCAAAACTGACTGCGTGATCATCAACAATCCCAATCTTGCTTGGGTTAGTTCTGGTAAAGCCGTTTTGACTGCACCCCAAATGCGACACTGACACCAAAAATCCTCAAAAGCTTGACTCAAATCTAGTCCTACTTTTTCCCAGTTGATCCTATCCCCATGATCAGGAAACTCTAATTCATCTACGGTTTTGACTAATTCCGCAATCAAACGACTCTCAGCTGGATGATTGAGACGAAGTTTAGCATCACTATTGAGCCAAGGTATGGATGCTGTTGTCGCCAAACTTCCTAGTTGATATTGATCGCTGGGTGTGTGGAGTTGAATCAACCCCTCACGGTGAGCCAGCAAAATTAGCGAATAGCAACGCGCATGAGCATATTGAATTGCAAATAAGCGAGATGGATTGTGAAGTTTTTCACGACTTTTCTCATTTTCCAGTGGCGTTGAGATGTAAATTTTTTTTACAACCAAATTTTGTAACCAAGTAGCTAAAAAAAAGTGACTGACTTCTAAATGAATCCAACCTGGAGGCACAATCTGCACATTCAAGGTTTCACCACAGGTATCCGATAGGTGGTTAACAATGGCTCTACCTATCTCTAAAGCATCTTGATTATGAGATTTTGCTAGCTGCAAAGCTAAACCTGAAATATACAGAACCCGCTCACTGTCTCTAGCTCTATGTAGAGGTATCTTTCTATTTTGTAGATGTAGCTTTTCCCTACACTGATCGTAAGCATCTAGAGCAGTTAGTAAATAACCGTATACTAACTGCTTAATAGCAGTATTTTTACTTATTAATCGATTGTCGTACACTTAGCTTTTCGTTAAAAGCACTGTCGCGGAAATTACTGGCATATCTGTCATCTCTCTGAAGATATAATATTCTTCTGTAAGGAGAAAAATGAGATTAGCATAAAATTTGATAAATATTCGATGAATAATATGTAAACTTTACTACCATCATTGTACAGTAAGAAGTATAACAAAATAGTAGGGCGCAAATTGCTCTCTACTTTTTGGATGGCTGGCGCTGTTAGGCGTTAAGCCTACTTCAAAAAACACAAAGACACTCCTTGCACTTTTTTTATGTCGTCTTTGTCTTCAGCCGAACGCTCTTTGTTACCTATGCAATCTCCATCCTCCTTTTCTGAGGCATCACGCCCTTTTCTAACTTGGCAACGCATTCTTGACTGGGCTCAAGAACACTATCGCTGCCGCACCTTTAGCAAAGATGAACGCATTCCAGCCCGGCCTGGTTTGCTGTACTTGGTGCAAAGGGGTGCGATCCGCATGGTAGGAACCGCCCAGGTTAGTGCTACTGCGAGCCAGTTAACATCTCGACGCATCAACAGAACTCCAGAAGAAGCTTTCTTGGGTTTTGTAGGAGCAGGACAGCCATTTGAAATCGTGGCTCAGTCGCCATTCACCCTGCAAGCATACGCTCATGTTGACCAAACAGCAGTGCTATGGATGTACTGGCATGATTTAGATAACTGGCCTCACTTCCGTCGGGAAGTTATGGATGCCTTCAGATACCAGCACCAGCGTAAACTTTTGTGGCTGAGTGCCTTGGGGCAACGGCGCACCATTGACCGACTCTTAGGATTCCTCACTTTGCTAATTGAGGAATACGGAGAGCCTGCCATGAGCGAAACCGACCCCGATGTGATTCGTGGCTATTGTTTGCCTTTCCCCCTTACCCATGCCCAAATCGGTAGTGCGATTGGTTCCACCCGTGTAACCGTCACCCGCTTAATGGGCAAGTTACGTCAACGCGGCTTAATTCTTACCCAAGGGGATAATCTGATTTGCTTGCCAGCAGAGTCGATTAATAGAGCCAGCTAAAGTATTATTGACTGTCTTATGGGCATCTACGGTTGGGAACTGCCGCTCTGGCTATCAGCAATAGCAAACAGATGTCGGTGAGTTGTGATGGTCAAACTTAGGTAATCAGTTCCTGCCCCCGATTCAGTCAGCAGTAAGTCAGCGCCAGCAACACTCGCTTACTGCTAAGTTTAAAAAAATCTGTTTGACCACCACAAACAGATTATGCAATCGGGCAGATTTCTAGTGAAAAGGCCTCAATGTTCAATTTGTTCCATTGATCAAGGCAATTAGGGAGGACGAATCGTTCTTGGTATGGAACAGGTTATAGCCCTGCGTTCGCCCCAACGGCAAGGGCTAGATTGAACATTGAGAAACCGCCTTTGATTAATAGACCATCGTCCATAGTCAATGGTCTAAAGTGCAAAGTAAAACTTATCACTAAATTAATAAAGATTTTTTAATAACACAGGACTTACGCAGGTGTCACACTCAACCTATCTTGTAGGGTGCGTCAGATTAGAGTTTTTCGCTATTCTCAAAAGATTCTTGGCATCTGACGCACCCTCTGAATGTGCCGATTGCGTAAGTCCTATAACAGTATGAGGTTTGAATACTGAAGATATATTTGTCGCCATATTAGAGTTACTTAGTCAATAGTCAATAGTGATTATTGACTATTGACCATTGACTTATTGACTAATCCTCTTCAGCAGAATTCGGTAACACTGCATCTAGTGCGCTGACCACTAATTTTTTCTGTGTCAATTTCAACACATCCTGATTCCAGTCAGGCGTAGCAAACTGGGGCAATATTTCTTGACTAAAAGCTTCGGCTGCTTTGGAACGATAGCGATTAGGATTACAGATTAGCCATAGTGTCCGCTTAACAACAACACCTTCAATGGGGGTGCAGTGGAGTACACCCATCTGCAATTCTTTGGCGATCGCGCTAGTGGAAACAAAGGCTGCACCCAAACCTGATTGCACAGCATTTTTAATTGCTTCGATGGAATTGAGTTCCATTTCTATTTTAAAACGCCTAGTATCAAGCTCACAGCGTGCTAGCACCTGATCAATGACTTTGCGAATTGTGGATTGTGAATCTAAAGCAATGAATTGTAATTTATATAGGTCTTCTTTTTGGATGGTTTCTAGTTTGGCAAAGGGATGAAAGATGGGTAGAATCAACGCCAGTTCATCTTCAGCGTAGGGAATGATTTCCAAAGATTCTGCCAGTTCCCCAGGGATTTCACCGCCAATAATGGCCAAATCTACCTGACCATTAGCAACACTCCAAGCAGTACGTCGGGTCGAGTGGACGTGCAGTTGCACAGCGACATCGGGATATTTTTGACGAAACATCCCAATCATTTTAGGTAAGAGATATGTCCCGGTAGTTTGAGAAGCACCCACAATTAAAGTGCCACCCTGGAGATTTTGTAAATCCTCAATCGCGCGGCAAGTTTCTTGACACAAACTAAGGATTTTTTCACCGTAACTCAATAGTAGATGCCCTGCTTCGGTTAATTGTGCGCGTCGTCCGCCACGGTCGAATAAGGGTACATCCAACTGCCGTTCTAAATTCTGCACTTGCAAGCTGACGGCAGGTTGGGAGACATAAAGACTATCAGCGGCGCGCTTGAAGCTCCCTTCTACGGCGATCGCTTTGAGAATGCGTAACTGATCTAAAGTGAAAGGAAGGTCAGACATAAGGCTCAACCCACAAACTTTGAAAGGAGCAACTTTGGCAACCAATCCAGCATCACAGCTAGCAAGCTGGGCATGATTGGTTGCATTTTACACTTGAAGGCTTAACTCGAAAAAGACAGTACCACAACATTTTGATCAAAGTCCCCTGTGGAATACTTTGTGGTATTGGTTGTATATACTTAACGTTTCTTTAAATAACTTCACCTGTGTTTATGATGCTTAATACTTGGTTAACTCCGAGTCACTTTGTCATGTTGGGGTTACTGTTAACATTTGCGATCGCTCACAGTGGGGGAGCGGCTTTGCGACCTTGGGCGGAGAAGGTCATTGGTCCAAGGCTTTATCGCATTGTGTTTGCATTAATTAGTTTACCTTTGGCTGTGATTGTCATTATTTACTTTTTTAATCACCGTTATGATGGCTTGCAACTTTGGCAGGTACAGGGTGTACCAGGAGTGAAAGCGATCGTTTGGGTGTTATCAGCGATTTCATTTTTATTTTTGTATCCTGCCACCTTCAATCTACTAGAAATTGCTGCTATTCAAAAGCCCCAAGTACATTTGTATGAGACAGGGATTATCCGTATAACCCGTCACCCCCAAATGGTGGGGCAAATAATTTGGTGCCTTGCCCATACATTGTGGTTGGGTACTAGCTTTACCCTAGTGACATCCATTGGCTTAGTTTTGCATCATTTATTTGGAGTGTGGCATGGCGATCGCCGTCTGAGTTATCGTTATGGGGAAGCCTTTGAAATAGTAAAACAACGCACTTCTATTATTCCGTTTGTAGCAATTATCGATGGTCGCCAGTCGCTTAACTGGCGGGAATTTATTCGTCCTGCTTACCTAGGTGTAGGTATTTTTGTCGCCCTGCTTTGGTGGGCGCATCCCTTTTTGCTGGTAGCAACTAGCAAAGTAAGTTGGTAGGTTTATCATGATCCCCAATATCCAAAAAAAATACCAACTTAGTGAAATTTCCTACTTATCAATTGCTACCAAATCAATGTAGGATGAATGGAAACAGCTGTTAGTGGGGGTACGCTCATTCGTTTTAATCTTGTTTATAGTGGTAGGTCACTGAGCATTTGCTTCTGTGGGAGAGTATACGGCACAGCATTTAAAATATCCTCTCCAAGAGAGCGTGCCAGGACTTGAAAAGCCAAAAAGCCACCATTACAATCGTTCTGGCTTTTTTGTCACAGCCAAAAGCAATTTTGAAATATAGCTGCTATAAGGCGTTGACTAGCTTGCTAACTTCTTCTGCTGATAGCTAGTTTGATAATAAAACCCTATAATTCTAGAGGCGTCATGGTGTTGTCGGTTAGTGAGCGGACATTTACTCAAGAAGTTTTAGAATCTCCGATTCCGGTTTTAGTTAATTTTGAAGCACCTTGGTGTGGTTTATGTCGGATTATCCACCCTTTGCTCCTGCAATTTCAAGCTCAATGCGGTGAGCAAATTAAATTAGTGGGGATTAACGCCGATGAAAATTTTAAACTTTCCAACACTTATCGCCTAAAGTCACTGCCAACTTTAATTTTGATTGAAAATGGCATGATTCGGCATCGTTTAGAAGGTTTTCGAGGTAGAGATGACTTACGTCTAGCTTTAGAAGAAATTAAACTCAGTTATAGTCATCGTTCCCCAGCTTACAACAGCTCCAAAACAGCAGACCTGGAATATCATTTAGCATGATTGAGGATTGGGCATTAGTGATCAGGGATTAGGTCATGCTTATGGGAACTCCAAAACAGAAATTATCTAATCTCTGGAATCAAAACAAATTTCTCTCCCCCTGCTTCCTGCTCCCTGCTTCCTTGCTCTCAAAGCAATGGGATATTTTTTTAATTGGCAGTCCCGATTTGCCCGTACCCATTACCCCTAATTCCCAGTTCCTAGTCCCTAAATCTAAAACCATGCTTAATTACCCCACCCAAATGTGATTGAGTGGGGTATTTTATCATCTAGGGTGTGTGTCACAATTGTTAACAGTTCCGACCTGGACATTTGCTGGCAGCGATGACTGTACAGTAAAGTCCAAAGTTAGTCAAGAATCCTAAAAGTACGCCTCAGTGATGGAAGTAATCTATCAATACGCCTGGCTGATTCCGGTATTGCCACTTTTGGGGGCAATGCTAGTTGGTCTAGGCTTAATTTCGTTAAACCAGACGACAAACCGCCTGCGACAGCTAAACGCTGTGTTGATCATTTCCCTGATGGGCGCAGCAATGGGACTGTCGTTGGCCTTACTTTGGAGTCAACTCCAAGGACACGCAACCTATCTCCGCACCCTGGAATGGGCAGCAGCAGGCAATTTCCACCTGAGTATGGGCTATACCATCGACAATCTCACAGCTTTAATGCTGGTGATTGTGACTACAGTAGCATTCCTAGTCATGGTGTATACCGATGGCTACATGGCTCATGACCCAGGCTACGTGAGGTTTTACGCCTATCTCAGCTTGTTTGGCTCATCCATGTTGGGTCTAGTTGTTAGCCCCAACCTTGTGCAGATTTACATATTTTGGGAACTGGTCGGGATGTGTTCCTACTTGCTGGTCGGCTTTTGGTACGATCGCAAGGCAGCCGCAGATGCTTGTCAAAAGGCATTTGTGACCAACCGCGTTGGTGACTTCGGTTTACTCCTCGGCATTCTGGGGCTATTTTGGGCTACAGGCAGTTTCGAGTTCGATGTCATGGGCGATCGCCTAGCACAGCTAGTAGAATCAGGCTCGGTGAGCAATTTCTTGGCTGTTGTATTTGCGATTTTAGTTTTCCTCGGCCCAGTTGCCAAGTCTGCTCAATTTCCCCTGCACGTCTGGCTACCAGACGCGATGGAAGGCCCCACTCCCATTTCTGCCTTAATCCACGCGGCCACAATGGTAGCAGCAGGCGTGTTCCTAGTTGCCCGGATGTACCCCGTATTTGAACACGTCCCAGCTGCAATGAACGTGA
This sequence comes from Nostoc sp. PCC 7524, assembly GCF_000316645.1. Classification (NCBI taxonomy): domain Bacteria; kingdom Bacillati; phylum Cyanobacteriota; class Cyanophyceae; order Nostocales; family Nostocaceae; genus Nostoc; species Nostoc sp. PCC 7524. The sequence continues at coordinate 939,564 of NC_019684.1, forward strand.
TTGCCTTTACGGGGGCATTTACGGCGTTTTTGGGTGCTACCATTGCGATTACCCAAAACGACATCAAAAAGGGCTTGGCTTACTCCACCATCTCCCAGCTAGGCTACATGGTCATGGCTATGGGAGTAGGTGCTTATAGTGCGGGTTTATTCCACCTGATGACCCACGCCTATTTCAAGGCGATGCTGTTTTTGGGTTCTGGTTCCGTAATTCACGGCATGGAAGCCGTTGTTGGTCATGACCCAGCCTTGGCCCAGGATATGCGCTTAATGGGTGGACTGCGGAAGTATATGCCCGTGACCGGACTGACCTTTTTGATTGGTTGTTTGGCAATTTCTGGGATTCCTCCCTTTGCTGGCTTCTGGTCAAAAGACGAAATTTTGGGTGCAGCCTATGCCGCTAACCCCCTGTTATGGTTTATTGGCTGGATGACTGCCGGAATCACAGCTTTTTATATGTTTAGAATGTATTTCTCGACATTTGAAGGCAAATTCCGGGGTAATGACGAGAAAATCAAAGACAAGCTCAAAAAAGCTGCCTCTACAATTGTTCTAGAATTAGGTGCAGAACAACCAGCACCAAATTTTGGCCCTGGGGCAATGAAAAAAGGAGAATTGGCAGCCACAGAGGATCATCATGGTTCCCACGGTCATCACAGCGATTCTCCCCATGAGTCTCCCTGGACGATGGCCTTACCATTGCTAGTGTTGGCTATCCCTTCAATGTTGATTGGTTTAGTAGGTACACCCTACAACAATTACTTTGAACGGTTCATTTTTTCTCCCACAGAAAGCCTCACGGAAATTCTAGAAAAAGCTGCCGAGTTTGATCCCCATGAGTTTTACATCATGGCGGGTGGTTCAGTCGGTGTTTCCTTAATTGGGATTACCTTGGCTTCTTTGATGTACTTGCAGCGTGTGATTGATCCAGCTGCGATCGCTGCTAAAATCAAACCACTCTATGAACTATCCCTGAACAAGTGGTACTTCGATGACATTTACCACCGTGTGTTTGTCCTGGGTTTACGTCGCCTAGCTAGACAAGTCATGGAAGTAGACTTCCGCGTTGTGGATGGTGCTGTTAACCTCACTGGCTTTTTCACTTTAGTTAGTGGTGAAGGTTTGAAATACCTGGAAAACGGACGTGTTCAATTTTATGCCCTGATTGTGTTTGGGGCAGTGTTGGGCTTAGTAATTTTCTTTGGTGTTACTTGATTTACATAGGGGTGGGCTGCTGTCTGCCCCTAAGTTTTTTCCGAGTCTTAATTTAGACTCCTTTTTTTGGTTGCTAGTTCAGTAAATTTAACTAAGTACCTAAACAGAATTAATTACACATATTGTTTTTCTGTAACCTGTTCCCTCTCTCCACGAATGAATTTAATTTTATGCAACTACTTATACAGAATTGATTCTAGTGTTCTAGAAGGCAAATGCTAGAATCAAAAGCGTGTGGAGTGAGCGACTTAAATGCCTACTGATGCTCAACTAAGAGGTTTATATCGTTTTACTTATTGGCTAACGTATATTCTGTTTCAGCCTATACATCTTGTCTGTATTGATGAGCGCACAAATAATCTGTATGTTTTGGCTGGAAATACTGAAAATCTAGAGTTCCAGATTACGCCAAATGGAGAGGTGTTCTGATGAGTCAAGTCAACTATGCTGCTATGTCAGATCAAGAGTTAAGACAACACTTTCTCAGACATCGTGAGGATAAGGCAGCTCTTCGAGCTTATTTAGATAGACTCGGCGATCGTCCACGCAACGTTATTACAACTGTAGATGATCCTGACTTTGATAGTAAGATTCATGCAGCTGTTTTACAACAAATGCAAGCAGCAGATGATCATGGTGAGGCGGAAGTTTAACAGTGAATGGTCAATCAATCATGCTCTTCGGGAGTATTTCTTCTGAAGGCTGGCTGGAAGATTTAGCTATTCGTTTTGTTTCCTTTAATGAAGTGGAATTGCCAATAGATAGCACGCGATAGGATAGTTTGGCGATTTGCTCAAGAGAATCAAATGATTTTGCTAACAGCTAACCGTAGTATGAAGGGTGAAGATTCCTTAGAGCAAGTTCTTCGAGAAGAATGTTTACCAACTTCATTGCCTGTAGTTACCATTGCAAATATTAATCGGATTGTTGAACGGGAATATCGAGAACAATGTATTGACCGCTTGATTGAGATTGCACTTTATCTTGAGAATTATCGGGGCGTAAGTCGTTTGTTCATCCCATAGATTTGAATTTGGCGATAGCGTTTAGCCAGAGTTTTGATACGACGCTTGAAGGGAGTTGTAAACCGAACTTCTGCCATAAATTCAGGGTTTTATATCGTCCCAAAGTTCTGATACTGGGAAAGTTTGTCCTGCTGCTGCTTGTCGCACAGATTCTTGTAGCTCGGCTAATATTTGTGCTTTTGGCTCTTGTTCATCAATCCAAGCTAAACCACTGACGTTATCAGAATTGACGGAACTCATGAGATGTTGCCACAGTTCTATAGGGACAAGTACATCTGTGGTTTCTCCATCTACGTTGGTGACATAACGAATCTGACTGGCAATTTTGGAATTAACCATAGGGTGTTGCTCCTGTCAAGCTTTTGCAACAAATTGCTGTTTTCGATAACCACCAAACAGTATGGTCTATTCTAGTAATGCCTGGGTTGCGCTACGCTATTGCATCCCTAGAATTTTAGTCTAAAGGCTTTTTGAGGAAAAATTTTTGACTTGAGGACACATCAGAAATTAAATTACCGCGATCGCGCATCATACCCCCCAGCCGATATTCAGTAACCCATCAAGTGAAAAGAGACTCGCAATCACAAAATAGGGATTGCCAATTTGATTAAATCAAACTAACAATAAATGCCAAATCGTCAAAAAGCTGTTAGTTAATAACTAGTGGCTTTTTGGCAACCATGATTTTGATAGCAGACGAATTGTAATGAATACAGCTAATTTTCCGTGGCTGACGACGATTATCTTATTACCGATCGCTGCGTCGCTACTGATCCCGATTATCCCAGATAAAGACGGTAAAACAGTGCGCTGGTACTCCCTGATTGTGGGGCTGATAGATTTTGCACTGATTGTTTACGCTTTTTATACCGGGTATGACTTCTCCAATCCCGATTTGCAGATGGTGGAGAGTTACCCTTGGGTTCCACAACTAGATTTGAATTGGTCAGTAGGGGCAGATGGCTTATCTATGCCCCTGATTATTTTGACTGGATTCATCACCACCTTAGCGACTTTAGCAGCTTGGCCTGTGACCCTCAAGCCCAGGTTATTTTACTTTTTACTATTGGCGATGTATGGGGGTCAGATTGCCGTGTTCGCCGTCCAGGATATGCTGCTATTTTTCCTGGTGTGGGAGTTGGAGTTAATTCCGGTTTACCTGCTATTGGCGATTTGGGGTGGTAAAAAGCGGCAATATGCAGCGACAAAGTTCATTTTGTACACCGCAGGCGGTTCGCTGTTTATTTTGGTGGCAGCGTTGACAATGGCCTTTTATGGCGATAATGTCACCTTTGATATGCGATCGCTCGCTCTCAAAGATTACGCCCTGAATTTCCAATTGTTACTGTATGGTGGCTTGCTGATTGCTTACGCCGTTAAGTTGCCTATCATTCCCCTACATACCTGGCTACCAGATGCCCACGGTGAAGCTACAGCCCCTGTACATATGTTGCTGGCTGGGATTTTGTTAAAAATGGGTGGTTATGCCCTGATTCGGATGAATGCCGGGATACTACCCGATGCCCATGCCTACTTTGCCCCAGTTCTGGTAATTCTGGGGGTAGTTAATATCATCTATGCTGCCTTAACATCCTTTGCCCAGCGCAACCTCAAACGCAAAATTGCTTACTCGTCTATTTCGCACATGGGGTTTGTCGTCATCGGGTTTGCCTCCTTTACCGATTTAGGCTTGAGCGGGGCAGTGTTACAAATGGTATCCCACGGCTTAATCGGGGCGAGTTTGTTCTTCCTTGTCGGTGCGACTTATGACCGGACACACACCCTCATGTTGGATGAAATGGGTGGTGTTGGTAAGCGGATGCAGAAGATTTTCGCCATGTTTACCGCTTGTTCAATGGCTTCCTTAGCACTGCCAGGAATGAGTGGTTTCGTAGCGGAGTTAATGGTATTTGTTGGCTTTGCTACCAGCGATGCTTATAGCCCTACATTCAAAGTGATTGTGGTATTTTTAATGGCAGTGGGTGTGATTTTAACACCTATTTATCTGCTGTCGATGTTGCGGGAAATTTTCTACGGACAAGAAAACGAAGAATTAGTTTCTCACCAGGCGTTGATTGACGCTGAACCCCGTGAAGTCTTCATCGTTGCTTGTTTGTTAGTACCAATTATTGGAATTGGTTTCTATCCCAAGTTACTCACTCAAATGTACGACTCTACAACTGTACAAATGACAGCTAGGTTGAGAGATTCTGTACCCACCTTGGCACAGGAAAAACCAGAAGCAGCAAAAGTGTCCTTCAATGCACCAGCAATTGGTAATTAATTGGAAATTGATAGCTGCAAGAGAAGATTGTCTGAGAGTAGGTTTGATACCTGCTCTTTTTTTGGGCATTGGGTGAAAGTTTTTCTTCCCTACTCCCAATCCCCAATCCCCTTACTTAAAAGACCATAGCGAGTTATAGTTTAGATGCCATTGGTAATAGTTACCAAAATTTCGATGTTCATCGAAGCGATCGCTAGTTACCAAAATGCACACATTAGATCAATACTATCGTGGCAAATTTCTCTATCTAGAACTAGAACCAGAGAAAACCTCTCATGTTAAACTACAACTTGTTACACTGTTTACCATCTTCAGAAGAACTACCGAACTCTGAGGATACACCTGTGGATAATGAAATACAAGATTTAATTCCTAGTTTACTGAAAGCTACTTTGGCTTTAGTTTGGTCAGACCGATGGGATTGGTACTTTGGTGTAGACATGGGTATTTATTATGACCCAAAAAAACCCGCGATCGTCCCTGATGGTTTTCTCAGTGTCGGAGTCAAACGTTTTATAGATGGCGATTTGCGTCTTAGTTATGTCCTCTGGGAAGAAGAAAACCCGCCAATCTTAGCAATAGAAGTAGCATCTCCTAAACATTTAGGAGAATACAGTACCAAAAAAGATATCTATGCTGAAATGGGAGTATTGTACTACGTTGTGTACAATACTTTCCGTCGCAAAAAGCCGCCTTTGGAAGTTTATCGCCTAGAAGATGGGGAATATTTCCTCATGACAGGAAATCCAATTTGGTTGCCAGAAATTGGTTTAGGAATTGGTAGAGAACGAGGACTTTATCAAGGGATAGCCAGGGAATGGCTGTACTGGTATGACGAACAAAAACGCAGATTACTGACACCAGAAGAACGGATTATGGAAGCGGAAGAACGAGCCAGTATTGAAGCACAGGGTCGTTTAGATGCAGAGGAAAGGGTACAAAAGTTGGAAGAAAGGTTAAAGGCGTTAGGTTATGAGCCAGAAACTATAGTGTGACATAACCTTTGGATGCGATCGCGTAATTATTGATGTTTGACCTCGCTTTCTGTCTGGGAGTGAGGTTTTTTTTAACGCAAAGCAGCGCGGAGGTTAACGCAGAGGGTGATTTTTGAATGTTAGTTAGTTTGGTGGTTGGGGAATTATATCTATATTAGGATATTCGGCAATTGATGATGTAATTTATCAAGGTTGGGTGTCTGCTTAGTCTATTTAGGCAAAGTTTTATGGATGTTCAATTAGGGTTCGGTTCTATCCCCAAACCTCAATATGTTTTTGTCAGCAAAGAAAATGATTATTGCTGGTATATGCTGTCGGATGATACTAAACAAATTCCTATTTATGATCGAGCTTTGACAGGGTTAATTACAGGTATTGAAGTAAATAAAAAAGTTGAGACATCACACGGGGAAGCAGAGAAAACAGATTTACATATTTTGGCAGATAAACCTTATGTGGTTCGCTCAGGTAGTGAATCTTATTTTTCTAAAAGTTTATTGCTTTCTCTTGATGCTTTAACATACGAACAGTTATCTCAGCCTCTGACAATTGCTGTTAGCCCTGGTGATAAAACTATAGTATTTTGTACAATCTATAATCCTGTAACTTATCGTGCTGTTGGTGTTAGTTGGGATGGACATAAAGAAATAGATTGGCAAGCTTTAGGGCTAAAAGTTAGTTGTAAAATTAACAATATTCAAAATTCTCATCAAGAGCTGACATTATCTGAAAACCGTGCAGGGTTCATAGCTCAAACGGATACGTATTTATCACAATTAAATTGGACATCACAACAGGGAAGAGAGTATTTACAGCAAAAATATGGCAAGCGATCGCGCTATCATCTTTCTGAAACAGAAATGCTCGATTTTATCGATTATCTCAAGCTACAACTAACCCATAGTTAACTTGCATTAGTTATAGCTAATACAAGCTAAAATATCTTCTTGCGTTAAATAAGGAAAATCATCAAGTATTTCCTCGTATGTCATCCCAGAAGCAAGATAAGATAACACATCATACACAGTTATTCGCATTCCCCGAATACAAGGTTTACCGCCTCTTTTTCCTGGTTCAATGGTAATAATGTTGTGGTAATTTACAGCCATAATCACAAGCTAGCATTAAAAATTTGTTGTGCAGTTAAATTCAAATCAGGGAAGGTTACAGATTGAATAAGGTTGTCACTTCTAAATTTTCTTACAGTATATTCACCTTCTTCTAAACAACAAACTAAAATAGTAGGCTGTTTAGGATTACCTATAAACTCTCTACCTCCCAATCCTGCATAATCTACAATCCAGTATTCAGGAATCCCCATTACTTCATAATCAGCGTATTTTTTCAAATAATCATCACGCCAATTTGTGAGGCAGTGCGTTGGACGGGTTTCCCGGCTTGTAGCAACTGCCGTACTTACAACTTCAATAATTAGTGGGATTGATATTCCTTGAATGACAGTAGATTCTTTTTTCCATAGAGGTTCATTGGTTAAATTGGGTCGATTTAATAACAGCACATCCGGCGAGTAAGCTGATTCATTTTCAGGTGGTTTGACTAATGCTGTCTTGGGTATGAAATAGGGGAGATTTAACCGGATACACTCTCTAGTAATTTCAAAGGCTAAAAATCCAGTTACTTCTTCATGTTCTCCTGTTGGTTGTGGCATTTCAACTACTACTCCATCATGGAGTTCATAACGTTTCCCTGTTTCATCTGGATATTTAGCAACAAACTCATCAAATGTAGTCAGCTTGCGTAGGGCTTGAGTCATGGTAAGTCACAAATAACTTAGTTGTATATCTCTTGAGCAGTGTTATGTATGATTTAACCTCCTGTTTGTTATTTTAACTGTCATTACTTTCAGGAAAATTTGCAGATGCGTACTGCAAAGAGAATTGTTAACAATGTATTGCATTGCAATGCAAAATAGTGCAAAGTAATATTATGGAAAATAATCTAAGCTAAAACAGTTATGAGTAAAGAAAATATTACATTTCGGATAGAGAGTGACAAAAAGCTGGCACTGGAAGCAATTGCCAAAGGTATAAACCGCGATCGCTCTTATGTACTCAATGAAGCTATAGATGCTTATCTAGAGATGCACCAATGGCAAATAGAAGAAATTCACAAGGGAATTGCTGAAGCTGATGCAGGAGACTTTGCCAGCGATGAGGAAGTAATGGCAACTTTTGCAATGCTTACCAATGCAGATTAAATGGCTACGTCGCGCGCTGCGTAATTTAAAACAAGCACATGATTACATCCTCAAAGACAATCCACAAGCAGCGCGAGAAGTCATATTGAGGATTCAAAGTGCTGCAAACCAATTGGAGAGTTATCCCTTGATGGGACGACTAGGACGTGTGGAAGGTACAAGAGAATTAGTAATTGCTAATACGCCATACATTCTGATTTACCGAGTCAAACTAGAGTCTGTGGAAATTCTTCGCGTTCTCCACACTTCCAAACGCTATCCAGATTGAAGCGAACTTGAAAAATACTCATCATTAACGAAAATTGTATAATCCCGCTATTGATTACATATATCTGGGTGTGAATTAGGCTCATCTAATTCAGCAAAAGCTATTTTCAGACTGTAAAGAGAATAATGTTAAGTCGATTTGGTCTTGCTCAGTCCATGTATCGCTTTCGTCGATGATAGCTAAATTATTCTGCACTAAATCATTAAGAATTAAGTTTGCCAAGCGTAGTCTTTCATTTGGTGGTAAGTCACGAATCACTTGGTTGTATATTTCCTGAGCAGTATTAGACATGATTTAACCTCCTGCTCGTTATTTTAACAGTCATTAAACTGTATTGAAGTGTATTTTTAATGAGTGCGTAGACGCAAAGCGGCTTGTCTCTGACATCGCTTTACACCAAACTTAGGCGATCGCTACTAATATGACTTATTCTGTATGATCAGGACAAAGCAATTTATATTGGGTTACTAAATGAACTCAAAAGTTGAATTATTAACACGTATTACCCAAACTCCTGGTCAATGTGGAGGTCGTCCTTGTATTCGCGGTATGAGAATCCGCGTGAGCGATATTTTAGAAATGCTGGGGGAGAATGTTACCGTTTCTGAGATTCTAGGAGATTTTCCCGACCTCGAAGCAGAAGATATTCAAGCCTGTTTGTTGTTTGCTGCACGCCGAACAGATTTTCCCCGACTGACAGCATGAAAATTTGGATTGACTCTCAGTTTTTATTACAAATTTTCTGGTTTATTAGCAACTTCTAGCCAGCCTTGAATCGCATCTTGTAGCATCTCTAATAGATGTTCGTAACTATCTCCCCAAGTGTGACATCCTGCTAAAGCTGGTACAGAACCACACCATACATCATCTTCTTGTCAGATAACCGCTTTAATTTTCATTACTCATCATTTTTACAAGACGACGCTTCATTATTTTAGATTGAAGTCAATTGCGATCGCTAATCATATATATTTGGACAGCAAGACTCATTGTCTGTACGTCTGGATTGCCTGTGCATAAGGTACAACCATCTATTCATTAGCAACGCCAAATTTCCAATATTACTGTCTCATAAGATTTTGAAATAATATTACCAACCATGCTCCTATAAATATCCAGGGTAACGCTACCCAAGGTCTAAGAACAGTGAGTTTACGATTATATAGACCAATAATAGGAGATCCTGTGTATTGTTCACTTTTGTTGTTTTCCCACCATTTTACGAGGTTCTCAAGAGCTGAATCAGATAGTTTGAGCGCAGACCATGTAGATATAGCTACCAATATACCAACTAAGCAGAATATTGTAACTAATCCCATAGCATCTTTTTTATCCCATGCAAACCCCAAACCTGTAAACAACAAACCTTGAATTGTCATTAACCAAGTTAGTCGGTAATTTTGTAAATTATTTTCATGTTCGATCATTGAGCGAATGCTTTTGGCATTTTCGTAATCAAGTTTAAGTTGCTCTATGTCGTTCATAATATATTTTCCTTTTTTAACTGATATACAAATCAATAACCTATAGCCAAGCTAACTAATTAAAGTAAGAGAAAAGTGAAAATTTAAAAAGCAAAGTATAGCGTTTCCCTGTTGACTGAGGTAAATCCTGTGATTAGGAAACTCTATAAACAATGCTTATGTTGTGAATTTTGTGCCTATTTTACATTGTGGCTTTATTTATCCAGTTTTTGATTACTTTAAAAGGTATGTATTAGATTGCAATATAATGCAATCTAATGCAACGTAATATTATGAAATTCAATTACAATTATCTCATCATCTAGACTAATTGTAATTTAAGTTTTGCCTGGCGTTTTTGGTTCAATCGCTCCGCGCTGACCCTGGCTAAAATCATATTCAGTTTCCATAATTAAAAATCTTCATCATCAACGAAAAATTCCGCGTCTTCTTCCAAACGGGAGTTACCAGAATCCGCTAGACCCCAGAGGGGTTGTAGGATAGCTACACCAATCAACCCCACACCAGCACTAAACGCCAGCACTATACCGACTGGGATTTTAATTGATTGGAATGTTAAGAATTTTAAAGATACTGGCTCGAAATTTTGGACGGAAAGAATAGCGATCGCCACTACCCAAATCGCCACAATTAAAGATATCAGCAAATTAGCAAAACTTTTCATAAAAAAATCAAACCACAGATAGATGCAGATGTACACAAATCGTCTCAGTATTCACCTGCGTACATCTGCGGTCTCAAGTCCTATCCTAACTTAGCGATCGCATTCTCCATTTCTTGGGCGAGTTGGCTAAGTTTCTCTGGTGAGTTGGTTTCTAAATAAACGCGTACCAGTGGTTCTGTACCAGAGGGACGTAGTAATATCCAGCTACCTTCTGCTAAATACAGCTTAATCCCATCCTTGCGTCCGGCTTCTTTGACAGCAATCCCGGCTACCTCGGAAGGAGGATTTTTGGTGTAGGAGTCAATGACGGCATTCTTATGGGCTTCTGTTAAGTGTAAATCCAGACGTTTGTTATAGAGAGGGCCGTCGGCTTCGGCGATCGCTTCTTTGACTAATTGACTCAAGGGTTTACCTTCGTAGGCGATCGCTTCGGCAATCAGCATATCAGCTAAAACACCGTCTTTTTCAGGAATATGCCCAATTACACTTAAACCGCCGGATTCCTCACCACCAATTAGTACGGTGGTTTCGCGCATTTTTTCACCGATGTATTTAAAACCTACGGCTGTTTCATAAAGGGGTAAGCCGTGTTTTGCAGCAAAGTTATCTAATAGGTGCGTTGTCGCCACTGTGCGGACAATTGCGCCGCTTTTACCTTTGTTTTTGATTAAATGTCTCGCTAACACCAAAAGCACCGTGTTAGGGGTGAGGACGTTGCCTAATTCATCCACAATACCAAAGCGATCGCTATCGCCGTCTGTCGCCAGTCCTAAATCTGCATGATCTCGGCGGACTGCTTCGACTAACTCAACTAGCTGTTCGCCCTTGGGTTCTGGCATTCCGCCACCAAATAACACATCCCGCCAAGTGTGGAAACTTTCTAATTGTGTGCCACTTTGTTGCAGAACTTCATCTAAATAGCCACGGGATGTAGAATATAACGCATCATACTTGACTTTTAGCTGGGCGCTCTTAATTCGTTCCAAATCCAGCAATGTATAGATAAATTGGAGATAGGCTGGTTTGGGATCGAAAATAGAAATAGAACCTGATGGTTTGCCACTCGGCAACTCATCCGATGCAGTTTCTATATTTGCCACAATAGTATCAGTAATTTCTGGAGTGGCAGGACCAGCATAGTCAGGGATATATTTAATCCCACAGTAAGGTGCTGGATTATGACTAGCAGTAAACATCAACGCACCAGCCGAATTCAGGTGACGGGCGTTATAAGCGATTACTGGTGTAGGGCAATCCCGATCAGTAACTTTGACATTCCACCCTAAGTCTGCCAATACCTGGGCTGCTGTCTGGGCAAATTGGTCAGCTAAAAATCGCGTATCGTAGGCAATTAGAACTGGTCTATCTTTTGTATAGGCTGTCTCTAGGTAACTTGCGATCGCTCTTGTCACCTTCCGCACGTTGGGAAAAGTGAAGTCATCGGCTATAATGCCGCGCCAGCCATCAGTACCAAACTTTATCTTGCTAGAATTGCTACCACTCATGTTTGCCACTTTCTCCCATCTATCTTGACCACTATAGGAAGCTTCCCGCAAAGCGTGCGTAGCCGCAAGCATCCTCCACCGTATTTTTTCTCACTGCTATTGAGCAATGTCAACCCCCGAACGACTTTTTGTTAGTTATCACCTTTGGTCTTTAGTTGCCCCAGCTAGAGGACAAGAACGTTTGCACTGCCAAATGAGACGGGGGTTTATCAAAGCACGTCAACACGAACCGCAAGTCAAAGCATTATTAAATCAGGCTACCCCACCTCAGCGAATTGGTATACTCGCTCAAAAAGGCATTTATGAGTTTCATCATAATCGACATTTGTTAACTAGCTCAGATGGAGTAGAACAAGTTGCGAAATTACTAAAATTGAGTAACTCGGCTGTACAAGTGCAACAGCGAGTCATACAAATTTTGAAAAAATATTATGAAGCTCCCTTACTTTTAGGTAAAAGAATTCTCCAGTTAACTCGCGGTGATGAAGGGTTTCCCAAACCGATTTTGATTGAACAAGACAATAACCGTTTCCGGTTATATGCAGCAATGGACTGCGTTTTTACTGAATCGGATGCTCAAACTTTACATATTGTAGATTTTAAAACTGGCAAATCTCATTTCGATAGAAGACAAGCATTAGTTTATTTGTTAGCAGCTCGTTATCTTTATCCCGGCAAGGAAGCTGTCGCCTCATTTTATAATCTCGAATTTTGTCACGAATCGGAATTAATTAGCCTGAAAGGTCATGAATTAGAAGCGTTAAAATTTGAGTTAGTCAATATCGCCAAAAAGCATCAACAAGACTTACAGCATTATCAAGAATCATCTCAAAGTTTCCATCAAATATTTCCACCTAATCCTGGTTATCACTGTCGTTTTTGTCCTTTTCAATCCATCTGTGAATTTTCTGCGTACTCCTTACAACCACAGCCCCATGCAGGAGACATCAAAATTAAAAACTCAAAATTGAGCAGTTGAGCAAAAAATATCCAATATGTAGGGTGCGTCAGTTAGAGAAACTCTTGAAGTACGACGAATTTATTTGCACTGACGCACCCTTGTATATTAAGAGAAGTAGTAGAGTGAGTTTAGCTACTCTTTAAGTTGGAAACATCACAATTACATAATTTAAGCTTGGTGTAAGGGAATTGCAATAATAAACTCTGTTCCTTTTCCTAAGATGGAATCACAAGTTAACGAACCTTGATGTTTTTCCACAACCACTTGGTAGCTAATAGATAATCCCAAACCTGTACCACTTCCTATAGGTTTAGTTGTAAAAAATGGGTCAAATATTTTCTCTAGGACTGCTTTTTTCATTCCACAACCATTATCAGCAATCTTAATTATTACTTGATTATTATCTATTTTTTCGGTAGTAATACGTATTATGGCATTAGAAGACTGAGTGTTTTCTAGTTCCAATTTTTTGGTGACTAATTTATCTTCTAAAGCATCAATCGCATTACTAATAATATTCATAAACACCTGATTGAGTTGACCAGCATAACAACTAACTAGAGGAAGTTTTCCATACTCTTTAATTACTATAATCTGAGAACGGTTGCTGTTTTCCTTGAGTCGATGTTGCAAAATCATCAAAGTATTATCAATACCTTCATGAATATCAACAGGCTTCATTTCTGATTCATCCAGTCGGGAAAAATTGCGTAAGCCCAGAACAATATTGCGAATCCGTGAACTACCAACTTTCATAGATTCGAGAATTTTTGGTAAGTCTTGTGTGATAAATTCTAAGTCAATTTCTGTGGCTCTTTCATCAAATTTAGGTAGAGGATAGATACATTCTTGCTGATGGATACCAAGTAAATCTAGCAAATTTTGTACATATTCACTAACATGGGTGATATTGCCATGAATAAAATTAATGGGGTTATTAATTTCATGAGCAATGCCCGCCACCATTTGACCCAAAGAAGACATTTTTTCACTTTGTATTAGTTGAGTTTGGGTGAGTTGTAACTCTTGTAAGGTTTGCTGTAAAGATTGATTTTTTTCTTGAAGTTCTTGAGTTCTTTCTGCAACTTTTTTCTCTAGGGTATGGTTTTGTTCTTCTAAGCTTTGATTGGCGGTAGCTAAATTCTCGTAGAGGATGGCATTTTCGAGAGATATGGCAACTTGAGTGGTAAGCAGCCTGAGAACTTCTACGCGATCGCGGGTAAATGCTCCCGTCGTTAAATCATTCTCTAAGTACAGAATACCTATTAATTTACCTTGATTAATAATGGGGATGCACAAGATACTTTGGGGTTGCTCACGAACAATGTAGCGATCGCCTCCCAGGAAAGCAACAGTATTGGCATCATCAGTTACAAAGATTTCTAAAGAGCGTTTAACGTAGTTAATCAAAGTAATCGGCACATCATAGCTAGATTCTAAACAAGTGGATGGAAATTTCGTAGAGATAGATGCAAAACTTTCACTATAACTGACGGCAATAACGCTTAAGTCCAAATTCTCACCTTTACTCAAAATCAGAGCCGATTTAGATGCTCCTGCATTCTCCATCACAACCTGCATCAATTTAGATAGTAATTGTTCCATCTCAATTTCTCCAGAGAGTGCTTGAGAGGCTTTAAACACAGATGCTAAATCCAGAGAATCTGAAATACTGGTTCTAGATCCAAAAAAGGTTGGGTGATTAGTCCGGTTGGATATTGATTGATAAGTGGAAGAGGTAATTTTTTCATTCAATTGGGAGCTAAGTTTTTCTTGCTGAAGTATGGGTGCGAGTATTTGAGGATAGCGTTTTGTCAACTCATCAACTTTGGCTTTCGCGCCCCAACGACTATAGCCATAGTAAGCGTCGGTTAGATAGGTTTGAGCAATCTTCTGTTTACCCCATTCTAAATAAAATTTGGCTGCCAGTTCATTAGCTAGAGCTTCTTCATGAATGTATTCATTTTCTTTGGCAAGGATAATGGCGCGATCATAATAATCTATTGCTTCCAGATGTTTACCAATAACACGATACCGCTCCGCCTCCACTAAACAGAATTTATGTAAATAATTCATTGGGGCATGATAGGCCCAATTTTCCATTTTTGCTTGATTAGCTGTGACTTTTTCAAGAATCTGTTTTTGTTTAGTTTCTTGAGCTTCAGAATACACCGCTATTTGTACTAATGAATCATAAAAATAGAACAGAGGAACAACCACCTTACCGATACCACCATGCAGATACTGTTCTAGCATTACAGCATTGTCTATAGCTTGAGGATAATCGGTAAACAGATAACATAGTTGCATTTTACAGAAATAAAAATACAGAAGTGCAATGCCATCATTAGCTTCAATATGAAGCGGTAACATTTTTTCTTCATCATAAGCGTCACCAATTAACTTGCATAAGTCTTTAACACTTCCTCTTAAATTCAAAACTGTCTGCTGATATATTTGATGCCAATGCAATATTCTTTCTTGTTTGATTTGCTGTATATAGTTTGTATAAAGATCCATTTCTCGACCAAGCTCTCCTAGTTCCTGCCCTATAAAATAAGTATGGCAAGAGCAAGCATAAAGACCATAAGCAGCAAATTCTAAATCTCCTAATTCTAGAGCAGCAGAGTAGACTTCTAACAAAGGCTTTAATGTTTCTCGAATATGTTCTTTGCTAGGTCTGATCAATTGATTAAAAGTCTCAATAACTTTAATATTTACTTCTTGAGCTTGGAATTTGGTAACAAGACTTTCCGCCAGTTTACCAAACTGATAGCCAGACTCAATATCTTCCAATACACCACAGAGGAACAGCCCATAAACACTATATGTAAAGGCCGACAAGGGTGAATTACCATATATAAGTGATAAATTAATTTCTTTTAAAAGAATAACAGGAAAAAGCTCAGGTACTGCTTGATAGGCAAGAGCGATCGCACTTGATAAAATACGCATCACTGCCAACGGTTCTTCCTCTATCATTTCTGGCAGGTGAATTAAGTCTTCAATCATCCTGCCATTCATGTTGGTGTTTATTTCTGACATTGCTAGTTGAATATCAGCTTGGCTTGGATGTTCAGGAAACTCCACTCCCAGCAATTTCAAAAAAGCCAGTGCAGTGTTGACAGCTTCTAAAGCTTTGTTCTGCGCTCCATAGGCTTGAATTTTAATTTCATAAACTTTTACTTGCTCTAGTAGTGTTTTAGCCTGTAACAACACTACCTGAACAAATTGCTCCATCTGCTCAAAGTCACCAGCTAAGTAAGCTGCTTCTGCTACTGTCTCATGCAATGCTAGAGTGAGTTCATATTTTGTTTTCCAGCTAGTATCAGAAAGTAGCCCAATTCCTGTCTTTAAATACTTAACAGCTGCTGTATAAGCTGTTGATGCTAAAGCTTTACGCCCGGCAACTAAATTCATCTCAGCTAGTTCATCACGTTGAGTCTGAACTGTAATTAACTCTACTGCTATATTTAATTGATTAACTAGCGGAAAAATATTTTCTTCCCGTTCAGTAACTGGAATATTACTCAATAGTAGCTGCCCAATTTTAAAATGAATTTGCTTTCTTTTAATTTCAGGTATCAAAGAATAAGCAGCTTGCTGGACTCGATCATGGATGAATTTATATTTAGGAGGTTGTAAGTTGATTACTGGTAATTTTGTGGCAACTTTGCCAGCAGAAACGTCAGATATAAAATTACCATCTTGAAAAATTTTATAAAGTTCTGTTTTAGGTAAAATTATTCCTTCATGTAATGCTTTCCATATATCAGATGCTGTATCTACTACAGATTTTTCATGTACGATCGCCAGAGTTTTTAAATCAAATTCATTACCAATACAGGCTGCTAACTTTAGCACATCCTGAGTCATTTTTGGCAGCTTTTCTATTTGCAAAGCCATGAATTCTACAACATCATCTGTGAGAGCTAATTCTTGTATTTTGTTAATGTCATACTGCCAATATCCTACATCAAAGTTAAATTTAATTATGCCTTCATCATGTAAAAACCTCAGAAATTGTGTAGCAAAAAAAGGATTACCTTTAGTTTTAGCAAATACCATTTGGCTGAGGGGAACAGCAATTTCTTCTTGGCAGCAAAGGGTATCAGCAATTAAAAGATTTAAATTACTTTGATTTAAAGGTGGTAGTTCAATGTAGTTAATTGTAGTACCCGTTTTAGCAATTTCCTGTAGTGTTAAAGCAAGTGGATGTGTCTGGGGAACTTCATTATTCCGATATGCACCAATGAGTAGTAGGGTTGCTGCTGATTGCCCACTATTTTCCGATTGCTCAATTTGCCAAGGTTCACCATCAAAAATGGGTGTCCATACATTATCTTGAATTTCACGATTTAACAGAGAAGAGTTTTCTTTAACTGCATTTGTTTGACCCATTAAGAATTGCATAAATTTTAAAGAAGCCGTGTCTGCCCATTGCAAGTCATCCAGAAATATCACTAAGGGATGGGCTTTAGTATGAAATACTTGAATAAATCTTTGAAATAATAGATTAAAGCGATTTTGGCTAGCTATCCCAGAGAGTTCAGCAACCTGTGGCTGTTTACCGATAACTTTTTCTAGTTCAGGGATGACATCAATAATTACCTGAGCTTGTTCACCTAAAGCTGACAGAATTTTGCTGCGCCATTGCTGAATTTGATGATCAGTTTCTAGAAGTATTTGCCCAATTAAATCACGAAATGCTTGGACTAATCCCGATAAAGGAATATCACGTTGGAATTGATCAAATTTACCTTTAATGAAGTAACTCTGCTGCCTGACAATAGGTTTATGAATTTCATTAACTACAGCAGTTTTACCAATACCAGAGAATCCTGCCACTAACACCATTTCTATGGCTCCCCTAGTTACACGCTCGAAAGCTGCTAGCAAGGATGCAACTTCTTGCTGACGACCATAAAGTTTTTCAGGGATGAGAAAACGGTCATAAACATCCTTAAGCGCCAACTCAAAGGGTGCAATCTTACCAGTATCTTGCCATTTGTTCAGACAAATTTCTAAGTCATGCTTGATTCCATAGGCACTCTGATAGCGGTCTTCGGCATTTTTAGCCATTAATTTCATGACTAGATCGCACAAGACTTGAGGAATTTCTGGCTTTGTGTTTTGTAAAAGAGGTGGCTGTTTAGCAATGTGGCAGTACACTAACTCCATTGGATCAATGCTAGTGAAGGGTAACTGTCCACTCAAAAGTTCAAAAAATGTTACACCCAAAGAATAGAAATCACTACGGTAATCGATACCTCTGTTCATTCTTCCTGTTTGTTCAGGGGATATGTATGCTAATGTCCCTTCTAAGACATTAGGATTGGTCAAGTTTTGGATTTCTCTTGGTAGCAGAGTCGCAATACTGAAATCAATCAGCTTGACTTGCAGAGTGCTGGGATTAATGAGGATATTGGCAGGTTTGATGTCTTTATGGATGATGCGATCGCGATGTAATCCATCTAAGATAGATGCTATGGTTATGGCGATCGGAAAAAACTCTGGCAGAGTTAGACTGTATCTTTGTTGCTCCTTACTCTGTTGAATCCAGTCTTTGAGTGAGATGCCACCAAAGTCCTCCATGACTAAGGCATAGCCATTACGATAGTTCTCTAAACTTAGAGGTTGAATAATCCCTTCAATGTCTAAATTTTTGGTAATTGTATACTGATTACGGAATTGAGCAATTTCATTGAAGGTAGGATATTCATTCCGCATCAATTTGATGACTACGGGTTTTTGGTCTTGTTCTCTAATACCCCGATAAACTAGGGTTTTGCCACCACAATAAAGTTGTTCTGTTATGCGATATCCAGAAATAGGAAATAAAGTATCGGATAATACTAGCATTTTGGGTGACTTTATAATTTATCTTTATTGTTTTGCTTTATTATTCCCTGTGTTTTATGCTTTTTACCATTTTTTACGAATATTTTTTAAATATTTTTTTAAGTAGTTTTACACAATTAAATTAAATATTGGCAACCGATTTAAGTATAAATACTAGGATTATATTCTGATTAATTTGTTTGTTAATAGGTAATGCCGTGTGCAACTTTCTCTCAAACCTAACCCCCAACCCCTTCCCTACATAGCTTGCTTCTCCGAAGGAGTGGGAAGGGGAGCAAGAATCAAAGCCTCTCTCCTTGCAGGGGAGCCAGTTGCGTGGGCGGGTTTCCCGACTTGTTCGCGGAGCGTCTCGTTGGCGCAGCCTCTGTCTACGACACGCTCCGCGAACGTAGAGAAGAGAGCAAACTGGCGTGAGAGGTACTCTAACGAGAAGCCGCTCCGCGTCTTTGGAGAGGGGTTTCAAAAATAAGTTGCACATCGCGTTAGGTAATAACCCAGAACTACTGGAGTTGAGCTATTACCTATGAATTTAAATTTCTGCCACAGCGCGTTCAATCAAGCGACGTGCGAGAGTTTGTGTCCCTGTGTGTTCGTAGTAATTGGTGGCGACATCTAAAAATGCTGCTAGGTAGTCTAACTTATCATCAGTAAGTTGAATAAAATTTTGCAAGTTACCAACAACTTTCTGCGGTGTTAAATCATGGGCTGTAACAATCCCATTCATCCATCCTTTTACTGATTCAAAACTTTCGCCAATAAAATTGAGTTTACTACTAGCATTATTTCCGGGAATGACATCTTTAATGCTTTGGAAAGTGGAATTTTGATCCAATTCATTCGGATTAGTTTGATTCAATCCAGATAAAGCTTTACTAATGAAGTCTGGCCCCAAGGGTATTAAACCATCAACGCAAACTAATGCCACCATGCGAATTAAAGATTCACCACTATACTCTCCTAAAGAAGCGACGAAATCGCCAATACTATCGCCAGGTATCCCGTTAATTTGGCAGAAAGCAACTAATTCAGCTACTAATTTCAGGGATAAATCGATAGTTTGAGCTTTGTCTGGTTTGGGAGTAATAGAGTTTAAAAAACCCAGAAGCGGTATTTTTTCACCGACTTTGTTAGCTAAAGCTGCTGCACCTAACGCTTTATCTGTACCGTCAACGGTTTGATAAAGCCACATTGCTGTTTGATATCCTTGGGAGCGATCATTATAAAGATAAATCGCCCGTTCACCAATTTGTTGAATCAAATCCTCATCAGTTTCACCAGTTACAGTTTTAATGGTATTGACGAAGCCGACAGTATTTTGCCACTCACCAGGGGCAACAAAATCTAAAGCGTTTAACATCGAAATAGTCAAGCCGCTAGTTGGTAATTCATCAACTAACTCAAAAATTGGTTTGCTCACAATTTTCTCCTGTTTTGAAAGTAGGGAATGTGGAGTAGGGGAAAGAGATTTTTTATTTGAGTTTCGCTAGTCCATCAAGATTAAATTTTTCAATCCAATCGGCGCGATCGCTAGCTGTAAATGATGGCGAACGAGATAAAACTTTTACCTGATATTTACCTACGAGAATCGCAGTTTGTGTATTACCGACTTCCACTGCCGGATAACCAGCAATATTTTTGGTACTATTGGAGAATTTAGCTGCTGCTCCCGGTGTACTTGTGGTGTCTGAGATAGCTAGCATCGCTAAATCTTTACCGTCTTTTTTTAACTTAGCTTCAGCAAAGCCTTTTTTCTCTTGGGTAAAGACACGCTGATAACCAGTTTCCTCACCTGGAAAGAATTTGTTGAACTCACTCCCTTGAGTTGCATTTTTCGCAACCGCTTGCCCAGTTTTTTGGCGACTACTTTCTTGTTGTACCTGATCAAAACGTCCTGGTGCTTCGGCAGTACAAGCTGTAGTCAGTAATAAAACTGACAGCAACACAGCAGCTAAAATTCTACGTGTACGAGGAACAATCATTTCTAGCTTCTCCTTATGCTTGAGCATTGAGGCAATTATCTGTGCTGCTGTCAGGTTCTACCCTGAAAATTTACTTTTTGATAATTATCTCAACGTTGGCGGTAAGCGATCGCGGCATAAAACGGATCTCCCCCTGGCGCACCTAACCACTGCAAGAAATTAGGCATTGTTGACTTGTTAACAATAATTTCTGGCGCAGTAAATCCCGATACTGAGGCAAAGTAGCGTTTGACTAATTCCACTCGCGCTATTTCCGAAGCATCTCGCCAAGCTTGAATCGCCTTTTGAAAGAACATTCGGTTAGAAAAGCTGAAAATGGCCACACCACCAGGTTTGAGAAGGCGGTGAATTTCTGAAAAGACGGCCTCTGGATATTGCAAATATTGTACTGATACGCAATTGATCACCGCATCAAAATCTTGATCTGGTAGAGGTAAAGCCGGATTATCGTTGAGATTCTGCACAAAGTAATGATTTAACCGAGGATTGCGGGCTAATTCCTCAGCATTGAGTCCGTGTCCCTCAATATGAGCAAACGCCATCTCTTCCGGTAGATGAGATACCCAACTGCTCATCAAATCTAGGATGCGTGTGTTTGGTTGCAATCGTTCTCTATATAAATCAGTTAGCTGTTGGATAAAACCTTCATCAACATGGGTAACGAAGCGGGGATAAGCATAAAACAGCTGATCATCAGTGTCATCTAATTTCAAACGTTGATCCGGTCTGAGCAACATAATTACAAACTTTTAAACTAAATTTGTGCAACTTCAGGTATTCTTTTAGACAAGCTCTCTTTAACATATTTTAACAGTCAGATACTTAAACAAATTTACGCAAGATTTCATGTTTTATAGACTACAAGCCTTGCAACCTCTGTGGCGGCATATCAGTATATCAACAACATTCCCTTACATCAGTTTGCTAGTGTGGACAATCCCCTTATTACTATTTAGTTCTGGGGATAGTAGTGTGATGGCTCATGATGAAGGGCTTTATGCTTGGCGATCGCGTCAGATGTTTGATTCCGGTGACTGGATAGCACCTTGGGGGAATGCTCATCATAAAACCCCTGGCCCTTACTGGTTAATTGCTGCTTTCTACAATCTATTAGGAATCAGCGAATTTAGTACACGTCTACCTAGCATGATCACTGGCATTCTTTGCTTGTTACTAACTTATGAAATCGGCAAAATTATGCTAGGTAAAAAGTTAGCTTGGCTAGCTGGGGCAATTTTAAGTGTGGAATTTCTGTGGCTACAATACTGTCGGTTAGGTACTCCAGATGTACCAATGATTTTCTTGGTACTTTTAACTATTTATGCTGTAATTAAATCGGAATTACATCCTCAATATAGATATATATGGAGTTTTATCGCTGGTTTAAGTTTGGGTTTAGGCTTCTTAATGAGAAGCTTCATGATTTTTCTGCCAGCTATCGCTTTATTACCTTACTTAGTTCGTCAACATCGTCGTTATCGTCATCTGACTAACCCCTGTTTATATGTCGGTTTACTTGTAGGTTTAATGCCTACACTAATTTGGTTATGGTTTAATTGGCAACGCTACGGCAATAATAGTTTTGCAGCTTTATTTGGCTTTGTTTTTGAGTTAGGCTCTCAGGAACGTGCTGGAAATGGCATCATATTTTATGTTTGGAACATCCCTTTAAAAGCTTTTCCTTGGTTATTTTTTAGCCTTTTAGGATTATTTTTAGTTGTCCGTCGCCCAATTCCTAATTATCAATTAATCCTCGTTGGCTTCCCAGTTATTTTATTTGCCGAATTAAGCGTTTTTTCTACTCGTCTTTCTCACTATAGTCTTACCCTTTATCCCTTCATCGCTTGGTTAGCGGCGGTAGGTTTAGACTGGTTAAGTAGAATTTATCAGATGGGATATGTTAACCGAAAACCCATTCTGCAAAAAGGCAATATTCCTAGGACTCTTAGCTATGGTAGCGGCGTATTAGCAATTTTATTTTTGTTAGCTGCAATGGTGGCTTTTGCCTGGGGCGATCGCCAATATGCAATCATCGGTTTAATTGTAGGATTAAGTTGGTTAATTCTCCCTATAGTCTGGATTAGCCGCTACCATTTTGGATGTAAGTTTCTCACAGCTCGTTATTGGGTGGCTGGTTGGTTAATTCCCTGTTGGTTAGCATTGGCACTGGTTGGTGGCTTTGGCTTGTTGAATGACTATAACCCTGTTTACAGAACTTTTTTACAACAACCTGCGATCGCTTCTATTTTACAAACTCACCCCATCCATTTTGTCCAATTAGGTGGTAAAAACGCCGTTTTACTGAGGTTTTATACCCCCACTCACGGACAAAAAGTAGAGACAATAGCCCAACTACCTGCCCCCAGTTATGCTTGGGTTTATCAACAACCTTCCTCTCAACTATCCAGACAACACCGCATCATCGGTGAAATCCAAGACTACAAATTAATTCAAATTTTACCTAGTGAATAGGGATTGGGGATTGGGAATGCCTCTAAAACATTGCCAAAACCATTAAATCAATTTATGATAAATACTACGTACACTAAGTAATTATCCTAATGATTGCTCAACCCGATCATTCTCCTAATTCAGAATCGTGGCAGCAAAACCTTGCCCCTTATAATTTGGGCTACAGAATCAAATTACTTTCACAATTACTCACCCGCAAGTTTACTGAAAGACTAGAACCCTTTGGGCTAACGCCATTTCATTGGCTAGTTCTATGCTGTTTATGGCAAGAAGATGGTTTACCTACATCCAGCATTGGGGAGAAACTCCAGCAAGTTGGAGGTACACTAACAGGCGTACTAGATCGCATGGAAGAACGCGGCTTAGTGCGTCGAGAACGGGATGTAAATGATCGCCGCATCTGGCGCATCTGGCTAACTGATGCTGGCAAGGAATTAGAAACGGTTTTACCACCAATTGCCGCCGAGTTGCGTGATGAAGCAATGCAGGGGATTTCTGCGGTGGAACGTGAAGTTTTCTCACAACTTTTGAATCGTGCGATCGCTAATCTCTCTTAGGGGATTTTGACTTAATCATCCACTTGGGTGAAGCCATTTAAAGCTTTTTTACAACACAATACTACGCATACTAAAGAAACACAAAAAAAATTCTAGTAAATGATGAATAAGTGACAGGTGACAGGTGATAGGTGACAGGTGACAGGATAGGAAGAAAAGAGGTGTTTCTTTCATTCATAGGGGTGCGTGCCGCCTGTACTGCTGTTCACAAAATATCTCACAACCAAACCAGAAAAGTTCTTTTCGCCAATCCCCATTCCCCAATCCCCAATCCCTAGTTATTATTGATGAATATACAAAATTGGCTAAACATACCAGCTTTTAGATCAAGGAATTATCGCCTGTTTTTTGCGGGGCAGGGAATTTCTTTGATTGGCACATGGATGACACAACTGGCTACAGTTTGGCTAGTTTATGATTTAACACACTCAGCATTAATGTTAGGAATTGTCGGATTTACCAGCCAAATTCCTAACTTCTTCCTTGCGCCTTTTGGGGGAGTGTTTGTAGATCGATTTTCTCGGTATCGTACCTTAATAGGTACACAAGCATTATCGATGGTGCAATCGCTAGCATTAGCTGTACTCACTTTAACTGGTGTGATTCAAATTTGGCATATTATTGTTTTGAGCTTGTTACAAGGATTTATTAATGCTTTAGATGCACCAGCACGCCAAGCATTTGTGCCGGAACTGGTTGAACGTAGAGAAGATTTGGCTAATGCGATCGCGATCAACTCAACTATGATTAATGGAGCGCGTTTAATTGGCCCAGCCGTTGGCGGTGTATTAATTGCTGGTGTTGGTATTGCCTACTGTTTTTTAATTGATGGGTTGAGCTATATTGCAGTTATTGCCGGCTTATTAGCAATGAAAGTTAAACCTTGGCAAATATCAGTCAGTGCTGGTAATCCCTTGCAGAAAGTCCAAGAGGGATTTGTCTATGCCTATAGCTTTCCACCAATTCGTGCCATTTTATTACTATCGGCTTTAGTCAGTTTGATGGGACTGCAAAATACAATTCTTGTACCAATTTTTGCGGAAAAGATTTTAGCAGGTGGCGCAGAAACCCTAGGATTTTTAATGGCAGCATCAGGACTAGGAGCATTATCAGGAGGTATTTATTTAGCCACACGCAAAACAATTTTAGGTATTGGTAAATTAATTGCGATCGCACCAGCAATTTTAGGTATTGGTTTAATTGCTTTTGCTGTATCCAGATTCTTACCATTATCTCTATTTACAATGTTGTTTGTTGGTTTAGGAACAATTCTGCAAATAGCTGCTAGTAATACATTTCTCCAAACCATCGTAGAGGAAGATAAGCGCGGTAGATTGATGAGCTTATATACGATGTCTTTTTTAGGGATGATACCAGTAGGTAGTTTATTAGGTGGTGCATTAGCCAGTCGTATCGGTGCGCCCAACACATTAATTATTGACGGTATAGCCTGTATTATTGGCTCTATCGTTTTTTACAGAAAATTGCCTACTTTAAAGAAATTAGTCCAGCCAATTTACGAACAGAAAGGTATCATAGCAATTCAGAATAATTCTTAATAGTGAGGCAAAAGACAGGGGTGCAGAGGAGATTTAAGCCCAATGCCCGATAATCTACGGTATTTGCATAAGTCTTCAGGTAAAATCTTTGACTATTTTCTGGAAACAGTAATATGCTGGTTGTAGATCCATTTGTCATTAATTACGCTGATCGCATCCTATGTCTAGCCAACAACCCAATTCCAACCAGCCATCCAACAAAAAATTAAATGAAAATAGCAAGAGCAGAAAAAAACCTCTAAATAATGGTAAACCAGATAAAACTGACCACTAAATCTAAATATAGATTATATAAATTACAGTAAAAGAGACGTAAAGCCTATTACGTCTCTAAATCTATTGTTACCTAAAACTATAACAAACAAAATTTATTTATTTTTCATTTGGCTTTTGGCTTGTTCTAAAGCTATTTCTTTGATTGCTTGGTAAGAATTCACATTGGCAGTACCTTCAATCGCTTTAACTGCTAAATCTTGAACTTGTTTGAGTGCTGATTCTAGCTGTTTAGAAAGATTTTGTATGCGTGTCTCTTGATTAGTAATTGTTTGTTCTAGAGACTGCAACCTCTGTTCATAAAACCGCTTTTGTCCTTCTACTTCTTTAGCATACAAATCAGCTTTGACTTTAGCTTGGTAGTGAGCGATTCCTTTACCTTCCTCTGTGGCTTTTTTAATAGCTGCTTCTTTCTCTTTCGGAAAGGCTTCCACTTTAGCTTTGTACTCTTCAAATTGCTTTTCTCTTTCAGCAATTAACTTTTCGTGTTCAGTCCACTGTTTTTCTGCTTCCTGTTGTAATTCTTCTAATTGTTTATATAAAGCTTTTTGTTGTTGCTCATATTCATCTATTTCTAGTTGACGCTGGTGTTCTAAATCATATTTATACTCTGCTGCATCTCTTTGACGATTTTTATTGAGATGATCATTGCGTTCTTTAATAGTTCTTTGGTATTCTTCTTGTGATTTTTGCCAAGTATTCCTTTGTTCTAATATTTCTTGCGAAAGTAATTCATAACGCTGGCTAAACTCATCTTGATAAGCTTTAGAATTATCTTCGTAGGTAGTAATCAGTATATCTAACGTCGTTTCAGATACTTCTAAATTGTGTAATTGTTTTAATTGTTCAATTTCATTCTCTACTGTTTTTCTGATTTCTCCTAAACGAGAAGCCTGTGTAGTTAATTTTTCAGATAATTCATTAACAGCACTACCAAAACCCAATTGAATTTTGACTAGATTTTCAATTGTATAATTCATTTTTTCTTGGATAGTAGCAGACTGATTCATAAATTGATTTAGCTCTGTTTGCGGTTTTTCTTTATTTATAGACTGATTATCTTTTAACACTTGATTGAGTTGCAACTTGATTGCTGATGTTTCTTTAGTCAAATCTTCATATGCTTGCAAAATCTCAGCCTTGGTGTTTTTATCTGTTAACTTTTTCACTGCCATAGAAACCTCTTGTTAACCACACACAATTAATGGATTATTTAGCTATAGTTAGTAGAGTGCGTTAGTGTAATAAAACCTAGCTGTACCAAGAAATTATTCATGCTGACGCACCCTACATTTTGTGCCTAACACAAGGAAAATTATTTAGCTGTAGAGCTATCAAAGGCTCTCATAGCCAAGTCTTGTGCTTGTTTCAATGTAGCTTGTAATTGAGTTGATATACTTTCTATTTGTTCAGTTTGTTTTTGAATGGTTTCTTCCAGTGATTTAATTTTTAATTCATAACTTTGCTTACTGGCTTCCCATTCTTTGTCAAATAAATCGGCTTCAACTTTAGTCTTCTGATTGGTTTCTTTAATCGCTTCTTCCCTGGCTTTTTTAACTGCTTCTTCTAATTCGTTAGGGAAGG
Source organism: Nostoc sp. PCC 7524 (assembly GCF_000316645.1). Taxonomy (NCBI): domain Bacteria; kingdom Bacillati; phylum Cyanobacteriota; class Cyanophyceae; order Nostocales; family Nostocaceae; genus Nostoc; species Nostoc sp. PCC 7524. Next base: position 966,468 of record NC_019684.1, read on the forward strand.
CTGCAACTTTTTGTTGATATTCATTAAATAAGGCTTGGTGTTCAGTAATAACTTTCTCTCGTTCAGCCCAGTCTTTATCTTTTTGTTGAGTTGTTTCTAAAATTACTCTTTCTTGACTACGTTTTTTAGATTCATAGGTATCGGCTTTAAGTTTGCGATCGCTTGCTAATTTATATTGATATTCTTCTTGCTCTTGCTGGCGTTCTTTGACCAAAAAATCATTATATGCTTGTAGGGATTCTTCATACTCTGTTTGTTCTTTCTGCCACTCTTTGCGCCTAGTGGATATTTCTTTTTCTAAGATTTCCCGTTTACTAGCAGTATCTTGCTCTAGGATTTTTAACTTTTCTTGATGTTCCTGATTTAAGATATCCAAAGCATCAGCAACAATTCTAATTTTTTGTAATTCTTGTAAATTTTGGCTTTCAATCTCTATCGCCCGATTGAGTTCATCTAATTTGGCATTTTCTTGAGTTAATTTCTCTGATAGGGTATTGATAGTGCTACCGAATTCTAACTGTAAATCTGCTAGACCTTTAACAATACTATCAACAGTATATGTAGAAGCAACTGCCACAATTTCTTGATTTTTGGCTTTATCTGCTTCTTCTTGTTTCGTAGCTAGTTTTGATTCTAGTTTCTTCTGTTCTGTAATAATTTGTTGAAATGCTTGCATTAGTTGCTGTTTACTATCTCGGATTGCAACTGTTGTCATGTTTCCACTCCCTTAAAGATGTAGTGATTGATTGAGTAGCAAGCCATACCAATAACTACCCGATGCAGATATCAGGGTAGCCTTGAAATTATGATTGTTAACGCAGTGCAATTACGGAAATGGTGCAACAACTGATACTAATAGAAAGTAACCGTTGTCCACGGCGATTTTTAGTGATTTTTTGGCAAGCTTTATAGTATTTATGTACTAATTAAATATATTCAAATTCATCTGCTATTGTCAAGATAGAATTTGTTTGGCTGAAAAATTGAAGACCTAAGTTGCACTCAATACAATTGATTGCTTGCAATGAGAGTAATTTATGATATATGTAATATTGTTACAAACATTACTCTTTTGCAAAATAATTCACGATGGTACAAGCGTGAATGCACTGAGGAGCGATAATTAACTCAACAATCATATTGATACAAGCACAGGGCTAGAGTTTTGTGATATCAATGTATACCAGTGAATCAATCAAATATTCTCCTAGAGCAGACATTGGACAAACGAGCCGTGTTCTGGTTGTAGAAGATGAAGAGCTAATCCAAGAGATGCTAGCCGTAGCATTAGAGGAAGAAGGTTATGGAGTGCTGACAGTTCCTGACGGGCGTTCGGCGGTGGAATATATCAAAGGCTTTGAACCCAATGGGGGAGAATTTCCCTTTGACTTAATTATTCTAGATATCATGTTGCCTCAGATTAATGGGTTAGATATTTGCCGCTTGTTACGTCATCAAGGCAACCCAGTACCGATTTTGATGTTAAGTGCTAAAGGTAGCGAAACCGATCGCGTGTTAGGTTTAGAAGTCGGTGCAGATGACTACCTGACTAAACCCTTTAGTATGCGGGAATTAGTGGCACGTTGTCGCGCTTTACTCCGTCGTCAGCGTTTAAGCACCCTACCACAGCTACCCGTACTTAAATACAAGGAAGTAACCTTGAACCCTCAAGAGTGTCGGGTGTTAGTGCGCGGACAAGAAGTGAATCTTTCCCCCAAAGAATTCCGCTTATTAGAATTATTTATGAGTTATGCGCGACGGGTTTGGTCGCGGGAGCAATTACTAGATCAGGTTTGGGGCCCTGATTTTGTCGGTGATAGCAAAACTGTAGATGTTCATATCCGGTGGTTGCGCGAAAAGCTAGAGCAAGATCCCAGCCACCCAGAATATATTGTGACTGTCAGAGGATTTGGCTATCGGTTCGGATAATCTATTGAGATAGTTGTTAGTTTTTATTAATCACCAAGCAACTAACAACTCAAACTCAAATGCTTTTATTGGGATTTTTTCTGGGTTTAGCGGTAGGCATTGGGTTTTGGATTTGGCAACAGGTTCAACTAAATCGCTACCTGTGGCAATTACTCCAGCCGTTAAATTCCCGTTCTTCTAAATTGGCGCTGTCTTGGCTTCCTCGTCTACGGCAAGAAATCACTACCCTTAAGCAGCAACGCCAAGACTTGCAGCAGTCGCTACAAACTCACCAAGATCTCCTGGATGTGGCACCAGTGGGATATTTGCAAGTCGATGAAGAAAATCAACTGCTCTGGTGCAATCAGCAAGCCCAGAAAATGTTGTATTTACAACGATGGCAACCAGGGCAGGTACGTCTGTTGCTAGAATTGGTGCGGTCATATGAACTTGATCAGCTGATTGAACAAACACGCGATCGCCAAAAAGCCCAAACCAAAGAGTGGGTTTTTCACCCTTCTTGTGATAATGCGGCGGAAATGCCCACCATCAAATCTCTAACTTTGCGAGGCTCTAGTTTACCTTTACCTCACGGACAGGTGGGAGTATTTTTAGAAAACCGTCAACCCTTGCTAGATATGAATCATGTCAGGGAGCGATCGTTTTCGGATTTAGCCCATGAATTAAGAACACCCCTGACTTCGATTCGCTTAGTTGTAGAAACCCTACAAAATCGCCTAGAACCGCCTTTAAATCGCTGGGTTGACCGTTTGATGCAGGAGGTAGATAGACTCATTAACTTGGTGCAAAGCTGGCTAGAACTCACCCAAATTGAAATCAACCCCGCCATGCAACTGCAAGCGGAGGATGTGGAAGTGCGATCGCTCATAGCCTCTGTTTGGGAAACCCTAGAACCATTAGCACAGCGCCAACACCTGTCTCTAGCTTATTCCGGCCCTGAAGAGATTTGGATGAAAGCTGATCCAGCCCGTATTTATCAAGTCTTCCTGAACTTGCTTGATAACAGCATCAAGTACAGTTCTCCTGATACCAGCATCCAAATTCAGGCAAAAATTTTATCGTCACAAGATATTCCCAGTTTAGAAATTAATCTCATTGATTCTGGTGTAGGCTTTGCTTCAGAAGATTTACCCCACATTTTTGAGCGATTTTACCGGGGAGATAAAGCGCGGACTCATACCCCAATGCCAGAAAGTAATTCTATGGGCGCAATGGTTGGGAATGGTTTAGGATTAGCGATCGTGCGGCAAATTGTTCTAGCTCACGGTGGTTCAATCAAAGCCATGAATCATCCCGAAACTGGTGGCGCATGGATGCAACTTCTCTTCCCTGAAGTGATGGCAAACTCATAGAGCCAAGACTATAGTTAAAAATATCTTCACGTTTGAGACTACAAGTGTGAAAGCCGTTCTTTATAGTCCCAACCCAGACAGTCCCCAGTTAGCACGCGCCATTAGGCGTTTAGAACGGGATGTATTACGCATGGGAGCTTTGGTAGAACAATCATTTCGCCTCAGCCACCAAGCGTTATTTGCCCGTGATTTAACAGCAGCTGAGGAACTGCCACGATTAGATAAAAAAATTGATCGTTTTTATAGACAAATAGAATCAGACTGTACGGCCATCATGACACTACAAGCACCAACAGCTCAAGATTTACGCTGTTTAAGTGCTTTTATGCAGCTTGTGAGAGATTTAGAGCGGATTGGAGATTATGCCAAGGATTTAGCTGACATTGCGGTGAAAATCTTTCCCTATCCTCCTCACACGTCTTTACCAGAAATTGCAGTCATGTCTCATCATGCCCAAGCCATGTTAGCAACTAGCTTAATAGCTTTGGCAGATTTAGATGAAGTCGGTGGGCGAAGTATCAAGCACTTGGATGATGCCGTAGACAATGCTTATGATCGTCTTTATCAAACTTTAGCTCAACAACGCGATGTCCCAGGTGTTGTGGAACCAATTATATTGCTAGCATTAGCAATTCGTTGTTTGGAACGTATGGCAGATCATGCAACTAATATTGGTCAACGAGTGGCGTATATTGTTACAGGTCAACGCTCTTAAATTAAGCTCAGAGCATGAGAGATAGGGGATTGGTAATTAACCAATCCTCTATTTTTTTGTTGGGGCATGGGGCAATCTCCAGAAATTAAATATGCGTTTTCCAGAAACCTTGTAGAGACGTTCCATGGGTAGGGATTTTCGTCTCTACATTCTTTTTTGGAGATATAGTATTCACATTTAGATGAAAACTTAGTTAATCACAGTGAGATTTTACTAAATGCTAACCTTTTCTTAATCTTACGCGATTAGATTGGCGTAGTAACCAGAGAAAATTAATTCTAATCCTCAACTTGCGCCAGCTTTCTATCCCGCCAAAAAATTTATTCCGAGGCGGAATATCGGGTAGGTGCAAGAGATAAGCTAATCTCCTGCACAATGTTTATCTTCGTAAATTTATGTAAAAGTTTATACTAGCGTACATGAAAATATACATAACTCAACAAAGAAAATTGCTATAGGTAAAACTCAACAATAATAGGCAAAATATATTACCTACTAATTATTTGACTATTAGCATTAATTATCAGATATATTACTCACTATAATGTATGTATAAATATATCAATCATTGTTTTTTATATATACATTACCGATGAACTAATTATCATTAAAAATACCAAAAAGTGATAAAAATATGATAATGATCTTTACAAGAATCATTCACTATTAATATATTTAATATTAAATAAAATAATATCCCATTATACAAATATTAAACAATATCTATTAAAAATAAATTACCAACTTTATTCTCTATTGAAAGGTAGTATTAATAACCAGTTTTTGAATGACTCAGAAGCTTTAAAACCATCCAAAATTTACTAATCACCATCTAGCAAACACTCCCACAATGTCATCGATAATTTTTACACCAGATTCTGCCACCGCATTAGACAAACCTAACTTTAGTGGGCATTTATCACAAAGACTATTTACCCGTCGAGAAGTCCTACCAACCCGTAATGATGTACTGTGGCTGATTGAACGTGGGGCAGTTCGCACTATAACTTGGGGTGAAGATGGCACATTTATCACTTTGGGATATTGGGGGGCTGGTGATGTCATTGGGTATGCTTTATCTAAAGTCAAACCATACCAAATTGAGTGTCTGACCAGTGTAGAAGCGTCCACCTTGCCGCCACATCTTTGGCATCAATATACAGATGCTTTAATAGCTCACATTCAAACCTCAGAAGAGCTTTTAAGCATAGTAAACCGTAAACCCATTTCATTACGGTTGTGGCAATTTTTGTTGTGGTTAAGTGAAAGATTTGGACGGAATGTCGAACAAGGTACTCTGATTGAATTATATATCACTCATCAGGAAATTGCAGAGGTCTTGAATACGACAAGAGTAACAATAACAAAGCTGCTACAGGAGTTTGAAACGGAAGGAATGCTGTTACGCCATCAGCGTCGAATTATTTTGCGTTTACCAAATAATTAAATGGAAAATTTAATAGAAAAAATTTAGTTTTGCTCTTGTGCTAATGGCTGTAAAATATGTATAATCACTACTGATATCATGTGTAAATTCCCTTATAGACATTGGGGTTATAGATTTTACCATGTATTCAAACGAGTTGGTGTGAGTGAAAGATAAAATCATGACAAAATTATTTTGGAACGCTTTAAAGGTAAGTCCAGCGATCGTTGCTGCCACCTTTGTTGCAGCTAATGGTGCATACGCTGCGGAAGCTAATGAAAATGTGACAAGTGTTGCCCAATTGACCCAAGCTTCTCAAGAAATGGGTCAGGTAACATCCGTATCTCAATTCTCTGACGTACAACCTACAGACTGGGCTTTCCAAGCATTGCAATCCTTGGTTGAGCGTTACGGTTGTATCGCAGGTTATCCCAACCTCACATACCGTGGTAATCGTGCTTTGACCCGGTATGAGTTTGCGGCTGGTTTAAATGCTTGTTTAGACAGAGTAAATGAGTTAATTGCTACAGCTACAGCTGACTTGGTAACTAAGGAAGATTTAGCTACCTTACAACGTTTGCAAGAAGAATTTTCTGCGGAATTAGCTACCCTGCGCGGTCGCGTCGATGCTTTAGAAGCGCGTACTGCTGAATTGGAAGCTAATCAGTTCTCTACTACCACCAAACTCTCAGGGGAAGCAATCTTTGGCTTGTCTCAAGTATTTGGTGATACAAGAGCTGATGGTGACAACGACTCAACTAATAATGGTGATCTAGAGAGCAACACCACCTTCTCTAACCGTGTACGGTTAACACTGAACACCAGCTTCACCGGTACAGACAGACTACAAACTCGTTTGAACGCTGGTAACTTCATCCCCAATAATGGCACAACGGGTACTAGAATGACCCGTTTGGGCTTTGATGAAGAAACTGATAATCAAGTTGTAATCGATAAAGTTAACTACGCTTTCAATTTAGGTCCAGCACGGGTCAAGATTGATGCTGTTGGTGCTGAGTTGAACGATAACGTCAACGTCTTCCATCCTGACTTCAGCAGCAGTGGTTCAGGCGCGCTCTCTCGCTATGGACGTTTCAGCCCAATTTATCGTTTTGGTGCTGATGGTGCAGGTTTGACAGTTGAATTCAATCCTGGTGGTCCTTTGACATTGAGCGCAGCTTATTTAGCACCTAACGCCAATGACCCATCTGCTCGTAATGGTTTGTTCGATGGTAGTAATGCTATCTTCGGTCAAGTCGCTTTCAAACCAAATGACGCATTGAATATAGGTTTTACCTATGTTCGTGCTTATCAGAATAGTGCAGGTAATGGTGTAAACCTGACCGGCAGTACAGGAAGCAGTATAGCACCTAACTCTGCTCGCAGACCTTTTGGTAATGATGCTACTTCATCTAACAACTACGGTATCCAAGCGACCTTCCAACCTAGCTCTAAATTGACTTTTGGTGGTTGGGTAGGTTACACCGATGCGAAAGCAGAAGCTGGTGCTGACAGAGATGCTGATATTTGGTACTGGGCTGCTAGCTTGGCTGTGAAAGACTTTGGTAGAGAAGGTAACACCTTTGGTTTAATTTTTGGTCAACCACCTAAATTAACTGGTGGTAGCGGAATTACCAGAGATCCTAACACTTCCTATCACTTAGAAGGACTGTACAAAATCAGCCTGACCGAGAACATTCAGGTCACACCTGGATTGTTGGTGATTTTCAACCCTGAACACAGAGACAGCAACGATACCATTTATGTTGGTACTCTCCGCACAACCTTCAGATTCTAAAAAAATGACAGTGGGTTAGTTAGCATTTGACTGCTGACTAACAATGACAGCCCGCCTACAAGCGGGCTTTTATTTTTTTAAAGTGAGTTTTCTGACCTCTCCCCCGACCCCTCTCCGACGCGGAGAGGGGAGTAAAAAGCTTAATTTAATTTGGCGTTGCTCCTTCTTTTCTCGCAGGAAAGAGAGATTGGGGCAGAGAGGAGTAAAAATTTATTCAGCTTCCAAGTCTGGTTGCTTAGATAAATCTGAGGGAGGCCGATCGCTACTCCATGCCCACCAAGCACAACCACACTGGCAACTATAAAACTCCTGCCATTTGCGACGATGGTTTTCTGTCAGCACAGGCGATCGCCGATTAATCCAAACTTGCAAAGCCTCTAAACTACTAGCACGGCAACTAGGACAGCAAAACTCATAAGCGTGAACTGCCTTATCTGTCCATTCAGGTGGTGTGGGAGCAAAAGCGTCCATTGGTATAATTCTTAAATCGTAATAATAGAATACACGGGGTGGGGAGCAGAGGTGCAGGGGAAGCAGGGGAAGCAGGGGAGGTAGGGGGAGCAGAATGGAACCAAAGATTGAAATTCGCCGATTGTTAGATGTGATGCCTGCTTCTGGGCGCATGACTACTAAAATTGTTAGTAAACCAGAACAGTCTCAGGTGATGGATGCTGCTTTTCCCTTACCTTGGAATCAGGAACGACCAATATATATTAATTTTGATTTGTGGGGTCGTCTGCCGAAACCACAACGAGATTTACTGTTATTACGGAAAGTTTCCTGGTTGACAGGTGTGAGATGGTTTAAACCTGATATTTATCAAGGTGTCGCCTTGGCTGGGTTATTGGGTGGATTAGTCGAATTCACCCAGTCAGATTTTGTGGGTGTGGCGGTAGCTGGGGGGTTAAGTGCGATCGCTCTCACACGGATTTGGCGCAGCAATAAATCTCAGGAATCAGAGATAAATGCTGATTTAGCCGCAATTCGGGTAGCACAAAGACGGGGTTACTCAGAAACGGAAGCTGCTCAACATTTGTTGTCTGCGATTGAGACAGTCAGCAAAATTGAAGGTAATTCTGGGTTAAGTTTTATCGATTTAATTCGTTGCCAAAATTTGAGAGCGATCGCTGGATTATCGCCCATTGGTGTACCAGATGATTACGATAAATAAGGGACTTCCAGAGAAAAAATATTCCAAATGTAGGGTGCGTCAGTATGAAGAATTTCTTTGTGTAGTTAGGTTTTCTGACACTGACGCACCCTACTAAACTATCAAGTCCTCTCTGCGAGACGCTGTGCGTAGCTTGCTTCCCCGGAGGGGTACACTACGAACACCTTATTGGTTAATCATCTTGGCCAGAATATTATGTGTCATCGTCTGTGCATCAGGACTTAATACCGAGGGGCGTAACTTGGGCGCATTGTAATCATCTAATCCCCAACTCCACTGTATTGAACCAGTGGCAAAGACTATTGCTCCAGAATCTGCCGTGTACATAGTCATATCGGAATATCTAGTTCTGCCCTTATATCGATAAGGAGAATGAGCTAGACGTATTGTATTAGCTGGGGCGTGGCGAAACATTCGATCTACTTCGTAGCCTAATAGTCCTTTTAAACGCATCTCTTGGGGGGGGATTTGGCGAGCATTCTTCACAGATGCTGTATTATCGGGCTGTAATTGCGTACCAGCTAACAACCAATCCGGTGCTGTGTTATTCACAACAATGTCGTCATTTACTTGAAATGTTTCATACATCACCCCTATCAATGCTTCCTCTGGGCGATTTACAGGTTTACTACGCCACTGAGTTGTGACTAAGAAATCGTTTGTCGGATCATTGTCTCTCGCAAATGGATCTAAAGCCGCACTTTCTTTGTAAGCAACGATAGTACGGTTCATGTCCTTAGTAATTCGACTTGGCTCAAAACGAATCTGCCAGTAGCAGGTGTTAGCAGAGAAAAATCCCAGATTTAAACCGTTATCCCTAGCTGTTTCTACATTTTGGCGCATTTTTGCTGTCCAATATTCGTCATGCCCTACTGACAGAAAAACCTTGTGCAACCACAGCATGGGTTTGGTGGTATTGAGGTCTAAACGATTTTCATGGGTATCAATATTTGTGATATATGTAACATCATAGCCAGAACGTTCTAGCCACCTAACCATGTTATATTCCCAGCCGGCGTTAGAAGTTTTATTTGGTGGTTGAACATTGGTTAAAAATTCTCCTGCACCAACTCCATAGGCGGCGGCTGGATTGGGACTAGCAGCATAGGGACGGTTGAAAGAAACTTTGTATGCTTGTTTACCGCGACTATTCCAACGGTATAGGGACATTTCACCCCAGTTGTTGTAGGCTTGATAAGTTGTGATGCTTGATTGAAATACGAGATCAGAAGGGCGACTGTCATCACGCACCACAAAGATAATGTAGCTTTGCTTACCACTTTTACTAGCAGTCAGTTTTGCTAAATAAAAACCACTAGCCCATTGTGTGGGATCTTGAGAGTTATACGGGATTTCGAGAGTGTATGGATTTTTCCAATTACATTCAATCAGACCAGTGCTTTTATCTATAATTGGCGGTGGTTGCTTAACTCCTACTCTTTGAATAGCAGCAGCCATTTGCCTACCACCAGCACCACCATACCAACCCATCCGAAAGATTTCTATGGTATAGTTTGGCTCTTTAGTATTGACAAATAACTTAATTGTGTCGCCACGATTCACGCTTGTGAGTGAAGCATAGCCTTCTATCTCTCGCCTAGTGGCGGGATTAGTCAACTGCCAAGCTGTAGTGCCAATTTTTTGATTTTCAATGATGATGGGATTATTTTTTTGATCAGCAAACTCTACAAGATGATCCGCGATCGCATCTGGTTGGTAAAAAACGATAACAGTAGTGAAAATTAATAATACTGGTAATACAACCCTGGTAATCAGGTTTAATCGTTGTCTCAATAACATCAGTAGTGAGCAATTAAATCGGTACGATGTTTTAATTGTTTCACGTTTTGTATAAGAGCAGGTAGTTTCGATCAATGTCTATGCCTCTGTGCCTCGGTGCCTCTGTGGTAAAAAAACTACAAAGACACGTAGACACAGAGAGCATGAAAATACCTCTTCTCTAGCCCCTAGACTCTACTTTTAAACAATGATAAAGTTTGTACTCATAGCCATCTACGGATGGCAAAGTTTGAGTATCGGCTGCACATTTTTTGACTGCTTTGTCTACAGGTGCATGAAAATTTACCAGCCACAAATCAAAGGGTAGTGGTAATGCTTTGACAGTATTTTCTAGGGTAGTAGTTGCAGTATGAGAATCTTGGTCTTGATGTGCCAGAAGAAATAGAGAACCGGGAGACTTAATATTTTGTATTCTCAATTCCCTAGCTATTCCCATCATTTCACCCATCTGCACATGGGTGATTTGTGTAGTGGCAATGAGAACGGGAACTTGGGATGTTTGTTGAATTAATTTGATGAATAGATCAGGGCGGTAGTATTTCTGATAACCAAGATTGCAAATCACTGTTAGGGCGCTAACAAATCCCATCAACCAAATCACCATGACGGCTTTTTTACCTTGATAACTGTGCCAAGCCACGGCTAGACTAGCTCCTAGTAAAACAATCACACATGGGAAGTAAACAAAGTTATAACGCGCACCTCTGGTTAAGTCTATACCTAGAAAATAGGTAAACATAAAAAATAAAGCGATCGCTCCTACAACAACCCCCGTTAATACCTGTGTTGTCAAACGGGTTTCTGGTTGCTGTAAGTTTGCTTTCAACCCCTGGACTAAAATTGGTGCTGCCCAAATGATAAAGATCAGCATCACCAAACCAGAAGCAATCACAACTACCAAATCTGGTGATTCTACGGGTAGTAAGTAAAGCATAGTTACCCAAGCCCCAAAAGCCTGAAACAACGGACTTAACCAAGCAAATCCTTGACGGGGCTGCTGTATCCATTCTGTTAATTGCTCACCGTAGCTATTCTGTAAAAAAACTGGTAGCCAAACTATACCAGTGATAAAAGTACCTAGTGCAACACCATAGATCCGTCGCCAAGGGGGAGATAAGAAAACTTTGGGGTTAATTGGGATTTGCCGCCCAGCCAGAACTATCAACACCAAGCCTTCTGTACACAAAGTCAGAACAAAGAAATAATGAGTAGCTATTCCCAAGGCATTAATTATTAGCCAACCTAGTGCGATGGTAATAGGTATTTGTGTCTGGTTTTGAATGTGGCGAGTAGCTATAACAAAGCAGGCGAGGGAAGCAATCACCCACACAATTGCCAAAGTGTAGTGCCGGGCTTCTTGTGCCAAAAAGATGGCGTATGGTGACACAGCCATTATGGCTGCTGCTAAATGAGCTACTAAGCGGGAGCGAAAGGCAATCCAGCTAAAGATATAGATAGCGGGGATAGATACCGCCCCTAAAATCGCCGCTAGCGATCGCGCCCCCCACAATGAAACTAAACCCTGTTGCGTGGGAAATAACTGCATCCATAAGTGGGCTAAAGCAAAGTACATTGGGGGATGGTTGGTTTCATGACTCAGGTGTGTCCAGACATCATGAAGATTTGCAGCTGGTTGTGGTTGCAGTGGTTGCAACAAAATCTCAGGTGCGATCGCTTGATTTAAAGGTACTCCTAAAAAACTGTTGCCCAGACTAAACACCAAGGTGGAAAATTCATCAGTCCAAGGAGGCTTGGCGGTTAAGTTGGTTAAACGTAAGCCGAGTCCGATGATTACCCACATCAGCAACAGTAAAGGATGAAACCAACGAGCCGGAATGGTAGAGTGCCAATTATACAAACGCATCTATTCCTTGCTAGAAGCCAAGTACCAGAACAAGTCAATCTGTATATATTAGACCTCAGATTGGCCGTTTAATTTGTTCGCTATATTTTACGGTAAATCTGCGTTCCTTCGATGTTGTTCAAAAGTACGTACTGCGTTTGTAGAGTTTTTTCCAATAAAGCCACAGCATCTGGATGATCCTGTAAATACCAGACACCTTCTTTCTTGACAATAAATTCGGGTTTTTGATTAAGAATTTGGAGTAACTCTTGGTTGGTAGTAGCAGTTTGACCTTTCACAGCACGCAATAAATATTCTCTACTAATATTCGACGGATGTGTGACTATCTTCGTTGGTGGTTTAATGTCAAGCAGCCAATAAACAAGATGATGCTCCATCATATAGATTGTAGTATTGCGCCCCCCTTGTTGAGATAAGTATTGGGCTAACTCATATTCTCTGCCATAGGAGAGTGGTTGTTGCGAGAAAAAGCGAGTTCCAACTACTTTGTATTCATTTAATGTTGGTAGTGCCACTAGAGTCAAAGTCAATATCAGAATAAAATATCCTGCTTTGAGGTTGAATTTTAAAAGACCAATAAACCAAGATGAAAATATGACAGCGAAAAAAGGAGCAAGTTGAATCATATAATGATTATGCGCTGCCCCACTCTTTAAAATCGACAATTCGGTACCAAAAAAGAATATAGTGCAGTATATTAATTGATTTTGTTTTAATGACAAGTTTTTCTCTTGTTTAATCAGCCTAATTATTTGTATTATTCCAATTAAAAATACAATACCCCATACATTATAAATTTGCTGAAAAATAAGTTGCCATAATGATGCTTGAGAAGTAGAATAAGCTAAAGAGGCATCAATTATTGATACCTTAAATATTTGAGTATTATTGGTTATTACATAGGGCAAGTATAACACTATAGGTGGAATTAAAAAGCCAATGATATAAGCAATAATTTCAAAATATTTTTTCTCATTGAAATTTATACTTTTGGCTAAAATGTATAAGCCTAAAATTAATGTTACATAGGCTAAATTTAGGCGAATCATACAGGCAAATGCCATCAACAACCCAACCAGAAAAAATTTAATATTCCCTAACTTATTACTTCTCACCAGTAAGGCTAAAGCACCGAGTAAAGGCACAAGAGCTATATGCTCAGTCATGACAGATTTACCATCTGTCAGAGGACCACTTAGCATGATAAAGAGCATAGCAGCCGATAGACTGATTTTTAAACTCCAGAGAGAGCGACAAATATAATAGGTTAGGATTGCGGCAGCGATGACGCATAGAGTTCCAAATAAGCGAACAGATATAATAGATTTACCAAAAGCAAACATCGCAAAAGCATAGCTAAAGAATGCCAGTGGAGGTTTGAGATCCCAGAGTTCTAAATAGGGTAGGTTGCCGTCTAAAATAGATTGACCCATAAGAATAAACGTACTTTCATCCCAATTAAATACGGCACGAAAGAAAAACGGCAGACGAAACAAAAAGCTAAATAGAACTATAATAATTAAAATTCTTGATTTAGATAGGTGTAGGCATTTCATTACAGTTCTTGGCTATCCTCTAGGGGCAATTTTTATGTATGTTTGATTACAGTATTTGATCATACTGCTAAAAGTATAGTTTACAGGATTTATGTAAGTGTCTGATTTAACGGCAGTGATACAATTTGTACTCATAGCCATGCACATATGGCAATGATTTAGTTTCAGGTACACATTTTTTCACTTCTTCGGGTGTGGGTGCATGAAAATTCACTAGCCATAAGTCCAAAGGTCGTGGTAGTTGCTTTAAGGTATTTTCTAAGGACAAGGTGGAAGTATTGGGGTCTTTCTCTTGATGAGCTAACAGAAATTTGGTACTAATAGGTGAATCAGAAAATTTTACCTCCCAGGCAATCCCCATCATTTCGCCAGTTTGCACTAAGCTTTTGTGGGTTGTGGCAATGAGGACTGGAAGTGAGGAATTTTGTTCAATTAAAGGGACGAACAAATCAGGGCGGTAGTATTTGCGATACCCCAAATTGCTAGTAACAGTAACAGCACTAATTAATCCCATGACCCCAATGAGGATCACAGCTTTTTTACCATTTATACCCCATTTACCAATTTCTGGATTTTGATAACAAACTGCAAGGCTTGCCCCCAGTAGGATCATAACGGCAGGAAAATAAACAAAGTTGTAACGAGCGCCTCGTGTCAGGTCAATACCAAGAATATAAGTAAATATAAAGAATACAGCGATCGCTCCTAAAACTACCCCAGCCAATACCTGAGCGATCGCACCTGTTTCAGGTTGCTGTAGTTGGACTTTAATACCACGAAGTAAAATTGGTGTTGCCCAAATAAAGAAAATTAACATTACCAACCCAGAGGCAATTACAGTTGTTAACTCTGGTGCTTCTACTGGTAGTAAGGAAATCATGGTAATCCACGCTGCGAAAGCTTGGAAAATGGGGCTGACCCATTCCAGTCCAACACGTTCACCTTGAATCCACTCTGTTAAACTACTAAGATACCGATTTTGTAAAAAGCTCGGTAGCCAAACTAAACCTGCTACAGCAGTACCAGTGGACACAGCATAGATACGCCACCACAAAGGGGAGAAAAATACTAAAGTTTTTGTTTGTATAGATTGTTGCCAAGCTAAAATGATCAAAACTAGAGCTTCAGCACCGAGTGTAAGAACAAAGAAATAATGAGTAGCAATACCCAAAGCATTAATTCCTACCCAACAGATCATTAACCCAAGTGGTAATGATGTATGGTTTTGCAGGTAACGGGTGGCAATTACCAAACATGACAGGGAAGCTATCACCCAAACAATAGCTAAACTATAATGACGTGCTTCTTGTGCTAAGAAAATGCCGTATGGTGAGACTGCCATCATAGCAGCAGCTAGCTGTCCTACTAATGAAGAACGGAAGGCTAACCTACCTAATATATAAGTCAAAGGAATTGAGGCTGCACCCAGTAAAGCTGGAAATGAACGTGCAGCAAACAGGGAGACTAAGCTTTCCTGATTGGGAAACAGCCTCATCCATAAATGAACCAGTACAAAATACAGTGGGGGATGGGTATCTTTTGTCAGTATGTTATTAATTACATCCCCAATACCAGATGCAGGATTTGTTTGCAGTGGTTGCAATAAAATATTAGGTGCGATCGCTTGATCTAGGGGTACCCCTAAAAAACTGTTCCCCAGACTAAACACCAAGGTAGCAAATTCATCAGTCCAAGGAGGCTTGGCAGTTAAATTAGCAAAACGTAAGCCGAGGCCGATGATTAACCACATCAGCAATAGTAAAGGATGAAGCCAGCGAGCCGAAATGGTAGAGTGCCAATTATACAAACGCATCTATTCCTTGCTAGAAGCCAAGCGCCAGAACAAGTCAATCTGTATATATTAGACCTCAAATTGGCCATTTCATTTCGCTGCTGTGTTTCAATGAGACTGACTATTTTACGTCTGTAACTCGCCAGCTGAGTTTTAAGTTCACCCAAAAATTCCAGATGGTAGCCACTGCGATCGCAATTAGGTTGGCAATATAGCGGTTAGGAATCAGGAAATTAAACACCAAATTCAACACCAGCACGTTCAATACCAACCCAGCCAAGCAAATAATGTTGAATTTTACAAATCGCTTCAAGCGTTGATGCCATTCTTGCTGTCTCATGGAGACATCTGCAAATGTCCAAGCATCATTCCACAAGAAGTTATTGAAAATGGCAATTTCCCCGGCAATGATTTTACTACGGGTCAGAGGCAAAGCTAGAGTAGATGGATCACTAAGTAAATACAGCACTGCCATATCGACAAATACCCCGCTTAGTCCCACCAAGCCAAAGCGCAGGAATCGACCAATAGGGAAGCTAGAATTCTGACTCCAGCGCCCCAAGCGACCTGTAGATAGGCGCAACCTGATTAAATGATGTATGTATTCTACATATTGCTTCCAAGTAACTTTACTTTCACCTTCTTGGCGTTCGCAGAATACATAACCTACTTCGGCAATACTTTGGACATTACCCCGTCCAATCACCTCTAAGAGAATTTTGTAACCTACAGGATTGAGTAATGCCCCCACGATGCTGTTGCGTCGCACCATAAAATAACCACTCATGGGGTCAGAAACTCTTCCCAAAACTCCCGGTAATATCATCAATCCCAATACCTGAGCGCCACGAGATAAGAACCGTCTCACCACACTCCAACTACTAACACCACCACCATCCACATGACGGCTAGCTACTGCCAAATCTGCGCCTTGGGCAATTTGAGAGAGCAATTGTGTCAATATTTCTGGTGGATGTTGTAAATCTCCATCAATTACCCCTAAAACACTGCCATTGGCAACCTGCCAGCCACGAATTACGGCTGAAGACAGTCCCCGTTCTTGTTGTCGTCGCATCACTCGTAACTGTGGATATTCCTGCGTCAGAGATTGTGCTACTTCCCAAGTCAAGTCAGGACTATCATCATCCACCACAATCAACTCATAGTCTCCTGGAATAAATTCATCCAGTGTTTGACTTAATATCTTGACAACATTTTGGATATTATCCCGTTCTTTATAGGTTGGAATTACCAAAGAAAAATAGACATTATTGGTAGGCCGTAAGTCGGAAATCTGTAGCGGGCCAGTGGGAACTGTTAATAGTGTCTGAGATGAGTTGACGTTCATAAAGGAAATTATAAGTTGCGAAATAGGTTGTACAAAAGAAATCTGCTCATCGGCAGATAGCGTTTCTTTATATCTGATCTATAGTCAATCGCAATTCGCCAAATTTTAGCTTCTCATGTGAACTGTTCTAGTATCTAATCTTTGGATCAGTATGTGGCATGACATTATTAAAAATTTACCAGATTTTTAGATTTACTCGTGAATTACTGTTTAGTATTACTGCCATAAAATCCTTTATCCAAATAATTATTATGTCTTAAACAAACGGCAGCTTGAAAATTCATCATTTCTTTGAAAAGCAAGGTTATCATCATATGAAAAAAACATTATTTATTTCCGGACAAGATTTTTTCAGCTACTTAAGAATTTTAATTGTCATCATCCTAGCATTAAGTTTTACCTTTAGATTTATTAATATTGACCAGAAATCATACTGGGATGATGAAGCTTTTACAGCATTACGGGTTTCTGGTTATACAGAGTATGAAGTAGTTGATAAAGTATCTAGTTTTGCAAGAATTAGTGTTACAGATTTATCTCAATTTCAGAGTCCAAATACTGAAAAAACTTTAATTGATACTATTAACTCTCTAGCTTTAGAAGAAGCTCAACACCCACCACTATATTATGTTATGGCTAGGTGGTGTATGCAGTGGTTTGGTAACTCAATGGTATCCCTGAGAGGTTTATCTGCTGTTATCAGTCTACTGGCTTTACCTAGTATCTATTGGTTATGTTTGGAACTATTTGATAGTTCTTGGACAGCATGGATAGCTGTACAATTGTTAGCAATATCACCATTCCATGTACTCTATGCTCAAGAAGCGAGAGAGTATAGTTTATGGATAGTGACAATTTTACTATCAAGTGCCTCACTGCTAGGGGCAATTCGCACTCATAAAAAACTACACTGGGGAATCTATACAGCAACTTTAGCCCTGAGTCTTTACACATTTCCTTCTTCTGTCGCTGTTGCTGTGGCACATGGAGTTTATGTCATCGCCAGAGAAAGTTTCCGATTAACTAAGACAGTAATTGCTTATATTTTGGCATCATTGGCTGGGTTGCTAGCTTTTTCTCCTTGGCTATGGGTGATTGTGACAAATTTAAATCACCTCAAAAACATAGTTGGTGGTCAAGGCAATATGCCTGCTTTATCTTTAATCAAGACATGGGCATTTAACCTGAGCCGCATTTTTATCGATACCAATCACGAAAGGGCAGTCATAAATTTTGGGATTGAAAATAACTTTACTTATTTAATTCAAATCAGTTTAGTAGGACTAATAGTAGTATTGGTAGGCTATGCCATATATTATCTGTGTCGTCACTCATCTAAAAAAGCTTGGCTATTTATTTTGTCATTAATTCTAGTGACTTGCCTGCCAATTATGTTGAAAGATTTAATATCTGAGGGAACAAAGTCAATTATTCCCCGGTATTTAATTCCTGGCTATTTGGCTATTCAGGTATCTGTGGCTTACTTACTAGCAAATAAAATTAATGCGACTTCCTATAAACAAAAGTTTTGGAAAATTGTGATGTGTGCTATATTTTCTGGCGCAATCTTTTCCTGTGTGATGATTTCTCAAAGTAATTACTGGTGGACGAAGAGTCATAGTGATACAAATCTCCAGGCTGCTAGATTAATTAATCAAGTTGAGCGACCACTGTTAATTAGTGATGGTAGTATGGGCAGAATATTAGGTTTAAGCCATCAGCTTAAATCACAAGTTCAGTTACAACTTAAACCTTACTGTCACACCTGTCGTGAACTTCCTCCCGCAGTTGTAAATAAAGATATTTTAAAAATTCCCCATGACTTCGATGTGTTTTTATTTGCACCTTCTCTTGAGTTAAAAAATGCTATTGAGAAGGACAAAAATTATCAACTTCAGCCTTTGACTATAGACCTTTGGCGCTTGAAGAAGGCAGAGGGGTGAAATTTTTCAAGCTATAGCAGGTGACAGGTGACAGGTGACAGGTGACAGGTGACAGGTGACAAGTTACAGGTTACAGGTTACAGCTTTAAGAGCCTCTGATGGTAATTGTTTTATCAAGAGAGGCAGGAGGGAGCAAGGGTTTAAGACCCCCACTGAATTCTGATTCAGTGGCTTCAATTCAGGAGGGGTCGAATCCTATAGCTGAATTGCTCCTTCTGCCTTCTGCCTCCTGCCTCCTGCCTCCTGCCTTCTTCAAGATTTCCTGATGTCCTAATCTCATTGGCTACAGCTATAGTTCAGTTTGTGGAAGAGTGAGTATATAACTTCATAGTGAAGTTATCCATGTCCATCGTCCCCACAAGATTTTGGGTTTGTTGTAGCTGAAATTGGTGTGAGTGTAGAACTTGTTGAATTTTCTGCTGTGCTAATTCTACTTCTGCTTTTGTTTTCAAACGAGACCATATAGGATTAGCACTATCTAACCAGAGAATACGAGGATATTTGCTATCTTCAGCATTTAAGGCTTTTTCTAAATCAGTCGCTAGATTCTGAGGATGTTGCGCTAACAGCATCACCGGATTGCTGGGAGGTATGTAGTATGCTAATCGCATCACATGACCCCAAGCTTTAGAATTCATCGCAATCAGGGTTGGTTGATTGGCTGACTGTGATGCTACTTCTGCAACTGCATGAAAAACTGAGCGTTGTCGCAGGCTAAAATCACTGACACCAATAGTGAGATACAACAACAAGAAACCAGAAGCTACAAGTGTACGCCATGGCCAAGCAATTACTCGTTCTAGCCACAAAGTGAATAGTAATAGGCATCCAGGGAGAATCATAATCATGGTTCTGCCCCAGCCAAAACCCAAGGTATATTTTTGAGTGGCGATGTCTACTGCTAAAGCTAGTAATAGTGGGAAAATTCCTAATATTAAGGCTATGCCTAAGTTTTTTTGCTCACGCCGTCGCCAGAGGTGAAGACTACAGACGACGATGAACCCGATGATCAACCCACCAGCGATCGCCACACTAACTACTGGTATACTTGTTACCCAGTCTCCTAAAAGTAAGTTACTACCCAAGACTTGAGTTATACCTTGCAAATGGGCTAGTAATGCCGCACCAAATCCTTTACTGGAGCCAAAACGATTCAAGTCAGCATTGCGGAATTGTTTGAGCGCCCCCCAGAGTATCCAAGGCAGGGTAATTATCACTCCAGCCGCTAACGGCCAGATGTATCGCCACCAATGTCTGTGAGCTAGATAAAGAACTAAAGCAAATAAAGTGATTACCCAATATCCATACAAATAAAAGGTCAGTAAACCAGCTGCAACTGAGCCAATTAACAGGATGTTCCAGAACCATTGACTCCGACGGGTGGAGAGATTTGGAGTTTGTTGCTGCTCAATCAGATGTAGCAGTGCGGTTGCGCTTAGTGTTGTCCACAACGGCAAAGGTGCATACATCCGCACATTTAAAGAATGAAATAAATAAAAGGGATTAATTCCCACTAAAGCTGCTAAAAATAACCCACCACGATGTCCTATGACAACTTTACCCAAACTGTAAGAACTGAAAATAGCTGCAATGCTAAATAGTACATTCAGACTCCGCATCGCCGCTTCACTGTTGGCGAACAGACGCAGCCAAAAATGTTGACTCAAGAAAAATATGGGTGGGTGGGGTTCTCCTGCCAGCAAACTTAAAAGTAAATTTTTAAAAGTTAAAATCAGCTCACGCAGACTTGATTCAATCGGTAAACTCAGTAAAGGTGTATATTCTGCTAAAACTACTGGTGTATCACCTGGTGTTTGGTATGCAGCTCTTTGTCCAGTAGACAGCAACAAAGATAAAACTTCGTCGTACCAAAGTTCTCGGCTGCCTAAATTGACGATTCTTAATACTATAGCGATCGCGATCGCCACTAAGGCTAGTTTTTCTACTGACACCAACTTCTTCAGGTCAGTGACTGGTAAACCAGGGTTCATCAATATATCTGCTGGTATTGGTTTGTCCTTATGCTATCAGTGATATCCCTAATATATTATGATGTTTGTGTTAAATATGTCCTGAAAAATATTAAGCATTAAAAAATTTAGTTTCGTAGGCGAGACTTACGAAAGTGTCATCAACTTCTCATTGTGACAATCAATAGTCCCTAGTCCATAGTTAAAAGTCATAACTAATAACCATTAACCATCCGCACTCTTTTTTTATTTGTGTCAGTTGTGTAAACCCTAGTAGTTAATCTCTCTATAAAAAATATAGTTTGGTATTATTCTGTCTGCAAAATTGCAGCTTCTTAAATTAATATAATTTTTACCTTTTTTGACTGTGGTTAACGGTATATGCAATGGCTATTGGTCATTAGAAATATCTAATCTAATACCTAAAACTCACATCTATAGGAATCCGCATTGATTTCTGGCAATAGGCAAATAATTTCCAGAATCAAATCGGATTCCTATATTGCTAGAGATACAATTGATGACTGTAGTTTGTATAATTTAGAATATCACCCATCACAATTAAGTGATGATCTCAAAACATGAAAGTTGTATGATATTTCAGTTCAATTAGGAAAAAATTGATATTTTGAGAGTTGTTAGAGCAAATTTTGTAGTTGGTTGTTATTAATTTACTGTGAAGCATAAAACTATTGATGCTATTCTTGGTCGTGCTATGTTAGGGTGCGATTTATCTCCCAGTGAGGGAATGCTGCTGCTCACACAAACTGATTCAGAGGCGATCGCAGCCATTCGCGCCACATCTGACAAACTCCGTCAACAGCAAGCCGGAGAGACAGTTACTTACGTAATTAACCGTAATATCAACTTTACTAACATTTGTGAGCAGCATTGTAGTTTTTGTGCATTCCGTCGAGATGATGGAGACACTGGTGCTTACTGGTTAGACTGGGGGCAAATCCTCGAAAAATCCCAAGATGCAGTGCAGCGTGGTGCCACAGAAATCTGTATGCAGGGAGGATTAAACCCGCAAGCACAAATTAACGGTAAATCCTTGCCTTACTACCTCAAGCTAGTAGAAACAATCAAACAGGAATTTCCCCAAATTCATCTCCACGCCTTTTCTCCCCAAGAAGTAGAATTTATTGCCAGAATTGACGGATTGGAATACGCAAAGGTGATTGCGGCTTTACAGGATGCTGGTGTAAATTCTATGCCAGGAACAGCAGCCGAGGTTTTAAATGATCAAGTGCGGCGTGTCCTTTGTCCAGAGAAGATTAATACAGCTACTTGGTTAGAAATTGTGAGTACAGCCCATAAACTGGGTTTACCTACTACCAGCACCATGCTATCGGGACATATTGAAACCCCAGCACAACAAATTGAACATTTAGAACAATTGCGATCGCTCCAACAAACTGCCATTCAACAGGGATACCCAGCCCGCATTACAGAATTCATTCTCTTACCTTTTGTGGGGCAAGAAGCGCCGAAATCCTTGCGCCGTCGTGTCGGACGTGATCAACCAATATTAGCAGATGCCCTACTTCTAGGGGCAGTAGCGCGGATTTACCTGGGTAATTGTATTGCTAACCATCAACCAAGTTGGGTAAAACTGGGACTGGGTGGAGCAATAGCAGCCTTGCAATGGGGTTGCAACGATATTGGCGGCACATTAATGGAAGAACATATTACCACAATGGCCGGTGCTGTTGGTGGTACTTGTATGGATGTTGCCACCTTACAAAATGCGATCGCTTCCATAGGTAGACCGTTTCAACAACGGGATACTCTATATCACAAGATACAGGACTTACGCAACGAGACTCTGCGCTGTGGGAGGATGTAGGGAACTTCGGGGCAGGGGGTGGATTTCTGGTATCTGAATCAACCGAGAAACGCCACAGTACATTACACTGACTATTGCAGAAAGTCATGCTTGTTACTCAACAGTAATGCAGAATGAAAAACCGTCTAGCAGTCGGCAGTTGTGTCGCCCCAGAAGATGGCGATGGGGAGTGTTTGTTTTACTGCTGGTGCTGAGTGCGATCGCAGTCTGGCTGTTTTACCCACGCCCCCAGCCAATCGTCACCCAAGCAAGCAATTACGCTATTCATCAACGCCAAAGTTTTAATCAACCACAGTTTTATCCCCTCAGCCAAACTGTCAACCCCAATCTTTACCAACCCATAGATCAATGGGTAGGCAGATTAATCCTCCCAACGCCAGCACAAATCCCAGGGGGGGAAGATTGGGTATGGATGGAAGTACAACACGCACCTACAGAGTTACAGCGATTAGTTGGTAAAGTTGTCCGCTTGGAATGGCAAGACAAGCCACAGTTAAAGTCTTATGTCCAGGCTGTACAGCAAGATATCAACTTTACCCAAGACACAAAAAATAGCCAAGCTACAGGTATTATCCATCCAGCGCGGTTGGATGGTCGTCTTCAGGTGGGGCCTTTGCAATCCCTGGCTGGTGCTAGACCAGATGATAATGTGATTGTTACCTTAAACGATGGACAATTAGTAGAAGCAAACCCAGAACAACCACACCTGCAAATTGCCCATGAACCTGTTCTAGCCACTGGTAGATTTTACGGCTTAGTCAAAATCTTGCATCCAGAACCAAAAGTTTGTCAGGGAAGTTCTCCTTGTCCCAGTGACTTCTTCCGTGTGCGTCATTATAATCGGGTGTCTCGCCAATTCGATAGTGTGGCAGAAACTATCCGTATTCCTCAACAAGTATTGGACACGCGCAATATACCACCATCCACCCCCAAACAAATCGAAACCTCCCCAGCCGGGAAAGCTGGCTGGTATATCTATGGGGCTAAAGATACCCAAGGAATGTTTGTGGTGCAGGGATTAGTCCCGCGATCGCTTGTGCAACTCCAGCCAGATCAGATAGTTGCAGGGCAAGCAGCCGGATTAACTTATATTAAAAATCAGAATTGGCAGATTGCACCTCCAGATCAAGGCACAATTCAGACTGTTGTGCTTGATCCCACTGCCACCTCAGCAAATTGGCAAGCAGGCGATCGCGCCATCCTCTTACACAACTTCGGCGGCATTGGTGGTAAAAAAGCCGAAGGGTTTCCAGCATTTACAATCACCGGACACTTTGCCTTTGGCGTGGCGCAAGTTGTGCGCGAACCCATTACTCAAGAATTGCAATTTGCCATTGAATATCAACAAATTTACGCTAACAACTCTGACGGGATCATTGCTGGCACACATACCTGGGCTGACTACATGGGTAACTTGCAATGGGGATGGGCCGCAACCCGTCCTGTTTCCGATGTGCTGATCAAGTTTGCCCCTGTGACACAAGACTATGATTTTGCCGGGATCAAGCTTTCTCCCTTAACAGAATTTCAGCAACAGTTGCAAGTGATGATGGCGCGATATCGCACAGGTGATGGTACAGGTAGCGCCACCGTTTCCCCTGCTACTTCTTGTGTGCAGGATGCTAGTCAAGCCCTGTATACTGCCATTCAAGTCATGACTCAGCAAGTCGCCACCACCCCAGCAATTCAGCAATGGCTAAACAATCACCCAAATGATCCCCAAACCTTACGCTTTCAGGAATTAGTCAGCCTTGGTAAAGCCTTAGAGAGACAATTAACTCCTTTGGGGATCGTTCGTGCCGACTGGCAAAGTCATGCAGATTATTTAATGGGGACAGGTAAACAACAAGGCTTTCGCGATCGCAGTATTTGGGCTGCCTTCACCAGTTGGCGCACTATGGTACCTAGACAGGCACACGACGAACTAGCCGCCCTATTCTTCAGACATGGTGCAAAATTGTGGTTTCTCAGAACTAATCAAATTGGTGGCTGGAATCCAGATATTGCTCCCCTTGCGCCCACCTTGGGATTCGGGCATTTGACGATTCCGGGAACCAACATTGCACCTATCACCATTTTGCTGAATCGGTTACTTGCATCTCTCGTCTTACCCCGCACCCAAGACTGGCTAGTTATGGGGGGAACACTGTTGATTTATAGTGCGATCGCCTTGACTTTAGGCTTCCAGTCTGGCTTTTTGCGTTGGAGTCTTACCTCTCATCAAAGAATGCCGCAATTAGCGATCGCATTACAATCAGCTATTTCCCCTGCTATCACCGAAGAATTAGTATTTCGCGTCTTACCCCTACCTCATCCCATAGAAGTCATCAACTGGTACCAATGGGGATTGTGGGCAGCATTGATATTATTTCTGTTTATTATTTATCATCCCCTCAATGCCAAAACCTTTTTCCGGGCTGGATTTCCGACATTTTTACAACCAATTTTTCTGACTTTAGCAGGAATTCTAGGACTGTGCTGCACAGTAGCTTATGCACTCACAGGTTGTTTTTGGGTAATCGTCCTCATCCACTGGATTGTCGTGGTAGTTTGGCTTTTGGGTTTGGGGGGACAGCAACATCTGCTCGTTAATCAAACAAGGTGTAGAGAATAGGGGATAAGAAGAAGCAAGAGAGAGATTTTTCCCCAGTCCCCACTCCCCACTCCCCACTCCCCACTCCCCAGTCCCCACTCCCTATTTTCAAAAGCTACCTCTTTCGTAGGATGAAATCATCGAATAATTGGAAATTTTTGCTTTGAGATTTTCTTGTGTCTGTTTGATATTTTCAGACAGAAAAAGGGTATTTTACTTTGGAGAGAAGACAAGCTTCCTTAAGGTTTTGATGCAACAACTGACATCACTAGATTAGTTTGTGCTTATCAAAGGATCATCTGTAACTTATTAAATAATATTATGGTCTATTTATGTAGCGTATATGACAATTTAATTGATACTCCATAGCCTACAATCAATTGTCCGTAGGTGTTAAAACCTAGGGAATATAGCTGAAGCCTCACAAAAACTGCACCTTTACCAGTAAAAGTGCTGCTTCAACCACTGGGTACTTTAAGAACCGGAGATTTAAATTCATGATATGAAATTGCTATCTTCAATATCAGCAATCAATAAGTTAAAGAAATACCATTTTTACTTTTTCTTTGTTATTTTGTATTTAACGGGACAGTTCTAAAATATCTAGTCAGTTTAAATATCAATTAGTCCCACCCTTTACCACTCTTTTTCTAAGATTTAACTTAAATTTGTGCTGATCTTAATTTATTTGCACAGAACATAATATCTAGAAACAGATTGTATGGTAAGTTGCACAACTGCAAAATATTTCTTTACACAGGAAGCATTAGCTTATGAGTGTGCTTAAGAGCAAAAACCAAAATATTGTCATGTCTGCTTTTATCAAACCTCTAGATATTGCCCAAAAAGCAGGTAGTCAGCAAAAATTAGATTTACTACAACCCTTACGCCAATGGCTTGACGCGGTAGAAATCCACAATCGTAAATTAGCTTACTTTATTGCCAAATTGATCCCAGCCCAGTGTCCTTTTGAGCGCGACATTATGCTATTCGGTCGCAAAATAGCTCATATTCCTCCTATGTGCAAGCTCAATCCGCTATATGATCAATTTGTTGGCTTGCGTTTTCGCGCTTTATGTTATTTAGTAGATCAATGTGGAGAAGACATCCAGTCTTACTGCTAAATAAACATAGAGACAACGGTCAATGGAAATAAAAATTGAGCATCAACCAAGTCAAGAATTACTACACCAATTGGGTGTATTTAAGTGGGGAATTTGGCAAAAAGAAGTCTCTGTATTTCCCTGGACTTATGATACTCAAGAAACTTGTTATTTTTTAGAAGGTGATGTAATTGTTACGCCTGATGGCGCTCAACCAGTACAAATGGGTAAAGGAGATTTAGTAACTTTTCCCTCTGGAATGTCTTGTACTTGGGAAATTAGAAGTGACGTAAAAAAACATTATTCTTTTGATTAGCTCAGATTCAAGCATTTACATAATAGGGAATAGGGAATAGGTAGTAGGGAAAGATTAATAGTTAATGACTATTCCCAGTCAGATATTCGGATATTCTATATTGGGGTTCCTGAGATTTGCAAACGCGATCGCCATACCCGCAGAAAAGTCGGGGCGTAGCATCGTCGCAATTATATAGCAGTTCAACATGGGTAATTCTGCAATGTTTCAGAATTACCCTAAATTGTTAGCCATGTAGCAGAGAAGAATTATTGCCTAAACTCTAGATGTTGGCTTCAAAAATAGCCAAGCGACAAAGAACGTAGCAGCTGTAAATAGTTGCGTTAAATCCAATGCAGATAAATAACCATCAGCAAAAGATGCAATACTGCGATCGGTAATGCCAAATACCCAAGAAGAAAGGCCGAACAGCCAAATGCCATTCTTGAGATTGCCTAGGAATTCCTTGGAGTCTGACTGTTGCTGTTCTTTCATACTCTTGTTCTCCCTTGGTAAAGGATTGGGGATTGGGGATGGATGTGAGACTTCCAAAATAGAATTTATACTTATATTAATAAATATTTCATTGACTTGACAGCACTATCAAAAGGTACATATCCCTATCTTGACATTCCTACTTTAGTTCTGCCGCCTTTGATAGACTGTAATGCTGTAAGTAGCTCAGTGTTAAAAATTATCGCTATGGCAAGGCAGGAGGCAGGAGGCAGGAGGCAGGAGGGAAGAGGGTTTGAGCCTAGTTTATTTTTCTTAACATAGTTGTGTTTTTTCCCACCAACTTACTTAATTGATTACCTTCTGATTCTGGATTAGTGGCGTTGATTTACTGAAACTATAAATAGTTATACAAATCTTTACTTACACAATGCTAATTTACTCCTTAAGATAGATGCTTTTACGTAATCTATAATCAAGACCTAGTTATATCTAGGGTGCGTCAGTGTGAGTAATTTCTTGGTATGCCAAGGGTTTCTCTGACTGACGCACCCTACTAACAATCAATTTGGGATAATTTATTTTTTGGTATTCCCTAAATCTGTACAAAATCAAGCTGGAGATACTCGACATTCCTAAGAAAAATTAAGTTAAATAAAAAGGTGGTAAAAAAAAGACAGATAAGTTAATGGCTGCAACCCAGTTAAATCAACTGCCTAACACAACACAGTTACAAAACAATGAGCCGCCAGAGTTAGGGCTGGTTTGCATTACATTTGATAAACAAGTGCGTTTTCGGACAATGACACGCACACGATACTTACAACTTTCTCCGAGTCAACGTGAAAGTGCTTTACGGGAGATTTATCAGCACAACTTGCAGCGATCGCATGACGCTTTATCCTTTTGCGAAGCAAACAACATCAGACTGTATCGAATGTCTTCCGGTTTGTTTCCTCTCAGTGATATGGAAGACGAAATCGGGGCTAATATCTTAGAAAGCATGAGGGCTGATTTGGGTAAAATCGGTCAAAGAGCGCAAGCTTTGAACATCAGAATGGTACTGCACCCTGATCAATACGTAGTTCTGAGTTCCGATTCTCCCGAAATTGTACAAACAAGCATCAAGATTTTAGCCAGACACGCCCTTAACCTAGATTTACTCGGTTTACCTCGTTCAACGTGGTCATTAATGAATATTCACGGTGGTAAATCTCAACGCAGCGAACAACTCATCAAAGTCATCTCAGAATTACCACCAGCCATTAAAAACCGATTAACCCTAGAAAACGACGAATACGCCTACAGTGCTAGCGAAATTTTAGCAGTCTGCCAACAAGCTCAAATCCCTATGGTATTTGATGCTCATCATCACATTTGCCATGAAAAATTAGACAGCTACGATCATCCGAGTGTAGCAGCCATGTTGGAGGCAGCCAGAGGCACTTGGACAAATCCAGATTGGCAATTGGTACATATTTCCAACGGTGAAGAAGCCTTCCTAGACAGAAAACATAGTAATCTAATTACTGCTATGCCCAACATTTACCACCAAGCACCCTGGATAGAAGTAGAAGCCAAACACAAAGAAGCTGCGATCGCACATTTGCGCTCATGGTGGCTTATGGGACAATAGTTTCACTCAAACAAACACTTTGCGCCTCAGCACCTGTGCGTGAGAAAATCATCAGACTATGGCGATCGCAATTGATTTTGGTACCAGTAACACAGTAATTGCCCGTTGGAACCCAGTCACCCAACAACCAGAAACTATCAATCTCCCTAGCTTATCTGTTCAACAAAGCCTCAACCCACCATTAATTCCCAGCTTGGTGTATGTTGAAGATGCTAACCAGAGTAAAGTTATTGTAGGTCAACAAGTACGCGATCGCGGTTTTGATCTCAAGAGTGATAGCCGATTTTTCCGTAGCTTCAAACGGGGGATTGGGGCAGATATTCAAGGCTTTCTCCCAGAACTAGATGGGCAGATGATCACCTTTGAGCAAGTCGGGCAATGGTTTCTCACTCAAATTATTACCCAACTAGCACCCCAAGAAGGTGGCTTAGATTCCCTAGTTTTAACCGTACCCGTAGATAGTTTTGAAGCTTACCGCCATTGGTTAGGTACAGTTTGTCAAACCCTTCCTGTGGAACAGGTGCGGATGTTAGACGAACCCACAGCCGCCGCCTTGGGTTATGGTTTAGCTGATCAAGAAATTCTCTTAGTCGTTGACTTTGGTGGGGGGACATTAGATTTATCCCTGGTACAGTTGAATAAAAGCACCCAAGCCAACACTAAACCTGTAGGCTTTCTCTTGAAATGGGGTAACAAATCTCTAGCAGAAGACTCCAAACAAAAAGTCAAAACAGCCCGTGTACTGGCGAAAGCTGGGCAGAATTTAGGCGGCACAGATATCGATAATTGGTTAGTAGATTATTTTGCCAAAACTCAAGGATTGGCGGTTAGTCCTTTGACAACTCGACTGGCGGAGAAAGTGAAAATTCAGCTATCCACTCAAACCCAAGCCAGTGAAGTGTATTTTGATGATGAGTCTTTTGAAAGCTATGAATTAGAACTGAACCGCGACACCTTAGAAACTATCCTCAAAGAACACGCATTTTTTGAGCGATTAGATGAGTCCATGACTAATCTTTTACAGCAAGCACGCCGCCAAGGTATTGAAATTACAGATATTAATGCTGTGTTGTTAGTGGGTGGGACTGTGCAGTTACCTGCTGTGCAAACATGGATAAGGCAGTATTTTGAGGCGGAAAAAATTCGTTATGAACGTCCTTTTGAAGCGATCGCCCAAGGTGCATTGCAACTATCCCAAGGTGTAGAAATTAAGGATTTTCTTTATCATAGTTACGGTGTGCGTTACTGGGATCGTCGTAATCAGCGTCATAGTTGGCATCCGATTATTAAAGACGGGCAAGCATATCCTATGAGTCAGCCTGTGGAATTAGTCTTGGGTGCTTCCTTGGAAAATCAACCGAGTATTGAGTTGATTATTGGGGAATTAGGGGCGGAAACAGGTGGTACAGAGGTGTATTTTGATGGCGATCGCTTAATTACTCGCCGCCTAGATAGTGGTGTCACCAGCGTTAAACCTTTAAATGATCAAGAAGGCGCTAGAACCATCGCCCAACTCACACCCCCAGGCTTTCCGGGAAGCGATCGGATTAAAATTCAGTTTCAAGTTGATGAACAACGGTTTTTAAGAATCTCTGTTGAGGATTTATTTACTAATGAAACGCTGTTAGAAAATCAACTCGTCGCTCAGTTGAGTTAAGGGGTGATTTATTCAGTTAGTAGGGTGTCTTAGAGGTTGTTTGAAAAGGGGTTAACTGCGATTTTAGAGACTTATTGATCCCCCCTACCCCCCTTAAAAAGGGGGGAAAACTGAATCAAAGTCCCCCTTTTTAAGGGGGATTTAGGGGGATCTAAAAGTATTGGAGACACCATTAGGGACTTTTCAAATATCCTCTAAATTGCCGATAAATTTGTCGGCGAGTTCTTCTACGTTTCAATCCCTAATAGGGATTAAGTGAAATTGCAATTTCCGTGTGGGTTCCCGTGGAAGGAACTATCACCTTAGTTTCAATCCCTAATAGGGATTAAGTGAAATTGCAATGCAAACATCGTATGGTGGACATCGGGATTTACGCTCAGTTTCAATCCCTAATAGGGATTAAGTGAAATTGCAATAACATTATATACTACTAAAGTTCAGTACAGTATGAGTTTCAATCCCTAATAGGGATTAAGTGAAATTGCAATTACCACCTTTCGTCAAGCCATCCATAATTTAAAGTTTCAATCCCTAATAGGGATTAAGTGAAATTGCAATCTTCTTACTTCGTTTCAACTGCTGGCAATATCTCGTTTCAATCCCTAATAGGGATTAAGTGAAATTGCAATCCTATACTCGTCTGAGATAAAACTAGCCATTAATTAAGTTTCAATCCCTAATAGGGATTAAGTGAAATTGCAATCATTAACTTTGGGGTCAATTCGGTATTTTTCATCGTTTCAATCCCTAATAGGGATTAAGTGAAATTGCAATAATCAGCATCTCAGCCCTCATCTGTCCACTACTGGTTTCAATCCCTAATAGGGATTAAGTGAAATTGCAATTATTTACTGCTGTTGCTCAAGCTGCCCGTGTTTACGTTTCAATCCCTAATAGGGATTAAGTGAAATTGCAATTACCGCATACTACATCTGCATGAGTGCCTCTACAAGTTTCAATCCCTAATAGGGATTAAGTGAAATTGCAATTTTACCTGATGCTGATTTGTTTGCTTCCCTAATAGGAATTGTTTCAATCCCTAATAGGGATTAAGTGAAATTGCAATGCCATTTACGCAGCTAGGCAGAGTTTGTACAGCAAGTTTCAATCCCTAATAGGGATTAAGTGAAATTGCAATGCCAAAGGTAAAGTAATGGTGTCTGCCATTGAGTTTCAATCCCTAATAGGGATTAAGTGAAATTGCAATGAAAAAATCAAATTCCAGTCAAGTACCTTTCGTTACGTTTCAATCCCTAATAGGGATTAAGTGAAATTGCAATTGAAAAAGAGGGGAAAGGAGTGGACGATTTTATTGTTTCAATCCCTAATAGGGATTAAGTGAAATTGCAATACCCAACCTAAGCAATTATCTCTGTTTTAGCCGTTTCAATCCCTAATAGGGATTAAGTGAAATTGCAATAAGGGTGAGCAGTTATGCGATCGCTCAAGGGTACAAAAATGTTTCAATCCCTAATAGGGATTAAGTGAAATTGCAATCGAACCCAAAAACACGACGCAAGGCAGGCCAGACCCCAGGTTTCAATCCCTAATAGGGATTAAGTGAAATTGCAATAAGCGATCGCCTGAGTGCGATCGCTCTAAATTAGTTTCAATCCCTAATAGGGATTAAGTGAAATTGCAATTAGCCCATAAAACGGGCATATTGAGCAATTTTATTGTTTCAATCCCTAATAGGGATTAAGTGAAATTGCAATGGAGTGTCAAAGTTGTGTAAAAGTTCAAGCTCTCGTTTCAATCCCTAATAGGGATTAAGTGAAATTGCAATGTGAGGGAATTATTGGTAATGACAATGATTTTTTGTTTCAATCCCTAATAGGGATTAAGTGAAATTGCAATTAGGGATTAGCTAGGGGTGACAACCATAGAAGTGATGTTTCAATCCCTAATAGGGATTAAGTGAAATTGCAATTGAAACCCCCGATGGGGTTGGTACTGCTGGAGGGAAAAGTGTTTCAATCCCTAATAGGGATTAAGTGAAATTGCAATAAAATCGGAACTGTCAGAAATTGTAATAGATTCTAGTTTCAATCCCTAATAGGGATTAAGTGAAATTGCAATAATACTAATAATATTATTAAGACTAGAAAAAATATTGCTGTTTCAATCCCTAATAGGGATTAAGTGAAATTGCAATTTGGGGTTTTTCCCTGTCAACGGTTGAAAAATTTCGTTTCAATCCCTAATAGGGATTAAGTGAAATTGCAATGTGTAATTCTCACGGGGTTAACAAAGGTACTAAAGTTTCAATCCCTAATAGGGATTAAGTGAAATTGCAATGTTATCTTTTGCGGTCAAATTGTTAGCTAAAAATCTTGTTTCAATCCCTAATAGGGATTAAGTGAAATTGCAATTTTACTGATGCAATAGGGCGATCGCTACCCACACCTAGTTTCAATCCCTAATAGGGATTAAGTGAAATTGCAATGATCATCATCCTAATCAGATCATGGCTAAATCCCGTGTTTCAATCCCTAATAGGGATTAAGTGAAATTGCAATCTGAAACACCTTCTGGCTATACTTTCACACTACCCATACAAGTTTCAATCCCTAATAGGGATTAAGTGAAATTGCAATCGCGATCGCCTGAAAGCTAATCTGTATTTGATTTTCAAGGTTCAGTTTCGCGGATGGGTAGATTATAACATGGTGACACATCAGTTGATTTAACAAAAATAACTAAAACCCCTGCTGTGTAAGGTGCGCGGATAGCTTTAATTTAATTTAACTGCAAAAGCTTGTGTGAGAAGGAATACAGCCGTTTCTCCTCAAGAGCGATTTTCTACACCTACCCATCCGCGCATTCCATATACCGAGTTTTAGTTAGGCTAGGAGTGGGAAGATGAAGAAGATGAGGGAGAATTGCTACTTTCCAATCCCCAGTCCCCAGTCCCCAGTTCCTTTTCAAATATCATGAGATGTTGCTGCGGTAAAAGGTTCTTAGTTTCTTTCCACACTAAACCAACAGCTTGCATTTCCTGACGGACTTGCTTTTGCGTCATTTTGTGCAACCGCTTAATCATAATGAAGGGATTTTCACCCCGGTATTCCACCAGCACCACTCTACCACCGGGTTTTAACGCTTTCACAATTCCTTGCATCACTTCTTGGGGATACTCAAACTCATGGTAAGCATCCACCATCAATGCTAAATCTACACTTTGAGGTGGTAAGTTGGGATTAGTGAGTGTAGCTAACACAGGCTCAACGTTAGTGATATGCTTTTCTTGCTGGAAAAACTCAATAATATCTAACATTTCTGGCTGAATATCTACCGCTAACACCTTGCCCACTGTCAGTATAGATGCAATGGGAAAGCTTAAGTAACCTGTACCAGCGCCAATATCGGCGACTACACTATCAGGCTTTAAATCCAGTGCGTTAATAATTTTACTCGGTTGTTCCTCAACTTCGCGGCTAGGTCGTTCTAGCCAACCTGCGCCTGTGTGTCCCATAACTTTGGCGATTTCTCGCCCCATGTAATACTTACCTATACCATCAGGGCTGTGAATGGCTCGCTGTTCATAAACCGCAGTAGTTGCAGGGCTAGCTGCTACAACATCGACATCTAGCAGCCAACACCCTAACATCATCCCCATCATCACTAGCAAACGCAAAACTTGATTTCTCATCTGCGGTTTAACTAAATTACAAACTTTGCTAATTCATGCTGCAACCACTCATTACCAACGCGTTCTGCTACCAAAGGACTGACAATAAACTTCGGTGGCTTGCCATCTTTGACATCAATTCGCACGCAGGAGTATGATAGCCGCTTTTCTACACCAGAACCACTGCGACCGACATAAAGCAGGGAATCTGCAACTTTACGGAGAGATTTCGGGGAATTATCATGAAAAATTTCCATTAATTCTGTCCCTTCTGGACGCTGACGACGGGGACGGCGACCACTACCACCAGAGATAATACAGTTAAGGTGAGAATCGGCGTATCCTGTATCCACGGTGCGGAGGTATTCTAAACAGTGAGCATGGCCGTTGAAGATTAAATCAACTATGGGGCGTTCTTGTACCAGAGAACCGAGAGTTTCCGCCACTTGGTTTAACACCCAGCGCAAACGGTGACGCACTGCTAAAGTTTGGGCTTGATCCCATTTGGTGGCTTCGGTAACGTAGGGGGGATGATGGAAAAAGAGGATTCTGCCCCGTACCTCAGCAGAATGCCAAGATTCGATTAATCCCTGGCGTAACCAGTCTAATTGTTCCCAGTCGATGACAGGGGTGTTGTGAGAGGCTAGTTGTTTTTCGATGTCAAGTTTGATTTCATTAATTTGGTCTAATTTGGCACTGAAGTCATCTAGTTGTTCTGCGTCGGCTGGTTGATTGGGGTTGAGTTTGTCGCATTCTGCTAAGATGAGTTCTTCTTGTTTATCTATTTCTTGACGACGCTTTTGTAATTCCCGGCGGTAAATATCGCCAGCTTGGTTTGTGGGTAAAGGCGCAGGTGTATTCCAAGTATTAGAATCTAGGGCAAAAAAATCAATGCCGCCGTAACGAAAACTGTAATAACGATTGGGTACACGGGTAAACTCTCCTGGTAGGTAATTGAGACACCGCCCTTTGTCAGTTTTACCGTTGTAGTGATTGTCTAAATGTTGGTGTAATTCTTCTGGTGTGGGAATTGCTGCGAGATAATCAATAAAAGCCCGTGCGTAAGCATCCCCTTGGTTAGAACCGTGCCAACCAATTTCAAAATCTTTGTAGCGTAGCATCCGCCGCAATCGCAGTGTACTACCTGTGAGCAACCGATACATGAAAGGTACATCATAGTAATCGTGATTGCCTAGGACTGGCAAAAACGGTAGATTAAATACCATGCGATCGTAGGCGATATTTTGAGGATGTTCACCACCTACAAGCAATTCCCGGTAAGGTTCGATAAAATTTGCCGGGTAATATTCATGGGAACCTACGACATAAATCACATCGCCAGTGTGCAGCACAAAACGGCAATCATCCTGATGAGCTAGCATCAGTTCCGCCACTAGCCTTTGGGGATGCGCCCCATAGTGAGATTTTGTCCCACTATCCCCAATTACTATAAACGAAAATTCGGGATGATCATCCAGGCGATCGCCTATTACCATCCGAGTTTGGTCAATACCTCGTTCTAAAATACTAGGATGCTTCCATCGCACCCTCTCCTTCATCTTTTGAATTTTTACAGGAATGGATGGTTCAGAAATCAATTTCATTGGTGATTGTCTCCCAGTGGTTGGTAGGTGTGTAGGGGGATGAGCTTTAGCTTCTCTTACGATGGCGTAAGCCTACCCGCAGGGTGGGGGATGAGGGGGATGAGGAAGATGAGGAAGAAACAGAAAACTATTGCCTATTGCAAGAGTGCCTATTGCCTATTCCTACTGATAGCCAGCCGCCTGTAACATAAATAATCTGGCATAAACTCCATCTTTTGCTAACAATTCCTCATGGGTTCCCTGTTCTACGACTTCCCCATTGTCAATTACTAGAATTTTGTCAGCCATCCTGACTGTTGAGAAGCGGTGAGATATCAAAAATACCATCTGATTTTGGGTGAGAGCGCGAAAATGATTAAAAATCTCAAACTCGGCTTGGGCATCTATGGCTGAGGTGGGTTCATCTAAGACTAAAATATCTGCCTGAGTCCGCATAAATGCACGGGCTAGGGCGATTTTCTGCCATTGTCCCCCGGATAATTCCTGTCCACTTTTGAACCATTTGCCTAGTTGTGTTTGGAACTGTTGGGGTAAGCGTTCAATAAAACTATTTGCCTTACCTTTTTGAGCAGCCGTTTGCCAATATGTTGTGTTGTTGATGTTGTCTACATCTCCCACACCGATATTTTCACCAACGGTGAACTGATAACGCACGAAGTTCTGAAAAATTACCCCAATGCGTCGGCGCAGCGCATCTACATTCCATTCTTGCAAATCTACGCCATCTAATAAAATTCTGCCGGAGTCTGGGGTATATAGTCGCGTCAGCAGTTTAATTAAGGTTGTCTTCCCAGAACCGTTTTCACCGACAATTGCTAGTTTTTCGCCGGGTTTTAAATGTAGGGAAATGTTTCTTAAAGCAGATTGGGAATTACTAGGATAGGTAAATGAGACATTTTCAAACCGGATACCATCTGCGGGATTGATACCTTTGGTGGCTTTACCTCTAGGTTTAATAACTTTTTCTTCTAGAAAATCGTAGAGGTTAGATAGATACAAGTTATCTTCATACATTCCCCCAATGGAAGTCAGGGCATTAGCAAAGGTAGATTGTCCTTGGCGAAACACGGTAAGATACATCGTCATGTCGCCTAAAGAAATTCTGCCCATCACTGTTTCTATAACAATCCAAGCGTAAGCGATGTAAAAAGCCGTGGTACTTACCAAACTTAACAGATATCCCCAGATTCCCCGGCGGATGGTTAAATCTCGGTCTTCGTTATAAAGTTGACTAAATACATGATGGTAACGTCCTAACAGCATTTCCCCCAGTTGATAGAGTTTGACTTCGGTGGCAAAGTCTTCTCTCGCCAGGAGATTTTCTATATAGTGCTGTTGGCGGGTTTCTGGCGCACGCCAACTAAATAGACGAAAGGCTTCCCCTGCAAAGCGTGTTTCGGCAATGAAGGCTGGCATAGCTGCCACAATTAAGACAACTACTGCCCAGACGGAGAAATTCACTAGCAACACACCATAGGTGATGAGAGACAGGGCATTCTGCACCAAGCCAAAGGTACGGTTGACTAGAGAGAGGGGACGGATTGATGCTTCGCGGCGGGCGTTAGTTAATTTGTCATAGAATTCGGAATTTTCAAAGTGTGCTAAGTCCAAAGTCAGGGCTTTTTTCAGGATTAACACATTTACGCGTTGCCCAAGTAACACCCGCAAGAGTGACTGACAGATAATTAAACCCCGTTGACTACCTGCTAATAAAGCTACTGCGATCGCCTCTAAGCCGACATACAATAAAGGTCGGTAAATATTACTCTCGACATTCCCCTGTGATGCTAAAACTACAGCATCTACAATTAATTTACCAAGGTAGGCGATCGCCGCAGGTAACAAACCAGCCAATAAAGTTAAACTAGCCAGAATCATCGTCAAAGTGTGGCTAGTCGTCCACACCAAATTTATTGCCCTTCCGCTATAACGGAAAACTGCCAGTGATTGACGCAGGGGGTGACGTTGCTTTTTACTCTTCATTATTCTTTTTATAGCGCGAGAGTCACCACCCCTGTGCGAAATTTACAATACATCTAATTTCTTGTCAGCTATATTTACCCACTCCTATACTACAGGTGTAGTTTCCTTGCTGCTACTTATAAGTTATTGCATCAATCCTCACTGTTCCCAGCCACAAAACACCGATATGTCACTGTTTTGTGCAGCTTGCGGTTCTGATTTGCTTCTGCAAGGATGCTATCGAGTCATTAAACCATTGGGTAGCGGTGGTTTTGGCAAAACCTTTGAAGTTGAGGATAATGGTACACGCAAAATTTTAAAGGTTCTGCATAATACTCATCCCAAAGCAGTAGAACTGTTTCAACAAGAAGCAACAGTCTTACAACAACTGCATCATCCGGGTATTCCCAGAGTTGAATCGGATGGTTATTTTATTTTTCAACCTAAAAATAGCTCTTCTCTGCACTGTCTCATTATGGAAAAAATCGAGGGGATGAATCTAGAAACATGGATGCAAACCCGCAACAATGAACCCATCATTGAACGTGCAGCCATACGTTGGTTAAAACAACTATTAGAAATCCTCCAAACAGTTCACCAAAAACAATATTTTCACCGAGATATCAAACCCTCCAATGTCATGTTAAAACCAGACGGGCAACTGGCATTGATTGATTTTGGTACAGCGCGGGAAGTTACCCAAACTTTCATGCAAAAGTTAGAAGGGCAGCAAGTTACAGGTATTATTTCCGCAGGTTATACACCTTCAGAACAAATGAATGGTAAAGCGGTACCACAATCAGATTTTTTTGCTTTAGGGCGCACATTTGTTTATTTGCTTACAGGCCAAACTCCTACAACATTTACCGAAGAATACCATACAGGTCAGTTGATGTGGCGCACTAATATTCATAATATTTCCCCAGCCTTAGCAGATTTAATTGATGAAATGATGCAGCCATTTCCTGGCAACAGACCCCAAAATGTTACAGAAATTTTGCAGCGTTTGCAAAGTATTGAACAGTCTTTATCTACATCCCAACCGTCAACTCAAGCACCGCTAATTCCCGACACAGTTCCAGTTGTTAATGTGTCACAATCATCACCTGCTAAAATGCCAGTTAGATTGCTAGCTAGTGTTGGTCAAGGGGCAAGAATTAGAAATGCCTAGTGCATTTGATGCTTTTACACCAGCAGCCCATAGAAATTATCTTGGCGGTAGCACTCAAGCCCGCAAACATCGCCAGTTACTTGAAGATGTGATGAAAAAACAAGGATTTATTGGTTTATCTACAGAATGGTGGCACTTTGATGCCCCTGGTTGGGAAAATTTTCCTGTGATGGATATACCTTTTGAGCAAATCCCACGTAGTTAAATAGGACATCTAGCTCCACCCTTGGTAGCTCCAGACTTTCGCAGTACCATAATAAGCGCCAAGCTATCTCTCCCAGGATGGATGTCATCAGATGCAGCCTGTACGTCACACCTTATCAACACCTGATATTCAATTGTCTTACTTGGAGTGGAACCAAGGTAAAGAACCTTTACTGCTGCTACATGGTTTAGCTGACCATGCTTTAGTGTGGTTGAGTTTAGGAGAATATTTAGCGGCAGACTATCATATAGTTGCGCCGGATATGCGTGGTCATGGTGAGAGCAGTAAGCCAGAAACAGACTATACTTTTGACAGTGCGATCGCAGATCTAGAAGCACTCATGAATCATTTGGGGTGGTCATCTGCTCATATCGTCAGTCATTCATGGACAGGTAAATTAGCCGCCATTTGGGCGAGAGTCAACCCCCAACGCTTGCGGAGTATAGTTCTAGTAGACCCCATCTTTATCTGGAAAATGCCCAGCGTCTTGCGGTTAACTTTCCCTTTGTTGTACCGTTACTTATCCTTTCTCAAAGGCATGGGGCCATTTACCAGCTACGCAGACGCAGAGCAACAAGCACAGCAATTAAATCAATATCAGGGTTGGAGTCAATTACAACAGCAAGTCTTCCAAACTGGACTAGAACAAAAACCTGATGGTAGTTGGGGGAGCAAATTCACCATCGCCGCCCGTGATGGCATTTTTGAAGACGTGATGCGCGTACCTGGTTTTACTATCCCCCTAGAAACCCCATCCCTATTTATCCAGCCAGAAAAAGGACTAAATCGCCTAGATTGGCAAATCAAACCCTATAAAACCTATCTAAAGAACCTCCGGTTATGTCAAGTTCCTGGAAATCATTGGCCTTTCTTGACTGCACCAGAAACATTTAACCACGCGATCGCAACATTTTTAGCAGAATTTAAGTAAAACCAATTTCATGATTAACAGACAGCAGCAAAAGAGTAAAGCTCAATTTTATTCTTTTGACTATTGACTCTTGACTATTGACTCCCTAACATGAGCCTTTGTATCAATCCAGCTTGTCCCAAACCTAATCATTCCCACAATGAAAACAACCGCTTTTGTCAAAGTTGTGGTTCCCCATTGGAATTAGTGGGACGCTATCGGGTGATGCGTTTATTGAGTGATACAAATGGATTTAGCCAAGTCTATGAAGTATACGAACAAGAAACAACAAAAATTCTTAAGGTACTACGAGCAAATCTCACCAACGATACTCAAGCAGTAGAACTGTTTCGCCAAGAATCAGTTGTCTTGGGACAAATAAATCATATAGGTATTCCCAGAGTAGACGCGTATTTTCAGCATCAAACTAGAAACGGTTTGATTCTGTACTGCATTGTCGAAGAAAAAATTGACGGACTGAACTTAGAAAAGTTGTTAGAAAAACAACAAAAACCGACTTCTCAAGCACAAGCTATAAATTGGTTGAAACAGTTAGCAGAGATTTTAGATTTAGTCCATAGCCAGCAATATTTACACTTAAATATTAAGCCATCTAACATCATCATCAGGCCAGATGGACAATTAGTTTTAATTGACTGTGGTACAGCCAAAGAAATAGCCAGAAATTATCTAAATCGCAGTACCACACCTACCATGTCTTCTGGTTATAGCGCCCCAGAACAAATACAGGGCAAAGTAACACGACAATCAGATTTTTTTGCATTGGGACGCACCTTCGTTTTCTTACTCACAGGAAAACACCCATTGGATATGTATGATGCACACCATAACTTATTAAATTGGCGTAATTATGCCAATCAAATTGCACCGCCGATATTAAATTTAATTGATTGGTTAATGAACTCAGACTTAACTAAGCGTCCCGTCAATGCCAAAGAAATTTTGCAACGCCTCAATGAAATTGCACAGCCAAAAACTATTCTGGAAACTAAAAACATCAATATCCCAAAAAAGCCCCAAACCTTAGAATTCCCCCAGCCAAAAATTCCATCACAGCCATTATCATCAGTCAAGCAGACCACAAAAATTCCGTTAATGGCGCTATTTGTTGCCTTGTTAGTTTCATTAGGTTTGCTCAGTGTAGTTGCTTTTATGGCAGGTTATCCAAAATTCACAGCCTTATTGCCATTACCAACGCAATCGCCAGAAAGAAAAGGTAAAATTGACTATTTTCCCTATGAAGCAGGTAGGGATAGTCAAGGTAGAATTGCTGAATTTAATATAGCTG
The DNA here is from genome assembly GCF_000316645.1 of Nostoc sp. PCC 7524. Classification (NCBI taxonomy): domain Bacteria; kingdom Bacillati; phylum Cyanobacteriota; class Cyanophyceae; order Nostocales; family Nostocaceae; genus Nostoc; species Nostoc sp. PCC 7524. Next base: position 1,007,510 of record NC_019684.1, read on the forward strand.
TTTTATCAATAGAGTATAAATGGCTGGCAGAAAGTAATTTTCAAATTACCAATAATAATCAAATTATTAGTCTCGATGTTTTAAAGTTAATGTTAGAGCAAGAAGGCATACAAGAAATAATGCAAGAACCTAATGAAATTATTTCTGTAGGCATAGCTTCTTGTAATAGTAGATTACAAACTGCACAACGTAGAGCATTTGAGCGTTCCCAAAACATCCAAATATTAGCTAAAAAATTATTTCAAAATATTCCTAGCGTTAAAGTTTATCGCCTATTAAATTTAGGTCAATTTCAACGAAGCGGCTGTCAACCCAATCAAGATGTCACAAGATATCAAAGTAGTGTGATTATTATTGGAGTGAAAAATAAATCTCCAGGTGTAATTCTAGATGAAGCCCTCCGCGATAGATTAGAAAACAAACCTTTTGCTGATTTTAAATTAGAAGATTATTCTTTAGGTTCAGTAGATAAGTTTAGGACAATTATTAAATAAATGTTAATATAATTTATCTTTTTCAGGTGCATATGACTAAAAAATCAGATATCAGCACTAAAAAGTTAATTGGCCTTGCACCTAAAAACTGGGTTAGATGGGTGACAGAAATTGATGATATTCTCGCTGGAGAAATTATTAATTCTGAATTCCAATGGATTAGCCGTGAAAATGATGTATTAGTTCGTGCGACAAGCCCCAGATATGGAGAGTTTCTAGTCCTCAACGAGATACAATTACGATACAAGCCTGAAATGCCTAAAAGAATGCGGGCTTATGCAGCACTAGCCGAAGAGAAATATAATTTACCTACCTATCCAGTATTAGTTAATCTTCTTAAAGAAAACGATACACCAATTCCTACCCGCTATGAATCAGAATTTGCTGGCTTACAGACGCGTCAAGACTACCGAGTTATTAATTTTTGGGAAGTAAATGTAGAAATAGCTTTTACTAAGTCTTTAATATCCTTGCTTCCCTTTGTACCCATACTCAAGGGTGGTGCAGAAGAATCGACAATACAGCGAGCATTGCAAATGCTTCGCGCTGATGAGCAATTGAGCCAATTAGAAACAGTGATGGCTTTTTTTGCTACCTTCGTATTAGATAGTGCATTAGTTCAACAAATCATGAGGTGGGATATGGCAGTATTAAGTGAATCTCCTTGGTATCAGCAAATTTTGAGAGAGGGTAGAGAACAAGGAAGAAAAGAAGAAATACTCTCAGGTATTGAACTGGGATTAGAAATAAAATTTGGATATGAGGGTTTACAACTGATTTCAGAAATCTCTCAGATATCCAATTTAGAGCAACTTAAGACAATTCAACAAAGCATCAAAACTATCAATACTGTAAATGAATTGGGTGAACTCATTCAAAGTTTTCAAACTTCTCTAACTTAATCTATTTACTCACGCTCCCATGCCAGAGTATCTTTTCAACCCCGCACGCCATAGCCAGCGATTCGCAACTAAAAAGATTAATATCCAAGCTATTAGTGACAAAAACCCTCGTGCTACATCCACAGGTATTCCTATCAACAGACTAGCAGGAAAATTAATCAAGTAAGGGAAAGGAGTAAATACAACTATCTGCCTTATAGGTTCAGGAAATACTTCTAATGGCGCGATTAAACCAGATAAAAACAAATAAAACAACAACCAAAAATTTTCTATAGCGTTAGCCCTTTCCGTCCAAAAGGCGAACATGGCAAAGGTGTACTGAATCACAAACCGCAAAACAAATGCTAGCACCACTGCCACAGAAAATAATAATAATTGCCTCAAACTTGGCAACCAAAAAGCCTGGGGATAGAGGAAAAAAAACAACACTATGAGTAAAACCGCAAACGGTATGCGAGCAACCCGTTCAGAGAGATGGGATGCAACATGGTGCCATACTGGGTCTAGAGGTTGCAATAGTTTAGGTGATAGTTTACCTTCTACTACTTCCCTTTCAAACTCATATATTACCCAGACAACTGATATTTGTCTGACAACAAAAACTGTGAGAAAGTAACGGGCAAAATCAACTGGTGTTAAACCAAACTGCCCACTTTGTGATGCTTTTATCCAAACTCCCATCAAAATAATTGGTAAAGAGCCAGACAAAACCCATAAAATTAGTTCTGCTCGATACTCCACCATATAGGCGTAGTAAACTGTCAGGAAAGTTAGAGCTTTTCTAATAGTTCTTTTCATTTACTTTTGAATTATTTAAACGACTCCTGCTTGAAAAACTCGTCCAATCACTTCTTCCACAGGCGGTTCAGTTACGGTTAAATCTATGACTTCCAAATCAGCCAAAATCTTTGATACTGTGCGGGTGAGTAACTCTTGCTGCACCATAAAATGCACGGCTCGTCCTTCCACAAGTTGCACATCACCATAGGCTCTGAGTTTTTCCATTGGTAGAGGTTGGGCTAACTCTACATAGATTTCTCGGTAGGGAGCAAACCGTTCTAACAGTCCATCTAAGCTACCGTCATACATCAGCTTTCCTTGGTGAATCAACAGCACTCGTTCACATAAAGCTGTAATATCTGCCATGTAATGGCTAGTTAATAACACTGTTGCCTGATAACGCTGATTGTACTCACGCAGAAAATCCCGTACTGCTACTTGAGCATTGACATCTAACCCTAGTGTGGGTTCATCTAAAAACAACACATGGGGACGGTGTAAAAGTGCTGCTAATAATTCAGCTTTCATGCGTTCACCTAAAGACAGTTTCCGTACTGGCTGATTCAACTTCCCTTCTAAAGCCAGCATTTCTGTTAGTTCCCCTACCCGGCGGTGAAATTCTTTATCCGAGATGTTGTAAACAGCTGCGTTAATCTTTAAAGAATCTATGGCTGGTAAGTCCCAGAGTAATTGTTGTTTTTGCCCCATAACCAAGGTGATTTTTTGCAAAAATGCTTCTTGGCGTTTAAAGGGGACGTAACCAGCTACTTTGACTACACCACTGGAAGGATGAATTAACCCTGTGAGCATTTTGAGTGTGGTAGTTTTCCCAGCACCATTTGGCCCTAGAAATCCTACTACTTCACCGGGAGCAATTTCAAAGGAAACATCCTGAACGGCTTTAATTGAACGGTAGGTGCGGCGGAAAAAGTGGGTGATTGTGCCTTTAATTCCTGGCTCTTTCACCGCCACCGGATAAGATTTACTGAGGTTTTCGGCAATGATAATTGACATATATATATATGTTAAAGCCGTAGATCACCTTTATGGTCGAGTTAGTTAACCACAGTCGGTAGGGTGCGTCAGTATGAGTAATTTCTCGGTATGTTAAGGGTTTCTGTGACTGACGCACCCTTGTATATTAAATATTTTTTTGTTTGAAAGTTCTTTTATTTCAAACGACCCGATCGCAATATACTGATAATCAACCACAATCCCAACAAACTCGCCGCCGCAAACAGAACGCTGCTTAAAAATGACAACTGAGTTGTCTGGGCTTTAGTTGTAATAATTGCTGCCCCCATAATCAGGGAACCTACTAAGATACTAAAGGAGAGGCGATTGGCTGCATCGTCCATTGTGCGGCGTACACCGTCTAAACCATGCAATGAAAAATTCCAGCGTAGGGTTTCGGATGTTACTCGGTCTAATAACAGTTCAAGTTGCCGGGGAGATTGTAATGAGAGACTTTTGATATCTAAGGCTGTTCTGAGGAGCGATCGCACTGGATTATCCCCTACTAATTGCCGCCGAAACAAGTCTGTAATTAATGGCTGGATTTCTTCAAATAAATTTACCTCTGGGTTAAAAGTCCGCGCTACCCCTTCTAAATTCGCCAAAGTTTTAGCGTACAAGCCCATGTTACTGGGTAAGCGAATTTTATTATTTCGCGCCACTTGCAAAATTTCATAAAAAATTTGACTAAAATTCATCTCCGTCAAACTGACGTTATAATACTTCCGCAGCATCCGGTCATAATCACTTTCCAACCGTGCCACAATTACAGGCTGTGCGGAATCTGCCAGTTGTAGAGTCAATTGGGCGCACCTCCCCGCATCTAAATCCACAATCGCCAATAACATTTCTGTCAATATCTGCTGAGTGCGGGGATCAAGTCTGCCTACCATGCCACAATCTATCAGGGCAACACGACCATCGTTAAGATAGAAGATATTGCCAGGATGGGGATCAGCATGAAAAAAGCCATCAATATATAACTGTTGAAAGAAAGCGCGAAATAGTAGGGTGGTGATGGCTTGCCGTTCTGCTACTGGGTCTTTCCCATCATTGTTGCTGAAATTCGCCGATAGAATTGGCACTCCCTCTAGCCATTCCATCACCATTAATTTTTCTGTAGTTAAGTGCCAGTATATTTCCGCTACTACAATTTGTTGGGGATCAAACCAGCGACTGTGCGATAAATTACGCCGTAGTTGGTCTGTATAACCGGCTTCTCGTGTAAAATCTAACTCAGCTTCTAAAGCTCTGGTAAATTCTTCGGCAATGGATTTAATTTCATAGTTCTGCCCGAAATCGGTACGCGCCACCAAATCAGCAATCCCTTGAATTAAAGCGATATCTTGAGCCACTGTAATATCGATCCCCGGTCGTTGCACCTTCATGGCAACTTCCCGTCCATCAGCCAATGTAGCGCGATGGATTTGGGCAATTGATCCCGCCGCTACAGGGATAGGATTAATATTCTGGAAAGTCTCTTCTAAAGGGCGTTTGAGTTGTTGGCGGATGACAATTTCAATTTCTGCCCAAGGAACAGGCGGCACTTCATCTTGCAGCGTGGAAAGTTCTTCAATATAGGGGGCGCTGAGTAAATCCGGACGGGTAGACATTAGCTGACCGAGTTTGACATAAACTGGCCCCAAATCCACGAGAATATTTTTCAAAACCGCCGGGGTGGGTAGCTGGGGTTCATCGGCTTTACCCCCTGTCAGCAGTCGCCGCATATAATCCCAGCCGTTACGGAGAACGACTTCAATAATTTCTCGTTGCCGGGGAACAGTTTGAGTCAGGAACATGGTGGGGGATATGGAGTAGGGAGTGGGGAGTGGGGAGTGGGGGGAGATGGGGAAGACAAGGGAGAATCTTCTGCCTTCGGCCTCCTGCCCTCTGCCCCCTGCCTCCTGCCTTCGTTAGTTATAATAAAAACCCCGCATTTCAGCCTCTGCCACGGGTTTTAACTTTTCCAGTTAATGGCTATAGCAAGTCGCTAAATCGGGGATCGTTTTGCAGATTTTTGATCACCTGCTTAATTTCTTGAGTACGTTCTTTATTGACGATGAGAGTGACATTGCGATCGCGCACAATCACCACATCCTCTAAACCTATAGTAACAATTACATCTTCTGGATTAGTAGCATATACTATAGCCCCTTGCGTATCTAGTCCTACATGGGTAGCAAGTTCAACATTGGGACTATCGGGTTTTTTCAGTAGGCGTTCAATCGCATTCCAATCACCTAAGTCATCCCACCCAAAATCTGCCGGTAAGACATATGCTAAATTAGTCTTTTCCATGAGTGCATAGTCTATACTTTTTTTAGGTAACTGGGGATAAATATCAACACCCTGTTTTACCAATGGCTCGATGATTTCAGGTGCATGAGTATATAGTTCATTGAGAACAACACCAGCCCGAAACACGAACATCCCGCTATTCCAGCTAAATCTGCCCGTAGACAGAAATGTTTCTGCTTTACCACGGTCGGGCTTTTCAGTAAAGCGGTTGACGTGATAAGCTGGCAACTCATTAAAGCTACCAATTTTTTCACCTTGTTCAATGTAGCCGTAACCAGTTGATGGGAAAGTAGGCTTAATTCCTAAAGTGACAATCGCTGCTGTGTTTGCCGCTAGTTGGGTAGCAGCATCCAATGTACGCTTAAATGCTTGTTGGTCAGCTATCCAATGGTCAGAGGGAAAAAAGCCAATAATAGCGTCATCTCCGTAACGCTTTTGAATTTCTAAACTTGTCCAAGCTACGGCGGCGGCTGTGTCCCTCCCCTGCGGTTCAATCAATAAATTTGGCGATGGTAATTCGGGTAGTTGTTGTTTCACCCCTTGTCCTAACTGACTAGAGGTGATTACCCACAAGTCATCCCAACTGCCTGCGAAGGTTAACAGTCGCTCGGCGGTTGCTTGTAATAGACTTCTAGAGCTACCATCAAGACTTAAAAATTGCTTGGGTCGGTCTTGGCGACTGAGGGGCCAAAAACGCTCACCTTTGCCACCTGCCAGGATTACTGGGAACAATGAACTACTCATGTTGTCATACACACCTACGGTAGAACATTTCAAGTTTACAGTGTGGTCTGACACTGGCAAGATTGGGGGCATGGATTAACATAACTTTTAGGGAGTGGTTGAGTGGGGAGATAATTGTGATTAAACAGGTTCAATTTTCAGATAATCAGGTCACGCCGCAACAAATACCAGATTTGGAACTGGGGCTACAACCTTCGCAACTGCAACGCTTAGATCATCAGGTGATAGCTCAACCAGCTACAACAGGAGAAATAGAAGTTAGACCACAACAGCAGAGTGCGATCGCTTCTCGTAATGTCGTCGAGTCTGTAGGCGCAATCCCCAATGAGCTGTATGAGCGTTTGGGTTTGGCCATGCCTCGCTGGCTATTGTGGATTTTGACCGTTGTTTTGGGGATCATCCTCTCAGGTCTTTTGGCATCTACTTTGGCATTGTGGACTCCTTTATGGAGCAACCTAGACCGCACCGACGAAGAATTAGGTTTTTCTGGTCAAGATGAACAGAAAATGCCTTTACCTGGGGAATTATGGAGCAAAATCTCCCAGTATCAACTCTCCAAACCGATGAATATTCTCATCATGGGGATTGAGCCAGTCAAAGGTGCTGTGGATGGTTCGGCGGAGAGTTTTTCTGGCAATAGCGATACTATGATGCTAGTCAGACTCAACCCCGCTAGTAAAACCATGAGGGTATTGTCAATTCCTAGGGATACAATGATTGCCATCCCAGAGCAGGGATTGACTAAGGTGTCAGAAGCTAACGCCCAAGGTGGGCCAGTGTTGGCAGCTAGGGTAGTCAGCCGCACCTTAAATAATGCCCGGATTGACCGCTACATTCGCATTTCTACCAGTGGCTTAAGACAGGTAGTTGATCAGTTGGGTGGGGTGGAGGTATTTGTACCCAAAGCCATGTCCTATCAAGACCCCAACACTCGCTCTACAGTCAGTTTAGTGAGTGGCTGGCAAACCCTCAACGGTGAACAAGCAGAATTGTTTGTTCGGTACCGGGAGGAAGGATTAGGGGATCTCACACGAGTACAGCGACAACAAGCAGTGGTAGCAGCATTGCTACAACGGCTCAATAGTCCGACTGTATTACCCCGATTGCCCCAATTAACCCGCCTGATGCGGAAATATTTTGATTCCAATTTGAAGATAGAAGAAATGATGGCTTTGGTGAATTTTTCCGTGAATTTAGAACGGGATAATTTCCAAATGACCATGTTGCCTGGGACATTCAGCAAATTTAGTAAAGATCCCAATAGCTATTGGCTAAATTTGACTGGTCAGCAAAATCTATTGAACAATTATGTTGGCGTAGATATTCCTGGACTGAAGTCTGATTCACGCCCAGTTTCTAAGTTCAGAATTGCTATTCAAAATGCTTCCAATCAACCTCAACTAACTGAAAAAGTTATTGCTTACTTGAAACAGAAAGGTTTTACAAATATTTACACTACACCAGAGTGGCCTGATACTCAACGTCAGACCCAAATTATTGTGCAAAGGGGTAATCGAGCCGCAGCAATTGAACTACAAAACATCTTAGGATTGGGTTTAGTCCAAGTTAAATCCACTGGGGATTTAGAATCTGACATTACCATCCGCATTGGGAAGGATTGGAAGTAGTTCAGTAGTGCTGATTAATGAGTGCTGAGTGATCGGAAATTCTCTATAATTCACTCAGAACTCAGGACTCGCAACTCAGGACTCAGACCTGAGTTTGATAAATTTATGAAGAAGATTTGGCTGAGATTATTTAGTTTAATTGTAATTTTGTTGCTGGCTTGGTTTTGGCTCATCATCAATCCCAAGCCAGCTTTTGCTCAACTGAATACAATTAATTACAGCAATATAAATTTAGAAAATCGTGACTTTGCTAATACTGATTTAGCTGGTGTAACATTTGTGGCGGCGGAAATGCGAGGTACGAATTTTCAAGGTGCGAATTTAACTAATGCTATTTTTACTAAAGGCGTTTTATTAAACGCTAATTTATCAGGGGCTAATTTAACAGGTGCTTTAGTAGATCGGGCAACTTTAGACAGTGCCAATTTAAAAAATGCGATTTTCACAGAAGCAACTTTAACCCGCAGCCGTTTTTATGATGCGGATATTACTGGGGCTGATTTTACAGATGCTATCATAGACCGCTATCAAGTGTCTTTGCTGTGCGAACGAGCAGATGGTATCAATCCTGTCACTGGTGTTGCTACACGCGAAAGTTTGGGTTGTCGTTAGTGCCAAGTCATTAGATTATTGACTATTGACTAATTTTAAAATTTGTCGGTTATTATTTGTGACTAATCAAGAGCCAAAACCCACTCGTTCTTTTGCTGGGATTGCTGGCATTGTTGCCGCAGCCACGTTAATTAGTAAAGTATTTGGTTTAATTCGGCAGCAAGCGATCGCAGCTGCCTTTGGTGTAGGTGCGGCGGCTACGGCTTATAGCTACGCCTACGTGATTCCTGGGTTTTTATTAGTATTATTGGGCGGTGTCAACGGGCCTTTACATAGTGCGATCGTCAGCGTTTTAGCCAAGCGCAAGCAGGAAGAAGCCGCCCCCCTAGTGGAAACGGTGACTACTTTAGTGGGTAGCATCCTGTTATTGGTGACGATAGTGCAGGTTCTCTTTGCTGGGAACATGATTGATATTGTGGGTTATGGCCTGGATGCTCAAACTAGAGCGATCGCCATTCAACAGCTGCAAATCATGGCCCCAATGGCTCTATTTTCCGGCTTGATTGGCATTGGTTTCGGCACTCTCAACGCAGCTAATCAATATTGGTTACTTTCTATTAGTCCTCTGCTATCTAGTATCACAGTGGTAGGTGGTATTGGTGTATTAGCTTTACAACTAGGCAAAGACATTATCAAGCCAGAATACGCCTTCATCGGTGGTGTGGTTTTAGCCGTGGGAACTCTAGCTGGGGCAATTCTTCAGTGGTTGGTGCAGTTAGTTGTGCAGTGGCGTTTGGGACTCGGTACATTACGGCTGAGGTTTGATTTTCAAGCCCCTGGAGTACAAGAAGTAATTAAAGTCATGACTCCAGCCACAATTTCCTCTGGAATGATGCCGATTAATGTGGCGACTGACTTATATTTTGCCAGTCCCATTCAGGGGGCGGCGGCTGGTTTTAACTACGCTAATTTATTAGTCCAAACTCCCTTGGGGATTATTTCTAATATAATTTTGCTGCCGTTATTACCCATATTTGCCAAGCTAGCCGAACCGGAAAACTGGCCAGATTTGAAGTTACGCATTCGTCAGGGACTATTACTCACTGCTGTGACGATGCTACCGCTAGGGGCGCTGCTAGTAGCTTTATCTGTGCCAATTGTGCAGGTGGTGTATGAACGGGGTGCGTTTAAACAAGAAGCTACGCAGTTGGTTTCATCCCTACTCGTCGCCTATGGTATCGGGATGTTTGCCTACTTGGGTCGTGATGTTTTAGTCAGAGTATTTTACGCCTTGGGGGATGGACAAACACCGTTTCGCATCAGCACATTTAATATATTGCTCAATGCAGTTCTAGATTGGATTTTAGTTAAACCTTTTGGTGCGCCTGGTTTGGTGTTAGCTACAGTCGGTGTTAATTGTAGCTCGATGTTAATGCTGTTATGGCTACTGCACCGCCGACTCAATGGTTTACCCTTACGTGAGTGGAGTGTCCCCATTTTAGGACTAACGGCTGGTAGTGTAGTCGCTGGGATTGCCAGCTTTGCAACTTTGGTTGGTTCTCAGCAAGTCTTGGGTAAAGAGGGTTTATTAATTCAAATCTTGCAATTGTGCGTATCTGGTTTGGTAGGGATTACTGTATTTGCTGCGATCGCCTCTTTGATGAAAATACCAGAGGTGAATATTTTTGTAATCCGTATGCGTCAACGTTTTCTTAAAAGATAAGCATCCCAAACACTTCAAATCTAACATTTGGAGACGTTGTATTGTAACGTTTCCAAATATTAATAACCCACCTTCCGCACCCTAACTGTCACACATCAAGCAAAGCCAGCAAAGTAGTACACAAGAACTAAAGTCAATTCAATTGCTAAGAGAGGTAATGAGAATAAGTTGCATTAAAATCGACAGGGGGAGTGAGAAAGTGAAGTTTTGCCGCAGAGATAAAAGAAAGGAAAAGAAAAGTTCAGAGAAAAAAATTAATTGCTCATAAAAAGATAAATGAGAAAATCACAACAGAAGCTGTGGAGAAATCTGTTGTGCAATTGCCACCCCAAGAAATGGAAATTCAGAACATAGACCATCTAGGGATAGTAGCAGGAATAATAGATAGGATAGGATTAGTAGAAATAATCAATGAATTAATAGGAGTTGAAAAAGGAGAAAAAATCAGTTCAGGTCATGTTGTCAAAGCCATGATATTGAATGGGTTAGGATTTGTATCCAAACCTTTATATATGTTTCCCAAATATTTTGAAACAATAGCCTGTGAGCATTTAATGGGAGTAGGAGTAAAACCAGAATATCTCAACGACGATAAGCTGGGAAGAGTCATGGATAAACTATTTATCAAAGGACTGGATACAATATTTTCTATCATTGCCTTAAAAGCTGCCCAAAAATTTGGTGTATCTCTGTCATCATCACATTTAGATTCGTCATCAATGCACGTACATGGGCAGTACAACACCAGATTACCAGAAGTAATATTTGAGAATCAACAAATAGGAAATACCCAAGAATCAGAAGAATTAGTAGTAAAATCACCAAAAGAGATTACCATCACCTATGGCTATTCCCGTGACCATAGACCAGACTTAAAACAATTTATCATAGAACTAATATGTTCGGGAGATGGAGATATACCAATATTTTTAAAATTAGCATCTGGAAATCAAGCTGACTCATCCTGCTTTGGTCAAATAGCAGTAGAGTATCAAAAACAATTAGAAGTTGATAGTCTCATAGTTGCAGACTCGGCTTTATACACAGAATCAAATCTGAAATTAATGTCGGATTTACGTTGGTTATGTCGAGTGCCATTAACCATTAAAGCAGCACAATCATTAATATCAACATTAGCAGCATCAGAATTTATTGATAGTAACTTACCAGGATATAAATTTGCTGCAAAAATTGTAAGTTATGCAGGAATAGAGCAAAGATGGTTGGTAGTGCAAAGTCAAGAGCGAAAAGCATCAGACCTGCGTAAACTTTCACAAAAAATTACGAAAGCTGAATCGAAAGCTGTTCTTGAGTTAAAAGAATTATCAAAAGATAAATTTGCTTGTGAGGTTGATGCTGTCAAGGCATTAACCAAACTATCAAAACAATTTAAATACCATCAAATTCAGTCGAGCCAAGTTACTGAAATCAAGTTCAAAAATCAAGATAATCAAGTAGAAACAGCATACCAAATATCAGCGACAGTTTCCCAGGACGAAAGTAAAATTAACACAGAAGTTCTGGGTGCAGGACGTTTCATTATTGCCACTAATGTTTTAGATTTAAATGAACTTAGCAATGACTCGATGTTGAATGAATATAAAGCCCAGCAGTCTTGTGAAAGAGGATTTGCTTTCCTGAAAGACCCATTATTTTTTGCCGACAGTATTTTCCTCAAAAGTCCAGAGAGAATAGAGTCATTGGCAATGATTATGGGTTTATGTCTGCTAGTTTATACCTTGGCTCAACGTCAAATCAGGACTGCACTCAGAAAATCTCAATCAACAATTAAGAATCAGTTAGGTAAATCGACTGACCGCCCCACTTTACGCTGGATTTTTCAATGCTTTCAGTCTATTCATTTAGTTAAATTTAAGAATGAAAAACACATCTCTAATTGGAATCCCGAAAGAGACTTTATCTTAAATCTTTTACCTGATGATTGTTTAATTTATTATCAATTAGCCAGCTAACTCTTCTCTCTATTAATTTTATTTCTCCAATATCATGAGCTAATCTCTTTGATTCATAGCTCTTTTTCTTTTTGCCAATAATTTAGAGGATGTTTGAAAAGTTTTAGGGAGTCAAAAATTAAGCCAATCGCTTCACCATAATACGGATCATTGCAAGATAGATAAAAGTTTCTGAGGTTTCGGGCAATAATTCATAATCTCTGACCAATCGCCGACATCCCATGAACCAGCCAAAAGTGCGTTCCACCACCCAACGTTTTTTGAGTAAAACAAAGCCCTTGCTTTGCTCTGGTCGCAGCACCACCTGTACAATCCAGCGACAAAAATTCATGACCCACTGCATGAACGGTTCCCCATCAAAGCCACCATCAACCCAGATGGTGGTTAACCGAGATTGTGGCTGAGACTGTTTAACTCGTTGGAGAACTTGTTTGCCTCCTTCTCGCTCACCGACATTGGCTGCTGTTACCAAAACCCGCAGCACTAACCCCAAGGTATCAACGGTCATAAATCTCTTGCGTCCTTTGATTTTCTTGCCAGCATCAAAGCCTACTGATTGACTCACCATTGCCGCACTCTTGACGCTTTGGCTATCAATTATCGCTTCCGATGGACTCGGATGACGTTCAATTTCGATTCTCGTCCACTCTCGGAGACTATCGTGAATGTGCAACCATGTCCCGTCTTTACGCCAGTTTCGGAAATATGTGTACACTGTTTGCTCTCGTAGGAAAGTCCCCAGGTAGCGTAGGCGTAGCCCGCCGTAGGCATCGCCATCTCACTCCTTCTAGCAGGATGTAAAAAATTGCATTCAGGACTTCCCACATATCGACTTCACGCTTACGACCACCCGGTTTCCCTTCTGGAATCAAGTCGCTAAGAAATTCATATTGTGCGAGGCTCAGGTTACTGGGGTAAGCTTTACTCATGTCGCTCTCTCGGTGCTGTTGATTATCTATTCACAGCGTATACTGAGAGAGCTTTTTTACAACATACCTGACTTTTCAAACACCCTCTAAGCTTGAATCATCAAATTTCCCATCATACCCAAATCTTCATGGTCGAGAATATGGCAGTGATAAACTGTCTTACCTGCAAAATCTTTAAAGGGAATACGAATACGAACTGTTTCGCCTCTGGGAACTAAAACTGTATCTTTCCAGGCGCGATAGGGTTCGGGTTGATTATTGCGACTAATGACTTGAAAATGATTAACGTGAAGATGAAAAGGATGATCCATCACTCCTGTATTCACAATCTCCCAGTCTTCTACTGTATTGAGTTGGACTTGTGTATCAATGCGATCGCGAACGAAAGGCTTACCATTAATTAGAAACATCATACCCATACCAGGAGCCATACCATGATTAAGTTCAAACCGACGTACTTGTTTCGGTTCTGGTAAAGCTGATATTGCAGAGAGTTGTTTGGGTAAAGCAATAGGTTTTACAGGTGCATCATAGTTAACGGTGGCTAAAACTGTTGGTGTGTTGGGATTTCCTCGCATCATACCCCTACCGCCCATCATACCCATACCGATTGCACCTCGATTGTACGGCAGATTAAGCAGACGGTATTTTCCGGGTTGGCGATCGCCTTTTACTAGCACTTCTACCCGTTGTCCTGGTGTCAGTAGTAATTCACGGACTTCTACAGGTTGTTCCAACGCACCCCCCTCAGTCGCAATCAGGTAAAACGGGTGTTTTTCCAACGCCAGTAGATAAAAGCGAGAAGTCGAAGCATTGAGAATGCGCCATCGGACTAAACCCTGAGCAGGGAGTGAAAAAGAGGGGTTAGACTGACCATTAACCGTAATGATGTCTCCTTCACGTCCCGTCATCATTGACATATGTGCAGAAGACATCAGCCTTCCCTCGCCGTCCAGCGCAAAATCTTGCAGTACCAAAAATTCCTCTTTAGCGGCTTTAATTTCGGGAATTTCATCTAATTCACCCCGCACCACAAATAAACCAGCCAAACCCCCAAATAACTGTTCCGCCACAAAGCCGTGGCGATGGGGATGATACCAAAACGTGCTAGCTGGATGATTAGCAGGAATAGTAAACTCGTAGTTAAAATTCTCTTCTGGGTCAATGCTGAGAAAAACATTATCCGCACTACCTGTAGGTGGAATGTGTAGTCCGTGATAGTGCAGGTTAGTTGATTGAGCAAGGTTATTAGTAAAACGAATGCGAACGGTGTCGCCTGGTTTTGCTTCCAAACGAGGCGCAGGTATTTGTCCGTTATAAGTTAATAGATATGCTTGTTGATCACCCAACTTCACAGCACGGTTGCTAGCTTCCAGGTTAATTTCTAATAAACCATCAGTGCTTTTGTGCAACTTAGGTAGGTCAATTTGTGGCTGTGCTGCAATTTGAGAAGAATGAATTTTTTGCCATACCCAACTAGCAGCTATAGCCGTTCCAGCACTAGCCGCAGTTAAGGTAATAAACTGACGGCGATTTAACTTTTTCATCATCGTAATTAATCATGACTCTGATTGTTTAACCCCTCACCTCTTTTTCTAACTTAGTAAGATTGATACTCTTTGAAAGCTGTAACTGCACCTGTTTTATCAAATGCCATGATGGTAAATGGCTGTTTTTTATTTCCTGATTCCATCCCTGGAGTTCCTAAAGGCATTCCTGGTACAGCTAAACCTGCAACTTGAGGCTTTTGTTGCAGAAAACGCTTAATATCGTCGGCGGGAATGTGTCCTTCCATGACATAGCCATCAATAATTGCTGTGTGACAAGATGCTAAATCTTGAGGCAAGTTGTACTTTTGTTTAATTCCCTCCATGTCATCAGTTTTGATATCTGCTTTGATATTAAATCCGTGCTTTTGCATATGTTCCACCCAAGCACCACAGCAACCACAAGAGGGACTGCGATAAACTGTAATATCTTTTATTCCTGAATAGGATACGGTTGGCTTGTCCCAAGCACTAACATTGAGCAGTGATGTAGAATTGTTCGCTAATACTTGTGGATGATTACTAGCTGTAACACTCTCTTCTTTGCTCATTAATTGGAATGTTGCATAGGCAGTTGCTACAATCCCAGTGGTAACAATCACTGCCAAAAAATAACGTGACCATTGATTAATCCAAACAGAAAAACGTTTGTGCATTGTTCACACCTTATCAGAGATTTTTGGTATTGAGATGTTCAATACATTTTTGCTAGTTTATACTCTCTAGTTGAGTGGAGAGTCAACAGTAAGGTTTTAAGATGTAAAGAAGTATTTAGTTTGTCATCAACAAATACTGTCTACATTTTTAGCTAAACATACAAAAATGAAAATCAGATGAAATTTGGTATATGACATCAGGTATAAGTTTCTTTACCTCATGCGGAAGATGTTTGAGCAATAGGAAATTTTTAAGGTAAAGCCAAGGAGCAAGGTAACTTCAAAGTAGAGTGTACCATCCTTAAGTAGTATCAGAATTACACAGATAAGACAGATGAATCTCAGCTGGACTCACATACATCTGATACTCAATCACTTCCCAATTGTGGGGGCTATTTTTGGGCTTTTACTGTTTATTTATGCCATTTTCAAGAATAATCAGGATTTAATGCAAGCTACTTATTGGGTGTTTGTCATTATTGTACTGCTTGCAATACCTGTGTTTTTTTCGGGTACGCAAGCAGCTACAGTGGCTCACCATCTACCCAATGTCTCAGAATCTATTATCCATCAACATCGAGCCATAGCAGAACAGACATTAATAGTATTAGGGATGTTGGGAGTGCTATGTTTTATAGCTTTGCTTGTCTTTAGAGTTCCAAGAAAAGCTCCGACTTGGTTCACTATATTATTGTTGGTCTTAGTAATTATTGCTACAGCTTTGGTGTCATGGACTGGTGTACGTGGGGGTGTGATTCGTCACACTGAAGTTAGAGGAGAATTAGAATTTTTAGCTCCCATCAATGAAACTAAACCTCAAGATAACAAGGCTTCGGAAACCGAGACTGAACACTCTCATTAATCTCATAAATGTTCTTGTAATATATTTAGTTCTCAGATTTACAAGGAGTAAGTATGGCTAAGATAGGGTTATTTTTTGGTACTCAAACAGGCAATACCCAAACCGAATCTGAAACGATTCAACAAGAGTTTGGTGAGAAAAATACTGTGGAATTACATGATATTTCTCAAGTAGAGCCAAGTGATTTTAATGAATATAGTTATATCATTATTGGCTGCCCTACTTGGAATATTGGGGAATTACAAAGTGACTGGGAAGGTTTTTATGATGAGCTAGACAATATTGATTTTTCTGGTAAAAAAGTGGCTTACTTTGGTGCAGGAGATCAGGTTGGTTATCCTGATACATTTCAAGATGCAATGGGCATTCTGGAAGAAAAAATTGCAGAACTAGGTGGTGAAACTGTAGGTTATTGGCCTACAGATAACTATGAGTTTACTGAGTCTAAATCACTTCGTGATGGGAAATTCGTAGGTCTTGCTCTCGATGAAGATAATCAATCGGATTTGACAGAGGAAAGAATCAAAACTTGGGTGGCTCAACTAAAGCAGGAGTTTGGTTTGTAGAAGAGTATGTTACTTGCTGTTCTAGATTGGTGTTAAAAACTTGAATTTTAAAAATGAGCAAAAAATGATTATGAAAAATACAACTAGAAATACAACTGTTGCTAATTATGTGGTTTCTATTCTTACTCTATTAGGATTGAGTGCTGTCCCGTCTATTGCTCAAACTAATCCTTCTCAGCAAAGCTCAAAAATAAACTTACAACAGATGAAGCAGCATCATCAAGAAATGATGGTACAGATGGGACAGATGCAGCAAATGATGGGACAAATGCAAATTAATATGGGTCGAATGCAGCAGAGAATGTCTCAGATGACACCTGAACAAATGCAGCAAATGATACAAAGAATAACTCCACAACAAAGAGAACAACACCATCAAAAAATGATGATGCAAATGCAAGAAATGATGAGAAATATGCAGCAGATGAATCAAATGATGGAAAGGATGAACCAAATGATGGGAACTGGTAATGCAATACCAAAACAATAATAATGAGTGCTATTGATCATGACAAATCATAATAGGCGAACAGCTACACATCCGGTTAACGAACATCAACACCATTCTGAGCATCAACCAGGGCATTTACAACATGGTGGACACGCTGGACATGGCAAACACGCCGGACATAGCCCAGAAATTTTTAAACGTCGCTTTTTTATCTGTCTGCTGTTAACTTTGCCAATCTTGTATTTTTCTACTCAACTACAAGATTGGTTAAATTATGAAGCGATCGCCTTTCCTGGTTCGCAGTGGATTAACCCAATTTTAGCTATCATCATCTATTTTTACGGTGGTTGGGTATTTCTCAAAGGTGCTTGGAACGAACTGCACAGCCAAATCGGGATGATGACGCTAATTGCACTGGCAATTACGGTTGCATTTGCCTATAGTTTGGCTGTTTCTTTCGGTTTGCGGGGAATGCTTTTTTATTGGGAACTAGCAACCCTAGTAGATATTATGCTGCTAGGTCACTGGATTGAAATGGCTTCTGTACAAAGTGCTAGCCGAGCTTTAGAAAATTTAGCCCAATTGCTACCTGCCCAAGCCCATCGCCTAGTTAACGGTAAAGTTGAAGATGTGCCGATAAGTGAAATTCAAGCAGAAGATATTGTTTTGATTCGTCCAGGTGAGCAAGTTCCCAATGATGGCATTGTGATTGAGGGAGAAACCAGCATAAATGAATCCTTTCTCACAGGTGAATCTCGTCCGGTTGCTAAACAGGAAGGGGATGAAGTAGTAGCTGGTTCGGTGAACGGTGAAGGTTCAGTTAAAGTTAAAGTTACTCGTGTGGGTGGCGAAACTACGATTAATCAGATTATGCGCTTGGTGGAAGAGGCGCAGGGTTCTAGAAGTAGATATCAAGTTTTAGCAGACCGGACAGCTTATTGGTTGACTATAATTGCGATCGCCGTCGGTACTCTCACATTCGTGATTTGGCTATACTTCAGTGATTTAATCTTTGCTGTCAACCGTAGCGTTACCGTATTAGTAATCACCTGTCCCCACGCCCTTGGTTTAGCCATCCCTTTGGTAATTGCCAACTCTACAGCTTTAGCTGCTAAAAACGCCATTTTGGTGAGAAACCGAGATGCTTTAGAACGGGCAAAAGATATTAAAAATATGGCATTTGATAAAACGGGAACTCTGACAGAAGGACGTTTTGCTGTGCAAAGAATTGTCAGCGACCCGTTAGCAGAAGAACAAGCCTTAGCCATCGCCGCAGCTTTAGAAACTTCTTCCGAACACCCCTTAGCGCAAGCTGTGGTAGAAGCCGCAGAACGCCGTCAAGTGAATTTACCCCAAATGTCTGATTTTAAGACTGTCACAGGTCGGGGTGTGGAGGGTAAAGTTAACGGTCAAACTTATCGGATTGGTCGTCCTGAGTGGGTAACAGAACAAAGTCTGAGATTGCCATCATCTCTGCGTCAAGGATTAGATATGGCAGATGAACGCGGTGAAAGTGCGGTAGTTTTAATGACTGATAAAAATGCTGTGGCTGTGATTGCAATGGCAGACAAAGTAAGGGAAAGGGCTAGACAAGCAGTTAATCAACTCAAAGAAAAAGATATTCAAGTAGTCATGATTACCGGAGATGCGGAAGCTGTGGCGCGGACAGTGGCTCAGGAGTTAGGTATTGAGCGTTATTATGCCCGTGTTGTACCGGAAGACAAGGTGAGTATTATCAAACAATTGAAACAGGAAGGTGCAACTGCTTTTGTTGGTGATGGAATTAATGATGCGGCTGCACTTTTAGAAGCTAATATTGGAATTGCGATTGGTGCAGGAACTAATGTAGCAATTGAATCTGCGGATTTAGTCTTAATTGAAGATGATCCCTTAGACGCAGTTAAAGCCCTCAATTTAGCACAAAAAACCTACAGCAAAATGATTCAAAATCTTGCATGGGCGACAGGTTACAACGTGATTGCTATTCCTCTGGCGGCTGGTGTGCTTTATACTTGGGGAATTTTACTTTCCCCAGCAGTGGGAGCATTATTAATGAGTTTATCAACCGTGATTGTGGCAATTAATGCTGTAATGTTGCGTCGGGCGAAGTTGGCTTAAATCCAATACAGTTCAGTTCAGAAAATAGTTTGTAGTGTACCCCTGTGGGGAAGCAAGCTACGCGTAGCGTCTCGTAGAGAGGACTTTAGTCCTCATCTAAGGACTGTACCGCAAGCGGAACCCGTTCGCGATAGCGTTGCGTAGCAAAGGGTAGTCCTTACTACGAACTCTTCCTTACTTCACAAACCCCTCTCCAAAGACGCGGAGCAGCTTCTCGCTAGAGTAACTGTCAGGCGTTGCATTGGCAATGTTAGGCGTTGCATTAACAATGTCAAGTGTTGCATTGGCAATGTCAGGCGTTACATTAACAATGTCAGGTGTTGCATTAACAATGTCAAGTGTTGCATTGGCAATGTCAGGTGTTGCATTAACAATGTCAGGCGTTACATTAACAATGCTTATAAAGCAACTTGTGTGTACACCGTAGCCCCTTGACATAGAATTGGGATTACTCAAAAATTGATATCATTTTCTTTCCTGATTCAACATCTGTAAGTGGTTTTTTAGGCATTAATAATTTACTGAACTGAGCATATAAAGCAGGTAAAACTAATAATGTTAAAGCTGTAGAAGTAAACAAACCTCCCAGTACCACAACAGCTAGAGGCTGGAGAATTTCTTTACCTGCACCTGTACCAATTACCAAAGGTATCATTCCCAAAGCTGAAGTTAAAGCTGTCATTAAAATAGCCACTAAGCGTTCCATTGAACCTTCAAAAATCACTGTTCTTAAAGGCATTCCCTCAGCTAATTTATTATTGTAGTTGTCTACTAATAAAAGTCCGTTGCGTGTGGCTACTCCAAACAGAGTAATGAACCCGACTAAGGAAGCTACAGAAATAATGCCGCCACCTAAAGCTATGGAAAATATACCGCCTACCAATGCTAAAGGTAAGTTAATCATAATCATCAGCATGGCAGAGACGGATTTAACTGCGAAGTACATTAAGACAGCAATAATTACAACTGCTAACCCTCCAAAAACCAATAAGTTTTGTGTGGCGCGTTGTTCTGATTCAAATTGACCACCATATTGAATAAAATAACCTGTGGGTAACTGAACTGATTGCTTGACCTTGGTTTGAATTTCATCAACCACAGAACCTAAATCTCGACCGGAAACATTAGCAGAAACTACAATTAAACGTGAGACATTTTCTCGGTTAATCGTGTTGGGTCCTGTGCCATAGTCAACATTGGCGACTTGAGCTAAGGGGATTTTCTGCCCTGTGGGGGTATCAACTAACAAGTTGCGGATAATGTCTAAATTATTGCGTGCTTCTGGCTGCAACCATACTACTAAATCAAATAATTGCTGTCCTTCCAAAACTTGTGAGACAACACGCCCATTCAAAGCAGTTTCGGTCATTTCTGCTAGTTGACCTATTGTTAAACCATAGCGAGCTGCGGCTTCTCTGGAAAATTTAATTTGTACCTGCTTAATGGGGACTTGGGGTTCAAGTTGTAAGTCTACCAGTCCGGGTATATCTTTGATAGCAGCTTGTACTTCCGTCCCCATTTGACGCAGTTCGGCTAATTCTGGGCCAAAAATTTTGATAGCGATCGCACTTCTCACTCCTGATAATACCTCATCCATGCGGTGCGAAATAAAGCCGCCAATACTTGCAGCAATTCCCGGTATCTTGGCAAATTCTGCCCTTAGCTTTTCTATACTGGCTTTCCTATCTTGTAATCCCTCCTTAGTCAATTCCACATCTAAATGTCCTAAATTTACACCCCCCGCATCTGCATCACCAGGGGCGCGTCCGGCTCGTAACTGCACTGTACTAAATCGCTTGTCATCTTTTAAAGCCTCTTGCATAGCGAACCCGACTTGATTTGTTGCTGACAGAGAACTTCCAGGATAAAGTAGCACAGCATTAACTAAAGATGGTTCTTGAAACTCAGGCAGAAATACCCTGCCCAAACTCGGTAAAATCACCAAAGAAGCGACTAAACTAGCTCCTGCTATTGCCAAAATAATCGTCGGGAAGCGCAGAGAAAAATTTAGCAATGGTTTATAAAGTCGCTGCGATAAAGCATTTACCCAAGTATCATCTGAGGGTAACTTGCGATGAGCTAATAAAATCGCGCACAGTGCAGGTGAAAGCGTCATGGCCACAAAGGTAGACGCAAAAATTGATACCAAATAAGCCACACCCATCGGGGCAAATATCCGCCCTTCCACACCTGTGAGTGTAAATATGGGGGCAAAGACTACGGCAATAATGACTGTAGAAAAAATCACGCTGACTCTAACTGCAACGGAAGTATCGTAAACCACCTTAAAAGGATGCTCAGGATTACTTGAAGCTTGATTCTTGCGTAAACCCCGGTAGCAGTTTTCCATATCAACAATTGAATCATCCACTACCGAACCGATAGCCACAGCCAAACCACCCAAGGTCATAGTATTGATTCCCTGACCCAATAAATTGAGAATCAACATCCCAATTAAAACTGATAGGGGAATCGCGCTCAGAGTAATAATAGCTGTGCGCCAGTTCATCAAAAACATCAACAGGATGACAGCAACGATGATAGTACCATCACGGAGAGAACTGGTAACATTTTCAATAGCTGCTGCAATAAAACTTTCTTGACGAAAGGTTTCTGTCACCTTCACATCTGGGGGTAATGCTAATTTTACCTCAGCGATCGCCTTTTCAATTGCTTTAGTTACAGTCGGTGTATCATACTGCGGCTGTTTATTCACCATCACCACAATTGCAGGCTGACCATTCAGACTACCATCACCACGCTTTAAAGCTGCCCCGATTTGCACAGATGCCACATCTTGGAGTAACACAGGCTTACCATCACGGGCTGTAATTGCCGAATTAGCCAACTGTTCAATAGAATCAACTCGTCCCAGTCCGCGAATAATAATTTCTTGTTCAGGATTAATTAAAAACCCACCAGCCGCATTCACATTAGCCGCCTTGGCTGCTGCTGTCACCTCATCCAAAGTGACATTAAATGCTTTCAACTTTCCTGGGTCAACTAAAACCTGATACTGACGGACATCACCACCATAAGCAATCACTTGCGATACCCCAGGTACAGCCAACAGTCGGTTTGCCACATCCCTGTCAACCAAACGCCGCACTTCCATCAGTGGCGTTGTGTCAGCCGTGAAAGCATACTGCAACACCGTCCCAATAGGTGAAGTAATCGGCGAAATTTGCGGATTTTCTACACCTTCAGGTAACTTTTCCTGCACCTGTTGCAATCGTTCCGTCACCAACTGACGAGCCTGATAAACATTAGTCCCCCACTTAAAAATCACCTTCACCACAGAAATTCCCACCGCCGACGAAGAACGTACCGTTTCCACTCCCGGCGTACCATTCACAGAACTTTCAATCGGTAGAGTCACCAGTGATTCTACTTCTTCCGGTGCTAATCCTGGCGCTTCCGTTTGAATCTCAACTTGCGGCGGTGCAAAATCAGGAAACACATCCAATGGCATCTGAGTCAGATTGTAGACACCCAAAAACGTCACTACAACCGCGCCCAAAACCACCAACCACCGTTGAACAATCGACCATTTAAGGATGGCATTTAGCATTGACAAACTCCAGACACCAGAATTGCAGAAAGGCAAAGGGCAGAAGGTAAAAATGGTTTACCCCTGATAATCTTCTTGTTTGCCATTTTTCAGGCTGGATTCAGCAAGTGGTTGATGTTGAGCGTTATGCTCAAAATGAGTTTCCATTTCATACCCAAAAATCGGTGCTGGAGATAACTGAGATTTAGCCCGCCGACTAGACCAAACAGCACCTCCAACAAAAGCTACTGTAGTTAATAAACTTCCTCCGCCAATGCCTAATAACCATAGTGGTACAGGCAACTGAGATGTTACTGCTGTAGTAGTTTCTCCGTGTTCATGTTCGGCTGTACTAGATTTACTATCCCCTCGTAATGACTGCGCGTACAATTGCGGCGCACGCTGAGTCACCACTAAATCTCCCTCAAATAAACCCGTCTTCACCTCCACCATATCCCCAGAGGTTTGGCCCAAAGTCACATCCACTGCTTGATAAGCGTTACCGTTTTGGATATAAACCTGTTGCTTACCATTGACATCAACAATGGCTGTAGTGGGAATAGCTAACATTGGTGATGATGTTTGGTCTGTGAGAACTTCCAATTGTGCAAACATTCCTGGTTTCAGGACACCACCAGGATTATTGATTTCTGCTTTCACTGGTATAGTTCGCGTCTCCCCTACTACCACCGAATCAATCACAGTAATCCGCCCTGTAAATGTGCGGTCAGGTAAAGCAGCGATTTTGACATTAACCCGTTGACTTTGGCGAACTTTATCTAAATCTTTTTCATAAATATTAGCTGTAGCAAACACCCGACTATCATTAACAATCGTCATTAATTTGCCACCTGCATCATTGAAGGTTTGACCGATAGTAGCTTCTCTATCTGCCACCTTACCGACAATTGGGGCTGTAACTGTCACAAGTCCTTTGTTATTACTACGGATGCCTAGTTGTTGCAAGCGAGTTTCATAGTTTGTACTGCTGAGACTAATGCGAGACTTAGCGACGGTGACAGCCGCCTGGGCGCGTTTGAGTTGATTTTCTGCGGCGATAACTTCCCGCCGACTATTAGCTTGAGTAAGTTGTGCTTTCGCCTGTGCTAGCTGAGTTTGAGATTCTAAAGCATTACGTTGGGGTAACGCGCCAGCCTCAGCTAAATCTTTGTCTTGATTATATTTTTCTTGAGCAAATGCTAATTGACTTTCAGCTTCGGCAATTTCCGCAGCCGCAATTTGTTGATAGCGTTGATAGTTTTGTTGCGCTAACTTTAAATCTGCTAAAGCTTGTTGTAAATCTGCTTGACTTTGGGCTAGTTTCTCTTGTGACTCTACACGCAGTGCAACTAAATCTGGACTGGTAACAACAGCAACGGGTTGACCTTTCTTGACTACACTACCCGGTTCTACTAATAACTCAACTACTTTTGCCCCTGGAATGGGTGTAGTAACTTCCGCTTGTTGACTAGGTAGGGTTTCTATTTGACCTGTAGTTTTGATGCTAATAGTCAATGGCTGTAGTTTGACCGGTGCAACTTTTATCCCTAACCTTTGAGCAGTTTCAGTATCTACTTGAACCGAAGTATTAGCAGAGGCTTCACCACCTCCCTGAAATTCATTTCCGTGTCCAGCATGGGCTAGAACTACTGCGGGACTTACCATGAGTAGTAAGCCTGCTAGTGTACTATAGACACTACGCATAATTAAAAGTGTTTGGCATCGCAGAGAGTGTGACATCGCTATCAGAAATCCTGAATTACGGGGAAAGGGGATGTGCTATACCTCATCCCAGTGTTTCACCTCAAAATGAAATTAGGATGAAATTGAGTAGAGATTTTTTGTGTTGTCACAGAGACAGGAATAAAAAGTTACCAAATGAGAAAATATTAAGTTTATGCGTGTTTTATTAGTCGAGGATGAACCAGATTTGGGTATTGCTATTAAGCGAACTCTTACCCAACAGAAATATTTGGTTGATTTGGTAATGAATGGTGATGAGGCTTGGGCATATTTAGAAAGTAGTTGGACACAATACACATTAGCTATTTTTGATTGGATGATTCCCGGTATTTCTGGGTTGGAATTATGTAAAAAATTACGTTATCGCCATAATCCTCTGCCTGTATTAATGCTCACAGCTAAAGACAGCATGGAAGATAAAGTTATGGGGTTAGATGCTGGTGCTGATGATTATTTAGTCAAACCATTTGGCATGGCGGAATTGTTAGCAAGATTGCGGGCTTTGCAAAGGCGATCGCCTCAATTTCAGCCCCAGGAATTAACTGTAGGAAATCTCACTTTAGAGTATGGCAATAGTAAAGTGATCAGTAAAGATGCTATAGGAAATAAACAGGAAATTACTTTAACTAATAAAGAATTCCAACTCCTAGAATATTTCATGAAACACCCCAATCAAATAGTGACTTCTGAACAACTCCGCTATCAACTTTGGGAAGTAAACTCAGAACCTGTTAGTAATGTAGTGGCAGCACAAGTCAGGTTACTACGGCGCAAGTTAGCTAATAGTGGCTGTGAAAATATGATTGAAACATTACATGGTATGGGATATAGACTAAATCTCACTCATGAATCAAAATAAATTATTTCAGCGCACCCGTCTACAGTTGGCGTTTTGGTATGCGCTGGTGATGGCTGTAATTTTAAGTCTTTGTGGAATTGGTATTTATAAAGCTGTGTCTCATGCTCATTGGATGACATTAGACCAAGAAATAGAATCAGTAGCAGGAACATTGCATGATACTATTGAACTAAAATTGCAACAACCCGGTCAATTAGAACCAGTCATAAAAACACTTTTACCCAATATTTGCATAGTAGAAACAAGATGTATTTCAGAGTCAATAAATTCTCAACGTCATACCCTCAGTGCCATTCACCAAGGACATTATTATGTACGTTTTTTTGATAAAAATGGACGATTAATAGCCACAGCAGGTGCTTATCCACAAGGATTCTCATCAGAATTTAATCAAGAATTATGGCAAACTCTCAAAGATAGAAAAGGAAAGGTTTATCACCAAATTTCTTTAACATTGCATACCCAAAATAATCGTGATTGGGGTTATCTTCAAGTCGGGCGGAGTATTGAAGATTTCAGTAATTATTTAGATGCAGTTAAAATAACTTTAGGGTTGGGTTCGCCAATTGTGATTGGTTTAGTTGGTTTTGCTAGCTGGTGGTTAGCAGGATTAGCAATGCAACCAATTTATAAATCATACAGACAAGTTCAGCAATTTACAGCAGATGCAGCCCACGAATTACGCACACCGTTAGCAGCAACTCAAGCAACTGTAGAATCAGCACTTTTAATGTCACAACTGGATGAATTAGAGGCGCGGGAAATTTTACAAACTATACAACGTCAAAATCAACGCCTGACTAATCTGGTAGCAGATTTATTATTACTATCTCGCTTAGATCGTCAACCTGTCCCAATACTGCGTGAAATTTGTTGTTTAAATGATATTATTAGCGACTTAATAGAAGAGTTTGCCGCATTAGCGATCGCCACAAAAGTCACCCTCAAATCTCAGATTCCGGTGTCTGCTCCTGTCAATATTATTGGTAATCAAGACCAGCTTTATCGTTTGATTTCTAACTTAATTATCAATGCCATTCAATACACGCCATCAGGTGGTGAAGTAACGGTTTGTTTAAACCGTAGTGAACACTATGCTGTGATTCAAATTCAAGATACAGGTATTGGGATTCCCCAATCAGAATTATCGCGGATTTTTGATCGCTTTTATCGAGTGCATAGCGATCGCTCTCGTAAAACTGGCGGTTCTGGATTAGGACTCGCGATCGCTCAAGCAATTGTCCAAGCACACCACGGTAGCATAGATGTACAGAGTAAATTAGATCAAGGCAGTATTTTTACGATTAAGTTACCCCATAAGTCTGAGGAAGTACAAACATAAAAGCCTTTACCAGAAATACCCAGGTTCTATAGTAGTTTGGCGGGTAGAGGAGTCATATTTGAGAAGATATTCACGGGCGATCGCTTCGTTTTGGCGCAGGGTTTCTACTTCTGGTTTGCCGATTTCCGTATCGGTAGAAAGTAAAATGACTTGATGACTGGCGGCGGGAAAATAACGTTCTACTAAGTTGTTGCGGTGGGAGGAGTCGAGTCTGCCAAGGGGTGTGTCAATCGCTACAGGCAAGCGGCGGCCGGAAACTTTGGCGAGTCCCCAAAGGAATGCGATCGCCAGTAGTTGTTTTTCCCCGGCTGACAGGCGATGTTTGGGTACTGGTTTACTTTTCAAATCATAAAGCGACAGGCTGAAAGTTTCAGTATCTATGGCGATACGATGCACCAAATCAGATTTATGTAATAAATAGAGGAAACAATTCTTGACTTCTTCCTCTAATTTATTAAGTTTTCTCAGAGTTAACTTTTCCCGAAAAGTCTTCAGAGTTTCTTGAACTCTCGTCACAGAATTAATCAGATGTTCTCGATTTTTGTAATCAATATTTTTATCTGTATATTCTTTTAACTCTTTCTTAGTCTGTTCAATAATATTTCCTAAGACTGTGAGTTTGTATTGAGTTGTTTCATAATTAGCTTTAGCTTCCGCCAGTTGATTTTGAGCTAATTTCACAGCATCCTGTAGCTTTTTATAAGCTTCTGGTTCGGCTGCTGTTTGTACTTGTCTTTCTAAAGTAATAATTTCTTCTTCCATATTTTTGAGAATATCTAACTGTTGCCTTAGAGAATTTTGGATATTTTTTAAATGATATTTAGCATTATCTAATTGACTTAAACTTTCTTCGTCAGCGAGTAACCAGGGAGATTCAGCTTGTGCATAACCTGTATATAAATTATCCACATCTTCAGCTAAAAAAGACTGAATTTTATCAACTTGTTCCCCTGGCATAGCTAAGTTACTTAGCCAATCAATCAAGCGTTTATCTCGCTCTAAAATTACATCTCTCGCTAATTGTACTTGTTGATAACGAAATTCTTTTTCCCCTTGTGCTTGTACCTGACTCAGTAACTTAGAAATAAATGCCAACGGTAAGATATCAGTAGCCAACTCAGACATTGACTGCCGAATTTTTTCGGCGGCGGCGATTTTTTCATTTTTGAGCCTTTCTAGTTGATTGCGTTCAGCCGCAATCTTACCACCTTCGGAAATAAATCTATCTAAAGCTTCTTGCTGATTAGTTTCTAACTCTTCTAGTTTGTTCTTAATAATTGCTAATTTTTCTTCTAAAGCTTGGTATTCTTCTTGCTGCTGTTGTAACCTTTGCTCAATTGCTTCTAAGTTAGCTAAATCTTTTGTATTAGCAATCTCTTTCCGTTTACGGTTGACTAAAATATCTAAATCAACTGCTAATTTATCTGCTAACTCTAGTCCTAAAAGTCCGCGAATGGCTTCAATTACGATTTGCGGTGGTGTCTCTTGTTCTGCAAGTTCTTTAACTTGTTCGCCATCAAACAAAAATAAGTTAGAAATCCCTAATGGCAGAATATTTTCTATATAGTCATCCCAAATATTAGACAGAGAATCAACTGGCCAAGTATCATCATCACCTAAAATTCCCAGTGCATCTTTACCGTCTTTCGGGTTTTTTTCCCAAACTCGAACAATACGATATCTTATTGGTTTGTCATCTTCAATATGTTCAAATAGTAATTCAATACGTGTTTTTTCAAAAGGGTCAGTGTTACTGTTAACGCATTGAGTTAAAAAATCAGCATAACTCAAGTTACCACGAGTAGAACATTGGGCGCGTTGTCCATATAAAGCTAGGCGTATCGCATCCATGAGGGTGGTTTTTCCACCACCATTCATCCCACCTAATAGGATAATTGGATGATGTTCTTCGTTTTTCCTGGGGTCAAGATTGATTACTTGTTTCCCGGCGTAGGGACCAAAATTTTGTAATATGATTTCTAGAAATATCATTTGTTTTTAAGAATTAAGAATAGAATTTGATTTATTAAGGCTAAGATGATTTCTGGAAACTTTTTAGTGTTGTATTCGAGATTTGTAGATCCCCCTAAATCCCCCTTAAAAAGGGGGACTTTAAGAGATTTTCCCCCCTTTTTAAGGGGGGTTAGGGGGGATCAGACGAAATATAATACTTCCCCGACATCCTCTAAGGCTTTACTCCAAACTTATAATTGTAAACCACAGAGGCACGGAGACACAGAGAAAATTTATAGCAGTCGCCATCTAGATTAGGACATCCAGCAATCATAGAACCGTTACACTAAGAGGCTTTGCAATCTGTCACCTGTCACCTACTATAGTTTTATATTTCCATGAAAAAGTGGTTCTGTAGTTAACAGAACCACTTAATTTATTGTATAAATTTGATGATTTAGCGAGCTAAACCTTGGGCAGAAACTGCATCAATTGGTTTCATGAGGTACAGTTTTAATAATTGCCAGCCACTGGAGACGTAAACTGGTAGCTTCTGGAAGAATTGCAAGAATTTCGGAGTGTTGGAGTTAGCGATCGCACTCAATTTTTCGTTATTCTTGATACATATATCCAAACGTTCGTAGAACTCTGGATTATCTACATCTAGAATTACTGGGAAGACTCTACCTGCTGTTTCGTTGGTCTTCTGAATTACATAGATGTCATATTCCCGCGCATCTAGACCAATGGAAGCGTAGAAGTCTTGACGCTGGATGTCATTGAGGTACATCGTCACAAATACTGACAACAAGAAGAAGCGGCTCCAAAGTTTCGCTCTCCAGTCGTTCAACATTTGTGGCTGGGATTTCATGATGGCATCAAAGAAGTCACCATGACGGTTTTCATCCTGACACCAGTTTTCAAAGAACCGGAAAATTGGATAAATTCTGTCTTCAGGATGTGATTCTAAATGGCGGTAAATGGTGATGTAGCGCCAGTAACCAATCTTTTCAGAAAGATAGGTAGCGTAGAAAATAAATTTGGGTTTAAAGAAGGTGTAATTGCGGCTCTTGGTTAAAAACCCTAAGTCCAGAGACAAGTTAAAGTCGGACATCGCTTTGTTCAAAAAGCCCGCATGACGCGCTTCATCCCGTGACATCAGGTTAAAGCATTCTGCTAAAACAGGACTTTTATCTTTCAAACGACGACCGAGTTCTTTGTATAGCAAAAAGCCAGAAAATTCTGCTGTACAAGACCGTTCTAGAAACTCCACGAACAAGCGGCGAGTTTCCCCATCAATGTGATCCCAGGATTGTTCAAACTCGGCATCCCGAACAAAGTGATGGCGGTTATAGTCAGCACGGAACTCTTCTAAAATGGCTCTTAACTCGTCTTCATTGACGGAGATGTCCATCCGTGCCATCTCATCAAAGTCAGTGGTGTAAAACCGGGGTGTTAATAGAGTTTCTTTTGCCGGGACTTTAATCCCTGGCCGCATTTCTTCAAAGCCTGGCTTCTTTAGGGAATCTACCATGTCCTAATTGCAATGAGTGTTTTTATTATCTTGACTACGCCAACAAAAGCACAAGATGTGCGATCGCACGACGCAACAGCCAACAATAATTAATTTGTATAAATTTCAGTCTACCAAGGTGCAGAGGGAAACTGGTAGGCAAAACGTTAAGAGTTGCAACAAAAATTCAACAATATTCCATAGTCCATAGTCATGAGGTCTTGGCTATGAGTTACTTTCCCCATATCTCCCACCCTACGGGTAGGCTTACGCCATCGTAAGAGAAGCAAGCTACATCTTCCCCCACTCCCCACTCCCCACTCCCCAGACAGTAAAATTGAAATTATGACTCTCCAGTTCTAGCAAGCTGCTGTGAAACAAAACGGTAGGGAAATAGCATCTCAGTAAACAAGCGTGAATCCAAGGGGTTGTCCACAAAATGGCTGTTGACAAGAATCAGCATCAAGACCGTATGCTTGTGTCTTATATTTTGAGTGCAGCGTTCTTTTTTGGTCTAGGGGGACTGCATCGACTCTACAATGGCAAAATCGGTACTGGCTTGTTGTGGCTAGTAACTGGGGGTGTCTTTGGTATTGGGCAGTTTGTGGATTTGTTTCTAATACCTGGGATGGTAGATGAATATGAACAGCAATTGCGGCTCAAAGCTGGTGTATCTCCCTTGGGTGTACCTGTGAATCACCCCATAACTACTTCCCAAGTCCAGCCTCTGACCGGCAGCCAACTTATGGTGAAATTAATTGAAGTTGCAGAAAGCAAAGGTGGTAGCTTGACTGTGACTCAAGGTGTAAAAGCAACAGGAGCTAGTTTTGCGGCAGTTGAGGCGGCGTTAAAAGAAATGCTCAAATCAGGTTACGTCAAAATAGACAACGACCCCATTACTGGAGCCGTTACCTACTATTTCCATGAGTTGAATTAATTTCTACCCAGCCACTTTTGGCCGTTTAAACGATACACTAACCGAGACACCAACATATCCAGTGTAATTTTCCGCTCGTCGATGAGAAATGACTCAAGGGTGCTGGGCCTTTTGCCTTCGTTACAAGAAAAGCCTTTTTTACCTTGGATATCTTCATCGGGGAAATAAACGTTAAACTGGCGCTGACCGTTTTGCCAACTACCAATCACCTGCCAGCATTCTTCGGCTGACTGAAAACCAGCAATAGGCAGCTTCTGCTTGGCAAAAGATAATTGTAAATCTTTTACCCCTTCTTGTGCGATCGCCTTTTGCAAAGCTGGCAAGTAGTCTTGCTCCATAAACTCTACAAATGGCTTATCTTCCACAGATGGAGCCTTTTCTTTTTTCGCGGCGGCAGGTTTGGCGGCGGCGGGTTTGGCTTCTTGGGTAGCAGCATTGGGGTTAGTTTTGGGGTTCGCTGCTTTGGGATCTGGTGTGTTAGCAGTAGGAATATCGGTTGCTACTGGTTCGCTGGTACTGGGAGCGTTTGCTGCTGAGACAGTAGGAGCTTTTTTGTCAACAGTGCTAGGAATAGCATCTCCCGCTTGATTTTGATTGGTTTCGTCTGCCATTACTCAGGTCAATCCTTATATCTAGCTTTTAGAGCTTCGCTCACCTTTAATTAGTAAGTTATTTTCATTTTTACACAGAAGAGTGAGTCAATAATCAATAGATAAATAGATAAAACCCTATACTTCATCGCTAACAATCATGATGTTATTGCTAGATAAATTTGTATTGATTAGTACCCTTTATTGAATTATTTTCTAATTTTAATATTCCAGGAATTTATAGGCTTTATTCTCATTCCCCATTCCCTGACTTCGCACAATTCACAATTAAATGAGTTAAGGCATCAATCAGGCGATCGCTCTCCATTGGCATAATATTTTTACCGTGCATAATCTCTTGGGTAATCACAAAATGCACCAACGACCCAATCAAAATCCTCGCAGTCGCCTCTGGATCGGGAATATTCAGTTCGGAACGGGAAGCCAGATATTTACTAATAGTTTCTATCGCTGGTTTGGCAATGCTACCAATAAAAACCTGCGCTAACTCTGGAAACCGCGCCGACTCCCCCATCAACAATCGCTCAAATGATTGATATTCTGGATCATTCATCATTTGATTCAATGTGGTTTTTGCTAGGAGCCGCAGCACTATATAGGGTTCTCCCTGTAAAGGTTGTGTCCCCAAAATCAGCTGAAACCGCTTTCTGGCTAATCTTTCTATCAAAGCTCTAAACAGTCCTTCCTTATCTTGAAAGTGGCTGTAAACTGTGGCTTTGGAAACTCCTGCCGCTTCCGCTACTTTATCCATACTCGTAGCCGCATAGCCATTGGCTAAAAATTGCTGCATCGCTCCTTGCAGAATTTTTTCAACTTTATCTGTAGAATTTGAGCGGTCTGTTTCCCCAGTTTTAGGGCGTGCCATGTGTTAATAATTCCTCTTGAGTGGCGCTTGACTAAACTACTCGGTTTAGTATAATCATATTATAAGACTATACAGTTTAGTTTTGTATATATCAGTTCAGACATCGAACAGGTATTAAGCATATAAGAGTAGCTGTATCAGTTATCAATGATTCAGTTATAAACCCAGCAAATGTTCACAAATAACTGTTTGTTGATAACTGTCAAAAGTTCGTCAGGACATTTACCAAAATCCGATTTGAGTCAGCGAATAGGGAATTGCTACAAAGGTATGCGATTGTGCAGAATTCAAAGCTAGACCGTTCAATTTCCCCGCCATCAATTTTACGTCCAGCGATTTTTTTAGCTATTTTTGTATCTTTTGCTGTCATAGGAATCAGTGTTTATATAACATTAAAATTTCGGGAAGCATCTAATCAGAAGGTACAAGCACAAACAACATTAATACCAGAGCTAAAAACGGTGACAGCCTTGGGACGGATTGAGCCAAGGGGAAGAGTCATTAAACTTTCTGCGACTACATCTAGTGAAGGCAGTCGGGTAGAGCAATTATTAGTTCAGGAGGGAGACAGGGTAAAAACTGGACAGTTAATCGCCATTTTGGATAGTCGTGACAGATTAGAAGCAGCTTTAAAAGAAACCCAGGAACAAGTAAAAGTAGCACAGGCAAACCTCAACCGTACCAAAGCTGGAGCCAAACGGGGAGAAGTGGTTGCCCAACAAGCCACAATAGCCCGTTTAGAAGCAGAAGCGCAAGGTGAGATAGCAGCTCAGACAGCTACTGTAGCGCGACTGAAAGCCGAAGTGCAGAATGCCCAAGTAGAAGAGCAACGCTATCAAGCACTGTATGAACAGGGGGCAATCTCCGCTTCTCAACGCGATAGCAAGCGGTTGACCTTAGAAACCACCCAAAAAGACCTGCAAGAAGCCCAAGCACAGTGGCAGCGTATTTATGTAAGTAGCCAGAAAAATCTCCAAGCAGCCAAAGCCACCTTAGAGCAAATTACCGAAGTTCGGGGTGTAGATGTCGCAGCCGCCGAAGCCGAAGTTAATCGTGCCATAGCAGCGATGAACCAAGCTAAAGTCAATCTTACCCAAGCTTACGTGCGATCGCCCCAAGATGGACAAGTATTTGAAATTCACAGCCGCCCTGGAGAATTAATTTCCAACGATGGCATTGCTGATATTGGACAAACCAGCCAAATGTACGTTATCGCCGAAGTTTACGAAAGCGACATCAGCAAAATCAAACCAGGGCAACAAGTGCGAGTCATCGGTGATTATCTACCCATTGAAATGCAGGGAATAGTTGAGCGTAAAGGTTTACAGATACGCCGTCAAACCGTAGTTAACACAGATCCTTCCAGCAACATTGACAACCGAGTCGTAGAAGTCCAAATCCGCCTAGATTCTGCCTCCAGTCAAAAAGCTGCCGACTTAACCAATATGCAAGTTAAAGCAGTAATTGAGTTGTGAAGCAGAAAGAGGAAGCAGGAAAGACAAGGAAGAATTTTTTTCCAATCCCCAGTCCCCAATCCCCAGTCCCCAATCCCCAGTCCCCAATCCCCAATCCCCAATCCCATGTTCCAACAATTACGACGGCGAACACCATTAGGTTGGCTGCAACTTAGTCATGAAAAAAGTCGGCTATTAGTGGCATTGTCAGGTATTGCCTTTGCTGACTTACTGATGTTTATGCAGCTAGGATTTCAAGCGGCGTTGTATGACAGTAACACTCAACTACATCGCAGTTTGCAAGCAGATATTATTCTCATCGGTTCCCAAACCCGTAACCTGCAACGCATCTCTACCTTTTCTCGCCGACGACTATATCAAGCAATGGATGTACCAGGGGTAAAATCGGCTGAGGCCATGTATGTGAGTAACATGGTTTGGAAAAATCCCCAAACCCGCCGCGACACAGAAATTTTAGTAATTGGGATTAATCCCAATAAACCTGCTGTTGATTTTCCCGAAGTTAACCAAAAGCTATCAGAAATTAAGTTACCGGATACAGTTTTATTTGACCGTGCTGCTAGAGGAGATTACCAAGAAACCATTGCTCAACTAGAACAAGGTCAAATTGTCAAAACAGAACTAGAAAGACGGACTGTAACGATTAATGGTCTATTTAGATTAGGTGCTTCCTTTGGTGCTGATGGTACTCTGATTACCAGTGATCAGAATTTCTTGCGCTTTTTTCCCCGACAACAAGCTGCTAATGTCAGTGTGGGTTTAATTCAGTTACAGCCTGGGGTAAATCACCAAGAAGTAAAAGCCGCATTACAAGCACGTTTATCACAAGATGTCAAGGTTTTAACCCATCGAGAATTTATTGAATTTGAAAATAACTTTTGGCGTACCAACTCCCCCATAGGATTCATTTTTAGTATTGGTGTATCAATGGGCTTTGTAGTCGGTGTGATTATCGTTTATCAAGTCCTATCAACAGATGTCAATGCTCACCTCAGAGAATATGCCACCTTCAAAGCTATTGGATATCGCCATTACTATTTACTGGGTGTGGTTTTTGAAGAAGCATTGATTTTAGCATTGTTAGGCTTTTTACCAGGGTTAGCAGTCTCTCTAGGACTTTATCAATTAACACGTAGCGCCACTAACCTACCCATGTATATGACACTCATGCGGGCGTTACAAGTATTAGTTCTAACTATTATTATGTGTACAATTTCGGGAGCGATCGCCACCCGTAAACTCCAAGCCGCCGATCCCGCAGATATGTTTTAGACAAGAGAGAAGGGGGAGACAAGGTAGATTTTATCCCAATCCCCAATCCCCAATCCCCAATACCCAATACCCAATACCCAATCCCTCACCATGTTCACCATCATTTCCATTCGGAATCTTGATCACTACTTTGGCAATGGTTCATTGCGTAAGCAAGTTTTATTTAATATCAATTTAGAAATTAACAAAGGTGAAATAGTGATTTTGACAGGGCCTTCTGGTTCTGGTAAAACTACCTTACTTACCTTAGTAGGTGGATTGCGTTCTGCCCAATCTGGTAGTTTAAAAGTATTGGGTAGAGAACTCCGTGGTGCGAATGCAGAAAAATTAGTCCAGGCGCGACGCAATAACGGCTATATTTTTCAATCCCATAACTTGCACGGTAGTTTAACAGCAGTGCAGAATGTCAGAGTTGGTTTAGAATTGCACCAGCATATTGGAATAGAAGATATAGAAACTCGTGCAGTACAGATTTTAGAGCAAGTCGGGTTAGGAAGTCGCCTACATTATTATCCCAGTCAACTGTCAGGAGGGCAAAAACAACGTGTGGCGATCGCCCGTGCTTTAGTCAGCCATCCCCAAATTGTCTTAGCAGATGAACCGACAGCCGCCTTAGATAGTCAATCTGGTCGAGATGTGGTTAACTTAATGCAAAAACTCGCCAAAGAACAAGGCTGTACAATCCTGATGGTGACTCATGACAACCGCATTCTCGATATTGCCGATCGCATTGTACAGATGGAAGATGGCAAGTTAGTTAATGGGACTCTGGCTAAAATCGGCTAAGGGAATACCAAACAATAAATTATCCAGAATTGACGGTTTAGTAGGGTGCTTCAGTGTCAAAAAACCTAACTACACCGAGAAATTATTTAATAGTCTATGGTTACAGTCCATAAAAAAAGGTAGGAAGACCTACCTCATAACCCAAAAAAAGCATTTTGTAACCAAATACATCCTTAAATATCGCAGAGAGTTATGGCGGAAATATTACAAAATTACGTCAAGTGTGTGGAGAAGTTGGGGCGGCTGCTTATTACCCTCAGCCAAGAAAATCGCAAAGCTTGGCAGCAAGCTCTAAATCTGCAACCTGCACAACAGCATTGGGCTAAGATTACGAGTCGTGATGCGTAAAGCCCCCGTCATTTATGCTCTTATTTTGGTCACGGTATTGTTTAAACTACTAAATTAATACCTAAAAGGTTAAAATTCCATGAGTGATGCACAGGCCTTGCGTTTATTCGGCTCTATATTCACTGGCATTGGCAGTATATTGACTGTTACAGGTATCGTAATCGGCTTCAAGACTCGTTCCTTTGTAGCTACATCTGTAACCACCCAAGGAACTGTTATCGATTTAATACGACGTTCATCCAGTAGTAGCTCCAGTAGCAGTAAAAGTTATCTCTACTATCCGGTAGTAAGATTTACTCCATCTTCTGGTGATCCCATCACATTTGAAGTCAATTCAGGTAGCAGTTCACCAGAATTCACTAAAGATCAGCAGGTTGAAGTGCTATACAATCCGCAAAATCCAGATTCTGCCATGATCAATACTTGGTCTAATCTATGGCTTCTACCTGTGGTGTTTATAGCTATGGGGTCACTTTTTATCGTGATTGGAGGAGTTGCATTAGTAAACTCTTTCTCTCCTGTCTAAATTTTCAGTAACCTGGAACTCTGCAACACCCTCTTTATTCTTGTAATCCAAACGCCAAGCATGGGGAGGTAAGCCGTGGTGTTGACGAAACTGACGAGAAAAATGACAGACGTGTTGATAACCTAATAACTTAGCAATTTGTTCTACTGTCTCCTCAGTGTTTTGGAGTAAGCGACGAGCTTCTACCATCCGACGTTTCACAATCCAGTTATTGATAGTCTCCCCTGTCTGCTTCGCAACTCGATTAGTTAAATATGCAGGTGAGTAACCAACGGCTGCGGCTACATCACACAGAGTAATTCCTTGATGAAAATAAGCTTCTATAAACTCGAAGACTTCTTGTAGTTGGGGAATCGAGGGGAAAATTGATTGAGAATCAACAGAGGTATTGGGTGAAGGTTCTGCTGGTGGTAGTTTCTGCAACTTATTCTGACACCAGTTTTGCAGAGATGTTTGCTTTCTTAACCGAGAAGCGATCGCTCTGAGTAATTCATCTAGGGTTGAGGGTTTGGTAATATAATCGTCTGCCCCCAATTCCATCCCTTGGCGAAGATTTGCCCTAGTGTCGCTACCAGTCAGGAAAATAAAAGGAATCCCTGCTGTATAAGGATTTTGGCGTAGTGTATTGAGAACAGTGTAACCATCAATATGAGGCATGATGATATCGCAAACTACTATGTCGGGTAAATGCTCTTGAGCCTTTTGAATACCTACTAAACCATTCTCAGCACTTATGGTGTCAAAACCTTCAAACTTTAGCCCATTTAAATAAAGATTGCGGGTAACAGCATCATCTTCAATAACCAGAATTTTTTGTAATGTTTCGTGCATCATTTTTCTGTGAGTATGACTTTCAACAAAGAACACTTACCAAACTCTGTATTAACTGTTAGATCAGAATGAATCAATTCAAAATTTAAAATACCCTACGGGAAGGTAAGTCTACAAAATTCGGAATAAAAGTAATTACTAAACTCCTAGTTATAGATATTAAAGTGTGAGCATTCAACTATAAATGGGAACCACTATAGTTTTGTACATTAGATGGCAACATCACAGTAAACTTAGTACCTATACCAACTTCACTCTCTACATTCACCTGCCCACCATGTAAGTCTACAAGGGTTTTCACAATTGATAACCCTAGTCCAGTACCAGGAACATTATCAACATTTTTACCTCGATAAAATGCTTCAAATAGCCGTTGTTGGTCTACTACTGGAATACCAATACCGCTATCTTTAACTTGAAATAATACTTGTTCATTGTTCCATGAAACCTTTAATTCCACTATACTCCCGAAGGGAGAATATTTAATAGCATTATCTAGTAAATTTTTCAGGATTGACTCTAATATTTTTTTATCCATAAAGACTCTGAGATATTTACTTTGATAAGCAAAATGAATGAAATTTTGCATATTGCTCATCTGCATTTGTGCCACTAAATTTTGGCAGAACTGAACTAATTCAAATTGTTCTGGTTCAAATTTTAATTTTGCTGCTTCCGTCTTAGCAAAAAACAAAATATCGTTTAACATTTGGCTAAGTTGTTCGACAGCTATTTCTACTTGCTCTAGGAGTGGTTGTATTGACTTTTCTGTTTGCTCATCAATATATCGCTTAAGTAAATTATTTGAGAATGAAATAATATTTAATGGATTGCGGAATTGATGACAGACCATTGAGAGAAAACGCGCTCTTAATTCACCAAGTTGTTTTGCTTGTTCTAAAGCCTGGTTAAGCTCTGATTCTACGTGTTTATAATCGGTGATATCAATGCCTGTGATCAGATCCACTGGCTTACCCTGGAAATCAAAATTTCCATCAAGCATTGCTGTAGCACAAGCTAGCCAGCGTTCTTGACCATTTTTGGTTAAGATATTGACCTCTTGATATTCAAAGGTAGCAGCTTCATTTGATTTGCGGATCTGTCTGGTTTTTCTACTTTTAATTAGTTGCCGACTATCAAATCCATTTAATAATTCTGCTTTTGTATAACCTGTAAGTAGTTCGACGGCGGGATTGACATAGCAAATCTGCGTATCTTGAATTAAAAAAGTGCTGGCATCTGTCGTTTCTGCTAAAGTCCGAAATCTTGCTTCATTCAATTTCAATGCTTTTTCTGTCTGTTTGGATTTAGTAATATCCCAAACACTCCACACTCTGCCAATGATTGTTTTACCGAGCCACTGTGGCTGAGAATGATGAGCAAAAAACCTCCCATCCTTCAATTCCAGAATATCGTAGCTTTCAAGATCAGATTGGCTAGAAACTTCCCAAATTAACCGATTAAATGCTTCTGGATCTTTCAGTTGATTTTCAAAAAAGGCTTTACATTGAGGACATCTTTTAGACAATATCAGCGATTCTGGAATCTGCCACATCTCCATAAATGTTTGATTAAAGCTGAGAATATCGCCCTCAAAGTTAACCGCAACAATCCCAATTGCAGCAGATTCAAGTGTAGAGCGCAATAGAGATAAAGATGTCTCTAACTTTAGTTCTTTGCTCTTCAGATCAGACAGTTGCTGTTGCAGGTTAGCGTTGTTATTTTTTAATTCATTAATCCATTTTTGTACACTTAAATCTACTATCTCATTACTTTTATCTCGCACAAAAGCATAGATATATTTTTTACCTTTTTCTTCTATAAAATTAATGGATATCTCCACTAAAAATATCTGACCTTTTTTGGTTCGATAGCGAGTTTTAAAACAGCAACTACCTTGTAATTTTATCTCTGACCAATTATGAAGATGAAAGTCTATATCTAAATCTGGTAACGTCATTGTTAGTAATTCTTCATGAGAATACTCAGTCATCTGGCAAGTGGCATCATTAACATAGAGAAATTGCCAGCTATCTGACAAATAAAATGCCCCATCTACAACTTTATTTATGAGGAGATGAGCAAATTTAAGCTCTAATTCTGATTGTATTGCCATATATGATTTAGCACTCCCAATAAATTGTTTATTGACGTATTTTCATGATTTAAAGTCTGACTTGTTTTGTGTAGGTTTTAATCTAACTATTGCAAGTATTACTTGACAAAAATTCAGTAAGACATAAGATACATTGTTTAATGTAAAGTGTCTAAATTTCCCTTAACTTTATTCCTACCAACTCTAGAACATCCCAATAATTTTGCCCTGGTTTTTTTTACCAAGCTATCAGTTAGGTATCAAAAAATTATGGTAGCCCACTGAGAATTGACATCGACTCCGTACTGCTCAGTCAAATGACCCTTAGATGAGAAACTTTTGACTCATAAATGAAACCTCTTAATGTTTCTTAAACTACTCTCTCAGGAATCTATTATGGAAAAATCATTTTTAACATCTGTCATCAGTAATATATTTCATTAGATATCTCTATGGTTGTGAGCTAAGAATCTGTCAAAAGATATAGATTGAATATACGCCAGAAGTTGCACCACTCCTTTAGTAATAGATTAGACAAACAGGTAAGACAAAAACACGATTGTTGAGCGATGAGGGTATCAAAATAGTGGAATTTGACACGGATCATGGAAGTATTTTTATGCTTGATTGTCGCAGATGAATAATTAATCTGTTTAATATAAATGTGACATAACTTTACAATAAGCGCAAGATATCAATTTATTAACTTGATTCATGGTTCTATGAGCCAGTAAAACGAGAGCGAAAGAATTGGTAATGGCATCAAAAGATTTTTCATTGCAAATCAGTATGAATTTCCCCTACTCTGGTTTCCATAACTACTGACTTAAATCTTTTTTTCGCTGTTTTCAAAAACTTTTTTCTTCTGGGCTTAACAGCAACAACCAAACTCTACTACTTACCCAGCCCAGCCATATCACTAAAATAAGCAACAAGTTTCTTTATTCTCAGTAATAGTGTGCGGCTAAGTGTAGCCTAAAGAGCCTTGTGCAAGTGTCAGGAATTAAGTGAAACCAATGACTCAAAAATATACTGATTCCAACTCTCAGAACAGTAGTAATGATCTGTACAGAGAATTGTCCTCAACAGATAACCGATATCTTGAATCTTCAGCTAACGGTTCCCATCCGATGGATGATTTAGAGGTTGACAGGATAATTCAGCCTTTATCTTCCGATGATTTTAATCCCACACTCTCGGTTGCTGATACCATCGTTCAGATGTTGGTAAAACTGGGTGTATGCA
Source organism: Nostoc sp. PCC 7524 (assembly GCF_000316645.1). Classification (NCBI taxonomy): domain Bacteria; kingdom Bacillati; phylum Cyanobacteriota; class Cyanophyceae; order Nostocales; family Nostocaceae; genus Nostoc; species Nostoc sp. PCC 7524. The sequence goes on from NC_019684.1 coordinate 1,048,698, forward strand.
ATGCTTTTGGCGTTGCTGGGGGTGCAATGGCCAGTCTGTGGAATGCGCTATCGAACAGTACATTACAAGTGCTGAACTTTCGCCACGAAGCAGGTGCTGCCTTTGCGGCTGTCGAAGCACATTTTGCTAGCGATCGCCCCACTGTCGTTTTTACCACAGCCGGGCCTGGGATAACTAATGCTCTCACTGGTTTATTTGCTGCTCGTGGTGAAGGTGCCAAGGTGATTCTATTGTCAGCTTGTACCTCAGCACCACAACGCGGACGTTGGGCAATTCAAGAAACCAGCAGTTACACCTTACCCAGTGGGGGAATGTTTACCCCAGGCGCATTGTTTAACTATGCCATCACTATTGAATCGGCTGCTCAACTTCCCCAAATTTTCCGCAAACTAGCTTTGGGTTTAGCCCAACCAGGGGGATTTGTAGCGCACTTAAGCATTCCTACTGGTGTGCAAACCAGTTTAGTTGAAGGTATATCTTGGCCACAACTAGATGTTGCTGCTTATCGGGTGACAGCCAAACCAGAAAAAATCGCTAAATCTGCAATGCTGTTATTCTCCGAACCCTTTGCTATTTGGGTTGGTTTTGGGGCGCGGCACGCAGCCGAGGAAATCCGTCAATTAGCGGAGAAAACTGGCGCAGCTGTTATGTGTTCACCCAGAGGTAAAGGTATCTTTCCCGAAAACCACCCTCAGTTTGTGGGTGTAACAGGTTTGGGTGGTGATGCTTCCGTAACTACCTATATGGAACAACAACCACCAGCCCGCACCCTTGTACTAGGAACCCGCCTTGGTGAACCCACTTCTTTTTGGAATCAAGCGATGATTCCCCAAAAAGGCTTTGTCCACGTAGATATAGATCCGGAAGTACCAGGAGTAGCCTATCCCCATGCCAACACTTTCTCGATTCAGTCTGATATCAAAACCTATTTACAAGAACTTTTGAAGTATTTACCAGATACTGCTTGTGCTGATGCTTCATCTCTACCTCATCCCCAACCGGAAGCCATCGCACCAGCCCCAGACTATCCAGTGCGCCCAGAAATATTAATGGCAGCCATTCAAAAGATAGTTGTTGAAGGTAGTGATGCGGTAGTTTTGGCAGAGTGCGGTAATTCCTTTACTTGGGCAACCCACTGTCTACGGTTTACCACACCCCATCGTTATCGAGTCAGCACTGGAGTAGGCGCAATGGGACACGCCGTTACAGGTGTAGTGGGTGCAGCCCAAGCACAAAATAGTAAAGCCGTCGCCATTGTAGGTGATGGAGCCATGCTGATGAATAATGAAATCAGCACCGCCGTCAAATATCAAATCCCTGCGGTTTGGATAGTCCTGAACGATGCTCGATACAATATGTGCCATCAAGGTATGAAAGTATTAGGATTACAAGGCGCAGATGCAGAGATGCCCCCTACCAATTTTGCTATGATTGCGCGGGGGATGGGTGCAGAAGGTGTTGTAGTTGAGAATGAGTCTGATGTAGAAGCTGCCTTAGAACAAGCGATCGCAGCCAAAGTTCCTTTTGTCGTCGATGTGATGATTGATCCTGATCGCCCTGCTCCTTCTGGCGGACGCAATAAGAGTTTGGCAGCCCAAGGAGTAAAATCAACAACCACTAAAAAGACTGCTCACCAAGTTTCATTTCCCTGTGTATAACTTCCAGTTTTAGGGGATATGTAATGAAAACAGAATTTTTTCTCCTGTCGATGAGCCGGATGGGGCGATCGCTAACAGGAATTACGGCAATCATAAGAACTTGGTATGAAGAGTTTAACCCCCTCCATACCAGTAATTCAAGAATGAAGTTAGAAATATAAAAGCTGTTGTGCTTGCCAAGACATACATTACAAACAGTAAGCTTTTATTTCCTGAACATTTCAATTATACAAAGTGACAAAGTTAGCTAAATGTTTTGTAAGAAATATTCACATATTAGGTATTTTTACTCTCTTTTGTGATTAGCGATCGCCTAACCAGATTTAGCTAATTTTGTTGCTCTATTTCTCCCCAATCATCCTAGTCTGCCATCGCCAATTGTTTAGATAATTAATTGCCCTAATCAATCCAAAATCAAGATTGAGGAACCAAAATGCAGCTATTTGAAACTGTTAGAGAAATGGGACATGAGCAAATACTCTATTGTCACGGAAAAAATCCAGACATCAGAGCCATTATTGCGATTCATGACACCAGTTTAGGCCCAGCAATGGGAGCAACCAGACTTTTTCCTTACGTTAATGAAGAAGCCGCTTTAAGAGATGCTTTACGGCTAAGTCGTGGCATGACTTATAAAGCCGCTTGTGCTAATATTCCCGCAGGTGGAGGGAAGGCAGTAATTATTGCTAACCCAGAAGATAAAACCGAAGAAATGTTGAGAGCTTATGGACGTTTTGTAGAAAGTCTAAAAGGACGTTTTATTACAGGTCAAGATGTCAACATCACCCCGCAAGATGTCCGCACAATTAAACAAGAAACTAATTATGTAGTTGGTGTAGAAGAAAAATCTGGTGGACCTGCTCCCATCACAGCATTAGGAGTATTTTTAGGCATAAAAGCTGCTGTGGAATTTCGTTGGCAGACCAAAACACTCGAAGGTATGAAAATTGCTGTACAAGGGTTAGGTAATGTTGGTAAAAACCTTTGTCAGCACTTACATGAACATGGTGCTAAACTTGTCATTACTGATATTAATCTAAAAAAAGTAGCAGAAATAAAATGCCTTTTTGGTGCTACAGTAGTAGAGCCAGAAGAAATTTACTCACAAGATGTAGATATATTTGCTCCCTGTGCGATGGGAGGAATTATCAACAGTCAAACAATTCCCCAACTCCAAGCAAAAATTATTGCTGGTGCTGCCAACAATCAATTAGAAAACGAGCGGTTACATAGCCAAAGACTAGCAGAGAAAGGTATTCTCTACAGTCCTGATTATGTAATTAATGCTGGGGGAATTATCAACGTTTATAACGAGATGATTGGCTACGAAGAAGAGAAAGCCTTCCAGCAAGTCCATAATATTTACGACACACTGCTGAGAATTTTTGAGATTGCTCAACAGCAAAGAATTACCACCAACGAAGCCTCCAAAAGATTAGCAGAAGAACGAATCATGCAAGCCAGAATCAGTAAAAATCAGCAAATTGCTGCTTAACCTAAAACTCTCACTCATCTCTCTTCTCTGCGTGACCATATTCACCACCCAAATAAGGTAACTGTAACCGTACATTTGAGGAGCAACAAGTGGAAAAAAATACATTTGCGACATCAGCTTATATTGCTACTTCACCTGAAAGCGCATTTGAATATCTTTGTAGTTTAAAAAATCTAGATGAGTGGACACTTTTTAGTCGGATGCAAGAGCAAATTGACGAAGATACATGGCTAGGAACTGCATCCGGTTATCACAGAAATCTTTATTATCACGTTAAAAAGCTTGAAAATCCTCTATTCTACGGCATAGAATGGCACTGCGGGTTTGAGTATAATCAATACTTCCAAGTTTATCCCGTGCTACTTTTCCCACCCCAATATATCGAACCAGAAAGTGATGAAGAAGGCGTATATTTTCATTGGTTAAGCTTTGTAGATCCTGCGCGGCAAACACCAATGATTATGCAGGGAATTCACACCGTACATACCTCTGAGTGTCGTTCTCTCAAAGCAAATCTAGAGCGCAAAGTTGGTAAAACCACATCTGCAAAAGGACGTTATTTTATTGATACCGATACCATCTATGTTGATGCTCCAGTTGAACTGGGAGTTGATTATTTAAAATCAGTTAAAAATATCGATGAATGGGCGCATTTAGTCAGACCTTTAGGTGAACTTAACGGTCAATCAGGTGAATTTCTAGACGAGTATAATCAGAAAGTCAAAATTTCAGTACGTGTCCAGAGTCTGAGCAAATATTACTTACTAGAACAAGAATACTTTTATCCAGAACACAACTTTTATCAACGTTCTGTAGCTTTGTTAATTCCCACAGCTTATGCTTTTGCCGATGCCAATGCTTCCGGCTTCATCCTACATCGGATCACTTTCTGGAAAGATGGAGAACAATTCACTCACGGCAAACTCCAAATAGAAGACTTCGGTGCCGAGAGCATGAACATTAAACGCCTCTTAGAAGGTAAAGCCGGCAACCTCAAATCCTTTGATCGAGGCAGAATGGCACTAAGAAAAGCCGAAACGCTGATCAATTAAGCAGTTTGCAATTGTTTACGTAATTCATGCCGGGGTTTGGTCATCAAGGGGTAAATTTTGGGGCGACGTTTACGAACTCGTGGTTCACTACGACCTGGGCGGTAGGGAACAGCCTTGTGAGGAATAACTTTGAGTAAAGTACGATAAATTTGAAGACGTTTTGTTGAATGAGCAGCTAATAATTTGGGAAGAAAGTTAATTAAATGATGGCGAGTACCTTGTAGCGATAAGCGTAAGGGAGGAGTATTATAAGTAGTTCCAGCCTGCCACATTAAGCTACGAAGTAGATTGTAAGCGAGTAAATAAACATGAATTTCTTTGCGGATCATAGAAGGAGTTTTACACCGTAGAACATCCATCCCTAATGTGGTTTTCAGATGTCTCAAATCCAATTCAACATCCCAACGTTTACCATAAAGTCCAACAACTTCTAGAGTAGAATAAGTTGCTTTATCTAAAAGAGTAGTAATCAAGCTAACTCGTTGAGTGCGAAAACCAGGAATAACGATGTAATAGTAAATCTCTCGCAAAGTTATGGTTTGAGGTAGAGCATTAAATTCATCTTTATTCAATCCTTTTGGACAACTTTTAGGCTTATGCCAAGTAACTAACTTGTCACAATCGCCAACAATTTTGCCTTTTCGCATGGTTGTTGTCCGAGATTGATGCTTGCGAAATACAGCATCACAGCCAAGTTTGGTAATAGAAACGATATCGGCGTAAGCACAAAAAGCTCTATCCCCTAAAAGTACATCATTTGGTTTGAGAAAACTGTACATTTTTCTCGCTAATTTAATATCATGAGTGTTCAAAACGTCTATGCACAGTGCAACAGCGGCTCCAGTAACTAAACTGAATATTACCCCGATTTTGGCAATTGGGAACCCACATCCTTCTTGTTGAGTGCTAGGTTGAGGATATTCTTTTTGGTTTTCTTGTGTGTCAGGCATAGATACAGTTGAGCCATCTATTACTTTCACATTTCGACCACACCATAAATTTTCTTGGTTCACTTTCTCTTCTAAGCTTTGTGCAGAGAAATTAAAAAGTTTTTCTAATAATTTTTCTGGCAACCTTGCCCTAGCTTGACAATAAGCACTTGTATCTGTTGAAGGAATTTCTACTTCTGATTCTGCCAAATGTGCAATTATTTTACTTACAGCGTTATGACAAGTTTTATCAGTATCCAAAACCTGAGATAAAAATGCCCACAACGTTATTAGCGGGTCAAATAATCGCTTTTTGTATTTAATATTTAATTCAGATATTGCTTGTCTAATTGCCGATTCTGGCAATAGTTCTTTAAAGGGTAGCCCTAAACTTTGGCTAAATTTATCCTTGAGAATTTGTACTCGTAGTGTCACAGTAGTGTTTATGATCTTGGCTTGCTCGTCTTCAAAAAGTATTTCATGAGCGAGCAAGCTTTTTCTACCGACAAAAATTTTTGGCCAACCATACATCATCTTTCTCAGAGCGATCGCCTGACTCAGGCTATTACTGCTAAATGGGCATTAAAAGCTGTAGCCCCTGAAATGTATGGCTTCTAGCTTTTCTTAGTGCCATTCGGAAATCTACCAAAGTCAGCACATGGAACAATGGATCACAAAAGAACTAGAAACAACAGAATTAGGAGACATCAGAAGAACCAAACGGTTAATCAAAATCGTAGAAAACTTAAGTGCTAAACCAGAAGCGAGTATTCCCCAAGCCAGTGGCACATGGGCGGCAACGAAAGCCACCTATGACTTTTGGGATTCACCATACATCAAACCAGCGATGATTAGACAAGGACATCAAGATGCGACAGTAGAGAGAATAGCCAAGCATGAGGTAGTGTTGGCGATTCAAGACACCACAGAACTCAACTACACGACTCACAAAGCCCTATCGGGAACAGGATATCTCGATAGCAAATATGCTCAAGGATTAAAAGTCCACTCAGTCATGACAGTCTCGCCACAAGGAATACCATTAGGGATAATTGAGCAACAAGTATGGGCGAGGAAGGAAGAAGAATTAGGGAAAGCGGAACACAGAAAACAAAAATCGACAGCGCAAAAAGAAAGCCAAAGGTGGTTGGAGGCGTTGAAAACCACTGAGTCAATGATCCCAGAATTAGTACAAGTAGTCACAATTGCCGATAGAGAAGCGGATATTTATGACTTATTTGCCTGTCCGCGTCGTCCTGGTTCAGATTTTCTGATTCGGGCGGCACAAAATCGCTGTTTAGCTGACACCCAGCAGCATTTATGGGAACAGCTAGAATCTATTGATGCACTCGGTACAATTACTTTGGATGTGAAACGCAATCCTACACGACCGCAAAGAACTGCTACCCTAAATCTCCGTTATCGCACAATTACCATTGCACCACCCCAAAATCGCCCCAAGACTGAACAACTAGCTCCCATCACATTACAAGCAATTTTGGTCACAGAAGTTGACCCTCCACCAGAGTGTGAGCCGATTTGTTGGTTACTGCTGACTACCCTGAAAATTAGGAATTTGCAAGATGTCTTGCAGTATGTGCAATGGTACAGTTATCGTTGGTTGATTGAACGTTATCATTATGTCTTGAAAAGTGGTTGTCGTATCGAGAAGTTACAACTAGAAACCGCCCACAGAATCGAGATGGCTTTGGCCACTTATAGCATCGTTGCTTGGCGTTTATTGTTCTTGACTTACTTAGCTCGTTGTCAAAAAGATGCCAGTTGTGAACAGGTGCTACAACCTCACGAGTGGCAAGTCCTTTATGCCACCTTACATCACCAAGTTTATCCTCGTACATCACCACCCACTTTGGCTGAAGTTGTCAATTGGATTGCTCGATTGGGTGGGTTTTTAGGTCGTAAAGGCGATGGGTATCCTGGTGTTAAAGTTCTCTGGCGTGGCTTGACTCGATTACATGATCTTGTTGAAGGTTGGGAAGTTTGTCAGTCTCTCTATCATTAATTATTAATTCTTGCCTGATCTAGAGTCAATTTTTTGGGTGTGAGTGCTTCCATTCCTCCGATGAGATGTTCACACCCAGGTTGTGATGAGATCATTTTGACTTTTTGTTGTTTTTTTCCTTCTCATCTTGATTTTTCCCCATCGTTGCTGCTGTTATTTTGTCTGACTCCTGACTGCATCACTCCTTACTTCTGTCAACTTTCCTGTTAAGAAAGATGTTTATAATGGATAGCTTTTTAAGGGGGATTTAGGGGGATCTGACAGTATTTGATACATTACCAGAGACTTTTCAAACAACCTCTTACGTGAATTTGAACAACAGCCACAGAACTTGGTGACAACCAACCGAGGTGAAAAATGAAATTAGGAACAGACAACAACTTTCACTTAACTTACTGTACTAATATTCACCCTGGGGAAACATGGGAAAAAGTCTTTGCTAATCTCAAGCAGTATATTCCACCTTTAAAAGCAAAATTAGCACCGGATAAACCCTTTGGTATTGGCTTGCGTTTAGCAGCAGTAGCAGCCAGAGAATTACTCCAAGGGAATACCTTGACTCAGTTTAAATCATGGTTGAGTGAACAAGATTTATATGTATTTACCTTGAATGGGTTTCCTTATGGACAATTCCATTGGCAAGTAGTCAAAGACCAAGTTTATGCGCCAGATTGGTCAAAACAGGAAAGGTTAGACTACACATTACAACTAACCCAGATTCTCACAGAATTGTTACCAACTGATGTAGAAGGTAGCATTTCCACATTACCTTTATCTTACAAACCTTGGTTTAAAGGTAATGCACTTATGCAAGCACCTGTCATGTTAGATGCGAGTCTGCACATAGCACAGGTAGTAGAACAAATGATTCGCATTCGGGTTGAACAGGGAAAACTGCTGCACTTAGATTTAGAACCAGAACCCGATGGCTTAATTGAAAATGCAGCCGAAGTAGTTGATTATTTCCAAATGTATTTATTACCCATCGCTGGGGAATATTTAACCAAAAAGTTAGAAATCTTGCCCGAAACGGCTGAACAATACATATTAGATCATGTGCGTGTTTGTTATGACACTTGCCATTTTGCGGTTGAATATGAAGATCCCATCTCAGTGTTACTGCAATTTAAAGCGGCAGGAATTCAGATTGGCAAGATACAAATTAGTGCTGCATTACAGGTGAAAGTACCACAAGATATTCAGCAACGCCATCAGATAATCAAAAGATTACATCCTTTTGCTGAGTCTACATATTTACATCAAGTGATTGGACTGACACACAATCGCCGACTGATTCACTATCAAGACTTAGAAACTGCCTTACCAAACCTAGAAAACACCACTGATGAAGAATGGCGGATTCACTTCCATGTCCCGATTTTCGTCCGTGACTATCAAATATTACAATCTACTCAAGATGACATTGTGAGTGTACTAGATTTACTCAACCGTCATCACTTCTGCAACCACCTAGAAATTGAAACCTACACTTGGGAAGTCTTACCCGATGAAATGAAACTAGACTTACCAGCCTCAATCCAACGTGAATATGAGTGGATTCTCAGGCATTTATTAGCAAAGCAAAAGCAGTTAGTTACTAACGGGACTTAAACAAAAATTAAGCCCAAAAAGAGTATAATGCTTAACTAACATAGCTTTCACGTTAGAAAAAGCTCATGAAAGAAACCACTCCCACAGCGATGCCCCCGTGCTTTGAAAGATGGTGTCAAAGATTTGATGATGTGTTTACTCATAAAGCTCAAAAAAGAGAGTTTAGACACTATATAGGGGGATTACTGGGGGAAAGTGAGAGAAAAAACCTGTTTCAAATGGCGGATAATGCTGTAGGTGTAACTTACCACCGATTACATCACTTTTTGACCGAAGCACCTTGGTCTAGTGGGCAGGTGAATGAGCGTCGATTGGAAATCATGAATAAGTGCAGTCAAACGAGAATTAGTAGAGGTTTTAGCTTAATAATTGATGATTCTGGTCATAGAAAAAGTGGTAATTTTACTGCTGGTGTGGGGAGACAGTATATTGGAGAAATTGGCAAAACAGATAATGGAATCGTAGTAGTAACAACGCATTTATATGATGGCAGAAAAAGCTTACCGTTAGATATAGAGTTATATCAACACGCTGATTCTTTAGCTCAAGGAAAACAAGATCCTCTATTTGAGAAAAAACCAGAACTAGCAATCAAGTTAATAGATCAAGCCCTAAACAGAAAATATCAACCTGGGATAGTAATTGTAGATGCTGGATATGGCAACAATACATCATTTTTATTAGAGTTGGAAAAACGGCAATTAAAATATTTAGGAGGATTAGCTAAAAATCGAAAAGTAACAGTTAATCAAACAGATAATATTCAACAAACAATTCGGTTAGATGAATTAGCCCAGAGCTTACCCAAAGAGGCTTTCACAGAAATTCAAACAGATTTGGATAAACCCAAAACATTATGGGTAGTAACTTGTGAAGTGGAAATATCAAGTTTAACTGGAAAGCGAAATATTGCTATCGTCATGAATGCTTCTACTTTCTCAGCAGCCACCGATATTGACTACTTCATCACTAATATATCTTCATCAATTGTTACACCACAATGGATAGTTGATACATATTCTCAAAGGAATTGGGTAGAAGTTTTTTACAGGGAAGCTAAAGGATGGTTAGGACTTAAAGAATATCAAGTTCGTGATAAAAGGAGTTTACTGCGCCATTTTATTTTGGTTTTCTGTGCCTATACTTTTATTCTTTGGCATCAGTTAACTGGAGGATTAAGACGACGGTGGGCAAACAAACCTTTAAATACTTTTACTGAAGCTTTAGAAGCTTTCAGAACAGCCATGTCTTTTCGATTTATTGATTGGTTGAACTTAAATCGTGACGTGTTTGCTGCTTACAAAGCTAGTTTGGGTTACATTTGGGCTTGATTTTTGTCTAAGTCCCGATAGATACTTGTGGTACAGGTGGGGATGGGGCTTCAACTTTTAATATTTCTACGGCTGTGGCCTTTGTTGCCGCCGCCGCCGGGGTGAAGGTTGCCAAGCATGGCAATCGTTCTGCATCTAGTAAGACTGGTTCGGCTGATGTGTTGGAAGCTTTGGGAATCAATCTCAACGCTAACCCAGAGAAGGTAAAAGCCGCAGTTGATGCAGTTGGCATCACTTTCTTGTTTGCCCCTGGTTGGCATCCGGCGCTTAAGGCGGTTGGGGTTTTGCGAAAAACTCTGAAAATCCGGACTGTTTTTAACTTGCTGGGGCCTCTAGTCAATCCCATGCGTCCGACGGGACAAATTATTGGTGTGAATGATCCATTGTTAATCGAAGAAATCGCCCAAGCCTTATCACAGTTAGGTTGTAGGCAAGCGATCGCTCTCCACGGTCGAGAAAGGTTAGATGAGGCTGGACTAGCAGATGTAACTGATTTAGCTGTGCTGCAAGCAGGACAAGTACGCTGTCTCACACTCAATCCTCAAGAACTGGGTTTAAATCATGCACCAACTGAGGCATTGCGTGGTGGAGATGTTCAAGAAAACGCGGAAATTTTGAAGGCTGTTCTTCAAGGTAAAGGCACTCCAGCCCAGCAAGATGTGGTTGCTTTAAATACGGCTTTAGCATTGCAAGTTGGCGAAGCCATTGAAGGGACAACAGATGTTTTGGAAGGCTGTGTTCAAGGGATGATTCGAGCTAAAGAAGTTCTGCAAAGTGGCGCAGCTTGGACAAAGTTAGAACAACTGGCTGAATTTTTACGCTAAGTAAGTATTAAGGGAAATAACAATGATTGTCATACTTAAAAGTGGTACACCTGCTGATGAAATTACTCGCATTAGCCAAGGCTTAAACGAGGTTTGGGGTGTCACTGTAGAAAAAAGTGTCGGGAAACACAGAGTTATCCTCGGTGTGATTGGCGATACTGCCACCATCGATACATTGCAAATTCAAGAGTTTAGCCCTTGGATTGGGCAAGTCATGCGAGTTCAAAAACCTTTCAAGCGGGCTAGTCGAGAATTCCGCTATGGTGAAGCTAGCGAGGTGATTGTTAACACACCAAACGGCCGTGTGCATTTTGGAGAGCATCATCCTGTAGTAGTGGTAGCCGGCCCTTGTTCAGTGGAGAATGAGGAAATGATTGTTGAGACAGCCAAGCGGGTAAAGGCAGCCGGAGCTAAGTTTTTGCGTGGGGGAGCTTATAAACCCCGGACCTCGCCCTATTCGTTTCAGGGACATGGAGAAAGTGCCTTAGAGTTGTTGGCAGCAGCACGAGCAGCTACAGGTTTAGGTATCATCACTGAAGTTATGGATACAGCTGACTTACCAGCCGTAGCTAGGGTAGCCGATGTTATCCAAGTAGGTGCGAGAAATATGCACAACTTTTCACTGCTGAAGAAGGTAGGCGCACAAGATAAACCTGTACTGCTCAAGCGGGGGATGTCTGCCACAATTGACGAGTGGCTGATGGCGGCTGAATATATTTTGGCGGCTGGTAATCCTAACGTAATTCTTTGTGAGCGAGGAATTAGAAGCTTTGATAGTAAATATGCCCGTAATACTTTGGATTTGTCAGTGATTCCAGTATTGCGATCGCTCACCCATTTACCAATCATGATTGATCCTAGTCATGGTACAGGTAAATCTGAATATGTGCCACCAATGGCCGTTGCTGCGATCGCTGCCGGTACAGATGCTTTAATGATTGAAGTTCACCCCAATCCAGCTAGAGCTTTATCTGATGGGCCGCAATCTTTAACTTTTGAAAAGTTTGACATTTTAGTACAAGAAATGTCAGTAATTGGCAATGTTGTTGGACGTTGGAATCAACCTGTCTTGGTTGGTGCTATTTAGGTTGATTTAGCAAGAAAGGCAGAGGGCAGGAGGCAGAAGGCAGAAGGGAACTCTGTTTCCTGCCCTCTGCCACGACCGTTCGCGGAGCGTCTCGAAGAGAAGGGAGTAGGGGTTTAAGCCCCACACCAAAATCTTCGATTTGGTGTCTTGCAATCAGTGTAGGTCTGTTCGCGGAGCGTTCCCGAAGGGTAGCCTACACGCTCATTGCAGTCCTTCTGCCCTCTGCCCTCTGACTTGAAAGAGCAGGGGGAGCAGGGGGAGCAGGGGAGGCAGGGGGAGAAAGACATCTTTCATGTTTGACTGTGAAACTTGCTTCATCGGGACTGCCTTCTGCCTTCTTCACTTATAGAGAAAAGTAAAAATTGTAGGGTAATGAAGATTGAGTTCGTAGTAAGGATTTTAGTCCTAAAACAAGGGCTAAAGCCCTTACTACAAACTTATAATTATTTACACTATTTTACTTAGTTAAATTGCAGTCTTAGCTTTATACCTCCTCAAACCTCCTCGTTGAAGGGGAGTGTATGCGATAGTGCGGTTAGCGTCTTTCATGATTTATCAGTGATTCAGCTATCTTAATTTTATTGATTAATAATTCAGAAAAATAATTCACTATTTAAATGAATATCTAAATATTTTTCATTGCAAATTCTATAAATAAATTTTAACATTTTATCGTGCAGACAACATCAATTAAGTCTCAATAAACGCTGCGAGAAATTAGTTAGTTTAATCGTGTCTCATTGAAAGAATTGCATCTAAAAATTCAATAGAGATACCTGGATTATTCTAGATTTGATAATCCAACTTCATCGCCTATAAATGATGGCTTCTCATTTATTTAATATTCCATATCAATGGAATATTTATCTAAAAAATAAGAGGATTAATTCTGATGACAGACGCAACGAATGTTGGTGGTGGCAACTTCCAATCTGGTAATCTTGGTAATCTCCTTCGGCAATCTCCCTTTGGTGCTTTGCTCAATATTCCAGGATTAACCGAACAGGATTTAATAGCAGCTTTTGGCAGAGCCACTGGTAATAGTAATAACCCCTTCGGTAACGGTAGCCCCCCAAATGGCGGTGGAAATGCCCCCTCTAGCGGTAATCCCTTTGCTAACTTTGGCAACCCAAATGCTCCTGGTAGTCCTTTAACTGGTGGAGTTAACCCTTGGGCTACTAATAACAGTGATCCTTTGACTGGTGGTAACAATCCTTTTGCAGGGGGTAACAATCCTTTTGCAGGTGGTGACAATCCTTTTGCAGGGGGTAACAATCCTTTTGCAGGTGGTGACAATCCTTTTGCAGGTGGTGACAATCCCTTTGCAGGTGGTGACAATCCCTTTGCAGGTGGCAATAATCCCTTTGCAGGTGGTGACAATCCTTTTGCAGGTGGCAGCAATCCTTTTGCAGGTGGCAGCAATCCTTTTGCTTAGAGGATTTCTGAGAGGTTGTTTGAAAAGGGGTTAGCTATGATTTTGGAGACTTATTGATCCCCCCTACCCCCCTTAAAAAGGGGGGAAATTGAATCAAAGTCCCCCTTTTTAAGGGGGATTTAGGGGGATCTAAACGATATTGGGTAAAGTGATCAGACTTGTGTTTACACCATAGCTTAAAACAGAGCATTAACGCAGATGAAACAATTTTCTGACAACCAATTTATTGTTAATAATAGTACCTCTAATCTAGTAAATCCATTTGCGGCTTTTGGTAGTCATACTACTAACAGTAGTGTGTTAGTGGGTGATAGGAATACATCTGTAATTAGTGATATTGATTTTTTAATTAGGAATAGAACTAGCCAAATTCCACAATTGATTTTTGACCGCTTAAAGTTAATTTTAGGTGATGACTTCTTCAATGGCGCTAACAACCAATTTTTCACTAACGGAGGCAACCCTTTTACTATTGGTAATACACCTGTTGGTAACGGTAATAGGGACTTCGGGAATGACAATGCAACTATAGGTAACGGTAACTGGTACTGGGACTATGTTAGTAATAATTCGACTCTAGGTAATGGCAATTGGTATTTCGGTAATGATAATACAACCATAGGTAACGGCAATTGGGATTTCGGTAATAACAATACAATTATTGGTAACGGTAATTGGGTGTTTACCAGTGGTAACACAGTTATTGGTAATGGTAACTGGCTGGTAGATAGCGACAATACAAGTATTGGTATAAGTAACAATACCGAAAGCTTAGAGTTGTTTTTACAAGTAAGTCAGACTGATATTGACAACTTAATTAACTCGCTTGTCGGGAGAATAGGTCAAGATTTTATGGTGTTAACAGAAAATTTTGACACAACAGAATCTGAGACATTTAATCGACTCATCGTTTCTAGAAGTTCTGAAACTAATAATGGTAATATATCTACTGACATTGAGCAGTTCTTGAAAATACTCAGTATCATTCCTAGCAATCAGATACCTTACCAACCAGGACAAAACGTTCAATCTGTCCCAGAACCTACATCGTCAATGTCGTTGATATTATTTGGCTGCGTATGTTGGCTGTTTTTGAGGCGTTGGAGGAGAAATGAACCGAAAAACAGCATATTTGTGAGCTTGAGGCGATCGCAACCCTAAATATCAGACTATAACTAAACTCAAGAAAATATATAATCAAATTCACAATAATTAAGATTATTTTAATTAGTTAAAACTAATTTAGTTGTCGTTGCATTTGTTTACATATCTTGCATTGTTATATTGCAGTTTGTAACTATTTTGTGTAATCCCAAAGAATATTCCTTTAGACTGAATTTCAATTGCCAAAGATAGGGATGAATGCAAATGCACGCAAGCAGTTTGTTGTGTCACGGTTTTGTAGTTGCTGTTTCCTTTGTAGCTTGTATTATTGGCTTGGCTTTACTTTGGGATGGCAAAGATACCAAGAATGATGATCGAGCAGAAACAGAACTAATTTTATTTAGAATGAGCTTTACTTACTGGCTCGTTTATTGTGTAGCGTTTGGTCTAGAGAAGTTAGTTTTCTCTAATTACGAACCCGTAATCATGACTTTAAAAATAACTACTGCTTTATCATATTTTTTAACTTTTTCTTGCATAGTCAGCTTGCCACTCCACAAATTTGCAGTGCATCAAGAGGTTGAGGAATAGTCATTAGTCATTAGTCATGATTGGTGATGGCAATATTCTTGACTGTAGACTATCAGGAAATTCTCATGGCGATCGCAATTATTTCTTCGAGTTTATCCTGACTCAGAGTTGTCAGGATAAACACCTCTTGTACTGTCTTACCGTGTCGGGCAATGACTTTGTACCCACCACGAATCGGTACAGACACACGCAATTGCATTTTGGGGGAATGGCCTCTGACTCTGCCAATGACACCTGGGGTGATGGTTTGAATGCCATCTTGCTGACAGAGGCGCTCTAAAATTGGAATTAGGCCAGGAATATGAGTTGAATGGTTCCAAACTAATCTGCCATCTTTACGAGCAGCAGCTTTTTGGGATTCTGAGTTGGGTTTACCCATGATAATTAAGCTGCCTCTAATGGGGCCATTGTTAATCCAGCCCGACGCAATTGTTGGTGATACAATTCTGCTGGTTCTTGTGGCCCTACCCAGACAATTGCTTGTCCTTCATAATGGACTTGATTAGTTAAGTCCCAAGCTAAATCACTGGTCATCCCTGGTATATACTTCATCAAACACTCAGCTACGTGTTGAAAAGTATTGAAATCATCATTTAAAACAATCACCTTATAATTCGGGTAAGGCTTCTTGACAACTTGACTAGACTTTTCTGGAGTTACAGTTGGTGCTGTAGCCATAGTAAAAGCCACTGCTGAACGTGTTTTAACCATAGAGCAGTTACTCAACAGAATTTTACAAAACTACACTACAAATATCTAGTTTAGTCCATAGAGTCTTATGGTTGGGGATTGGAGACTGGGGATTGGGAAAGCAGGGGGAGCAGGGGGAGCAGGGGGAGCAGGGGAGAATAACTATTGCCTATTGCCTATTGCCTATTGCCTATTGCCTATTGCCTATTGCCTATTGCCTTCCTACCTCCAATCTTCCCAATTTTGGTTAAAAATTGAAGTATCAGGGAAAGCAGTAGGATTGCCATTTTTTTCTAAAAGGCGTTTTAGGGTTTGCAATTGCGGTTCTGGTTTTGGTAAATCGTCTACGAGTTGGTAGGGTGCAACGTTGTTGTTCAGGGAGAATGCCGCAACTGTTCCCGCCGCAGCGCCAGCAGACCATTCAAAGGAATGAACTCGATAAGCAGCAGCCGCAATGTGACTGGTAGCAATACTTTTACCACCTACGATTAAGTTGTCGATTTTTTGGGGAATCATCGCCCTTAGCGCAATTTGGAAGGGGTATGCTTGTCCACCACCTCGCCTTTCCCCAGGACGTTCTCTGTTACCGGGGGCTTCTGGTGGGCTTTTTTCCATGCAAGGGTGAAAGTCAATGGCGTAGTGACCAATACCTACAGCATCAGGGAAAATAGTAGAACGACTCCGCCGCATGGCTTTGTCTGGTGAAACTTGACCAGAAATGACCGATGTTGCTTCTAAACCTGCTAATGTAGCTCTTAACTGGCGATACATTGCTGGTGGTAGGGTTTTGCGATAATACTCGTCATTGTAGTCGCGGCGCGAAATATCAACTTCCCAAATAGTAAAGCCTCCCGGTTGTCCCCAACTGGGACGGCCGATGATGCGTCTTCCTTCCCGCATATATGGATATTTCGATAAGCCGTGGGCTGTTCCCATTGGGGAATTTAACCCAGATAAAAAGCGGTTATTGGTTTGTTGACGTTTTACGCCTTTCCCTAATTGGGAATCAGTCGTGCCGGCTACTAACCAGTAATAGTAAGATAAAGCGTGTTCCTCACCTTTACGGAGAGTTTCCGTCCTCAGCCCACCCAGCCAACCACCTGGTCTTAATTGTCCTGTAGCTTGTAACTGTTGGCGAGTGTAAACTAAATTATCTTTGGCTGTACCAGGGCGATAGTCATTACCCCAAGTCCAGTTTTGCATGGAGATGTCCCCTGGTGTAGGGGCAGTAAAATTGACACCGCCGAATCTTGTCGGTTGTCCTGTGGTGGGACTCCAAATGCGGCGGTAGGTGAAAACTAAACCAAAGTCAGCTAGGCGTTGTAATTCATAACTGAAATAGGGCGAATACTTTAAATAAAATGGGGGCATTTTTTGAGGTACTGGTTCTCTAGTAGCCTCCATCGCAAAGGTATAAGTAAAGCCTTGGGTACAATAAGGATCATTAGTGCTGCTAGAAGAAGACGGTTCTAGGTAGGAACGAGGATCAATACCTAGACGGTAAGGGACATCAGCTAAACCAACAATTTCTCCGGTTTCGCTAGCATCAACGACATACCATTTGGGAGCGTTTCCCTTGGTTTGCTTAGGAACTAAGCGAATAATAGTTTTGGTAAACCGAGATGAGTTTTGATAACGATAAGCGTCTTCGATGGTTTGTGAGAGGTGAAAAGTATTGAGAGGTGGCGCACCTGGGGCTGGTTGATGTTGGATTGCGATCGCGCTATCAATTAATTGTCCAGTTGTATTAGGATTATTTCTAGAAATTCCTAACTCTTTAATTACCGTGTTGGGAAACCATTCCAGCTTACCTCTACCCCGTTTTTCCGCATCCTTGAGCATCTGCACCGTAATTTCATGAGCATCACGGGGTAAAAAACAGGAATCACTCACCCAGCAATCCCCAGGGTTAAGCTGTCCGTATTTTTTCTGGATGCGGTTTCGCAGTTCCAAATAGCCACGAGAATAAAACTGGCGACTGCGTTGAGTTGGACGCTCATCTAAAGCAGATGTCCCCTGAGAAGAAATTTGTCCTCCCAACCAGTCAGTTATTTCTGTTAAGCAAACCCTTTTTCCCGCTAGCAAACCCTCATAAGCTGTCGCGACACCAGAAAGTCCACCCCCTACCACTAAAATGTCACAATTGACAGTCTTGTCTGGATTTCTTGGTGGTGCAGCAACAATAGCAGAAATAGGTATTAGGTAGCCAGAGATTAAACTAAGACTAAGAACTGAGGCTACTTGGTGTCTGCGCTTCATGATTTGATAACTGTTTCTACGCTGTGCCAACTTGTAGACGTTACCATTCTAGGAAGGTTCATTACAAGTTCAGCTTGGGGATTGGGGATTGGGGATTGGGGATTACAGCGTTGTATCTGACTGATGCGCCTTTGAAAAACTAAATTTTGTTATACATAAAAAAGTATTGCCCTTACACCTTTACCCTACTCCCCACTCCCTACTCCCCACTCCCTATTTCCCAGACAGTCCCGATGAAGAGCAAAAATCAAATTGTTTTATCCTTACTTTTGAAAAGCGCCATAGTCTTTTCACCCTTGCTGCTATCTGCTGAGATTAGTAGTGGACAAACTTCACCATCTCCCTCTAAACAACAGATTACTACTCAGGTAATCGCGCAAGTACCAGCAGAAACTCGCGTTAGGGAGCAAATCCAAACTGATTTTGAGCGAGCCTTCAACCGCACCACTATTTTGCTCAATATTTGGTTAGTTATCTTGAGTTTATTTCCAGTGGCGATTATTGCTTTATTTTGGCTATTGCGACGGGTAGCTATTCGGGAAATTGTTGATAGAGCAATGGCACAATTGCAAGGAGTGGAAAAATTAGAAGGACAGCTAACTCTTGTTAAGCAAGATGCTGAAAATCTCATCCAAGAAGCTAAAGGCATTACTCGCGCTTTAGAACAAGAAGCTGAAGCTTTACAGCAAAAAATTAAAATTGAGCATGATAATTTAGATTTCGTTACATCAGAAATATTACAAGCTAAGGCTGATAATTTAACTCGCATCTCTACTGAATTTACAAACTTTCAAAATAAGATAGAAAATTTAGTCTCTGAATTTGCCCATCAATTATCTCAACTTGAGTTAGATACTCAAAAACAAAAAGATATTACTTGGGAAAATCTAGGTAAGGCAGAATCAGCACTGACATATCAATTTTCAGAACTACAAAGAGATACTGAGCAACAAAAAAACCTAGTTTTAGAAGATTTAGAAAAAACCAAGCTGGAATTTCAAACCCAGCTAGCAAATTTATATACTGACACTGATAATCACAAAAATGATATTTTGACAGGTTTAACGAATCTGCAATCAGCATTGACTGTGAATTTAGCTGCTTTAGAGGCAGATGTACAACAACAAAAAGATATTAAGCTAGAAAATCTGCAAGCAATAGAGAATTCCTTCCAGTCTCAAGTATCAGATTTCACCGTTGATACACAGCAACACAAAGATAATTTCATTGCCAATTTAGCTCAAATCCAATCGGAATTGTCACAGCAAGTTACTCATGCTCAATCAGAAGTACAAACTCAGCAAAATAGAGCATTACACAATCTGGAAGAGTTAGAGAAGTTATTTAAAGTGCAAATTGAGGAATTGCAATCACAAATTAAACAAGAGTTAACAAAATTGCAGTCTGAGTTTGCCTCTCAATTGGCTGAGTTACAGATAGATGTGAAAAACCGCAAACAGCAAATTATTACAGATTTAGAAAAATCTGGTTCGGAGTTTGTTTCACAGTTTTCTGAATTACAGTTAAATGCTCAACAGCAGAAGTTTGTTATTCTCGAAAAGCTGGAAAGGTTAGAGACAGAATTTGTCTCGCAACTGTCCGAGTTACAGTTAGATGCTCAACAACGTAAGGATGCAATCTTACATGAATTAACTGAAGTTCAACCTACACCAAAACCTACACCAATCCCAACCGAGATATCAACACAGGAACCACAGCCGGAAATATCGCCTGAGCAGTTAAAATCAACTGTTGAGGATTACATTCAACAGGGTGATGCTTTATTTTCTCAAAAGCAATACGCAGACGCGATCGCCTGTTATGAACAAGCTGTTAAAATCCAAGCTGATCATGCTGTCACCTGGTTTAAATGTGGTTTGACTTTCGCCAGATTAAAACGCTATAAACAAGCGATCGCCTCTTATAACCGCGCCATTAAAATCCAACCAGACTATCATCAAGCTTGGTGCGATCGCGGTGTCGCTTTCGGTTATTTAGGACGACATCAAGATGCTTTCACATCTTTTGATCAGGCGATAAAAATTAAACCTGATGATGCCGTTGCCTGGATGAATCGCGGTTTAGCGTTGATAGAATTGGAACAATACGAAGAGGCGATCGCCTCCTTCGACAAATCCCTAGCATTACAACCAGATTCTGCTAAAGCTTGGAATAAACGCGGTTACACTCTCGTCAGATTGGGACGCGATAATGAAGCCATCAAATCTTTTGACAAAGCATTAGCAAGTAAACCAGACTACGCCATTGCTTACTACAACAAAGCCGCCTGTTATGCCCTACAAAGAGAACTGCAATTAGCCTTAGACAATCTACAACAAGCTATCAGCTTAAATCCCAGATATCGAGAAGATGCTGCAACCGATATAGATTTTGATGATATTGCCGATGATGAGGATTTCAAAAAATTATTAGCCGAGGAAATTAAGCAATAACTCAATAAACATCTTACAAAATTTATAATCTTAGTGTCCTTCTTTGCGTCTGATTAAACGCAGATGGAAGCAGATGGACGCAGATAAATTTGTACCTTATTAGACTATAAAACTCTATAGCTATTTAAACTAGATTAAAAAATCATTAAATATTTGATTATATGCTTTAAAATAATGTATCATCATCCATTGATATAATTCCTATTCTCTAGTGAAAATTTGCAAGCTTGCTATTTAGTAATTTGTCTATTTATTTTTCTTTCTAAAAAGGCATAACAATTGACAATTCATGTATGACTAACATAGGATGGAGGGCAAAATCTACCTAGTAGTTACATTCATAAAATCTTGTGTTTAGCAAATAAAAACCACAAAGAATTAGGGTAAAACTAAATGAAAACTAAAAACATTGTTGCCTTAGTTAGTCTGGTAGCTATTGCAAGTTTAGGGAACCCGGTTCATGCTCAATCACCAGTAGCACCAGTCACAAACACAGAAGATTATAAATTAACGGGTGATTCTCTAGAAGGAATTAACTACAGATCAGCCCAGGACGACTTTAAAAATTTCTTCGATGGCAGTATCTCTAGTAATAACGAGGGAGAAAATACAACTCCCGGTGGGTTGAGAGTAAATGAATCAATATCATTACCAGATAACTCCCAGTTATTGCAATCAGTGCCACAGTCTGTAAACGGCTCTGAAGCCTTACAACTCCAGTTAGATTTAGAGAATCAGTAAGTCAGGAATATTAGACATCTCCAAAAAAGAATGTAGAGACGAGAATCCCTACCCATGGAACGTCTCTACTGGAAAACGCATATTTAATTTCTGGAGATGTCTATTAGCGATCGCACTATGTTGTAATGGTTCGTAGTCGGGACTGAAGTCCTGACTACAAAACTTTAATTTTGTGACACAGCAGAAAACTTGAGTTGCCACAGCCGGATCTAAGCGATAATGCTGCCAACGGAATGCAGTAGAATTAATCCTTTAGATAGAGGAGGGCAAAAAGATGACTCGTGTCATCATTGTGCGTCACGGTCAAAGCACATATAACACTGAGCGAAGAATTCAAGGGCGCACCGACGTATCAACATTAACAGAAAAAGGCCGTACTGATGCGAGTAAGGTAGGCAAAGCCCTCAGTAATATTTCCTTTCATGCAATTTATAGCAGTCCACTCCAGCGAGCCAAACAGACAGCAGAAATTATTCACAGTGAGTTAGCAACTCATTCTCAGCCATCTCCTGTTGTTCAAACCTCTGAGCAGCTACTGGAAATTGACTTACCTTTGTGGGCAGAAATGCTGAGTGCTGAGGTACAACAGCAGTTTGCAGAAGATTACCGCATTTGGCATGAACAACCCCACGAACTAAAAATGCTAGTTGACAAAGGTGGGGAAACCAAAGAACATTTTCCTGTGCTGGCTTTGTATGAACAAGCGCGGCAGTTTTGGCAAGAAATTTTACCCCATCATCAAGGCGAAACTATCTTAATAGTCGGTCATAACGGCATCAATCGCGCCTTGATTAGCACAGCTTTGGGCATCTCCCCCAGTCGTTACCATTCCATACAACAATCTAACTGTGGTATCAACGTTTTAAACTTTTCTGGGGGATTGGGCGAACCAGTGCAACTAGAGTCCATGAACCAAACACAACATATGGGCGAAGCTCTGCCCTCCTTGCGCCCTAGTCATCAAGGTGTAAGATTGTTGCTGGTGCGTCACGGAGAAACCGAGTGGAATCGCCAAACCAGATTTCAAGGACAAATTGACGTTCCCCTCAATGACAATGGGAGAAAACAAGCCCAAAAAGCCGGGGAATTTCTCAAAGATGTCGCCCTTGATTTTGCTGTCAGCAGCACAATGGCACGTCCTAAAGAAACAGCCGAAATTATCTTGCAACATCATCCTAGTGTAAATTTAGAGTTGCAAGACGGCTTAAGAGAAATCGGACATGGACTTTGGGAAGGCAAATTAGAAGTAGAAATAGAGCAAGAATTCCCTGGAGAGTTGCACCGTTGGCGCACAACGCCAGCAGAGGTACAAATGCCAGAAGGAGAGAATTTACAACAAGTCTGGGAGCGTAGCACCGCTACTTGGCAAGCAATTGTCCAATCCGCCTTAGAAAATCAACGCCAAACCGGATTAATAGTGGCTCATGACGCTACCAATAAAACCTTACTGTGTCATATCCTAGGTTTACCTGCTGATAATTTCTGGAATTTCCGCCAAGGTAACGGTGCTGTTAGCGTCATTGACTACCCTGATGGACTAAATGGGTTGCCAGTATTGCAAGCAATGAATATTACCACTCATTTAAGTGGCGGCGTACTGGATAAAACGGCAGCTGGAGCATTGTAGGGGGTGTTCAGCTGTCTTCAGACAGGTATATAAACAATAGAGAAACAGCTGAAGCACTGATATAGCTCAAATGACAACTGAACTTCTGCAACAAGTAAGGGTGATTGATCCAGTTTCTCAGACTGATCAAGTGGCTGATGTGGTAATTGCCAATGGTGAAATCCAAGCAGTAGCCCCACAGATTACTGATATTAGTCCTGATACTCAAATTAGAGATTGTCGGGGACTAATTCTGGGAACTGGGTTAGTAGATTTGTATAGTCACTCCGGCGAACCAGGGTTTGAGGAAAGAGAAACGCTGTTATCTTTTTTACAAGCGGCGGCAGCTGGTGGTTTTACCAGAGTCAGCATTCTACCCGATACATCGCCAGCCATTGATAACCCGGCGTTGGTGGCGCAGTTGCAGAAGGAGAGAGGGGGACAAGGTAGAATTTCTCCCCCATCTCCCCCCTCCCTCCCCCACCTCCAAATCTGGGGTGCAATCACCTTAGACATAGCTGGGAAGCAGATGACGGAATTAGCGGATTTAGCAGATGCGGGAGTTGTGGGGTTTACTGATGGGTTGCCTGTAGATAATTTAGGATTAGTGCGACGGCTGTTAGAATATGTGCAACCGTTGGGGAAACCTGTAGCATTTTGGCCTTGCGATCGCCAACTTCAATCCAACGGAGTCATGCGGGAAGGTGCGGATGCGTTGCGGTTTGGTTTACCTCCTGTGCCTGTGAGTGCTGAAACAACTGCGATCGCCTCTTTAATTGAATTGGTAGCTACCATCGGCACACCCATACATATCATGCGTGTTTCCACAGCCCGCAGTGTGGAATTAATCGCCACTGCTAAGGCTCAAGGTTTGCCTATTACCGCTAGTACCACTTGGATGCACCTGTTGCTAGATACCAAAGCTGTTAAAAGTTACCACACCAGCCTCCATTTAGATCCACCTTTGGGGACTCCCAGTGATCAGAAGGCATTGCGGGAAGCGGTGCGTCAGGGAATTGTGGATGCGATCGCAGTTGATCATGCACCCTACACCTACGAAGAAAAAGTCCAAGCCTTTGCCGAAGCACCACCAGGAGCAATTGGTTTAGAATTAGCATTACCTTTGTTGTGGCAGCATCTCGTTGAAACTGGAGAATTTACAGCATTACAATTGTGGCAAGCTTTGAGTACAAATCCAGCACAATGTTTACAAGCAAGAGTCAGTAAAATTGCTCCTCATCACCAAGCCGAACTCACTTTATTTGATCCCAACAAACCTTGGACAGTAGAAAGAAAAAATCTGTACACCCTTTCGAGTAATACCCCCTGGTTAGGACAAGAATTAACAGGACGAGTTGTGCAAACTTGGTGTTAGTGAAAAAGTTCGTAGTCAGGACTTTAGTCCTGATCATCTTTTACTCCAAGCTAGCGATCGCACCAATCAATCTTTATTTATTTTAGTAGCGCGATCGCAGCAAAACTTGACAGTTTCAATACCTAATAGAGATTAGTTGAAATTGCAATTCTCGTCACTACTTTCTTGGATTAACAGATTAATTTCATTGTTTCAATCCCTAATAGGGATTAGTTGAAATTGCAATAATACAGAACCAGAAGTGGCAGTAATGGAAATTAGCGTTTCAATCCCTAATAGGGATTAGTTGAAATTGCAATATCCAGAAGTCTTAAGCCTGTTGGTACAAAGCTCTTGTTTCAATCCCTAATAGGGATTAGTTGAAATTGCAATACCCATCAGGGGCAATGCTTTCTACTAAATCTGTTTCAATCCCTAATAGGGATTAGTTGAAATTGCAATGATTGATGGCAGCAGTAAATTCATCGCTTATTTGTTTCAATCCCTAATAGGGATTAGTTGAAATTGCAATCTTGGCTTGTCAGAGGGGCAAGTGGAAGGGCTTGCGTTTCAATCCCTAATAGGGATTAGTTGAAATTGCAATTTGTATCTACGAGATTTTAATCCATTAATAATCGGTTTCAATCCCTAATAGGGATTAGTTGAAATTGCAATCCGACAATAGCACCGGGTTCCCGGCTTGGTATCTTTACGTTTCAATCCCTAATAGGGATTAGTTGAAATTGCAATAATGGTGGTTGATAACGGCACCCCCCTTACTCCCGCCGCCGTTTCAATCCCTAATAGGGATTAGTTGAAATTGCAATGTGAGGGCGAGGAGAGGGGGGGTTAAGGCTTTGATCGTTTCAATCCCTAATAGGGATTAGTTGAAATTGCAATAGAAGCATCATCTTTTGGGCGGACACCATACTTAAGTTTCAATCCCTAATAGGGATTAGTTGAAATTGCAATGCTATCACTGCCAGAAGCCCAGTCAATTGCAACTTGTTTCAATCCCTAATAGGGATTAGTTGAAATTGCAATAAGGGTGAGATTCGGCACTATCTCAGAGATAAGGCTGTTTCAATCCCTAATAGGGATTAGTTGAAATTGCAATGTTTGTTCTAGCTTGTTGTTTGGTTTGGTCATGTTTCAATCCCTAATAGGGATTAGTTGAAATTGCAATACCCAAGCCAGCACCAACAAATGTACCAGAAGCAGTGTTTCAATCCCTAATAGGGATTAGTTGAAATTGCAATTCACCAAATAGCGATCGCCGCTTTGTCTGCTTTTAACCAACCGTTTCAATCCCTAATAGGGATTAGTTGAAATTGCAATGCGTATTTGCGTAAAAGTTGACCAACACATGAGCCATGTTTCAATCCCTAATAGGGATTAGTTGAAATTGCAATGGTTATCAGTTATCAATCATCGGTCATGGCTTGATGTTTCAATCCCTAATAGGGATTAGTTGAAATTGCAATTTTTCATCTAAGACGGCGATCGCTGCATTCACTGGTTTCAATCCCTAATAGGGATTAGTTGAAATTGCAATCTTACCTCTGCATCTTTCGCAAAGTCATACAAGTTTATATGTTTCAATCCCTAATAGGGATTAGTTGAAATTGCAATATTTGGGGCTGTGTCATTAAATTCGGTCGGATACCGTCGTTTCAATCCCTAATAGGGATTAGTTGAAATTGCAATCCCTGCTACTTTCTCAGTAAATGGGGATTCAAAGTTTCAATCCCTAATAGGGATTAGTTGAAATTGCAATGAGTGAGGAGGGGGTGGCGAGTTTCGAAGCCACCGCCGTTTCAATCCCTAATAGGGATTAGTTGAAATTGCAATCCTGGATGTGCGCGATCGCACTCTCCGGAAAAGTTTCAATCCCTAATAGGGATTAGTTGAAATTGCAATTCTGAGCGCAGTTGTTTAAGTTTGGCCTCCTCATGCTGTAAGTTTCAATCCCTAATAGGGATTAGTTGAAATTGCAATGTTTCTGGGCAGAAGTACAAGCGCATTGCTCAGGTTTCAATCCCTAATAGGGATTAGTTGAAATTGCAATACCGCATCGTCCAAGGCTCTGCCACCGCAGCCCCCGTTAAGTTTCAATCCCTAATAGGGATTAGTTGAAATTGCAATTACCCAAGGTCAGCCTAGAAGTCCTGATGACACAGCGTTTCAATCCCTAATAGGGATTAGTTGAAATTGCAATCCTAGAAGATCCGATGGCTCCTAATGGTCAGATCGTGTTTCAATCCCTAATAGGGATTAGTTGAAATTGCAATTGGGCTTTGCGTTTAAGAAAAGATGTACGTGGTCAGTTTCAATCCCTAATAGGGATTAGTTGAAATTGCAATTGCTGTTGGCCAACAAGTTTACGCGCTCCGTTGGAAGTTTCAATCCCTAATAGGGATTAGTTGAAATTGCAATCACTAATCGCTAGTAGTTGAGTTTTCAAGGTACAGTACGGTGTTTCAATCCCTAATAGGGATTAGTTGAAATTGCAATCTATATTAGTGAGTTAGATCAGAAATTAGTAGATAGAGGTTTCAATCCCTAATAGGGATTAGTTGAAATTGCAATCAGAAATCTCCTTAAAGGAGATGTTGGCGGAGGGTGTAATCAAGTTTCAATCCCTAATAGGGATTAGTTGAAATTGCAATAAAAGCCTACCGCTACCGTTTTTACCCAACTGCCGAGCAAGGTTTCAATCCCTAATAGGGATTAGTTGAAATTGCAATCCCAGTCCTTACTTAATAGAGGGGGCAAAATATCCCGTGTTTCAATCCCTAATAGGGATTAGTTGAAATTGCAATAAAACGCGAGAACTTATTACAGTCGCCAACATCAAGTTTCAATCCCTAATAGGGATTAGTTGAAATTGCAATGATGAATCCAGACATCTCCGGGCAATTTAAAAGGGTTTCAATCCCTAATAGGGATTAGTTGAAATTGCAATAATACTTGGCACAACGAGCATATTCAACTTCAGTTGTTTCAATCCCTAATAGGGATTAGTTGAAATTGCAATAACACAAACAGTTCGAGCCTCTGGGCTGGCCTACAAAGTTTCAATCCCTAATAGGGATTAGTTGAAATTGCAATATTACAGAGAGATAGAGGAGTTATAGAGTAATGAGTTTCAATCCCTAATAGGGATTAGTTGAAATTGCAATACTAATTACTGATTCTGATGAATTAGAACAGGTATTGTTTCAATCCCTAATAGGGATTAGTTGAAATTGCAATTAATTAACTACAGGCTTAGACCCGGTATTCCTGATGTTTCAATCCCTAATAGGGATTAGTTGAAATTGCAATTTTGGTGGTTTTCCAGGAGTGACACGCGATCGCGGTTAAGGAGTTTCAATCCCTAATAGGGATTAGTTGAAATTGCAATTCTCCTCTCCCCTCCAGTCCTTTCCCCCCTCCAATAGGTTTCAATCCCTAATAGGGATTAGTTGAAATTGCAATAGCAGCTAAAAAATTAGCCAGTGCAGGTAAGGATATGTTTCAATCCCTAATAGGGATTAGTTGAAATTGCAATAAGTATCGTTGCAGATCGTCAATTCGACTTCCCAAGTTTCAATCCCTAATAGGGATTAGTTGAAATTGCAATTTTAAGGAAGTTCCTAAATTGGTGATATATCCTTCTAAGTTTCAATCCCTAATAGGGATTAGTTGAAATTGCAATTCCTCACAGCCTGATTATGTCTAACTTTGTCAATGTTTCAATCCCTAATAGGGATTAGTTGAAATTGCAATCTCACGCGCAATTAAAAGCCAGATGTGCTGGATTTCAGTTTCAATCCCTAATAGGGATTAGTTGAAATTGCAATCGCCGGAGGCTGAAAGCTAGACTGTATTTGGTTTTCAAGGTTCAGTTTCGCGGATGGGTTGATTATAACACTAGGAAATGTCAGTTAATTTGCTAGGAATGGCTGAAACCCAGAGTAGACAAGGTGCGCGGGTAATTTTGGTTTAATTTTTCCGCAAAAGCCTGCACAGCAAAGCATACAGCCATTTTTCCTCAACAACGATTTTGTACACCTACCCATCCGCGCATTCAGCAAAGAAAATCGTCTCATCACGGGGTTGTTCGCCACCGATGCGTTCGATTTTACCAAAACAGCAAGCACAGAGAAAATAAAAGCGGATGCTGTCGGTATCTGGTTTAATCAATTTGTGTAAGCGCGATCGCAATTTAGCATATTGAGTATCAGTCAGTTGACACTCAAACACACTATACTGCACCCATTGACCATAGGATTTCAGGATTTTGTGGATTTTAGTGCGGCGTTTATCCTCCGGCACATCGTAAGATATAACCACCTTCTTCCTTAATTCATCTTTCACTCAAAATCTCCCCCATACTCCATAACCTGTAACCTGTAACCTGTAACCTGTCACCTATTTCAAAACCAATGGCGGATATTTCTCCGTTTCGCCCATGAGATATTTCGCCAGTAACCGCGCTTGGAGTTCAAAAGCTTCTTGATAAGTACATTTGCGCCCCATCACAGGGTGTTTAAATTCCGATTGTTTCTTTTTTTGATATAAGCTCAAGAAAGTTTTTCGCCCTTCTGGTGTCAGGGAAACTGCACCGCTTACAGGTTCAGTAACAAAATCTGTGGGTGTTAGTAATTGCTTATTTAAGGTAGATAGCACTACTGCGTCTACTATTAGAGGACGAAATTCTTCCATTAAGTCTAGAGCTAGGGAGGGTCTACCATAGCGATCGCAATGCAGGTATCCTAAATATGGATCAAATCCGGCAATATTAATTGCTCCTTGTACGTCATGGCGTAATAATGAATAGCCAAAACTAAGTAAAGAATTCACCGGATCAGTTGGAGGACGGCGCAAACGGTGAGAAAATTCAAAATCTGGATGACGAATGAGTTGATTAAAACAGCCAAAATAAGCTGCACTTCCAGCACCTTCTAGACCTCGCAGTGAGTTGATATTATGTGTATTATCAATGGGTGCGATCGCTTGTTCTAGATGTGTAATATGTTTAGATAAATCTATTTCTGCACATTCACGCTGGTGACGGGTGAGGATATTTCGATAATTTTTCAACTTACCACGCACAAAACCTTGGACAACATGAATTGCTGCGGGTGATTCTCCAACTGCTTGCCATTGGGCTTTTCTGATGAAAATATTCTTAGTCACTTCTGGTTCTATGCGTCCTAAATACCGACCATTTTCTGTGAGGAAGGTTAAGGGAATATGGCGTTCTAATAGTTCAGAAATGACGGCGGGTGAAACTGTAGCTCGTCCTAAAATTACTACGCCATCTATTTTAATTAGTGGCACATCTAATATTACTTTTTTATCGAATTTAACGCTGAGGCGTTCGTCAATTTTGCCAATGAAGGCATCTTCTTGGGTGATATAAACTGTACCCATGATTGTCTCCTAATTTATTAGAGAGTAAGAGAATATTTAACGCAGAGTGGCGCGGAGGGAAACGCAGAGTTACGCGGAGAGTGAGACTTGTGTTTCTTCTTTGCGTCTTTGCGTCTACCCTCCGGGAACGCCAGAGGCGAATGCGTGAGCTTTTAATTAAGTTTGTACAAGAGTCTTAACTAGCTTCTTGATAATGTTTGACTTTTTCGCTAGATTGTGGTAGACATTGCTGATATAAACTGCATCCATCACAGCGTTTAGTTTTGATAGGTTTGGGCATTGCGCCTGTAAATAGCAGCATTTGGACGGCTTCAATAGTAGCGATCGCACTTTGGCGTAATTCAGCGTTAATTTCTACTAATTGACGTTGATGTGAATGTGCATAGTAAATATAGCCTGTGCTGATAGATTTTCCGGTCATTTCTTCTAAACACAAAGCTTGAGCGCAGACTTGTAATTCATCGTTATCCCATTCACCTTTCCGTCCGCGTTTGTATTCGACTGGATACCATTCCCCATTTTCGGATTCAATTAAATCAGCTTTACCGATAAGTTTGTACTGCTCTGATTTCAACCAAATAGCGCGAATTTGCCAGATTTCTTCCCGTTGTCCTGTACCAACAGTATGCACGCGATCGTGTAAACTTGTGCCTTCAATTGTGTATTGATTATCAATAAACTCTCCTGCACAAAACATTCGCCAACAGCGATGCGGACAGTAAGAATATTGGTTTAACGCTGCAATTGGAATATATTCTTCAGGTGACAGATTAGAAGGTGATAGGTTACAGGTTACAGGTGACAGATTAGATGATTTAGGTGAAAGGAAATTAGTGAAGTCTTGATTATTCATTAGCTTTTTAATATGCGATTACGAAGAGAGGTGATCATTTTACTGATTTCTGTAATTAAAGATAATGTTGGATTGGCTTGATCTAGTGTGAGATAATTGAGCCTGACTGCCAGCATTAAAAAAGTTTCTGTTTCCATTAATGAACCTTTAGATATTGCTAGAAAATGAGCATAATCATTTTTGCTGCTACATCGTCCGTGTCCTTCAGCTATATTTGCAGGTACAGATACTGCTGCACGAGTAATTTGTGATGTGATTCGATATATTTCTGTATGTGGAAAACTTGTAGTTAATTGATATATCTGAACCACCATATCCATTGATTTTTGCCAGACAATTAAATCTCGATATGACTCAATTTTCACAACCTTCTAATCATTCCCATTCCCATAGTTGTTTTACGCCCCACACCTGCATATAAGGCAAAGTCAGCTAAAGCATTCAGTTGCTTAATTTGTATCGGTTCAGCTTCACCTAAAATTCGATAATTTACTTCCCCAATAAGTCCAATAAATTTACTGCGGGAATCAGCTAATATTTCCGTATGGATATCAATAAAAGAAGGAAAAATTGACTCAATTGCAATTTGAGTAAATTCTATTCCACTATATTTATTCCACCGCGAAAGTAGGGAATTAAAAACACATTCTCTAGTGGGAAGAGTCGTATCGAAATGTCCTTGGCGGAAAGCTGTGGGTGTGCAGAAAGCTAAGTTAAGAGTGCGTTCGCTCTCACTAGCTTCCTCATACAATTGCTCATAAGTACAAGCATTCGCCCAAGGTTGCGTTGATTGGGGTGTGCCTTGAATGCTGGTAATATATAAATCTGCTGAACCCAAATGCCAAGGATGTTCCGGGTTGAGATTGAGCCACAATGGAGTTAGCTGACTAAATAAGGTGTCATCCAGTAGAGAAACACGCCACCAACAAGGAGTTCCGGCTGGGATTGGCTGTTGATGTGAATGTTGTAAGCTATTGCTAGCAGCATAGTGAGATTTATATTGACTGCGCTGTTGTCTCCTAACTATTTGCAGAGGCGAGAGGGTGAAGGCTTTGTCTGCGGTAGAATCATGTAAGCGATCGCCCAATTGTCGATCTACAGAACTGACAAGGGTTAAAAATAACGCGTGTAAATGTCTACCTGTGAGATAGTGCGGCGGAATCGGCGACTGAGGAAGGAGGTTAAGGACTAGACTGTGAGGCATATTTTCGTTTTTTAGTCGTAGACTGAGCAACTCTGGACTCTACTGTAAACTCTGGTATTTCTACGAGTTCAGTACCGCTTAAAGTATACTGCTCGCAAACTAAACTCAGGCGATTTCCAGGGGTTTTAACAGCGTTGACAGAGTGAGTTAAATCACCTTGGAAGTAAACTAAAGTATTCATTTGCGGTTTAATTTGTCCAAGTTGGCGTTTGTGGGATTTAAGAACTAATTCCCCCCCTTCCATATCAGGTGGTACGCGTACATATAGCACGCTAACCACTGTAGGCGGCTCAATAGTTTTACAATAAGAACGCAGAGAGCGATCGATATGCGGATCAACGCGAGAGCCTTCTTTCAGTAGTAAAGGATTGAGGTAAAAAGCGTTACATTCAGGTAAAAGAGCCAAATCTAAGTAAGGCTTAAAGTAGGGGAATTGTTGCTCTACCTTGGATATATGCGATTTTTGAAACACCACAGAGAAACCTTTAGTCCCCACAAAATCGCGGTTGAGGTTGTTAATAGCAAAGTAAGGACAAGCGTGAATTTCTCCCCACAAGTGCTTAAGATAGTCACTGGGAAAGGCGTTTGGTTGTTGTTGATAGTGTTTCACAGGTGTAGGAGAATAGGAGGGGCGATCGCTAAATTACGGTATCTAAAATTGTAAAGACTGTGGAGTAATAGTAGGATTCTTTTGGTCAAAAAAAATGCCATAGGGAGTTAGCAACATGAGGATTGATGATTACAACGCAGCAAAAGCACTGGTTGAAAAACTAAAAGAAAGCCTACCAATTAAAGCACGGGCTGGAAAAGAGTTTCTTAAAAGATTAAAGAAACAAGGAGAAAACGCTGATACAGACAGAGAATTTGAAATTGACTTTGTAGGCTATTCAGGAGATGAAGGTGGGATTATGTGCGGACTAAAAGAGCCAAATAATCCCGAAATTAAAGAAAAATATGTTTCTTCAATTACTCATCTTGAAATTGACCCTAATCATCCCCTAGCATCTGAAGTACAAGCTTATCAACGTCAGCGAATTCGTAAACTAATGTTGCAAAATGAAGCAGGTTTCGCAGCCGAGTTGATGGTAATCGAACCAGCGAAGAAGAAAAAGCAAAGTAAAGGTTTTGGGAAGTAATTAACCTTTAAAACGATATTCCATCCGAGCCGGAATTTTCAAATTTTTCACATCATCAAAACAGTAATATTGCCCTCGCATTTGTACATTTTGAATTAGACTAACTGGAGGCATATTTACCACATCATAGCTAATCACTTGATGAGTAAACATCACATCCAAAGGGTTCAAAGGATGAGTACAAGTAAATAAACCTTCAGTATTTTTAGGCTTTGGTAACTCTTCAACCGTCACCTCAGCCTTACTCATCCATTTACCCAAACGAATCCACTTTGGTAATTTGAGTTCCTTTTGGGAGATGACAAAAAACTCAAATTCACTTTCCGGTGCTATTTCTTTCGCTCTCCCAAAACTAGGGATATTCTTCTGGGTTTTCTCCATTTCCACATGGTAATTATTGTTAGCATACTTCCATGTATTGAGAATAGCAGAATGACTAATAGCCAATGCGGGAGTAACATAAATACCCTGTTGATTTAGAGGCGTTAAATGCTCCTCATATTTTGGTACTTGTTCAGGACAGAAATAGCGATAGGAATGTTCTTCAGACACCGTAGTGTAATAGATTTCACTATCAACTAATCCCAGCGCGTAACAGAGAGCGTAATTATGAATTATTGGCTCTGTTTCGTATAATCTTCCAATTTCCCGCGTGGCATAATAAAGACTGTCGTGTAATTCTAATTGACAACGGTAAATCAATACCATCACTCTTTCCCCGCTTTCGCAGCAGTTTTCTTCTTACTAATGTGTTTACTAGCGTAAGCCTTAGCTTCTGCATCAGCTTTTTGTAATATGCTTTTAATTCCTGTTTCATTTGCAGTGAGGTTTTTCACTTCTTTTAATAGAGGTTCAAAAGCATCGCCGATAAAGTCAGTATGCACAATAAATTCTTCAGACATCAAAGTTGCAATGGCATTTTTAGCAGCATTAATTACTTCGTCTTCATCCAAAGGATCAGGAGAATTTAAAGAATTATTAGCTTTCATTTGGTCATATATGGCTTGAGTCCAGCGTAGATTACTGGTAATTTCGCCATCAGCAAATACAACACCAATTAACTCATTTCTTACCCTACCTGTACGGGTTGTTTGCGCTCCATAGTGGCGTGTCCGCAGAATGTTGTTAAAAACGTAAAGGAAGCTGGCTTCTGTGGGGTCTTTGAGGGTGACAATGCTAGGGAAGAATACTTGTGGTCTAATGTGGTCTTGTTGATTAATCCTAGCTGTCACTGTACCTATCTCACCATCTAATTTACCATCTGATTTTTTCTCTCCTTTTGCTGCCATTGTTCCATTTTCATAAGGAGCATTCAGAGTAAAAGTTTCATGGGAGTCATCAAATGCTGTGATAGAATATGCTGTATCTACAACAACCTTTGATTTTTCTGAACCAGAATCACCAATGGCGAAACCGTAAATAATACAATCAGGATTATCCATTGCAAAAGCTACGTTATATTCGCATTCTTCAGCAGTCATTAAACCATAGTTACGTAGTAACTCTCGACCTACTAGACGTTCTGGCGTTGATTGCTTACGCTTGAACATTGACAAACGGCTAATCGTAGTTTTATCTTTGACTCCGGCTCTTACTCGTGCTTTATTTAATTCACTATCTGTTTGAAATAGTGGATAAGATTCGGTAATACGAATGGTTAGAAAGTGAGCATATTTACCCATCGGTTTGTAGGGAATTACATCATGGAATAATTTTGAGTCAGTTGTTTTTAGAAATGACATGATTTTTGTCTCCAGTTTTTAGATAAATACAACACAGCTTGAAGATAGAAGATTAAGGTTAAATTTATCCTCATGAAAAACTCAAAAGGATAGTATTAGTCTGTAATAAGCTGTTATTTTTCATCCTCATCCCCATCCTCATCTTCATAAATTTCAGCATTAGATTTATTAGCTTTATCACGGCGTTCCTTATCATTTTCTAAACGATATAGAAATTCACAAGTATCTTTTAAGAGGTTCAGTTGACGACCTGCTAAACGAGCGCGATCACCAGCAAAACATTTTTCAAATACTTCTAAAACAAAATATCGTGCAAAATCTAAAATTGCATCTCTTTCCTCATCACGATGAGTGATAACCCAACGTCCCTCTGCTGTTGAATTACGGACTCTCTCCATCAATTTGAAAATCTTGGCTGCCACAGCATCAACTAATACTTCGCCTTGAAAACAACTTTTGTCAGCTTTGATAATAGTTTCAGCAGCCTCATCAATTGGTTTCAAGATAGCATTAGACTTTATTGGTTTTCCTTTACTAGATTTTGCTCTGTAGAATTTGCGGTAAAGGTCAGTTAATTTTTTGGGATGATGCAAGTGTGATTCTTCTGCCATAGTCCATTTCTCCAATTGAAAATCATATTTAGCATAAGGGTCAAAACAAGGGTAAAAGTGGTGAGCATAAAGCTTGATTTTACTCAAACTTAGAGCATCAAGTTTTTGGTTACGTACCCAACGATTGAGGTAAGAAAAGACGTACAAAGGACTGGTTTCAAAATCCTTTGCTAGTTCCGTAAATTTACCCCAGTTGGCATCATAACCAGATTTACCTTGTCTAGCATTCACATCCAGGTGAATTGCATAGGCGGCGGTAAGCACATTCAGAGGTGCGGCGTATTGAATGCCGTTGTCTTCCCAACCCTCCAGGATGTAATCTAGACGGAAGCGATCGCGTCTGACTAATGCACGGAAAGCATGAGGCGCACTATCCAGAAACACGCTTTCTTCAAATTCTGCACCATCATTAAACGGTGGAATTGGTGACTCAGACACCACAGTTTTAACATCTAAAATCATCGGGAAAGCAAACGCCAACCAACTAGGCATTATCCAAGATTCGGTATCGGTGCTATCTCGTCCTGGCGGTAATGCCATGAAGTAAAATGTTAAAGGTTGGTCATCAGGATAAGACAGTTTAAATGTCCGGTCTTTGTCACGTTCTAAGTTTTCATCAATTAAGAAAGCGTCTACACTTTGGTAATTTTCTCGTTCTAAGTTTGCCTGTAAATCTTTACTAATAAAGTGGTTACGGACGCTAGTATCAAAGCGAGTTTGAGCAATTCCGTTGTAGGCTTTTTGTAAAAACTTATTGGTTTCTGGTGTGAAATAATAAGTCGGGTAGAAATAAAGATAGCGATATTTTCCATCTTCAAATCGTTTACCCACAGCTTGCGTTTGATTCATTAAAATTTGCCTCAGCATCATCTCTACACCCGCAATACTGGAGATGTTGCGCTTGGAGTTAGAACCTCCTAACATTTGCTTATTTGTATAAACTTGAGGAGTAAATAAAACTGCCGATTCCATCTGTTCTGTCACTGTATAAGCAGAATGGGATATTGAGCAGATTAATTGTTTTCCTCGTCCTGGTTTTTTTGCAGCATTATAGTTATTTAACTCCGCTAAAAATGTATCGACTTGAGTTTTAGCTGATGCTTCTTGATTTGTATTGGATAACATCACAACTCGTGATACCCACAGCCTTAAATCATCCCAACCATCGGGTAATTCGTACTGTGAAATGATGGGTGAAATTAAACCTGTGAGATATTGAATCACTTCCTGACAAGTTTGACGAACACTCTCAATCCCAGGATGATTTTCTAAATATTTAGCAGCCAGATAATACCATTCATAGGGTACACCTCCCGTATTTCCTTTTAATTTGTTTTCTTTGAGACTTTCGTTGATGCGTTGAATTTTTATAATTTGAGGTAAGTATCCTGTCAAATTCCAAAATTCTGCAACTTTGTGCGTTAAATCTAAAGCTGGTACTTCCGGTAACTTTTTATCTTTCTTGCGAATATCCGCAATCCGATGTACCGTTTCATCCCAAATTTTGCGACTAACTAAATCACCAAACTCAGCTATTTGATCAATGCGGATATCATCATCAAATTTAAAGTCATAGTCAGCAGGTAAAACGCCTTGTTTTTGAAATTTAATTAAATTATCACTGCGACTTTTAGCAACTGAAACTTTGTTTGGGTTTAAGATGCGTAAAGTTGCATCTAAAGCTACCTGCATCAAGCCAGGAGAATCAAAAAATAAGTTGTAATATTCGGCATATTTCATGCCTTTCCCATCTCTACCAAAACCTGTTTGTCTCAGGCGCAGTTGTCCTGCACAAAGCGATTTAATATTATCAACTACTCTGTCTGGTAAGTCTTGCGGTGAAATAGGAGGCGCATAACGCGCAGCTAAATAAATTACGCCAGTTGGCAGATATAACAAA
Source organism: Nostoc sp. PCC 7524 (assembly GCF_000316645.1). Classification (NCBI taxonomy): domain Bacteria; kingdom Bacillati; phylum Cyanobacteriota; class Cyanophyceae; order Nostocales; family Nostocaceae; genus Nostoc; species Nostoc sp. PCC 7524. Next base: position 1,085,808 of record NC_019684.1, read on the forward strand.
GGTTCATAGTAGGTATGCTCATCTGTATTCAGGCTTGTATGAGCCTGAATTAAAGCATTGTTAACTACATTAGTTAAAACGCCTCTATTTTCAGCAATGCTGTGATAGGTAAGCTTTAATTGTCCATCACTTAAAAAGTGCAGAACTTCTTTAAGTTTTGGGTGTTCTGCGTCTTGGGGATGTTTAACAATTGAGGCGAGAGAGTCGGCTAATAAAGTTAAACCTGATAGTTGTCGCAAGGTGCGATCGCGCAATACTGGATTCAACCCAAACTCTGAAAAATTCCAGTTAGTATCCCAGCGACTTTGTGCATTATAAGCCATGCACAGTAAATCATCAATATATTCTTGATAAGCCTCTGGATTCTCTGGATTGATAAATTTATCCAGTCCTAATTGGCGGACTTTGGTATCAATAATTGGGCGATGTTCTGCTAACGGTAACTTCCGGCAATCATTCGGTACATCAGGGAACTTTTCAAAGTCATGTAAAATAAACCCAGCAATTACTAATCGCCGTTCTCTTTCTTTCACCACTCGCCGGACTGTAGTATCAAGCTGCTGTAAACGTCTCTCAATTAAATTAGCAGGAAATAACCCATTTAATAAGTGTGTATTCAACGATTGATCAGCAGCATTATCTCGTCTAACTTTAGTTTTTCCTTCAGCTTCTCTTTGCTGGTCAATTGCATCAAAATACTTACCACCTTTAGCAGTGACACCAATCGCTATGCGTAATAGATTTGGTAACACATACTCAGCGAAATCTGCCATTACGGAATCATCAGGATTTTGTGCCTGAATTGCTTCGCGTAGTAGTTTCAGGCTGAGTAATTCTCCTTGTGTTTCGATAGTGCGGCTACCATCACCATCAAATCCAAAATCACCCGATAACCAATCAATATCAGTCATTGTTTTATCTCCAAATTTTTACTCCACTCCTTCTAAAAGTTTTGCCACTTGCTCAGGAGCAGGAAGTTGATTTCTTAAATCTTGAGGCAATGAAGAAAATACTTTGTAAGTTGCCACACCAATTGGTTTATTGGATTCTCTCAGTGCATATTCAACAATGGTTTTGTTCTTAGATTTACACAGAATAATCCCAATTGATAGATTTTCATCTGGTAGTCGAGATAAATCATCCAAAGCTGCCAAATAAAACTGCATTTTTCCTACATACTCAGGTAAAAATTCTCCAGTTTTTAACTCAACAGCAACTAAACACTTTAATTGACGATGATAAAGCAATAAATCAATAAAAAATTCCTGACCACCAATTTCTAAGCGATACTGACTACCAACAAAAGTAAATCTGCCCCCCATTTCTTGCAGGAATGGTTCAACTCTTGCTAAAATTGCTTGCTCTAGTTGTCGTTCGCTGTGTTCATCTGCTAATTCTAAAAAATCAAAAGTATATTCATCTTTGACTGCTAGTTTTAACTGGTTGCGAATCTCTGCGGGAACAGTTTGGTTAAAATTCGTTTGGTTTAGGAGAGTTTTTTCATAAGTTTGATTTTCGATTTGGTGAATCAAAACATTCTTTGTCCAGCCAAATTTACGAGTCATTCTGATGTAAAATTCTCTTTCTAGGTCATCTTTGCACTTCTCTAAAATGACTATATTGTGAGTCCATCCAATTTCTGCCACCAATGGTGGCAGAATTTCTTTCGAGTGATAAGTTAGATAAAAATCTCGCATTCTCCAAATATTACGAGCAGAAAATCCGCTAATACCAGGAAACTCTGTTTGTAAGTCTTTTGCTAACTGTTCCACTACAGATTTACCCCAGTCTGCTTCCTGCTGTTGGGTAACAATCATCTTTCCAATATCCCAGTAAAGGGCAATGAGTTCTTTATTTACTGCCTTCAATGCTTCATACTGGGCAGAACGAATGCGTTGTTTGACTTCCATTAGTAAATTTTTGTATTCGTCTGGAATTGGTTTACTCATAAAATAAATTTATTCTTATGAACGACCAGACAGATTTATCAGATGAAAAAATAGGGGCTTTCAAACTGACAAATTCTCAGCCCCCATTTAGACTTATGCAACTAATCTCACAAACTGCTTAGGATTTTTGTGAGATTTTTGTGGAAATAAATCTAGTTCCAGCTGTTTATACTCGATACATGATCGAGTCTCTTTTATCTGCTGTTCTTGTCCATGAATCAGACTAGGCTGATTAGATGTATAAGAGCGCAGATCAAAGAGTTCCAGCTGTTTATGATTCTCCATATAGCTGAACCTCCAATTAAATTGTTTTGCTGGAGGCTTCTGGCTAGAAATAAGAAAACAATGCGCGTCAGAGGGATAAAATATCGTCCAACGAGTCTCCGTTCCTGTACTCAAGCGTTGAAGCCACACTTGATCGTGATGGTAACATAGTTTTATTGAGTTCAGTATTAGAAGACAGTTCATTTTTGTGAATAAAAATTTTATTTTTTGAGAAAATAATGTAATATCTAGATTAGTGGTAGCAAAACTTGCTTCACAACATATGGGCAAACAGTAATCCCTATCAGGGATTGAAACTTCCGATACTGTTCTCAGGCGTTTATGCCTTATTGCCCATACTTGCAAGCTATACAATAAATTAGTAAAAGCTTGCTTGATTCTATAATCCCTATCAGGGATTGAAACTATATTGACTGCTAAAAGTTTCACCCCTAAATTTATCCAACCTGGAAATATGGATTGAAACCTCAAGCAATCCATATCTCATCTCCTTTGCTTTTGAAGGTGTAGACTAAGGTATCAAGCAACAAAGCAGAATGACCAAAAGCTATAGAATAGGGTGCTGTCGTGTCATGAACATTGTTGCGATCGCTAATTGGATAAATCTGAAAGTGCATTGGTAGCCTTAGCCGCATTCGCACTTCTGCCACAGGACGGCGCAGTACGTAACAGACTAAACCTTCCTTCTTAAGTCGTTTGTTAATTGCACCAATCCATTGATTGTCAGGTTGCCAAATTTCCACACCTGTTAAAACCTGAACTTTCCAAGCATCTGCAATTGGCTGCAAATCCCCAGAGTAGGTAAATTTCCAATTCAGCCTTTCCTCACGGTAGGAACGCAACTTCATAAATGCTAGACAGTGAGCAAATCTACCTTTAGCTATAAGTTGTCCGGTACGTGCTGCGGTTTCCTTAAGTGTCCGTGCAAATGCCGCTTCAGTCCACACTTCAATTTCTAAATTACCTAAAATTCCAGGTAAATCGTAGGTTTTAAATCTGTCTACTTCGTTTTCTTCCGTTAAATCATACAAACCACATTGCAAAGGACTCGAACCGCGAAAACTAGCAGCATCATCAGCAATGGGATTACCTAATTTACCTGATAGTGCTTGCCAATCTTTTGCCCATCCTGAAACACGTCCACCTACAGATTTTAAACTGGTGTCAAATACTTGCTCACAGGCTTTTAGCAACTGTTCTCGGCTTTGGGCATACTGTTCTTTAATCGTGCGATCGCTTAATTGCCAACACAAGTAAAATGACTGTACTGCACCCCAACGTTTATAATAGCCACGAAAATCATTAATTTGGCGATATTTATCAGCGATGATGTTATGAAAAGTGGGGCGATCGCAAATACTATTTACCTCTAAAGGTGGTCTATCTCCCAGAAATAACCGTTCTACTAAAAAGTTAGGTACTAACGCAAAAGCCGTAAAGTTTTGAAACTGAATTTGTTGACCAGCTTTTTCATAGCCATCATGCCTACCCAAGCGTCCCAAACGTTGAATAAAGTTACCAGCATCGGACGATTCAAAAATCAAGAAATTGATTTTAAAATCAACACCTACATCAATTGTGCTAGTTCCCAAAACTAAATCAGCCGACAGACTGCGCTCTTTTTCTGCCTTTCCTGATAAACCCGTATTTTCTCCTACCTGTAATCCATAAGGCTGCAAAATTCCTTGAAAAAATGGAGTCAACCGTTTAACTGCTGCGATAGAGTTGAGAATCATCGCCCCTTTACTACCTGGATATTGCTGAAACTGCTCTAAAATCAAATTACTATTTTCCTTTAACCAAACTTCCGATGCTTTAAAACTCGGCTCTAAAGGAATAAAATTCAGCGAAATTGTCCGCGCAACTTGTCGCCATCCTTCAGTTTTGAGTCGCTGTTCTTGTTCTGGGGTATCAGGAAATTGATATTTATTTTTATCAATAGGATTAATTTCTTGACAACGAAATCCTGCTGTTTCTAATTTACCAATTAAATTACTATCTGGTGTTGCAGAAAGAAACAGAAATTTCTTCCGGCGATTTGTACAGCGAATTAACAACATAGTGTTAATCACGCTGGCTATTTGTGGAGCAGCAAAAACATGAAATTCATCGAAAATGAACAAATCAAAATCTTTGTCAATTTTACCCCATAGTTTATCGGGACTATCGCCACGAATTATATAAGCCCCTCTATGTAAATAATGGAAAATATCTGGATTAGTTAATAACGCTTCTCTTTGGCTAGTGAGAGTAGAAATTGCTGCGCCTTTTTTCAATCCTTCATTTTCTGCATAAACTTCTAAATCAGCACCACTTAATCTGACTACACGCGGTTGATTTTCTGGTTTAAATATTTCTATATATCCTTTAATCTGCGTTTCTTGGTCACGGGCTAATTCATTAGTTGGGTAAAGTCCAATTGCTGAAAATTCACCCTGGAGAACTTCTAAATATGCAGCCAAGCTTTTACCATCGCCTGTCATCGCAGTGTTGAACACTACATCAATATTAGGATTTCGTAGTGCTTCTAAAGTAGCAGCTTGATGCCAAGAAAGCGACCAATTTTTCGGTATTTGCACCCCATCAGGTGTGGGGACTGTTTGCGAATAAACGGGTTTGAGAGTAATATGATATGGTTCTGTCATTTATCTTTTTCCTGTACTTCAATATCCTGATATTCCTGAATACTGTCTTTTTGAACTATCCATAATTTACCAGTCGCATCTGCTGCTTCCATCCCAGCAATTAGCGTTTGTGTAACTGTACGGTAATCCTCAAAATTAGGATGGGATGGTAAACGAATAACTATAATTCCTGTATATTGAGAAGGACAATATTTAAGTCGATTTGCAAAACCTCTATCTATTGTTAATAAACATCTACCTTCCCGATGGCAAATATCAATTAATTCTTCATCAGGGGTGGAAATTAAACCTTGTTCTCGTACAGTTGCAACATCATGTCCTGCAAGACGTAATAATGTTACTACTCGCAAACTACCAAGATTCTCATCAAGTTTAATATTCACTTTTTTATTTCCTTTTGTACCCCAAGAGGAATTTCTACATAGCTATTTCTAGCCATTTCTGCGCCATAGGCAATACAAGCTAAAATATCCTCTCTTTCTAAACCTGGGTATTCTGCCAAAATTGTCTCAATTGTTTCTCCACCTGCCAGTAAATCCAAAATCAGAGACACCCATATACGATGACCTTTAATACAAGGTTTACCAAAACAAATATTGGGGTCAATGGAAATTCGAGAGAGTAAATTATTCATAGTCATTCCTGGTTCTCCGAATTTGCGAGTTTTCTTTTTAAGGAATCCCTGTTTACTAATTTTATCTTCGGATATATATTTGCAATACTTAAAAAACTGTCCGTAACTCGTTGTTATTCACTATAATGCCATGCAAAATAAAAGCTGACAAGAGATACAAGTATAAAAGTGTCCGTATATTTTTATGAGTCGTAAAGGTCAGTCTATAACCCTATCGGTAACAGAACGAGATAAAGCCGAACTAGAAGCGATCGCCCGTGAGTTCGGTATGATGTGGGGAGAAGATCCTAATATCTCCAAACTCATCAAAGCGATCGCCCAACGTCAGCTAATTATTGGTAAAAATAATGATTGGCAAGAATCGCGCATCCGCGCCTTACATCGGTGTATTGGTGCTTTAACCGATATCGGACAAGTAGAACAAGCGGAAATTATTGCTCAATTGTTACTAGAACGTGGTGAACTATCAATACCACTGCGGAACGAAATTCAAGCCTTCCTAGGGAACACACCCCCAACTTGGCGTGTGCAAATAGATCGCTATATTCTCCGTCAGCAACCCTTTCAACTTTCCTATCAAGATGCAGCAGAGCGAGTATTTAATTTTACAGTTCGCCATGCCAAAATTACACCCCACGAAAAGCGAGAGTATCTTGATTGCTGGTGTGAGGAGATAGCAGGAAATTTGGATATCCCAGAACTTACACATAACTGGTGTTTTCGTTTAGACCGCATACTAGATGCCGCCGTTACGCAAATTGACGGTGAATGGCGATCGCACTTAGACCAAATAGAAGTGGAAATGCACTTATTAAATAACTTAGCTTTTGCTTATCAAGCTAAAGCAGAAGATGTCTGCAATGAATGGCTACCAGATCAAGCGCGAGTGCGGCGAGTTGTGAGGCGTGTACCTAATACCTTTTGGTTTATTCGGGAAATCATGCAATATACCCCCGATTGCGTGATTGTATCGCCAGAAAACGTGCGATCGCTCATCAAACAAAAGTTGTTAAGTTGCTGTCAACATTATGATTTGAAAATTTCTGACTAAACCAGGAGATACAGCTTTTAAACAACAAAATCATCACTCAAAGGCGCAAAGCAAAACTTTGCGCCCAGACGCAAAACAATTCAATATTCTACTTACAACCTAAAGACTCACGAGTATCCACACCAGTTTTAGAATTTACCCCGCTAGCTTTTGTACAAAGTTTTTTTACTTGTGGCCCATCTAAAACCGCATTTGTAAAATCCGTCCCAGTGATATCAACATTATCAAAAGTAGAACGCAGCATCATTGCATCTGTTAACACTGCATCACTTAAATTAGCATTCTTGAACTTAGCCAGATAAGCTATGCCATTACTAAAATCCACACCATGCAGATTTACACCCTCTAACACAGTGCCATTAAACACACCACCGCGTAAATCAGCATCGCTAAAGTTAGCGTTCTCTAAATCCGCATTAGTAAACTCAGCACCAATTAAACTTTGACCACTAAAATCTTTACGCGCGACTTCATCACCAGCAGAACGAGTAATGCTAGAAGAACTAGCAGCTTCCGCCGACAGAGGAAACAACAACAAAATCATAGCTAGCACAAAACTAGCTAGCACTCGCCAATATCTCATAATGTCTTCTTAACAAAACTCAACATTCCCATTTAATATTAAACATTACTGAGTGGTGAGTGGTAAGTAAAATGCCCCCATTCCCCATTCCTAGAGAAATAGGATATACATTAAAGTGCGATCGCATAAGCATAACTACCCGTGGCTAATCAACAACAAACTGCCGAAACCTTAGCACGAACCCCTTTATATCAACAGGGTGTAGAACTCAAAGCCCGCTTTACCAGCTTTGGCGGTTGGGAAATGCCGGTACAATATAGCGGTATCACCCGTGAACACGAAGCGGTAAGAAATGCCGCCGGGATGTTTGATATTTCCCACATGGGCAAATTTACCCTCCAAGGTAAAAACTTAATTTCTCAACTTCAGGGTTTAGTACCTTCAGACTTGAGTAGATTACAACCAAGTCAAGCCCAATACACCGTCTTATTAAATCCCCAAGGCGGCATCATTGACGACATCATTGTTTATTACCAAGGTGAAGATCCCACTGGCACACAACAAGCCGCCATCATCGTCAATGCAGCCACCACCGCGAAAGATAAAGTTTGGTTATTACAACATCTTGACCAAAACCAGGTGCAATTCCAAGACCTGTCTAGAGAAAAAGTCTTAATTGCAGTACAAGGGCCAAAAGCCATCAAATATCTTCAACCTTTAGTTAAAGAAGACCTACAGCCAATCAAAGCCTTTGGACACCTCCAAGGCACAATATCAGGTAAACCCGCCTTTATCGCTCGCACAGGTTACACGGGGGAAGATGGCTTTGAAGTGTTATTAGACCCAGATGTCGGGATAGAATTATGGCGCACTCTGAATGATGCTGGTGTCGTTCCCTGTGGATTGGGTGCAAGAGACACTCTACGTCTAGAGGCAGCGATGGCACTTTACGGGCAAGATATTGACGACACCACCACCCCCTTAGAAGCTGGATTAGCTTGGCTAGTTCACCTCGATACCAAAGGAGACTTTATTGGTAGAGCAGTTTTAGAACAACAAAAAGCTAACGGTGTACAACGTCGCCTCGTAGGTTTGCAAACCCAAGGACGTAACATTGCCCGACACGGCTACCCAGTAATTGCAGACGGTAAAGTAGTAGGAGAAGTCACCAGTGGCACCCTATCGCCCACCCTTGGTTATCCCGTAGCCCTAGCCTACGTTCCGACTCAACTCTCAAAAGTAGGACAGCAATTAGATGTAGAAATTCGTGGCAAATCATACCCAGCAAATATAGTCAAGCGTCCCTTTTATCGGTCGAAGAAGAGGGATTAGGGATTGGGGACTGGGTATTGGGGATTGGGGATTGGGGATTGGGGACTGGGGATTGGGGACTGGGGATTGGGGACTGGGGATTGGGGACTGGGTAAAAATTCTCCCTTGTCTCCCTCATCCCCCTCATCCCCCTCATCCTCCCCTGCCCCTAATTCCTTCAAAATATTGACCTCCTGGGTGTGTTGTAAGATACTCAATCTACAGTTAATTACTAAATATCACCTCACTGTTAGGGCGATAAGTTTTTGATATTGAAGAGGAAAAGAAATGTCGTCGTTTGAATACCCTCAAGATTTGAAATATTTGGATACTCATGAATATGTACGGCTAGATGGGGAAATTGCCACTATCGGCATTACCGAATTCGCCGTAGATCAATTGGGTGATGTGGTATTTTTAGAACTGCCAGACATTGGCGACGCGATTACCAAAGGAGATACCTTTGGCTCAATTGAATCAGTCAAAGCCGTCGAAGAATTGAATGCACCCATTACCGGCACAGTCATAGAACGCAACGAAGCTTTAGTTGAATCTCCCGAAGCAGTTGCAGATGACCCCTATGGCGAAGGTTGGTTTATCAAAGTCCGCGTCAATGACGCTGATGAAGTCAACGATGCGTTAACAGCAGATGAGTATCGCGCTGAGGTGGAAGGGGAGTAGGGAGTAGGGAGTAGGGGGGCAGAGGGGCAGGGGGCAGGGGAGGATGAGGGGGATGAGGGGGATGAGGGGGATGAGGGAGAATTTCTTCCTAACTCACCAATCCCCAATCCCCAGTCCCCAATCCCCAGTCCCCAATCCCCAATAAATTGTCAATGAATCAATAACTACCCCGACTTGTCTAGAGTATTTATTGCAAAATATGAATTAGTAGCGTCTGGAGTTTAAGTTTGTGGTATTTTATGCTTCTATTTCTCAGTCTAGCGATCGCCTACACTCCACCGAAGGTGAACGCCAGTCACTAGACAAACAATATAATTTTATACAAAGACATATAGGCCCCAGTTCTGAAGATATCCAGCAAATGCTTGAGGTATTGGGTTTATCTAGCCTAGATGACTTCATTGATAAAACCGTACCTACAGCAATCAGACTGAATCAATCGCTACAGTTACCAGAAGCACAAACTGAGTACGCTGCTCTAGCAAAATTACAACAAATTGCTACTAAAAATCAGGTGTTTCGCTCATACATAGGGATGGGATATTACGATACCATCACTCCCCCTGTCATCCAGCGCAATATCCTGGAAAACCCCGGTTGGTATACAGCTTACACCCCTTATCAGCCAGAAATCGCCCAAGGCAGGCTAGAGGCGCTGCTCAATTTCCAGACTATGATTATTGACTTAACAGGTTTGGAAATCGCCAACGCTTCATTATTAGATGAAGCTACAGCCGCCGCCGAAGCTATGACGATGAGTTACGGCGTGTGCAGAAATAAAGCCACTGCCTATTTTGTTTCCTGTGACTGCCATCCCCAAACTATCGATGTGTTGCAAACCCGTGCAAAACCCTTGGGGATTGAGATTATCATTGGCAACCATCACACCTTTGATTTTGCTCAACCAATTTTCGGGGCAGTTCTGCAATATCCTGCTAGTGATGGCACTATCTACGACTACCGCGCTTTTATTGAAAAAGCCCATGCTCAGGGTGCATTGGTAACGGTAGCAGCAGATCCCTTAAGTTTAACTTTGCTCACTCCTCCCGGTGAATTTGGGGCTGATATTGCTGTCGGTAGCACCCAACGCTTCGGTATTCCCTTGGGCTTTGGTGGCCCTCACGCTGCATACTTTGCTACCAAGGAAGAATACAAGCGACAAGTTCCAGGGCGGATTGTAGGTGTGTCTAAAGATATCAACGGTAAAACAGCTTTGCGTCTGGCTTTGCAAACCCGTGAACAACACATCCGCCGGGAAAAAGCTACCAGTAATATTTGTACTGCCCAGGTTTTACTCGCAGTCATGGCGAGTATGTACTCTGTCTATCATGGCCCCGACGGTATCAAAAATATTGCCGAGAATATTCACCAGCTAACCGCTATCTTGGCAGCAGGATTAAAGCGTCTGGGTTATCAGATTAGTTCAGAACATTTCTTTGATACTCTGCGGGTAGAGTTGGGAACACAAAATCTAGAAGCGATTCTCGCAGATTGCCAAGCTCGAAATGTTAATTTGCGGGTTTTCGATAATACTGCTGTCGGTATATCTTTAGATGAAACCACGACTTTAGAAGATGTCATCGAACTCTGGCAAATTTTTGCGTTGACTGATGAATTACCCTTCACAGTCGCAGAAATCACAACTTCCTCTCATATTCCCCTTGCCCGTACTAGCGAATACTTAACACACCCTGTTTTCAACCGTTATCACTCCGAAACAGAATTACTGCGTTATCTCCACAAATTAGAAACCAAGGATTTGTCTCTGACTACATCGATGATTCCCTTGGGTTCTTGCACCATGAAGTTAAACGCCACCGCCGAAATGATTCCGGTGACATGGGCGGAATTCGGTAAAATTCACCCCTTTGCACCAGCGTCACAAACACAGGGTTATCAAATTCTGTTCCAACAACTAGAGGCATGGTTAGGAGAAATCACCGGTTTTGCGGGAATTTCACTGCAACCTAATGCTGGTTCCCAAGGGGAGTACGCCGGACTGTTGGTGATTCGTCAGTATCACGAAAGCCGAGGAGAAGCACACCGCAACGTCTGTTTAATTCCCACCTCCGCCCACGGCACAAACCCAGCTAGCGCGGTAATGTGTGGGATGAAAGTTGTAGCAGTCGCCTGTGATGCCAACGGTAATATTGATGTTGAGGACTTAAAAGCCAAAGCAGAAAAACACAGTCATGAATTGGCGGCGTTGATGGTGACTTATCCCTCAACTCATGGCGTATTTGAGGAAGCGATTCAAGAAATCTGCGCGGTAGTTCATAGTCACGGTGGCCAAGTCTACATGGATGGGGCAAATATGAACGCCCAAGTCGGGATTTGTCGTCCTGGTGATATTGGTGCAGATGTGTGTCACCTGAACTTACACAAAACCTTCTGCATTCCCCACGGTGGCGGCGGCCCCGGTATGGGGCCAATAGGTGTTGCATCTCATCTTGTCCCTTTTCTTCCTGGGCATCCTGTAGTGGGGAGTAGGGAGTGGGGAGTCGGGAGTGGGGATAAGAAAATGCCTAATTCTCAACTTGGTGCGGTTTCGGCTGCACCTTGGGGTAGTGCTAGTATTTTGGTGATTTCTTGGATGTATATTGTCATGATGGGGGCAGACGGCTTGACGCAAGCTACCAAGGTGGCAATTCTCAACGCCAATTACATCGCTAAGAAATTGGAAACCTACTATCCGGTGTTGTACAAAGGGCAGAATGGTTTAGTTGCCCATGAATGTATTTTAGATCTGCGATCGCTCAAAAAATCCGCCAACATCGAAATTGATGATATCGCAAAACGCCTGATGGACTACGGTTTCCACGCCCCGACTGTCTCTTGGCCTGTAGCGGGGACAATCATGGTTGAACCCACAGAAAGCGAATCTAAGGCAGAATTAGACCGTTTTTGTGAGGCGTTGATTGCCATTCGGGCAGAAATCGCGGCTATTGAGTCAGGTAAGATGGATGCTCAAGATAATCTCTTGAAAAATGCACCCCACACCGCCGAAAGTCTCATTGCTGGTGAATGGACTCATGCCTATTCCCGTGAACAAGCCGCCTATCCCGCACCGTGGACAAGAGAACATAAATTCTGGCCGAGTGTGGGCAGAATTGACGCGGCTTTTGGGGATAGGAATTTCGTTTGTTCTTGTCTACCAATGGATGCTTATCAGTAAATCAAGTTGTAGCTTGGTTGATGTGAAATAAATAGGCGATGTCTACGACGGGCATTGCCTACGCTCCTAATTTTATTGTAGAGATAATGGAGCGATCGCCTTTAATTTAGTAATATAGCAGGGGACAGGTGACAGGTAACAGGTGACAGGTGACAGGTGACAGGTTTAAAAGCCTCTGATGGTAATGGTTTTAGGCTAGGTTAGCCTAAGAGCTATATCAAACGAGTTATCGATACAAGTTACTGTCGTTAGGACACTAAGTTCTGTCGTTAGGACACAAGTTACTGTCGTTAGGACATTAAGTTCTGTCGTTAGGACATTAAGTTCTGTCGTTAGGACACTAAGTTCTGTCGTTAGGACACTAAGTTCTGTCGTTAGGACACTAAGTTTTCAAGCCTCTCTCCTGGTAGAGGCTAAGGTGTACACACAAATTTTGGCATAGTGTATTTATTTATCCCGCCTCGGAATTATAGCGGTTTGCAGTTGAGTCTAATACAGACCTAACCCCCAACCCCTTCCCTTGTAGGGAAGGGGAGTAAGCCTCAAAGCCTCTCTCCTTGTAGGAGAGAGGTTTGGAGAGAGGTTAGAGTGTATTGCATACAAACGAGAAGTGCTATAATTCCGAGGCGGGATATTAGATTCAGCGTAAAAATTTCCGACTTGTTGTAAAATAATTTGCCCTAATTTAAGTAGAAATGCTAATAATTCTCGGCAAAATGTTAATAAAAAATTAAATTATTTGTGAACTTCGCTGAAGCGGAACGAAGTTAAATTAAGACAAACTAGCTTTATCAGGATTTTTGAGGAGCATAGTTATGTCTCGCAAAAAACGCACATCCCGCGTTGTAGAAAAAGCAGAGTTAAGATCCTCTGGACTTAAAGCAATTGATCCAAAGATGGATTTTGGTAATAATTGCAATCTAGAAAATATGACCAAGCTCATAGAAGAATATCGGAGTAAAATTGATGCTTATAATACTGCGTTAGCTGTCATCGACTCATCCAGAACTCAAATGACAGAGTTAGAAAAGAACTTGGGCGAACTATCAGAGAGAATGTTAATTGGTGTTGCTTTTAAATATGGCAAAGACAGCATTGAATATGAAATGGCTGGTGGTGTCAGAAAAAGCGATCGCATTCACAGAAGCATGGTGAGCCGCATCAAAGCTAATTCAGAAATTTTATCTACTGATACTTCTCAAAGTGCATAATTAGTCACTATTCATCTATTAAATACAAGGAACACTGTATAGCGGTGTTCCTTTTGTTTTTGAGGGGAAGATGAGAGCGATCGCCCCTAAATTTACTCCTCTGCTTTCTCTATTATTTCTAATAATTCCTCTTTGGTTTGCTTGGCGAATTGAACACTGGTGATAGTAGCTAGTGCGCCGCCTCCGGCTGTGAGGCTGGCTTCAGATACTTTGTTGAAGTACAGTAATCCTACACCGCCTAACGTCATGATGGCAGAAGCGGCTGTGACACTCAACGCAACATTGAAAGTTAATTTTGCTTGGCGCAATAGTTCTTGCATCAATTCTGCTTTTAAATTATGATCATTGTGATTTTGCATTGTTAAGCTCCTTAATATTTACCTGTAGAATTTGGATATTGGTATCCTAATAAAGACAATTTAGATATTCCAGGGCAATTAGATTGGATTAATCTTGATTATCTGCCCTGCAATTTAGGGCAATTAAGGTTACTTGTAAAACCTATCTGCCCTAGACAACAAAGTCCAAATTTGTTTATAGTTTTATTAGTTTTATTCTTATTTAAAAACTTATTATGCTTGATTCCCATAAAGTAAAGGCTAGTGAAGCAGGAAAAACTCGGCTCAGAGAAGCCATGAAACAAGCAAAATTGACTCAAGAAGAACTAGCAATTCAAGCTCATGTCAGTGTTGATACTATTAAACGGTTACTAGAGACTAAACCTGCTCCTAACGGAGTCGAAAAGTGGGCTGTGAAAAATATTGCTAAAGTTTTAAAGATTAGCCCGTTAGATATAGTTTCTCCTCAAGATTGGAATCAACATCTGCAATTATCACAAGAGTTTGCACCGCTTATTCAAGAAAAGATTCGCTCATTTTGTGGGCGTGGATTTGTATTTAAATCTTTTGAAGACTTCCTTAATCAATATCCCAAGGGCTATTTTACGGTAATAGGTGATGCTGGGATGGGGAAAAGTGCCATAGCAGCCAAGTATGTTTATGACCATAAAGCGATTTGTTATTTTAATGTCTTGCAAGATGGACGCAATCGCCCAGAATTATTTCTCAAAAGCATTCGACAACAGCTAATTAATCGCTATCAGTTAGAAAATGCTGAGAATGATGATTTATCAGCTTTATTAATGAAAGCTAGTACCAAAATTCCTGATGGTGAAAGATTGGTAATTGTAGTTGATGCGTTGGATGAAGTGGAACAAGAAGCGGGGGCAGAAAATATTTTATATTTGCCTAAAACTCTACCAAATAAAGTTTACTTCTTGCTAACGAGGCGACGTTATGAGCCTAATAAAAAGCGGTTATATACTGAAGGTGTTAAGCAGGTAGAGTTAAATTTAACTGCAAATGAGTATAATCAATTAAGCCGTAAAGATATCCAAGACTATATCCACTTCATTCTCAACAATGACCCAGAGCATAAAGATGGTTTGAGAAAGTGGATGCAGGAGAAAAATATTGTTGATGAAACTTTTATTGAGCAGGTAGCAGCGAAGAGTGAGAATAATTTTATGTACCTGCGCTATGTTTTACCAGACATTAGCAAGGGTGTTTATCAAGATTTAAGTTTAGAACAACTGCCCGATGGGCTTCAGGAATATTATCAAACCCACTGGGCGCGGATGGGGATGAATGAAAAACCCAATGAATTAAAGGTATTTATCCTCTATATTTTAGTAGAAATTGGTACGCCGATACCCTGTGAGATGATAGCTGATATCGCTCAACAGGATGATGAAGATAATGTGCAGAATGTTTTAAATGATTGGGTGGAATATTTGAAACAGCAAGTTATAGATAATGAGGAATGCTACAGCGTTTATCACGCTAGTTTCTTAGACTTCTTAAAAGCTCAAAGAGCATTGCAAGCCAATAAAAAGATATTCAAGGAAGTTAATCAGCGCATTGTTGATTACTGGGAACGGGAGAGGGGTGAAGATGGCGCAGATTTCTAAAAAATCCAGGGCAACCAAATCTTATGCTGATAAAGCTTATCTGGGCAAGTATCCTTACAACCTCATTGAGTCGGAAAATGTAGAAAAGTATTATCAACTGCTGACTAATTTTGACTTTATCCAAGCCAAAATTAATCATCCTGAGTTTGGGGTGCAGGCATTAATTGAAGATTATGATTTGATTGATGAATTAGCAGAGTTAGAACGCCCAGAATATAACTCAAAAAAAGTCAAAACCCTCAAGTTAATTCAACAAGCTTTGCAACTATCAGCCCATGTTGTGGCAATTGATAAAACCCAGTTAGTCAGTCAGTTGCACGGACGGTTGCTAGACAAAAAAATATCAGAAATTCCCGCACTATTAACACAAGCCAAGCAGCAAACTACCGCTCCTTGGTTGCGTTCTTTAACTGCTAACCTAACACCCGCAGGGGGCAACTTAATTCGCACCCTGACTGGTCATAGTAGCTCGGTAACAGCAGTCGCCGTTGCCCCCGATGGGCAACGGGTGATTTCCGCATCCTCTGACAGCACAATCAAGGTGTGGTCACTCCAGACGGGGGAAGAACTACGCACTCTCTCTGGTCATAGTAGCGGGGTAACAGCAGTCGTCCTCACCCCCGATGGGCAGCAGGTGATTTCCGCATCCTCTGACCACACAATCAAGGTGTGGTCACTCCAGACGGGGGAAGAACTACGCACTCTCTCTGGTCATAGTAGCGGGGTAACAGCAGTCGTCCTCACCCCCGATGGGCAGCAGGTGATTTCCGCATCCGACGACAGCACAATCAAGGTGTGGTCACTCCAGACAGGCAAAGAACTACGCACTCTCTCTGGTCATAGTCACTGGGTAAAAGCAGTCGTCCTCACCCCCGATGGGCAGCAGGTGATTTCCGCTTCCTATGACGAGACACTTAAGGTGTGGTCACTCCAGACAGGCAAAGAACTACGCACTCTCTCTGGTCATAGTCACTGGGTAAAAGCAGTCGTCCTCACCCCCGATGGGCAACAGGTGATTTCCACTTCCTCTGACAACACGCTGAAGGTGTGGTCACTCCAGACAGGCAAAGAACTACGCACTCTTACTGGTCATAGTGACTGGGTAACAGCAGTCGCCCTCACCCCCGATGGGCAGCAGGTGATTTCCGCATCCGACGACAGCACAATCAAGGTGTGGTCACTCCAGACGGGGGAAGAACTACGCACTCTCTCTGGTCATAGTCGTGAGGTAACAGCAGTCGCCGTCACCACCGATGGGCAACGGGTGATTTCCGCTTCCTCTGACGAGACACTTAAGGTGTGGTCACTCCAGACGGGGGAAGAACTACGCACTCTCTCTGGTCATAGTAGCAGGGTAACAGCAGTCGCCCTCACCCCCGATGAGCAGCAGGTGATTTCCGCTTCCTCTGACGGCACAATCAAGGTGTGGTCACTCCAGACGTGCAAAAAACTACGCACTCTCTCTGGTCATAGTGACTGGGTAACAGCAGTCGCCGTCACCGCCGATGGGCAACGGATGATTTCCGCTTCCTCTGACGGCACAATCAAGGTGTGGTCACTCCAGACGGGGGAAGAACTACGCACTCTCTCTGGTCATAGTCGTGAGGTAACAGCAGTCGCTGTCACCGCCGACGGGCAACAGGTGATTTCCGCTTCCTCTGACAACACGCTGAAGGTGTGGCATCTCCAGACAGGGGAGGAACTACTCACCCTGAGTGGTCATAGTGAATGGGTAACAGCAGTCGCCGTCACCGCCGATGGGCAAAGGGTAATTTCCGCTTCTTCTGACAAGACGCTGAAGGTGTGGCATCTCCAGACGGGGGAACTTATCGCCACTTTCACAGGAGAATCCCCCTTTTATAGCTGCGCAGTTGCACTCGATGGCGTGACCATTGTGGCAGGGGATAGTTCTGGTAGGGTGCATTTTTTGCGTCTTGAAGGCATAAAAGGAGGATAAGAGAAAATAATTTTATCTGCCAAAGATGTCGCTGACGCTAATATTCACATCGGGGAAAGCTGGAATGAATAAAGTTTGACCGCTAGTAAATTTATGAATATGCTGATAGCCTGAGGCAACTGGTTGTTGATAAACTTCCACAATTTGCTCATGAATATCTACTAACCAAACTTCCATGATGTTTGCTACTGCATATAAAGGAATCTTCTCTTCCCGGTCATACATCACAGTCGAATCAGCCACCTCAATCAGTAAAAAAATATCCTGGGGTTGGGGGTGTGCGCTTTCATAAAAATCATCACGGGGTTTGAGTAATGCAACATCCGGCTGAGGTTCTGAATTATTGTTCAACGCAATAGGATTTTGAGCAGCAACTATGACACGCTTTCCCAACAACTGCACCAACAAATTAATCAGACGATTCACACAAGCAGCGTGTTTTGTCCCTATCGGCGACATCTCAATAATCTCTCCCCGTATCAGTTCTAATCGGTCATCTTCTGTAAAAATACCCGACTCAATCATTTTGTGGTATTGCTCAACTGTGAACTTCCGTCTTAATAACTGCACAGTCATAACTACCCCCAATCTCACCTTATCTTTTAATTATTTCTCATAATTATGAATTCATCACCCACACCACCCGCCACTAATCATCCCAGAGGACATCCTAGGGAGTTTGAGCCAATTATTACCGCAAAAAGCCACAACTTTATCGGGCGTGAATTTGTCTTTACAGCGATTCATGACTTTATTCACCGTTATCATCGCGGTTACTTTACTATCATCGGCGCACCCGGTAGCGGTAAAAGTGCGATTCTGGCTAAATATGCCCTAGATAATCCTGATGTTGTCTATTACAACGTGGAACTTGCAGGTAAAAATCGGGCTGACGAATTTCTGAGGAATATCTGCACGCAATTGTTAGAGACGTTGCAGGAAACATCTGTCAATCACCTCCCAGATAACGCCACAGACGGGAGTTGGTTTTTATCGTTGCTACTTCAGCAAATTAGTGAACAGTTGCAAGACAATCAAAAGTTAATTATTGCCATTGATGGGTTAAATTTTATTGACCGCAATTTACAACCCCCAGGCGCGAATTTGTTTTATCTCCCCCGCTATCTCCCGGATGGTGTCTACTTTCTCCTCACCCGTAGACCATTTGTCAGGGAAAAGTCGGGTTTGTTAATTGAAGCACCGTCTCAAAGTCTGGATTTAGCAGATTATCCAGCAGAAAATCGGCGGGATGTTGAAGGTTATATTCGGGAGAACCTAACCCCCCTAACCCCCCTTCCCTACGAGGGAAGGGGGGGACATGAGACTGGACGAGGGGGACAAGAAAATTACTCCCCTCTCCTTGCAGGGGAGGGGTTGGGGGAGGGGTCAAGCGAACAAGAATTCTGCACGCACCTCACCACGGAATCGGAAAATAATTTTATGTACCTCAGCCAGATTCTTCAAGCTATTGCTGATGGTTTCTACTCTGAACCGTTTCAATACAATCAAATTCCCCCAGGTTTAGAGACATATTATCAGCAGCACTTACAGGCAATGATTCCACCTGCACAACACTCAGAATTTACCTCGGCGGTGTTGCGTCAATTAGTCAAGCAGCCAACACCAATATTAGCAGCCGCGATCGCTGAGATTCTAGATACAGATGAATTTGAAGTTGAGGAAGTTCTAGAACATTGGACTGAATTTTTACAACAGGAACGCAACGCTGAAGCAACTGATTACAGTCTTTATCATTCCCATTTCCGTGACTGGTTGATTAAACAACAAAGCATTGAGTAAACACTTTTAAGTATTTACCTCAATCGATTTAATAGCCTCTAACTCTTCTTTGATAGATAGAGGTTTATACCCCAAGATAAACGCCTGAGAACTATCTAAAGAAACATCTGCTGGTCTTGGTGCTGCCATTTTCACATCTTGCTGACGACAACCTTTAAGTCCAGTCTCAGGCAGTTGAAAAACCTCGACTAAAAGCCGCCCGAAATCATAGCGAGAAATCCGTTCTTTGCCGCCTAGATGAATAATGCCATGCACTTTTTCTAATGCTAATAACAACCCCTGCGCCGCAGTATCTGCACTGGCTGGTGTGCGAAATTCATCAATAAATAAATTGAGTTCTTTGCCTGCTGTTAAAATTTCAATAAATGGCTGAATAAAACTTGTGGCTGTCGGTGTGGCATTACCAAACATTAATGGCATTCTGCACACTGCTGTCATGGGATAGCGTTCTAACATCCCTATTTCTGCTAATACTTTTTGCTCACCATAAATATTAACGGGACACACCGCATCTGTTTCTTTGTAAGGAGCATTTAAGCCATCAAAAACTAAATCAGTTGATGTAAAAGCACAAGGAATTTGATAATCTGCACACAGCCCGGCAATATTACAAGAGGCAATAACATTAACTAGATGTGATTCTTCAGGATGGGTTTGACAAAAGTTTGGTTGCGATCGCGCGGCTGTATGAATAACTGCATCCGGTTGAATTTCTTGAAATATCTGCTTTAATTCTGCAAAGTCGGTTAAATTTAATTTAATTAAATTAATCCCAGGAATTTCTAAATCATGGGAGCAATAAGTTCCATAAACTTGCCAATTTTGTTTAGCTATTTGGCAAAGATGCCATCCCAGAAAACCACTTGCTCCTGTAATTAACAGTTTTCTCATATCCAGCCTCTAGCCCCTCTCCTCTAGCTCCTTTTTCTCCTGAATCAATTCCTGAAACTGCTGATTATTGCGTACTTTAGCAAAATCTGGGTCAACTTTGGCTAACTGTTGGTACTTATCGGGGGCGAGTTGAATCGCTTTTTTTAAATTAGTAATAGTTAATCCCAGATTACCTTGTAAGGCATAGGTACAAGCCTGATTGTAATAGGCTTCTGGTTTTTCCGGGTTGAGGGCGATCGCTCGTTCATAGGACTTTAACGCCTCTTGATATCGTTGCATTTTCGTCAACGCAATCCCCCGATTAATCCAAGCTGCGGCTTTGTTGGCTTCGAGGGCGATCGCTTTGTCGTATGCTGCTACTGCACCTTGATAATTTTGCAGAGTTATTAATACATTGCCTCGGTTATACCAAGCTTCATCCTTCTGTGGCTGGAGAGCGATCGCTTGATCGTAGGATGAGAGGGCATCTTTATATTTTTGCAAGGATGCTAAGGCATTACCCCGATTAATCCAAATATCTGCACTCTCTGGTTTAATGGCGATGGCTTGATCATATACGGCGATCGCATCTTGATAACGTTGCCCATCAAATAAATGATTCCCTTGCAGAAATAACTGCTCTGCTTTTTGGCTATCCTTTACTTCTGTAAGTACCTGGGAAACATTAATCTGCTTTACCACTTCCTTAGTCTTTTGTGTCGATGACTTTACCCCATCACTACAACCAAAGACAAAGAAAACAATAAAACCACAGGCAACTAAACATTGTCGCCCGATCATACTGCACCTATAGAACTCATAAACCAATGTTAAAACTACCCATTTTCTGAAATCGTATTAGCCATCACGAATGTGTTGAGATAGTTTTGTGCATATTTTGACAGTTTACTCTACTTCTTGAAATAACTGTTGGTCATGAAACTTTACCATACTGTGTTAATGAAAGCAAATTGTTACTATGTCCTGAAACTCAAAAGTCGTGAAATTACTGGATACTTGGTGAAGCAATAGATTATGCCCCACCAGGCGATCGCAGTTATTATAAGACTGCTATTTGATGAAACATTCTCTTTAGACATCTCCAGAAATTAAATATGCGTTTTCCAGAAACCTTGTAGAGACGTTCCATGAAACGTCTCTACATTCTTTTTTGGAGATGTCTTTTGACTTCTAGCTGTCACCTGTAACCTGTAACCTATCACCTGTAACCTGTAACCTGTAACCTGTAACCTGTAACCTGTAACCTGTCACCTGTAACCTGTCACCCATCTTTATTGAATACCTTGGGTAATTGATTCTACTAGGGCAAAATAGAAAACATGACGAGTGAACCTAATTCCCCCAAACCACCAACCCCAGAATTCATCCCTGAAGATGATTTGCAACCCAATGACTTTGATGGTGCCAGAACAGGTGACAATCACCTCACCCCCGGAACAATGGCAGCTAAACAAGCCTTAGCTGCGATTTCTTCTTTACAATCTCCGCAAAATACAGCCGCCCTGCAACAAGCCCATTCCAACTTCTCCACCAGCCCTAAACCGCAATTAATAGTCAAGCCGAGGGCGTTGTTAATTACAGTCATAGCGATCGCCCTGACTATCCTAGGCATTGTCCTCAATAACTGGATTATCGGCACAATTGGGACGCTGGGGACTTTGCTGTTATCTTTAGCAATCCTTTTACCCTGGCTACAATATCTAGTCCAGACATGGTTTACTGCTCAAGATAGAACCGTATTTGTGGCCTTGGTGGGAATGATAGTAGCACTCATTGGTAGTGTAAAGTTTACTGGTTTAGGCGATCGCTTACTGTTGTGGGGAAAACGAGTTAACTGGGAAGCGTCGGGGACTCTGGCGGAGTGGTTTGGCGCTTTGGGACAAATTCTCATCGCCATTATTGCTGTGTATGTAGCGTGGCGACAATACGTCATCTCCAAAGACTTGACAATTCAGCAAAACCTATTAACAGTTCAGCAAAATATTATTACCCAACAACAAACCATCGATTCCTACTTCCAAGGCGTTTCTGACTTGGTGTTAGATGAAGAAGGATTATTAGAAGATTGGCCCCAAGAAAGAGCGATCGCGGAAGGTCGCACAGCAGCAATTTTTAGTAGTGTTGACGGTAGTGGGAAAGCCAAAATTCTCCGTTTCTTGTCCCGTTCTAAGTTACTCACACCCCTCAAACGCGATCGCCGTTTAGGTAGAGCTATTCTCAACGGTATTGGCGGTTACGAGGAAGATCGTTTGGATGGTGTGCGCGTCATCGATTTAGGTGTCATGCTAGCCGCCGCCGACTTAGCACATACAGATTTACGCTGGACTGATTTGAGCGAAGCCAATCTTGTCCGTGCTAACCTTAGTGGTTGTGATTTAGTTAAAGCCAATTTTTCCCGTACTATCTTATACGATGCTAATCTCAGTGGTGCTGACTTAAATGGGGTACGTCTATTCTACGGCTCACATGAGAAAGCATCACCCCGCAGTCGCACCGAACCACCCAATTACCAAACCGGGGAATTTACGGGTGCTGTCGTAGAAAATGCTGATTTTACCAACGTACAACGAATGTCTGAATCTGTCCGTCATTACTGTTGTACCTGGGGTGGGGAAAAAACTAGAAGTACGATTCCCGGCGGTTGTGAAGGGATTCCTAATCAGTTGGGAAGGTAGTCAAGATATAGCAGGGGACAGGTGACAGGTGACAGGTGACAGGTGACAGGTTACAGGTGACAGCCTTTCATTGTCAGGGTTTTAGGATTGTTGGATGTCCTAATCTATAGCTGTAGACAAGGCGATTAGGACATGACTAAAAGCTCAAACTCATTCATGGCATGGATTTTACTATTGCCTCTTGCCTCTTGCCTATTGCCTTCTGCTATATAAGGTGTGGGAAGTATCACCATAGTAAGGAAATATCTCACAAAAGAACTCCGCGCTACTTTGCGTGAACCTCTGCACACCTCTGCGTTAAATCAACTAGCTTGCGTGAGGATTTCTACCCCATCGTCTGTGACAACTACAGTATGCTCAAACTGCGCTGATAATTTGCGATCGCGTGTTACGGCTGTCCACCCATCACCGAGCATTTCCACTTCGTAAGTACCTTCATTAATCATCGGCTCAATGGTAAATACCATTCCCGGACGCAAACGTTTGCCCTTACCCCGTATACCATAATGGGGAATATCCGGTGCTGTGTGGAAAACACGGCTGATACCATGTCCCACAAAGTCCCGCACCACAGAAAAGCCCTGCGCCTCAGCATACTCTTGTATAGCCGCGCCAATATCGCCAATCCGCGCCTCTGGTTTTACCTCAGCGATTCCCAAATACAGGCATTTTTCTGTTACTTCCACCAACTTTTGGACTTTAGGAGCAGCATTGCCAACAATAAAAGTTTTGGATGTGTCACCGTGATAACCGTCAACAATTGGTGTCACATCAATGTTAATAATGTCACCATCTTTGAGAATTTGTTTAGCATTGGGAATGCCATGACAGATGACTTCGTTGATACTGGTACAAATTGACTTAGGAAAACCCTTGTAGCCTAAAGGCGCACTTTTGGCTCCCTGTGCTTGTGTCCAACGTTCCGCCTCATCGTTAAGTTGGAGAGTCGTCACGCCTGGCTTTACCATTGGCTCAAGATGCTGTAGAAGTTTAGCTGCCAAGCGTCCTGCCTGCCGCATTTTTTCTATTTCTCGTTGGGATAAGATAACGATTGGCTCGGTTTTCATGAACTTTTATTTAACGTATCTGTCACAAATATAGTTAAACCAGTCTGTGCAGCTCTTTTGGCAGCATCAGCAACTTTTAGAGTATACAAACTTTCTTCTGGGGTGACGTACAAAGGCGTGCCATGAAAAAGATGATCTAACACCATCGTAGTATCTTTGACGAATAAGCCACGACGAGTTCCTACCTCTATGGGCGTGGTTTCCCCACCGTGGATAAAAAATCCTGTGTCCCCATCAAAAATTAAACCACCATTTTCACCATGAACTTCAAATTTCCGTTCATACTGCCATAAAGTTTCGCCTTTGCCATAAATTACCTGTGCCAGTAATCCACTCTTAAAACCCAGTTGAGTAATACAAAAACAGGTTTGATAATAGTCTGGATCTGTTTCCCAGTATCGTTGATGACAGTTAACTGAGAAAACTTCGCCAAACAAATCAGTCAGTCGATGTAAACGAGAAAGCGCACCAACCAAAGGAAAGCCAAACATTTCATGATGATACGTCCATTTGCGGGGTGCGGGATTTTGGGGATTAACAGTGCTGTAGCGCACGTAAAATAGATGACCAACTTTTTCTAAATTTTGCTTTAAAGCTTGATGTAAACCACCTAAAAGTTCAATATGTTCAACGTGGAGTAATTTCTGCTGTGTTTTCGCTAAAGCAATCAGGGCGGTGGCTTCTTCCACATCCACAGATAGGGGATATTCTACAACTACGTGTTTCCCTGCTGATAATGCTGCATGAGCGATCGCTCCATGATCGCGATTAATTGTGGAGATGACTATTAAATCCAAATCTTGGCGCTCTACCAAATCCTGCCAAGTAGCTACTACCTCAGCCTCGTAGGTGTGAGCAAAGCTGTGTGTCTTTTCTGGTGTATTACCAACAACAGCCACTAAATGCGATCGCTCATCTTGCACGAACGACTCTGCCCGTAGTTTTGCCGCATACCCAGTTCCAACTAAACCCACACGCACTTGTATATTTCCCAAAGCTGCCTTTGAATTATACATAAATCATCACCAGTCCTGCTTGCTGCCTGTGGAGAGTCGGGACTGGGCAAGAACTGAACTACGAATATTCCCCCATACACTCAAGTGATACTAAAAAAACTTATGTTTTCATTTCTACACATAGTTTTTTCTAATAACGAACCTTTGAGATGGGCAATAGTATAAAAAAAACTTATTCATATCTAGTAACTCAATCTCATTACTAATCGCGGTGGATTTCGAGTTACATAATTTAATTTTTCTCGTAGTATCAGAATTGAAGCAAATTTGAAACAACGGCTCATCCCCCAAGAATGGCCGCAAGCTTTGCTTAGGGATAAATTAATTACTGCCGTTTGCACAAAGAGAGGATTAATACAATGGCAACTTACAAAGTTACACTCATCGACCTTGAAGGCGCATCCACTACCATCGACGTACCCGATGATGAATACATTTTAGATGCTGCTGAAGAGCAAGGTCTTGATCTACCTTTCTCCTGCCGCGCTGGCGCTTGTTCTACCTGTGCAGGTAAACTCGTATCTGGTACAGTTGACCAATCCGATCAATCTTTCTTAGACGACGATCAGATCCAAGCTGGATACGTACTCACCTGTGTTGCTTATCCCACCTCTGATGTCACCATCGAAACTCACAAAGAAGAAGAACTCTACTAAGAGTTAGACATCTCAATAATTAACCGGAGTCAGAATCCCGTATTCAGAATAGCCTGCGCTTAGGCTATGCCCAGAAAATGACTCCACCCCAGCCAGGATGGAGTTTATTTTCAGTAAAAGCTGATTTTTTACTTGTTTAATTAAGCGCGATGTATCACCCTAATGATGCAGTAGCCCATCGCAGATAATTATCTGTTAGGACGAGAAGCCCAAAACTCTGTCTCTTTAGAGCAGAGATGTAGGGCAAACGCATATTAAAATATGCGTGTTCATGGTAAAATTGCCAACAGTGGAAGGGTAATCAACCACTTAAAAAACCCATTTGCTGCTTAACACGCAGATGCTGAACCTTGACAACTGAATCTAGATGGTTCTACTTCGTAGTTCTAGTATCACCTGGAAGTAGGTAAAAGATTCACAGGTACTAGACGAACAGCATTTAACTACAAACAAATTTTGCAGTAATGCAACTAGGGTAGGGCATACCCAAAGTTAACGCTTGGGGAGAGAACCACCTCTGGCTTAGATACCGCAAGGAATCTAAGTTAAGTGGACTCGTTGAACCAAGAATCTCCCGGTTTTTCATCGAAATGAGCAATAGCGAAATTTCGATAACCGGGAGAGTGTCAATCTGAATTCTGACTCCATATACAGGGCTGATACCAATTCGCAATGGGCTAACGCCCCGCTCCGCTAACGCAATTAAAAAACTTAGATACAGCAAAGCTTTCAGGGTTTACATCTGTATCAGGTTTTTCGTGAAATGGTATGAGTAGTGGTTTGTGAGTAACAATTGCTCTCCTGTGGACTCTAGTCTGGTATACGTAGTTACTGAAGGCCAGTTAAAACTTGATTTCTTCACTCAGCAGTTGAAGTTGCGTTCCTGGATAATAAAACTGCAAGATTTTGGTACTAGACCAACCTAATTTGGCTAAATTTTGAGCGCCAGTCTGACTTAAGCCAACACCGTGTCCTAAACCACCACCAATAAAGGCGAATCCCCACAACTCTGGTTTACCTTTGTTTAATGGCTCTATGTAAAAAAGTGTACTTCTAGGAGCAGCAAAGGCACTACGTACTTCATCTTTTTCGAGGGTAAATACACCAATATCAGTTTTGACTGCTAGTTCAAGAATGCGTCCGCTTTTGCTACGCTTGGTAATTGCCATAGCCTCAATAGTCTTAAAGTTAGCATAGGGACGGTTTTTTACCCGCAAGAATTTCTGCAAGTCTTTGATAATCTGATCTAAAGGTGTTTCTTTAGACCAGCGAAACACATTCCAGGTACTTTCGTTAAATCCTTGTCTCAAGTTGATAAACTGCCGAAAGTTATTTTCGTCTGCTAAACTCTGCTTTGATAAGTTCCACAAATTAGTCGGTGTATCTACTACAGGGCGTAAATAAGGGCGATCCTCTCCGTTCCACACATCACTAAAGTAAGCGGTAACACCGCCAGTAGTAGAAGAATAGAGGGCATCTATGAGCTGATTATTATATGTGAGTACCTTGCCTCTGGTAGCAGCGATCGCTTGATCTGTTCTGGAATGGCTGCCAGACAAACCATAATAAACTTGACAGTGAGTAGTAGCACATAATTCATAGTTATCTACCGCAAATCTACGTAGATTTCTTAAAGCGTAAGTCCGCGCCAGAATTGCTTGGGCTTCTAGTGATGCTGCTGGCGCTGTAGTCCCGATTTCGTGAGGAACAACACCGCGCAAATAAGTTTCTAAAGGTACTTGATTAACTAGAGTATACGTCCCATAA
Organism: Nostoc sp. PCC 7524; assembly: GCF_000316645.1. Lineage (NCBI taxonomy): Bacteria > Bacillati > Cyanobacteriota > Cyanophyceae > Nostocales > Nostocaceae > Nostoc > Nostoc sp. PCC 7524. Next base: position 1,113,071 of record NC_019684.1, read on the forward strand.
GCATTGGGCTGAAAATCTAAGCGTCCGGCATACAGTCGCGTTGTCTCTAATTTTTCACCTTTTTTGACTCGAATTAAATTTTTGATGGTACTAATTTCTACATCATTCTGGCTGTAGCGTTTGCCATCCACTACCCAACTAACTCGCGGTACTTTGGGTAGAACTTGCGTGTCAACGTATGCGGTTTGATTGCCCGTAGCTTTTACGCTTTGTAACAATAAACGTCGCAATAAATGTGTATTATAAACATCGCGTTTCGCCCACACTTGCCAACGATCTGGCTGGGCAATTTCTACCTCTAGCCCTTTTTTTCGCCACTTTTCGGCACTATCTTCAGCCGTTTCATAGGTGCTATATGTACCTAAAACTAACACCTCTGCAATTGCTGGTTGGGGTAAAGCTTGCATCACTGTTTCTAGCTTGACGGGGTTTTGGGTGTCTATAATTCGCTGTTTGTTACCCTCTTGAAACTTTAACCTGATGCGATCGCCTTGTGTCGGCTCTAGTTGCAACTTGTCCGTAGACTCCTCACCAAATCGCTGCACAATCCCAATTTTCAGTTCTAAATCCTGAAACTTGTCCTCAGTCGCAGATGCACCAGTCAATCCCAACAAACAGAATACCGTTAGTAGAGTGTAGGAAAAATGCCAAATCGGATATTTGATTGATGTCCGATGCCTTCCTGCTGTATTTTTGGCTGGTGGCAATTGCTTGATAGTGTTTTGGTTGTGTCGCATGATTGCTCCAATAATACCCTTACCGTTTTTGCTCTCAAATTAGTTGCAAAACGAAGTCATAATGAGTATGATTTATTTAAAGGCGAAATAGAATTCAGTGGGTTTACTCCTCATGGTTAGGGTACAAGAAATTCCATTAAATCAAATTCGGCGGCCATTGCCCCGTGGCAACGATCCCAAAAAAGTGCAAGCCTTGATGGCATCGATTGCAGCAATTGGACAGCAAGAACCCATAGATGTCTTAGAAGTAGATGGACAGTATTATGGCTTTTCAGGTTGCCATAGGTATGAAGCCTGCCAACGTTTAGGTAAAGAAACCATTTTAGCTAGAATCCGTAAAGCTCCAAGTAGTGTTTTGAAGATGCACTTAGCGTAAAGGGGATTGGGGACTGGGGACTGGGAACTGGGGACTGGGGATTGGGGACTGGGGATTGGGGGAATATTCATATCCTGAGCTTAATCTTTGCCCGTTAGTCTTATTCCCAATACCCAATACCCAATACCCAATACCCAATACCCAATACCCGATACCCAATACATCATTACTCAATTAGGAGAAAAATCATGTCATCTGAAGCAACAATTAAAAGTGTCAATATTGGCATTGATGAAGACAGCAGAGCGAAGATTGCTGAAGGTTTATCTCGGATGTTAGCGGACACTTATACACTGTATCTAAAAACTCATAATTTTCACTGGAACGTCACAGGGCCAATGTTCCAAACACTGCACTTGATGTTTGAGACACAATATACAGAATTGGCTTTAGCTGTGGACTTAATTGCTGAGAGAATCAGAGCCTTGGGTTATCCCGCACCGGGAACTTACAGCGAATATGTCAACCTGAGTTCAATTCCCGAAACTCCCGGCGTACCTAAAGCCAAAGACATGATTCGCTTGCTAGTCGAAGGACAAGAAGCGGTAGTTCGCACTGCACGCTCAATTTTTCCCATAGTTGACGAAGTTAACGACGAACCCACCGCCGATTTATTGACTCAACGGATGCAAGTGCATGAAAAAACCGCTTGGATGTTGAGAAGTTTATTGGAAGAATAGGAAGAGGCACAGGAGTAGGGGATCGGGGCGCAGAGTAAGTAAATTCTTCTTGATTTTTCCCAGTCCCCAGTCCCCAGTCCCCAGTCCCCAATCCCCAATCCCAATTTCCCATGCCCGATCGCACTCAAATGTTGCAAAACTTAATGCAGCAGGTAGGTATTGCTAGTTTTAAAGCCCTGAGTCGTACTGCTGGTGTTTCCGAACGGCAAATCTTGCGGTTACGACAGGGCAAACTAGAGCAGATGCGATTAGATATACTACTGAAGCTATCGCAGGTGCTGCAAATGCCTTTGAGTGAATTAGTAGCCACTTTTTTAGTCTCAAATCCTGAGTACCCATCCTCAATCCCCAGTCCCCAGTCCCCAATCCCCAGTCCCCAATCCCCAGTCCCCAGTCCCCAATCCCCAGTCCCCAATCCCCAAGAAATCGCTGATTTAAAAAGAGAGTATGAGCGATCGCAACAACAACTAGAAAAGCAGCGAGAAGTATTGCTACAAGAATTCCAGCAGTCAAGTTTGCAACTGCTGGAATCTTTATTATTACAATGGCCGACAGCCGCCCAAAAAGCCCAAGAGAACCCCGAATTAGCAGCCATTAAAATTTTACCCTTAGTACAAAAACCCCTAGAAAAATTATTACAAGCCTGGGGAGTGGAGGCGATCGCACCTGTAGGAGCAGAATTACCCTACAATCCTCAACTGCATCAATTATTGGAAGGAACCGCACAACCAGGGGAGATAGTCAAGATTCGCTACACAGGCTACCTACAAGGTGATAAGTTACTTTATAGAGCCAAAGTCAGCCTTAATGGGAACAGGTGACAGGTGACAGGTGACAGGTGACAGGTGACAGGTGAGCCACTGCGGTGGACGGGTTCCCCGGCATATAGCAAGTGGTGAACCCCTTTAGGGGTGACAGGTTTAAAAGCCTCTGATGGTAATGGTTTTATGATTTCCTGATGTCCTAATCTTATTGGCTACAGCTATATCACCCAATCTCCTGTTGAGAAATATCAAATACTGGGAATACTAAAGCATCCGAGGCAATAACCTCCAGTATCAGCAGATGAACTCTTATTTACAGGACTTCGGGCAGCCCAATGAATGCCAAAAGCCTTTAAACAACGATTTGACCCTTTTTCCACTACAAATCCCATTAGTAATGGGACTGCTATGGGGCTATCTATTTGTCACTAAATTATTACGGAAAAGCATGGCGGTTGTTGGAATGTATTTCACAGTTGGGAGGTGGTACAGAGTTTGCAATTACTATTGCTATTCCTCAAGAGTGAGGGATTTAGAAAGGTTGGGGATTGGGGAATTGCCAGGGAGATCAGGAAAGAGTTTTTCTCATACCCAATACCCAATGCTCAGGCTTTAATATTTACGGCTTGAGAAAATTTATGAATTTTTTGCAGTTTTTTTGATTGCTTTTTTGAAAAATTAATATTTTGGCACAAGGTATACAAAATTTACTTTTGAATTTAAGTTATGTTCATAACTCTTACCTTATGACTATTGCACTTACCAAAATGTTATGTAATCAGTGAAGATATAGAATATTTCTAGATAAAATTTCATCTCAATTTTTGACCAATTAATGATTTTTATAGGAGGAATTTGTATTTAAATATAATTTGCGTATGCTAATATTTGTATTTGATTAGTTTAAATTATGAGTAACACTTCATAAGTAATCTACATCTCAGAGTTTACTGCATCGTTTCCACTAAAAGATGCTTGTTGCTATATAATGTTGGCAAATTTCATATGTCCTCTTACAGTAATCGGGTTGAAAATACAATGAATCAGCAAGTAAAAGTTGTTAAACTTACCGGAATTATCAATACTACCAATTCTCTGGAATTGCGAGAAAGTATCACTAATCTTGTAGACAGTGGTGCAAAAATCGTTTTAGTTGATTGTCAAGAAGTCACTTTTATGGATAGTTCTGCTTTGGGAGCTTTAGTATTAGCTTTTAAAACTCTCAGAGCGGCAGGAACAAAGCTATTTCTTTGTTCAATTAATGAGCAAGTCAGAATATTATTTGAATTAACTGGTATGGATAAAGTATTTGAGATTTTTAATAGTCAAGATGAATTTCATCAAGCAATACTTTCCAAAAGTTAGTTAATCAAATTTAATTTGTAGTATTGATAAATCATCTGCAAAGGTATCTTTGGAGTTCAAAGCCCTGAGATAATTCAATATATGATCAAGTTGGTAATCAACAGTATGATGTACGCTGGCAAGTATCTGGACAAAACCATCTAGACTCCAGAGTGTACCATCTGGTTTGTTGATTTCATAAGCACCATCACTAAAAATATACAGACTACTCAACTTTTGTACATTGCAGTAAGCATCAATATATTGTGCTTCTGGAAACATACCTACTGGCATACCAGGAGTTCTCAAAATTTGAACTTCGGTGCTAGTTGGTGATGTTCCAGATATTAAAATGGCTGGTGGATGTCCAGCACTGGCGTAGGTTAGCTGTCGTGTGACTCGGTTATAAACTCCATACCAAATAGTAAAGTATTTGTCATTTTGATAATTCATTTGAAAGGTTTCATTTAAACCTTTTAAGACATTACTAGGTTGATAGTAATTGAGAGTTTTAATAGCACGGGAACGTAACAGATTCAGTACGGAAATGGAAGGAAGAGTAGCTTTTAGTCCATGCCCTGCTGTATCTAGGAGGTATATAGCTAGGGAGTCAGAATCTAGCCAGTAGTAATCAAAACAATCGCCACCAAGTTGCTGTGAAGGGATGAAGCGAGAGTTGATGGTAAAGGGTGAGCGGATGGGTTCTGGTAGAAGCGATCGCACATATTCTGCGGCTTCTTTGAGTTCTTCTTCTAGGCGGAGTTTTTGGTTTTGCAAATCTCGACTCAATTGATGTAGTCTCAATCCGGCTCGGACTCTGGCTTGCATTTCATTTTGTTCAATGGGTTTAGTGATAAAATCATCAGCACCAGCATCTAAACCTTTGACGCGATCGGCTACAGAATCTAAAGATGTTAATAAAATAAAGAAGGTTGTGGATAAGTTAGGATCTGTCTTAATCCGATGACAAACTTCTAATCCATTCAAGCCAGGCATAATCCAATCACAAATAATCAGTGCTGGACGATAAGCTAGTGCTTGAGCAATGCCTTCCTCACCATTACTAACAGCAACTACCTCATAGCCTTGTTTTTGCAAGATGCGTTTGAGTAGTATTTGGATAGAGAGGTCATCATCAATGACTAATATTTTAAACATAAAAGATTTTCATAGATACTTAGATAATACAAATTAATAATAAAAATATTTTCAATAGTATCAGTTGAGTATTATTAATGCAAAAATAATACTCAACTATCTCTAATTATCCATCGACTGTATTCAATTTAGGGACTTCCAGAAAATAAATTATTCAATGAGTCAGAGCAAAGATGTTGATCAGATTCTTCCTCTCCCTCTGCTCCCTCTGCTCCCTCTGCTCCCTCTGCTACCCCTTGCGATTGTATATTTTTTTTAGCTGGAAGTCCCTTACTCCCCGGCTTCAGCTTATGGTGGTGATAGGGGATTTAACCATAACAGTAGAGAGCGTTTTAGCTGGTTTAAGTCCCGATATACTTCCTGTTTAAACCATTGTCCCACAGCATCCCAGGGACTGAAGGATGAGCCTGTTTGCCATTTGATATCTTGACCTAACGGTGTCGTGTGGGTTCCTGGTAAGATTTGTGCTGTCACCATCTCCGGAAAGCGTGCTTGTAGGATTTTAGTTAAAGCTGCTGATTGATCAAGGTTATCGTTATTGAACTTAATTAATAAGTTGCGACGGATATTATACCTTTCCTGCACCAGTTTGTTAGTTTCTAGTGGTGAGGGAGTAAATTCAATCATCAAAGTAGAATTGAACTGTTCCACCAAGGGAATAGCGTCTTTAGCTGCATAGTTATTAAAGGATATTAAGATATTACCTGCTCGTTCGACTGGAAATAGACTACCGATGAGTAGGTGGAGTTTACACCCCATACTGTGTCCAAGTCCATAGGTGGGGAGGTAAAGCTTGCGGAGTGCGCCAGAATCGTGTAGTCGTTCTATGGTGCGATCAAAATTGAGCAATACAGATTGAGCGATCGCAATATGATCTAAGGTATTGACAAAGGGCGTAGCAATAATGACATATCCTTTAGCGGCTACTTGTTCTAGTAGCCAACGATAAGTTATATGAGGTGCAGTAGCAACAAATGCACCCCCTAAGAAATGGATGATACCCACGGGATTTGGGGGAATCAGTACCCAGTTACCTCTAATTTCTTTCCAATCCATGCCTGTAGGCGATCGCTTTATTCACACTTCTTTATAGTAGACTGGGGACTAGGGATTGGGGACTAGGGGCTGGGAAAAAATCTTTACTTGCTGCTTCTACTATATTTCTAGATTAATAAGACTGACTTTGTAAGCTATTCATTTCTTGTTGCACATCTAAAGCAATCTGCAAGGCTTCATTGAGTAACCTGCCATGTTCTGTAGCTTGTTCTGTAACTTGCATCGCGGTTAAAGTGGCTAAATTATTGGCAAATAATTCTGTATTTTTGATAATAAAATTCTTATTTTCTCTCAAAATTTTTTCTGTTTTCAAAGCTCTAATTAAATCATCTCTGGTTAACTTCAATGCTGCTATTACTTTTTCTCGCTCTTTAATACTTACCCCTGAATTACCAGCATCTTCAATTTGGTCATTAATATCTATAGCTTTGATGACAGCATTATATCGAGCCACATCATTTAAAAGAATTTGCAGAGAATGCGTCATATTTCTTTTAATGATTTTTAATCTGCTACGCCACCAATAATATAAAAACCCTTGGGTAAATCCACCCCCCAAAAGACATAATATGATTAATAATAACCAAGAGGGAATTGTTATCCAAGTGGCGAATATTTTAATTAACACATCAAGAGCAAGATAGCCGAAAATAAATATAGAAACGCTCAGAAAAATTACTGTAGCTCCTTCAGAACCTTTGAGTTTTTTGATAATATCCTTACTTAATTTTTTTAAAGGGTTAATGATGATAATGAGTTCATCGTTAACAGGTAAATCAGTCAGTTGTTGTAGTTCCTTTTGACTAATCTCCAAGCCATGTAAATCATTACGCACAGCTTTCCCCATTTTTGCCAGAATAATTGTTTAGTATAGTCAATCCCTTCGTCGATTTTGTGAAACATCCACAGGCGAAAAGTTTGGAGCTACAGGTACAGATTTTACCTTGGTGGGCTGAAATCCTCATATAACCCCTGTGGGTACTACTGCTAAAAACTCATATAGTAGCCGCTAAGGTGTTGATGTTTAGATAACCGCACTTGTCTAGAGTATCGGATTTTGGCGAAGGTATTGATAATATAACAATCAAATTTAGAGATGGCTAATAGTTCTTGTATTTTGTCTGGTTTTTTAATGTTAATGATGATACACTATTTGCCTTGATAATGGCTGTAATCCTAGATAAATCAATACTTTTTTGTGTAATATTTAGCAATAAATGTGGATGTTTTTCAGTGCAGAACTTGGGACGTATTAAATTTTAGGGTGTGTTAATAACGTACTGGGTTTAGTGGTTCTTTACGGCTAATTCATATCCTCTCAAAGCCGTAAAACACCCTTGTATCTTAGAAGAAGTAGTAGACTGTCACACCCTAGATCAGATTAGACTGCCTTGTAGCATGGGTTACTACAACAATCTCCTTGACAGCACTCGAACAGTCACCAGGGGCCAAACTTTAAATGCGGATAAATAAAGTATACAGTCCCTATCATCCAGTCATCAAAGGCTTCTTGTTGAGCGTGGTAAGTCCAAAAAACAGGCTTTAACTGCTGGCGATCGCAAAATGTTGGCCATTTGATTAACATCAGAAAGTTGAATAAATTCAGGCATATGCTGATACCCCCGGATAAATCCGGGAGTTTTACGCATCACGTTTCATAAAAAATTGATGAACTTTCACACTGATAAATATGAGAATTTATCAATTTTCTTAATTTATATCCACCTATAGCAATTATATTTTTTGTAAGATTAATACTGAGAGTAGTTCCCAGCTACTGGCATAGGCTTATACTTGATGTACTGCTCTATCATGTATTACCTTTGTATAGGTAAATGTTAGGGTTCTTAGACGAAAAATGTTAAATTAACCAGTGATTTTACCGATGTTTGTCGTCTATATCCTATTAAATTAATATACTTCCTGACAGTCGCTTACAGTAATGAGATAATTCAAATGATGATTGAGAATCAAGAAATTTGATCTCTATTTAAACACATGAATGAGTACACAAATATATCAGTGTTGTTATTTGCTTGATTTTAACATGATGAAATAATACCAAACTGTTTTAATTCCAGAAAATGATTTTGTGAGCAATATCCGTATGCTAAATGCTGTGATTTAGCTATATATGAATGCTAGTCTCCTCCTGACAGAGTTATAGCGAGTCCCTATTGGCTTCGCAAATAGTGAAACACCATCACTGATTTTTCCTGATTTGTTGAGTCAATATTTATTGCACAAGTTATACCAGCATGAATAAACTAATTCCAGCCATCAGAGTCAAAAATCTCAGCTTTTATTATGACACCCAAAAAATACTCGAAGGTGTGTCTGTAGATTTTTATCAAAGCAAAGTTACTGCAATTATTGGCCCTAGTGGTTGTGGAAAGTCTACTTTCATTAAATGCCTCAATCGCATGAACGAATTAGAGACAGAGGTGCAGGTTGAAGGGAGGGTAGAATTTTTTAATCAAAATATTTATGAGCGGCGAGTGAACTTAAATCGACTTCGCCGTCAAGTCAGTATAGTGCTGCCCAAGCCAAATCTTTTTCCGATGAGCGTTTATGATAATGTGGCCTATGGGGTGAAAATAGTCGGGTGGCGACCAAAAGTTGAAATTGATGAAATTGTAGAAAATGCCCTCAAAGATGCTGATTTGTGGGATGAAGTCAAACATAAGTTGTATAAATCAGCTTTAGAGCTTTCTGGTGGACAACAACAGCGACTTTGTATTGCGCGTGCTTTAGCTGTCAAGCCAAAAGTGATTCTGATGGATGAACCTTGTTTTGGTCTTGATCCTGTGGCTAGCATGAAAGTAGAGAGTTTAATTCAGAGTTTACGTTTGCGCTCAGAATTAACAATGGTGATAGTCAGCCACAATTTATCCCAAGTCACTCGCATATCCGACTTTACAGCCTTTTTTAGCTTGAATGAACATCGGACTGGGCAACTGGTGGAATTTGGGACTACCAAAAAAATGTTTAGTAATCCTCTCGATTCCCGCACTCGTGAATATGTTTTAGCGCGAATTGGTTGAACTATTGATACAGCCAAACTCGCAGCAGAGAAATTAGCTGTGTTGTTTCTACAGGTTTAGCAATGTAATCTGATGCACCTGCGGCAATACACTGATCGCGATCGCCTGGCATAGCTTTAGCTGTTAAAGCAATCATTGGCAATGATTGAAATTGCTCTTGCAGACGAATCAATTGCATGGTTTCGTAACCATCCATTTCTGGCATCATGATATCCATCAAAACCACATCAATATCTGGTTGACTTTCTAATAATTGCAATCCTTCTCTACCGTTTTCCGCATAGATAACCTGCATTTGATAACGCTCCAACATACTGGTTAAGGCGAAGATATTACGCACATCGTCATCGACAATTAAGACTTTCTTCCCCGCTAGCAAATCATCTTGGGAATGCAATTGCTCAATAATTTGGCGCTGGGATGCAGGCAAATTGGCTTGGACTCGGTGGAGAAATAAAGCCGTTTCATCCAACAGCCGTTCAGGCGATCGCACATCTTTAATAATGATTGTCTCGGCGATGCGTCGCAATTCCGTTTCTTGGGCTTTGCTAATTTCCCTACCGGTATAAACAATGATGGGTAAAGTAGCACCGTTGGGTTCTCGTTTCATCTGCTCAATTAGTTCCAACCCAGTCATATCAGGCAGCCCTAAATCCAGAACTACACAATCAAAATGCTGGGTGCGAATTGCTGCTAAGGCGGCTGCACCATTGCCTACAGCCGTTGTTGCCACATCGCTATTCCCAATTAAATCGACAATGCTACGGCGTTGAGTATCATCATCTTCCACTACCAGCAAATTTTTCACCCGCCGTTCCACAAAACCTTTAATTTTGCTCAAAGCTTCCGATATCGCCTCACTGGTGACGGGTTTTTGCAAATATGCGATCGCGCCTAACTGTAAACCACGCTGCCGTCCTTCTTCAATAGTGATAATGTGTACAGGAATATGACGGGTATTGGGATCATGCTTGAGGCGATCTAACACCGTCCAACCATCCATCTCTGGTAAGCGGATATCGAGTAAAATTGCCGTTGGTTGAAATTCCTGGGCCAAACTCAGACCTAAACTACCATTTTGGGCAGTAATTACCTGAAATCCTTGCTGCCTGGCCATATCTATTAAGATACGGGCAAAGTTCACGTCATCTTCAATAATTAACAGTACGTTACTGTCTTGGGTCGTGGTGATGGTGGCGCGATCGTCTTCGAGGAGGGATTGGGGACTGGGGACTAGGGATTGGGGATTGGGGGTTAGCTGTGAGATTAAACTCTCATTACTCAGCACTCGAAACTCAGGACTCAATTGTGGTAAATAGAGTGTAAATGTACTGCCTTGACCTAGTTGGCTGACGAGTTTAATTTCTCCCCCTAAAAGATTAGCAATTTCGCGGCTGATGGATAAACCTAAGCCTGTACCGCCATATTTGCGGCTAGTAGTACCATCAGCTTGCTGAAATGCCTCAAAAATAATCTTTTGTTTGTCAGGAGCAATGCCAATACCTGTATCACTGACAGCAAAGGCGATGACAGATTGGGCGCGATTTAAGGTGGTTTGGCTTGAGCCTGGCTTGGCTACCGCAATCCGCAGGCGGACTTCTCCCTGTTCTGTAAATTTAAAGGCATTGGAAAGGAGATTTTTGAGGATTTGTTGTAAACGTTTGACATCAGTATTGATGCTGATGGGCAACTCTGGCGCTAATTCAATCACAAAGTTTAGCCCTTGATTTTGGGCGACTTGTCCAAAGTTGCGCTCAATCTGTTCTGCCAACTCTGCCAACAGGATCGGGGACGGATTGACAGACATTGTACCGGATTCGATTTTGGCTAAATCTAAGATGTCATTAATTAATGCCAGCAAATCATTACCCGCCGAGTAAATGGTTTGGCTGTATTCGATTTGTTTACTGGTGAGATTTCCATCAACGTTATCTTTCAACAATTGCGCCAAAATCAACAAACTGTTTAGGGGTGTCCGCAGCTCATGGGACATATTGGCGAGAAATTCCGATTTATACTTCGATGAAAGTGCTAGTTGTTCGGCTTTATCTTCTAGAGAACATCTGGCTTGTTCGATTTCGCGATTTTTGCGCTCTACTTCTTGTTTTTGCTGTTCTAGTAATTCTGCCTTTTCTTCTAGTTCGGTGTTGGTTTGTTGTAACTCCTCTTGCTGTTTCCTTAACAATTCCTCAGAGGCTCTGAGTGATTCGGCTTGTTCTTCTAATAGTTGATTGGTTTCGCGGAGTTCGTCTTGCTGGCTTTGCAGTTCTTCGGCTAAAGACTGGGACTGCTTGAGTAATTCTTCGGTACGCATGGAAGCAGCGATCGTATTGAGAACGATCGCAATACTTTCGGTGAGTTGGTCGAGGAAGGTTAAATGAATCTCACTAAAGCGCCGGAAGGAAGCTAATTCAATCACAGCCGTCACCTGTCCTTCAAATAGTACAGGTAACACTACAGCATTGAGTGGCGTAGCTTCTCCTAACCCAGAGCTAATTTTGATATAGTCATCTGGTACTTCTGTTAATAAAATACTGGCTTTTTCCAGGGCGCATTGTCCTACCAAACCTTCACCCAGATAGAAGCGGTTAGCCAGATGTTTGCGTTGACGGTAAGCATAGCTACTGAGTAGTTGCAGATAGGGCGGATGTTCTGTGCTTTCCATAAGATAGAATACGCCATGTTGCGCTCCTACCAGGGGTGCTAGTTCTGAGAGAATCAGTTTAGTGACGGTTTCCAAGTCACGCTGACCTTGTAGCATTCGGGTAAATTTGGCCAGGTTAGTTTTCAACCAGTCTTGCTCATTGTTTTTCTGGGTTGTCTCCCGCAGGTTAGCAATCATCTGGTTGATGTTGTCCTTGAGGGTGGCTACTTCTCCTTGGGCTTCCACGGTGATAGAACGGGTTAAATCGCCTTTAGTGACGGCTGTGGCGACTTCTGCGATCGCTCGTAATTGCGTGGTGAGGGTGGCCGCCAGTTCATTAACATTATCCGTTAAATCTTTCCATGTCCCCGCCGCCCCAGGGACTTTGGCTTGGCCGCCTAATTTCCCTTCAATGCCGACTTCTCGTGCTACTGTCGTTACCTGATTAGCAAAGGTGGCAAGGGTATCAATCATCTCGTTAATTGTCTCAGCTAAGGCTTCGATTTCACCTTGAGCATTGAGCATGAGTTTGCGCTTTAAGTCACCATTGGCAACAGCTGTCACCACTCTAGCAATGCCCCGTACCTGGGCGGTTAAGTTCCCCGCCATTGAGTTGACGTTATCTGTCAAATCTTTCCAAGTTCCGGCTACACCTTGCACCTGTGCTTGACCACCAAGTTTACCTTCGGTTCCCACCTCACGGGCTACCCGTGTGACTTCACTAGCAAAGGAACTGAGTTGATCCACCATTGTATTAATCGTGTTTTTCAACTCCAGAATTTCACCTTTGACATCAACGGTAATTTTCTTGGAAAGGTCGCCATTAGCTACGGCTTTGGTAACTTCGGCGATGTTGCGGACTTGGGCGGTTAAATTCCCAGCCATTGAGTTGACGTTATCAGTCAAGTCTTTCCAAGTACCACCCACACCCCTGACATAGGCTTGCACACCCAACTTACCTTCAGTTCCCACCTCACGGGCGACTCTAGTCACCTCGCTAGCAAAGGAGTTGAGCTGATCCACCATTGTATTGATTGTGTTTTTCAACTCCAGAATTTCGCCTTTGACATCAACGGTGATTTTCTTAGACAAGTCGCCATTGGCTACGGCTGTTGTGACTTCGGCGATGTTGCGGACTTGCGCTGTTAAACTGCCTGCCATAAAATTCACGCTGTCGGTCAAGTCTTTCCAAGTACCGCCAACGCCTTTAACTTCTGCCTGTACCCCTAGTTTCCCTTCTGTTCCCACTTCACGGGCTACCCGTGTGACTTCACTAGCAAAGGAACCGAGTTGATCCACCATGATATTAATCGTGTTTTTCAACTCCCGAATTTCACCTTTAACATCGACGGTAATTTTTTTAGACAAGTCGCCGTTAGCTACAGCTGTGGTAACTGTGGCAATGTTGCGGACTTGGGCGGTTAAGTTACCCGCCATCAAATTTACGTTGTCGGTTAAGTCTTTCCAAGTACCCGCAACGCCTTTGACTTCTGCTTGTACGCCAAGTTTACCTTCGGTTCCTACTTCACGGGCGACTCTGGTGACTTCACTAGCAAAGGAGTTGAGTTGATCCACCATTGTGTTGACGGTGTTTTTCAACTCCAGAATTTCGCCTTTAACATCGACAGTGATTTTTTTAGACAGGTCGCCATTAGCGATCGCCGTAGCAACTTCGGCAATGTTCCGCACCTGTCCGGTGAGATTACCCGCCATTAAATTTACGTTATCGGTTAAGTCTTTCCAAGTACCCGCAACGCCTTTGACTTCTGCTTGCACGCCTAGCTTCCCTTCTGTTCCCACTTCACGGGCTACCCTGGTGACTTCACTGGCAAAGGAACCCAGCCGATTTACCATTGTGTTGACAATGTTGGCTGTTTGCAAAAACTCTCCTTGGAGGGGTCGGTTGTCAATTTCTAGATTGATGCTTTGGGATAAGTCACCATTGGCTACCGCCCGAATCACACGAGTAGTTTCAGCATTCAGTTGAACTAAATCTGTAATTAGGGTATTGACAGAATTAATAGAATCTGACCAAGAACCACGCACATTGCCTAAAGAGGCACGTTCAGTAATGGTGCCTTCTTTACCAACAACATTACTGATGCGTTGTAACTCGCTTGTCATTTGTTCATTCTGCTCAATAATCTCGTTGAGAGCATCAGCAATTTTTCCCGCCATCCCTGTTTGGTCGATAGGCATCCGGGCAGAAAAGTCACCTTTTTTAACAGCAGTTAACGTTTTTAATAGCTGTTGTAAATCTAAGTTGTCATTTTCTCTGGTTAACTGCTGAGTTGTCATAATCTTTCATCCTGGAGGAGTTTGTGGTTGTTTTGCCACCCTGACGCGCTGAGTGGCACTTTTGAAAAAATTTTTAATTAAAATTCATTTCAAGTGATGCCCTGGCTGTATTTTTAATACTGTGCAAGCGCCTTTATAAGTATTATTCTGAGCAAGTGAATTAATTATTCTCTACCTGAGAAGCAGTCATAGTAGCTCAATATTTTTGATCTGGACTGACGTGATATTATGTCATCATACTTAAGTTAGATATTTAAATAAATCCCTTCTGCCTTCTGCCCTCTGCCCTCTGCCTTTCTTTGATAATCCACAATAGACTTGAATCTGGTATTGTGGCTTACGAAGGTTAGTTCTAACGCACCGCAAACTTTTAGTGGTGCGTTACGCTGACGCAATAACACACCCTACTGGCGTGTCAAGCCTTAAATGTTGCATTAAAACTCTCTTGTGGGATGGGCTTCTAGCCCGTCCAGTGCGGGCAAGATGCCCACACCACAAGAACTTATTTTTGCACTACTTTAAGCTTGCCATGCCACTACACAACTTATTTAAAATCTGGAATCTTCTCCAAAAGATACAGACAAGTTGAGAATGTGAATTAATTCTAGGACTTACGCATCTGGCACATTCGTAGGGGGCTTCAGATTTGAGTTTTTCGCTATTCTCAACAGATTTTTGGCATCTGACGCACCCTACAAGATAGGTTGAGTGTGACACCTGCTTAAGTCCTGAATTAAATAAATATTTTTCAGAAAGTCGAAGATTTTGCTGGAAAATATTTAATAATTGGGGATTTTGAGAATAAGCTTGTTAAACCCAATGTAAAAGGATATTTTAAAACAATATTTTATTTGCTCTCCACACCTTCTTAATTTATAGCGCAATTCGATTCAGTTCATGATTCACCTATGACAAGACTTAGCATTTTTGATCCATTTTAATTTTATATCTTGTGCAATTTGATGAAATCACCCCATCGCTAGAGTAGTAAAAACTGCTATTTTCTACTGAAAATATGTCATATCTTTTCAAGATATTTATTTATATTAATAATCTTAACAAAGATGTTGACAAACAAAGTTAATCACTTCCATAAGTCCTGATTGAGTTTTTAAATTAGTAAATACAAAGGGTTTATCACCGCGCATTTTTTGTGCGTCTCGTTCCATAACACTTAAATCTGCACCAACATATGGTGCTAAGTCAGTTTTATTAATGACTAATAAATCAGATTTAGTAATACCGGGGCCGCCTTTGCGGGGAATTTTATCACCAGCAGCCACATCAATCACATAAATTGTTAAGTCTACCAATTCTGGACTAAAGGTAGCGGCTAAATTATCACCACCGCTTTCTAAAAAAACTAAATCTAAGTTAAGAAAATGGTGTTCTAGTTGTTCAATTGCCGCCAAATTCATCGAAGCATCTTCACGAATTGCCGTGTGGGGACAACCGCCAGTTTCTACGCCTAAAATGCGATCGCTTGCTAAGGCTTGAGAACGCACCAAAAACTGCGCGTCTTCTTGAGTATATATATCATTCGTCACCACAGCAATTTGATAGCGATCGCGCAGTGCCTTACACATGGCATCCACCAAAGCCGTTTTCCCAGAACCCACCGGTCCAGCCACCCCAACACGAAAAGCGTTCATAATTCCATCAATATTCATTACTATAGATATGGTTATTCTGCGTTCACTTGTGCCACTTTTTGCCGAATTAATTTGGCAACTTCTGCAATTTCTGCTGGTGATTGAGCCATAGTAAATGTGTCAGGAGATGCCCCAGATGTGAAACGATCAACGAAGGCATAAAACGCTGCTTGATCGTGGGGATTGTTAATTACATAAGCTCTCAGTTCAGCTTTTGTCATTGTGTTAAAGTCAGTTGTCATTATATAAATCTCCAACGACCATTGCGATATATCTCTATTTGTATATTATCGCCAGCTAAAATGAAGACGTTGCCTGTGCGCTCGTCCAGTCGAACAATAAATATAGGTGTAAATGTATTTGTCAGGGATTGACACAGTGTGACACACATGATGCCCTGCTCGGCAGTTGGTAAAATCGTTATACCTCAATTCAGCATTCTTTTAACAGATTATCAGGTTTATCCTCTGATGCCTCAACTCCTAAACAGCCTGGTATACTGGGTTTCGTGCTGCATACTGGCTAAAGACAAACCCCAGCTACAACAGGCCATGTCATCATCTGCTAAAGACATAATTTCTACTGTGGCATGAGTGATTAATGGTTGCAACTCTAGTAATATTTCTTGCCCTGCTGTTTGTCCTAGGGGAATGAGTTTTACCCCAGCCGTCATCAAATTAGTTGCCCAGCTATGCAGATATGCTAACAAGGCGGCTTGGGGATGAATTTGCCAATGAGCCGCAGCCATCCCAAAAGCGATCGCATAATTGCTAGGATTACCTACAGCATTCACTAAAGGTAAGATTTGCGGTTGTATTTTACCAAGTAACTGCATGAGCGATCGCCCCATTTGCCAGCTAGAGTTGCGTAACTCTTGGGTTTCCCTGGCAGCAGATAACCACGAATTCCAATAACACAATCTTTCTATATCACCCCTAGTGACAGCCTGGCTAGCTCTGAGCATCACCGCCGCTTCTAGGCGAATCGCCCCATACCGTAATTCTGCCTCTAACCATCGTTGCAAAGTGACTTGGTTAGTAATTGTGCCATGTTCTACTAAAGTTTCTAAACCTTCCGAATAGCTATATGCTCCCACAGGTAAAGCCGAGCTAGCTAGTTGCAAGATATGCAAAAAATGGCTATTAGTGAGGGTGATGATGTCCATATGCGCCTAATTCTGGCTGAAACGGTAAAATTTCCTCTGTAATATTTAACCCCATTTGTTCTAACAGGTTGCATAATACCGGATCTGGAGAGAGGCGTAAATAGTTGGCAGTTATTTCTACTGGTACATGACGATTGCCTAAATGATATGCCGCCCGCATTAATAAAACTGGAGTAGCCGCGACAACCGTTAAAACTGGTTCTGGTTTAGCCGCAATTCTGATCAAACTGCCGTTAGATTCATCTTGCAAAATATCCCCATCCCGCAACACCGTTCCCCTTGGTAAACGCAAAAATACTACTTTGCCATCTGCGGTTTCAAAGCGGTGACGGCTACGAGTGCGTTCTTCAGCTGTCAAAGCCAAGGTGAAAGCGACGACAGTATCAGGGTTGGGTGGTTTACGTTGTGTTAACGTCAGCATGATCAATCACAATTACCAATTCTCTCTGGGTGAATTTTACCGTCAATGTAGGGTGTTGATTTTGTACCTTTTCAGGGGTTAAAAATTCATGCCTAATCCTTTCCTTCTTTAAGTAAAGAGTAATAAGTAATGGGTATTTACTCATTACTCATTACTCATTACTTATTACTCATTTAATTTGGTTCACCGATGAGTCCCCAATCCCCTCTAAGTCCATTCCAGCCAACCTTGATAACCGGTGACAATCCGATTACCATCTTTGAGAATATGAACTTCTATCTGGTCACTTGCCCAAGTGATTTTATCAGCAAAAGCCGGATTGAATACACGAACTCGTTGATTCCGCGAAGAAACTGGGGAATTAGGAGAATTAATAGCTAAAGACTGCACAAATGGCCCATCAATCAAAATATCTAATTGCTCTAACAATGCTTGAGAACCTGGAGGCGCAGATTCAGATTGCAGTTGCTGGAGGGTGAAACCAGTAAAAGACATGACATTTAAACCAGCTGCTTTGAGTTTTTGCGCCAGTTGAGCTAATGCGGGTGCTTGCCAAAAGGGTTCGCCACCGGAGAATGTTACGCCTTGATTTTGCGGTTTGCTCAAAATTTGCTCAACGAGACTATCAACACTAACTAATTGGTTAATCTCAAATGTCCAAGAATCAGGATTAAAACAGCCAGGACACTCACGGGGACAGCCTTGTACCCAGACGACAGCACGGCAACCAGGGCCATTCACCTCTGACTCATCAATGTAACCCATAATATTGAGATAGCCAGGGGGAATTTCTGGGAGTGTGAGTGATGGGTTGGTTGACTTGGTTTCCATCTATGATTCTCCTTGGAATGGTTAACTATGACAAAGCCATCGGGGCGCAACGCACCGGAATGCTGGTAGCATCGTAAATTGCATCACCTACAGCATTGAGGACATCAAGACTGATACACTTAAGTTGGTGAAAAGCACCAGCATAGGATTCAACTGCATTATTTCCCCTAGCATCCAATTGACGAGTCAAAACACGGGGACGGGAAGGAACATTGAGTTGAATCTCATCAGGACTTAGACGCTGGATGATTTGGATGTAATCTTCTATCATTTCCGTTGTCCAGGGAGATAACAACATAGTTTGGATCGTCAATTTTCCTTGATATTCCCCGCGAAATTCCTCGATACCAGCCAAGATACGCTGTAGGTTTATTGTCTCTACTGGCTGATTGATGCGCTGCAATTGATTTGACGAAATAGCATCTAATTTGACAGCAACAATATCTGCTAGTTGTAAAGCATGACGTACCATGCGATCGCCTAGTAGGGTGCTGTTAGTCAATACTACCGTAGGTCTTGTTATTACCTGTTTAGCGATCGCCAAAATTTCTTCTAAATTTAATGCTAAGGTGGGTTCGCCACTGCCACTGAGTGTTACTACATCTATTTGTTCATTGGTGTCTAAAGCTTGCAAATCACTGAGTAATTGGGCTGTAGATACAAAAACTTGACGTTGAGTGCTATGAGTTTGAATTTGTCCTAACTGACAATATACACAGTTGAAAGAGCAGGTAGACACCACACCAATCGGATCAATACCAAGCGATCGCCCAAATCGCCAGGATTTCACAGGCCCGTAGACAAAGGAACTGTGGGGATTTTGTCTAGATTCTATGGCGTTCATAGTTGCCTGATCGCAGAAGTGGCGATCGTTGAGGTTTTACTACCAAGAATGTAGAACTAGAAGTTGAGGAACTTGTGAAGACTTGGGGACTGGGGACTGGATGTTTAGCCTCATCTCCCTCATCACCCCTATACTGTTGCCTGTTCCTTGTTCCCTGTTTCTGATCTCAAAGGTGTGCTGATTGGTTTAACTGGAATAGAGATCACAAATTCTGTGCCTTTACCTATTACAGAAGAACATTCCAGTTTACCTTGATGTTTTTCAACCACAATTTGGTAACTGATAGATAATCCTAAACCCGTCCCCTTCCCAATAGGTTTTGTCGTGAAAAAGGGGTCAAAAAGACGCTTTCTGATTTCCTCGCTCATCCCAGTGCCATTATCTGCAATGCGAATTACCACTTGCTGCTCATGAGCGATTTCTGTACAAATATGAATTTGTGGTTGAGTAGAAACCTGAGAGTTTTTAACTGTTGATTCTTCTAAAGCATCAATAGCATTAGCTATCAAATTCATAAATACTTGATTCAGTTGTCCGGCATAACATTCTACCAATGGTAATTTGCCGTATTCTCTCATTACTTGAATTTCTGGGAAATCTGGTTTTGCTTTGAGGCGATTGTGCAGAATCATCAAAGTGCTATCAATACCTTCATGAATATCTACCGCTTTGACTTCAGCTTCATCCAGGCGGGAGAAATTACGCAAAGACAAAACAATTTCTCGAATCCGGTTAGCACCAATACTCATAGAAGATAATAATCTGGGTAAATCCTCTATGATAAAGTCAATTTCTACTGCCTCAATTTCTGCTTGTAATTTTGGCTCTGGATGGGGATAATATTGCTGATAGCATTGCACTAGATACAGCAGATCTTGAATATATTCATTAGCATAGGTAATATTGCCGTAGATAAAATTTACTGGATTATTAATTTCGTGAGCAATACCTGCCACAAGTTGACCTAGGCTAGACATTTTTTCACTTTGAATTAGTTGAATTTGGGTTTTCTGTAACTTCTCTAAAGTTTGTTCTAATTTTTCCTTCTCTTGATGCAAAGCTAAAGTGCGTTGCTGTACCCGAAATTCCAATTCTTGATTTGTATGTTCTAAGTTTTTCAGAGCTACTTGTAAGGAGATTTCTACTTGTTTGCGTTCACCAATATCTAACAAAAAGCCAAATAACTGGATCACATTATCAGGCGATCGCACAACATTGACAATATCTTTTACCCATATCCACTGACTATCAGCAGCTAAAAACCTATACTCAACTATGTAATCATCCTGCTCTGATGTAATCCCTTGGTGATGGGAAACAACTTGTGGCAAATCTTCCGGATGAATGTGTGAATACCAAAAGTCTGGTTCATACCACTGTGCCAACTCATAACCAAATAATTCAATAGCTTGTGGCCCCACATAAGTAAATTGGCGATTGACATCTAGTGCTTCCCAAGGCACTAATTTCACACCTTCCACTAATCGCTTGAGCCGTTGTCTAGTTTGTTCTAAATCTGTTTCTGTGAGCTTCCGCACAGTAATATCACTAGACATGATGGCATATTTATTGGTTATGCCTTCAGCATCTTGTATCGGTTGTCCATCTACTAATAACCAATATTCTCGTTGCTCAGGTGATAAATAAGAAAGCTCAAATTTAAAGCTTTCTCCTTTCATCAGTTGTTCACGAATATAAGTTTGTTGAAAATTTAGTTGCGAGTTAGCAGCTAATACAGTAAAAAATTTCTTGCCTATGAGTAAATCAATTGCTAACCTAGTATGTTCGACAAAGGCTTGATTAACCCATTCAATCCGCCCGCCTCTATCTGTCAATGCCATCAATAAGTCTGAGCGGTCTGACAAAGCAGTAAACATAGTTAATGGTAAACTGAGTGAGTCATCTAACATACCCATAACTCCGGTTAAGAGTATGAGAGAGCATCACGTCTTCCTGCTATGTACGCCAAAAGTAATTTGCTAATATCGTCACGAATTCGACGAAATATTTGCAACTTTTCGGCTTCTGTTCCTGTGGCTTCTGCTGGATCAGGAAAGGCAAAATGATGACGTTTAACTGCTGAAGGTAATGAAGGACAACTTTGATCAGCATGATCGCAGACTGTGATCACTGTATCAATTTTCTGGTCGAGAAATTGGTTGATATGCTTACAGGTGTTTTGGGAAATATCTATGCCAACTTCTTGCATTACTTTCACAGCTAAAGGATGAACTCTTTGGGCTGGATTCATACCTGCACTATGCACAGTTAATAAATCATCCGCTAATTCATTTAAAAATCCTTCCGCCATTTGACTCCGGCAAGAATTACCAGTGCAGAGTATAACCAACAATGGTTTTTGCATACTTAAACTTAATAATTTGTATATTTCTGGTATGGATTTTAAGCGAAAGCAAAAATCATAGTCTTCAGGGAAAGCACATAAATATCAGTAAATCTGGCGAATAAATATTTGATTTATCACCTTAATCTTTATTTAACCTAAAAGTTGTAATATATGGTTTCATGTTTTTTATTTATACAAAATATTTAAATAATTTTGCAGTTTTATCGAGTAAGGAGTTGTCATTAACTCCACATACTAAGACCGATGAACATCTTTATTCATACCTGCTGAAAAATAAAAAGATGGATGCTTAATACACCCATCTCTGACAACTATCTGCAAAATATGTAGAGGTCTATCTTCTGAAACTACGAGGATCAAGCGCATCTCTTAAACCATCGCCCAGTACATTAAAAGCTAAGACTGTAAGAATAATCAGCACGGCTGGCGGCCAAATTAACCAAGGTTGTAGCACCAAAATGGAAGCATTGCTGGCTAGAGACAGCATATTACCCCAAGATGGATCAGGTTGTTGAATGCCCAAACCAATTAAACTTAATACCGCTTCTGCACCAATAAAGCTGGGAACCGCTAAAGTTGCAGAGATAATTACATAGGTAGCAGTCTGCGGTAAAACGTGGCGCAGAATAATATAGATTGGTTTTCCACCCATAGCTCTGGCTGCTTGGACAAATTCTCGCTCTTTAATTGAAAGTACCTGTCCACGAATTACCCTTGCTAATCCAGCCCAGCTAATCACCGAAGTAATCAAGACAACTAGCAAAAAACGTTGACTGCTAGTTAACCCGGCTGGTAAGACGGAGCTTAAGGTAACTAATAGATAGATACTAGGGAAAGTCATCAGCACTTCTGCCACCCGCATAATCACGCTATCCGTCCAACCGCCAAAGTAGCCAGAAATACCACCTATGAGCAAACCTAGGGGAAAGGTAAACAAAACTCCCACAATACCGATAAATAGACTAATCCGCCCCCCATATAGCAAGCGGCTAAATTGATCACGTCCTTGTTCGTCTGTACCAAGGAGATTTAACTTAGCGTTACCAGCAGCGCCAAACAAATGCCAATCTAAGGGAATACCGGGGATAATGGAGACTTCTTGCCATTGAGGCGGTAGTGGTAAACTCAATTGAAACAGTCGGTACTCTGGCCCGGAGACAAATAACCGCACAGGAGAAGGCTGATTAAAATCTACAATTAGTTGGCGATCGCCTGTCTCTAAATCGGTGTCTCCCTGAGTTGTAGGATAAATATGGGGGCCGATAAATTTACCTGATGTTGGTGAAACCCAATAAATCCGAGTCGGTGGTAATAGTGAACCATTAGGCTGTGAGACATAAGGATCATATGGGGCGACAAAATCAGCAGCGATTACCGCCACATAGAAAATCAACAGCAAAATTGCCCCAAATCGCGCCAACGGATTTTTCTGAAGTCTTTGCCACCAATTCATAGTTATTAGTTATTAGTCATTAGTCATTAGTCAATAGTTAAGGGTGATTGGTGAATAGTCAAGTGTCCATAGTTAAGGTTTGTGACTTGATCTGGTTTGAGGTATGATTTCCTCTCTCCCTCACCCCCTATTCCCAACTCCCAACTCCCCACCCCCTTTTTTCCTCTGAATCATGCTTGCAATTGCTTGACTAAATATTTTTGTTCTTCTTGATTTTTTTCATGTTCAACAACAAACACATTCGAGTAGAGATTGGCTAAAATTTGTTTTCCTTGCTGTGTCAAAGATAAATATCTCAGCCCATCTGTAATATAGGGATGAACTCCATTCCAATAAAATTTAGCGTAGTTTTTCCGTAAATCTGCCGGGTTTTTGTACCCTAAAACTTTGGTGACTCCGGTTTCTTCAAACTCATAGTACAAAGAGGTGATTTTCTTTAAGTAACGTGGATCGCTTAATTGTCCTATTAAATCAGCAGCACGTACCAACCCAGCAAAGCTAGTTGTACCTTGATGATCGTCTGCTGTAGGTACAGGAAACCTAGTCAATTCAATATTGCTTTTAATGACTTCGGCATCTATCAGCTTATGACCGCCAAAACGCTCATCAATGAATAATTTAGCTCTATCCACATGATACGGTGTCAGACTAGCATCAGAAGCCCCAGGTGCAAGAGAAATCATTTTGCCATTCTGCCCTGTAGCGTATAAACCTTCGTGTTCTTGGTCTAGACGACAAACGCCTTTAACATAGCCAATATCATGACATAACAAGGAAATAATAAAATGTAACCAATCTTCGCTAGAAACACCACCTTCACGGATATGCTTACCGCGTAAGATTTCCTGCCCTACAAGGGTAACTAATATTGAGTGTTCAACATTGTGATAGAGCGCGTCACTGTTGGCTATGTTCTCCAACGCCATATTACCAGCCCAAGCAATGATGTCTTGATAATCATTTTTGAAACAGCCATAAGTACGACTGTAGCCGTCTCTCAGTTGTTTGACGAAGGCATCAATTAAAATCTCAGTGGCGTTGAACATATTTTTGTTGCTCAGGTTGGATAGAAATTATTGATGAAGTATTTACAAAAATCTACATTGAAAATTTCCTGGCATGGAGTTTAACAAAATGCAGACTGATCCGTTTTAGCTCAGGTATAAGAGTAAGTGCTAGTTATTTTTATACTGCGATCGCTGGTTGATGTTGGAGAAAGAGTTGGCGCAAGTAATCTGTGCAGACATCAAGCTTAATAAAATTTAATACTTATTCCAGGTGATTTAGCGGCAATTATTACAGCCATCAGTTGAGAAATTGGGTAATTTTTCATAAACTGTCATATATGTTTATTTTTGAAAATAAATATTCCTCAACCCCACTCCCTATTTTCCATGCTCGTCCTCATTGACTATCTTTGAGAACAACTCAGTATCGGTGATTTGTTGGGTAAGATGAAATTTTATGATATAATCGTCCCCGTATGATTATATGCGGGTGTAATTCAGTGGTAGAATGTCACCTTCCCAAGGTGAACGTCGTGGGTTCGAGTCCCATCGCCCGCTTTTGTTTGTTCGCCAAGTTGCAAACTCAGGATGTTGCGCTACTTGAATCAATAGTTCATTAATCAATAATCAATGGTGTATTGGCTATCTGTAGGTTGGAGTTTTGATATCGCTTGCGAAACCGTAAAAACACTGAAAGACCAAGAGCCAGAGTTATTTAGTTCGGGTATAGGTAGACGCTTTATGTTGTTGTCGGAAGCACAGGATGCTTCTCTTTCCTTAGTGGAATTTGACAGGAAGAGAGCGATCGCATCTTTAGATGAAGGTAAACCTGTGATTCCTGTGTGGTTAGATATTATTTATGAAAAATTAGCAAGTAGATTGGCTAATGAAGATTGAAGTCTTTCAATATCTCAATTTTGATGGCTTCACTTACGTTGAATAGACATATTCTTAAATTGACTTAAAAGGTTTGTAAATCAATGGACAAAACCTAATTTGCAGATAAATATAATGGAAATTTATTCCTTGTAATCAAAATTTTATGAACTATGCTTAAATGTTGTTGCAGCAGTGACAATACTAATGTACTCTTAAGACAATCAATATCATGACTATGTAATGGTCGAAATGTGAAATTATATTTTAATGCAGCTTAAATCACGCAATGTCACAGTCTGGACTACTGGAACTAGCACATAAAAAACTTCACTGGCCAACTCCAGAACAAATTTTGGAGCCACCTGGTGCTGGACCAAGTGTTTATGCACAAATCGCTAGGGAAAAGTTAGGTAGAACTATCAGCAAACTATCAGATGGTCATGGTGTGCAAATAGGAGTGCTGGCTGCAAATCCTCAAGGTGACTCAACAGAAACACCTATTGCGTTGGTGTGTGATTTTCCAGGAGAAGTATCAGAGGAAACTCTGAAGAAAACTTATAGACTCGCTTGGAGTTTTTCTCGTACACCGTCACTAATTACAACAGAACCTAACCGATTAAGAATTTGGACGTGCTACGAAGAACCTCCAAAAGAAGATGATATTATCAAGCCCGTAATTAATGTTTCTAAGCAGGAACTTGAATCATTTAATCAAATATCTCTTTCAGATCAAGCTGCTGAAAGTTTGCGTTTACACTGGGCTGATCTAGTATCCGGTCAATTTTTTCAAGAACATAGCCAGCGATTTCAACGAAGTCAGGCTGCTGACCAGATGCTATTGAGAAATCTGAAAAGTGTTCGGAAGGAACTTCAAGAAAACGAACTTGATGATGACACGATTCATGATTTATTAGCAAGAATTATTTTTATTCAATTCCTTTTTGATCGTCAAGAATCTGAAGGTAATCCTGCTTTAAATACAAATTTACTAGATTATTTATATCAAATTGGGAAATTATCGGCTAAATACTCTCATTTAGCTGACATATTAAGAAATCATAGAGATACTTATCAATTTTTTCGTTGGCTCAACGGCAAGTTTAATGGTGATTTATTCCCAGGTAAAGGAGCTACCGAACAAGAAAGGGAAGTTGAATGGCAAACAGAAGAACAAAAAGTTAAACAAACTCACCTAAATATACTTGCTTATTTTGTCAGTGGTCATGTAGACATTGAAAATGGACAGTTAAGTCTATGGCAATACTATCATTTTGATGTTATACCTTTAGATTTTATTAGCAGTATATATGAAGAATTTGTCAGTAAAGAATATGGTACAGGAATTCATTACACACCAGAACATATAGTTGATTTTGTATTAGATGGTGTTTTACCTTGGGATAGTGAAAAATGGGATATGAAGATTCTTGATCCTGCTTGTGGTTCAGGAATTTTTCTAGTTAAAGCATTCCAACGTTTAATTTATAGATGGGAAAAAGCTCATCAAAAAATAATTCAACCAAATGATTTAAAAAATTTACTAGAAAATAATTTATTTGGAGTTGATGTAGATGCTCAAGCTGTAAGGGTCGCATCTTTTAGTCTGTATTTAACCATGCTAGATAAAGTTGAACCTCAAGATTATTGGGAGAATGAGTTTCGCTTTCCTAGATTACGTGATCGTCAATTAATTGCTGCTGATTTTTTTGAAGAAGACAAAGAAGGTTTTCGTTCTGTTCAGGATGCTGGTAAATATGATTTAGTCGTAGGTAATGCACCTTGGGGTAAAAACACTGTCACTCCGGCAGCTAAATCTTGGGCTGGAGATGTTTGGACAATAACCTACGGTAATATTGGCCCACTTTTTCTGCCAAAAGCTGCTGCTTTAACAAAACCTGGTGGACAAGTAGCAATGATGCAACCTGCACTGGCGTTGATTTTTAATCAGGTTGGTACTGCTCAGGCATTTCGAGCTAGGCTTTTTTCAGAGTTCAAAATTGAAGAGATAGTTAATTTGTCTGCATTACGTTTTGGGCTTTTCAAAGATGCTATTTCTCCAGCTTGTGTTATCACAATGTCAGTCACACCTCCTGATGGTGAACCTTTGACATACATTTGTCCAAAGCCAGTAATGACTAATCAAGATGACTATTATATAGTAATTGAGCCATACGATGTTAATACAATTTACCCTCAAGAAGCGATATCAAATCCATTAGTTTGGACAGCATTAATGTGGGGAGGGAGACGTGATCTTTCTTTAGTTCGTAGATTGGCTAAAGACAAAAATTTAGAACAACTTGAGCTTTCAAATATTGTAATATCATCTCAAGGAATTATCAGAGGAAGTCGTCAAAAATATCATTCAGCAATTTTAGGAAGACGTATTTTAGAGGATAAAAGATTTACTCAACTATTTCCTAAAGGCACTGACACTTACTTGGTAGCGAAGCAACTTCCTATTAATAAAGATCCATATACACACCGTCTAACTAATTTGGCAGCATTTGATTTGCCGCAACTAATAATTAAACTCAGTTGGACGGAAAAATTAAGCCGTTTTCAGAGTGCTATTACTGAATCAGAAAAACAAAATAGTACGGGTATTATTTGCTCTGGTAGCTATGTCAGTGTACACATTATTGAAGAAAACTCTTTAATCTTAGAAGCAGCTTGTCTGACCTACAAAAGTAAATTAGCTGTTTATTACTTGCTGCTTTCAAATGGTCGTTTTGCGTCATATATTCCTGAAATTAAACCAAGTGATTTACTGCGTGTGCCAATACCTGAATTATCGGTAGGAGATTTGCATAATATAAAAACAATTGATGATATAGATGAGCGCATACGACAAGCTTTTGAATTTAAAGATAGTGAATGGGTGCTAATTAATGACCTTTTCAATTACACCCTGCAAGATTTTAAAGGAAATAGTGCTTCTCCAGGAAGAAAAAGAACTCTTCGTATAGATAATAGTCAATCTCAGAATAACACTGAACCTGAACTGACAGCATATTGCGAGTATTTCTTGCGAGTTATGAAAGCAGGATTTGGACAAGATAAACAAGTCTGCGCCACCATCTTTCAGGAAATAAATAACACTTTTCTTCCTGTTCGTTTAGTCGCAATCTATCTAAATAGACCTGATTGTCATGGTGTACATATTGAACCTATTAACTCCCCTGACTTAATGGAACGCTTGGAGAATTTAAATAAGTTGTATATCAAAAGAGGAAGTATAGAAGATGGTGGCATCTTTTATCAACGTGTTGCCAGGATTTATGATTCTGTTCAATTAAATGAGGTGAATATTCCTACTATTTATTTAATCAAACCTGACAAAATTCGTTATTGGACTCGCTCTATGGCTTTAAGAGATGCTGATGAAGTAGCAGCAGATATTATGACTTAGATATATCTCTCAGATTAATTAAATAAATTTAAATTAAACGCAAAATATTAGTAGTATAGGAGTTAAATTTTGGTTATAAGACGGCAGACAATTTCAGAAATAAGATGGCCAGATACAGATGAATTTATGGAATTATCTAAGCACTGGAGTGAAACAGCATCAACTAATATACTAACTTTCGTTTGGAAAGGATATGATTTATTAGTAAAAGAAGTATTATCAAAAATTGATTGTAGTCTGGCTGAGGATGATATTGAACGAGATATCACTCAGTTACTTGAACCAGAAATTCACGAAGTGATGACAGGAGATGAGCCATATTATGTTCAACATGGTTCTTATGAAAGGGAAACTCGTGATTTTGCACCAGCACAACCAAAAGAGTATGATATTGCATTTATTCTTAGAGCCAATAGAAGGATTATATGGCCTTTAGAAGCTAAAGTGTTGAAAACAGATGGCGCAGTTGGTAAATATGTAGACGAGATAAACGACAACTTTATAACTTGTAAATATGCACCATTTTCTAGTCAGGGAGGAATGCTTGGTTATCTTTTTTCTGGTGATTCAAACAAAGCCTTTAGCAATATTGCAAACAAAGTACCATGTACATTAAATGATCATCCAGATTTTCCAACTCGTGATCACAAAACTTCGGATCATCAGCGAATAGTTCCTTCAGGAAAGTCATATCCGGTGGAATTTAGATGTCACCATTTACTATTCAAAATAATTGCTACAGCTACTAATAATATACCTTCGGTTGAATAAATTTAAAACTTACTCAACTACCTTCTGACGCTCCAGCATCTCCCCAAAAGGCATAAAACACCTTTGACACCAACCATCAACCCACAAAGTCGGAACTTTAAACCTTGCTCCACAGTTGGGACATTCTGACAACAAAGTTAATTTGTGGCGATCGCACCCTTGCGTTACCTTAAAACTGCCATTCAATTTTGTGACATGGCGACTCAGCATAACAAGCAGCACATAACTGGATTGGCTCAATTTTCATACCCACCCCACCCCAGTAGGTGGTAACATTTGCGCTTAACCTATTGGCATCAACCTCGACAACATTTAGACAGGTAGTGGGAGATTGTCTGTTGCGTATATTTAATGGTAAGCTGGCACGCTATTCAGTCCACGTCCGACATTTTCACACCAATATCAGCAGGTTTGCCAAAATAGGGATAGCTTGTTACCAGGAGATCAACTCCCGTGCTGGCATAGTCCTGAACGTTGTCTAAGGTAATTCCCCCAGCCACAGCTATTTTGATGTTGGGATACTGATGCTTGAGTGACAGTACCACGGGCTTGAGATCAGCAGAGGAAACTTTATCAAACTGAATAATATCCACTCCGGCTTGAGCGATCGCCCAGGCATCTGCTACGGTTTCTACTTCCATCGCCATTTTGTGTTCTTGGAAGCGTTGTTTAAGTGCAGGCAAGGCTTTCAACAGTTCTGACATCCCACCAAGGTAAGTCAGATGCTCCTTGAAGATCAGAATGCTCTCAGACAACCCCAAACGATGAGGAATAGCTCCACCTGCCAAGATAGCCTTAACGGATAGCGCACGCGTACCGGGAAACACTTTGCGTGTACCGACAATTCCGACTGATGGATTGATCTGATGCGCCGCTTCGACCAAACTATTGGTACGAGTGGCAATCCCAGAGGTATATTCCAACAAATTAAGTGCAATTCTCCAGGCAATATGCAAGGCTTCGGCTGAACCTGCCGCTTTTAAGATCAGTTGTTTTGCCGCCAGTTTAGTGCTGCTTTCAACGTGAGTAAGAACTTTAGCACCACACTGTTCAAAGACTCTGGCAGCTTCCTCTGTGGCACAAACCACCATTGGATGACGGGAATAAAACTCGATTTCACCTGGTTGCTTACCAATTCCGAGTCCAAATGTAGTCAAATCAACATAGGGAACATCCTCCTCAATGAGTTGGGCGATCGCCGCGTCTGAAAGTACATTCCTCATAACTGAAATATATTCCTCATCGTAGTTTTGATCACTGCTTCTGTTCGCTTATCGGTAAGCACTTCCAGGCAAACATCAGGATGTTTGATTAAAAGGGTTTCATTCCCCGTGCTAAAAGTGCTGCTAACAAGGGGATGAGTGCAAACCCAACTAATTCGCCCCTGATTAGCCAAGAGAGTCGCTGCAATTGCGGTAATTCAATTTGAGGAGGTTCGTTATTTCGCAAGTGCTTAATCCAAGACAGAAATGAAAAGGTAGGATACAGAGACAATAAACTCACCAGGATGAATATCCCGACTTTGGTGTAAAAGACTGGACTGTTAAGGTAGTAATCGCTTCCTTTACCAAAGTAAATTACTCTCAATATGCCTGTGAGCAGGATTGTGATGGCTGAAATACCATAAATGGCATCTGCCGTCACCACTCTCCACGCTTCTGCCAGACTGATATCTTTTCTCAAATTTTGACTTTCAACCACTAACGCCCCAAATGCCAGCATAAAGCCCAGATAATGTAAATATGCCGTAATAGCACTTTCCCACATTGGTTTTCCTGTAATGTATTGTGTGTGCGCCCATACCTTCCCTGCAAAAACTTTGATGCAGTAATTAAGAAGTGCCTTTCAAGGTAGGGCAACTTTTTTCTGATAACTGTATTTAATATAACCATATAACTATATAATAGTAAATCATGCGAGCTAATAATAAGATTCTAAAATTAACCCTCTTGTGAATATTCAGAGGGTTGTAATTGCTCAACTAGGGTTAAAAATAGAGCCATCACTAGAGAGAGCTTCAGAAACTTTTATCTATGTAGCGATGGTGCGTATCAGGTTCAGACAACGCGCATAATTTTTGACTGGCTTCAACTTTTAAAACATCCTCTTAAAGAAGCCGATGAGCTGTAATACAAACTGGAACTCTTTTGTAAGCAGGTGTGCCACTGTGCGGATCAACTTTTGCTTTAAATAAAACATTAGCTTCAGGATAAAACATAAAAGCTACACCTTCAAGAATTGCCCCACCAATAATTTCAATATTTTCTAGTTCTCCCCCATCTCCTTTGACTGTGACTCGCTGATGTTCCTGGAATCCCGCTTTTTTTACATCCAGAGGATTCATTAAAATACAGTGCCGATGGGGCATTCCTCGATATTTATCTTCACTACGATAAACCACAGTATTATGTTGACCATAGCTGCGTCCTGTTCCTAAAATAACTACAATTCCTGGTTGATTTTCTG
Source organism: Nostoc sp. PCC 7524 (assembly GCF_000316645.1). NCBI lineage: Bacteria > Bacillati > Cyanobacteriota > Cyanophyceae > Nostocales > Nostocaceae > Nostoc > Nostoc sp. PCC 7524. Next base: position 1,144,441 of record NC_019684.1, read on the forward strand.
GCACACCAAACTCTGCTTTAGTTGGTAGTGATAATTGTGGTAAAGGTGTGACAAACATCTGCGCTTTGCCATCAGATGTGGTAAATTTCGGTTCATCTAAAATCCGTCCTGCAATCAGAAATTCTTGTTTTGTTTGGTCAATTGTGCCAATTTTTTCATAGCCCGGAATGGTTTTAGCAATTAATTCTCTCACATAAACTGTATCTTGCAGTTTACGCCAATTTATCGGTGTTTCACCATGTAAACGATGAGCAATTTCTGTGATTAATTCTATTTCTGAAATTAGATCAGCATCAGGTGGTTTCAAATGACTTTTACCTTCATCATTTAACCTTACAAAGTTATTACCAGATTCAGTTGTTGTTTTATGAGGATTTTCAAAGCGATTAAATACAGGTAATATTAAAGTTTGCTGTTTAGCTAATCCGTGAAAATGTCCTAAATTCGGTTTAGTAGCTAAGTAAAAAATGGTTTCTATTTGTGATAATGCCTGTTTTGCTTGCTGTAAGTCTGGATTGGCTGCATACAGATTTCCCCCTAAACAAAATAGTGTATCTATCTTTCCTAATTCTGCTGCTGTTATTAAGTCACGGGTATGATAACCAGGAGTTTCATTTAAGGGTTTACCTAATAGTTGAGATAGTGCTTGTTTGATTTCTTCCCGCAAGTTGACAGTGACACCCATTGAACCAAATCCTTGCACATTGGAATGTCCTCGAATGGGCATTGTCCCGGCACCAATTTTACCAGCATTACCTGTGATTAAGGCTGTATTGGCAATACTAAAAACATTATCTACACCGTTAGCGTGTTGAGTTATCCCCATAGCCCAAGCAAAAACTACACGCTCGGATTTACCAATTATATAAGCTGTTGCTGTGATTTCTTCTGGGGATAAACCACATATATTAGTTATTTCATTCCATGATATATTATTAGCATAATCTATAATTTTCTGCCAATCTTTTGTATAGGATTTAAGATATTCAGTTTTAATTAAATTCTGTTCAACCAGGGATTTTTGTAACCCCACAAATAATGCCACATCACTACCAGGAATTGGTTGTAAATATAAAGAAGATATATCTGAACCTCCTGTGAGCAAAGATTTGAGGGGAAATGCAGGAGATGCAAATTTAACTAAGCCGATTTCAATTTGGGGATTAATAATAATGACTTTACCGCCTCTTTCCCGCAATTTGATTAATTCGTTCATCAGTCGTGGATGATTTGCAGGTGCATTAGAACCAATTAAAACAATACAATCACTATGTTTTAGATGCTCTAAGCTTACCATTGATGTACCTGAGCCGAAAACTTTTTTTAATCCTACTGTTGAAGGGGCGTGACACAAATCTGAACAGTCTGCTAGGTTATTACTACCTAGCGATCGCATGAGTAATTGTAGTAAATAAGCAGCTTCATTCGATGAACGCCCAGAACTATAACTAGCAATTCGTGCTGGGGGTAAATTAAAGGCTTGTGTAGCGATATGATAAACTTCTTCCCAGCTAATCCGTTGATAATGAGATGAACCTGATCTGAGAATAAGAGGATAAGTTAATCTACCCAAGCGATCGCATTCTTGAGAAGTCAGTTTTTGTAATTCACTTATACTATATTTTTGGAAAAAATTTGGTTTAATTCCTGGTTGCAATTCCGCCGCGATCGCCTCTACACTTTTAGCACAGCGTTGTAAATATTCTCCCGCTTCATTAACAAATCCCCCTTTTTGTCCACCCGTACCCCAAGCACAGGATAAACACGCACTTTTATGATTGAGAGTTTGCCATAATTGTAATCCTTGTGCTGAGAGAGTTTGTTCTACCCAATACTGAATCACAGGTAAACCACCCCCAGCCGGGGAGCTAGACTTGCTTTGAGGTAAGTTATCCATACTTAGCTAAATCTCAACTCGCTTAACTAACTATTATTATTGCTAAAAATTATTTAGCGTTGCAGAATAGAAATATGAATTAATGAGATAAGCAAAGCTTAATCCTTCGACTATTGCTATGGAATCTTATCGCGCCTTCATTTATATTATGTAATATTTTCAACAGATAGAATTGCGTATTTAAATATAAGGACGCAGTCAGGATTAAGCATGAAGTTAATGTCTAAGGAAGTGCTGAAAGGGGCGATCACTGGGGTTTTCCTCTAAGAATAAAGAAAGCGATCGCCGATACCACACAAATCCTAAAATACTACTGGCTTCAATCACTAAATAAATTTTATTTATGAATTAGATGATTTATCCTGCTTCACCTTTTTAATTAATTCTATATAGATATTAATCTCACTAACTTCTACATCATGCTCAACTCTAGTTACTTTCCATCTTTCTCTTTGTAGGTAAATTTCTTCTCCTATTCTAGGAACAAATTGGAGGTCATATAACTTTTTAACAAAATCTTTTTGGTTTTCTTCCCACAAGATGACTTTGGCTAATTCTCTGCTCATGTTTCTCCTGTTTTGTTACTGAATTTCATCCAGTAATTTGATGACATATATTCAGTCAGTCTATCTTACTAATTCAACTCAATAACGTAGTTAAAACCACATTATTTGCTAATAGTCATTTACCTATAGTTTATTCACTCTAAATTCACAGTAAAGATACCCAAGTATTTATACCAACAATCTCATCTATAGCAGGTGACAGGTGACAGGTTTAAAAGCCTCTGATGGTAATGGTTTTATGATTTCCTGATGTCCTAATCTCATAGTTTAGTTTTGTTTTTGAATAAAGGGGATAGCCGTTGTCAGACTTTTGATAAATGCCAGCTATGCCTCTGTGTATTAAGCAAAAATACTTTTAGCGTTTCCTAGTCTGCTGAGGTACAAATCTCTGCGTAACTCTGCGCTTTACTCCGCGCCCCCCTGCGTTTCAAAATATTATTTTTACATCACTTAAGTGGGAATCACTATTTATTTGTAAATGTGCATAAATAAAGAATAACCGCTAACTAAAAAAACAAATAATATGGTTGCAGAAAATATTACTACATCTCTGACTATAAATAAAATCCAATCTTTTCTAAGTTCTTGTTTAAACTTAAGTTCTCGCAGCTTTCGCTCAAGTTCTGCATCTTCTTGGGACTGTTTGTTTACTATTGATAAAGTTAGTGGATTTTCACCTTTATTCGTAATAATCTGTGATAAATCTTTTACATCTGTCATGCTGTTAGATGCCCACAATTTCAGTTTCAAGATTTTGATTATCGTCTACAATCCAGAGATGTTTACCTTTCTGCTGGGCTTCTACTGCTATTTCTAAGAGGGCGATGGCTTTTAGCAATACCTCAGCATTATCTTCATCCATCTGTTGTGCCAGATTGCTGATTGTTTCATATAATTCTAGCGATAAATCTAAATTTATTTGAATTCGTTGGTTTTTATTTTGTGAAGTCATGTCTATTCAATAAAATATTTGGTGTTGCTGATTAAAAACATGATACAAATCTTTCTTTAATTACAACACAATAGAAAAAATATATTTCTAAAAATCAAACCACCAACTTTTAGATTGGTGGTTTTTTTGGGTTCATCGTGATCGGGTAGCAGGACTATATCGCATATATCACTATAGGGCAGGATAACTTCCAAACAAAAAGCGATCGCCTGCGCTCTTGTTAAGCTGATGTCATCTGTGCGTTCAGCCTGATTTGATCAAGCATTTTTGCGGCGAATTCGCTTCATAGTCTATTTTGTGCAGCCAACTCCAGTAGAGCGATAGTCGGGATTAACTGCGGAGCCGATTATTGTCTTGGAGATCGTCAGCACTTCTCTGAGCTGTGTCTGTGTAAACGGAACCCCATTGTTTTAGAGCTTCGCCAGATTCTTTAGCAATTCTTTTAGCTCTTTCTCCAGAAGCTTCTTCTGTTTGACGAGCTTCTTTGTTCCATTCTCCTGTAGTCTTGGGTCTATCAGCATCATCCTGATGTACAACTTTGTCTAATCTTCTGGTTAAAGAGTCACTACTACGTCCAGCGTCAATACTAGAATCTAAGCTTGTTGTTAGCACTACAAAACCAACCAGGGCAATAGCAAAAAAACGCTTAAGTTCAAAGTTTTGATATATAAACTTGATAGTATTGATTGCCTTAGTAAACAAATTTGCCATTATTGTACTCCATCAACTGAATGTGAATAGCTTTCCATTTGTTAGAGCTTTATTGGTTAGCTAATAATCTAAATTAGTGATAATTCACTAAAAACATATGGGTTTGATCACCAATTTAGCTGCCACCAGCACAATTAAAAGATTAAAACTAAAAAGATAGTTATCCATCTAACAAAAGTTATAAAGTATTCATAGATGAAGGAAGTTTTTTAATAGTGCTTCATAGAGTAATCCACTTTGATCTTTTTACTTACAAAAAAGCCCCCAGAAAATCTGAGGGCTTAAGGGAAGGAGCGTTTTTCCGATGAGAAAACTATGCAGGGCTGGGTTCGGTACTACTTTGCAGTAGTTGAATAATCGCAGCTTTTTCGAGAATTCCGACTAGCACACCGTTATCACGAATTACAGGCAGTGCCGATAATTTTTGTTGTTCCAACAGTTGCACTACTTCTAGTAATGGTTGATTTGATGGGATAGTGGTAGATTGAATTGATCGCATCACATCTCTGACTTGTGTTTCTGACCACAGTGTTGTATTAATACTCCGTAAGTCATCCAGAGCGATCGCACCCACTAATTGTCCTGCATCGTTGGTAACTAAAAACCGTTGCCAGTTGTTACCTTGGACAATTTGCTGATCTGCAAACTCTCTGAGGCTGAGGTGATCCGAGACAATTGGACTATTAATTGTCACTGCATCTGCTGCTGTCAATCCTGTGAGTTTTTCTTGCACTCTCGCAAATTGGGCTGCATTACCCGCATTTTGCAGTAAGAAGAATCCGATTAATAAATTCCAGAAGTTGGCGAAGCTACCAAACAAGAATAAGGGGATTAAACCAGAAGCGATCGCTACCCAACCAAAGATTTGTCCAACTCGGCTAGCAAAGGTAACACCTTTATAGGGTTTACCTGTAATTTTCCATACAATAGCTTTGAGGATATTACCACCATCCAAAGGTAAGCCAGGAATGAGGTTGAACAAAGCTAATGCCAAATTTACAGATGCCAGAACACCGAGAATAGCAGCTAAGGGGCCGGATATAGCAGTAGTCACACCGATTGCTGTGACAATACCGCATAACAGCAGACTAACTAAAGGCCCGGCGATCGCTACCCAAAAAGCTCCGGCTGGGGTTTTTGATTCTTGTTCTAAGCTAGCCAACCCACCAAAGATAAATAATGTGATTGAATTAACATTAATTCCCTGGCGGATAGCTACGAAGCTGTGTCCTAACTCGTGGGCGACGACAGAGGCAAACAACAACAAAGCTGTCGTCAATCCTAGTATTAAAGCCAATCCCCCGGATAATTGCGGGAATTGTGCCATGAGTCCGCCACTATAAGTCCAAGTTACCAAGCCCAGAACTAGAAACCAAGACGGATGTATGTAAAAGGGGATACCGAAGAGATTGCCAACGCGAATTGTGCCATTCATGTCGTTCACCTTTGAGTTCAGCCGCGAGAGTTGTTTTTTACCCTCTCGTTGTTTCTAGTGTAACGAAGTATTAAGCAATTTTAATCTTTGTAACGGTAGTGGTGTCCGTCTATTGTGGTGCGGTTCTCAGGGATACAGGTAAGAGGCAATAGGCAATAGGCAATAGTTATTCTCCCCTGCTCCCCCTGCTTTCCCTGCTCCCCCTGCTTCCCCTGCTCCCCCTGCTTTCCCAATCCCCAATCCCTACGTTTCTTTGCTAAGATTGCCAATGCAAAAACATTGAAACAGGGCAACTCTTCACTACCATGTCAACCACTGCACTTGACGGTAAAGACGCAACCGCTATCCAAGCCGCAACAGCAGGAGTTGCTGTGTGCGATCGCTCTTTTTGGGGACGTATCCGTGTTTCTGAAGCTGATCGTTTGCGTTTTTTACACAATCAGAGTACCAATGATTTCCAAAGCCTGAAACCAGGACAAGGCTGTGATACTGTCATGGTAACATCTACAGCCCGCACCATTGATTTAGTCAGCGCCTATGTTCTCGATGATGCGGTGCTATTGTTAGTTTCATCTAAGCGTCGCGAGTATTTAATCCAATGGCTGGATCGTTATATTTTCTTTGCTGATCAAGTGCAATTAACCGATGTTACCGATGAAACCGCTACTTTTAGCCTCATCGGCCCAGGAAGTGATGCTGTAGTTAAAAAGTTAGGTGCTGGGGCAATTATCGGTCAACCCTACGGAAATCATATTGTGGTAGATAGAGATATGATCATCGCTGTAGGTAGTGGCTTGGCTGCACCTGGATATACAATGATTTTGCCTGTGTCTTTAAAAGAGAAAGTATGGCAGCAGATTATAGAATTAGGAGCAGTAGAGTTAAGCGATCGCGCTTGGGAACATTTACGCATTTTACAAGGTAGACCAGCCCCAGATGCCGAACTCACCGATGAGTATAATCCTTTGGAAGTGGGTTTATGGCAGACTATTTCCTTTAATAAAGGTTGCTATATCGGTCAAGAAACCATCGCCAGGTTAAATACATATAAAGGTGTCAAACAATATCTTTGGGGGATTCGTCTCAACAACCCCGCAGTCATAGGAGACACAATTACAGTTGGAGATGAAAAAGTCGGTAAACTCACAAGTTTGACTGCAACCCCTGATGGTTACTTTGGATTAGGTTACATTAAAAGCAAAGCTGGTAATGTAGGTTTAAAAGTACAAGTAGGAAACTCTGAGGGGGAAATAGTCGCTATCCCATTTGTTTCACACGAGTACCCTTAAAAATTTGATTTTTCTCCATCTTACTTTTCCCCCAATCCCCAATTCCTATATCTTCTGGGCAATATGAAAAGCCGAGAGAAACGAGACTGGAATACTGCTGATAGAGTGTTTTTCTAATACTTGTCTTAAACCAGCAAATAAAGAATTCCTTTGGTGGGTATCTAAAACTATGTATGGGGACAATGTACTTAAAAGCATCAGATAATCATCAATACTGTAGGTGATTTCACAAGGCAACTGTTCTGATACTAAACACTTAAACAAACCAGAATCAATTACAGCTTTGCCAAATCTTCTCAGTTGGTTTTGTTGAGTTTCTCTCTCTTCATACCTTCCCAAAGTTGGCGCTTGAGTCTGATAAACCTCATGGAAGGCTTCATAGATTTCATACTGTGGTTGAGGTGTCATATTCCAAAGTAAAACCAAATATCCATCCTCTTTTAAGGCATCAGCTGCTTTTGCATAGCCAATCTCAGAGGAAACCCAGTGAAAAGAAGTTGCAGCTAAAACAGCATTAAACTTTCCAGGCTCTAGTTGCCACTCTTCAAATGAGGTATTAGTAATTTCTACAGAGGGATATTGTATACAGTTGTGTCGAGCTAGCTGGCACATTTTTTGGCTAGGTTCAAGGCAAAGCATCGAGAAGCCCAATTGAGCAAAAGCCGTAGTTGCAGTTCCAGGGCCGCATCCTACTTCTAAAATTAGGGCATCTTGTGGAAGTTGGGCTAACTCTACAGCACGGTGAATCAGTTCTTGCGGATAGCGAGGTCTTGTTTTGTTATAGGCATCAGCTACTTCGCTATACCAGTTTTTTCGCTGCTGCGAAGTGTAGATATTGGCTACTTGCCTATACCAATTTTTTCTTTGTTCAAAATCTTTCATATGCTTTCTGAAAGCAAGCTTATTCCCATCTTGGCAATACATCACTGCAAAAAGCTACATCCAATGCGTAGCAATTTTTTATGTTCTATAACCTTATTTTGCAGCATAGAAATTGATTCAGGACTTACGCAAGTGTGATCACTTTCTCGGTCATGATTCAGGTGGTGGGGTATTGCTAAAATATACAAATAAGGTATGGTATCACGATTATGAACAAATATCTGCCAGAAAAACTAGAGCTAGAAAGGCTCTAGCAGTTACTGGAAGAGAAAGTCAAGATACATAAAAGATTTTAAATAGTTCTTATTAAGAATAAATTAAATTATAATACCAATTTACAGTTTATTAATATTCATTTGTATGGATGAGCAGCTGCAACAGTCATAATAAGTTGAATATGCTCACCCCTGTGGCAAAATACTTGACTGGTAGAGAAAGTCCCAAAAACCAACAATACCAGCCATATTAGATCACAGCAAACCCTAATTAGAATTTTAGCCACAGGAGAGTGAGCTTTTATCGTTATTTGACGGTGATTTGAAAGATAGCTGCAAGACAGCTGTAAATTTATGGACTTTGCTGCAATCGCCAGAGCATTTTATCAATCAATCGCCATTCATCTAATCCACCATAGACAAGCATACGAAACATCCACATTGGTTCACCACCTTCTACCTTGACACGCGGCAAAACTAAAGGATCAAGTTTTGGTTCAATAGCACCGTGTTGAGAAGTGAATGCTAACTTGTAACCGCTTTCCTTAAGAATCTGGGTTGTAGATTTGTTAAAATCAGCCAATGTACCAAAGGGATATGCAAAAGCTGTTACCTGCATCCCCAAGTTTTTTTCTATAGCTTCACGAGACATGATAGCTTCTTGATAGGCTTCATCTAAACTCATTTTCCCCAGGGAACGGTGAGTTCTAGCATGAGAACCAATAGTAACACCTGCTTCAGCAAGAGCTTCAACTTCTTTCCATGTCAAATAGGGTTCTATCGTTTCACTATTTGCCTTGTAATGATTGCCGCTACTATTAATATTACTTGTAGTGATAAAGGCAACTGCTGGGATTGAGAATTGCTTAAAAATCGGTAGTGCCTTCAAATAAACGCTCCGATAACCATCATCTACAGTAACCAAGATTGCATTCTTGGGCAGGCATTTTTTCCCTGCTACAAAACTCTCTATATCACTAAGAGATACAGCTAGGTTTTTTCTGGCAATCCACTCCATTTGGGCTTGAAAATCTTTCATTCCCATACAAAATGGATCGCGTTTTACATCACCGAAGCGATGGTAAGTGAGGATACGCACTGGTGAATAACTAGACTGATTGATCCTGGAAAGTGATTGTTTTAATGGCAGAGATGCCAAACACATACCGCAACGTGCAGTTTTTTTTAAATACCAGCGAAGGGGTTTAATTGAACTTGATATCATGGCTTAGTATTTATTTCTTAGTCACGAATCAAAACCATGCGGATAATAAATTTAGGATTACCAATGAGATAACGCCGCCATTTTTTACCGGGTTGCTGAAGTAAAATTTGCAGCCACTCAAATCCTAATTTCCTAACCCATAATGGGGCGCGTTTCAGGTTTCCACCCCAATGATCAAAGAGTCCTCCAACACCAACACATACAGGTACTTTCAATCTTTGCTGATTTTTGTAAAGCCAGTATTCCTGTAAAGGATTTCCCATCCCGACTAATAACAGGTGAGGCTGTAAAGAGTTAATCTTTTCAATGACTTTGATAGTTTCAGTCTCTCCTAAGTAACCATGATGAAATCCTGCTAATGTCCAGCCTGGAAATTGCCGAGAAGCATACTCTGCTGCATATTTTATAGTATTGGTATCTGCACCAAGTAAGTAATACCGATAATTACAGTTGCTTGTCTGAGTTAAAAACTTAGGAATTAAATCAGTACCAACGAGATTACTTTGCAAATTTCTCCTACGCAGTCTAGCTGCCCAGATTACCCCTGTACCATCTGCAAAAACAACGTTAGCACTGTTTAAAACATCTCTGTATTCCGGGTTATCAGTGGCTAGATTGAGAGTGTAAGAGTTGGCAATGAAGATGAGATGAGTTTTATCTGGCTCTTGTTTTATAAATGATTCCATCATCTCTATCGCACCAAGCTCTGACATATCTCTAAATTTAACTTTTAGAACAGAAATAACTGAATTATATTACTGCTCATAAGATTTTGAAAGTTAAATAGGATTATTTCTTTGGGCTTGGCGTATAGTACCTGAATGATTTCAAATTTAGTAAGGTTTATGCAACTAGGAGATTAAAAATAAATTGATATTTACCATAAATAAGTCGGCGTGATTACTGATTGTTGGGATACGCTCAATCAAGCCATGATGGTGTTTTATATCGTGTTCATTTCTTAAGTGCTTAAAAAGGGTAAACTGGCACAGTAAAGTGAAATAATGCTCCACCTTGGGGGTTAGAGTCTACCCAAATTTGGCCGTAATGCGCCCGGATGATGCGTTTGCATAAACACAAACCAATACCATAACCTTCTGTACCTTCATCCCGTTCTAGGCGATAGTGGTTTTCAAAGATCAGTTCGCGATTTTCTGGGGGAATACCAGGACCAGTATCGCCAATACTGAATTGAACTTTTTGGGTGGTGCGGTGCAATCCGGCAATGTTGATTGTGCCACCTTCTGGAGTATATTTGATGGCATTATCTAAAAGATTGATTAAGACTTGGCGGATGCGTTCTGGGTCAGCATATACACAAGGTAAATCGTTGGGGATATCGGTTTCTATCTTCAGGGATTTGGTGGTGTAGCGATCGCGCAATTCCTCTAGGATATCAAAACACACTACACCTAATTTTATCTTCTGGGGTGTGATGGAAAACTCTTTATCATGACCACGACCCACTTGTAACAGATCCGCAATCATCCTGTCGATGGTTTTGGTTTGATTACGGGCTTGCTTGAATAAATGGGCGATTAATGCTGGTTTGAGACTCTTAAATTCGCCTGTTTCGGGATTGTAGTTAGATTGTAGGGTTTCGATAGCGATCGCCGCAGCTGTTAAAGGATTGCGGAGGTCGTGAGCCAGCATCCCAATTACTCTATCTTTAAATTGTAACTGCTCTAAAAGTTGCTCTTTTTCTTGTTTGAGATGGAAAATTTCATCAGAAAGTTTGATCAGTTCCGCAGAAACGGCAACGGAACGGATGGTGGATTGAGGTTGTGATACCTGACCATTGTCATCTATACATTCTTCTAAGTCTTCCTGCAACTGGAGGTAGGTGTCTACAGCTGTTTGCCAGCGAGGCCACCAAGTTTTCAATTGGGTGATGATGTTGCTGCCAGTGAGAATCTGCCTAGGTTCTGGGTGAATTTTGATTAAAGCTGGTGTCGCTACTAATTTAAAATGTTCTGCCAAATATGGTTGTTGCCCAACATCAATAATTTGCAGTTCAAATTTATACTCAGCTTCTAATTGTTGTAAGTAAGCACGGATACGCTGCACCTGCTGTTTGGACTTAGGTCGTCCATCAATAAACAGTAGCAGCTGGAGTGGAGCCTCATAATAAATAGGCTGATCCTGGGAAACTTGCATGGAATCTTGTTTCAGCACTGGTAACAACCCGGCGGCGCTTGGCAGAAATTTAGAATAGACTGACAGTTGTCAATGGTCGTTCTTGTTATTCAATTTAATATCTATTTTAGATTTTGCATACTCCCATCTATACAGGGTTTTTGCCATGAGGTACATATTTTTGAGCGTCTTGCTTCCATTTTGGTTGGCTTGTGTTGCGAGAAACGTTCTAGCTGTGCAATATCCGTCTTCATCTTCTCTTAATCATACTCCGGCAGTAGAGTCAAAGAATGAAAATTTTTATACTCAAGTACGAGAATTGATTCAGCAACAAGTAGATTTTACTGCCCGGATTGAGCAGGCGTTAATTGCTCCTGATGCTAATCGGGTGCGGGCGGTGCGGGGGCAATTAATTTTCCAAGCCAAAAACACTGAAGGTTTTCTCAAGCATCAATACTACAATCCCAAAAGTGTATGTAGTAACAGAGATGTATCCCCTCTACCTGGGCAGTTGACAGAGCAACAAGGAAAAATTTATTGCGCCTTGTATGCTTCTCACCAGGAATTATTAAAACTTGCGCCAGTCCTAGACCAGTTGTTGTCTCGGCGGGGCGAATTAGCTTTAGTCAGACAGTTACCTCTAGTCAATGGTGAACGGCTATCAGACCCTGTGCTGACAATTGCCCCTGTGCAGCGTCCCAATTTGGGCAAACCTGCAACACCCTTCTCCACTGGGGAGCCAAATCTAGCATCTGCACAGTCTTCAGAAGTATCTGCCTCTAATGCGTTACCTATTATTGGTAGAGTTGGTAAGACAGCTATAGCTAACTATAACCCGCCTTTACAACCTGCGATCGCACCTCCAGAAACAGCCCTGACTGTTTTAGCTAATGCCAAGAGATTTTTAACAGCAGCCCAAGTTGCATTTCCTACTGGAACTCAATTCACAAATCCCCAGGAAACTACTGCTGCCCTTGACCGTTTTGCTTACGACTTAGATCCTCAAGAACCGCAAACTTATGCCAAGTTTTTACAACTACCACACACTGGAATTTTTCGCGTGTTAGCTGCTGCTGCTTACCAACGTCCACTCAATACTGTGCGGAATCGGCTGCAACCTAGCGTCAGTGAGCGTTATCCCTTCCCAACTTTGGGTGATGCTCAAGCAGGGTTTAAACATAGTCTAGCACTTCAATTAATCGGCGATCGCTTCCAAATGCAGCATCCAGGGGTAGATTACAGTTTCATGGTAGATGTGGGGGATATCCCTTTGGAGAAGTTGGATCACAGACTCAAGGCTGTGGTGTCACCCACACGGGAATTTTTGCTCAATTACCAGCCTCCCAAACAGTTAGAAGCTTTGCAAGTAGAAAGACGGAGATTCTTAACTGGCAAAGACCAGAACTGGCAGCAAAACCAAGTGATTTTAGCTAGTGCAACCGCCAAATTAAATCATACTTATTTAGTGCGATCGCTACAATTCCAACTACCAGAGATTATTTTAAATGGTCAGTTAGTCGCCGCCGAAAAACAACGCTACATAGACCAATTACAACAAATACGTAGTAGTGACATGATTATCGCCTTCCGTCCCGTGCGTCAGCGTGGCGATGGCAGCTACACTATACTGTGGCGAGTTATACATGAGCTACCAGCACCGCAAATTTTGCAGTTATGAGGGACTGGGGATTGGGGACTGGGGATTGGGGATTGGGTACTGGGGACTGGGGACTGGGGACTGGGCTAGACAAATATTAGTATTCTCCTCTGCTCCCCTGCTCCCCCTGCTCCCTCATCTCCCCTCACTCCCCCATCTCTCCCCTCTCCCCCAAAATTCTCTAGCCTCCCACCATAAATCAGGCCAGTCTGCGCTAGGGTAGGAATTGACACGCGTTTGTGATTTCCTGTGCTTCTCTGTAAACGTCCAATCGCATTTTTAGGTTTGGCTGTTTTACTGACTTCGTTAACAGCCTGTGCCAATGCTCCCACTGCCAAAAATCTGGAACAGTCTTTGGCAGCAGATCCCAGGCTACAAAGTAACCCAGTCATCTTTGGTAAATCTCCAGAAGGTGAACCGCAATCGGATCAAAATCAACCCTCAGTACAATTACCTGCGGATTTTCCCCAAGAGATTCCTATATATGCCAATGCCAAACTAGAGGAAATTACACCTGCTAGTGGTGCAGAAAACAGAGTCTCAACCCGTTGGTTGAGTTCTGATCCCAGCAATTTTATTACTAGCTTTTACCGTAGCCAGTTTCAAGCCAACAACTGGCAAATTTTACAACAGCCAACGGATGAGGTAGAAGGTAGTTTTGCAGCCCGGCGCAACGATTTGCTGGTGAATGTATCGATTCAGCCGCAATCAGTGACTAACCCCGCTCCTAATCAACCACAAACTGCTACCCTAATCAAGATTGATTACGTACCAAATAGTACAGCTACTACTCCAGACTCATCAACTCCAACCGCTAATAACTCACCCCAAGCAGTTGATCCACAGTTCATCGGCCCGGTACCTCCTGCCAATTGGGGAAGTATAACTGAGAACTCAACACCAACCGCAACATTATCATCTCAAGCATTTAGCGATCTGAATAAAGCACCGCAACAACTGCGACAATATATTCAAGATTTAGGCGCATTGGGTATATTTACGTCTGCATCATCTGGCACTAAAAATAATTCCAATACAACCACTAACCAATTTGAACCGGGTAAAATTATTACTCGCCGAGAATATGCCCGTTGGCTAGTGGCGGCTAATAATGCGATGTACGCCAATAATCCTGCTAAACAAATTCGTCTAGCATCAGAAAGTACACAACCTACTTTTAGTGATGTGTCGCGTCAAGACCTTGATTTTCCAGCCATTCAGGGATTAGCGGAAGCTGGGTTAATTCCTAGCGCCTTGTCTGGAGACTCCACCGCAGTTTTATTCCGTCCTGATGCACCTTTAACACGGGAGCAAATGCTGTTGTGGAAAGTACCTTTAGATACACGTCAAGGCTTACCTGCTGCCAATCTGGAAACAGTTAAGGAAACTTGGGGGTTTCAAGATACGGGAAAAATTGACCCCAAAGCGTTGAGAGCAGTTTTAGCTGATTTCCAAAATGGTGAACAATCAAATATTCGGCGTGTATTTGGTTATACAACCCTGTTGCAACCCAAAAAACCAGTAACTCGTGCAGAAGCGGCGGGGGTGTTGTGGTACTTCGGGACTCAGGGTGAGGGAATATCGGCTACTGAAGCACAAAAACTACAGCGATCGCCAAATTAGGGCTTCCAAATACAAAAATATTCAAAGTGTAGGGTGCGTCAGTGCGAGAAAGCCTAGCGGGACTTAGACAAAAATCAAGCCCAAATGTAACCCAAACTAGCTTTGTAAGCAGCAAACACGTCACGATTTAAGTTCAACCAATCAATAAATCGAAAAGACATGGCTGTTCTGAAAGCTTCTAAAGCTTCAGTAAAAGTATTTAAAGGTTTGTTTGCCCACCGTCGTCTTAATCCTCCAGTTAACTGATGCCAAAGAATAAAAGTATAGGCACAGAAAACCAAAATAAAATGGCGCAGTAAACTCCTTTTATCACGAACTTGATATTCTTTAAGTCCTAACCATCCTTTAGCTTCCCTGTAAAAAACTTCTACCCAATTCCTTTGAGAATATGTATCAACTATCCATTGTGGTGTAACAATTGATGAAGATATATTAGTGATGAAGTAGTCAATATCGGTGGCTGCTGAGAAAGTAGAAGCATTCATGACGATAGCAATATTTCGCTTTCCAGTTAAACTTGATATTTCCACTTCACAAGTTACTACCCATAATGTTTTGGGTTTATCCAAATCTGTTTGAATTTCTGTGAAAGCCTCTTTGGGTAAGCTCTGGGGCTAATTCATCTAACCGAATTGTTTGTTGAATATTATCTGTTTGATTAACTGTTACTTTTCGATTTTTAGCTAATCCTCCTAAATATTTTAATTGCCGTTTTTCCAACTCTAATAAAAATGATGTATTGTTGCCATATCCAGCATCTACAATTACTATCCCAGGTTGATATTTTCTGTTTAGGGCTTGATCTATTAACTTGATTGCTAGTTCTGGTTTTTTCTCAAATAGAGGATCTTGTTTTCCTTGAGCTAAAGAATCAGCGTGTTGATATAACTCTATATCTAACGGTAAGCTTTTTCTGCCATCATATAAATGCGTTGTTACTACTACGATTCCATTATCTGTTTTGCCAATTTCTCCAATATACTGTCTCCCCACACCAGCAGTAAAATTACCACTTTTTCTATGACCAGAATCATCAATTATTAAGCTAAAACCTCTACTAATTCTCGTTTGACTGCACTTATTCATGATTTCCAATCGACGCTCATTCACCTGCCCACTAGACCAAGGTGCTTCGGTCAAAAAGTGATGTAATCGGTGGTAAGTTACACCTACAGCATTATCCGCCATTTGAAACAGGTTTTTTCTCTCACTTTCCCCCAGTAATCCCCCTATATAGTGTCTAAACTCTCTTTTTTGAGCTTTATGAGTAAACACATCATCAAATCTTTGACACCATCTTTCAAAGCACGGGGGCATCGCTGTGGGAGTGGTTTCTTTCATGAGCTTTTTCTAACGTGAAAGCTATGTTAGTTAAGCATTATACTCTTTTTGGGCTTAATTTTTGTTTAAGTCCCGCTAGCTGTACCAAGAAATTATTCATACTGACGCACCCTAATAACCGTCAATTTGGAATAATTTATTTTTTGGTGTCCCCTTAGCATCATTATCAGGATAGAGAGTAGGGAGTTTATATTTGAATATATCTTCAGTATTCAAACCTAATACCAATGCCAAAAATCTTGGCAACACATTTTAGACATAGCCTTGCTTCTTTCATAACTCAATATTATATACATCAGTTTTTGTATTATTTAAAATGAGATATCAAACTATGTATAAAAATAAAAATTATCAAAGCAAAGGTACTAATTAGAGAAACACTAAGAGTAATCAGAATAGGTATATTCATCCCTTGAATTATGGTGATTGCTCCAATACTGAAACCTATAGCAGCTATAAAACTGATCAAGCTGACTAGATTTTTATTCACAATCTCCCCCTATTCTTTATTCAGGCTGAATTTACTAATAAATGATTAACCTGAGTAAATGCTGTCAAAGCCACTACTTTAAATTGATTAAGACTGTTTGCTAGCAATTAAAAATACATATTCATATTTTCATTAGCCTAGAGATAGAGGCATTACCTAATTAAGACATAGAAACTAGAAGTATGATTGGGTAATTTTTTCATGGATTGGTATCCACTGAAGTTAACTACTAATGTTCAAAAATACGCTTTTGGAGAACGGGTAATTCCGGAACGTCTGGGGAAACATGACTTACCTTCTGGAAGAATCGCTGAAACTTGGGAAGTAAGCGACTACAAGGATAAAACAGGGACTGTAGTTAATGGCTTTTTGACTGGTAGCACTTTACACGAACTCACATTAGCTCACCCTGACGAACTTGTTGGTAAGGGTTGGCAGGGGCCACACTTCCCTCTACTATCCAAATTTATTGATGCTTCTCATATGCTGCCTGTACATCTCCACGCAGATGATGAAATGGCTCAGAAACTGCATAACGAACCAAATGGTAAAACCGAAGCGTGGCACATTCTCTGGGCAGCACCAGGAGCAACAGTATTAGCAGGACTCAAGTCAGAATTTACACGAGAGCAGCTATTTGCAGCTTTTGCCACCTGTGACTATGATTCTGTCATGGTACGTCATCCGATACAAGCTGGAGATACTGTCTACGTACCAGCAGGTATTATCCACGCTTTCGGCCCGGAGACACTGGTTTTTGAAATTCAACAAACCTCAAATTTAGCTCAATCTGTGATGCCGACAGATTTGTATGGCAACGAGTATAGCCAACAAGAGTGGTACGCCAATATTAATGCAGCCCTTGATGAGCTAAAAAACCATTATCAACCTCGTCCCAACAGTGGGCTAAAGTTACAATCGGGAGCTAATTCCAGGATTTTTGGCTGTGCTAGTCATTATTTTGCTCTGGAACACTGGATTTTAAATGAATCGTATTTAGAACCATCACATCCCCGGCGTTGTCTGATTCTCTCCAATGTTGGCAATGTTGTGCAGCTAGAATTTAGCTCTGGTATCGAGTATTTACAGCCAGGAGAGTCTTGTATTTTACCCGCCGCTATCGGAGAGGTTTGCATTGTTCCAGAACATCAAACCCATCTGATAGCCTGTTATGTGCCAGATTTACAACTCGATATAATTGCGCCACTGCAAGCAGCAGGATACGATCAAGAGCAAATATGGAATCTAGGTGAGATAGGGAGTGGGGAGTAGGGAGTGGGGAAGAAATTTTTATAGTCATTTTTATTTGTGCCTATCTACTTAATCCATTTTTTGCAACTGCGCTACTCTAGGATCAATAATTTTCTGCCCCAAACTAGCAAATTTAATTGCTACAGAAACTTTATTTCCTTCTCCAAAAACGTGAGTTATTTCACCTATACCAAAAGTTTTATGTAATACTCGCTCGCCGACTCGCCAATTTTGTGTAGCTGCTGGCTTACCATTACCTACCGCAGTTTTAGTATAAGTTTGACGCATCTTACTTTGGGTAGCTAATAATTCTGCGGGTAGCTCATCGAGAAATTGCGATCGCAGGGCAGGTTCTCGTGTACCATATAAGCGGCGTTCACGGGCGAATGATAAGTGTAGTCTCTCTTGGGCGCGGGTAATTCCCACATAACACAGGCGGCGCTCTTCTTCTAAGGCGGCAGGATCATTCATGGAACGGTAGTTGGGGAATAGTCCCTGTTCTAACCCCACTAAAAACACCACAGGAAATTCTAAGCCTTTGGATGCGTGCAATGTCATCAAGGAAACGGCTGTTTGTCCTTCTTTTAAGTTATCTAAATCAGAACTGAGGGCGGTACTTTGCAAGAAATCTGTTAAAGAAACATTTTCACTTTCTTCTTGAAATTGCAGCACCGCGTTGTAAAGTTCCTGGACGTTTTGGATTCTATCTTCCGCTTCGTCTGTACCTTGACTTTGCAAGTCCTGCACGTAACCAGAATCATCTAAAATGCCCGTGACTAACTCGGAAACGGGAACTGTGGCAATTTCTCCTTGCCAACGATTAATCATTTGGGCAAAGTTATTTACAGCTTTGGCAGAACGCCCCGCTAAGGTATTAACTGAGGTTTCATCACTCAATATTTCCCAAAGGGTTGTGCCTAATTGCTGGGAAGCGTTAACTAAATTATCAATAGTGGCTTTACCAATACCACGGCGGGGTGTATTAATAACTCGTAATAAACTGACTGTATCAGATGGGTTAGCGATCGCTCTTAAATAAGCTAAGACATCTTTAATTTCTTTACGATCATAAAACTTCATCCCCCCGACAACTGTGTAAGGAATTTGATTCCTAACTAACAATTCTTCAAAGGGGCGAGATTGGGCATTGGTACGATAAAGAATGGCAAAACTGCCCCAATTCAATTCCGGATTTTGGTGTTCTAAGGTGCGAATTTGCCTAATCACAAATTCTGCTTCCTCTAATTCATCATCTGCCTTGTGACAATAAATTTGCTCACCTGCTCCCCGTGTCGGCTTAAGGACTTTATCGATGCGTTGGGTGTTATTTTCAATTAATTCATTAGCGGCTTGCAGAATATTTTCACAAGAACGATAGTTTTCTTCTAACTTCACCATTGTTCTAGTGTCTGCATCTGGCAAACCATCACCAAAGTCATTTTGAAATTCTAACAAGATGGTGAAATCTGCCATTCTAAAACTGTAAATAGATTGGTCAGCATCACCCACAACAAACACTGAGCGATTTTGCCAATTCCATTCACTTTTTTTATCTTCACCATTCGTCACCAACAGGCGAATCAAATCATATTGAGTGCGGTTGGTATCTTGATATTCATCGACAAGAATATGACCAAATTTGCGATGCCAATACCCTAAAACCTGCTCATTTTGTTGAAATAATCTGGTAGGAACCAGAATTAAATCATCAAAATCGAGGGCATTGTTTTGTGTCAATCTATCTTGATAACGATTATAGACATCAGCAATTACTCTGCCGCGATAATTAGGTTGTTCTTTTTCAAATTCTTGTGGTGACAAGCCTTGGTTTTTGGCGTTACTGATGGCGTAACGCACAGAACGGGGTTCAAACTTTTTATCGTCTAAATTTAATTGTTTAGTGACAATCTCTTTAATGAGACTTTGCACATCAGATTCATCAAAAATAGAGAAATTACGATCCCATTTTCTGCCTTTTTCATCTTGATATTTTTCAATATCAAAGCGGAGAATTCGCGAAAACAGACTGTGGAAAGTACCACACCACAACTCTTTAATGGTATCTTTATAAACACGCGATCGCAGTTTAGTTTGTTCGTATTCTGGCAGCAACTCTAACCGTTGACCATATTCTGCCATAGCCAACTGTTCAGCAAACAACTTCTGAATCCGTTCTTTCATTTCCCGTGCGGCTTTGTTAGTGAAAGTCACCGCCAAGATGTTTTCAGGAGCGACACGGTGTTTGAGAATCAAGTTAGCAATTCGGTAAGTTAAGGCGCGTGTTTTACCCGAACCAGCACCAGCCACAACTAACAAAGGGCCACAGTGATGTTCCACGGCTTGACGTTGGCTGGGATTGAGGTGACTGAGAAAGTCGATGCTTGTAGTCATGGTGTGAGGAGTGCTGATAACTTCGTCAATAGTCAAGAGTCAATAGTCATTAGTCCATAGTCAATAGTCATTAGTCAACAGGCCATAAGCTTCCTTGTCTCCCTTACTCCCAGTCCCCAGTCCCCAATCCCCAATCCCCAATTCACTCCTGCACCGTCAATGGTAAGTTAACTGTAAACGTCGAACCAACTCCTGGTTGACTTTGCACCACAATCTCACCACCCATCATCTGACAAAAGTGGCGACTAATAGCTAAACCTAGCCCTGTACCACCATATTTTTTTGTAGTCGAGGTATCACCTTGGATAAAGGGTTGAAATAACTGTTGCTGTTGAGCGGGAGACATCCCAATACCTGTATCGCTAACGGTGAACGTCATCATTCCCAAGGGAGCTTCTAGGGAGAAGTTTTGTTTATCGTGCTTCACTGTTAGCGTTATCTTGCCGTTAGTGGTAAATTTAGCAGCGTTACTTAATAAATTTAATAATACTTGCCGCATCCTGGTTTGATCGGCGTACATTGTACCTAGATATTCATCATAATCAACTTCTAAGACATTGCCATTTTTTTCTATAGCTGGTTTGACTGTGAGGACAACGTTATTAATTAGTGTGGCAATCTCAAACGTCTCTGGGTAGAGAGTCATTTTCTCGGCTTCAATTTTAGATAAGTCGAGGATGTCGTTAATTAGTTCCAGTAAATGTCTACCAGCCGAGTTGATGGTTTCTAAGTCGGTGATGAAGTCTCCCGATAAATTGAGATCCGTTGCATCATCTTGTAGTAGTTGACTTAAGCCAATCACTGCGTTTAAGGGTGTGCGTAACTCATGACTGACATTGGCTAAAAATCTACTCTTGGCTTTACTAGCAGCTTCGGCTAATTCTTTGGCTTGTTCTAGTTCTCTAGTGCGTTCTGATACTCTCTCAATCAGCCGATTCAGTGATTTTGCGAGTAAGCCTATTTCATCTTCTGTGGTGACTGGTGCGCGTAAATCAAAATTATGTTTCCGTGCAACTTGTTCAGCTACTTGGGTGACGATGATTACAGGTTCAGCGATCGCGCGACTGGTGCGCCATGCTATGATGGCGGCGATCGCTACTGACACCAGCATACTCACCATCACAATTATTCTCTCAACTCCTTTGGCTTGCTCAACATCTATTTGCCTTTTTCGCTCTTGTTCTTCGGCAGTTCTGAGGATGTTGGTCAATTTTTCGGATAAATTATCTAGTTGTATGGCTGTGTAGCCACGCATTATTTGCAATAACTGCTCTCGGACTACACCCACTTGTTTTGACTCTACAGGCTGTTGAGTGTTCTGCAAAACAGCATCTATCTGATCAACGTAAGATTTTAAGTTCCAAGCATAATCTTGTAATAGAGCCTTTAAATTAGCACTCGTTGCTGCTAATGCGTATTGGGGCGCATCTTTGATATACTTGTCAAGTTTCTGCTCTAGGTTTTTGGCTGTCTCTACATTCCTCAAAAATTCGGCTTTTTTCGCTGGTAGTCGTTGTGGATCTTCCAATAAAGCCACTATATTGGAGCTATGCAGTTGCGCTCCAATCACAGCATTTTTGTAATCACTCAGGAGTTGGCGTTGTTCCTGAGCTTGATTGAATTGCCTAATTTCTCTTCCCCGGTAGTAGTTGGCAATAACTAATCCAGTAAGTGAGCCAAAAAACCCGATACCAATCGCTACAAAGTAGCCATAGCCAATTTTTTGATGTATGCGCCAGGAACTAGCTTTGAGTTTCCCTCGTGAAGGAAATTCTATAGTTGGGAGTTCATCTATGGATGGCTCTTCTACTGACACTTTTTCGCCTTCTAAACTGTTGTCAACAGGGATTGGCTGTTGAGTTTGCATCCCTCAAATCTCCTTATCCCTCCCGCAAAAACCACCAAATCAGTCTAATTTGTCTAACTACTGCCAATGTCAATTAACACCTACATTATCTTCTTTTATAACAAGCGCAAATAATTGCTTTCTAGATAATTCGCATGACTTCATGACATTTGAGTCGTTTTGATATGAATTTTTACACTGATGCTTTGCCGCACCCTAGAGTAATCTTTTGTGCCATTAGTTAGCAATTTCCTATGTTAAGTTTTTCTGAAAACGTCTTACTAAACTCTTTGGTGAAGATCAGTAATTTCAAAGGTATTGCAGCCCTAACTATGCTACCACTTTACATTAGTCTAACCAATTTCAACTATTGTGAGTCTGACTTTTGGCAAGCTCCGCAAATAGCTTTTACTATTTTCTAGGAATTATTCCGGAAAATATAGGACTCTTCTTTGATTTTTGGAAAACCTGTAGCTGACAAAAATCCGGATATGGTGCTGATTTAATCGAAAAAACCTCTGCCTGTTAACTTTCGGGCAGAGGTTGTTGAGTAATTGTTGATCTTACTACTAAATTCAACTATCTGAAATTTACTTGAGCGCCTGAGCGATCGCAGCTGAGAGTGAATGATTCACCGCTTGCTTTAATAATTCCGCCTTATCGGTGCGTTCCCAAGGCAAATCTAAGTCATCCCGACCAAAGTGTCCGTAAGCCGCGACGTCCTGATAAAAACGTCCGCCTCTTTCACTTGGTAAGTTCTGTAAGTTGAAAGCATGAATAATCCCCGCCGGACGGAGTTCAAAGTTCTGCTTGACTAATTCCAGCAAGGTTTGATCATCGACTTTGCCAGTGCCGAAGGTATCGAGAAAAATGCTCACAGGTCGCGCTACACCAATAGCGTAACTCAACTGAACTTCACATTTGTCGGCTAAACCAGCCGCAACAATGTTTTTGGCCACATAGCGAGCCGCATAAGCAGCCGAACGGTCTACCTTTGTGGGGTCTTTACCAGAGAAAGCACCACCACCATGTCGTGAATAACCACCGTAGGTATCCACAATAATTTTCCGTCCGGTCAAACCAGAATCACCTTGAGGGCCACCAATGACAAATTTACCGGTGGGGTTAACTAAAAACCGTGTTTCTTGCCCTGGTTTAATTTCCAGGTCACTAAACACTGGTGTAACTACAGCCGTCCACAGGTCTTGTTTAATTTTGGCTTGAACTGCTGCCTCATCAGTAATCTCGCCGATGGTGGCTGTATGCTGGGTAGAAATGAGAATGGTATCAATCCCTACAGGGCGACCGTCTTCATAAATGACGGTGACTTGGGTTTTCCCATCAGGACGGAGATAGGGTAAGTCCCCTGTTTTCCGCACTGCGGCTAGCCGGCGAGCAATGCGGTGAGCTAGACTCACGGGTAAGGGCATCAGTTCTGGGGTTTCGTTACAAGCAAAACCAAACATGATTCCTTGATCACCAGCACCAATAGTATCAAATAGTTCTTCACTATCTTGCTGACGGGTTTCGTGAGCAGTGTCAACGCCTTGGGCAATATCTGGTGATTGTTCATCTAAAGCTACAATCACACTGGTACTGTTGGCAGAAAAGCCATTATCAGCATCAATATAGCCAATTTCCGCAATTTTCTTGCGGGCAATATTGACATAATTGACGTTGGCTTTAGTAGTGATTTCACCAGTGATTAATACTAAACCAGTGTTAACCACCACTTCGGCCGCCACCCGGCTAGTAGGGTCTTGTGTAAGTAAAGTGTCTAAAATCGTATCAGAAATCTGATCGCAGATTTTATCAGGATGACCTTCGGTAACTGACTCGGAGGTAAATAAGTAGCGTTGAGACAAAGAGTATTCCTCCTCTAAAAGTATTTTCACTGACTAAATCTTTAGTGCAGCTACTAATTCTAATTACTGAAATCATAACAATATTGGCATATTCGGTAGTTAGTATTTTGTTCTTTAAGAAAAAACATTGATGACTTACGTAGATTTCATAAATTAGGGAATAGGCAATAGCCAAAAAAAAAGGGAGTGTTTTCAACCACTCCCAAGATTTTTGACACAAACACTGCTGTTTTAAACCTGAACTGCAAGCTTTGCTTCTTTTGCTGTTAAACGCTCGTAAGTAGCACGCATTTTTAAACCTGTTAGCACTTGGAACAAACCAGTACCGTTGTTGGAGCCTGGATACTCACGGTGTTGGAGTAATAAATGAGTCATTTCACCTTGGTACTTAGTCGAGGTGTTGCTCAGATGGGTTTCGATGTAAATGACTTCTTCTAGGTTATCAAATTGACCGTCTACCTCTAGAACTGAGACATAACGACCGTAGTAAACATCGGAACCGTAGTACATTTGCATACCGGGGTAGGAGCAGGTGAGCTTCCGTCCACAAGGTGTCCATTGGATGGTTGAGCCTTCATCAAACAGGTAAGCTGGCTCAAAGCCTTCCTTGCCTTCCCGTTGTAGCATTCTTACCCGCAATACTTTGCGGTCTGTATCGTTTTTGATCAGGTTGGTTGGCAATACTTGTAGAACCACATCGGCGAATTCTCTTTGTGGTTCGATATATTTTTGGAAATCGGGTTTGCGGGAGTTGATGGCGGCTAAGACATCTTCATAGCGATGGCCTCTTTCTGCCATGTCACGCTGGATTTTCCAGGCAATTTTTACTTCGTCGCTGATATCGAAGTAAACGCTAAAGTCGAGGAGCGATCGCACCCGTTCATCATATAAAGGATGTAGACCCTCAACCACTATAATGTGATTTGGCTCTACGATTTCCGGTGGATCGATCATGCCGGTTTCGTGGTTATAAATCGGCTTATTAATCGCTTGACCTTCTTTGAGAGCCTTGATTTGCTCGTACATTAGGTCAAAATTGTTCGCCCTGGGGTCAAGTGCAGTTATCCCGGTTTCTTTGCGTTGTTTACGATCCAAGCAATGATAGTCATCTAAACAGATCACTGTCATTAACTCTTCGCCAAACAAATCTGTCAATCGACGCAAAAACGTAGATTTCCCGCATCCGGAGTCTCCGGCTACTCCAATTAGTACCACGCGTTCCGGCTTACTTGTCATAAATCTCCTCTAAATAGTAAATGTGTCAATCAATAATTTTTCACACAGCAGAATGTGAAGCCAGGAGTTCACCTCTGTGGTTTGTCCTGCGTTCTTGCTACTTACCGACATATAAGACTCATCAGACGGGTTGACTACCAAATTCATGGTCGCTACTCGTCTGAATATTTCTACTTTATCGGCTGGTAAGTATTTAATCCTAGTGGTATAGTTGATTTTAACAGAAGGAGGTATCCCATACAAGATTTATTGTCAATACAATCTTATGGTTTACCAAACACACTGAGTTATCCATCTGTGATTAAAAAAAATTCTGTCCTCAATACTTACTACAGGGGTAGCTATTTTAATGATTAACTTCCCCATATCATTACAGTGTATAAGGTATAATTTTTTTTGACAGCAAAATTTTCAATTCTGGTAAGATATCATCATTATGGCTTTCGCTCTGATTCACACATTTAGTGTTGTGATCTATCTCCAGAATGAATTAGTAAATGGTATGAAAGATTTTCTCAAACCTGAGCGTCAGAATGCTAGTTAGGTACTGATAGAGTCTAAATTAACATGGGGTATTCCAAATTGAAATTACCTTCTGGTGTTTTATGATACTCCATCTTGCTCTAGATAGAGATAAATGCAGGGTCATTTTCTCACGAAAGAAAAGATTAAATTGACTCATTATTAACATTCTCCAAGTGACTTATCCATTACCTTAGAAGGTGAACAGGTGTATTCATTACTATGCCTACACGTCCTTGGTGAATATGCTCATGCCAGGTGTTAGTTAATAACGCCACTTTCTCAGATAGCTAGTTTTAGGAACCGGAAATCCGATAAACTAAAGCTGACTTGTGATGGGAAAAGTTTTTTTGAGAAACGGTTAAGTAAATATCGGAGTGGTAGAAAGAATGTACAACCAAGGTGCTTTTGAAGGTGCTGCCAATACAGAATCAGGTAGCCGCGTCTTCGTTTACGAAGTGGTGGGTCTGCGTCAGAACGAAGAAACTGATCAAACGAACTACCCAATTCGTAAAAGTGGCAGTGTGTTCATCAGAGTGCCTTACAACCGGATGAATCAAGAAATGCAGCGGATCACTCGCCTAGGCGGCAAGATTGTTAGCATTCAACCCGTAAGCGTGTTAGAGCAACTGAATGGTAAAGCCACACCTGTTACAGCCACAAGTGAAGCGAAAGGCTTCGCTCAACCACCAGCTGAACCACAGCAGAAGAATAAAGACAACAAAGGCAACACCATGACTCAAGCGAAAGCTAAAAAAGCACACGCTGACGTTCCTGTAAACACCTACCGCCCCAATGCTCCATTTATTGGTAAATGTATCTCTAATGAAACATTGGTGAAAGAAGGCGGAATTGGGATTGTTCAACATCTCAAATTTGACCTTTCCGGTGGAAATTTGAAGTACATCGAAGGTCAAAGTATTGGGATTATTCCTCCCGGTTTGGATAAGAACGGTAAGCCAGAAAAACTCAGACTGTACTCTATTGCTTCTACTCGTCACGGTGATGACGTAGATGACAAGACAGTTTCTCTGTGCGTCCGTCAATTGGAGTATAAGCACCCAGAAAGCGGCGAAACAGTCTACGGTGTTTGCTCTACATACCTAACTCAGTTAAAGCCTGGTGATGAAGTCAAAATCACCGGCCCCGTGGGTAAGGAAATGCTGTTACCTGATGATCCAGAAGCCAACGTCATCATGATGGCAACTGGTACAGGTATTGCACCTATGCGTGCTTATCTGTGGCGGCAGTTTAAGGATGCAGAAAGAGCTGCTAACCCAGAATATCAATTTAAAGGCTTCTCTTGGTTAATCTTTGGTGTTCCCACAACTCCCAATATTCTGTACAAAGAAGAATTGGAAGAAATGCAGCAGAAGTATCCCGACAACTTCCGCTTAACCTGCGCCATCAGCCGGGAACAAAAGAACCCCCAAGGCGGTAGAATGTATATCCAAGACCGTGTGGCAGAACACGCTGATGAACTGTGGAAGTTAATCAAAAATGAAAAAACTCACACCTACATCTGCGGTTTGCGCGGTATGGAAGACGGTATTGATGCTGCTTTGACTGCGGCGGCTGCTAAAGAAGGCATAACCTGGAGTGATTACCAAAAAGAACTCAAAAAAGCAGGCCGTTGGCACGTTGAAACATACTAAGTTAGTCATTAGTCCACAGTATGAAGACTGAGACGACTGACAAAAACAACTAACAAAAGATAATCTGTAGGGTGGGTGAATAACTCACCCTACAATTGTTATTGGTGAAATTGGGTGCAAGCTTGTGGGTGTAAAGCTGGGAATTTTAGGATTAGGTACGGTAGGAACGGGGACGGTGCAGTTACTACAAGATGCACCTGGTCGTCACCCGTTGTTACAAGAAATAGAAATTTATCGGGTGGGAGTACGATCGCTCGATAAATCCCGTGATGTGAATTTACCTGCACAGGTCATCACTACAGATTTAGAAGCAATTGTCAATGATCCAGCAATAGATATAATTGTGGAAGTCATGGGGGGGTTAGAACCAGCGCGATCGCTAATTCTCCAAGCCCTGAAAAACGGTAAACACGTTGTTACCGCCAATAAAGCCGCCATTTCTCGCTTTGGGGCAGAAATTTTCACAACTGCCAATCAAGCCGGGTTATACGTCATGCTAGAGGCGGCTGTGGGGGGTGGAATTCCGGTAATTCAACCCTTGAAACAGGCTTTGAGTGTCAACCGGATTCATACCGTGACTGGGATTGTCAACGGTACAACTAACTACATCCTCACCCGGATGCAAACCGAAGGTAGTGATTTTGGTGATGTGTTGGCAGATGCTCAACGCTTAGGTTACGCGGAAGCTGACCCCACCGCCGATGTTGATGGCTTAGATGCAGGTGATAAAATTGCGATTTTGGCATCCTTGGCTTTTGGGGGACGGATTCGCTTAGAGGATGTGTATTGTGAGGGGATTCGGCAAGTTAGTAAAACCGATATTGCCTATGCAGAGAAATTGGGCTTTGTGATTAAATTACTAGCGATCGCCACCAACCACGTTAGCGATACCTCACAATTATCTGTGAGAGTTCATCCCACCTTCGTACCCAAGGCACATCCTTTAGCTAGTATTAACGGTGTTTATAACGCCATTCTCGTAGAAGGAGAACCCATCGGCCAGGTAATGTTTTTCGGCCCTGGTGCGGGTGCGGGTGCTACTGCTAGCGCGGTTACTTCCGATATTTTAAGTTTAGTAGCTGCATTGAAAAGTAATACCGCCGCCCCCAATCCCCTATTAACCTGTAGACATGAGGATTATTGTCAAATTGCGCCCATATCAGACCTCGTAAGCCGATTTTATGCCCGATTCCTCACCAAAGACCAATCCGGTGTCATTGGTAAACTGGGTACTTGCTTCGGTAATCATGATGTGAGTTTAGAGTCAATTGTCCAAACAGGTTTTCAGGGACAATTAGCGGAGATTGTCGTAGTGACTCACGATGTCAGGGAAGGTGATTTTCGCCAAGCTTTGGCAGAAATTCAAAGTCTAGAAGCGGTTGATAGTATTCCTAGTATTCTGCGAGTGTTGTAATTGGGCAGCTAGGAGGGGGTAGGGAGATGAGGAATTACATAAATGAGTAATGAGTAGTGAGTAATGAGTAATGAGTAATGAGTAATGAGTAGTGAGTAATACCCATTATTTATTACTCATTACTTCAAAAATAACTATTGCCTATTGCCTATTCCCTATTGCCTATTGCCTGTTAAAAATGGTCAAGCAAATAAATGCTTGACCATTTGATGATTGTCTATAGCCTGTAGTAGCTGTCAGAAATTAGCTTTCTTGACCGTCCTTACCAACTACTTGCGACTTTAAGGTTGTGATTTCATTGTTTAGCTCTTTTCTGGTTGAAGCTTTGAGTAAGTAGCGATAGACAAACCAAGCAGAGTAACCAATACCAATCAATTCAAAAGTTGGTGCTACCAAAGGAATATCGTTTAAAGCGTCCAATACTGCCAATAGTACCCTGACTGCAACTAATGATCCCACAATTAAGCCAACGCTTACTAGGGGCTGCTTGTATTGATTAAAAAAGTTACCTACGTAATCAGGCAGAGTTGCTAAAAATTCAGAAATTTTTTCTCCGTATTGTACCCATTGCTCTTGAGACTGCACAGGAGGCTGGAGTTTCGTAATAGTTCCTGTTTGGTTGTTGATATCTGGCACTGTTGCCTCTTTGGATTGGGTTTCTGCGAATTGCGGTTCTTGCATTTTCACTTCCATTAATTTGACAGTTGAGGTTCTCTAATTCGGACAATTACAACCAAAAGGCTGTTGATTGGGCAATGCACTCGTGCATCAAACTGAGTTTAGGAACAGGGTTTTGTGTCTTATAACCATAATTGCCCCTCACATCTACTGCATCAACTACAAGGTAGAAACTCAGTAGGCGGATAGAAGTCAGAAGGCTAGAGGATGTAATAAAATCAGGGGCTTTCTGAGTTTTGTTGTCGTGAATCAACTGGAATCCTCAGGTTGTCATTATCCTAGGCTGTGTCAGTTGCTCATCATCGTACTTATACAGTACAGATCATGCAAAAATCACTCCACCTCTCATTTATATAAGCACAAACGCTGATTTCATCTGAATATTAAAGCTATCTTAAGCCGTGTTCGTCAATCAACGTCTTGGTTCTGGATACTGATACTTAATAAAAATTTGGACTCATTACAAAATCCAGAAGTTGGTATTCCAAAGTTAAACAGTCTGTCTATCTAGCTTTTGGCTCTAGATGCCATAACTTACTGAGTGACCAACTGCTTTCAGGATTAAGTAACGAAAAATTAAAGTTTGGGAGTTATGTTAGGATTTGCTGACATTGTGTCCAGTTGTGTTTCTCAAAGCCTTAACAAGACACGCAATATAATTGGGGGTAGGTGAAGGGTAAGACTGGCTAACACCCAGTGACTCTTAACCCAAATTGCTCCACCCCATCTTTTGTTTCTTAAAATTAGCTGACTTAGTGAAGCCTAGTCCCAATCAGGAATTTGTTCACCTTCTTCGCCACCGACACCGATCGCAGTGTGATAGATTTCTGCATCAGTGATGGTGAGGTTTTCCATTGATGCACCATACACGTTGGAATCGAAAACATGAGCGCGAGTCATGTTGGCGTTGTTGAGATTGGCTTTTTTGAAGTTGACGTTAGTCAAAAAGGCGGCGGTTAAGTTCGCTCCTTTCAAGTTAGCGTCTGTGAAATCAGCGCCTTCGAGGTTAGCACCAGAAAGGTTTGCGCCAGCAAGATTAGCGCCTCGTAAATCAGCACCAATCAAATGAGCGCCATTGAGGTTCATGCCTGATAGATTACACCCAACACATTCCCCAGTTGATAATAACCGTTGTAAGTCTTGCGGATTCCCAGCTTTGACTGAGTTAACAAAAAATAGGGGAGTGGCTAAGGCGACAGCTGCTAATAGCTTAAGTTTCATAATTTCCCCCTTTCTCCTGAATTTACGTCCGTTCTTTTCCTCACGTTTCTATTATCTCACTAACTTTCAAAACAATGTTGATTTAAATCACAATTTGCTTTTCTAGATAACAGGTGTATTTGTGAGGCTGAAAAGATGATTGGCTATGGTTTATAGCCATTGATCATCTATATTTTAGGCATAAATACTTGTTTTAATTTAATATTAAATATCGTTAAGAAAATGTATCATTAGATATACTTTTCCGGAGAACAAATTTTCAGTATTTACCTATGCAAAAATATCACCAATACCAGTAAAAACAATGTATATTAAATAACTAAAAACTCTCGAATATACTGGTTGATTAGCTCTGGTTGTTCTTGTTGTACCCAATGTCCGCAACCGGGAATATACTTAATTTTGAGATTTTTGACATAGGTGGCAGTATCGTAAGTAAGTTCTTTTCCTAAAGCAGTATCACATTCTCCCCAAATCATCAGTGTTGGTACTTGTAAAATGCCCCAATTGGGCTGGCGGAGGAAGTGAGAAAAAACATTACGGTAATAGTTCAACAT
Organism: Nostoc sp. PCC 7524; assembly: GCF_000316645.1. Classification (NCBI taxonomy): domain Bacteria; kingdom Bacillati; phylum Cyanobacteriota; class Cyanophyceae; order Nostocales; family Nostocaceae; genus Nostoc; species Nostoc sp. PCC 7524. The sequence continues at coordinate 1,175,496 of NC_019684.1, forward strand.
GGCTGTAAGTGCGCCAGGTTTTGCAGCCGCATTTTTATAAGCAGCAATATCAGCAGATGTAAAAGCACTTTGATTAATTGCTGTACCTGGAATGATTTTTTCAATTGCTTGATAATCGGAAGATTGTAAAAATAATTCTGGTAGCCAAGGTAGTTGAAAAAAGAAGATATACCAACTACGAAGCAACTGTTGGGGAGTAGATAAACCTTGGGCAAACTTCGCAGGGTGAGGCAAGTTCAGAACAATCAAACGTTCTACCATTTCGGGATGAGCATAGGCAAAATTCCAGGCGATCGCTCCTCCCCAATCATGTCCGACTAAAATACAACTATCGTGTCCTAAGCCTTTAATTACTCCCGCAACATCTTGAATAAATTCTTTCATCACATAGGCTGATTGCTCTTTTGGCTTATCACTATCGTTATAGCCACGCAAATCAAGGGCTACAACTTGAAAATCTTGAGCAAATTCTGGGATTTGATGCCGCCAAGAGTACCAAAACTCAGGAAACCCATGTAACATCAGCATCAAGCGTCCTGTGCCTTGGGTGACATAGTGCAGTTTCACCCCATTAGTATTGATATATTCGTGCTGCCAAGAATGTTGAACTACAGACATAGGTTGTATTTTCGCGGAAATGCTAATTATTAATTATCTAATGCTGTGCTAGTTAAAACATCTACTTGAGGGCATGAGGAATTGGGGCAGGGTGCAAGGCAAGGGGGAGGACTTTCCCCTTTTCTCTCTGTTCCCCTGCTTCCACAGTTATGGAAATACGAGGTGTCTGGTTAACCACTACCGATAGTAAAGTTCTCAGATCACAGCAGCGCATTGCTGAAGCGATGGACTTTCTAGCTGCCACGGGGTTTAATGTAGTGTTTCCTGTGGTGTGGAATCAGGCTGTGACGCTGTACCCTAGTCAGACGATGCAACAAACTTTTGGGGTAGAAATTGATCCTATGTCTGTGGGGCGTGATCCTTTGGCGGAGGTAGTCACACAAGCGCGGCGAGTTGGGTTAAAAGTCATTCCTTGGTTTGAGTATGGCTTTGCTAGTTCTTATAATTTGAACGGTGGTTTACTTTTACACAGAAAACCAGAATGGGCTGCCCGTGACTGCCAAGGCAATCTGCTCAAGAAAAATGGCTTTGAGTGGCTGAATGCTCTTGATTCTGAAGTACAGGAATTCTTGTTGAACTTAGTGCTGGAAGTGGTGAATAATTATGATGTGGATGGCATTCAAGGAGACGATCGCTTTCCAGCGTTACCCTGTGAAGGTGGGTATGATGCCAAGACTATCGCTCGCTATCGCCAAGAATTTCATCGCCACCCACCACTAAACCCGAAAGATAGACAATGGCTAAAGTGGCGGGCAGATATTTTGACAGAGTTTTGGGCGCGACTGTATCAGCAAGTCAAAGCCGTTAACCCTAACTTACTCGTGTCGGTAGCACCTAACATTCATGATTGGGCGTTTCAGGAATACTTGCAAGATTCCCCTACATGGCTCAACCGGGGACTGGTGGATATGATTCACCCGCAAATTTATCGGCGTGATTTTCCCAGTTATCGAGCGATCGCAGATAAACTGGTGAGAGAACAGTTTACAAATGCCACTTTACCAAAGTTAGCACCAGGAATTTTGATGAAACTGGGGTCTTATTGTATTACCTCAGAATATTTGTTGCAGGTAATTGAGTATAATCGCCAACTTGGTATTCAAGGCGAAATTTTCTTTTTTTATGAAGGCTTGCGAGCAAACAACAATGCTTTAGCGAAAGCTTTACAAAATCATTCCTATGCTAAATCCGCCTCATTTCCCACTTTAACTGACTTGAATACAGCCAGTAGTCTCAACCGAAGACAACAGCAAAATCAGGGTTGGCGCAGTTTTTGGCAGAATTTTTTTAATTAGAAGAATTTAGTTTTGCATAAACTTTTAACATCATCCTGATAAATCTGTACATCAGTTCATAGTGAGGACTTTAGTCCTTAATTATGAGGACTAAAGTCCTCACTACTAACCTATAACTCTAAATCAAATGCTTTTATGCAAACAATTCCAGATTATTTAGTAAAAAAGCAAACTCAATTTGCCCAACATCCATTATTTAAAAAACTAATTGTAGAGCAATCTTTAGAACAATTTGCAACTGTAGCTTCACATTTAAGCTTTTGGATCATGTCATTTCAAGATTTACTCAGGCTAAATGAAGAGCGAATTACTAGCCTAGAATTACGGCATATTGTGAGACAGCATCGATTAGAAGATACTGGTCATGAGCAGTGGTTTTTGCAAGATATAAATAAGATGAGATGCAAAGCTTTAAATTTGCGATCGCTTTACAGCCGTAATCATGCTGCTACTCGTGACGCTACTTATGCTCTCATGTCAGAAGTTTTTCAAGCAAGTAGTGATTATCAGCGAATTGCTCTGTTGTTAACTCTAGAGTCTGCCAGTCATGTTTTCTTCGGATTTACTGTAGACTTTGTTGATAATATGGGTTACTCTACCAGTCTTTTGTATTTTTCACATAACCATCTTGATTGTGAGAAAAATCATGAGATTTTTGCACAGAATATGGAAGCATATCTAGCAGAGATTCAGACAGATACGACAGAGTATAAGCAGATACTTAAAATGATTGACCGTGTTTATAATGCCTTTCATCTCATGTTTAACGGACTGCAACTTTCGATAGAGCCTAATCTAAAAGTTTCAAAAATGCCTAGTTTTGCACTGGCATGAGGTATGATTTTTCTGTTAGGGAACACCAAAAAATAAATTATTCCAAATTGACGGTTAGTAGGGTGCGTCAGTATCAATAGTTTTTGGTACAGCTAGATTTTCTCGCACTGACGCACCCTAAATTGTGGATATTGTTTTATATGGAAGTCCCTTGTTGGTTTTTGAACAAAAAACAAAGGAAAAGATTTGTGGAATCTCAACTGCCAATAGAACAGATAATCAAAACTCTACAACAGGATTTACCCACACTGTTTGAGAAAGATATATCTTATGATATCTACACCAAAGATATCTATTTTCAAGACCCAGTAAATAAATTCAAATATAAATTTAACTACCGGATTATTTTTTGGACTTTACGATTTCACGCGCGGCTATTTTTCACAGAAATCTACTTTGATTTACATGAAGTCTATCAATCAGCCGCAGATATAATTACAGCCAAGTGGACAGTGCGCGGTGTTTTGCGTGTCCCTTGGCAAGCACAGATTTTTTTCAATGGTTATTCAACTTATAAACTCAATCAAAATAATTTGATTTACGAGCATATTGACACATGGGATCGCCAACCCGGTGAAATTCTCCGTCAGTTTTGGCAAAAAGGAGAAGGAAATAGTCATTAGTCACGTCGCTGCGCTCCGAATTCAAAATTCAAAATTCAAAATTCAGAAATCCACATTTATCAATAGTTCCAAAATTTGAATCTGTTTCATGATTTTGGTGAATTGCTATTACTAATCTAAAGACATGACATCATGAAAATGCTTGTAATCGATATATCGATGTCCGTCACTTGTGTAATGGAAAATATCTACAAATTTACTATTCCAAATAATGTCATGCGCCGCATAGTTGTGACGGGCATGAACTACTTGTGATACAGTTTCATCAATACCGCTTAGAGAAACAACAATAGTAGTATTTGTGTTATTTAGTGAGTTGGCTGTCGTGCCATAAAGAGGGCTAAATTCATCAATTGGGTGCATGATTACCCAACTAAGGGCGAAACTGGGAGTCTGATTTCTGACCAGTTTTAAATCATGAAATCGCCGAATAAATTCACCTTCGGCTGTTATTTCGTCGCGCATTAAATAAACTCGCATATGCGCTTCTAAAATGAAATTACGACGTTGATTAGCAGTACGAAACATAAAAGTTGGTACGCCTTCATGGGGTGTAATTACTGCTGCGCGACTAAACATTACACGGGCTGTAGGGCGGGAAAAACGAGCAAAGGCTAATCCTGTCATCACGGCAATTCCTACCAAGCCGATCATTGCTTCTATAGTGACAATAATATTGGCATAGGTTGTTTTAGGATACATTGCACCGTAGCCAATGGATGCTAGGGTTTGCACACTGAAAAAAAAGGCATCAAAAAAAGAGCCAGGGCGGGCGTTAGCAATACAATCTCCACCTGCTAAATAAGCAAGAGCAAATAAGGCATTAATTGCCAGATAAAAACTACAAACCAGGATGAAGAAGCCACTCCAGGGAATAGTTAGCAGCAGATGATAGGGATCACGCCAGTAAGAATGCCATGCACCCATACCCAAAATTTCAAATTGTCCATTTTGGATTTTAATGTGAATGCGTGAGAGTAGACGTTGTTTCTGTTGTTTAACAGGTTTTTTGAGTGGAAATTTCATTGGCAATATTCAAAATAATATCCAGTTGTGGTGATTATTTTTCTTGAGAAACCTTGCATTGCAGCGTCTCTACAAGCATAATTATTTTGCTGGAACCGTAATCAATAAATATTTCTAATGGCTCATGAATAGAATTTTTTGGATTATTGCATTAGTGGCATTTATTAATTCCCTGAGTTTTACGATTTTAATTCCTATTATCTATCTTTATGGCAAACAATTTGGCCTGAGTGATTTTCAGACAAGTTTACTCTTTTCTACCTATGCGATCGCACAATTTTTCGCCACCCCAATCATTGGCAAACTCTCAGATAGATTTGGGCGTAAGCCTTTACTGATCATTAGTTTAGCTGGGACTGTGATTGCTAATATCCTAGCTGGAACTGCCACAATGGCTGTTGCTCTATTTTTTGCTCGCTTCTTGGATGGAATCACTGGCGGAAATAATGCTGTTGCTCAGGCGATGATTTCGGATGTGACTGATTCTGAACAACGCGCTCAGGGTTTTGGCATATATGGGGCAGCAATGGGTTTGGGTTTTGTTTTGGGGCCAGCCACCAGTTTAGCAGCACAGCAGATATCTTTAGGTACGGCGTTTTTGGTTTCGGGTGGTATTGCGCTGATAGCTCTGGTAATTACTATGTTTGTATTACCAGAAACTATCAAAAATAAAGAGAATCAATCAGACAAAATATTTGATTTAGGTTTAGATAATTTAATTAAAGGTTTGACTATACCAAAAATTGGTATATTACTGATTATTAATTTTTTTATTGGTACAACTTTCACTATTTTTACTTATGCTTTTCAACCTTATTTTCTAAATGTATTAGGGCAAAATAGCCAAACTTTGACATTGATGTTTTTAGTATTTGGTGTACTGGGTGTGATTATGCAGACTTGGGGTATAAAAATTCTGAGTCAGCGTTTTAGTGAAGTGAAAATATTACTATTAAGTCTGTTTATTAGAAGTTTATCATTTATGTTAATGCCTGTTTGGTCAATTCTGGGTTATTTCGTAATAGTTAGTATAATTTTTTCATTATTTAATTCTCTAGTGCAACCCATGATTAATACTTTGATTTCTCTCAATGCCAAACCAGAAGAACAAGGGACGGCTTTGGGTTTAAATTCATCGTATTTAAGTGTTTCTAATGGAGTTGGGCCTGTAATTGCTGGTATGTTGGTTAGTCAAACCAATCCTATTACTTATAGCTATCCTTTATATTTGGCTGGTATTCTCACATTTTTTGTATTACTATTTGCAATAGGAAATCGCAAAAGATATATGCCTAAAAATTAGAAAAATTAAAATAGTTTATAAGATAGCAAAACCCCGTCTACTTGCAGAAAACGGGGTTATAAGTTAGTAATTATGGTCATCAGAATCAAGTTATTTCTCAGACGTTGGTAATTGACCATGAGAGCAACGGTCAAACCACTCCTGATATTTTTTTTGATGTTCTTCATTGTCTACAGAAATTGACACTAGCACCTGCTGACAACCGTGAATGCGTTCTAGAGCGATCGCATTCAATAGTAAACTAGCAATTTTAGGGGAAAGAAAACTTCCACTGACTGTTAAGCCACTCAATTGACCAGTAAATTCTGGGCTTTCAGTTGTTGTTAACTCGATTCCTGTAATTTCTCCTTGGCTTAAATCAATTTCTGCCAATTGTTTATGGTCTGGAGTAATTTGTTCTACAATGAGTTTCTCCCGTCTTACAGGAACTTGCACCATTTTAGTTTCGATGGCTTTGCGAACAATTACTTCACCAATTTTATGCTTACTACTATTAACTAATAGTTGTTCCTCCAGCAAGCGAATAAGTTTCTCATCCTCAATTCTGCTTAAATTTGTTTGCAAATCAGTGTTCACTTTTGGCTCAGGTGTTTCTGAAGCTAAATATTCAGGCATATCACTAATTATTCAAGTAATCTTATCTTGATTAACTGTCACTATAGTGGGACTTACGCAACTATCATTTTCAGCTTGTAGTCAGGACTTTAGTCGTGATTTTGTTCGCGTAGTAGCATCTCCGTTGGCGCAGTCTTCCCATAGGGTAGTCCTGACTACAAACAATTAAAATTTTTGTGAAACTTACGTAAGTCCTGATTGATTAACGATTAACGCTCCTCAATCGGAAGGCCAGGAGCATTTACGTCTAGCTCTTCACGACGAACAGTATCTTCAGCTTGAACGGTTTCTTGCTCCACAACTTTTTTCACTCTGACTTCTTCCCGTAAAACCGCTTCTTTGCGAATATCAGGGGTTTCTTCATGAAGTTCTACACGAGCAACTTCACCTTCACGGAAGTTCGCTTCATTAGGAGAAACAACAGTACCAGCATCTTCTGGTGTAACACGTTCAATCACAACTCGTTCTTTTTCCACTGGTACTGCTACCCTGGCTGTTTGAGTTTCAACGTGTTTACCAACTGTTACTTCTCCAGTTTTCTGACGGCGTTTGTTAGCAACCAACCTTTCCTCGTACAATCTCAGAGTTTCATGGTGTGGCTCATGGAGTCCATACAAAGCAGGTTCATGCTCGTATGTATAGGTATCGTGGCTATAATTTGATGTTGTCGTCGGTTGGGAAGTTGCACCTGTTGTTCTAGGGGATTCAATCGGTGTGGAGGTTTCTAGAGGTGTTGATGTTTCTAAAGGACTGGTGGTGTAGCTAGGACTGCGATATACTCCACGCACCTGCTCTTCATAGTCGTAGTCAAGACCTGAACGTTCGTTGAACTCTGGTAAATTTTCCGCTTGTTCTCTGGTCATACCAATGGCGTAAACGCGGTTGCTGCTATGGTCAATGCGGGAACGACCAACTGGTAATAAGACCTTCTTGCCAAAAATCCAAAAACCTAAGTCAACAACTAAATAGCGGAAATGGCCATCTTCGTCTACTAAAACATCGCTAACTGTACCAATCTTTTCGTCAGATCTTTCTGTGTAGACACCAAGGCCTTTGATATCATCTCCTTGAAATGTATCGCGGTAATTGGGATCAAATTCTTCTAGTTTGTAAAGTACCATTTGGTTTTACCTCAATGATTTTATAAAATATCTCCTAATATCTAAACTAAAGATTTATGGTCTAATTTTCCTCTTTCCCACGACTGAATTAGCTTTATAAAGTAATATCCTAAGTTATAGATTCAGCTAACAAAATATAAAACAGTTGGTCATAATTCATCTTGCCGAGGTTATCTTCAGCAGAAAAAACCTAAAATCTATTCTGATTAATTTAAGTATATAGATCTTAAATTAAATAATTGCAATGACAGAAATCCAAGCGAAAATGATTATTTATCTACTTGCATTTCTGCCATAAAATTAATCCAAAACTCTTATTCAAGGACATCTTGTTACATGATTTCCTATTGGGGAACTTGAGTTTCATTCATTACTAAGTTGCCTGCTGTATCAATATCTAATTCTTCACGACGAATGGTATCCTGTGCTTCCACCGTCTCCTGTTCTACTACTTTTCTGACTCTGATTTCTTCACGGACAAAAGCTTGTTTACGAATTTCAGGTGTTTCTTCGTACAATTCAATCCTTGCGACTTCCCCCGCTTGAAATTTTACTTCTTTTGGATCTACGATTGTTTCTCCTGTTTCTGAAACTCTTGGTCCAACACGCTCAATCACAACACGTTCTTTTTGAATCGGTACTGTCACCCTGGCAGTTTCAGTTTCAATGTGCTTGCCAACGGCTACTTCTCCGGTTTTAATTCGCTGTTTATTAGCAATTAATCTTTCTTCATATAGTCTAAATGTTTGATGATATGGTTCGTTTAACCCATATAAAGCAGGTTCTTTTTGATAGCTGTATGTTTCGCGTTCATACATCATAGTGCTAGTGGGAGAACGAAATACACTACGTACTTTTTCTTCGTAATCTTCATTAAGAGTTATGTTTTCGTGGTACTCCGGCAAACTTTCTACTTGTTGTTTACTCAGTCCATCGACATAAACACGTTGGGCAGGATAATTAATGCGAGAAAGACCAATTGGTAGTAAGATGTTCTTATTCACTGAATCTATATCTGTGTGAATAACTAGATAACGAAAACGGCCATTTTGGTCAACTAAAGCGTCAGCAATTGAGCCAACTCTTACGCCACCTTCAGTATAAAGGTCTAAAGATTTAACATCATCTCCCCCAAAGGTTTCTCGGTAGTTGGGATCAAATTCTTCGAGTTTATAGAGTGGCATATGCTATTCCTATTTTGTTAAAAAACTATCTATGTTATTAGCCTAAAAATGTTTTTTCTGGTTTACCTCTGGCTGACGACTGAATTGTCATAGTTGGGAGTAATGGAAGATGGGGTAGCAGGGGAGACAGGGAAACTAATTGCCTATTGTGCCGAGGAGGTGATGGCGTTCCGCCCACCGGAGGTGATCGCACCACTACCCACAGGTTGTCTGACTTGGGCTTTGACGGCTGCAACAATCGCGTCAGCGTCAATTTTGGCAGCATGAAGCAGTTGTTCTGGTGTACCGGAACCTGGCAGATCACGCACGGCTAACTTAATGACTTGTAGTTGTGGCCCGTCGTAGCTGGAAATACCATCAGTACCCGCAAAAGCATCTAAGACAGCCGCGCCTAATCCACCTTCTGGCCAGTGATCTTCAACAACTACTAAGTTACCTTCTGTATCGTGGGCTGCTTGATGTAGTGTTTGCACATCAATGGGTTTGACTGAGTAAGCATCGATGACGCGGACTGTAATCCCTTCATTTTTCAAACGATCATAGGCTTTAAGTGCTTCGTGTAAGGTGATACCTGCACCAATCACCGTAGCTTCATCTTGGCCAGAAATTCGGAGGACTTTGCTACCGCCAATGGGGAATGCTTCATCTGCACCATAGATGACTGGTGTACTAGCTCGTGTGGTGCGGAGATAAACTATACCATTGCGATCGCTCATTTGCTCTACTAATTTTGCTGTCTGATTAGCATCACTAGGGTAGAGTACGGTACTACTCCACACAGCACGAAAAGCCGCTAAATCTTCCAATCCCATCTGGGAAGCGCCATCTTCCCCAATGGATACACCTGCATGAGAACCGACTAACTTAATGTTGGCACGGGAGACAGCCGCCATGCGAATAAAGTCGTAGGCGCGAGTTAAGAAAGCTGCAAAGCTAGAAGCAAAGGGTTTGTAATCTCGCACTTGCAAACCTACAGCCGCCGCTACCATTTGCTGTTCAGCGATGTACATCTCAAAGTATCGCTCTGGGTAAGCTTCCGCGAAATCTTCTGCATAAGTAGAATTACTCACCTCTGCGTCGAGGGCAACTACTTGCGGTTGGGCAGCGCCTAGAGCTTTCAGGGCATCACCATAGGCGCGACGAGTTGCTATCTCTGCACCTTTCTCGTAGTTGGGAAGTTGCAAAGGTTGGGCTGTAGCGATCGTTGCAGGCTGGGCTTGGGTTTCTGGTTGTCTGACTTGAATAGTAATGTGGCGTTCACCACCTAACTCGGCGATCGCTTGCTTTTCAGCATCGGATTTTAAGGCTTTACCGTGCCAACCACCTAAATCTTCTAGAGAAGCTACCCCTTTACCCTTCTTGGTGCGAGCAATAATTACCGTCGGGCGATCGTTAATACTCACAGCCGCACTCAAGGCTTGATCTATTTCTATCAAATCATGACCATCAATCTCAATTGCTTGCCAACCAAAGGCTCTGGCTCGATTAGCATAAGCTTGGGTGTTCCAGCCTAACTCAGTCTGACCACGTTGACCGAGCCGATTGACATCAATAATGGCAATGAGATTATCTAAGGTATAGTGAGCCGCATGGTCAAAAGCCTCCCATACTGAACCTTCGGCGGTTTCACTATCACCTAGTAACACCCAGACATTATACGGTAGCTGATCTAAATACTTCCCAGCTAAAGCTAACCCCACACCAACAGGTAATCCCTGTCCTAGTGAGCCGGTCGCCACATCCACCCAAGGTACAACAGGTGTAGGATGACCTTCTAGGCGACTGCCAATTTTTCGCAATGACAGTAATTCTTCATCAGTGATCGCTCCCGCAGCTTTATACATAGAGTAAAGCAATGGTGCAGCGTGTCCTTTAGAAATCACAAAGCGATCGTTATTGGAGTTGTGGGGGTTATCAAAATCGTAGTGGAGATAATTAGATAACAAAACCGCCATCAAATCCGCCGGGGACATTGAAGAAGTCGGATGACCGGAACCAGCAACGGTTGTAGCGCGAATACTATCAATTCGCAATTGTTGTGCTAGTTCATACCATTGATTGAGCTGCTCCTGTGTGGTCATGATTATTTACCTGATTAAAAAGGAATAAGCTAAAAGTTATGAGTGTGCTTTTGTTTTCCTTAAAAATGCTGATAAACCAGTTAAAATATCAGCAATTATCATATATAGCAATCTGATTTGATTTCTGAGATTATCTGCATATGCAGGTAATAGCCACTCTTGCAATAGGCAATAGGAAAGAAGGTAGTAAAAGTATACTAAATGTTGTAAGCGCATAGCCCAGGCTACGCCAACAAAAATCAAATAAAAGTCCTATATTTGACTGAATTAACTACTAGAATTGGCTCTGGAAAAATTTGTATTTAATTATTAGTCAATTTCTTGTATAAGATGAGTTAAGGAATGCAGACTGAGCCTGAGCGGAGGATAGACTCAGAGGATGTTTGAAAAGTCCTTAACGAAGTATTAAATCAGTTTAGATCCCCCTAAATCCACGCCACTTGCTACAAGTCGGGAAACCCGCCCAACGCGGTGGCTCCCTTTAAAAAGGGGGACTTTAATTTTTATTCCCCCCCTTTTTAAGGGAGGTTAGGGGGGATCTGAATGTACTTAAAGTCACAGCCGAACAATTTTCAAACACCCTCTCAATATTACTGAAGCATTGGTTCGGTTAATTGAAGAGAAAGTTATGCTGTACTATCTTTCAAGCAAACCTTGCATGATTATTAATTGATATTTAGTCTCCAAGAGTTACATTACTATTCTTGAGTTCAATCTTAAAAGTTAGACTAATAATTACTTCTTTCTAATGGAGTGATCAATATTTCTCTCTCTAGGAAGACAAAAAAATGTCAAAAATAATTATTCTAGAGGAAGATATTTTGGGAAATGATTTCCTTGAGGATATTAATTTTGAGGGATAAAATTTTTGATAAAAAATATTTATATAGGACTCGTATTTGATTTCTGTTGGCGTAGCCTGCGCTAGCGCACAAAAACTCAGTACACCCCTACTCTCTCCTTTCCTATTGCCTATTACCTATTGCCTGACTACGCAGATAATTTTAGAAATCAAAGCGGATTCCTATAGATTATTCATCATATGAATTTACAAATACAAGAATTATCAACACCAAAGCGATCGCCTGGGATTATTCAAGAAAACCCCTCACCTGGAAACAACCCTCAAGATTCATTAATTGCTAAAGGTTGGCAGCGTGAACAATATATTGGCATTGCTATTTTATTTATCGCCTTGATTACTGCGATCGGCTTTATTAGTCGTCGGTTTGAATATGCACTTTTGTTCGCTTTAGCTCTCAGTATTGTTTTAATTTTTTTCTTTCTTACTGTTTAAAATAAATAACTGTAGTTTAGAATTAGTTTTTATTTAGTTAAAGCGATCGCACCCTATCTTTTGACTGAATTAAAGTTAAAACTTGCAACAATAAATAATTTTTAATACTTTTTTTAATAGTTTATCCCAACATTTATATCAAAAATTTGCCAATTTTAACGCATCTAAAGTTGGGAATTATTTCTTAATTTTAACTCATGGCTAATGATTAATGACTATTTAACACTTACCTAAATCTGATACAAAATCCCCTGGTGGGTTAAACCAGGAGTTTTGAATAGAAATAGACATATTTACAGCCGTTGGAGTAGGCTCAAACCGTGGGTATCAGTACCGCAAGTATTGAAAATTCCATAATTTTCAGCTAATTGCTGTACCTGTTGAGATTCTATGGCGCTGGGTTTCCAGGGATTGGGGTTATTGTAGGCGTAGAATGTTTCTACACCATCAATCCCATATTCCACGGCGGCGGGAATTAAGTCAAAGTGCGATCGCCTATAACGTGCTGGATGAGCTAGTACAGCTAATCCCCCGGCAGCATGAATAGCTGCAATCACGTTGGCTGCTTGATATTCTTTCCCTGAAGTCACCTTTCTTTGCAGATAAGGTTTCATACTGGAATGTTCTGGTTGGAAAGCGTAAGCCAAAATATGAACTTCCACATCTAATAAATTGGCGTTGACTTCTACACCACTCCATAGATGCGGAGTTCTGACTCCGGGGTGACTCCACTTCCAGTCTTCTAACCAAACTTGCGCTGCTTCATACCCACCCACAGTATGATGATCAGTAATCGCCAAGCCTTTTAAGCCAATCGCGATCGCTTGTTCCATCAATACACTCGGCTGCAACCTCCCATCTGAATAGACAGTGTGCATATGAAAGTTAAATAATCGCGGACAACTTTGGGCATCTATATGCTGAAAAACTTCCTGTAAAACTTCACAAGTAGCAGATGTCCGAGCAAAATTTACAACCATAACCCCCTCTGAATAAAAATACGTGATTCTGTACACACCTACACGCCACATCCAGAAATCAGCACCTTACAGCACCTAATAATTAGTGCTGAATACTATTTTTTTTAGTTTTATCAGCCAAAATTTTGCAATATGTTAAGACTACGTTAGCAAATCTAAATGCTTATGGTCATGAGTATTTTCAATTGCCTTGATAAGTATAAGTCGCAAATATTTCTTTAGTTCGCCTTATATACGGAAAATCTATATGAAGCAAATCATCACAAAATCAGGTTTTTGGTAGAACTATCAAGTCCTACCAACCTCGAATGAGTATCCGAATACTGTATTAAAATTAACTTTTTACAGTCCTGTCAAAGTTCCTTCACCGCTAATTACTTCACCCACAACAAAAGCGGGAATATCTTGTGATTGAAAGAAAGTAACTGTTTGTTCTGCTTGATGGGGTGGTACTAGCAGCACAAAACCTATACCCATATTGAAAGTGTTATACATCGCTGCCGCACTGACAGATCCAGCTTCAGCTAACCATTGAAATAGAGGGGGGATTGTCCAACTATTGGGGTTAATTTTAATTGATTGACCTTGGCTCAGACATCTAGGTAAATTTTCCGGTAAACCACCACCTGTAATATGTGCCATGCCGTGAATTTTTAACCCTGATTGCCGTGCAGCGAGAACGGGTTTGACATAAATACGTGTCGGTTGCAGGAATGTTTCGCCGATAGTTTTACCACCTAACAATTCTGGCGCGTCACTCCAAGAAAATCCCCCATCGCTGACAATCTTACGTACTAAGCTTAAACCATTACTATGTACCCCAGCACTAGCAAGTGCGATCGCTACATCTCCCACTTGCACCTGAGAACCGTCCAACATTTGGCTTTTTTCTACAATTCCCACGCAGAAACCAGCCAAGTCATACTCCCCGACTTGATAAAAACCCGGCATCTCTGCTGTTTCTCCACCCAACAAGGCACAACCAGCCAGTCTACACCCAGACGCAATACCCGCCACTACCTGAGTCAACTGTTCCTTATCTAGTTTGCCTGTAGCAACATAATCTAAAAAGAATAATGGTTCTGCCCCAGATGTTAAAACATCATTGACGCACATCGCCACTAAGTCAATGCCAACAGTATCATGACGGTTGAGAATGTGGGCGATTTTGAGTTTTGTTCCCACACCATCAGTCCCAGAAACCAAAACTGGCTCCTTGTAACCGCCTGGAAGTTGGAAGCAACCACCAAAACCCCCCAAACCACCGATAACTTCTGGCCTAAAGGTACTGTGAACCAAATTGCGAATTTGATCTACAAAGGCTCTACCAGCCTCAACATCAACCCCTGCATCCCGATAATCCATAAGAGTTAGTTATTAGTCATTAGCATTAGTCATTAGTCCATAGTCCATAGTCCATAGTCAATAGTCTATAGAGCTGACTGTTGACTAAAATACTTCATTTTCTAAGCCGCGCCACCATTCACCCAAATTCATCAAATCTTCGTGGATATCTGCTAATTCTTTAGCATAGGCATCTTCTGAAAGTGTTGCTCGGTTCTCTTGGAGTTTTTTCAGGCGCAACTGCACCAATAGCCAGGGTTTAGCAATGCCATTGGTTGATTCCATGTATTGTGCAAGTTCTTTGCTATCCATATTTTTCATGACATCACCTTTTAAATTTAAGCTAGCTCCCACAAGCAAGAGCTATAAAAAGAGCATAAAAATGTTTAGGGGCTTCCAAATACAAAAATATTCAAAATGTAGGGTGCGTCAGTATGAATAATTTCTTGGTATAGCTAGGTTTTCTGGCACTGATGCACCCTACTAACTGCTTAATACTCAGTCCCCAATCCCCAGTTTAGAGAACAAAACAGCCACGATTTTAGTCATGACTGTTTGCTATGTTGGGTAATCAACTAATGATTGTTGCTGGGGATATTGACAAAAACTTAAGAATATGGTTCTTAACCTAAGTTTGCAGCAGCAAATTCCCAGTTGACTAATTGATCTAAGAAGTTTTTGATAAATGCTGGACGAGCATTTCTAAAGTCGATGTAGTAGGCGTGTTCCCAAACATCTATAGTTAGGAGTGCTTTTTTACCATGAGCTAGGGGGTTTTCTGCATTTGGTGTTTTCATCACTTTGAGTGTGCCACCATCATCAACCAACCAAGCCCAACCGCTACCAAACTGGGTTGCAGCAGCGTTAGAAAATTCTTCTTGAAATTTGTCGAAGCCACCAAAATCTTTATCAATCCTAGCAGCTAATTCTCCTGTAGGTGCGCCGCCGCCTGCGGGTTTCAAACAATTCCAGAAGAAGGTGTGGTTCCAAACTTGGGCGGCGTTGTTGAAGATTCCTGTCTTAGATGAATCTTTAAAGGAGATTTGGATGACTTCTTCTAAGGATTTATCAGCTAGTTCTGTACCGTCGGTGAGCTTGTTGAGGTTATCTACATAAGCTTTGTGATGCTTGCCATAGTGATACTCGAATGTTTCACCTTTCATGCCATACGCCTCTAGAGCATTGAAGTCGTAAGGTAAGGGTGGTTGTGTGAATGCCATTTTGTGAAGTCCTCTCTTTATTGTTTGCCAGTTGAAACCTATTGTGGCAGCTTAGGAATTTACAGGTTTTATGCCTAGTAGTTTTATGTCCCTAATACTTAGGATATAAAACTTAACATCGTCATTCTACTACCAAAGTGAAGATTAATACAAAGTCATCTTCTAATAAGTCAACAAGAAAGGCAGAAGACAGAAAGCAAAAGGCAGGAGGGAGAAATGCTACCCATAAGGGGTGGGGCTTGAACCTTTCCCCAAAAATTTTAATTGCCCACAAGGAGCGGAACATGAAACCCTCTTGGCTCTCGTCCAATTAGAGGTAATTTGTAAGATAAATAAAAACTACTAATACTTCCTAAGCAATAGATCGCAAGAATAGGTTATTGATAGATATTTAATCATGAACACCATATAGTTTTACCACTAATTAGGAGTAGGGAGTAGGGAGGAGCCACTGCGTTGGGGAGACAGTGCCGTGGGCGGGTTTCCCGAATTAAGGCAACTGTCGTCGGCTATGTGGAGAGTAGGGAAATAGGGAAGCAAATAACAACTTAATAATGACTAATGAATCTGTAATACAAATCTTTTAGTTAATAATTGAAGTGTCATACTTCTATCTTCAGGAGTAGTAATAGAAGTCCTGCAAATCATCCTCAAGTTAGATGAATTAATTTTGAAAGTATTTACAATGTTAAATAAAGCACTTGATGAAAGTTAAAAATTTTTACGAGTATTATTTAAAGATAGTTGCCAAAATAGGGAGAGTCATACGAACTTGGGATAAGTATTTTTGGTTCTAACCTCTGGAATAGACTTCTCACCAAGGCTTTTAATCCAAAATCTATAATCCTAAATTAGGATCGCCCGCTTGATGGCACTGGAAAACTATCAATTCAAAATTCAAAATTAAATATCCCTCGGAGACATCCGAGGGATGAAAAGCAGAAGACTATATGTTTTGAACGATATGCCGTGCAATGAGTTAGCCACAACCTTGGAGCATCGCACAGTGTGTCTACGGTATAGTTCTGGGATATATCTATTTGCTACAACTCACAATCATCAACAGTAATTACCACTGAGACAAGCGTTGTTGGTAGTAATTGACAATTTGTTCTGTAACGTCTGGTATGGTTAGTCCATCAGTGGGAATTTCAAATGCGTCCGCAGCTTTTTTCAAGGGGGAAACTTTGCGGTTGCTATCTTTCCAGTCACGTTCAGCAATGTCTCGTTCTAATTGCTCTAAACTGACCTCTGGTTGACCTTGTTTTTGAAAGTCTTGTTGGCGACGACGAGCTCGCTCACCAACTGAGGCGGTTAGGAAGATTTTCACTTCGGCATCGGGAAATACATGAGTACCAATGTCTCTGCCTTCAGCTACGAGACCGCCTTTTTTACCCCAGTTTTGCTGCTGTTTCACCAATGCTTCCCGAACAGAACTTTGGGCAGCGATCGCCGATACTTGAGATGTGACTTCAATTGTGCGAATTGCTTGGGTGACATCAATATCGTTAATCCAAACCCGCACCGGAGACTGCAAATCTTGGCTGGGAGTCAGTTCTATTTTGCACTTGCTAGCTAATTCAGCGATCGCACACTCATCATCAATGGCAATACCTTGTTGTAGCACCAACCAAGTCACAGCACGGTACATAGCACCTGTATCTAGATAAACTAGACCTAGCTTGGCTGCTACTTGACGAGCTACTGTAGATTTACCAGCACCGGCTGGCCCATCAATAGCGATGATAGGTTGGCGATCGCGCAAGATGGTATTGTCAATTAAACGTGTAGAACCAAGACGAGCTGCGATCGCGAGCATTCCTTCCTCCTCAATATGATTTAAAGACATCAACGTAGTCGGTTCAACTAATTCAATATATTCCACTGCAACTGTACTGACCTTTGCTACTTCCTGCTGTACTGCCGCTATTAACTGAGTGCGATCGCGAACACCTTCACGAAATGCCATTTCAGCTTGTTGCAAGCCGCAATACAATACTGCTGCTTGCTGTTTTTCTTGTGCAGTCAAATACTGATTGCGAGAACTCAAGGCCAAACCCGAAGCTTCTCGCACTATGGGACACGCAATAATTTCTACTGGTAAATTTAAATCAGCCACCAACCGTTTAATGATAGCTAGCTGCTGACCATCCTTTTGACCAAAGTAGGCTCGATCTGGTTGTACCAAGTTCAAAAGCTTGGTTACAATTGTAGCCACACCCTGAAAATGACCTAGCCGAGAATGACCACACAAGCCTGATATCATAGCAGATGGAGGGATTACTTGTGTTACCTGACTTTCTTGTATATTCTTCTCGTTAATTCCTATTTCTTCCGGAGTTGGTGCAAAAATCGCATCGACCCCTGCTTGCTCACATAATTTTTGATCTTGTGCCAAAGTCCGAGGATAGCGGTCAAAATCCTCATTCGGGCCAAATTGCAAGGGATTCACAAAAATACTCACCATCACAGTCGAATTTTCTTGCCGCGCCCGTTCAATCAAGCTTAAATGTCCTGGATGTAAATTACCCATCGTCGGCACTAAACCGACTGCGGTTTGATACCACTCGGTCATTCCATTGAGTATCATGTCCTCTGATACTGTCAGCTGATTTTTCTGGCGATGTTGATTTAAATAGCAACGTAAAGCAGCAACTGTTGTTAGCAGGCGCACAAAAAAATACCCCTAGTTCTTCTTTAGCCTCTCCTCCGTTAGTTTATCTCTGAAATAGAGGGAAGAGATGGTTGAACTTGGGGATTGGGGATTGGGTATTGGAGATTGGGTATTGGGGATTGGAGATTGGGAAAAAATCTACTTTCTTTTCCCCAGTTCTTTTTCCCTAGTCCCTAGTCCCCAGTCCCTAATAATTATCGACCTAACACTTCAATCTTCACTGGTGCAATACCACTACCGATCATGCCCAACATTCTGGCTGCACCTGTTGATACATCAATAATCCGACCCCGAATGTATGGCCCCCGGTCGTTGATTCGCACTACCACAGAACGACCGTTGCGGGTATTGGTGACACGAACCCGTGTGCCGAAGGGTAAGCTGCGATGGGCGGCAGTCATGGCTTCGGGATTAAACCGTTCACCAGTAGCAGTAGGTCTGCCAGCGAAACCGCGCCCGTAAAAGGAAGCTATGCCTCTAAAATTCAGTCTAAATGTACTCGCAATTCGTTGCGGCAAATTGGCGATGGATGGTGATGACTTGGCGCGAGATGGTAAGTTAGCAATCTCACTGATGGGAGACGCATTGCCGATAAGTCTCCGCAGTCGGTTTGTTGCTTGCAATGCGTCTTTAGCTAGGTTATTGGTGCTATCTGCCAGGCGAGTATTTTGATTGATTTCTACCAACTCTTGGCTGTTAATCTTAATGGTGTAGCGATCGCCTGACTGTTGTTGGACAGAAACACCTTTATTTTGGGATTGATTGGCAACTACAGACTCGCCTTCTCCCTTCCAACTAACGCTTATTTTCTCGGCGTTCACATTGTCCCGGATCATCTGGTTGATCCTGGCTGCTACTAAACCTGCTCGATGAACTGGATCATCTTGTTGTAAGCCAGGTTGCTTCTTGACACCTGCTAGATTTCCTACGCTCGCTACCTGAACTGGGTTATCAGCAATAAGGGCGTACGACTGCACGCCCTCTTCATCTCCTATAACACCTACTTTCTTCTCAGCACTGGCAACTGGCTTGGAACTCAAAAAGGTGAGAACTGGAATATTCCGGATATACAGGGTTGCTGCCCTTTTGCCTCCAACGTTGTGAGGATGAATGCTGGTAATCACAGCATTAGAGGTTCTTTTCCCTGCTGAGGAATTAAACTCTCCTACTTTCTGTACATTACTAGCTGGTGTTTTTTGGGCAGCTAGTGTAGTTTCTTTAGTAGTCTGAGTCCGACCAATTGAGGGTGTCCCCAACACAGTCAGAGACAGGGCAACAATAGTCCACAAATGTCTTTGATTCATGCGTCCGAATTTTAAAGCGACTGTAGAACAGCAGTTTCCAAAGGTCTAGGAGCTTATGTCACTTGTTAGTGGCTGGCTCCTAAAATACGAACTCGTTCCGTTTTCACTTTTCTGCTTGTGACTGCAACAGACTAACATGAACTTCTGAGCTTGGGGATCAGGGTTTTAGCGTAGGAAATGCCATGTTTTCCAAATTCACGTTTTGATCACAGGGGCAAAACCTTGTTCAAATGCGGATTTCACCTATGTAACGTTTTTTTCGATCTACTAACATTTTCTTATCAAAACTTAACAATTTCCGGATTTTAAAATGCTGAGATGAAGATAATATTTTTCAGTAATTATTCCAAGAAAATATGTATTTTTTATGACAGATAACTTTTTTCAATACAATTTATAATAATCTAATATAATACAAGAAAGCAACAATAAATTTACTGATTTTAATTTAGTTTATATTATTTTCATAATATCTAAAAAAGCAGCTATAGCAATCCTCCTAGCCATAATATTTTTGATGGCAACTAGAACTGGTGATCTGCATTTATATATTTTTGATGCGCCAGAATATGTAATAATACTTTCAAATTAAATAAAAGATGTGATATCAGTGACAACAAATTACAGTAATCATGAGTAAAAAAAAGTGTGTTTTACTGTAACGGATGTTGTGATCAGACAAAATGAAAAGAATCGTAAAAAAACAGAAAATGATTCATCAACGTGTGTAGCTGATTTTTGTAAAGTATCAAATTTAACATTCAATCTGTAATTTAAACGAAATCAAGCTATTAGCTTCATGGTAGACACAGAAAATCAAGGAGATTTAGAAATAGTTCCGTCCTCGCTGTTAACCGTAATTAACGACTTGCATAGTCAATACAAGTCATTGAAGGAAGGGATAGTAGCGAACTACATACCAGAACTGGCAAAAGTCAACCCAGATTTATTTAGTATTTGTATTGTGACCGTAGATGGTCAAGTTTACGAAGTTGGGGATTATCAACAGTTATTTACGATCCAGTCAATTTCTAAGGTGTTTGCCTATGGACTCGCCTTAGAAGATCATGGACGAGATTATGTATTGACTAGGGTTGGTGTAGAGCCAACGGGGGAAGCATTTAATGCGATTATCCTGGATGAGCAATCAAAGCGACCTTATAACCCAATGGTAAACGCAGGAGCGATCGCCACTACCAGTTTAATCAAAGGTTCTGGAGCAACAGAACGCCTGAATCGCTTACTGGATATGTTCCGGCGCTATATTGGTCATGATGTATTTGTAGATATTTCCGTCTTTACGTCGGAACGTAGCACAGGACATCGCAACCGGGCAATGGCGCACTTGATGCTTAACTTTGGCATGATTAACCAAAATATTGAAGAAGCCTTAGACCTCTATTTTCAACAATGCGCTGTCATGGTAAACTGCCGTGACTTGGCAGTGATGGCAGCTACTTTAGCTAATAAAGGTATCAACCCCATAACCGGTGAACAAGCCGTAGATAAAAGTTATATCAAAGATATTCTCAGCGTCATGTACACCTGCGGGATGTATAACTTTGCCGGTGAGTGGGCTTACAAAGTTGGTATTCCCGCCAAAAGTGGTGTTTGTGGCGGCATTATGGCTGTCGTCCCCCATCAGATGGGCATTGCAGTATTTTCACCCCCCTTGGATATCAGAGGAAATAGTGTCAGAGGGGTAAAAGTGTGTGAAGAACTTTCCCAGCGACTGGGTTTACATCTATTTGAGTGTTCGGGGAGTAGGGAGTAGGGAGTGGGTGTAGGGTGTAGGGTGTAGGGTGTAGGGGTGTAGGTTGGATTTTCCGGTTACATTTGCTGTAAATGAGAACTTCCAAGAACATCACATCTATATATATAGATGTATTTCCCAATCCCCAGTCCCCAATCCCTAACTCACCGTAATCACTACACCCTCACTTTCATTCGCTAATCTATCCACAGCACACACAGCATAAGTTCCTGGTTGTACTGTGGCGAAAGTTGTACCAGCAGACAAAATTCTTTGTAGTCTCCAAGTCTCACCAGTTTGACGATACAAAGTCCAAGAACGTACCGGCTGATTATCACCGGGTTGCCAACTGAGTCTGCTGTTGTTGACTTGTAGTTCTTTGGGTGGGGGTGGTGCGGATTGATTTTGCCAAGACATGGCAGGGACTATGGCAGGTGTGGAGTACAGTGAGCCTTTAAACTTGTCAGCAATACCTTGACGATTTTCACTAATGGAACTCATGCTGAAGAAGATATTCCCTAGTGATAAATCTTTAATCAGGTTGCGGCTAAATCTCACTTGTTTTTCTATCTCTTCATCTTTCCAGGCTTTACCGTCTAACTGCCCAATGTTATTACCTGCATAAATGTGTCGTCGCTGGGGATTAATTTCTGTCCACCATTTCAGCAACACAGGGTAACTTTGTCGAGTTTGGTCTGTGCGCCAATATAGTTGCGGAGCGATATAATCAATCCAGCCTTGTTCTAACCATTTTTTCGCATCAGCATACAGCACATTGTAGGCATCTAAGCCGGTAATTCCGGGTGGTTGTCCTGGGCGATAAATACCGAAGGGACTAATCCCGAATCTGACATGGGACTTGGTGGCTTTAATTCCCTGAGATAGACGTAGCACCATTTGATTGACATTTTCTCGTCGCCAATCTGCTAAACTCAGTTTTCCACCTGCGGCTTGATAAGCAGCGTAGGTTTTGTTATCAGGGAAAGATTGGCCTTGGATGGGATAGGGATAAAAATAATCATCGAGGTGAATAGCATCAATATTGTAGCGACGGACAACATCGATGATCACGTTATAGGCTCTATCTTGAACGATTTTTACTCCTGGGTCCATCCATAACTGATTACCCCATTGATAAACTACCTCTGGATTGGTTAGAGCTATGTGGGGACGAACATTGGGAGCGCCTTTGATGCTTGTTTTGGCGCGGTAAGGGTTAAACCAAGCGTGAACTTCTATGTTGCGTTTGTGGGCTTCAGCGATCGCAAACTCTAAGGGATCATAAAATGGTTCTGGGGCTTTACCTTGAGTTCCTGTTAACCAAGCACTCCAAGGTTCAATAGGGGAAGCATACAAAGCATCGCCTTCTGGGCGGACTTGTAAAATTAAAGCGTTAAAATTCAGTTCTTGTAATTTTTGGATAATCTCTACCAGTTCCGCTTGCTGTTGAGCGGTAGTTAATCCGGTTTTGGATGGCCAATCACTATTCCATACTGTCGTTATCCATGCGCCCCGAAACTCTCGTTGGTGACTGACTTTGACAGTTCTGGGGCGAGTGATGGGCGGAACTACCAAATATACAGAGTTAATCTTGGGTGCATTACCGAGATAAACTAAAGCTTGATAGACTATGGCAGCAACATCGCCACGAGTAGCTGAAACATTGTAGTTGAGTAACTTGATGTTGGGAAAACTAGAGACTAAACCTGCACTGGTAGCGATCGCAATTTGATTTCTACCATAACCAGGAATATTAGTTGTATCTTGATAGATTTGCGGTAATTTGTCTAATAAATCAGGTTTAATCTTAGTGGCAATTTCTAAGCCATTGACTATGGCGACTAAAACATCACCACGAGCAATTTTGTTATTGAGTCCGAAAGTTTTATTGGGGTAGCCAGTTAAAAATCCTGTTTCGTAAGCTTTTTTAATTGCACCAGCCGCCCAGTGATTAGCCGGAACATCACTAAAGGGGATATAAGGACGCTTAACTGCAACGTTAAAGACAGCTGCAACTATAGCTGCAAACTCAGCACGGGTGACTGAGTTATCCGGGCGAAAAGTACCGTTAGGATAGCCATTCAAAATGCGTCTTTCCGCCAAGGCTTCAATAAACGGACGCGCCCAATGGTTTTGGACATCCGAGAAGCGTGCAGTAGTAGATACCATTGTTGATTGCCGCTAACTTGCTTGATTGTAGATATTCTTTGTTAATCTAACAATCAACAAGCGATCGCTACCGTAATTATGTATAAGTTTTCACATTTAGTAATCTTCCCATTGTCTGCTGTGTAGGATGAGTGTGGGAACCGCTATAGTTTTACTGTTTATGATGAATGTAGGAAACTCAATCTACTCCAGAACATGATGCTCAAAGAAAAAATTACACAAGAAATAGAAAAACTACCTGAACCACTGTTGCAAGAGGTTTTAGATTTTGTTCAGTTTTTGCAAACCAAGCATCAGCAACAGGATATAAGAGAAATCACTATTATGAGTGAATCATCTTTACAAAAAGATTGGTTAAGTCCAGAGGAAGAAGCCGCATGGCAGGATTTGTAAAAGGCGATGTTGTGATTGTTCCATTTCCATTTTCAGACTTAACGCAAACAAAACGCAGACCTACTTTAGTTATTGCTACATTTCCGGGCGATGATATAATGCTTTGTCAAATTACTAGCCAATTTGTGAAAGATATTTATGCTATCCAACTGGATAATAGCGATTTTATCTCTGGTTCTTTAAAGCAGACGAGCAATATCAGACCAAATCGTATTTTTACTGCTGATAAGCAAATCATTTTATATAAAACAGGTCAGCTTAAATCGGAAAAGTTAATAGAGGTGATTAATAAAATTATTGAAATAGTACAGAAATAAAGTCTGTAATTTCAGGTTTTCCAGATAACTTGAAATGAATAATAATCAAACTGCGATCGCAGTTTTGTAAAACTAGCTAACACAGCGAAATCAAGGCGATCGCTACCGTAATTATGTATAAGTTTTCACATTTAGTAATCTTCCCATTGTCTGCTTAAAAATAATCAGTAAAAAAGCTAAAGAATAATTGGAAAAATAGTTCCAACCACTTTTACTAGGGTGTGGAAGTTGGGCTGGGTAAAGGCGTAGATTGTATATATGGAATAGGTACTATAGTAGGTTCTATATCCGATAGAGATGGGTTTTTGTGTTGATCATCCCATGAACCTGATTTTCTGGATGGGGTTGTTACAG